>DETD01000030.1:0-449 GCA_002362105.1 Bacteroidales bacterium UBA3297
CCCTTCTTCATCTCACCGCCGTACCAAGTGTTGATGATAACCTGTTCGCGTGAAGTGGTGTTGAATGCTACGCAAGTCTCAGAGTTCAAACCAAGTTCCTTGTAGTTCTCTACCTTTGCCTTTGATGCGTTGTAGATAACGAAGTTTGGTTCGAAGCTCTCCAACTCTTCAGCTGTTGGCTGAATGAACATGTTGGTAACGAAGTGAGCCTGCCATGCAACTTCTACGATGAAACGAACTGCCAAACGGGTTGCCTTGTTCGCACCGCAGAATGCGTCAACTACATAAAGGTTCTTGTTTGAAAGTTCCTTCTTTGCGATGTCCTTTACCTTTGCCCATACGTCTTCTGACATTGGGTGGTTGTCGTTCTTATATGCGTCTGAAGTCCACCATACATTGTTGTGGCTGTTCTTGTCATCAACGATGTACTTGTCCTTAGGTGAACGACC
>DETD01000030.1:491-73053 GCA_002362105.1 Bacteroidales bacterium UBA3297
CGACCAGTGTAGATACCAGTCATTACGTTTACAGCGCCAAGTTCAGTAACCTGACCTACTTCGTAACCTTCAAGACCTGCTTTAGTCTCTTCCTGGAAAAGAACTTCGTAAGAAGGGTTGTGCGCGATCACTGTTGAACCAGTGATACCGTACTGTTCCAAATTTACCTTTGCCATTTTGATTTTTGATTAATAAATATGTTTGTAAAAAATTTTAGTTCTTAATAATCTATATTCTTTGGTGTGTTTAAACCCATGCAAATATAGCTAATTTTTTTCATTCCTTGGCCCTTTTGTGCGGCCTATCTTATTCGAAACTTATCAACAATTCGCTTTTGCTTACTTCTTCCCCTTCTTTTACGCTAACTTGCCGTATCTTGCCGTCGATTGGCGAGGCTATCGTGTTCACCATCTTCATGGCTTCCAACTCGAGCAGGGGCGTGCCTTTCTTTACTTCGTTGCCTACCTGCGAGGCTTCGAACATACGGACAATCCTGCCGGGAATGGCCGACTTTATCTCTTTTTCGTCGTTGGGCTGGTAGGGTTTGCGCTGCTCCCATTTTATGGTACTCAGGGTCTGCCAGTTTCCATGCACGTTCTTTAGGGTGATTTCTTTATCCATAGGCTTGTTTATGCGGGTGGAAGCCCGTGTTTCTTTTTAGGACGTTCTTCTTGCTTGTTGGCGCACAGTTTCAGCGCCTTCGCCAATACGTCGCGGGTTTGTTCCGGCGCTATAATGGCGTCGATGTAACCTTTGCCTGCGGCTACCAGCGGGTTGGCTATGGTGTTGGCGTACTCCTGAACTTTTTCGGCCAGTACCGCTTCCTGGTCTGCAGCTTCGGCTATCTCTTTCTTAAAGATGATTTTTGCCGCCGCTTCCGGTCCCATTACGGCTATCTCTGCGTTTGGCCAGCTGTATACCAGGTCGGCACCCAGGTGTTTCGAGTTCATGGCTACATAGCCGCCTCCGTACGCTTTACGCAGAATGACGGTTATTTTTGGCACGGTGGCCACGCTGTAGGCATACAGCATTTTTGCGCCGTTGCGTATGACGCCGGCATGCTCTTGCTCTACACCGGGCAGGCAGCCTGGCATGTCTTCGAGGGTCACTATTGGAATGTTGTAGGTGTCGCACAGCATCACAAAGCGTGAGGCTTTGTTGCTGGCGTCGCAGTCGAGCACACCTGCCAGATAGAGGGGCTGGTTGGCTACGAAGCCTACACTGCGGCCGTCGATTCGGCCAAAACCCACCACAATGTTCTTTGCCCACATTTCGTGCACTTCGCAAAACTCGCTGCCGTCGCTGATGGCACGGATGATGTCTCTGACGTCGTATGGGCGTTTGGTGTCGGTTGGTATAATTGAGCCTATCGCTTTCTGCTTTTTAGGTGTTTTGGCTTTTTCTAGAACGGGTGTCTCCCTATTGTTCTGCGGCAGGTACGAGAGCAGTTTGCGTATCTGGTCGAAGCACGCCTTCTCGTCTGTTGCGTAGAAGTGGGCGTTTCCGCTAATTTCGGCCAGTGTTTTGGCGCCACCGAGGTCTTCTTGGCTGATGTCTTCCCCAAGTACGGCCTTTATGACGTTAGGGCCGGTGACGAACATTTTCGATATGCCCTCTACCACAAAAACCAGGTCGGTCAGCGATGGTGAATAGGCTGCGCCGCCGGCACACGGACCCAGTATGACGGAGAGTTGTGGCACTACACCCGAATAGAGGGCGTTGCGCATAAATATCTCGCCGTATCCGGCCTGTGAGTCGACCCCTGCCTGTATTCTCGCACCGCCCGAGTCGTTGATGCCGATGATGGGCATACCCAGTTTTACGGCCAGGTCCATCATCTTGGTAATTTTGCGGGCGTGGGTGAGGCCCAGCGAGCCACCCATTACGGTGAAGTCTTGGGCGAAGATGCCTACGGGGCGTCCGTTTATTGTTCCTGTTCCTGTCACAACGCCGTCGCCTGGCAGGTCTTTCCCGGCCATGCCGAAGTTGTGCTCCTGGTGGACGGCGAACTGGTCCAGTTCTTCAAAACTGTCTTTGTCGAGTAGGGCGGCAACGCGTTCGCGGGCCGTAAGTTTGCCCGCTGCGTGCTGCTTGTCAATGGCGGCGGCTCCGCCTCCCAGCTCGATTTTTTTCCGTAGTGCCTCTAATTCCTCGTTGTTCATACTTTGTTCTCTATCGGTTTATTTTTGTGCCTTGCTGTAAACATAGGCGGCAATAAAGAAGTAGACGATGTTTGGTATCCAGGCCGCCAGCAATGGCGGTACGGCTCCGCTGACAGCGAATGAACTCGATAGCGTGAAGAACATAATATATAAGAAGCTCAGTGCCAGACCAATACCCAGGTTGGCTCCCATGCCTCCACGCACCTTTCTCGACGAAAGACTCACACCTATTATGGTGAGGATGAACGAGGCGAATGGTGCGGCAATGCGTTTGGCGTATTCTATTTCAAAGGCTTTCACTTCACCCATACCGCGGCTTTTCTGCCGTTCGATGAAGTGGGTCAACTGTTTGTTGGTCATCTGTTCCTCCATACCGGCGTAGATGAAGAATTCGTCTGGCTCTACGTTCAAAACGGTGTCGATGTCGGTTCCACGGGTCATCTTCTCGTAGAGGCCGTCGAAGGTTCTTATCACGTAGCCGTGCATGTGCCATTTGTGGAGGGTGTCGTAAGTGATGGTGTTGGCGGTCATTCTCGCAACAAGGTTGTTCTTGTCGTCGAACTTGTCGAGCGATGCGTTGAAGCCGGCTTTGCTTATCTTGTTGAATGTTTTGATGGTGAGCACCACATTAGGCTCTACCTTCATTTGCAGGTTCGACACGTCGGTGGCGCGCTTCCTGGTGGTCAGCTTCTGGGTGAACTCAATTCGTTGTGTGTTGCTTGGTGGAATCACATAGCTGCCCAGAACGAACGTCATTAGGGCAATCAGGGCGGCCACTACCATGTAAGGGACCATCATTCTCCGGTAACTGATGCCCGATGCGAGAATGGCGATGATTTCAGTGTTGTCGGCCAGTTTCGATGTGAACAGAATGACCGATATAAAGGTAAACAGTGGCGCAATCAGGTTTATGAAATATGGTACGAAGTTCATGTAGTAGTCGAAGACGATTTCGTGCAGGGTCACGCCAAAGCGCGGGTCCATGAAGTCGTCTAGCTTTTCCGATATGTCGAAAACGATGGCAATACTGATAATGAGGGCGATGGAAAGGAAATACGCTCCCAAAAACTTCTTTATGATGTACCAGTCAAGTTTCTTTAACAACATCTTCTTGTAGGTATTATGTTCTTTTATAGGCGTTGCGAAATCTGTGCCACCATGCGTGGCTTCCAGGTGCTGAAGTCGCCTTCAATTATGTGTTTTCTGGCTTCTTTTACCAGCCACAGATAGAAGGCCAGGTTGTGAATCGAGGCAATCTGCATGGCCAGCAGTTCGTCGGCAATAAACAGGTGTCGCAGGTAGGCTTTCGTGTAGAACTGGTCGGCCCAGGCGGTACCGTTCGGGTCCACCGGACTGAAATCGTCCTTCCACTTCGCGTTTTTCATGTTCATGATGCCCTGGCTGGTGAACAGCATGCCGTTTCGTCCGTTACGGGTCGGCATCACGCAGTCGAACATGTCGACACCGCGCTCAATGGCTTCGAGCAGGTTGACGGGGGTGCCCACTCCCATCAGGTAGCGTGGCTTGTCTTTGGGCAGAATCTCGTTCACCACTTCAATCATTTCGTACATGATTTCGGTCGGCTCACCCACGGCAAGTCCGCCAATCGCGTTTCCTTCGCACTCTTTGCTGGCGACGAATTCGGCGCTCTGTCTTCTCAGTTCGGGGTAGGTGCAGCCCTGCACAATAGGGAAATAGGCTTGGCTGTACCCGTATTTTGGATCAGTTTCCGCAAAATGTTTCAAACCGCGGTCAAGCCATCGGTTGGTGCGGTCGAGGCTTCTTTTCGCGTATTGGAAATCGGCCGTTCCGGGTGTGCATTCGTCAAGGGCCATAATAATGTCGGCACCAATCGTCCGTTCAATGTCGACCACGTTTTCGGGGGTGAACAGGTGCTTCGAGCCGTCGATGTGCGAACGGAACGTGCAGCCTTCTTCCGTCAGTTTGCGGTTGTCGGCAAGACTGAACACTTGGAAGCCGCCGCTGTCGGTCAGAATAGGGCGGTCCCAGCCGTTGAATTTGTGGAGCCCGCCGGCTTTTTCCAGCACGTCGAGCCCGGGTCTGAGGTAGAGGTGGTAGGTGTTGCCGAGAATAATCTGGGCCTGCACGTCCTCCTTCAGTTCACGTTGGTGCACAGCCTTTACGCTTCCTTGGGTGCCTACGGGCATGAATATAGGGGTCTCGATAACGCCGTGGTCGGTCGTTATCCGGCCTGCGCGGGCGTTAGTCTTTGAATCGGTATGTAATAACTCGAATTTCATGTCTATTTAATGTTAGGCCTTCTGTGCCTTAATCTGCAAATTTCGCCTTTTTTTGTCACTTTCACAAATTATAGTTGAAATGCTCGCATTGCGATGTTTTTTTCTTGCTTAGGGTTTGTTAATGTTTGTACCCCTTGAAAGTTTTAATTATATTTGCCTTCTGTATTTTTAAGATAAAGATGGCAAATATAGATAAACAGCGTTTCGTGGGTATTATTCCTTCACGCTACGCTTCTACCCGTTTCCCGGGTAAGCCACTGGCTAAGATTGGCGGTGTCAGCATGGTTGAACGTGTCTACACCCAGGTTAGCAAGGTTCTTGACTTGGTTTATGTCGCAACCGACGACGAACGCATCTTCAGTGCGGTTGAGGATTTTGGCGGTAAGGCTGTTATGACTTCCGACCAGCACCGTAGTGGTACCGACCGTGTACAAGAGGCTTATGAGAAGATTGGACAGGGACGCGAGGTGGTTATCAATATACAGGGCGACGAGCCTTTTATACAAACGTGTCAACTCGAGGCGTTGTGCGCCTGCTTCAACAGGCCGGAAACGCAGATTGCCACTTTGGTAAAGCCTTTTGAAGTGGCCGATGGTGTTGAGGCGCTTACGAACCCCAACTCTCCGAAGGTCGTTTTGAACAACAAGGGCGAGGCGCTCTACTTCAGCCGCTCCGTTATTCCGTATAAACGTGGCGCTGAACTGGCCGACTGGCTGAAACTACATACTTATTATAAACATATCGGTCTGTACGCCTACCGTGCAGACGTGCTTAAGGAAATAACTTCCCTTCCGCAGGGCCAGCTTGAGTTGGTGGAGTCGCTTGAACAGCTGCGTTGGCTGGAGAACGGCTACAAAATTCAGACAGGCGTGACTACTGCTGAAACGGTGGGTATTGATACGCCTGAAGATCTGCAGCGTGCCGAACTCTTCCTCGCTGCCCATGCAAACTTGTTCTAAAACAGAGTTGCCCTATTGATGAACGCAATTAAACCCCCTATTATACAGGAACCGGGCTTTTTCCAGTTCCCCGATTATCAGGACTACCGCCTCGATAACGGCATTGTTGTCCACTGTATCCCTTTCAATTCGTTAGACTACACGAATGTGCTGCTTTCCGTTAAGGCCGGCACCCAGTGTCAGTCTAAATTGCTGCAGGCTTCTTCTACTAGCCGTATGCTGCGTGAGGGGTGTGTGGGCTTTACTTCTGAGGAACTGGCCGAGGAACTCGACTATTACGGTACATCATACCATGCGGCTACCTCCGCTCTCAGTACCGAGGTCATGATTTCCTCTGTTTCCAGACATTTGCCCAAAATGCTGCCGTTGTTGAACAGCATTGTCTTCCATCCGACTTTCCCTGAACGCGAGTTCGGCATTACTCGCGAAATTGGAAGGCAGAACCTTATCCATTCTATGCAGGAGGTTAGTTTTCTGGCCAACCGGCAACTGAAAACGATGATGTTTGGTGAGGAACACATTTATTCCAAGTCTGCGTCGCCCGACGACTACGACCAGATTGTCCTTGCCGACCTTGTAGATTACCACAAAAGCTATTATCTGCCTGAAAACATCGAATTTTTTGTTTCGGGCTGTTTCTCCGATAAAGAGTTCAATGCGCTTAACGAGTCTTTTGGCAAACTTCAGTGCACGAACAACGCGGTTCCAGACCTTGCTGAGCCTGCCCCTGAAACGGTGGCCGATGTCAGAAGGTTTTGTGAAAAGGAGGGGTGCCTACAAAATGCGGTGTCGATGGGCTGCGTATCTATTGCGCAACAACATCCCGACTTCTTGAAGTTGAAACTCTTAGTGTCTATTTTGGGTGGCTTCTTCGGTAGCCGCCTGATGAGCAATATACGCGAGGACAAAGGCTATACGTACGGCATTTATGCGCAGCTGGTGGCCTACTCGAACATGAGTACTATTGTAATAAGCTCGCAGACTGCGGTTGAACATACCGATGCCCTCATTGCCGAGGTCTATAAGGAAATGGAGCGCCTGATTAACGAACCCGTCCCTGAAGAGGAACTTGAAATGGTGAAAAGCTACTATTCGGGCATGTACCTGCAACAGGTAAGCAAGGGTATTGACCTCGTTTCCGATTACAGGGTCAAGGCTTTGAACAAAATCGACGCTAAAACATACTACAGCCAGTGGTGGAATGTTCTACATTCTACTACGGCCGACGAATTACTACAAATAGCAAAGAAATATCTTAAACCAGAAGCTTTCCGTGTCTCAGTGGCGGGTAAGCGTTAGTCTTTATTTATGAAGGGATTGTCGATTCTCATACCGGTCTATAATACAGACGTCACCAAGCTGGTGCATGACTTGCACCGGCAGGCGGTGTTGTTGGACTGTCCTTTCGAGATTATTTTGGCCGACGACTGTTCGCAACCCGACTTCGTGGCTGTCAACAAGCCGTTGGCGGCATTAGAGGGGGTTATTTACGAGCAGATGCCCCAGAATGTGGGTCGTGCTATTATTAGAAACCGCCTGGCGCAAATGTCGCGTTACGATTTGCTGGTGTTTATGGATTGTGATGTGGCAATGGTCGATGACCAGTATTTGAACAGGTACCTTGCGCAAACGTCTTCCGATGTTGTTTTTGGCGGTTACACCTATAAAGAGGAACAAAAACAGCGCGACTGTCTGTTGCGCTGGACGTACGATACTACGCTGCGTACGCTGACGGCTGAACAGCGTCGGAAAAATCCGTATTCGGCTTTCAGTACGGTTAATTTCTTCATTCGGCGCAGTCTGATGTTGCAGTATCCGTTCAACGAGAAGTTGAGCGCCTACGGTCACGAAGACTCTATGCTGCGTTGTGTGTTAGAACAGGAGGGTATTGCCATTTCGCACATCGACAATCCGGTCTACCACATGCATCTCGACGATAATGTTTCTTTCCTAGAAAAGACGCGCAAGGGGGTAGAAAACCTATTGGTGATTAACGAGATGCCCGAATGCCGGCAACTGACCGACCACATCAATCTGTTGCGTTATTACACCAAGTTGAAGCGCTTCCACCTGGTGCTTCCTTTCAAATGCCTTTACTGGCTCTCAAAAAGTTTGCTGTTGCTTAACTTAAAGTCTGCCAACCCGTGCCTGGCCTTGTTCCAGTGGTACAAGTTGTGCTATCTGTGCCATATTGCCAAGTAGGCTTTTCTTTTAGCCTATTTCTTCCAACAGTTCCTTATACATAGTTGACCATCCTTCCCAGCCTAAGCCTTCCGCGTCGGTCTGGTTCTCGTTGTGGAACAAGGTGACGAATTCCCCGTCTACGGCCTTCACTTTTGCCGCCATTGCCAGCAGGTAGTGTTTGGCCTCGTCGGCGTTTAGGCCCATGTTCGAGTGCAGTGTTTTGTCCATCACGCAGAACGGGTGTATAACGAGGCGGCTTGTCCGTTCTTCCAACAGGTCGTAGAAGTGGAAGGGGAGTGAGGTGCCAGCCCTGAAGCCCGGATTGTTCGAGTAGCCCATCGTATAGTCGTCTGTAATGCCGTTGCTCTCCAGCATACGGTAGTCGTTAGGCAGGGTGAAGAGCAGGTAGTGCGAGCGGCACATTGCCACCGGGTGCCCCGTGTGGAACTCTAGAAGGCTTTTCTCTATATTGAACAGGCTGGCCTTGTGGGCTGAACGGTACGAAGGGTGCAGGCCTACTCCGAAGGTTTGGGCTAGGCGCTTCCTGATGGTGGCGTAGCTCCGGCTAGGCAGCCATACTTTCTTATCATATTTCCCGTAGCAGCCGCAGTGGAAGAAAAAGAGGGTGTCGGCCGCGTAGGGGGCGTGTGTTTCCGCCATTTCATCCAGATTGAAGTAGGGGTCGTCCTGCATCCGCATAACCACCTTCATACGCTGTTTGGCAAGCGACGCCTTCCCTTTCAACAGGTCGGCCAGTGTGTGCAGGCCGTTTATGAGCAGCCCTTTGTGGCGGTAGGCGAACACATTGTCCACATCTATGGTTTTCAGGTGCCTGAAGCGGCGTGTGCTGTGCTCAAGGTTCGGAAACAGCGCATACAGCCGTTGTAGGGCAATCTGCATCCATTGGTCAACAACGGGCTCCTCCAGAAAATGGTGCCTGTAGGCCAGACTGTCGGTCGCCTTGTAGCGGCCGTGTTTGTCCTTCTCGTGCGGAAGGTATTCTTCGTAACGGCTGATCAGGTAGAAGGCGGCGGCGAAAATGTCGTAGGGGAGCGTGTCGTGGTGGTCTTTGCCGGTCCTTAACATGAAGGTGTGGCCTTCCCACTGCTCGACGTCAATTTCGGGCTGTTCGCCGATTCCCTTCTCGAAGAGCAGGTCGGCAGGCTTTATGTGCAGGCTTTTCCCTATATGCTCGTTGGCGTAGCATATTTTGGGCTGTTCGTCGGGTAGCGCATAGAATTGGTCAGCCTCAAACTCTAGTCTGACCTTTATGCCGTGCATATAGTGGAACAACTCGTTGACTATGTATTGCAGACGGTTGCTATTCTGTTCAGCGTAAATAACAATCATAGTTCATCGAGTAGGTTTGATTCTTGGAAACTGAAGTATTCCTCTTCCCCCACTATAATGTGGTCTAGCAGTCTGACGTCGAACAGTTTGCACGCTTCTTTCAGTTGTCTGGTAATGTTCTTGTCTGGTATGCTTGGAATAAGGTTGCCCGATGGATGGTTGTGCACCATAACCACGGCGCTGCAGTAGTGGCGGTCGAGTATGTGCCGCATTATTTTTTTGATGTCGAAACTGGCTGCATTTCCCGTCCCTTCCGATATCTTGACCTTGTCGATCAGTGACAGGTCGTTTTTGGCAAAAATGATCCAGATTTCTTCGTGGGTCAGGTATTCTAATGTCGGCTTGATGTAGGTGAAAATATCCGAAGCCGATCTTAGTACAATCTTCTCGTTGTTTTTTTCGCTAGGGACGCGGTGCCCCAGTTCAAGGGCGGCCTTTATGGTAATGGCCTTTGCCGGGCCAATGCCCTCCACGTTGGTCATTGCGCGCCAGTCCATATCGAAAAGGTTGCGCAAACTGTTCCCACTCTTTTCGAGCAGGTCCTGACAGACTTCAATGGCCGTCTTTTTCGTAGTTCCAGTCGCAATCAGTATGGCCAGCAGCTCGCTGTTGGTCAGACTTCTGGCCCCGTTGGCCATCATTTTTTCCCGGGGTTTGTCTTCGTCCGAGAAACTGGTTATGGGTTTATGGTTAGGGAGGCCCTCCGTCGACGGAGGGTTCCCTTTTTGTGTTGAACTTTCTTTTTCCAAAATTGTTAGGTTTTAGTTTTGCGCTGTGGCGGCCAGATAGTTGATGAGTGGATTCGAGTACATCTCCAGCAATTTTGCGCGCAGGAAGTCCTCGTCTTTGTTCTCAAGCTCTATCTTGGCCAGTTGTCCGGCAATATAGTTGTCGAATTTTTCTTTGTCGGCGGCGGTGTAGTGGTCGGCATATAGGCTGTTTCCATTACGCTCGTCAAGCGCGACGTAGTTGATAGGGTAGATGCGGTAGTTCTTGTGGATGTGCAGGTCAATCAGTTTCTGGACGGCCGCTATTACTGTTGCGCGGTTGTCGTCGTCGCTAACCAGCTTGTCCAGTTCGTCGTTGATGCACTCGGTCACCTCGTAGTGCACATTACCCTTGTAGCCGAGAATACCGGTCTTCATGCTCAGGATGTCGTCGGCCTTGCTCTTCTTGAACTCGGCGTTGTCGCGTTTCTGCTGGAATTCCTTTGCCTTCAGGTAGTCGCATCCGTCGAACTCGTAGCTGATGCTGACAGGGGTGATGTTCAGTTCCATAAAGCCTTGCTTCATGTTTTTGCCGCTGCTCATGCTCAGCATTTTCAGAACGCTTTCCTGTACGGTGTCGTTCGAGTCTTTGGCACGGCCTTCGCGCTCGGCCAGCCAGATGGAGTCTTTCCCCTCAGTAATTTGTCGGCGGATGTAGGCCGACAGCTTCACCGATGCGCTGTAGATGTCGCGTGTAGAACCGCTGCGTTTTACAATGAAGTTCTTGTTCAGCTTCATCATGTCGGTAATCCATTGTTTGGCACAGAGGTTGTCGCCGATAGCGTTTTGTGCGGTGTCCATATCGTGCATCAGCATTAGGGTGTCGAGGAAGGCGGCATCCATAATGATGTCGCGGTGGTTCGACGTATAGAGGTATTTTTTCTCGTTTTTATGCTTTTCAAGGCCGCTAATGGTCAGGCTGTCGGCCGTTTTGTCGCCAACACTCATTACAAAGCGGGCAATCACATTCTTTTGGAATTCATAGATGGTCTTGATGTTCAAGAAATACTGGCGCATTTCTTCCGCCTTGTCCTTATAAATGAATTCCAATACGGTTTTCAACTCGGGTTCGTCGCAAACGCGCACAAAGGCCTCGTGAGCCTCGCTGTCGTTATACGGACGGATGTATTCTTCGTTGTATTCTATCTCCATTTTTTCTTGTTTCTGTTTTCTATTTTTAGAGGTATTTGTACGACTCAGGACCTTCGTTTAAAACAAGGTCAAGAATGCTCAGGTCGGTCTGAAATCCGTATCGGGTTTCAAATACCTGGTGGTACGGTTCGCAAGGTGCCGGCTCCTTTTTAGGGCTGAACGCCTCGCGCAGGTCGTCGCCGTTTATGTGTGCCTCATAGCTTTCGCTATAGGTCAGCGGCACTTGCAGCTGCATCAGTTCGCAGACCTTCTCGTGCAGCTTCAGGTTGAAGTCGAGAAGGTAGGTTTCCTGGCGCTCGAAAAAGCCCTTCAGCTCGTCGGCGAAATACTCGAAGTACGGACTGGTGTTGTAGGCGCTTTCAATAGCGTTCCAGTGAATCCGTTGCCAGTCTTGCTGGTAGGCTATCTTGACGTCGCACATGGCGGTTTTCTGTCCGTTGCGCTCTATCGGAATGGTCAGGTCCATCACTTTGTTCGCTGTCGCTATGCGGCACCTGTTCCTATAGGTCTGTTTGGGGTAGTGCTCCCATTTCTCAATAACGGGCCGCTGGCATTTCAGCAGAGCGCTGTAGTACGAAATCGGACCCAGGTAGCAACTGGGGAATAGGGTGATGTCCATATAGCCCTTTATTTCTTTTTATCTTTAGATGTCAGGCCTGCCGGACGTTGTTCGGCTTGCCTTTTGGCCTTTATGTCCCAGTCTTCTTCCCTGTCCCAGTTCGCCCTTAGGGTAATTTTTGAAGGGTAGTAGTAGGTGTTCTCTGGCTCCACTTTCTTGTCGTAGTCGCCAGTGGTCCACTTGCCGTCGTTGTTGGCGTCTTCAGTCAGTCTGACGAAGTAGTCCGACGGATCCAGGTTCTCGAACCGGACCTTGTTGCCGTTTACAGGCACTGTTCTAAGCACAACCTCGTTCGCGTTTAGCAGTTCGGCAAAGGCTGGGGTTTGCACGTTCTTGATGTTTAAATCCAAGTTCGAGTAGTCGCTCTTTTTCTTGTATTTGAATTGCGACTCCAAGCGCTCTTTGTTGGCGAATCCGCTTAAATCTTTCACCATGCCGCTGTCGATGCGTACACGGTAGAGTTTTTCCGAACTGAACTGCATGTCAATTTCGTAGTTCTTAGGCTCGTTGGCCACCTGCTGAATGTCGAACTCAATATCTACCCATACCGAGTCGGCCTTCTCTTGAACTTTAACCTGCTGTTTGGTAAGTTCCTTAACAGGGCTCTTCCATTTCAGGGTAGGTTTCGCGTAGATGTCGACCACCCTTTTTATTTCAAATTCCGGCCCTTTGTATTTCTTGTCGCGTTTCCACTTTTTCGCATACAGCTGTATGGTGTCTCTTTTAGGGACAAAGCGTTCCATTGAGTCGGTTTTCTCGTAGTCGATGGCAAACCTAATGGTATCCATCTGTGCCACCAGGGTATCGGTAATCCAGTAGGTCAGCGTGTCGTAGGTCACGCCGGTTGCCACACGGTACCAGTCTTTGTTCTTGAAGTTCAAAGGCGTGATGGTAGGCAGCTGCTTTTTCTCGTTGACGAAGTTGAGGACAATTTGTTCCTTCTCTTTCCACGTAGCGTTTTTGAAGTACTGTTGGTGCTTGATTTCCTTAAACAGGCGCAGAACCAGCGAATCGGGCTTGAAAACACCTATTTTGCGGGCCTTGATGGTGTCGATAACGGTCGAGTCCTTGTAAACGGTGTCGAATTTGGTTCGTTCAATACGGCTGGTTTTAACCGGCGTGCCGAGCACAGCAATGCTTTCGCTCTTGTCGTCGAACTTGAAGTTGCTGTTCGCGTCTTGTAGGGCATAAATGTTGTACTGTTTCTCTTTCAGGCCACGTATTTTGAAGATGCCGTTGGCGTTGGTCTTTGCCACATAGTCCATAGTGGACTTTCTGAAGGCGCTGTCTGCAGCCGACTCGTATGCACCAACGTAGACGCCCTTGACGGGAGCCAGCGTCTGTGCGTCGATAATCTTACCGCTGACAACGAACGAGTCGATGGCGTTGCCTGTGCTGAAACTGATGTAGTAGTCGTTGAGCGGGTTGCTCTCGTTGTTGTCGACAATCGAGTTCCCAAAATCCACAATATAGGTGCGGTCGGGAATCAGGCTGTCTTCCAGTTCAACGGTCACCTTTTTCCCTAGCGACGAAATGCTGATAGGGTTTTTCTGCGGAGGTGAAACAATCACCTGTCCGTAGGCATCGTTGAGTTGGACGTACTCGTCGAAGGTTATCGTTATCTTTTTGCTGTTGTAGTTGCTTTGGTTGGGCGTTGGTGTGCTGCTTACGTATTTAGGCGCGGCTTGGTCTTTATAGCCACCCTGTGGCCCGGCACCCATATTGGCGCAGCTGGCGGTAACAAGTCCCGCAAGGGCTGCAATTCCTAAGCGCTTCAGCTTTTTTATCGTATCTCTTTGCTGAGAGTTTAATTCCATCTCTTCTAAGGTGTTCTTTAGTTCTGCTGTGTTTTACCACTTCTTGATTATAACGGTACTGCCCTCGGCCGGCGTATCGCCTTTCTTAACCTTGTTGTACCATCTTATTTCCCAGTTCTTCAGGCCGAATTCTTTCGCGATGCCCTCGTAGGTGTCGTTCGCTTGGGCAATAACAACGTGTTTGCCGTTTTTCTTGAAAGCGGTATGGGTGTTGCTCACGTCAATTGTACCCATAGTGCTCTTCAAAACGTATTCAACCTTTTTCTTTTCGGCAGGAGTGTCGCCGTTCTGGTCAGAAACAGTATTCTTGTCGTTCTTCTCGTCGGAAGAAGATTTTTTCTTGTCTTTCTTCTTAATGTCTTTGTCGTACTTGTCCAGACCGTACTCTTCAATCAGGCTGATGAGTCGGTTTGCGTAGTTAGGGTCGGTAGCGTAGCCGCACTGCTTCAATCCCTTCGCCCAACCTTTATAGTCGGTCGTTTTCAATTGGAAGAGGGAGGCGTATCGTGGACGGCTGGCCAGAAATTCCGAGTGGTCCTTGTACGAGTCTTTCGGGTCGGTATATTTGCGGAAGCATTCGCCTTTCTCGTCATCGTCGAAATAGACGCGGTCGCCCTTCCAGTCGTGGCACTTGATTCCGAAGTGGTTGTTACTCTCTTTCGACAACTGGCTGAGGCCGGCCCCGCTTTCCAGCAGGCCTTGGGCCAGCGTAATGCTGGCCGGAATGCCGTAGACTTTCATTTCCTCAACGGCAATCTTGTTATATTTGTCTATATAGTCCAAAAAACTTTGGAGTTGTTTGCTGTATGCGGTATGGGCTATCATAAAGAAGCCTACGCAGGTGATGAACAGTTTGTTTATTTTCATGTTGCTATTTGCCTACTATCTTGCAAATTTAACAAAGTTTGTGTGATATTCCCTTTTCTATGTTAAGTTTGTGGACAAATTTATGTTTTTTGTTTATAGCTTTACCAACATATTTTCGTTTTAGGGTGGTGTCTTGTATCCTTATTCCGATCTTCAAAATAGGGGTGAATCGTCATTTCAAGCAGAGGTGCAGTTGTGAATGTTGAATCCTGGCTTTGGCAAACAATCGTTAATATTGTCAAATATTGACGATTGTTTGTTGTGCGTGGTTTGGTTACAGCTTCTCAAACCATGACCTGCAAATTCTTTTCATGTTATGTTGGCAATATGATAAAATTCGACAGAACTGAAGTCTCTGTCATTTTTAATACTTAATTTTGTTATAATCCATTGTCGCTATTTCCAAAACATCATATTTAGTGAGTTCCCTTTACGGACTTGCACCAATGGACTGAGAATCCTGTAAAGGAATCACAAAAGATGCTTGAAGAAGCGTTCCGTGGAATCGGTTACGGCATATTAAAAGGAGAAAGGACGATGACGCAACAAGACAAAGATACATTGATTAAATTGCTGAATCAATATAAGGATTTAGGCATTTTGGAACAGATAGACTTCCAAAAATTCTATATCTACTCCATTATTGCCCATTCCACAGCCATTGAAGGCAGCACCGTGACAGAGGTGGAGGCACAACTCCTCTTCGACGAGGGTATCACCAGCAGTAAACGCACGATACAGGAGCAGATGATGAACCTCGATCTTAAGGCCGCATACGAATATGGAATGAAATGGATTCAGCGACACGAGCCTATAACTGTAGATTGGCTTATCTCGTTGGCTGCTAAAGTAATGAGCCATACCGGTAACGAATATAACACAATGATTGGCAGTTTTTCGGCTGCACGAGGTGAGTTGCGCAAACTGAATGTAAGTGCGGGACTTGGTGGACCGTCGTATATGTCGTACCAGAAAGTGCCGTCACGTCTTGCCGCTTTTTGTGAAGAACTGAACAAACGTCGCATTTCGGTCGACAAGACAGACCCCTGTGCTATCTATCACCTCAGTTTTTGGGCTCACTACGAACTGGTGACCATACATCCATGGGCAGATGGCAATGGGCGTACCAGCCGTTTGCTGATGAACTTGTTGCAAATGGAATACGACTTGTTGCCAGTGCGAGTGCTCAAAGAAGACAAAATAACTTATATCCAGGCTCTTGTTGATACAAGAAATACTGAAGATATCGGCATCTTTGTTGATAGCATGACGCAGTTGCATATTGAACACCTGCGTAGTGATATAGACAAATTCCTTAAGACGACAGAAGAGGAATTTAGTGACAGGAGAAAAGAAACTATCCAGAAAAATGTTATAGAAAGTTCACAGAAAACGCAACAGAAAACGCAACAGAAAACGCAACAGAAAACGCAACAGAAAACGCAACAGAAAATTTTGAATCTAATAAAACAAAATCCCAATATCACGACACAAGAAATGTCTGATTTAATTGGGATTGACAGAAGTAATATTTGGCGAAACATGAAAAAGATGCAGCAAAAAGGCCTCATCCGTCGTGTCGGTCCCGACAAAGGCGGTCATTGGGAAATCGTTAAGGAGAATTAAGGACTGTCGGAGTGAAGAACCAACTCGGAGAATACATCAATCTACGCAAAATAATCATTCCTTGAAATACTAGGGAGAATTCACGCTAGCGTTTTTCTTGTCCTCCAAGTGAATGCCTCATATTACAAATCCCACGTTAGGGTCTAAAAGCCACTTCAAGTTGAGTTGATATGTAAATATTTCGTTTATAAATCAGCGGAAACTGTGTTTTAGACGAGTTTCCGCTGGCTTATTGGGGGTATAAGAGCTGCGAAGTTGTACACTACCGCAACGGGGACGATTTTCTATATGTAAGATACTTTTCTATTATGAGGGCACAAGAATATGGAGTGCTTCTAAATGCGTAGGCTGAACTTCTGTATAAAACAATAGAGAAATAAAATCCAAATGTATACGTCTATTTAAATTTAGTTATCAGTCTTTTCTAAGTATTTTTGAATAAGCTCTTTTGCCTTATTGAAGAAATCTTCAACATCATAGATGTCCCATTTATGAACCTCGTCAACACGAGCCATCATAAGTTGGAGCTTTATGCTGTATGTGGCTCTTTCTTGAGCAGATCCAAAATTATCAACCTTCGCTTTTGGAATGCTATTACTAAATTTTGAATTTATACCTCTGTTTAGGATACATAGGTTGCCGAAGTTATTTAAGTGGTTATCCTCCATTGGTGTAAAATTGCCAATAGGATGTTGAGGATAAAAATGTTCAACAGAATTCCTATAAGAATAGTAGAAATTTGAGAACTTTGACTTGTCTTGTAACCATAGGATGTAGTCGTAGCAGTTAAATATGAAGTTTTCAACTCCTACACCATTGTTAAGCAGATTCCAGTTGATGTCTGAAGTTGAATTGTTTGGAGTGCAGTTTGGATTGTGTATGAAGTCTGAATATTCTCTCTTTTTCTTTTTACAGTCAACCAAGAACCTATCAAGCAAATAAGTTTTACTTAAAGACTCTAAAAAGAATATATATTTGCTTGCGGTAACTGTAGCTTTATTGGCATAAACAAAGTTAAGGCAAGCATTCATCCAATATTTGTAGTTCATTGTAGGTGATGAAACATGGAACATTGATAAAAGCAGTGTAACCTGGTTGTTTTCACTGTCGTTTGAAAACAATGAGTCGTATTGAGGTTTTTTCGACCCTCTATTGTCATATGCTTTTAGCTTTTTAAGACTCCACTTTTCATCACTATCTTCAATTTTAGTTTTTAAAATAAAGGTATCAAATATAGTCCTTATATATAGTAAATTAGATATATAATTTTTTACAAATGAAATTTTATTATTTTGTTTCTTAAGTATGTAATCAAAAGTCTTGCTCAATCTTTTATCATCAAGAGGAACATCTTCATTAGGATTGGTTATAGACAGAACGTGTAAGAGCAGATTTGGAAAATTTATCAATGAGTGAAATCTATCAGGAGTTTCATTGTCTCTGCCTGTTGTTGAATTTGGTTCGATAAAACTAACGTGGTTTTTATTATCAGCAAAAAGATCATTAAGACTTTTTACTTCAGCATCGGCTGACTTTCTACAACTTATAATAGATTTTTGGATAACAGCAAAATCTTGATTTGGCAGAGCTGTCCAATCATCACCGAAAAGATTAGCCCTTTCGTCAGTATTGAAATTCATCTGAACATATTTATCCAAGTTAGAACAGCATTCCCATATCTTGTCAAATACGTACATCTCTTCAGGAGAGCCTTTGATAACATCCATTAGGTTAGCTTTAAGAACCTCATGTTGTTCTAGCTGTTCTCCTCTAGAGTTCATTATTTCAAAATAATGGTTCAAATCCGTATCCTCTGGAACTGTGATGCGGAGAATAATAACTTTATTGAGAAAGTAGTCAAGGAAATCGCTTATTTCAATTGACGACTCCTTGCATATCGATTCTAAACTTTGATATACTTTATGATAAACGTTTAGAATATCCTGATTGTAATCCCCATTATTAGAAACATTTCCATCATAAATAGCAGATAAAGTGATATTTGAAATGTCACGATTATCAAAACGAATGTTAACCCCCTTGTACCAATCCAAACCGATGGTATTACGAAGAGCGCACATTATAATGTTTAGTGTAGTGAGACGCTGTTGTCCATCCACTGTTTCATATATTGTTTTTGAATAGTCTCTACTATCCTTCTTCGGGTAGACTATCAAATTACCTATATAGTAATTACAGTCTTTGTTGTCAACAAGATAGTCAGCTACGTCTCGAAGGAGTTGGTGCATATCCTCAAATTTCCATGCATAATTCCTTTGATATATAGGAATCAGATAGTTGTCTGAATCTAATAAGTTCTTTACTGAAAATTCTTTAGGCTCGTTATTCATTGTAATTCTCGATTGAAGTAGATTTCCTTTAATTCTTTGCTACTGTTTGAAGCACAATCTTCTTGTTTGATAGAGTCGACTTTTATAGAAAAGAAGTCTGATGGTTTGAGAGCGTTCCTTATTTCTTGGAAGAACCTCTCATCTCTTACCACATAATTGTCTACGGAAGCTAATTGCAGACTGTAATGGAATATTCTAATTTTGTATGCGAATTTGAATATTTTGTATATGGCACGATCAAGCTCTGTAAAACCGAACTTGTCAACATAGTACATTAGAGTGGCATCAAACAAGGCTCTGGCGTATTTATCTCCATCTCTATAAGATTCCTTATATGTGTTAAGAGTTTCGATTATGTTTTTAGCCCGAGGAAATTTTCCGTAAGATTTAATATCTTGTATTTTATTATAAAGGGTGTCATAATGATTGACCATATCAAAGAAACGACTACCGTTGATACATGGTTGGTCTAACTGGAATGGAAATTCCAAGGTTGAATGGTCTATGAATCGATCAACATGTTGAGAGTAATAATTTGAGAAGTAATGACACATTATCTGCATCATATCCACGGGATAACGTTCAGTATTAGAAAGGGATATACCTTTAAATTCACTTGTGTGTTTTTTTGTAAGATACCTAGCTGTTGAACTTTTTGCCCAACGTTTTATTCTAAACATGACAAGGAATAGAGAAGCAAGATGTTGTGTGTCAATTGTTTGCCATTGGTTTATATTGTCGGAATCGTGTATAGTGAAGTTGTCAATTTCCCTAAGATGGAAGGCTTTTAACAGGTCGTGAACCTCCAAATCCTTACCTCTGGAGTTTTGTGAATCAAAGAACTGAAATGCTTCTTCAATTTCTGGAAGAATGATTAGAACAAACTGGCAATTCTGTAATAAAAACCTGAAGAAACTCTCATCAAGGTCTGATATCCTTTCTTGTATAGCCTCAAGATTCTTTCTAATATTAGCAATGGAAATAGGGTTTTTAAAAGAAGTCTTTTCCCAAAAAGATTCCATATTCATAAAGAATTCTTGAAATTCATTTCCAACGATATCAGAAAATTTTTCTTTAAGTTCGTGAAGTAGAAGGGCTAATGTTACAGTTCGTTGTTGACCATCAACTATATCACTGTTATAAAGGACCAAAGAGCCTAAACGATAAGAGGACTTATTTTTGAACGTAAGGATATCGTCTATGAGTTGATCAACATTCTTTTTAGTCCATTTATATGGCCTTTGGTATTCCGGAATAGTGAGTTCACCAAAGTTTATGTCTGAAATACTCTTTATATCGTATGTCAGTTGTTGAATTTTAGGTGACGAAGGTTTGGAACTTGACTGAATACTTTGAAGAATAGGCTCGCACCTTTTTATAAGGACACACATATGTTTAAGTAGCTCTTCCTCTGAAGTAATATAGCATTCGTATTGATAGGAACCCTTTTGACGACTGAACCAGTTATGCCATTTGAAATCCTGGTCAACGGGTAGACAATCTTTTAGTTCTTTTGAAATATTGTTATTTAGTTCGGAGTATTTGCCTTCAAGATGCAATTTGACGTATCCGTTCCCATACTCGTAATGGATATCGAAATCACCTTTGATTGCTGTCTCTACTTGAATCCAGCGATTTTGATGCCATCCCTTAACTCTTGATTTAATTTTATATTGGGGATATAAGTTAGCGAATCTGTCTTTGAAATTATTTATTACGTTATCGTAAATCTTTAGATAGTCCATAATAAGAAAATTCTATTTTCTTTTTTATCAGTTATACGTTTCTTTATATAGTAGTTCGAGTTTGCTATAAAATAGCAAGCAAAGATATATATCTATCTCTGTAATTAAAAATTTAGCTGTAAAGCTTTAATAAGCTAAGCATCGTTTCCCCCTTCTTGCACACCTATAGCCATGAGGTTGTGACTATAATGGTAGGGGGCGTGCTATTAAGATAGATTAACCTTTATATAGAATAGAGGAGACTATTAATTAAGTAAATCCGACTCTTGTCAAAATTATGACCTACACCTACTACGACGAGTAACAGACTATCGTCCATTCGAATG
Organism: Bacteroidales bacterium UBA3297; assembly: GCA_002362105.1. Lineage (GTDB taxonomy): Bacteria > Bacteroidota > Bacteroidia > Bacteroidales > Paludibacteraceae > Physcocola. Next base: position 20,678 of record DETD01000030.1, read on the forward strand.
AACTGATTTCTCTGGTTTAAAAAATTATCACTTCATTTATACCAAAAAAGAGTTCCCCGGCTTTGTGCCTGGAGAACTCTTTTTTATGAGCTATTTGTTTATATTTCTAGTCTGTATTCCTCATTCCCAACCATCAGAAATGTGCACTCAAGAGAAGTTCGTGCGTGTTGGAAGGTAGGTTGTTTGCGGTACCCATGTTTAAGCTATAGGCGTAACCTATGCGGAATATGTTAACCTCCATACCCAGATTAACACACATCAACGACATATCGCTAACGTTTCTCAGGTCGGGCTTCCAAGTAAGTCCACCCCAAAACATCTTATTAATGAAAAGCGTAGCTCCTATTTCGGCTTCGTCCACTTTGTTTTGATGTATGTAAGAAACCATAGGAGCCAAGTCAAACACCTGGCTAAGCGGCACAAGGCAACGGCCATAAGCGTATATGTGTCGGCCCTTTTCAAAGGTGGTAGGCTCAGATTTCAGCAGGTGAGTTACAGACAAGCCGACCATCAGGCGCTTGCTTGACAACTCTGCACCCACATTAATGTCGGGCGACACTTCGGTCTCCTTGTCCTTTACGTATGACGATTGGTCGGGTTCCACGTCGCGAAGATCGTTGGCGAAGGGGTCGTAACTACCTATATTCATACCGGCCGACAAACCCAGCGAGAGAATGTATTTCTCGCTTAAGTCCAGATGATAGGCGTAAACGGCATCAACTGTGGTTTGGCTGTTGCCAATACCTATGTTATCGTAGTTGGTCGTCAAACCAAAACTCGACTTCAGTCCCTCGTTATAGTAACTCACGTTGAGCAGAGCGGTCTTTGGAGTATTGTCCACTCCCAACCACTGTAAGCGTCCTAGCAGGAAAGCATCGAAGTTTTTCATGTTGCCAGTACCTGCCGGATTGATGTTCATACGTGAAAAGATTTGTTGAGACACCATAATATCTTGCTGAGCCCACAGGTGGGTTGAAAATAGGGTAGTCAGCAAAAAGAAAAGCAGTTTTATATTAATAAGTTTCATTGTTTTCAGTTTTGTTTATTTTCAATATTTCCACTCGACGGTTTTTCTGGTGCTCGTCTTCTGTTTTTGCATTTTCAATAATCAGTTTCCTTTCGCCGTAGCCGAACACTTCCAGCCTGTCGCGCGAAATGCCGGCCTTTATCAGTTCTCTTTCAATGAATTGTGCGCGGCGGATACTCAAATCCTCGTTGTAGTTCTCATCGCCTCTCTCGTCGGTGTGGCCAATTATTTGGAAACTGTTGTCGGGGTAGTAGTTGATGAAGTCGATAATCGCCTCAATGTCTTTTTTGTATTTCGCCGACAACTGGTCGGAGTTGAGGTCGAAATAGAAGATACGGAGGTCTTTGCCGGCCACCACGTGTTCCGTTGCCATAACCATGGTGTCTTTAGACGAAAACATGTCTGACAATTCTTTTGCCGATGTTGTATAGGTAGAACTGTCGGTTACTGTTTTAAGGGCATTCAGCAACTTATCGTTATTGTTGTCGGCCTTAGCCGTGTCGGTTTCCTGTAAGGCTGTACGTTCTTCCTCTACTACAGGAATCCTGTTCCTTTCAACAAAGTCGCGCATAAGTTCGGGAGTAGACTTGTTGTTGTTTTTCCCGATATAGACGTCGAAGTTGCCTTTTTCGGTGTTTGTTTCCGGATTCTGTCTGTTAGAGCAAAACGTAATTTGACCATCTTTACGAATGTGCGGATAATCTTCATCTCCATTCGAATTGATGTTCTTGCCAAGTCGCTTTGGCTGTGAGCACTTTCCGTTGTTGCTGATTTGCGTGGAATAAATGTCACGGCCTTTCGAGTCCTTCAGGTTGGCCGAAAAATAGAGTGTATTTTTCGAAAATGCCGGATTGCTCACCCGAATAGTGTCGTCTGGCATATAGTGCCAGCTGCAATAAACGAGCGCCGTGTGGTTGTATTTCTCACGTTTGACGGTGGTACCCGGTACTTCAAGCAGAACTTTTTCACCCATCTGTCCCTTTACCATTTTAGCGGAATAGAGTTTGCCGTTGTTGGTGAAGTAGTAGGTGTCCTTACCGTTGTATGCAATTTGGCCTTCTGCCTTCAAGTTGGTCAAAGCCTCGTTGTAGTTGTAATCGTATATGGAACCATTGTAGTCGGTTTTTGCAACAAATAGGCTGTCGTTACGTCTAATGACAATGGTGCTGTCGTTGAGGTGCGAAACCGCCTCGTATCCGGTTACATTGGTAAATTTGTCTATGAAGTTGCATTCAAGACTTTCCAATGCGTTGCAGATGCCAGGCACCGAAAGCAAAATGGCTATGGTTGTTTTTTTCATTTGTCTTTCTCCTTAAACTTTATTTTCTGTATAGTTGGATTGTGCCTTTCTTTACTCTACCGTCTTTAAGTTTCAAAACATAAATGTAGACGCCTGCGTCGGCCGTTACACCCTTATAGGTTCCGTCCCAACCATTGTTAGAATCGCAGATGACGTCGCCCGAGCGGTTGTAAATGATGACGCTGTAACCTGGCATAAAGTCGTCGTTAGCGCCGTCTTTCTCGTGCGGAGTGAAGGCGGTAGGAATCATAATGTTGTCTTTATATTCCTCTACTTTAGGTTTGTTTCCGCCATCGTCGTCCTTATCTTTATCCTTGTCTTTATCCTTGTCTTTATCCTTATCTTCAGGGTCTTTAGGGTCTTCGTCGTCGCAACTTTCGCCGATGTGAACTCTCAAAGTGCCAACTACACCACTTCCATCTTTGGCAGTTGCCGTAACGGTTACATAGCCGCTTTCTTCGCTTTCTTTTGCAGTCAAAGTTCCGTCGGTGGAAATCTTAGCAAGGTCGAAGTTGTCAATACTGTATTCAATGTCTTTAAGCGTAGCGTTCTTTGGAGTTATAGTTGCCGAAATTTCTACGCTTTCGCCATAAATTATGCAGTCTTTGCCCGATAACTTGATGGACTTGACCGGAACCGGACGGTCGATGTAAATTACAAAAGTCGTGTCGCTATATACTGCGTATGTTTCATCGTGGCTGATGCCATTGTTGAAGTTGAATGAGTACGTACCCGACTCACACTCTGTTTTTGCGCTGCCACTTGTTCCGCTTGTAAGGTTGGCGTAGAAACTGCTGCCCTTCAAGAGGGTGAATGGCAGGTTCTTAACAGGGGTGTTGTCGTCGCTGTATAAGAATTTGAAGACCACATTGAACAGTGTTACATCTGAATTGATAGAGAATTTCAAATCGTAATCTGTAATGTCGAATTCTCTTACAATATCCAGTATCTTAATACGGTAGTGCCCTGGAACCAGTTGGTCGTGAACAATACCGTCGACGTCAGACATCAACTGGGTGTGGAACAGGCCCTCAAAAACCTCGGTCCAGCCGCCCTTTTCCGTTTGCTTTTCAATGGTTGCGTAAACGCCTACAACATTAGAGCCTTTTGCGTCTTTTATCTGGATGTCGACCGTTCTTTTAACCGGAACGACAAAGTAAATAGTGGTGTCGCTTTCGCCCGGATTAATTTCAAAAATCTGGTTTACTTTGTACGATACGGAAGTTCCTTCTATTTTATCGTTAAAGTAGTATTCAGAGGTGTAGTGCCCGGCCTCTAACGGAGCCGGTTTGTCGAACACATAATTGCCGTTTGTTTTTGTTGAAGTCAAATAGAAATAGAGTTCCTCCTCTTTTAGAATGTCCATAGACATAATGTCGGGGTTAATAATTTCCCCGTCGTGCAAGAACTTGAAAAAGACATTCCTTGTTTTACCCAATATAAAATAGAGGGTGGTGTCGTTTTTTATTTCTAGGGTGTGGGTTGTTCCCGCTGCCGAGAAGGTGTGTGATCCGCCTGTGGTTAGGAATTGTTTGTAACCTTTTTTGTCGCTTTGTTTTGAATAATTCGTAGGCGTCACCGACTTGCCATCTTTCATTATTTCGTAATAATATACGCCATTGACAGGGGTTGAGTCTGCATTTAAGACATACAAGTCGACCGTATACTGGTCTTGAATGTCGAAGTCGATATATTTAACGGCCGTATCTTTTTCAATTGTGAAATCTGTCTCGTAGGTTTCTTTATGAAAAGATTCCTCAATATCGAATCTGTACGAGTATTTACCTTCCGGTAGATAAAGTGTGTCTGTATACTTGTTTAAACCATCGGTATCGGCTATTGGGTAATAATCGGTATATTTTGTTAGCGTTGTGAAGTTGGAATACTTGATGTATTTACCTATATAGATATGGTCGATTGATTGAGGGTGGAATTGTTTGCCATCATGGAAAAATCTGAAAAGAACCCTCCGGTAATTAGGCAGATTCGTAATTGGCAAACAGATTGAAATAATGGTGTCTTTATTTATAAGTACTTTATCCAAATTCTCATCACGGACGGAAAAATCATAGATTCCACCTTTTACCGTATAGGTCAGAAGTCCGTCATCGTTTGTCGATTTGTAGTTATGGATAGCCTTGCCTGTCTCGGCGTAACCGCAAATAATATCCTTAAGCGGAGTTGAATCTTCGCAACTAACGACATTAAAGTGAACGTGGAAGTCCTTGTCTTTATATTCACCATTATCTCCGTCTCCATCGTCATCGTCATCATCATCGTCATCATCATCGTCATCGTCGTTTGGCAAGACGATATCAACTATATTGTTTGTTTGTGAAGTTTTGGAATTGATGTTGAACGTGCCAGTAATGGTTCCATAGTCTTTGGTGCTTACCGTATATTGGAATTCACCAACCGGACATGAAATTTTGTTGTCTGTTAAACTGTAGAGGGTATAGCCGTTTTGCACCGTGGTGCCATGTGCCAGAACAAGACCGAAATTTACGTATGTGCCATTTTGGAACTGGCTGACAGCGATGTCTTTAGCATATACCTTTATTGGTTTCCCTTCTTTCACAAAACGGAATTTAGTCGGATAGGTAATCAGCTTAGAAGACGTTGAAACATCGGTGTTGATGTTCTTGTCGGAAACAACAAAGTCGGTTATACCGTTTGAAGCCTCGTAGGAGTATAGGCCTTCTGGCACCACAAAAAGGACCTTGCCGTCGGTGCCAGATTCTCTCTTGCCGATTTTTGTACGGGTGCCGTCGGCGTTCTTTTTGTAGAGGGTTACGCTGTTACCGCTTGACGGATTTCCCTTTTCATCTTTGAAATGAATTGAAACACGTCGGTAGTCTAGGTTAATCCAGGTTGGTTCTCCGTTTTTTACAGAGAAAGAGCCGGTGGTTAAGTCTCCATAGCCGATGTAGTAGGTGTATTCTCCTGCTGGAAAACTGTTGTCAATTACTCGGCCTTCCGTGTCGGTAGTGTATGTCTTGAAAGTCTGATTGTTTTGCTTAATGGTGATCTTGAAATTTTGAATAGGGGCATTAAGTGTGTCAGAAATCTCAAATGTCAATACACCTTGTGAATATGCTGAAGGCATACACAACAGTGCCGATAAAAAACAAAAAAGAATTTTAATTAATGATTTCTTCATATATAGTTGTTTATTTGTCGCACAATACTCTAGTCGCAAATTTAATGGGTTTACCAGTTAAATTTATATAGGGCAATCTCAATAAATTCGGTTTTGAAATAAAGGTTCAAAAACAAGTGTAAAAATACAAATAATTTTTCAAAATATCCTCTTAGGACCAGAAATCTGGGTGTGAAAATCGAGTCAGATATACCCCCGGGTCTTTATAGAACTCTGCCAACTTGTACTTATCTTTGCAAAAAACTTTTATTATGAGACAACTTGTAAAAACCATAAAATACGAGGCGCTCGACGAGTCTGATTTTTCTGCGGAAGAGCGTATGTTGGTCGACTCTGCCAAAGAGGCGGTCAAGGGCTCTTATTCCCCCTATTCGCATTTTTCGGTGGGGGCAGCCGTTTTGCTCGACAACGGGGTAGTGGTCAGGGGTGCCAATCAAGAAAACGGCGCTTATCCTAGCGGACTCTGTGCCGAGCGTACCGCCCTTTTTGCCGCTGGGGCCAATTATCCGGGGCAGAAGGTGGTTGCCATCGCAATTGCCGCCTATACCGACGGACGTTTCCTGCCCGAACCTATTACCCCTTGTGGCAGTTGCGCGCAGGTGATGGCTGAAACAGAAGCGAGGGCCGGACAACCAATGAAGATTCTTCTTTATGGGGCCAACGGCTCTTATCGGATTAGCGGTGTCGGTTCCATACTTCCGTTCGCTTTTTCTTTGAAATAAGCGTTTTCTATCGTTTTTTCCGATTATTTGTACTATTTTTGTATCAAATGGTTATTGATATACAATGAGTGAATTTAACGAACTCACTAGCAGCTCTAACGCTGGTGTGAAGAACGACAAGTTTGTTGCAAATGCGGTCGGTGGGTCGATGGTGCTACGTACCGAAGACCTAGTGAAGACCTATGGCGAACGAACAGTTGTAAACCACGTGTCAATCAACGTTAAGCAGGGCGAGATTGTCGGACTTCTTGGACCTAACGGTGCCGGAAAAACGACAACTTTCTATATGACTACCGGCCTTATTGTTCCTAATGCGGGAAAAATCTTCCTCGATGATCAGGAAATCACGAGTTTGCCCGTTTACAAACGTGCCCAGCTGGGTGTCGGTTATCTGGCACAAGAGGCTTCGGTTTTCCGTAAAATGACGGTTGAAGACAACATCAAGTCGGTGCTCGAAATGACCAATTTCTCGAAGGAATACCAAAAGGAAAAACTAGAGAGCCTGATTTCGGAGTTCAACCTCGAACACGTCCGCAAAAACTTGGGTGACCGTCTGTCGGGTGGTGAGCGCCGCCGTACCGAAATTGCACGCTGTCTGGCTATCGAGCCGAAGTTCATCATGTTGGATGAACCGTTTGCCGGTGTCGACCCTATTGCGGTGCAAGATATTCAAGACATTGTTTGGAAGTTGAAAGATAAAAATATCGGTATTCTTATCACCGACCACAATGTGGACGAGACGCTTATGATTACCGACCGCGCCTATTTGCTGTTTAAGGGGCAGATCCTTTTCCAGGGTACGCCAAAGCAGTTGGCCGATAATCCGGAGGTGCGCGAGAAGTACCTGGGTCGTGACTTTGAGCTGAAGGAACACAAACCAGAGGGTGAAGTCGACGAAAGCAAGAATGAACTTTTCTCTAGAGATTCACTTAAAAAGGAAATTGAAGAAAAGGAACGCGAGCTGAAGCGGCTGTACGACACCTTTGAGGGGTTGGGCAACAAGTAGGCTTCCCCGTGGTCTTGCTTATGCAGACTCTCAAATGACCTGAACCCGATTCGTTTTTTTTGACAGATTTTACATTTATTGATATTGGGAGGTTTTTCGTTGCGAAGCGCCTCCCTTTTTTTATCCTAAAACAGCATGAAAAAAGTCTTTCTTACAGCATTGTTAGCCGCCTTTTCGTTTGGTGGCGCGTTCTCGCAGCTGTCTGTTACCGCTGGTGGCACTTATTCCAAGTGGCAGGACGATTTCACCTCTTACCGTGCCGGCTTCAATGTGGGCGCTCTTTACCAGGCTTTGTCCGATTCCACTCCGTTCACCCTGACCGGAGGACTCCAACTGCTTAACAGGGGCGTTTGTCTCAATGGGAAAAAAGACATTGAGGGGGGCGGCGAATATAAGTTCAGGGTGAGCCTCTATTCTGTACATGTGCCTCTTACGGTGGGTTACAAACTGCGTTGCTGCCATAACACTGTCTTGGTAAATCCACAGGTCGGACTTTATGCCGACTATGGGGTGTATGGCAGAATTTCCGAAGATGGGGAAATATCACATCTCGGAGGGGTTGAACACTATAAGCAGGGCAAGTTCGACGGTAAGAATCCGTATTCCGAAATCCAGAAGCTGGAATACCAGGGCGTAAAGAATTTCGAGCGGTTCGACTGGGGGCTGCATGCGGGCGTGCAGATTGGCCTGTCGAAGCATATCTACCTATACGGAGGGTACGATTATGGTATGAACAAGGTGTGGGAAAACATCTATTTCACCCCTAAGTTCTCGTCGTTTTATCTGAATCTCGGTTACCTTTTTACCCCTTCCGTCAGAAAGGAACCAGTGTTGAAGGAAATCTAAAGGTCTCCGGGGTGTCGACTCATAGTAGAAACAGAAACGGCGTGTTGGTTAGCCAACACGCCGTTTTTATTGGTTGAATAGGTATTCCCGATTACTCAGCGTTCAAAGTGAAGCGCTTGAAAGAAGTAACGGTCAAACCCTTGCTCTGGCTGTCCATGTACTGGGTCATGTTCAACTTAGGGTCACGGTTGTATTCCTGGTTCAACAAGCAGTTTTCCTTGAAGAACTTGTTAACCATACCGGCAGCGATGTTCTGGATCATCTGTTCTGGAAGGTTTGCAGCCTTTTCTTCTGCAACAGTCTTCTTGATTTCGCGAGCCTTAGCGCCGTCTTCAGCAGTAATCCAACCCTTACCGATGTTAGATTCGATGTGCTCTTCGCTGTCAACGTGTGCAGGGTTGATGCCGGCCTTCTTCAAAGCCTGCTCAACAGCCTTGTCGATCTGGTTCTGCTTAGCCTTCTCAACAGCGTTTCTCTTTTCAGCCTCAACAACATCGGCAGGAAGAGAAGCCTCGTCAAGAGAAAGTGGGTTCATAGCAGCAACCTGCATAGCAACTTCCTTCTTAACGTCGTTAGCAACGTTAGCCTGGTTGAAAGCAACGATGGTAGCCAACTTGTTTCCTGGGTGGATGTAGGCAACTACGTCAGAACCTTCAACGAAAGTGAAGAAGTCCAATTCGAGTTTCTCACCGGTAACACCACTTCTTTCAGTAACCTTAGCGCTGATTTCCTCGCCGTCGAGCTTCATAGCCTTCAAAGCGTCGAGGTCAGCTGGCTTGTTCTGGAGGGCAACGTTCAAGATGTCCTGGGTCAGCTTGATGTGGCCTTCGTTCTTAGCAACGAAGTCGGTCTCGCACTTCAAAGCAACGATAGCCGCATAGTTGCCGTTAACGCCGGCAAGAACACAACCTTCAGCTGCTGTTCTTTCACTTCTTTTTGCTGCAATAGCCTTACCTCTTTCGCGGATAAGCTCCATTGCTCTGGTTTCGTCACCATTTGCCTCTTCAAGGGCCTTCTTAACGTCAGACAAACCTGCGCCGCTCTTTGCGCGCAAAGCCTTGATCTGTTCTATTGTAATTGCCATTTTAATGCTTGTTTGTTTTAGATTTTAATTAAATAAAGTCTCCTCATTGGGGGAGACTTTATCTATATTTATGTAGAAGCGGTTAAGCTAATTACTCAGCTTTAGTCTCTTCGTTAGCCTTTCTAGCTGCCTTAGCGCCGCGACGTGGCTTTGCTTCGCCTTCTTCGTTGCCCTTGTCAGCCTCTTCAGCCTGCTTTTCAGCCTTACGCTCGTCCAAGCCTTCCTGGATTGCGCTGTCGAGAGCGGTCAAGATAACGTCGATGCTCTTGGTAGCGTCGTCGTTAGCTGGGATAACGTAGTCGATGTTAGCAGGGTTAGAGTTAGTATCTACAAGACCGAATACAGGGATGCCAAGGCGGTTAGCCTCCTTAACAGCGATGTGTTCCTTCATTACGTCTACAACGAGAAGGGCAGAAGGAAGGCGGGTCAAGTCAGCGATGCTGCCCAAGTTCTTCTGCAACTTGTCCTTCTGACGTGAAATCTGGAGTTTCTCACGCTTTGAAAGGTTAGCGAAAGTACCGTCGTTGGTCATCTTGTCGATGTTGGTCATCTTCTTAACAGCCTTACGGATGGTAGGGAAGTTAGTCAATGTACCACCTGCCCAACGCTCAGTAACGTATGGCATCTGAACGGCTTCAGCCTTCTCTGCAACGATTGACTTTGCCTGTTTCTTTGTAGCTACAAAAAGGATTTTTTTGCCCGATTTCGCAATTTGCTTCAATGCGGCAGCAGCCTCATCTACTTTAACTACGGTTTTGTGAAGATCAATAATATGGATACCGTTACGTTCCATGAAAATATATGGAGCCATTGCTGGATTCCATTTGCGCTTCAGGTGACCAAAGTGGCAACCTGCTTCTAACAACTCATCAAAATTAGTTCTTGACATTGTTTTTTCTTTTTTAATCGTTTACTTTCTTTTTCTTTTACAAACGGTGGGGTAGTTACCTTAGTGGCAAGTCCTCATCGTTTAGATACTAAACGTTGCTCTTTTCAGTGTCGCTTCATTCAATGGCATGAATAGCAACATCCACCAAGAATTAACGTTTGCTGAACTGGAATTTCTTTCTTGCTTTTGGCTGACCTGGCTTCTTACGTTCAACCTCACGAGCATCGCGGGTCAAGAATCCTTCAGACTTCAAAGCTGGCTTGTTCTCTGCGTTAATCTTTACCAATGCGCGGGCAATGGCAAGACGAAGTGCTTGAGCCTGGCCTGTGATACCTCCACCGTCAAGGTTTACCTTGATGTCGTACTGCTCAGCAACATTCAGCTTGTTCAATGGCTGCTTTACAACGTACTGGAGCAGGCTTGATGGGAAATAGGTTTCAAGCTCTTTCTTGTTGATAGTAATCGCACCTTTGCCTTCGCTAACATAAACACGGGCTACGGCCGATTTTCTTCTTCCAATGGCGTTAATTACTTCCATATTTATTAATTAATTGCGTTTAAATCGATTACTTTTGGCTGCTGCGCTTCTTGCTTGTGCTCGTTGCCAGCATATACATACAGATTGTTGATCAATTGGTCAGCAAGCTTGTTCTTAGGGAGCATACCCTTTACAACCTTACGGATCAACTTTGCAGGATTGTCGTTCAATACCTTGCCTTGAGCAACTCCTTTCTGTCCGCCTGGGTAACCAGACCATGATAAATAAATACGGTCAGTAAGTTTGTTACCGGTGATTTTTACTTTTGCTGCGTTGATGATTACTACGTTGTCACCGCAGTCCTGGTTTGGAGTGAAACATGGCTTGTACTTGCCTCTAAGGAGCTTAGCTACCTTTGAGCACATTCTACCAAGTACAAGGTCGGTGGCGTCGATCAACACCCACTCCTTTTTCTTCTGTGCTTCTTCTTTGCTTACAGAGATGGTTTTGTAACTTAAAGTATCCACTGCTTTAAATTTTTAATTAATTAATGAATCTGTTCACACCTACCCCCATCGGGCAAACAGGGTATAGGATTTTAATTTGGATAATAATTTCGGATTGCAAAGTTAAACTAAATTATTGACTTAAAAAAACAATTTTGCCTTTTTTGCCTGATTCTTAAACAAAAGAGGGGAAAATCTTTCGACTTTCCCCTCTTTTTACTATTTAACTTCAACAAAGTTTAGTTGACTTTCTTCTTTGCTGTATAGTTAATCTTAAGTGCGTTGGCTTTACGCAATGCCTGTTTAACGTCGCTTATGATACCCATCTTGGTGTGTTCGTCCGCTTTCAGTGAAACAATCATCAAACCTCTTTCCTCTTCCTTCATTGAAGCGTTTTGGCTTGCAATGTATGAAGAAACTTTTTCTGGGTCGCTCACAATGTCGTCGTCCAACTGTATGCGTGAGTCGGTACCATACATTCTGTTCTGGGCGTTTGGTTCACCCACGTAAACGTAACGTACCAAACTCTTCTTTTCCAACTTGGTCAATTCAGTTGCCTGAGGCAAACCTATCGTTACTTTGTAGGTGTTTTCCTTCATATGAGTGGTACTCATGAAGAAGAACAACAACATGAACACGATATCTGGAAGAGACGCTGTACTGATGGCCTTAAGTTTTCGGCCGCCTTTTTTTCTAAATGTTGCCATTATTTACCTCCTCCGTATGTTTTAGGTTCTGCTTCTGATATTGCCTGTGGATAAGCTTTTCGTATTGCTGCTTGTTGGTCGGCATCCAATTCGCTGTACGGCTTCTTGAAGGCGCTCATCGATTTTGCGTTACGCAATTCGTTGTAAGCGGCTACAAGCTCGTTCTGAACTTCAATGTAGCGCCCGTAGTCGGTACCACGGTCGTTCTGCAGTGAAATTACGTGGGCAGTTGCCACCATCGTTGTTCCAAGGTATGGAATGTTGACTGGTTCTGCCTCAGGGAGCTTTTCGTTTGAGCCGTCAGAAGAAATGAATGCTTTTGCCTCTTCTTTCAACTGTTTGACATCCATCACCTCGCCGTTTACCATCAGGTCGTTGTTGCTATTCACAAGAATTTCCATGATGTTTCTTGGCTTGATATCGGTTATTTGGTCTGGCGTCTTTGGATCCTTCATTGGAGGAAGCTGACGCGACAGACCTTCATCGGTTGCCATTGTAGTTGTAACAAGGAAGAAAACGAGCAACAAGAAGGAGATGTCGGCCATTGAACTTGCGTTAATCTCTTGTACTTCTCTTTCTTTTTTCATTTCCTATCCCTTTCTTACTTAAATTTCTTGAAAAATGGGCTTGCAATAATAGAAATTACAGCAATACCAATCAGGATGTATGCTGTACGTAACAACATATCGCTAATCTTTAACCAGCCAGAGGTGTTCTCGTCACCTTCGTAACCGATGATGTGCATTGGAGTGCCGTCGCCAGTTGCGTAAGTGATAAGCATAATAAGGAGCATTACTCCAAAACCTCCCAGCATAATAAGGGTTTTACCACGTCCGTCACCGCTCAACTTTACAATGAAGTTGCTGATAGCAGCAAAGATTGTTACGATGATGGTCAATGCTAACAAAATGTATATATAGCCCAAGAAGACGCCTGTGTTAGGGTCGTTAGGCTCTGTTGGCTCTTGCAAGTCACTCAGAACAAGTGATTCTGGAGACATTGCATAACATGCACCAATAACGATGACTGCAAGAACAATCAGCGCAATCAGCACAATGCCTGTCAATTTTTCGAGTTTCATGCTTTTCTAATTGTTTTAGATTATTCTGCTACTACTGGTGCAGTCTCTGCGCTCTGCTGTGCAGCCAACTTACCTTCTTCTTCGTGCTTAACGATGATGTCAAGCAAGCTGATTGATGCATCTTCCATTTCGGTAGTCATGCCTTCAATCTTAACAAGGATGAAGTTCAAGAACAACTGAAGAATCATAGCTACGATCAAACCGCCTACGGTGGTCAACAATGCGACCTTAATACCACCTGCTACGACTGTTGCAGAGATATCACCTACAGCCTGAATCTTATCGAACGCCTGAATCATACCGATAACGGTACCCATGAATCCCAACATTGGAGCAAGTGCGATACACAATGAAATCCAAGTTACGTTCTTGTCCAACTGACCCATCTGTACGCTACCATATGAAGTAACGGTCTTTTCAACCATTTCAACACCATCGTCTACACGCATAAGACCCTGGTAGAAGATTGAAGCGATTGGACCTCGAGTGTTACGGCATTTGTCTTTTGCCTTTTCTACGTCGTTTTCTGCAAGAGCATCTTCAATGTCCTTCAAAAGCTTCTTAGTGTTTACTGAAGAAAGGCTCAAGTAAAGGATTCTTTCGATTGAAAGTGCAAGACCAAGAATCAAGCAGATGAATACGGCGCCCATGTAAGGTACACCACCTTCGATGAACTTCTGCTTCAATACGTGGTGAAGGCTCTGGTCTTCTTCTGCAGAAGCTGCAGCTTCTTTCTTAGGCTCTTCTGTTGCAGGAGCTGCCTCTGCCTGTTGTTCTGCAACCTGTTCGGTCTGTGCTTCTGCGTTTTCGTCAGCTTCTTGTGCTGCAACGTTTGAAGTCATCATGGCTCCAACTATTGCAAATACTGCAAATACTTTTTTCATTTTTTTGTTTTGATTTTTTAATTATTAATTGTTTTATGTTTTGTCTAAATTTTTTGATGCGGAGAAAGCGGGATTCGAACCCGCGAAACACTTTTGATGTTTACACGCTTTCCAGGCGTGCCTCTTCAGCCACTCGAGCATCTCTCCTGATAAATCGGCGCTTCGACTTGAATGCTAGCATTTTGGGTCGGAAAGAGCCTGAAAAAATGCGCTTATTAAGCCCTTTTGCACGATTGCTATCAGCAAATTTATAAAAAAATAGTCTTCATAAATTGTTTTCCACTCTTTTTTTTCAAATACCGAAGATTTCTTTTGCGTTGCTGCTGGTCTTTTCTGCCACCTGCTCTATGGTGCATTCTTTTATTTCTGCTATTTTCTGCGCTACATATTTAATATAAGACGTCTCGTTCCTTTTTCCTCTGAATGGTACCGGTGTCAGGTAGGGCGAGTCGGTCTCTAGCACCAGTTCGTCCAAATCGACCGTCTTAATGGTGGCTTGTAGCTCTACGCTCTTTTTAAAGGTAACTATTCCGTTTATCCCGAATTTGAAGTCGCCAGCCTCTTTTATCCGCTCCATTTCTTCGATAGTTCCTGTAAAACTGTGGAATATACCCCTGACTTTTTTCTTGTCGAATTGTTTCAGGCAGTCGAGCGTCTCTTCCAGGCCGTTCCGGCAGTGTATAATAATGGGTAGGTCTCTCTCTGTGGCCAGGGCTATTTGTGCGGTAAACACTTTTTGCTGTTCGGCCTTGTATTTGTCGTCCCAGTAAAGGTCTATGCCCACTTCGCCTACACCATAGTAGTGGTGCTGGTCAAACGCGTCAAGAATTGTCGACAGGTTGGCTTGCCAGTTCTCGTCTACGTCTTCCGGGTGTAGACCCATCAGCGGGTGGAAACGGGTAGGGTCGTAGGCTTCAAAGGCCAGCACTTCCTTCATGCTGTTCACACTGGTGTTGGGTAGAATGGCATGGGTTACGCCCACTTCTGTCAGTCTCGCTATTATGTTTTGTTCGTCTCCGCCGAAACTTTCTGCTTCATATATGTGGGTGTGGGTGTCTATTAGTTCCATAATTATTTGTTTTTCTGTCGTAAATGATTTATATTTGTTGTATAACCGATTGTTCCACTTTAATCTTTTTGCTTATGGACCCGTTGTTAGTGATTAAAAAATATGTAGACCCTTCTTCTGATGCCTACCGCATATTGGTCGACCATTCAACCTCGGTGGCTAAGCTGGCTCTTGAAATGGGCAGGGCGCACCCCGAATTGAACCTCGACTTGCAGTTTGTGGAAGAAGCCGCTATGCTTCACGATATAGGTATCATTAAAACCGCTGCCGAGTCGTTAGACTGCTATGGCGACGAACCTTACATCTGCCACGGTGTGCTCGGTGCTGAAATTCTGCGTGCCGAAGGGCTCGACAAGCATGCCCTGGTGTGTGAGAGGCACACTGGTACCGGACTTTCGAAAGACTACATCGACCGGCACGGACTGCCAATCCCTTCTCGCGACATGCTGCCTGTCTCTTTAGAGGAAAAACTGGTTTGCTATGCCGACAAGTTTTTCTCGAAGACGCACCTTGGCGAACAGCGCTCTGTTGAGGTTGCCCGTCAGAAACTGGAAAAGTTCGGACCTGAGACCTTGAAGCGTTTCGACGAGTTCCACTCGCTTTTCGGTTAGTCTATTTCAATACTTTCGCTTTGTGCCCCATCTCTTCCAGCAGTTTGGTGGCTGCTTGTGCCACGTCGCCTTGCAATAGAATTTCGCCACCTCTGGCGCTTCCGCCAGTACTCATCTTTTTTCTTAGTTGGGCACCAAAATCGGCTAGTTCTTCCTCGCTGCCATTATATCCATAAATAATGGTGGCTTTTTTTTGCCCGGCGCCGCGCTTTTCGACTTTTATGGTGAAACTCTGTTTCTTGAAGGCGGGTTCAGCGGCCTTCTCTTCTTCTTGTTTGCCAATTTCCATACCTTCGGCTTCTGCTATCTGTGTGAGGGCTGCCCGCCAGTCTGTTGCTTTTTTCATCTTTTCTGTGGTTGTTTTCTTTTTCTTTTTACGTAAAATTAAAAAAAATTATCTTTGCATACCGATTAATTTAGTATATTGCGTTAATTGCAGTCTTTTACTCGAAAATGAAGATTATTGCTATAGGGTGGAATTATCCGCGACATAATGCCGAACTTTCGGTTTCTACAGAGAAACCCGAGTCGCCTGTTATATTTATGAAACCCGACACTGCGGTGTTAAGGGATGGCGAGCCGTTCTATTTGCCCGATTTTTCGGACGAGGTCCATTACGAAACCGAGGTGGTGGTCCGCATCTCGAAAATGGGGAAGAACATCGCCCGTCAGTTCGCTAACCGTTATTACGACGCGATTGGCTTGGGCATTGACTTTACGGCTCGCGATCTGCAGCGTAAGTTCAAACAGGCGGGCGACCCTTGGGACTTGTGCAAGGGCTTCGACAATTCGGCCCCTATCAGCCGCTTCATTCCAAAGCAAGACTTGCCCGAGTTCCAGAAACTCAATTTCCACCTTTTGTTAAACGGTAAGCAGGTTCAGACGGGCAGAACTTCTGATATGTTCTTCTCTATTGATGAGATTATTGAATATGTGAGCCGTTTTGTTACGCTAAAGGTGGGCGATGTCATCTTTACCGGTACACCCGAGGGGGTGGGCCCTGTTCATGTGGGTGACCATTTGCAGGCATTCCTTGAAAACGAGAAACTGCTCGATTTCAAAGTCTGCTGATTTCTTTTGTCGAATTAATCCGTATGCGATATGATGTCTTTCTTTAGACGAATAATAATAGGTGCTTTTTTCCTCAGCCTCGCGTCTGAGGCGTGCTTTGGTGCGGACGCTTTTGTTTGCCGGTTGCCGAAGTATGCCTCTTCTTCCAAACTCTCGTCTGGAACGTGGGTGAAGATTCGTGTTGCGAAGGAGGGTATGTACAAAATAACCTTCGACGAGTTGAAGTCTTTGGGCTTCAAGAATCCGAAGAATGTCCGTGTGTACGGTTATGGGGGGCAGTTGTTGCCAGAAGACCTGACCGCAGACTATCTCGACGATCTTCCTGAGGTATGTACGTATTGGGGCGACAACTATCTGCTCTTTTACGGTGTTGGCACGTTGTCTGAGGTCTATGGAAAAGGGGGTAACCCAATATCGTTTGTCAACAACTCGTATGCCGATGCGGGTGCCTATTTCCTTTCGGAGACGGGTGGTGACCGTTTGACGGCAAAAGAAGAAAAAGCTCCGGCTGGCGATGCTCTGAAGACTGTGCGTACGCACTACGCGTCGAATATATATATGCCGCAAACTACCAACATCTACAATGGGGGTACGGCGTGGTACGACGATGGTGTACAGCAGTCGGGTACAACTAACATCAGTCTGCCTTTCAACAATATGGTGCAGGGCGATAATGGTTTTGTATCGATTTATCCCGACGTTGTCAATCAGAACCTTCCTAAGTTTACGGTGTCGATTGACGACTTTACCTTTAATGCGAATACGGCTATCTTGACCACCAAGTCGGGGGTGCCACAGTCGGCTTCTGCAAAATCGTTAGATTTTAAGGTCGATTTCTCTTCAGGCTCGGCCTCTTGTGTCGGATATATCTATTATTTGAGTGCGACAGCCTTGTGCTACAATAAGTTGCAGGGGGCATTCTTGTGTTTCAATAACCTGAAGGCCGATACGGTCGGGGTGGTTGAACATGTGGTTGCCGGTGCCGACTCGGAAACACAAGTGTGGAATGTGACTGTTCCTAGCCAGATAACCAAGTGTGCCAGCACGCTCAAGGGCGACAGCCTCCGCTTTAAGGAGAAGGTTGGCGGATATGCCAAATATGTGGCGTTTAACCCTAAGGGTAGTGGCTTCCTTTCTATCAGCGGATATTCTTCTGTCGCTAACCAGAACTTGCACGCCTTTAAGGGAGCCGACCTGATCGTTCTCTCGCCTGTGGCCTATATGACGCAGGCCAACCGCCTCGCCGACCTGCACAGGAAGAACGACGGCATTTCGGCCGCAGTGGTAACCCAAGAACAGATTTTCAATGAGTTTTCGTCGGGTACGCCCGACCCTACGGCTATACGCTCTTTTCTGAAGATGTTGTACGACAGGGCACAAGCCGACGGCGAAAGTGTGGCTCCACGCTATCTGGTTTTATTCGGTGACGGTTGTTTCGATAACAGGGGCGTGTTGGCCTCTTCTTATTCTTCTCCTCATAATCTGGTGATGTGCTACGAGCGTGGCACGGGTAGCCTTTGCTTTCCGGCTGACGATTATTATGGTATGCTTGCCGATAACGAAGACAAGGCTTTCTCTATCAATAAGGCGTCTTGTCAGGTGGCTGTTGGCCGTCTCCCGTTCGTTACTGCCGAACAGGCCGATGCGGTGGTCTCTAAAATTGAGAACTACATGAAGAACGACCAGATGGGGGCCTGGAAGAGCAGGGCCTGCATCGTTGCTGACGATAACGACGGAAAAGCGTCTTCTGGTTCGTATAATGAGTTTATCTCTTATGCCGAAGGTTTGTCGAAAGTTATTACAAACACGTGTCCGAGTATTGTCCAGAAAAAAATCTACCACGATTCCTACACCCGTGTTGCTGAATCGAGCGGAAACCGCTTCCCCGATGTGGAAAAACTCATTGTCAACAACATTGAGAATGGTTCTATGTTCATTAACTATATAGGTCATAGTAACGCTATTAACTGGTCTGCCGAGAAGACGTTTACCCAAAGCCAGGTTGCTTCTCTGAAAAACAAGCGGCAGGGTGTCTGGTTCTCGGCCAGTTGTGAGTTTGCCGAGTACGACGGCTATACCACTTCTTGTAGCGAATCGCTGGTGCTGGCCCCTAATGGTGGCGCTATTGCCGTTGTGGCTACGCCACGCCAGGTGTATGCCTACGATAACGACATCTTCGACAGGGCTTTCTGTCAGGCGTTCTTCTCTCAAACACCCGATATGACTATTGGTGATGTGATGCGCATAGCAAAGAACGAGGTCTCTTCCGAAATTCGTGTCAAGTTCCCGTTGTTGGGCGACCCTGCATTGCACATTGCCTTCCCTGCTGAGCGTGTGATTACCGATTCAGTTTCTTTAGACACGGCCAATGCCCTCTCGAAAGTGGTTGTGAATGGACATATTGAGCAGGAAGGTGCGATGGATGAATCGTTCAACGGTCGTGTGCTTATCAGCGTTTACGATAAGGAACAGATTCGCAGTACGAAGGGTAATAGTTCCGATTCGCAGGGCAAGCCTATGGTGGCCAACTTCAAAGACTATCCGAGTGTCTTGTTCTCTGGTGCCGCCGAGGTGGTTAACGGCGAATTCTCGTTTAGCTTTATTGTGCCTAACGACATTTCGTATAACTACGGACCTGGCCGTATAACTTATTATGCCTACGATACTGAAAACAAGGCGGAGGCTATTGGCAACTATTCCGATATGGTGGTTGGTGGCAGTCTCGATTCCCTTGTCGTCGACACGGTTGGGCCTAATGCGGTGGTTTATATGAACACACCGTCTTTCCGCTCTGGTGACGTGGTGGGGGCAAATCCGGTCTTTATTGCCAAACTCCACGACGAGAATGGTATAAATGCGTCCGACGTCGGCATTGGCCACGACATCACCCTCTCGGTGAATGGTGGCGACCCTGTTTCTCTCAATACTAATTTTGCTTATTCGCTGGGTAGTTGTACCGATGGTACGGTGACCTATAAACTGTCTGGTCTGGCCGATGGTGTTTACACGCTGACCTTCAAGGTCTGGGATTTGCTGAACAACTCGACCACTAAGTCGCTGACCTTCGTTGTGGAAAACGAAAAGGGCCCTCATATCGATGCAGTCTGCGCTTATCCGAATCCGGCACAAGACGAAACTAATCTTCTGGTGAAATACGACCGCCCTTTGTCGAATGTCGATTATGTCGTTTCTATTTACGATGCAGAAGGACGTTATGTTAATGTCTTAACCGGGTCAGACAACTCTGAGTCCGGACTGATTTCTATACCATGGGATTTAAAGTCAGCCTCTGGGCAGCGTGTCCGTGGTGGGGTCTATGTCTACAGGGTAGAGCTGAAGACGGAAGGCAGTTCTTTTGTTGGCAATTCCGACAAGATTGTGGTGCTGCCTTAGTCGGTCAGAGCATTTGAATGATATGAACCGGGTCACTTGGCCCGGCTTTTTTATAATAATTTTGGCCCGGCCGCCGTTAATGTTAATCTAAGTGTTAAGGCAGTTGGCATTTACGGTGCCGGCTGTGTCAGTAATAATGTTGTTAAAAGCTAATTATATGCCTTTTTTTATGTCTATTTTCAGTCGTACGGTAACGCTTCTCTTGTTTCTATGTATGGCTTCCGGTTTGTGTTATGGCGCCGATTCCTTTGTCTCTAGGTTACCGAAGTATGCATCTTCTTCCAAACTTTCGACTGGAGCGTGGGTGAAAATACGTGTCTCGAAAGAGGGTATGTATAAGATTACTTTTGATGAGTTGAGGACTTGGGGCTTCAAGAATCCGAAGAATGTTCGTGTGTATGGTTATGGGGGGCAACTCCTTCCCGAAGAACTGACTGCCGATTATCTCGACGATGTTCCTGAAGTGTGTACGTACCAGGGCAGCGACTTTCTGCTGTTTTATGGCGTTGGTACACTGAAACAACTTGTGGGAGAATCTGCGATAAACAATCCGTTTAACTTTACTGTTAACCCTTACTCCGATTGTGGTTACTATTTCCTATCGGAGGTGAGTGGCAAACGGTTGTCGGCCGCCGTTGGCGAAAAGCTGGATGCCGAGGCTGACAAGACGCTCAACACGCATTATGCGTTCAGCATCTATATGCCCCAGACAACAAACATATACAATGGCGGAACCTGCTGGTACAACGAGGGCCAGCATCGGTCTACTACAACAAAAATTAGTCTGCCTTTCCGCAATATGGTGCCGGGAAACAACGGATATTTGACGGCTTATGTTGATGTCGGGAACCGACAGAGCGATGAGAAGTTGGGTGATTCGTTCCAAGTGACTTCTTCTGGACTTTCGTTCAATTTGACGTCGCTCGGTGCGGCAAAATCTGTAGGTGAAGTTCCTCAGTCGGGCACGGCGCATTCGCTAGACTTTAATGTGACGTATTCGTCCCATTATGATTCGCATGTTGGATATATTTATTATCTGAGTGCGTCTGCCTTGTGTTACAATAAACTGCAGGACGGTTATTTAGTCTTCAACAATGTACGTTCAGGAGCAAATGACGTACTTGAATATGTGGTTGCCGGGGCTAATGCCGAAACGCAGGTTTGGAATGTGACGAATCCGAACCTAATTACCAAATGCGCTTGTACGCTAAGTGCCGACAGCCTCCGTTTTAAAGGTGTCGCCAGTACTTTTTCCAAATATGTGGCATTCAATCCGAAAGAAACCGGTTTTCTGACGGTGGAGGCGTGTGCGCCGGTTGTCAACCAGAACCTGCATGCTTTTAAGGGGGCCGACCTGATAATACTATATCCGGTAGAGTTTTTTGCCCAAGCCCAGCGTTTGGCCGACCTGCATAGGCAGAACGACGGTATTTCTGTCGCTTTGGTTACGCAAGAGCAGATCTTTAACGAGTTTTCGTCGGGAACCCCCGACCCTACAGCCATACGCTCGTTTCTGAAGATGCTTTACGACAGGGCGCAGGCCGACGCGAAGAGTGTGGCACCACGGTACTTGCTTTTGTTCGGTGACGGGTGTTTCGATAATAGGGGGGTGATGGCCGGTTCCTATGCCGTACCACATAATCAGGTCCTTTGTGCCCAATGGGGTTCGGGGTCTTCCAATTATGCGGCCGACGACTATTATGGTATGCTTGCCGACAACGACGACTCCTATTTCTCTCTTAGTAAGACCTCGTGCCAGGTGGCTGTTGGCCGGCTTCCGTTTGTAACTGCGGAACAGGCCGATGGCGTGGTCTCGAAAATAGAGAACTATATGAAGAATGACCAGATGGGGCTTTGGAAAACGAAGGCTGTTATCATTGCAGATGACGATTACAATACTGATGAAAAAAAGAAAAATTTGTCCTATTTTAGTCACTTCTTCGAAAACGGGGAAGATTTGAGTGAGGTGATTTCAAAGACCTGTCCTGGCGTTATACAGAAAAAAGTTTATAACGATTCCTACACACTTGTCTCCGAGTCGAGTAGGGCACGTTTCCCGGAAGTGGAAAAACTCATAGTCGAGAACGTCCAAAATGGTTCGATGTTGGTCAACTATATTGGCCATAGTAATCCGATCAACTGGGCTGGCGAACAGATTTTCACCCAAAGCCAGGTTGCGTCTCTAACGAATAAGAAACTGGGGGTCTGGTTCTCGGCCAGTTGCTCGTTCTCGGAGTACGACTACTATACCACCTCGTGTGGCGAGTCGTTGGTGCTTGCGCCTAATGGTGGGGCTATTGCAGTGGTCGCAACTTCCCGTGAAACCTTTAACGACGAAAACGGAAGGTTCAATCAGGCTTTTGCCCGTGCGTTCTTCTCGCAAACGCCGGAAATGACCATAGGCGATGTGATGCTTGCTGCAAAAAATGAGGTTAATGGCCTGATTCGGGTCAAATATCCTTTGTTGGGCGATCCTGCGCTACACATCAGTTTTCCTTCAGGTGAGGTGGTGACCGATTCTGTGTCGACCGACACTGCACATGCATTTTCAAAGGTGGTTGTAAAGGGGCACATCGAGCAGGAAGGAGTGTGGGACAAGTCTTTCAACGGAAAGGTGTATGTCACTGTTTTCGATAAGGAGCAGGTAAGGAACACCAAAGGCAACTATAAAGATGCTAATGGAGTTCCGATGGTGGCTAAATTCAAAGACTATTCCACCATTTTGTTCTCGGGCTCCTCACAAGTGAGCGGTGGGGAATTCTCCATTAGCTTTATTGTCCCTAGCGACATTGTTTACAGCTATGGGAATGCCCGCATTGCCTATTATGCCTGCGACACCGAAAATGGATCTGATGCTGTGGGCAATTATTCCGATTTGGTGGTTGGGGGCAGTCTCGACGTTGTCGCTACCGATACGGTCGGGCCGCAAGTGGTTGCCTGCATAAATACTCCGTCGTTCCGTAACGGCGACGTGGTAGGTGCTAATCCGGTCTTTATGGCCAGACTCTACGACGAGAGTGGCATAAATGCGTCCGATGTCGGCATTGGACACAATATCACCCTCACGGTAAATGGTGGTACCCCTATTTCACTAAATGACTATTTCACTTATTCGCAGGGTAGCTGTACCGACGGTATGGTGACCTATAAACTGACCGGTTTGGCCGACGGTGTTTACACGCTCACCTTCAAAGCATGGGATCTGCATAATAACTCAAACACAAAAAAACTGACCTTTGTCGTAGAAAACGAGAAAGGGCCTCATATCGATGCCGTTTGCGCTTATCCGAATCCGGCACAAGAGGAAACCCGTATACAAGTACGACACGACCGCCCACTATCGACTGTCGACTATGTAGTCTCTATTTTCGATGCTGACGGGCGTTGTGTCAATACCCTTACTGGGTCAGATTTCTCAGAGACAGGACAGTTCACTGTACCCTGGAACTTGCAGGGGGCGTCGGGGCAGCGTGTCCGTGGCGGCGTATATATTTATAGAGTAGAATTGAAGACCGAAGAAACAACATTTGTGGGTAGTTCTAATAAAATTGTGGTGTTGCCGTAATTATGTGCAATACAAAGAAAAAACAGATGTTTTTGTTCCTTCTCAAACAATGATAATAAGGAATTTACAGAGTTAATGTTCATTTTTGAATTCAAAATTTGTGGTATTCCCGCAATAAAACTCTTTTTTTTCTGTTATATATTCGTAAATTTGTACTAATAAAATTGTCTAAAATAGAATGAAACGATTCTTTATACGAATGGGTCTTTTCGCAGGTATGCTTTCTATTGCAGGCTCTGCGATGGCTAACGAGAAGTCTGAGATGTTCAATCCTTTGCAGTCTGCAGTACCTTCTCTCTCTATTGCTCCTGATGCACGTGGTGGTGGTATGGGTGATGTTGGTGTTGCTACCTCTCCCGATTTGAATTCACAGTATTGGAACGTTGCCAAATATGCCCAGATTTCGGGTCAGGGTGGCGCTTCGTTGTCTTACACTCCTTGGTTGAGGAAGATTGTTGACGATATCGATATGGTGTATCTTGGCGGTTATTACAAGCTTGGTGAAAGCCGTGCTCTCAGCGCCTCTCTCCGCTATTTCTCTTATGGCGATATTGAGTTGACCAGCGGTAAGGATGCAATGGGTAATGTTCAGTCTATTGGCTCTTGCCGACCTTACGAATTTGCGGTTGACCTCGGCTACTCGCAGATGTTGTCAGAATACTGGTCTGCCGGTGTGGCTCTGCGTTTCATTTACTCAGATATTACCAACGGTATGTCGTCTGATGGCGCTAGCGCAAGTGCGGCAAAGGCTATCGCTGCCGATGTGGCTGCTTATTACCGTAAGCCAATTGCACTGACCGACACACGCAACGCCTATGTGGGCTTTGGTGTAAACGCATCGAATATCGGTTCAAAGGTGTCTTACGATGAAGGCGATACTGAAGAGTTCCTTCCTGCCAACCTCCGTGTGGGTGGTAGCTTTGAATATCCGTTCGACGACTACAGCACACTAACTTTGGCGCTTGACCTGAATAAGCTAATGGTTCCAACTGCTCCGGTTTGTCCTACTATGCGCGCCGACGAGACTAGGGAACAATATGAGGCCCGTGTTAAGGAATACGATGAAAAGTACAAAGACTATCAGAGCAAGAGCTCTATGGCGGGTCTTTTCCGTTCTTTCACCGATGCTCCTGGCGGTTTCTCTGAAGAGATGGATGAAATTATGTGGTCGCTGGGTCTTGAATATGCCTACAACAAGCAGTTCTTTGTTCGTGGTGGTTACTTCCACGAGGCAGAAAGCAAGGGTAACCGTAAGTATTTCTCAGTTGGTGCCGGCTTTAAGTTGAGCGTATTCGAACTGAATGGCGCTTACCTTATCGCACAGTCGTCAAACAACCCGCTTGACCAGACGCTCCGCTTCTCGCTAGGTTTCAATATCGATGGCTTGAAGAAGATTGTTGAAGAATAAAAAGCTTTTTCAATAGAATCAACGGCAAATGTACTTTATAGTGCGTTTGCCGTTTTTTTATTAAATTTGCTTATATCATTAATTCTTTGTGTTTATGAAATTTCGTACAGGTATAGGTTTCGATGTTCATCAGTTTGGCCCAGACCGCGAGTTGTGGCTGGGGGGTATCCGTGTTCCTTATGAATTGGGGTTAGTCGGTCATTCCGATGCCGATGTGCTCATCCATGCTGTTTGCGATGCTCTGTTGGGCGCCGCTCACCTGAAAGATATCGGTTACCATTTCCCTGATACCGACGCCGCCTTTAAAAACATCGACAGCAAGATTCTGTTGAAGAAATGTGGCGAACTGGTAGCTGAGAAAGGATACAAGATTTCGAACATCGATTCTATCATTTGTGCCCAGGCTCCCAAAATGAAGCCGTATATCGACCAAATGCAGTCGTGCATGGCCGATGTGCTTGGGCTCGATTCCGAAGATGTTACCGTAAAGGCTACTACTACCGAGCACTTGGGCTTTGTCGGCCGGAAGGAGGGTATCTCGGCCTATGCTACGGTACTTATCTATAAAGAATAAATAGTTTGTGCGTATGAAGAAATTTGCTTTATCACTATTGGTGGCGGTGACCGCCTTTACGGCCTCTGCTGCTGAATTGGTACGCTTGCCGTATGCGCTAGCGTCAAGTTCCGAAAAGGAAATGTCGGGTTGCGACACCATCTATACGATGCCGACCGTCAATGCCGAATTCCCTGGTGGAATGGATGCCCTTTATGACTATTATTTTAAAAACTTGCCTTCGGGCTTCGATATGGTGATGAACATGTCGTCGAACATCATTCTTCTGAAGGCTTTTATTAACGATAAGGGAGAAGTTGCCGACGCAAAGGTGCTGCGCTCGTTTAATCCCGATTATACCTCCGCAGTCCTTTCTGTAACAGAGAAACTGCCGGCTTTCAAACCAGCGGTCTATAAAGGACGTAATGTCTGCTCTTATCGTATTATCAAACTATATTTTAAGTGAACGAAAATGTTTATTGACTACGAATCGCTTCCGTCTCCATGCTATGTGGTCGACGAGTCCCGTCTCCGCCGTAACCTGTCCCTTATTCATTCGGTTGAAGAAAGGGCCGGCGTGAAAATCATTATGGCGTTCAAGGCTTTTGCCTTGTGGAAGGTTTTCCCTATTATTCGCGAATATGGTTTCAGCACCACTGCCAGCTCGCTTTCTGAGGCACGATTGGCTGTTGACGAGATGCATTCGTTGGCACATACCTATGCTCCGGTTTACACTAGCCGCGAGTTTCCCGAAATTGCCGCTTGCAGTTCGCACATCACGTTCAACTCGGTAGCGCAATACCAGCGTTTCGCACCTGTAGCTAAGTCGGTTGACCATCCTATATCGTTCGGACTCCGTATTAATCCAGGCTATTCTCCGGTTAAGACTGCGCTTTACAATCCTTGTGGGCCGGGCTCGCGTTTGGGTGTGACGGCTCAGAATTTGGGCGGCACACTGCCAGAAGGCATCGAAGGGCTTCACTGCCATAACTTGTGCGAGTCTACATCGTACGAGTTAGAGAAGACGATGCAGATATTGGAACGCGATTTCTCGAAACAGTTGCAACAGGTAAAATGGGTGAATTTTGGTGGCGGACACCTTATGACCCGCGCCGACTACGATGTGGAGCATTTGGTCGCAATACTGAAGGGGTTCCGTTCCCGTCACCCTCATTTGCAGGTGATTCTTGAGCCGGGCAGTGCCTTTGCATGGCAGACTGGCGAATTGGTGGCTACTGTGGAAGATATTGTAGAGAACGGTGGCGTTTCTACCGCTATGCTCGATGTCTCTTTCGCCTGCCACATGCCCGACTGTCTTGAAATGCCTTACCAGCCCGATATTATTGGCGCTTCGTCTGTAGCCGAGGACGGACTTCCTACCTACCGCCTTGGTGGCAACAGTTGTTTGAGTGGTGATTTTTATGGCGATTGGTCGTTTGTTAAACCCCTCAAGGTGGGAAGCAGGGTAGTGTTCCTCGATATGATTCACTATACCACCGTTAAAACGACTATGTTCAATGGCATTTCCCACCCTTCGTTGGCGCTCCAGCGAATGGACGGCTCGGTAGAGATTTTGCGCAACTACTCATACGAGGACTATAAGTCGAGAATGGCTTAAACTGGTACCTATGGTGTACAGACTGTGTGCTGATATCGTATTCCCCGATCCGAGGGAGGCCGATGACGACGGATTGTTGGCTGTTGGGGGTGACTTGTCGTTCAACCGGTTGGTCTTGGCGTATAGTCTGGGCATCTTTCCATGGTTCTCCTTTAAACAGTCTGAAATTCTGTGGTGGTGTCCCAAACAGCGTTTCGTCTTATTCCCTAACGAGGTTCATGTGTCGCATTCCATGCGCTCGCTGATGAACAGCGGAACGTATACCGTTACTTTTAATAGAGATTTTGAGGCGGTTATTGGTGCGTGTTCGGCGGTTAACGGACGGAATAGGGAAGAGGGGGCTTGGCTGGGTCCGGAAATGATAACGGCTTACACCCGCCTACACGATGCGGGTATGGCGTCGAGTGTGGAAGTGTGGGACGGAGACCGGCTTGTAGGTGGCTTTTATGGCGTGCAGAGAGGACGCTGTTTCTTCGGGGAGAGTATGTTCTCTTATGTCCCCAATGCGTCGAAACTGGCACTTATTTCCTTCGCCAGAAAAATGGCTAGTGAGGGCGGATCGCTGATCGACTGCCAAGTCGAAAGCAAACATCTGGCGTCGATGGGAGCCCGCTTTATCAGCTATGACGAGTATATGGCCTTTCTACAGATGGGGTAGAGACAAAAATTATGCGTTTAAAAATCAGCGCTTTGAAAAAAAACTCTAAAAAACTTGTGAAAATGTTTTGCGAACGTCGAAATTAGTGCTAATTTTGCATCGCAATCGGGGAATTGACAACGTCTTCTCCAGTAAATAATGCGGAATTAGCTCAGTGGTAGAGCACCACCTTGCCAAGGTGGGGGTCGCGAGTTCGAGCCTCGTTTTCCGCTCGTGTTGCCCCGGTGGTGGAATCGGTAGACACGCAGGACTTAAAATCCTGTAATCATTGCGATTATGCGGGTTCAAGTCCCGCCCGAGGTACAAATTATAAATAGGCAGTCAGGTTTTCCTGACTGCTTTTTTTATTTTTATACTTTTTATTCAAGTGTGTGCTGCCCCGTTTATTTTTAGTTAATGGAAAAATATTTTAATTTTGTATTCCAATGAGAGCTCGCACATTTTACATCTTAGTTGCTTTTGTGTCAGTTATGTTGTCTGTTACATCGTGTAAAGAGTCTGAGCAGCATAAACAAAAGGCGCCACACAACGGTCATGCTGTGTATTATTGGCGGACAACCTGGCAACTAACTGAAAAAGAAAAGAATTTCTTAAAGGATAATTCTGTTCAGCGGGTTTATCTGCGTTTGTTCGACGTTGTTAATAAATATGATGATTACGATGGAGTGGAACAGCAGGGTAAGTTGGTACCAACACCCCAGGCCACACTTCATTTTAATGAACCATACGATTTGTCTTGTGAAGTTGTTCCAGTGGTTTACATTACCGACGACTGTTTGTCGGCCGATACCCTACTGGCTGACAAAGTGGTAACACGTGTAGCACAATTTTGCGAAACGAACGATCTGTTGTGGAATGAGTTGCAAATTGACTGTGACTGGCGAAAATCTACCCGCGACGCCTATTTCTGTTTTCTAGAAAAGGTACGCAGCAAGTTAAAGGCACACAACCGCTCTCTTTCGTCTACCATACGACTACATCAGTTCAGCCAACCGGCTCCGCCTGTCGACTACGGCGTGCTGATGTGCTATAACACTGGCGACCTTACCGACAAAAAAACATTGAACGCCATTTTGTCGACGCGCGAGGTCAGGACTTATGCCGGCAAGTTGAAAGACTACCCTCTTCCGCTTTCGGTTGCCTACCCTGTCTTCAGTTGGAAACGTTTGTTCAGAGGTAACAACTTTGTTGCCCTTTTGCGCGATACCGACATCGATGATTCTACCACTTTTAAAAAGTGTGGTAGTGGCGTTTATGAAGTTTGTCAAAGTTTCAGTGCGGTTACGCCTGACCCTACTATATTTGGTATGCCGGTATATCCTGGCGACACTGTCCGTTACGACTTTGTGCCTACCGATACGTTGAAGTTGGTGAAGCAGCTGTTGGAAAACGAGTACGCCGGACTGCACCAACAGGTTATTATTTATAGTTTGAATGAAAAAGATTTTTCGAAATATACCCAAAATGAGATTGAAAGTATTTACACTTCTAGCTGGTAGTTTCTTATCGTCGTCGGCTGCTTTTGCCTGTGGCGATGATGGCAGATTGAATAACTGCTACATGTTCAGCACTTACAACCGTAATGAGCAAACTAGTTACGTTAAGCAGAACATCAGTTACTGGAAGCGCTATACTGGTAACCATTTTACCGATGAACAGATTCTTGCACAGTTGAACAATACAGGTAACGAAAGTGCTACCGGAAACCAACTCCTAAACTATTTGAAGAGTAAGGGTGACAAGAATGCTGTGGAGTATTTAGAAAAACTGAAAGATGTGAAGAAGGCCGCCATCCTGAACGAAAACAGATGGAACTACCCTACCAAGGAAGAACTTGCGCAAAACCGTAAGGATTGGGCCGAAATATACAATTTTGCAGCTAACAAGCTGAAAGGAAAACGTACGCCACTCTCGAACCGCTATGTGCTGATGGCTATGCGCGGCGCTTTCTACTCGGGTAAAGACGATGCGCTTGGACAGA
Organism: Bacteroidales bacterium UBA3297; assembly: GCA_002362105.1. GTDB lineage: Bacteria > Bacteroidota > Bacteroidia > Bacteroidales > Paludibacteraceae > Physcocola. The sequence goes on from DETD01000030.1 coordinate 50,295, forward strand.
TTTGGTTGAGCAATGCCAAACAGGTTCACGAAAAAGACATTGCCGCACAATGCCAAGGTTATTTGGCAAGTAACTGGATTAAAACTGGCTGGACTGAAAAAGCCCGCGACTTTTACATTAAAACTGGTTCTTTAAATGACCTCCGCGCTAGTTTTCCCCAGGTTATCACCACTAAGACTATTAAGGAAATCTTCGACAAATATCCTGATTCAAAGTCTTTCCCTTATGTGGTACAAGATTTTTTGAACGCTTCTTTCGCTACCCTCAGTGCTACTGAAAAAAATGCTAAACGCGATTCGCTTACCAAAATAGAGCTGGCCCGTTTTGTGAAGTTCTCAGGTTCGGCTGCCAAGGCAGGTACTACGCAAACGGCTTTATGGCTGTCGGCCAGAGCCTATGCTATGTATTTGCTGGGTGTAGACAAGAAACAGGTGGCAAAAGCCCTGCAAGATGCACAAAAGGTGAAGTCGACTGCCCGTGTGGCCTACAACACCCGTTGTTTGCGTCTGATTTGCAATGCCGAGGTAGAGACAATCGACGCCAAATTTGAGACATTGCTGACAAAGGAGCTGACTTGGTTGCGAAACACAGCGGCAAAGGAAAAACCTTATTACGACTATGCCGACTACCATTTCCGTAACCACTATACCGATGTAATGGACCATGTGGTGCACGACATTCTGGTACCCCGTTACCTTGAGTTGCAGAAACCGGTAACAGCGGCTATTCTGGCCAATGTGGCAAACGAGTTGAACGAGACCCAGTATATTTACAATACCCGTTGTAGGTTGATTAAGCGCGACTCGACAAAAAAAGGTTGCAACAGCGATTACAGAACCGATGTTTTCCGTATGCTCGACACTATGTCTACCGAGTCGGTTATCAATTACTACAAGGTATTGACTGCCCTTGGCGGTACACCGTTCGAACAGTCGATGGTTCCTTTCTGCTATAGCAACAACAGCTACCTGTGTGACATTATTGCCACCAAGCTGATGCGTGAATTCCAGTTCAAGCCGGCTATGGAGTACTTGAAAAAAGTAGACAGCAAGTATGTAACAGAAATGAATAATCTGCCTTATATGGCTTATTCGTTCACTCCTGAATTCTGGGTATACCGAAACAGACAAAAAGCTGATCCGAAACTGCAGAAAAAACCATATACCAACAAGATGAATTTCTGCAAACAGATGTTGAAGTTGGAAGAAGCGGTTGCAAAAGCACAACAGAAGCAGAAGCTCGACGCCAAATATGCTGAAAATGCCTATGCGCTGGCTAAGGCTTATGTGCAGGCTTCGCCAAAAGGCGCGTGCTGGGCACTGACCAACTACTATTGGTCGCAGACGCAAGATTCAGCCGAAGTGGCTAGCAATGCCTACATCAAACGTGCTCTTACCTTGCTCCGTTCGGCCTATAGTGCCGATATGAGTGAAGACAATATGGTTCGCTGTCTCTCGGGACTCTTCTTCTTGAGTTATAATTATTCGACTTGTGGCGACCAAGACAAACTCGCAAAGCTGCTCTGGAAGCTAAAAGACAGTGAAAGCGGTGAGGCACGCAGAATTAACAAGTGCGATGTGTTGAAGCACTATATTGCAGGCAACGGGCTACTTTTTTAAAGCTATTTGCTTGTCAATCAAAAAAATTGTGCGAATTTTGCAAAGAGAGTTGTTTATTTGTAGTTATCAAATTTCTGTTCGTTATGTTATATATCGAAAATGGCGGAACACGTCTGGGTATTTTGCCTGATGTTGGAGGCCGAGTTGTTTTGCTTTCTCGAAATGGTGCGCCGAATATCTTCAAGAGCGACTATAGGCTTTGGGACGAGGACGAGCGGTTGCAGCCAGCTGCCGACCAATTGGAATTCAGACCTTATAACGGACAGGAAGTTTGGGTCGGTCCGCAGTGCGAATGGTGGAGACACCAGGACTTGAACGAGGACCAGAAACACTCTACCCTGTTTTGGCCGCCTGATCCGTATATCAGTTACGGCGCCTTTACCGTTCAGCGCCATATATCTTGCGAAATTACTTTAGAGGGACCGGATAGCCCGATTAGTGGAGTCCGCCTGAAAAAGCATATTATGATTACAGCCGACGGTGTTGTCCATTACGATGTGGAGGCCACCAACATCAGAAAGGAGCCTGTTTCTTGGGACCTTTGGCTGATTGCCCGTACCAATGGCAACAACCCTACTTTCGTTCCTGTTTCTTCTCCGTTCGATGTCCGTGTAACGGGTGCGACGCACCCCGACTGCGAAGGCGACGCTCCGTATATGCTTAAAGACGGTTATTTCACTTTTACGCCCGAACGCAGAAGTTTTAGCTATTACGCTTGTACGGGAAAGGCGTTTATACGTCCGTCCCGTCCGTTTATTGCAACGCTTAGTGGCCGCGACTTGCTGGTTATACGTTTCGAGCACCACAGTCAGGAACTGATACACCCTGCGCAAAGCGAAGTGGAGATTTATAATTACGCATCGTCGGACGACGATGTGCTGATGGAAATGGAATACCACTCGCCTTATACTACCCTGCAGCCCGGTGAAAGTATGAAAACATCTCAAACATGGCAAATTTTGCCTTTTAGCGGCTATGTTTCGCGCGAGATGATTACTTCCTTCCTCGATAGCCTGAAATAACGCCACGGCGGTGGAAAAGCGCTTCATATTGAACGTACGTTTCCGGCCGTTCCGATAAGAAAACACTTTATACAGGTTTCCTCTAATCAGGGAACCTGTTTTTTATGTCCATCGGGTTGGAAGTAACGGTAGAAAAACAGTAGCTAGACGGTCGGTTTCGGTAGTAGACAAAAAAAAGCAACGCACCAAGCGCTGCTTTTTCTCTTTAACACACATTTGGTTTAAGCTAAAATGTAGTTGTGTTGTTTCTAAGTTTGCTTTACACACTGCAAAGTTAGTATAAAAAGTTGACACCACCTCTAAAAAGAGTTCCAAATAAGGGGTAATATCGTATCAAAAATGCAAAATCAGCCGTTTTTGTGCTTATTTACGCCTCTTGTGGCCTCTGCTTCCAGCGGATTGTCGGGCCAGTAGTGCTTCGGATAGCGTCGTTTCAACTCTTTTCTGACTTCGAAATAGGTATTGTTCCAGAAGCTCCGCAGGTCTTGTGTCAGCTGTACTGGCTTAAATCCGGGCGACAGCAGTTCCATCAGTACCGGTTGTTTGCCATCGTTTACGCAGGGGGTTTCGGTAAGTCCGAAACATTCTTGTAGTCTAACGCAGAGAACAGGTGCCTCGGCGCCTTGCCGGTAGTCGATGCGGATGCGGCTTCCTGTCGGAACAGTGATGTGGGTAGGTGCCAGTCGGTCTACTGCCAGCTGTTGTTCGTAGGTCAGCAGTGTGGTTAGGGCTTTTACCAAATCTATTTTTTTCAACTCGGCTGTTGAGGTGGCCAGTTGGCCGTTGTTGTCGAGGAAGAAGGGGAGCCATTCGTCGGCGCGGGCCAACACATTATCGGTCGAGAGGTTTGGCAGTTCCAGTTCGGGATGCCAGCCAGCCACACAAGCCACCCGTCTTTGCAGGCGTCCGACTTCGTCGTTAAAGTCGAACATACTGTTGCCCTCTTTCGTTGCTGCCTGACAGATGGCCGAAATAATTTCGCTCCGGTCTGTGTCGTGCAAAGGTTTGGCTTCAACAACCAGACAGCCGATGCGTTTTTCCTGTTGTGCCACTATGCGCCCTTGTTTATTGTCCCAGGCCACGGTGTTTTTTTGTGTGAGTAGGTGCTGTATGGTAGCAGTGTGGAGTGGTGCCGCAAGAAACACTCTTCCGCCTGCCGTATTCATAGTAGCGATAGCCACCCAGTCGGAAGCAGCCAGCTGGTCGTTTTTCGAGAAAACGGCTGTGTCGCCGCTGGCGGTGCGGAAGTGTCCGCAGTTGTCGGTAGCCGCAGCAACACGTTCTGGGTATGCGGTAGCTATCAGTGCTCCGGTGTCTATAGGATCGGGAATAGAGTTATCTTCCTCTACCCGTGCAAGAGTACGGTATTCTCTGGCAATTTGTGCAATCCGGCTCCACTTGCCTTCGGTGTGTTTTTGTCGCGCGTTGCGCAGAAGGGCTATACGGGTGCTTATATCGGCATCGTTGTCGTTTCCGGCCAGTGGGTCCTTTTCTTCAATTAAGGCCGCTACATCGGCCGCTAGGGCCTTTAAATCGTTATTTTGACCGAGGGCTAGCATTCTTGCAATGCGTGGGTGGCAGGGCATTTCCGCCATCGTTTTGCCCAAAGTGGTAATTTTTCCGTTCGTGTCGGTCGCACCCAGCAGTTTCAGTAGCCGTTCGGCTTGGGCTACGTTTCCTGTTGGGGGTGGTGTCAGCCATGGTAGCCGGCTGATGTCGCTTTCGCCCCATGCCGCAACGTCGAGTACAACGGGCGCAAGGTCGGCGTTTAGTATTTCTGGAGTGCGGCAGTCTTCCATCCGGTGTTCGGTGGCCAAGGTCCACAAGCGGTAGCAACAGCCTGGAGCCAGACGTCCGGCTCGTCCGGCACGCTGTGTGGCCATGTCGAGGCTGATGCGTTGGGTGGTCATGTGACTTAGTCCGTTACGCTGGTCAAACACCATGGTCCGGCATAGTCCGGAGTCGACCACAATGCGTACGCCCTCGATAGTAAGCGAAGTTTCGGCGATAGAGGTAGCCAGAACCACTTTCCGCCCGCCATTGGCCGAGGGCATAATAGCCTTTTTCTGTTCTTGTGGTGGAAGTAGTCCGTAGAGCGGATATATGGCCGTGTTGCCCAACGAGGTACCCAGTAACTCCTGGCAGCGCAGAATCTCGCCCTGGCCGGGTAGGAAGGCGAGGATGTCGCCCTCTTCTTGAGCGTGGGCTTGGCGTATGGTGCGGGCCACCAGCTCGGCAACATTGAAGTTGTCGGCCTCTTCGTTTGTGTGTATTATGTTTACGGGAAACATCCGCCCCTCGCTGTTGACTACCGGTGCCTGCAACTGCTTGCTAATGGCACTGGCGTCGATGGTGGCAGACATCAGTACAATACGCAGGTCGGGTCTGACTACCTGCTGTGCCTCTCGTGTAAGTGCTAGTGCAACGTCAGACGGTAAGCTGCGTTCGTGAAATTCGTCGAAAATGACTATAGAGACACCTTCCAGCATGGGGTCGTTTACCAGCATGCGCGAAAGAATGCCTTCGGTAAGGACTTCAATGCGGGTTTGGCTGCTGACCTTCTTTTCAAAACGGACACGGTAGCCTACGGTTTGGCCTACGGGCTCGTGCAAAAGGTCGGCCATGCGTTCGGCTATTTGTTTGGCGGCAAGCCTGCGCGGTTCAAGCATCAGAATCTTGCCTCCGTCGTCGATGCTGTCGAGTAGGGTGAGCGGGAGCAGGGTAGACTTACCCGCGCCGGGGGCGGCGGTCACTACCAGCCTGTTGTGTTCCTTCAGTTGTTGGTTGACTTCACCGGCAATGGCAAAAGCCGGCAGATGCCTTACAGACTCTACATCGGTCAAATGTCGGTATTCGTTGCCCATGCCGCTTATTCGATGACGTTGCTGTCTTCGTCGTAGATTTGGTAGAGGAAGTCGTTGTAAGGGAAACGCTGTACGTGTATTTCCTTCACCTTTTGGTAGAGCATTTGTTTCAGCTCTTCAATGTTGGTCCGTTCGTGGGCCGAAATGAAGACACAGTTGTTGTTTTGTTTTGCCATCCACATGTTTTTCAGTTCGTCGAGGCTGTAGTTCTCGCGCTTTTTAGGGGTGAGGTCGTCTTCTTCCTTCTGCACATAGGTGAAGGCGTCGATCTTGTTGAAGATGTAGATGACTGGTTTTTCAGTCTTGTCGATTTCCGCAAGGGTTTTTTCCACCACTTCAATCTGGTCTTCAAAACCAGGGTGCGAAATATCGATAACATGTAGCAGCAGGTCGGCCTCGCGTACTTCGTCGAGTGTCGATTTGAACGATTCGATAAGGTCGTGTGGCAGTTTGCGGATGAAGCCGACAGTGTCTGACAGCAAGAACGGCAAATTAGACACTGTAACTTTGCGAACGGTAGTATCTAGTGTTGCGAATAGTTTATTCTCAGCGAATACATCGCTCTTACTCAGCAAGTTCATTAAAGTAGACTTGCCGACGTTGGTATAACCCACTAAAGCCACTCGGGTCAGCTTTCCGCGGTTCTTTCGCTGTATGGCTTTCTGCTTGTCGATGTCGACCAGTTGTTCTTTCAGCAGTGAAATACGGTCGAGAATGATACGGCGGTCGGTTTCAATCTGGGTCTCACCAGGTCCGCGCATACCAATACCGCCTCGCTGGCGTTCCAAGTGGGTCCACATGCGGGTCAGGCGTGGTAGCAGGTATTTGTATTGTGCCAGTGCCACCTGTGTTTTTGCGTGGGCCGTTTGGGCGCGTTTGGCAAAGATGTCGAGAATAAGGCTGGTACGGTCTAGTACTTTCACCTCTAGTTCCTTTTCGATAATCTGCAACTGTTTGGGCGAGAGTTCGTCGTCGAATATAGCCAAGCCGATGGCCGTTTCGGGGTCCTCGCTCATATCTTTGATGTATTCCTTAATTTCTTGCAGTTTACCCTGTCCCACGAAGGTAGAGGGGTGCGGATAATCTACTTTCTGGAAGAACTTCTTTTGTGGGAAAGCGCCAGCCGTTTCACAGAGGAAGGCGAGTTCGTTGATGTACTCGTTCTCTTTCTGTTCGTTCTGTTGGGGCGTGATGAGTCCGATGAGGACAGCGTTTTCATCGTATATTTCGGTTTTAATGTTCTTGTTGTCTGCCATAATTGTGTTGAAATTAGGTTAGCGGAAACGTTTGCTGATGTCGTCATCGCCAATAATGGCGATGATGGTTTTGTTGTCGGGGGTAAGGGTATGGTTGCTGCACGAGAACAGGTCGTTGATGAGTTGGTTCACCTCGGCCTGTTGCAGTTTTTGGCCGCTGCGTATGGCGGCGCTTCGGGCTTGCGCCATAGCCATGGTGCGTAGCAGCTCGTCTTTGGCGCTTCGGTCTTGGCACTTCACAGCCTCTATAATGTCGGTAATGAAGTTTTTAGCCTCCCGGTCGCCGTTATTGGCGGGAACTCCGCCCACCATAAAGGTATTGTTGCCTAACGAAGATATGTCGTAGCCTATTTCAGCCAAGTCGTCCTTTATTTCCTCCAACACCAGAGCGTCGGCGCTACTCAGGTCGAACTGTTCGGGGTAGAGTAGGCGTTGGCAGGCCGTTTTGTGCTGCTCAAGGTTGGCCAGGCAACGGTCGTAGAGTATGCGGAAGTGGGCCCTGTGCTGGTCAATGCACATTAGTCCGGACTTCACTTGTGTGAGGATGTATTTGTTCTGGTACTGCAAAAACTCGTTACCTGTCAGTTTCAAGTCTGTGTTGGGTGTGGAGTCGAGGTCCAGACTGCTCTGGGTATACGATGTAGCACCAATCAGCACATCGTCGGTATCGTCGGGCTGGTTGCTGGTTTGTTCAACAAAGGTGTTGAAGTCTTGGTCGTCGTCGCCCGGTGTTTCAGTCTGGAAACTGGTATCGGTGTGAGCCGTCCTTCCCGATTCGAAGCCCTCGTACAGGCTTTCCCAGTTGCGCAGGTTCCGGTCGCTGGCTGGTCCGGCGCTACCTCCCGCACCGCTGTTGAAAGGGTTGTAGGAGTTGTCGGTGTGTATTTTCGGTTCCACAGTGTGTTCTGGCCGGTTCAGGTACGACGGAATGTCGACCATTCCTTCAGTGTCGAAATCGATGGAGCCTTGCACGTTGCAACGTCCTAGTCCGGCCCGCACGGCAGCCAGGATGATAGGGAAAATTTCCTGTTCGTTCTTGAACTTGATTTCCGTCTTTGTAGGGTGTACGTTCACGTCGATGCTGGCAGGGTCAACATCGAGGTAGATGAAGAAGGTAGGCTTGGTGCCGGCGGCAATCATGCGGTCGTAAGCCGTGTTCACTGCCTTTTGGAAATAGGGGTGCTTCATGTAGCGTCCGTTCACGAAGAAGAACTGTTTGTCGTTCCGCTGTTTAGCCGTTTCGGGGCTGCCAATGAAGCCGTGTATCTTAACCAGGTCAGACTCGGCACTGATGGAGTAGAGCTGGTTGTTGATGTTTTTACCGAAAATGTGGGTAATGCGTTCGCGCAGGCTGGTTGCAGGAAGAATATAGCATTTTTGGTCGTTGTGGACGAGGTCGAATGCAATATCGGGGTAGACCAGTGCGATGTTTTTGAAACTGGTGTCGATGGCTCCGAATTCGGTCGCATTGCTTTTTAAGAAGTTGCGCCGGGCAGGAATGTTGTAGAAGAGGTTCTTCATGCACACGTTGGTACCGACTGGGCAGGTGCAGGGTTCTTGGCTGTCTACCTTGCCGCCGTTAATGCAGATGTGTGTGCCCATTTCGTCGTCGGCCTGTCTGGTAACCAGTTCCACTTGTGCCACAGCGGCGATAGAGGCCAGGGCCTCGCCTCTGAACCCCATGGTCATAAGGGTGAAGAGGTCTTCTGCCTTCCGTATTTTGCTGGTGGCGTGTCGTTCAAAAGCCATACGGGCGTCGGTAGGGCTCATACCCTTGCCGTCGTCAATAACTTGGACCAGGTTGCGTCCGGCTTCCTTTATAATCAGTTGGATGTGTTTTGCACCCGCGTCGATGGCGTTTTCCACCAGTTCTTTAACAGCCGATGCGGGGCGTTGAACCACCTCACCGGCGGCAATCTGGTTGGCTACGGTATCGGGTAGCAGGTGTATTATATCCATATCTCAGTTTCGCTATTGATTTATGTTTGGAAAAAACGGCCTGACATCTAGCAGGTGTTTAATGTAGCATGTAGGCCAGCGCAGCAATAAGCAGGCAGATAACAACCGCCATACGGAAGGTGTTAGTCTGGCTGGTCAGCGCTTTTTCTTTGCGCTGGTTGGTCAGAAATCCACGTTTCAGGGTGGACTTGGGTTTCAGGTTCGGATTCCCATGTTCGTTTTCCACCTCCTGTCTGATGCGTTGTTGGCGTTCCTCACGCTCTTCCTTGTCTTTATCCCAATAGATGGGTATATGTTCGAATTGGCGGACTGGCCGTGTTTTGAAAAAATTGAAGAACATGCTGTCAGGTGTTTAAACGTTGGTAAATAACAAGTCCACTAAAGTTTATTCTTTCAGAGTGAAGTGGGCTTTTTTAATTTTCTTGTAGAGTTCGCTGGCGAAGATGAGGTCTTCCAGCGGTTTGCAGCCGGTGTCGTACACTTGGTCTTTGTTGCCTTGCCATCCCTTTTGTCCCTTGTAGATGAAGACGATGTTCTCGCCAATCTCCATCACCGAGTTCATATCGTGTGTGTTGATGATGGTGGTGATGTTGAACTCGTGTGTGATTTCTTGAATCAGTCGGTCAATCATCAGCGAGGTTTTAGGGTCAAGACCCGAGTTCGGTTCGTCGCAGAACAGGTATTTAGGGTTGAGTACAATAGCGCGGGCAATAGCCGCACGTTTCTGCATACCACCACTAATTTCTGCAGGAAACAGGTCGATGGCGCGTTTCAAGTCGACACGTTCGAGGCACTCAATGGCGCGGGCGCGTTTCTGTTCGGTATTCATATCGCTGAACATATCGAGCGGAAACATCACGTTTTCGAGCACTGTCATAGAGTCGAAGAGGGCCGAGCCCTGGAAGAGCATACCAATTTCGCGGTGCATCATCTTAATCTGGTGGTCGTTCATTTGTGTAATGTCGCGTCCATCGTATAAAATATGCCCCTGGTCTACTTTGTGGATTCCCACAGTACTCTTCATCAAGACCGTCTTACCGGAACCGCTCTGACCAATGATAAGGTTAGTTTTTCCGGTTTCGAAAACAGTGTTGATGTTGTCGAGCACCTTAACTCCGTCGTGAAACGACTTCGAAACATCTTTAACTTCAATCATGTCAGTAACAATTTAGTAAGCATGAAGTTTGAACCCAGAATAATAATGCTGCTGTTAACAACCGCCTTTGTGCTGTTTTTACCTACTTCGAGGGCTCCGCCCTTCACCGTATAGCCGTAATAGCTGGCTACTGAGCTGATGATGAAGGCAAACACCATACTCTTAATGATGGCGTAGGTAACGTAGAACGGTACAAAGGAGTATTGGATACCCTGGGTATATTCGGTAACGGTAATGGTGTCGGTAAACTCGGCAACACCATAACCGCCAAGTATTCCGGAGAAAATACTAATGATCACCAAACTTGGAATAACGCTGATGAAGGCCGTTATTTTTGGTAATATCAGGTAGTTGGCCGAGTTGATACCCATAATGTCGATGGCATCAATCTGCTCGGTTATACGCATAGTGCCAATTTCGGAAGCAATGTTTGAGCCGACTTTTCCGGCAAGAATCAAGCAGAGGATGGTTGGCGAGAATTCGAGCAAAAGGGTGTCGCGAACGGCCAGACCTGTAAGGTAGCCGGGTAAGACCGGATTGCTCATATTCAGCTTCATCTGAATGGTAATGGCCATACCGATGAAAAGCGAGATGATGATGTCGATAAAGACAGAGTCGATACCTAGCTTCATAATTTCGCGCAGATACTGTCGTCCAAACATCGACCATCGGTCTGGTATGGTAAGGGTCAGTTTCATTAGTTTGGTGAAACTGCCAACATGTTCAATTATATTCATTCTATGTGTTAAGTCTTTGCTATAATTGGACAAAGTTACGAAAAAAATGTAAAGCTCAGCGTTTTTTGTTTTGTTCTAAAGGGCTGTTTTCGTAATCCAAAGGGCCACCGCTTTGCGTATAGAGGGCAGTCCTATTTTTTGTAAATCGATGTTGTTGGCGGCAACCCACACAAAGCTGTCCACGTCGTCGTCGGCACACAGTTGGCTGTTATTTGGCAGGCTGGCGGTAAAAAAGCTGTCGAGAGTGTGTACGGTGAGGCCTCCAAAGGGGTAGCGGTTGGGTTGTGAGGTGAAGTAATGGATGTTTTCAATATCGGCATTCAGTTCTTCCTTTATTTCCCTTTTCAGGGCATCTTCCAGGGTTTCGTCGAGTTCGGCAAATCCGCCGGGCAGGTCAAGTGTGCCTTTTTGTGGCTCGAAGGCCCTGCGTGTAAGCAGTAGTTCGCCCTTGTGGTTGGTGATGAGGGCTGCAACGGCCGCCGCCGGATTAAGATAGAAGTTGAAACCGCAGTTGCCGCATTTCTTCGAACGCGGACCGTCGTCTTTGAATAGGGGTGAGCCGCAGTGCGGGCAGAAGGCAAATGCCTTTAAGGGGTGTTCGGTAGGCATGTGGAATGGAAATTTTATAGGCTAAAGATACGTATACACATAAGAAAGCACAAATCTTTGAGGTAACGTAAACAGAAAAAGTTATCAACAATTTGTTTTATTCTAAAAAACCCCTAAATTTGCACTTCGAAACTTTGCACCGCCCGAGGTGTAAGGTTTTAACCCGACAAATAAAGAAAATTTAAAGCTTTAAATAAAATGAAAAGAACATTCCAACCCTCTATCAAGAAGAGAAAGAACAAGCACGGTTTCCGTGAAAGAATGGCGACTGCAAACGGTCGTCGCGTTTTGGCTTCTCGTCGTGCACACGGTCGCAAGAAGTTGACAGTTAGCGATGAAATCGCAGTTCGCTTGCACGCTCACCGTTAATAGTGTGCTTGTGTTCGCACAAAAGGGGTGTGTCAAAAGTAATTTTGATACATCCTTTTCTTTTTTTGACTACGTCTAGTTTTACATTGAAATAAAGCTTTTAGATATAAATGGCAAAAGAAAAAGTAATCCTTACCGGCGACCGTCCGACCGGTAAGTTGCATATCGGCCACTATGTTGGCTCGCTCCGTCGCCGCGTTGAGTTGCAGAACTCAGGCGAATTCGACAAAATCTTCATTATGATTGCCGATGCCCAGGCGCTGACCGACAATGCCGACAACCCAGAGAAAATCCGCCAAAATGTGATTGAAGTTGCGCTCGACTACCTGTCTGCCGGTCTCGACCCTGAAAAGTGCAATATCTTTATTCAGAGCGCGGTGCCAGAACTGACCGAGTTGGCGTTCTACTATATGAACTTGGTAACCGTGTCGCGTGTACAGCGTAACCCAACGGTAAAGACGGAAATACAGATGCGTAATTTCGAGGCAAACATTCCAACCGGTTTCTTCTGTTACCCTATCTCGCAGGCAGCCGACATCACTTTGTTCCATGGAACCACTGTTCCTGCCGGTGAAGACCAGAAGCCAATGATTGAGTTGACTAACGAGATTGTACGCCGTTTTAACAATATCTATGGTGAAACGTTAGATGAATGCCAGATTCTGCTTCCGCAGACTGCTGCTTGTCTGCGTTTGCCAGGCACCGACGGCAAGGCCAAGATGTCGAAATCGCTGGGTAACTGTATTTTCTTGTCTGACTCTGCCAAAGAGTTGAAGACCAAGGTCAACTCGATGTATACCGACCCAGAGCACATCCACATTGAGCAACCTGGCCACTTAGAAGGCAACACCGTGTTCACCTATCTCGACGCTTTTGCTACCGACGACGATTTTGTGAAATTCTTGCCCGACTACAAGAACCTGCAAGAGTTGAAAGACCACTATACCCGTGGCGGTCTTGGCGACGGCACCTGCAAGAAGTTCTTGCTGAATGTGTTGAACGACCGTTTAGAGCCTATACGTAACCGCCGTAAAGAGTTGGAAAAAGATATTCCAGCCGTCTACGAGGTGCTGAAGCGCGGTACTGAGGCGGCCCGCGAGGTTGCGGCGAAGACTATTGCCGAAGTGCGCCACGCTATGCGTATTGACTATTTCGACGATAAAGAGCTTATTGCCGAGCAGGCAAAGCGTTTCGCAGCTCAAAAATAACGCTGAACAGAACCTTATAGGAAGGGATAGGTCTTGCACTTATCCCTTTTTTGTCTTCTTTTCTCGCAAAAAGTTTCCAAAAACGGAAATTGGGCAACAAAATTTGTTACCTTTGTAAAAGGATGGGCCATTGGCCCTGCCAATATAAAATGATATAAGATGGGAACTTCCGGGTTCCTGTTATTTATATAACATTACATTAACAATAACTGGATGGGGACCTGTGAAGGCCCCCATTCCTTTTGAGATAGAAGTCTGTTTTTACCGTTTTAGTGCTTGTGGGCTAGCCACTTGAACCAGAATTAGTTGGATAGCGACAAATATTTGGAAAATTTGATACACCCGTCACAAAAAGTATTGTATATTTACTCTTATTATAACTACAATACTATACAAATATAGGGGCCTATGGAACAAGACGTACTACATCAACTAAGAAAGCACTTTTCCGAGAAACTTCGCGAACTGATGTTGGGTGAAGAACTTTTGGAGGACCTTGAACGCGTGTACCTGCCATTAGCGGAAATGATTGCCATAGGACTCGACACTACCAATATGCAGATTATTGGTGTAAATGGTGCGCAGGGGGCTGGAAAGACCTCGTTTTGCGCGCTGATGAAGCTGGTGTTGGAAGACGCTTACGGCTTGAAAGTGTTGAGTATAAGCATTGACGACCTCTACCTGTCGAGAAACGACCGTGAAAAATTGGCTCAAACAATACATCCGCTGTTTATTACACGCGGTGTCCCGGGTACGCATTATGTGCAGAAGGGTATCGACCTGTTTAATACGCTGGCCAATGCCGCTCCGACCGATGCGACCCCTATCCCACGCTTTAATAAGGCGATGGACGACGTTTACCCCGAAAGCGAGTGGGACCGTTTTGTGGGACGCCCCGATGTTATTTTGTTCGACGGATGGTTTATGGGAGCGGTCGAGCAACCGCTGGCCGATTTGCTCCAGCCTGTGAACGAACTGGAAGAGAAGGAAGATAAAGAGGCTATTTGGCGTACCTACGTCAACTTGCAGTTGAAAACTGAATACAACCGCCTGTTCGACTGTCTTAACCTGTTGGTTATGTTGCAGGTGCCTTCGTTCGAGAAGGTGTATGAGTGGCGCGCGCTGCAGGAAGAGAAACTCCGCATCTCGACAAAAGGGCAGAACCACTTGCGCGTGATGAACGACGAGGAACTCCGCCGCTTTATCTCGCACTACGAACGGTTGACCCGGTGGATGCTGAAAGACCTGCCAGACAGGGCCGATGTGCTTTTTGCCGTGAACAACGACCACCGCATCTGTCTTCCATAAAACAACAATAAAAACCTAAATAAGCCTTGCCTATGCTAGTAAAAGTCTTTGGTGCAGCCGTACACGGAGTTGAGGCCACCACCATAACGATAGAGGTGAATGTTGGGGGCGGTATGCCTGCATTTGCCTTGGTTGGCCTGCCCGACAACGCTGTTAGGGAGAGTTACGAGCGTGTGCGTTCGGCTCTTTCTTTCAACAAGAATGCCTTTCCGGCTGGACGTATTATTGTGAATATGGCACCAGCCGACATCAGAAAGGAAGGGGCGGCCTACGATTTGCCACTGGCGGTGGGACTAGCTGCGGCAAACAACCAGATTAAAGCCGAGCGGCTTGAACGCTTTATGCTGATGGGCGAGCTCTCGCTCGACGGCACTCTGCAACCTATAAGGGGTGTTCTGCCTATTGCCATACAGGCTCGTGCCGAGGGGTTTGAAGGACTGGTTGTGCCTAAACAGAACGCGCGTGAGGCGGCTGTAGTTAACAAACTGAAGGTTTTCGGTGCCGAAAAGTTGGCCGACGTCTTAGACTTTATGAACGGAAACGACACTATGGAGCAAACCATTGTCGACACCCGTAAGGAGTTTTATGCCCACGTCGACCAGTTCGATATGGACTTTTACGATGTGAAGGGTCAGGAAGAGGTGAAGCGTGCTTTCGAGGTGGCTGCGGCAGGTGGACACAACATCATTATGGTGGGGCCTCCGGGTGCCGGTAAGAGTATGATGGCTAAACGTATCTCCACCATCCTTCCCCCTTTTTCGCTGCAAGAGTCGCTCGAAACCACAAAAATTCATTCTGTGGCCGGACTCATCGGCCGCAACACTTCGCTGATGACGCAGCGTCCGTTCCGTAGTCCGCACCACACGATATCTGATGTGGCCCTTATTGGCGGAGGCAGTAATCCGAAGCCGGGCGAAATAAGTCTGGCCCACAATGGAGTGCTTTTTCTTGACGAACTACCCGAATTCAAGCGTCAGGTTCTAGAAGTGATGCGCCAGCCGCTCGAAGACCGCCAGATAAGCATCAGCCGCTCGAAAATGTCGGTTACTTATCCGGCTTCTTTTATGCTGGTGGCGAGTATGAATCCCTGCCCGTGCGGCTATTACAACCACCCCACACGCGAATGTGTGTGTTCGCCAGGAGCTGTGCAACGCTACCTCAGCAAAATTAGTGGTCCGCTTCTCGACCGCATCGACATACAGGTTGAAATTGTGCCCGTACCTTTCGAAAAATTGGCGGAACGGAGTAAGGGAGAATCGAGTGCTGATATCCGCGAACGCGTGGTTAAAGCCCGGCAAATACAGCAAGAACGATACAGAGACGAAGAGCACATCCACTGCAATGCCCAGATGAACAGCCGCCTTTTACAGAAATACGCCCGACTCGACAAAGAATGCACCGACACCCTACGTACCGCCATGGAGCGTTTCAGCCTCAGCGCACGCGCCTACGACCGCATCTTGAAGGTGGCCCGTACCATTGCCGACCTCGATGGAGCTGAAAGCATCCAGTTCCCACACATCAGTGAAGCCATCGGCTACCGAAACCTCGATAGAGAAGGGTGGGGAACGTAAAGAAATAGTAAAGGCTACCAGTTTGTATTTCAAACAGGTAGCCTTTACTTTTTCAGAAAGTTTGTACGACAAACCAGCACGTACTATTTTGATATAGAATAAAAGTCCAACCTAACCGTTTCGTATGATCTGATTTTTTTATTCCCAATCGTTGCAGGGTTCCATTTCTTCAGTTGTTTTACAATTCGAATCGCTTCTTTTTCTAATTCCTTACCTGCCCCCATTTCGATTGTTTCATCCGATTTGGTAGCCTTCGCGGTTTAAGAGAAACCGTAATCCTCAGAACTAACACCTGCCAACTCCTTGTTTTTGAAGCCAATGGCAATACCATGCTCCTCGTCGCACTGGCACTCGCCAGCAAGAGAAATTTCAGGGTCATCGTCATATTCAGCAGAATGTTCGGTTCTCAAATAAATTTTGCTAATGTCCAACTCATCGAGAAGGTCTTCTCTCCCTATTTGCTTGTCGCTCCACATATCGTACGTGATGTTGCAATAATTTACCACACCATCTGCAATACTTTCTGTATTGAGTTCATTGGTGAGCCATAAAAGGAGTTGAACTTCCTTATCGGTCAGTTTTCCATCACGGACAGCTTCATCTTCCGCCTCTTCATATTCATAAAGTGCACGGCGGACATCAAGTGCTTCCAAAAAACCGAACAAATTCATATAGGCGGTATCGCCCACATACCACTGGGTTTTGGTACGACTGGCAACCACATCAGCGTAATTATAAACTACAGACACGCTGGCTATCTGCACATCGCCATCTGAAAGGATGGCAGAAATGTTTTGTCCGTCCCATGCCTTTTTACACTCCCATCCGTAGTTGCCTTCTCGGTCAATGCAAAGTACAGTGGGGATGATTTCGTTGTCTTTCTCCCCATTGGCTTTTTTGTATATTTCTTTAGCCCTTTTTTGAACGGCGTTGTAAAAATCCGTTTCTTTCTTGCGGTACTCAGCAAAGGCTTTCCGCTGGGCCTCGGTAAATTTTTCCTCCGCAGTGCTAGACAATTTGAGTTTCAGCTCAGTTTGCTTGCCATTGAAGTTGGCTGTTATTTTCCCCTTCCAGGTTTTCTTCCCATCGTGAATGAGTCGGCCGAAATCTTCATCCTTTCTTACGGCCACGTCTTTAGGCTCTACAGCCCCCGACTCGTAAAGCCTGTCTAAATCGGCTCTAGCCTGACTGTGGTGGTTTTTTGCTGCCCTGTTGTACCAATCAGCCGCAACTTCAAGGTCGGCATCCACACCATATCCGTTTTCATAGATTTCGCCCATCCTCCACTGGGCATCTTTAGTAGTACGGTGGTGCACATCACCTTCTGCCGCTTTTTTGAACCACTCAATCGCCTTTTCGTTATCTTCAGGTACGCCATTCCCCCAATAGTAATGCTCGGCTAAATAGTAAGCCGATTCTGTGTCCCCCTGTTCGGCAGCTTTCGTTAACCACATGGCGCCCAGCTCGTAGTTTTGTGGCACACCATCGGCACCCTCGTCAAAGAATCGTCCTAAACGGTGTTGTGCGTCAGCATTGCCCTGATTTGCAGATTTAGTCATCCATTCTATATAATTTTCATAGCTTTGGTCCACAATTTTACCCTCATAGTAATAATAGGCAACCTCTTTCTGCGCTTTAGCATGTCCTTGTTCTGCTGCTTTGGTAAACCATTCAAAGGCCGTTTTATTGTCAGATTTTTTCCATTTATAGTAGCTACCTAATTCATATTGGGCATTTGCGTCGCCTTGTTCGGCCTGCATTCTGAGGGCTTGTTGCTTGTCTTTTATCCCAGTGCTCGTGTTGTTACCAGTTTTTAAGCCATTTGTTTCCACCTCTTTTTGTGTTGGCAGAAAAGTCTTGTAGTGATTCACTGCTGGAATAGCCTGTTTACAGCCGTTGGCCACCGCTTTTTCCGCCCATTCCAAAGCCTTTTTGTAGTCTTTTTCCACACCTTTTCCCCATCCGTAACAACCGCTCAGGTAGAATTGCGCAATCGCGTTTCCCTGCTCAGCATTCTGAAGGTATAGTGCCGCTGCTTTTTTCTCGTCTTTTTCCACACCGAAGCCATGCTCATAATGCCAACCCAACTGGTTTATGGCCTCGGCCTGCCCTTGTTCAGCTGCCAGTTGGCTCCATTTAACTGCCTCCTGGTAGTTTTGTTTTGTCACGTAAATCAATGCGGTATAATACTGTCCGTCCTTATCGCCTTGTTCGGCCGATTTCAAATACCATTTGAGCGATTCGTCGTAGTTTTTTCTAACACCGATACCTTGGAAATAGCAGTTGCCCAGTTGATTTCGGGCCGTAACGTCACCCTGTTCGGCGAGTTTTGTAAGTTCTTCAATGTTAGCTTGAGTTTCCATAATATGTTTATGTATTTGTTATTTATTGAAACAAAAGTAGGGGAAAATAGTATACGAGAAAAGAGCGAATATGACACAATAGTAAGCAGAATAGTATATATGTGTTTTGGCTTAACCTGCATATATAGAAAAACAAGCCCCATAGTTTTTTAACCATGGGGCTTGTTCTGTTATTAGTGGTAACGTGGGTATTAGCCCATAACGACTTCTACCTCGTTAACATCTTTCATCTTGCTGAATGGAACAACCTGGCCGTCTACCTTTTCACCATTGATAGAGATGCTCTTGACACCTTTTTCCACTTTGTTAGGGTTCTTAACGGTGATGTTCACAATCTTGCCACGGAAGCGGCGGGTAGCAGTGAAGCCTTCCCAAGCAGGGATACATGGATCGATCTGCAAGCCGTCGTAGTCAGGACGGATACCCAAGATGTACTGTGCGGCAGTGAAGTAAGCCCACGATGCTGTACCACTCAACCAAGGGCAACGGCTTTGGCCGGCACGCATGTTGTAGGTAGAGCAAGTAGTCTGAGCGTATACGTAAGGCTCAATCTGGCGGACCTCAGCACGTTCGTTATAGTGAGCAGGGAGGTAGTTGGTGTAGTTCTTGAACGCGCGTTTACCGTGGCCAAGAATACAGTCAGCCATAATACCCCAACCCTGGGTGTGCTGGAATACAGCCGCATTTTCCTTCATACCCTTGATGAAGAGCGGAGCCTTGATAACGCTAGCCTCGGTCTTTTCGAAAGGAGGGTCGCAAAGTACCAAACCGTATTCAATAGCAAGGTGCTTTTCTACACTGTTCATAACCACTTCGGCGCGTTCGCCAGTAGCTTGGCCTGAAATAATAGCCCAGCTCTGTGGGTTGAGCCAGATGTTACCTTCTTTAATAGGGTTTTTGCTGGTACCGAAGACGTAGCCGTCTTCCTTAATTGCGCGAACATACCATTCGCCGTCCCATGCAGCCTTGTCGATGTTGGCTGTGAGGGTAGTGAGGTGTCCTTCTGCCCATTTAACTTCCTCTGGCTTGTTGAGGCGGGTACAGATGTCGATGTAGACAGTGAGGGCATAACGCAGCTGCATTGCTACGAAGACGGTCTCACCTTTTGCACCAAGCACCAGACAGTCGTTCCAGTCGGCCTTCAAACCGCAAGGGAGGCCATTCTTGCCAAGACGGTCGAGGTTGAACTGGATGGCGCGACGGAGGTGGTCGAGAACGGTGCCTTCACCCTTGTCGCTGTAAGGAAGAACCTTGTTATAATAGTCGAGGTTGCCGATTTCCTTAACATAAGTAGGAACAGTGTTGAACAACCACATACAGTCGTCGGAACGGAACTCGTTTTCAGGAGTTGGGTCTTCGTGACCAGGTCTGTGGGCAAATGGTTTAACCACTGGCATTGCACCACCGTTAGAATTCTGGCCGGTAAGCATGAGCTCGAGGCGTTCAACCACTTCGGTAGGAATGTTGTGGACAACACCGAGCATATCCTGGATGGTATCGCGGTAACCCATACCGTCGCGTTCGCCACGATAGATGAGGGAAGCCGCACGGCTCCATGCATAGGTGATAAGGTTGTTGAATGGGTTCCACATGTTGATCATGCTGTTGAACGCTGCATCTGGAGTCTTAGCGCTAAGACCTTCGATACGGCCGTGCCAGTAGTCAACTACCTTTTTGTATTCGGCGTCTAGTTTGGCAGGGGTAGAAACACGTTCTGCGGCATTCTTACCTTCAACCCAAGCCTTACCAATACCAAGCACTACTGTGAATTCCTTGGTTTCGCCAGCTTCGAGCGAAAGGTCAACCTGAAGGGTTCCACAACCGTTGTCACCTTCTGTAACCGTATTACCGCACTGGCCGCGCATTACCATTTCTGGATTAGCGTAAGTGTGGTAAAGGCCGATGAACTTGTCGCGGTCGCTGTCGTAACCGGTAACTTTCGCACCAACTACACCAATGAAAGAGTGGCGGGCCTGGTCTTTGTTCTGGAAGTTTTCTGGTTCTTCAGGCATGTAAAGGTTGTTACCGTGGTCGATGAAACCGTCGGCATACGAAGTCTTGATGATATACTGGGTGTACTGCAGGTTGTTGCTGTCGTCGTGCATGTTCCAGTTTGAAGCGAACTCGGCGTAAGTGAAAGCACGAAGGTTTCTCTTCTTGCCAGAGTTGTTGGTCACTTTCACGCGCCATACCTCAAATTCAGCACCAAGTGGCACGAAGTAAAGGGTCTCGGTCTTTATACCTGAGTATTCAGACGAGATGATGGAATAGGCTGAACCATGACGGCACTCGCTCTTGTACTGGTCGAGCGGTTTGCCTACAGGCTGCCAGCTGCCACTCCAGAAATCTTTTGTATCTACATCGTGAAGATAGATGTAGCGGCCTGGCTGGTCGTTAGGTACAGTGTTGAACTTCAAACGGAGGAAGCAACCCTGAACCGACGAGCGGAAGAAACTATAACCACCTGCGTTGTTGGTGATGATAGCGCCATAACGGGTGTCTCCTAAATAGTTACTCCAAGATTTTGGGGTAGCTGGATTGGTGATAACGTACTCTTTGCGTTCGTCATCGAAATATCCGTACTGCATAAATTGTCTTTATTTTTGTTTTACTTGATTATTCTGTTTAATTCGTCAAGATTGGCTTTCAACTCGGCATCGCTAATCTCGTAGTTGTGCAGATTTCCAGAGAGATACTGGTCGTAAGCGGTCATATCGATAAGTCCGTGGCCAGAAAGGTTGAAGAGAATGGTTTTCTGTGTGCCTTCTTCCTTGCATTTAAGCGCCTCGTTGATGGCTGCGCAAATAGCGTGGCTTGATTCTGGTGCTGGAATAATACCTTCGGTCTGAGCGAAGAGTTGTGCAGCCTTGAATGTGTCGGTCTGCTTGATGTCTACCGCTTCCATCATGTTGTCTTTCAACAACTGGCTGACAGTGGTGCCCGCACCGTGGTAGCGTAAGCCTCCGGCGTGGATTGAAGCTGGTTTGAAGTTGTGTCCGAGGGTGTACATTGCCAAAAGTGGGGTGTAGCCAGCCTCGTCGCCGAAGTCGAGGTGGAATTCGCCACGGGTCAGTTTAGGACACGATGCAGGTTCGGCCGCAATGAAGCGGGTCTTCTTTCCATCGAGAATGTTGTGGCGCATGAATGGGAATGCGATACCCGAGAAGTTCGAGCCGCCACCAAAGCAGCCGATAACGATGTCGGGATATTCACCAGCCATGTCCATCTGTTTTTCAGCCTCTAGTCCGAGAACTGTCTGGTGTAGCGAAACGTGGCTCAACACACTGCCAAGGGCATAGCGGCAGTCTGGGGTGCCGATGGCCATTTCAACAGCCTCGCTGATAGCGGTGCCAAGGCTGCCGGTGTAGCCGGGGTCTCTGGCCAAAATAGCGCGGCCGGCGCTGGTAACGTCGCTTGGAGAGGCGAATACGTGTCCGCCGAAGGTCTGCATTATGCTGCGGCGGTAAGGCTTCTGTTCAAAGCTGACCTTTACCATGAAGATGGTAACATCGATGCCGAACGCCTTACCGGCATAGCTGAGGGCGGTTCCCCACTGGCCGGCACCGGTTTCGGTAGTCAGGTTCTTGATGCCTTCCATCTTAGCGTAATAGGCTTGTGGAATTGCAGAGTTCAGTTTGTGTGAACCAACAGGGCTCACACTTTCGTTCTTGAAGTAGATATGAGCAGGTGTGTCGAGCGCCTTTTCCAAACCGGTGGCACGGACTAGCGGGGTTGGTCGGTAGTGCTTGTAGAGGTCGCGCACTTCATCGGGAATTTCAATCCAGCGGTCAGTCTGGTTCAGTTCCTGTTTAGAAGCCTCGAGGGTAAAGATGTGCGACATCTCGTCCACGGTAAGCGGTTGGCGTGTTTTGGGGTTAAGTGGCAACATGGGCTTATTCTTCATATCGGCCACAATGTTGTACCACGCTGTAGGTATCTCGTTCTCTGACAAGATGAAGCGTTTGTTGTTGCTCATATTTTACTAATACTGTTAATTAACTTGTGTAAAACTGCGCAAAAGTGCAGTATTAGCAAATTTATGTATTAATGGAGACTTTGGCAAACTGAAATCTGTTATGTTTGGTTAAAAGAACTGAAAAGTGAGTCATTAAGGTTCCTGTCATACAATTTCACATTTATAGAAATTGATGAAGTCCAATGTTGCCACGTAGCGTTTTCCAAACGCACTGGCGCCGCATAGGAGTCCGGGCACGGGCACGGGGCCAGCCCTTTCCCCGTGCCCGGTTATGAAGATACCGTCTTCCAGACGGTGTTTGCGTCCCGAGGGGGCAGTGTTAATCAGTCTAGGTCAAGCGGACATTATTCCTTCACAACCCGCTCAATCTTGCAGGTGTGTTCCTTGGTCTTTTCGTCGTAGTTGATGCCCACGAAGAGCAGGTTGTCGTAGTATTGGTCTAACGCCTGGCAGTAGTTCCGTTTCTTTATCTGTTCGATGGCGCTTTCCGTACTCTTGTTGTGCTTCAACTCTATGACCATTGCCGGTATGTTCGGCAAGTAAGGCACTAACACCAGGTCGGCATAGCCCTTGCCGGTCGGCAGCTCCTTAATGAGCGTGTAGCGGGTGTTGGCGTAGAAATACGCCAAGCAGATGGCACTTTGGAAGCAGTGCTCGTCGTTGTAGGTTAGCGGATTGGTTACCTCGGTGTGGGCGGCATCGAGTGCGCGGGCAACCGCCTCCTCGTTGCCGTTAATGG
>DETD01000022.1 GCA_002362105.1 Bacteroidales bacterium UBA3297
GTTGTAATGGTAAAGGAGACGAAGAGAGGAAAACACAAATGCCGCAGGATAACTAAACCTACATCAACCTATATGACTTCCTGAATCTGCCTGAAGGGAAGTGGCTCAAAATCATTCAAACTCGGAATCCGGAGAGTGTCGTCTCGCATCAACTGGAGCTCTTTACTCTAAAAGAGGGGCTAAATTTTGAGAACTATAAGACAAATGCCTATTTACAGGCAATTAACGATTAGAATTTATCAATTCCCGATTTTTATCGGACAGCAATAATTACTAATAGTCAACATTACCCCAAATTTGCGGACATTATTGCTTAATATAAGATTTAAAGAATGACACAAAAAATAAGTTCATTGTTCTTTATATTTTTCTTCTTGTTTTCGTTTTCAGGTTGCTCCTTTAACAACCTAGACGATAGAATACAAATGATAAATAACCTTGATTATGATGCTTTTAAAAATCTAACAATTAGGAGGAGAAACGGAATTTATATAGTTCAAAGTGACAATAAATTATATTTCGTCAAACGTCAATTTCATCATGACATTTACACCGAAGAAATTCCGCATACCGACATGCAAAAAAATATCGGTAAGGCGTTAGATCTATTTGAAAAAATGAACGTTCAAGCAGTTTCTGTGGATAGCCTAAACAACATCTTTGTTGCATTATCTGTAGAGAGGAAATGTACTCATTTTTTATACCGGCCTTCTAACAGAATGTCAGACAGCATCTTTGCACAGAAATATAAAAAATATAATTCGGAATGGTATTTTGATAAAGTTTGCTCAGAATAAATGCCGTTGTAACATTGTGAATTTTGAGGAAAAATAGTATTCTCATTTTTGATGACTACGGGGCACGCATTATGGCTCTGAGGTGTGGAGTCCGAAGGTGCGACAGCTACCACCACATGTATTTTTTATTGTAACTACACCTATTTTAAGAAAATAGGAAACATCGACACGAAGAACATTCGACGCAGATTACAATTTTTCTATTTCAGATACAGTAAGTCCGGTTACTGTAGATATGATATTGATGTCAACACCACATTCTTTCATTTTTTTTGCATTTTTAACCTTTTCTTCTTGTTTGCCTTCCGCACGCCCCTCTGCGAGTCCTTTGTTAAACGAGCCGTCTATAAGGGCTTTTTCTGTTGCCGCCATATCCCTCTATGATGCGTTCAGGATTACCTTTTTCAGCCACTTGGAACAGGTGGTAGTATTCGCTCCCGCTGAACGAGTCATCGTTCACCATACTTAGCGAGTAGACGGGTTTAAGGCTGCTGTAGCCGAATCCTTTGTCGGCCTGGCTGACATTCAGTATGACCCATTCAAATGAGTACCGTGCTTCTATGAATAGAAAAATTTTAGACAGAAAAAGAAAAGTTTCTCTTATACCATTTCTGCATGGTGAAAACGATTTTTGCTATTCTAACGGGTTTATGCTAAATTTAAAAACTAACATAGAAACATAACTACAATGCAGACAACCGACAAGAACAAGTCGACCAACGAACTGGTTGACCAACTATACAACAATATGACGACCGGCGAACGGCTGGCCCAACTGCACAGCATCTACATCGACAATCTTTTCGACGGAGACCGACTTGACACCGATGCTTGTGCCCGACTCATACCCAATGGGGCCGGACACATCTCGCAATACGCTGTTACCCACCGAAAAACACCCGACGAACTTCGCGACATGGTTCAACAGCTGCAAACGTGGTTAGAGGAGAATACCCCCAACGGTATTCCAGCTCTTTTTCACGACGAAGTGCTGACCGGCATTGCCACATACGGCGCCACCATCTATCCGCAACAAATAGGTCTGGCTTGTTCGTTCAATACCGAACTAGCCGAGAAAAAGACACGCCAAACAGCGGCCGACTTCCGCAAGATGGGAGGCAGGCTTGCCCTTTCGCCTATGGTCGATGTGGTTCGCAACCCGGCCTTCAACCGCCTTGAAGAGTCGTATGGTGAAGACGGATTCTTGTCGGCCGCTATGGGTACAGCTTTCGTAAAAGGATTGCAGAACGGCGACCTGAAAAACAATATTGCCGCTTGCACAAAACACTTCCTCGGCTACGGTGGTGGGGGTAACGCCCCCGAGAAGGAACGGATGGAGGACATTCTGCTTCCGCACGAAGCCATCATCCGCCTTGCCGGCAGCAAAGTGCTTATGACGGGCTACCACGCCGTAGACGGGACCAATTGTGTGGCAAACAGCCAACTTCAAAACGACATTCTAAGAGACTACCTGCACTTCGACGGACTGACCGTCAGCGACTACGGCTCTATTAACCAACTGCCGGGTACGGACGACCCGCTACAGCACGCCACGGCGGCCATGAACGGCGGCAACGACGTCGACTTTCCGGAAGGGGTGTCGTACAAACACCTGCCCGAGGCTGTAGAAAAAGGCTTGGTTAGTGCCAAGAGGGTAGAAGAGGCTGTTAAAAACGTGCTGAGACTCAAAGCCGAACTCGGTATGCTCGACTCCAACCCCGACCTTTATGCAAACGGCCACATTGAGTTCGACGCTCCCGAAGAACGGCAAACCGCCTACGAACTAGCCACCCAGAGCATCGTCTTGCTAGAGAACAACGGCATTCTGCCACTAGGTGAAAACGTTAAAATTGCGCTTACTGGCCCGAACGCCAACAGCATGTGGGCTATGCTGGGCGACTACACATACCCCTCGATGCGCTACTTCTGGCAACTGCAGCAAGAAGACGACCTGCACCCACGCATTGTGAACCTGAAAGACGGACTGACCAGCCGTCTGCCCCAGGGTAGCACTATAAACTACAGCCGTGGTTGTGACTGGACCGAGGGCGTGGAAACAGTGATTGAAGAAACTGGCGACGAACGCGCCGCCTATATGCGGAAAATACAAAACCGGATGATTGACAGCGGCGAAACTGCCGACAGAGAGCACGCCCTGGACATTGCTGCCGAAAGCGACGTTATTATTGCCGCCATGGGCGAGAACGTGATACTCTGCGGCGAGAACCGCGACCGCGGTTCGCTGCGCCTGCCCGGCCAGCAAGAAGCATTTGTTGAACAACTGCTTGCGACTGGTAAACCTGTTGTGCTGGTGCTGTTTGGCGGTAGGGCCCAAGTGGTTTCAAACCTGTCGAAACGGTGTGCCGCCGTCATACAGGCCTGGTATCCGGGCGAAGAGGGAGGCAATGCGGTTGCCGACATTATTTTCGGGAAGGTGTGTCCGTCGGGCAAACTGTGTGTTACCTATCCGGCAAAAGAGCTGCACGAACCCATCTGCTATAACTACGGGCTGTCAGCCAACGACCAGCGTGTAGCCTATCCGTTCGGCTACGGACTCAGTTACACCTCATTCCACTACCACAACATGCGGCTCGACCAGTCGGCACCTACCTCCGGAAACGGATTCGAGCTGTCGTTCAGCATCACCAACACCGGCCCATACAACGCCGACGAAATTGCCCAAGTCTACTTTTCGCCAACCAATGCCGACAGCAAGCTGAAGCCCATCCAACTGCAGGGCTTCAACCGGATAAGTCTAAAAGCGGGTGAAACACGTACCCTCAGTTTCAGCTTCTTGCCCGAGCAGTTGGGCTACTATGCCGACAAACAGTGGCACGTCGATCCGGGCACTTACCAGGTGCTGGTAGGCGCATCGGTAGCAGACATCAGGCTGAAGGGAGAAATAAAACTGACGGGCGAACCACAGCACATGGCTCTCAGGTCGACCGGTAAAGATAGAAACGGGTATTTTCCACAACGTAAAATAAACTGAACCAGTAAAAGGTTGGTACGCCAAAAACAGACAATAAAAAAAGACGCCGGGCGTTATAACAATAATTACTCTTCACGTAAATCAGAGCGGATTTATTTGCACGACAATATAAAGAATATGCCGAAGAAAGTGTAAATTTAATCCATAACTAAAAAAGAAAACATGAGAAAGTTACTATTATCTACATTGGCTTTCTGTGCAACCGGTGTATATGCCCAGAATGCGGTTGTATCGGTCAAAGACAAAGAAACCAATTCAAAAGACGAGGTGGTTGCCTCATACTACCTACCCAAAACAGTGTTTGAAATTGAAATTGAGGCCGTCAATAAAAAATTCAAGGCTGGTCCCTACGCCGGCGACGCCAAACGCTACTTCGGAACAAGTGCCGACCAGCAGGATAGAGATGCGTGGGAAGTAAAAAATGTACGCATCAAACGCCAAACGGAACCCGACCAGGCACAGCACTATAAGGTATATGCGTCGTTCGGTTCAGCCGGTTCGCTGGTGTCTCTCACAGAAAAAGACATCCTTCGCGGCGTTAATCTTCCATTGGGTTTCGACAACACAAGCGCACAGCCAGCCTGCACCCAGCCTAAAGACAGGGAACACTGCAAGAAGAAAGAAGACTTGTGCGGTTGCACCTTCAATACAAATTTCAAGTATAAGGATAACGACTCTACACCAGAAATCAGCAACGCACAGTTTGCTTACGACCAAATAAATAGCCTGCGCTCGGCAAAGGCCGACCTGCTACAACAAAACGACGATGTTAAAGACATCGACGCATCGGTAAGGAACATCGATAAAGAAGAGCGCAGCCTTTACGAGCTGTTCTATGGCAAAACCTGTATGGAAGAAAGCCGCATGACATTTAACTTCTCGCCCGACAAAGAGGGTAACAATCAGGAAGTCTGCAAATTCTCGAGCCGAAACGGCTTTTCCGAGTCTAGCGAGTCGATAAACATCTCCATCAAGAAGAAGGGGAGCACAAACCGTGTTAGCAACGCATCGGCCAAAACTGGCTATGTATACCGTGTTCCGGCAATGGCCGACGTTGAAATCAAACAAGGCAAGACCATTCTTTGGAAAGGTACACTCGCAATTCCGCAGTTAGGCACCACCGAAAGCCTGCCAGCCGGATTTTTCGACAAGAGCGATATCAAAGCCCTTTTCGACAAGGAAACAGGCGCTTTGCTCCAGATATCAAAGTAAACAGCCGCTATAACTGACTTTTAAGGTTAAACATACCTCAACGATTAGGACCTCCACAAAACATTTTTTTTGTGGAGGTTTCTTTTATATATAGATATACCGATACACGAATGACAGTCAAAATAGCCGAAACCAGCAAATAAAAACTAAGCCGCTGATAACCGCTGCAGTAGGATTAATTTGGAAGGAATAAGAAAAAATGACAGAAATACGGCCTTTTAGGGCTTAAATCACCCCCGTTTTTGCCCTAAAAACACGTCAAAAGCGCTTAATTTATCCTGTATTTATACCAATCTAGCAAATTGATTTTCAAATACTTAATATACCTAATGGGATTTTTTTAGCGAATAGGACAAATTTGTATCTGTCTGATTTTGATGTTTTTATACGCACGCTCAACCTTAAGGCAAACATAACTTTGCATTGTCTTGAATGAGATACGAAGGAAACAAAAACTAACTAATATAAATTGTTTGTACCATGAAGCGTTTATTTTTACTTTCAATGTGTTTATGTAGTATGAGTGCTTTTGCCCAATGGGGCGACTGGGGCGGTGGCAACTGGAACGGCGGTGGCAACTGGAATGGCGGTGGCTTTAACTTCGGCGGTGAAGGTAGCGGCAACTCTGGCAACATCGGCGACTACAAGTCAAAAAAAGACATCGACTATGTTGGCGACAACCACATTGGTCACAAACTCGACGTTTATTTTCCTAAAGATGATGGCAAAGAAAAACACAATGTCATTATCCATATTTACGGAAGTGCGTGGGGTAGTAACAACTCAAAAGGTTCAGCCGACTTGGGAACAGTGGGTGTAGCCGCACTGCAGGCTGGCTATATTTTTGTTACACCAAACCACCGTACCTATCAAGATGCGCTATATCCGGCCCAGATTAACGATATAAAGGCCGTTGTCCGTTATTTGAGGGGTAATGCAGAAGAACTGGGCATCGACACCACCTTCTTCGGAATCTCCGGTTTCTCGTCAGGCGGCCATTTGGCTTCGCTGATGGGTGTAACCCGTGGAGTGAAAGAGTATACCGTAGGTTCCGCTACAATGGATATTGAGGGGAACCTGGGTAAATATACAAACGAAAGCAGCTGGATTGATGCTGTTTGCGACTGGTCGGGTCCGGTTGACTGCCGTTATAAGACATGTGGTAACCCTATACAGATGGCTCCGGAAAACGACATGGTAGGTGGTTGTAACGACCAGCAGTGCCCAGACAAGCACGCACTGCTCGGTACGAACACATTCATCGATCCGAACGATGCCCCTACTATGGTTTGTCATGGCTCTAGCGACAACATTGTGCCACAGTGCGAAGGTAAAGTATTCTACGACAATTTGGAAAAGGCAGGTGTTGAGTGTGTTTACTACCCTCATAGCGGCGGCCATGGTGTAGCTGGCGAGTTTACCGACGAGATGATCGAATTCTTCGAAGGTATCCGTAAAAAGAAACTCGAAAGCCTGCAAACTGGTGTTAAGGGAATTGACGCTGTAGCACAAGGCTTGTGCTTCGACAACAATAAAGTTTACATTTGCGAAGGCAATACCGAAAACTGTAGCTATACCCTTACCGATGTTCTTGGTAAAGTGTTGAGCCAGGGTGTACTTTCAGAAGATGGCATCAACATCTCTTCTTTGAGTAACGGTATATACGTGGTTCGCCTCAGCAATGGCAAGACCCTGAAGTTCGCCAAATAATTGGCAGTATTAATCTGAATTTTCAAAATCACTAACTTTCCACTGATTACCGGTAGGATTAGTTTGGAGTTTCCCCTCTCCCTTTTTTAACCTTATTCGAGAGGCCACAGGTTCCACTAATCTTACTGGTAATCTTTTTTACGATTCGGTGTTGCTAATTTTCACAGCCTCTAGCTGTCAGCTTTATTTCGGCAGTGTAGCGTACTGGGAAAGTGTTTGTTAAAATTAGTCGGCAAAATTAATTTTGACTAACAGCTGTTTTCAATTTCTTTTTATTCTTTTGAGCGATAACCATACCCGAAATAAGTAACACAGCCCCTATAACAGCCATAGGGGTAATGCGTTCGTCAAGTATTAAGGCTGCAGCCAGCATAGCAACCAGGCTCTGAGTATAGATGTAATTGGTAGACTTAACCGTACCCAGTTTCTGCATCACCCAATTCCAAACCAAATATCCACCTGTCGACGCACAGATACCCAAATAGAGCAGGTTTCCAGCCACCACAGGTTTTAAGAGCTGTCCGAAAGTATGATCAATAGGGTGAACGAGGGCGAAGTAGGGTAAAATTGTAAGCAAGCCATAGCCAAAAACCTTTCGTGTAATGAACTTGCTGCTGTAGCGTGCCATTATTCTACGCATAACCAACGAGTAGAATGCCCATGTGAGCGACGCTGCCAAGGCAAGCAAATCGCCTTTCGGGTTCAAATGCAGAATAAGCTGACCGTTCAGCACCACAAGCACCACACCCACAAAGGCCATCAGCGAGCCTCCTACCTGTATCATATTCATCCGCTCGTTCTTGTAAAAGATAGCCACTAGCAACGCGGTCAGCAACGGAGTAGTGCTCACCAATATACTCACATTCGAGGCCGTAGAGTAGATTAGCGCCTGATTTTCTGTCATAAAATAAAGCGAACCGCCCAGAACTCCCAGTCCAACCAGCGCCAACTCATCCTTCCAGTTATCGGCCCACAGTTTATCGTGAGAAAAGAGGCAGAGACAGATATAAGCCATAGAAAAACGGAAAAAGAAGATTTCGGCAGGCATAAGCCCATCGTTTAACAGCACCTTACTACTTATGAAGGTTGTACCCCAAACAGCCACAACAAGTAATGCGCACAAATGTCCTACTATTCCATTCTTCATTTTTTGGAAAATCTGATTTAACGTTGCAAAATTAAATAAAATGTTCCATAGACCCATTTAAACAGTTTTCACGTTTATTTTCTGTCAAACTTCAATTTCTACCTTATATATATATTACGTACACCAAAAAAAAATTAGAAGCTAAAGCGTATTTCTACTATCAAATTAACAGTCTTACCTGTTTTTACTGCATCATATCTTTAAAGCCCCCCTTCAGGCGACACTGCTATAGCGAGGCAATCACCTCGAAGTCTTGGCTGTCGAAGACATCGGAAATGTGGGTAGATAGTTTTTTCGAAGGTTTTTGTTTGTTGAATTCCTTATTAAGCAGTTCAAGCAAGGTTGTATCGTAGCGGTAGCCCTCTTCCGCCACTTCGCCGTCTGACTGTACCTTATAATATACACCCTTGTAACCATCGTTCCACATAAACTTGAAAGTAGCGTCACCACCCTTGTAAGGAAGGTTATAAACCTTAACGCGATCGTAATCGTCTTCCGACTCTGGTCTTTCCGGATCGCTGTCATCTTTTACCGGAATGTCGTACATTGCCAACAAAGAAGGGTCGACACTATCTATTGCCGAACTGAACCGCCACTCGTCGGACGACATAATATGGAACAACAAAAAAACAGTAACATTCGTATTGGCAAGCAACCGCCGCAGGCACTCGGCCAATTCGTCGCCAGCGGTTTTAGCGCTAATTATAAACACATAAGTTGGAGTAGTTGGCAGGAAATCAGCATCTGGCAGTTCGCAAAACGCCATCTGCCTAACATCGCCAGCCAAAAACTTCAAAAGAAGAGAGCGATTGGAAACAGAATAGCCAGCTCCATAAACGCAAGGACAGAGGGACGCGCCCTGCTCCACATCGTCGCAGACAACGGCAGTCAAACTGTCTGAGAATTTGTCTACCAGCTGCCTGACCAACAGTTCCTTCTGCCTGCGCCTGAGCAGCTCTTCACGTTTTTCATTATGAAATTGGGAAGTGCTGGCATCGGGAATAAGCCGGAACAAATATAATCGAGGGGCTGTATTTTCCGTTTCCTTTGCCATTTTGTGTTTATATGAATTCATGCAAAGATAATAAATTTGGTTTGTCTGCTAAACGAAAGCAACCAAATACTCGTGTACAACCTCCCTTTTCGGGCGAAAACAGTCTGCAAACAACAGACATTTACCCCCCCAAAAGCCCCATAGATTACTGATTTTTACAAAAAAATTGCAAATTTTCGCAAAAAAAACCGCAAAAAACTTCGTAATTCAACAACTTCTATATATTTGCGAGAAAAATAAAAAAATAGAATTAATCTAATTAGAACAAAAATAACTGAATATATATTAAACTCGCCTATGAAAATAATACCAAACCCGGGTTGCGACAAAACCGCATCCCCCTTTTATTTGCAAAAGTATGCCTACACCTCGAGAAAACTTATGTAAGAGCCAATTGCTGATAAAAAAGCAAGAATAATTTGGAGGTATGTATATTTTTTGTATATTTACAGAATAGATAGACATATCTCTTAAAATATGTTAACATTAAAGTAAGATTGTGCATTTAAACCAATTGTTTTTCCAGTTAAATTCTTTAAATTTGGAATTGCAATAAATCTTAAACGTCCATTCCTTGTAAAGGGATAATACCTAAAACATTCATACAGTTCTCTTCTAATATGGATGAAAAGTCTAATTCTTAATACTTAGAAGTAATGAATATAGTGAAGAATATAAAACGAATACTATTCTATATGATGTTGCTGTTGATTGGGTTCAACTGCAACGCTAAATCACACCATAGTAAAAAGTGCATCCACAACAAGCTCCAAAACAAAAGCACGTTTTGGAAAGGCTTACAATGGGGTAGTATCATCAACTTTGAAAACGACACTGTAAACGAAGCCCATTTGAAAGAGAACGCCTTACTCTATGATGTGAATTTCGTATTCAGTCACGTTCCAATCGACGAAGGACCTGTTGAAGTTGACACTGCGAACAGCAAGAAACTTTATATTTATTTTTCGTTCATGATGCCTGAAGACAGCGAAGCTTTAAAGGCATGGAAAAGCCAGTATTCTTACGTAGGCAACAAAAATGACTCAGAAGTTGATTTAGAGCCTTTTGCTACAACCGACAACGACTCAATCAATCCGTTTAGTTTTGGCATGTCGTACAGAATGGCTAACGATAGCATTTTTATTGAAAGTAAACGCGGAGAATTCGATGGAGATCCGAACAGTATAAACGGACTTTGGAAAATGCAAAAATACAATATGGTCTTCATATCGAAAGAAAGCGCTCCAAGATACGACCAAGACAAATTGGGCGATATGAATAATGCAAAGGCCTACGACTACCTCAACAACTTTAAGTCGAAAGACAAGGGCATTATGTACATCTACGTTGAAGGAACCAATACAGCTTACCTCAAATATTATTACTGGATAGAGAACAAAAAACTGTACTTGCTAAACAAGTCTAAAAACTACTTGATGGTTATCCCTTACAGCATTACCAACAACGGAATGACCCTGAACTATATAATAAAGGAGCACGAAATGCCAAAGTCCATCGTCGATTACATCGACAGGACACAAGCTAGCAAATAAGAAAACAAAAGTCGTGTTTGTGGTTGCTATACTCCTCTAGCCACAAACACGATAATTAATTTAAAGCCGAACCATGGTGTTTCGGCCTCTTTACATACAAATACAAATTACACAATGGCTAACAAGTATTCAGGAACACAAACAGAAAAGAACCTAGAAGCAGCGTTTGCCGGCGAAAGCCAGGCGCGCAACAAATACACTTACTTTGCATCGAAAGCAAAGAAAGAAGGTTATGAACAAATTGCCGCTCTCTTCCTAAAAACTGCTGACAACGAAAAAGAACACGCAAAAATGTGGTTTAAGGAATTAGCTGGAATAGGTTCTACCGCTGAAAACCTTGCAGATGCCGCCAATGGTGAAAACTATGAATGGACCGACATGTACGAGGGTTTTGCCAAGACAGCAGAAGAAGAGGGATTTCCAGAACTGGCTGCAAAATTCCGTTTGGTTGCAGCAATTGAAAAACACCACGAAGAACGCTACCGCGCACTCTTGAAGAATGTGGAAACACAACAAGTTTTTGCAAAGAGCGAAGTCAAAGTTTGGGAATGCCGGAACTGCGGACACATTGTAATAGGTACCAAAGCACCAGATGTTTGTCCTACCTGCAACCATCCACAAGCCTACTTTGAGGTCAATGCTGAAAATTACTGATTACACTGTAAATCGACACTAAAAAAGCCGGACTTTAGTCCGGCTTTTTTATTACTTATTTTCAGCCAAAACATTCCGAGGATTTCCTAAAAACGCCTGATTTCGTTGGGATAGTAAAGGAAAGGCCCCAGCCGTAGCGACTTCTCACTTCCATCGACAATAAACCACGGAGCGGAAAAAGGATGCTTCAGGTTACGCAACACATGCAAGTCGCGCGCGGGCGTATTTCCCTCTGCCAAAAGAAAGGCAAGCTCACCTGTCGAGGCATTCACAGCGACATCGACCACTAAGACCGCATGCCCGTATGCGGCACCCTTGCGTGCTGGATACACAAAAACATCGCCCGGCTTCAGATTCTTCAGACTCACTGGTGTCAGATACTTACTGAGCGACAACGTGCTAGCCATTCCATATACTTTCTTCAAATATGCCTCGAACGCTTTTCTTGACGCGCCACCCGTATAACTCATCAGCTTGCCGTTCACATCCTTATAGGCAATTTGGCTATAACGTTTGTTTTTGTACAGATATTCGGCGTGCAAACGGATGCAGGCGTCGGCACACTGTTCCCAATTACTGATTAACGCAACATCTAGAACCGCATAGTTCAGTTGCTGTAAGTTGGCATTTCCCCCTGTAAACAGCTGCACTTTAGTATGTGCACCCTTCAGTTCGATGTCGCGAAGGAAAGTGGTAAATTTACCATCGCCCACACGCTTAAATCCACTCGGCACCGGAATTGAACCAATCGTCTTATAATTGTGCGGATTGCTGTACGACAGAACATAAAGATAGCCTCCGGCAAGACAACCCAACACCAACAAGAAGACCATAAAACCAATAAAGATACGTTTTACCATAGAATTTACTATTTCTGGCCGAAGGACCACAAAAAATTGCTTGATTGACAAACACAAACTTACATGAAAACAGAAAAAGATAAAAGCAACAGGGTTCAATAATTTATCGGTCACCCTAACTTTCCGACCGTTTTTCTAGTTACCTTTGTAAAAAATTAAAGAGATGGAACTTTACAACGGACAACCTACCACAAGCGAAGGCAGAAGCGAAACTGAAATAAACGTATACGCATTGTTGAACCACCTAGGCATACCTTACAACACCCTGTGCCACAATGCCGCCCACACGATGGAAGAGTGTGCCGAAGTAGAAAAAACGCTGGGCGCGCCCATTTGTAAAAATCTATTTTTATGTAACCGACAGCAGACCCAGTTTTACTTGGTGATGCTGCCAGGAGACAAAGTATTCAAAACCAAGCAAATAACTTCGCAATTAGGCTGTGCCCGACTCTCATTTGCAAACGAAGAGCATATGTGGGACCTGCTGCGCATACACCCTGGAGCCGTGTCACCAATGGGATTGATGAACGACACCGAGAAGAAAGTGTTGCTTGTAATCGACAAAGACCTTTTCGAAAACGACACCTTCGGTTGTCACCCGTGTGTTAACACGGCATCGATGAAACTTTCGCTGCACGACCTGCTTACCAAATTCCTCCCCGCCATCGGTCACGAATACCGCACGGTAGAATTGACAGGGGAAGAGGAATAAAGAAACAAAGTGGGGAAAAACAAAATTTCCTCATTTACACCAACTTCTGGCTAACTTTCCACGCAACAGGACTAGTACCCGTAATTTCTTTGAAGTGACGGCTGAAATTAGTTTGGTCGGAATAACCGACTCGCGTACAGATATCGGCTAGTGTTAGGCTCGGATTCTCACGCATAATACCCTTAGCTTCGGCAATACGCAACTCGTTAATAAAGGTGTTGAAATTCTTTCCTTCGTTTTGATTGATAGTTGCCGACAAAGTATTCCTATTCGTTCCCAATAACTGCGCCAACTGCACAATGGTGATACCCGAACGCAGATAATACTTGTTAGTTACCACACGATTCCTCCAACTTTTCCATATTTCGCTGGCATCGGAACGCCCGGCCGGATAATCAGAATCCTGCATCGAAGCGGCATTCTCGTTTTTGGGATCATTGGCCGGCAAAAATGTCTTTGGATATTGTATATAAATGAACCCCGAGCCAAAATAGAGGAGCAAAATAATGAGGTTTGCAATGGCACACACAATAATGTTTGGCGATAACGATACTACAAAAGTCGAAACCAAAACCACAATTGTGAACATGAAACTACAATGTATGTACCTCAATCCCTTTTTGTTTATAACCGCCGACGGGTTTTCTTCTTTTTCCTTCAGAGCAGCCTCCTCCGAGAAGAACGTCCTTATATAGTACACAGCACAGCCCACATAGTAGAAGAACCACAATGTACGTACCATGATGTCGGGGGTATCTAGAGAAAAAATGTTTTCGAAAAAATAGCTGTAACTGTCAATGCGGTGATAGCCCTTCACCAAGAGGCATATGCCGCAAACAACAGAAAACAATAAGAAAGGAGATACGGTTTTTAATACATACTTTAGCTCGAAATACTTGGAATTAAGCATATTAATATGCGAAATACCCAACAAGTGAACTTGAAAAGAGGTCGTGAAAATAAACGGCAGACAAAACAAGTCTGTCGGATAGTAACTCGATTTATATGCACAAAATACCCCCAAATACACAAAGGTGAAAGACATTAACCTTAAAGAAACCGTGTAGTTAGTGGTATCGATATTTTTGGGTAGGGGTATAACGAGCGATACAACCGCCATTACGAACAAGCCTACGACCAAACTATTTAATAAAAAACCAAAAATAACCATAATTTTAATCTACTCCAGAGATTATAAATATAATGCCTAACTCTGAACAATCGTAAATACATCAAGAAGTTAGTTCCTTCGTGTCAATCTGAAAGGCCACAATACTCTCAAAGTTATGAAAACTTTTACAATATACCCACACTTACGTCCTTATTTCTCTGTACATTAGTTGTTCTATCAACAAAAATAGTTAAAAGTGGAGAATCAACCACATATTTCTTAAAAAAAACATTATGAAAGCATCTCTGACATCAGCCGGTATAAACAAGAGCATTTTGTTATGCAAATAGGGGTTACAAGACATTTTGTGAAGAAAAAATGCCTAAACAGAGATAATATATGTGATAAACAATGCCATAATGTCAAACAGCAAGCGAAAAAAATCACGAAAAATGTTGCACAGTTATGTTTTATAACATAATTTTGCGGTGTCAAAAGCAACCCGGAGGGGCAAAACTGAAGAGTTGTGGAGATGAAAAATAGTTATTAAGAAAATATGATTTTATTTAATTACATTCTGGTGAAATTGGCAAAGAGAGTTGTCAAGTTCTAATAAGGAGAAAACATTAGTTTTAAACTATATATAATTTAGGAAAAAATGATCGCATTGAATTACCTCGTAGTGAAATTCGTGAAGAAAGTAGTTAGATTCTAACTGCAAAAATGTTAGCACAAAAGTCCTATTTTATAGTAATAGGACAATGAAGACCGCAAAACGTGACCAGACTTGGCTACGTTTTTTTTGTGCCTTGTATTTTCCCCATTAGAAGTATTTTCCTACTTTTGTATTAATTAAAATAGAGATACATGAAAAAATTTATATATGTTTGGATTAACATTATACACATCTAATACATGAACAACAAAAACTTTATCCGTTGTGTCCTCAGCATGATGGTATGCTACTCGATGCTGAGCGTGCACGCAAGGGCCGAACAACCGGCTGATTCACTGGCAAAAACGCTAACAGAGCCTGTCAATCAACAAGCAAACGAACTCATCGCCCAAACCGAGACTCCCGTTTACACCGAATCGGCACACGATGGGGAGAAAGGCAAGAACCTTGCCGAACAACTAAACGCCAAACCAACCGGAAACGATGAAGTAGACTGGTTGGCAGATGTAGCAAGCAGAATACAGCTACACGGGTATGCACAAGGCTGGTACTACTTCCAACACACCGACAACGAGAACACTAACTCATTTTTGTGCAAACGCACCCTATTGTGGGCAAACGCACAAATCACCAAACGCTGGTCGTTCCTTTTTATGCACGACTTCAACAGCGTTGTACAAGAATACTATACCGATTTACAGGTAACCAACAACAAAGCGCTAACTGTCCGTTTTGGTCAGTTCAAGAACGCTGTTTCCTATGAAAATCCTCTTTCTCCGACCGCGATGGAAACCATCGACGTCTATTCCGAGGGTGTCACCTACCTTACCGGTTGTGGCAGCGACCCGATGAACGGCGTGCAATATGGCCGCGACCAGGGTATTGCCGTTTTCGGAGAAACCAACAATAGAAAATTCCGCTACGAAGTTCAGGTTATGAACGGCTCGGGCATCAATGTAAAGGACAAGAACAAACAAAAAGATGTAATTGGCCGTTTGGAACTGCGCCCTGTAAAGGGACTGAACTTGTGCGCAACAGGCCAATACGGAAAAGGCAACTCACTAGTAGCAAATCCGATATTTAACCCCGAGATGCAGCAAGGTGAAAACTACAAGCGTAACCGCGCCACCTTTGGCGTCGACTACAAGTCACAGCCATTCAACGTACACAGCGAGTACCTTTATGGCGAAGACGGCGACGTTTGCTCGCAAGGAGCCTACGTAACCGGCAGTGTACGCCTGTGCACCTTCCGCAACAACACAGCACTAGACGCAGTAGCCTCGTACGACTATTTCGATTTTGCTAAAAACCACGACAAAGAGATGCAGAAAGCCGTTATTGGACTACAATACTGGTTCTTCAAGAAGTGCCGCTTCCAATTGCAGTATGTCTATAAGAACGCCGACACCAACTACCGCTCCTTCTTCAACCGTGGAGACGTTCACCAAATTATTTCACAAATGCAAGTTCGATTCAACTAATATATATCATGTATATAAAAGTCATACTTACCATCGTATTTTTCTGCGTCATGATTGGCGTAGGACTCTACTCCCGCAAGCAGGCTAACAGTGTAGACGGCTTCGTGCTCGGCGGACGTTCTGTAGGCCCATGGTTGACCGCTTTCGCCTTCGGAACCAGTTATTTTTCAGCAGTAGTCTTTGTCGGCTACGCAGGTCAGTTCGGTTGGAAGTACGGTATCTCCAGCGCATGGATTGGCGTGGGCAACGCCCTCATCGGTTCGCTGTTGGCTTGGATAGTCTTAGGGCGCCGAACAAAACTTATGACACAGCACATACAGAGCCGTACAATGCCCGATTTCTTCGGTACCCGTTTTTCTGACGAGGGGTTGCGCGTAACCGCTTCAGTAATTGCGTTCGTGTTCCTTATTCCTTACACTGCAGGCGTATATATGGGCATTTCAAAGTTGTTTGAGATGGGTTTCAACATTCCTTACGAGTACTGCGCATTAATAATGGCTATACTGACAGCCGTTTATGTCATAATGGGCGGATATAAGGCCACTGCAATCAACGACTTTATCCAAGGCATTATTATGCTGTTCGGCATTTGCACCGTGATAGCAGTCGTACTAAACAGCCAGGGCGGACTGGTAGAAGCGTTCCACAAAATGGCAGAGCAGGTTCCAAACAACGATGACCTTACCCAAAAAGGAGCGGAACTTTACGCCAACTTCCAGCCAGGCGACTTCGCCTCATGTTTGGGTCCGAACGCCATGAGTCTGTTTGGTGTTATTGTCCTCACTTCGCTCGGTACCTGGGGACTACCACAAATGGTGGGCAAATTCTATAGTATAACAGACGAGTCGGCAATCAAGCGCGGCACCATCATTTCAACCGTTTTTGCATTTGTAGTGGCAGGAGGATGCTACTTCTTGGGCGGATTCGGACGTCTGTTTGTCCCTACAGCCTTCAACGCAGAAAAAGGAAAGTTTGTATACGACAACATTGTGCCAACTATGCTTGAAAGTCTGCCCGACATACTGGTAGCGTTGGTCGTTCTGCTCGTGCTTTCAGCATCAATGTCGACTCTGGCATCACTGGTGCTCACCTCATCGTCGACCATGACGCTCGACCTCATCTACAGAGATAAAAAGTCGAAAGACGGAGAAGTGCCAGACGGCTCTATCGACGACACAATGGTAGAAAAACGCGAACACAGAAAAATTGTAGTGATGCGCGTGCTCATTATCTTCTTTATTGTCATCTCTCTTCTAATTGCCCTCAATCCACCTCAATTCATTGCCCAACTGATGGGTATTTCGTGGGGCGCACTGGCAGGAGCCTTCCTGGCACCGTTCATGCTGGGCCTTTATTGGAAAGGGGTTACCCGCACAAGCGTATGGGCATGTTTCGTGTGGGGTGTAGGCCTAACCGTCGTGAATATGCTAACCGGCAACGCAATCCTTAATCCTATTGACTGTGGTGCAGTCGCAATGGTGGGCGGATTCGTAGTTGTTTTTGTAGTTAGCCTATTTACTAAAAAAATGGACGAAGACAAGCTCGCGAATATCTTTGAATGCTATAAAAAGTAAATTCAAGACATAACTACTCAACAAGGTGGGTCCGTTTTTAACGGACCCACTTTTTTTGTATTCCATATACAATTACCATGTTAACTGTGTCACTTCTACATGTATATTGAATTGCTATTGTAATAGGAATTAACTAATTTTGAGCCGTGAACATATTATATAGTATGAAATTAGATTCTATTTTTAACACAAAGAAAGGGCTAGTTATCGGATTGTTAGTCACTGTTTTTATTGCCTTTATAGGCCGTTATCTATCAGAGCACACGGTCAACGAAAGCGAACTTGACTTTTATGAAGAGAAAACAAAAGAAAAACTTCCCATATCGTTAGGCTTTGTCGGTGCTGTTAGCAACGTATACTATACAAACGACGATATTGTTTACGTCTGTAACGTCAACGAACAGAACATCAGTGTCAGCGAACTGAAATCAGATATAAACGAAACGTGGAACAATTGCAGGTTGAACCTAATGTGCGACAAAAATCAGGCAAAACACCTGTTCTGTCTGCTGAACAAATACGGAAAAGGTATAAAGGTAATCTACAAGGGGAAAAACGACTCACTGGAAATCAAGTTCTCACCAAGCGAAGTCAAAGAGCTGGCCTCCACAGAAACTGACCCACAAAAAGCTGCAATTGAGCATTTGGAAACCTATGTAAGCGAAAAGAACGCCCAATGTCCGGTAAATTCCGACAGTATTCTTACGCTTGTCCAACTAAAACTCGATAAATCTTCCCTCTACTATTATTACACCATTGACGAAAGACAAGATTTTACTATTGACTCGTTAAAAGAAAATATCCAATTGTCTGACCTGCTTCTTTTTATAAAAGACCCAACTATAAAGCCAAAGGGCTGGGAAGCCTCGCTTGCAGGACTTGGACTCCGACTTTTGTTTACCTCGGCCCAAACCGGACAACAGAAAGTTTATAGATTTCACAAGAAAGAAGACACCAAGTAATAAGCTTATCTTATTCGAACACGATAAAGCAATAAAGGACATTGTGTACAAGGCAGGCTAATTTGTGCGAGACGACACCTCCCCTTTAGGAAGAATTAGATACTGAAACACACTCGACACCTATCCGTTTCGGTTCTAACATAAAAAAGGCATACCGCAGAAACAGCGGTATGCCTTTTTATCTGTTTTAGCAGGAAGTGTTTTACTTCTTGATAATCTTAGCGAAAAGTACACCTTCGGCAGTGTAGGCTTTAATTACATAAACACCGTTTGCCAAAGCAGCCACATTAACCTGGTTGCCATTTGCACTAGCAACAACAGCACCAGTGGTAGAGACAACCTCAACCTTCTCAACACCCTCGTTGTTTACAACAACAACATCGGTAGCTGGAACCGGAGAAACAGAGATAGCGGCGTCAGAAGCCACATTCTTAACATCGGCAACCATGCTGTATGCAACAACACCTACTGGGTGCGGCTCAACAACTGCACTACCCAAATTGAGATTGTTGGTAGCTGCAATACGAATGTTGTCGACACAATAAGAGAAGAAGTTTGGTCTGTCGAAAATAAGGGCGATGTACTTCTTAGAGCCTATTTCGTTAGGAATAGTAACGTGGTATGGAGTCCAAATCTGGCTCAGGAGGTCACCTTGGTTAAAACCAGGCTTCATTTCACAAGTGTTGGCCTCAACAGCGTCGTCAACAAAAGCGTAGAACACCTTCATTTCCAGAGAGTCGGCTGGTGTATCGTCAGTGAAAAACTCTTTTGCGGCTTTTGAACCATCCCACTTGCAAATATAGTCCAAAGTGAAGGCTTCAGCCTGTTCAAGTCCGGCAGTAGGAATCAGGAAGAAGGTACGTCCGTTACGTCCAGTACGCGCTTCCGCTTTTTCTATACTGATAGCGTGCAGAATTTCAGGATCGAAATAGCCACTACCGTCGGTACCTTCATCTTCATACAAGCGTCTGTACGAAACTTTGCTCTGGGCTTTTCTTGCACCATCTATAAATCCAGAATAAATAGGCAGGCCGCTATGCTGGTTGGCAAAGATATCGAAGTTTTCAGAATAATCTTCGTCAAGGGCCACCGGGTCGTCGTATTGTGGAGAATTTACCACATAAGTCTGTACATTATCGAAAGTTTGTGCGTAAGCGGCTTGGGTATTAAAGTCTTCCGCAAAGAACGGACGGCTTCCCTCACCATAAAATTTGAGATTTTTAATATAAACAGGGCCAATAGAGTCTTGTCTGAGGATCTGACGCTGCCAACCAAGCACAAAACACTTGAACTCAGTTTGGGAAACAGGAGCGTAAATCATCTGTCTTTCAACATTCCATACGTCAGGCTTATTCTTGATTTTAACGTCGAAACTGTTCTGGCAGTACGAGTCATCGAGCCTGTCATTGGTTTTCTTCCCAACAGTAACAGTGTCAGCAATATAGCCCATGTTAATGGCTGGCCACTTAAGACCATTGTCAGAACCCCTGTGACCGATAACATCCAAGTCGCCATCCTTAAAATAGAACTCGATTTCTACATTCCAGTACTTAGAGAGGTCAATACCTTCTGGGAAGTAGAAACGGGTATCTTTATAACGGGTTTGACCTTTCAAAGAAAAGGCCGGAGTGCCGTCGGGAGCGGTCGTCTCTGAAAAAAAGGTGTTTTCTTCAGGAATTTCATATTCCATAATCTCAACGCCTTCGTGGAGTTTACCGTCTTTAATCAGGTAATACTCTCCTGCATTGGCGGAACCCAATGCGGTGCCGGCCAGCAGTGCGATAGATAGTAAATGTTTATTCATATATTTTATGTGTCTTTTAAAATTTTCTGTAGATGCGGTCTGTCTTGTGGCAGAGACCAAAATTAATCATTTTTTGTAAAGAATGCAATATATATTTAAGTAACGTTTTCCCCACTCTCCATTTCCAAATGACTCTATGCCAGTTTAGAACAAAAAACAAGTCAATTTTATAAAAAAATCATAACTTTGGCATAAGTTTTGTTTATTTTTTGTTTGCTAATGTCTTTTTCTATACATTTGCGAAGTTCTATTGGAGAATATCTAATGTTTGAAAAAACACATATATGAAAAAAATTTTACTTTCTGCGTTGGCACTTGCTTCCTTTATGCAGGTGAGCGCACTCGATTATTCAAGTGAGTCGGCATGCTTGAACAACAACTATGTCGCACAGTGGGGAAAATTGAAGTTGGTGGGCAACCAGTTGTCTTCACAGAGTGGAGATCCTGTCCAACTTCGTGGTTGGAGCACACACGGCTACCAGTGGAGTGGTAGGTCTTGTTTCGATGACAAGGGCGACTTCGAGG
This sequence comes from Bacteroidales bacterium UBA3297, assembly GCA_002362105.1. Classification (GTDB taxonomy): domain Bacteria; phylum Bacteroidota; class Bacteroidia; order Bacteroidales; family Paludibacteraceae; genus Physcocola. The sequence goes on from DETD01000022.1 coordinate 20,825, forward strand.
GTATGAAGAAGTTTGGTGCGAACATCGCGCGTATTGCCATGTATATCACCGAAGGTGGTAGCGTGAACGACGAGTGGGTTAAGAACTGTATGGACTGGACTGCCGAACTGGGTATGTACTGCTTGGTAGACTGGCACATCCTAAATCCGGGTCTCCCTACACAATACGAACAGTATAACCCTAAGGGCTTCTTCCAGAGAATGGTGCAGTATGCGAAAGACAAGGACTATAAGCACGTGCTTTGGGAAATATGTAACGAGCCTAATGAAGACACCGAGGGAAACATCTACCGCCCATATATTTGGGAAGACATCCGCGATTATGCAGATGAAATCCTCCCTGCTATCGCAGAAGTTGATCCAGATGCAGTGGTTATTGTAGGTACCCCACAGTGGGACCAGGCTGTTGTTTTCCCAATGGAATATCCGCTTGAAGACACCTATGGTTTGAACGTGATGTACACATTCCACTATTACGCATGCTCACACGAAGTATATTTGGGCGGTTTCCAGGCTGCAGCCGGTAACATTCCGCTCTTCGTTACCGAGTGGGGTACAACTGAGCACAAGGGACAGCAGGGTATGTGCAAGGACGAGTCAGATTTGTTGATGAACGCTTGTAACGGTGCGAATCTGGGTAACCAGATAATCAGCTGGTGTAACTGGAGTTTCTCTACCGAAGGTGGTGAGTCAAAATCTCTGAATAGCGCTAACAACTATAACGAAGGCAATTTGAGCAACTCAGGTAAATACATTGTACAGCAGTTGCGTAAAGGCGACGTTACCTCTATGCCTAAAGCTTCAACCCCATACAAGGGCGAGGCTCAGAAAATCACCCGTTCTGGTGTTTCTATTCTCAACCCAGAGTTGTATGACGAAGGTGGAGAGGGTGTAGCTTATCACGAATTCGACGCACAGTGGTTGTGGGACCAGTTCAACATGTGTCAGGCTTCAATTGGTGAAGGCAAGATGGATAAGAACTTCCGTTCTGACGATTGTGTCGACGTTGCTTATGTAGACGATGACCACACTTACTGCAACATTGGTTACATTGTAGAAGGTGAATGGGTAAAATATACTGTAGATGTAGAAGAACCTGGTTATTACGAGATGGTTCCTCTTGCTAACGCCCACAAGTCTGAAAACGTTATTGCAATTTCTGTTGATGGCCAAAATGCTATCCGTGATTTGAACGATAAAGAAAATACAAAAATTGGTGCTATTCGTTTGAAAATTAACGGTACTCCACAGAACGATGGCGGTTATAGTGACTGGGGTGAGACCAAGTTCTACTCTAAGTACGATGGTAAGAAGGAAGAAGCTGCTAACTATGGTATCTACTTCCCTAAAGCTGGCAAGCAGGTATTGTCAATCGCATTCATGACCGAATGTGCAGGTCTTAGCCAAATCAAGTTCATTCCTGAAGACCACGCTGGTGTAGAAGAAGTTGAGGCAGAAGCTGTTGCAAGCATCTATCCTAACCCATCTGTAGACGGTAACTTCACCGTAGAGGCAGAGGGCAAGGCCGATGTAGTTGTTTACGACCTCGTTGGCAACACTGTTTACTCTACTACTGTTAACGGTGGCGAGGAAGTAAAGGCTAACCTCAAGTCTGGTGTTTACGCTGTAAAGGTTACTACTAACGGTGCAACTAACGTTTCTAAGTTGGTTGTTCGTTAATTAGATTAACATAAAAATAAGAACGGGCAGACTCTACTAAGGGTCTGCCCGTTTATTTATTGAAAAAGTACCAATCAAGAAAATGTCAAGACCTTTTTACATAACGGTTCTTCTAATTTCCCTTACATGCAACACTATTGCGATGGACTTGGACGACACAATGCGCCAAGAAAGAAGGGAACTTGCCACTGCGCCTAAAGCACAGAAAATTGACGACGCTGAGGTGGGGAACCTATATCTTGTAAGCAAAGATTTATATCGTTCGGAGCAACCTACCAGAAAAGGGTTTGTGAACCTAAAAAATATGGGTATTAAAAGTGTGGTCAACCTACGAAAATACCATACCGATAACGATGATGCAGAAGGACTGGATCTTAACCTATTCGCACATAAAATGTCGGCAGGAAACATTACAGAAAAAGATATTGAAGAGTGCCTACGAATTATAAAGAGAGCGCCCAAACCCGTTTTAGTTCACTGTATGCATGGTTCTGACCGCACAGGAACCATCGTTGCCGCATACCGTATTTTGGAGCAAGGATGGTCGCCCGACGATGCGATAGCGGAATTGAAGGAGCCTCGTTTCGGTTATCATTCCAACGTATACCCTTACATTCCTAATCTACTCAAAGGTATTGATTGGAAAGATATGAAGAAGAGATTAAGAGATAACAGGTAACATTCTACACAACGACCTGGCCGCCCTTGGACGTTAAAGTAGGCACTTTGATAGTAGAAATCTCAGGTGATTCAAATACAACGAAGGAGGCTATTAACGACGTAATAAACTTGTGGTGCCTTTTGCGTTTTCTCGTTGATTTCGGTCAGGAAGTGAAGCCACAGGCGTTTCATACTGTGTCCGAAAACGACTGCGGCCTGAACTTTTTCAACTCGATAAACACCAGCTCTATACCTTCTATGATGCGGTCTGGATTGCCCTTCTCGGCCAACTGGAACTGGTGGTAGTACTCGTCGCCGTCGAAGCCCCTGTCGTTCACAATATTAAAAGAACACTTCAAATATTCAAAAAAATTCAGATTATAGTCACGGAAAGGATTTGCCAGCTTTGCCATGAAACAAAAAAAGTATTAATTTTAATTATTCAGGCAAAAGATTATACTATTGTCTAGTAAAATATATCTAATAAATTAATTATCAATACCATTCACACTGTGAAGGGAACTAGAGTTCTCCCCTTTCCGTTCATACACACTGGTGTGTAACAACTGAGCACACTATAGGGAGACTAACCAGTCGAAAAAATCTTGACGGACACATCACCCAGAATCTGGTGTACATTCCGTACGGCGATTTTTTTGTGGAAGAGCGCAATGGCAGTTGGACTTCGTTATACCTCTTCATCGCCAAGGAACTCGACGAAGAAACGGGGTTGTACTATTATGGGGCACGCTACCTAAATCCTTCTATTGCCCTGTGGTTAAGCACTGACCCATTGCAAGGCAAGTATCCGGGCATGAGCCCGTATAACTAATGTGCGGGGAACCCAGTGAAGTTGGTGGACCTGGATGGGAGAAGTACAGACATTACAGATAATGGCGATGGATCCTATACTGTAATTAATGCATATAATGACAAAGATTGTAATATATATGTTGTAGACTCCAAAGGGAATCGAACAGGAGAATTGTTTGGAAAAACATTACAACCTTTTGATTTCTTATCAACTGAAGGTGATGGCTCATTTTCGTATAAAAAAGGAGAAACGAATGTTACATTCTCGTATGATGATTTGTGGCTTACAGGCTCATTTCCTGATGACCTAAAAGAAATGATCAACTATAACAATATGGATGCATCGGATTGTATGAACCAACCGGTCTAAAATCGCATCAGCAGCGGTGGTGTTGCCCTGTAACACGTCATACCAGTTGGAGACGGGCAGCTGACTTATGATTATTGTTGATTTTTTCCGTGATGGTCCTCTATTATCTCCATAAGATCAAGTAGTTGTTGACCGTCTAAGGACCTTATATCGAAGTCGTCAAGTATGTGCCAGTTTGTTGAAGAACTTGTGTTGGGTGCAGGAGACGGGCTGGTATCACGACTGCGCCATAATGGTTGGCAAGGTCCTCCATGACCATGTTCAGGGTGGGCTCGTACTTGTCTGTCTTCACGACAGCTGCCTTAAGGTTGTCAGGCACCCATATCTTAGGTACTCCACCTATGCTCTTTAAGCACATGGTGATGGCGTAGACGAAGTCTTCGGTCTTTTGGGATGGAACGCATATGGCGTAGCCGTAGTCGCTGGCGGGCAGGCTGGCCACGAACGTTTGGACTCTTACCTCCTCTCCCGTCTCTAGGTCTATATAGCTCAGCGTGTTGCCCGCATAGTCGAAGTAGATATTCTCTCCTCCGACATAGGACTGTTGACGGTGGCTGTTTCGTGGCAACCGCATTTTGGCGGTAGTGGTATCTGAACTGGGTGAGGCTGTAGCCTTCTGGGTTTTCACGTATATATTCTTCCCATAAGAGTTTGAGTGTCACATGCTTCCGCGTGAGTTCCTCCTGCAAATAAGGCAGAAGTTCCTTGAACTTCGCAAACCTTTCGTCTGTGTAAGCGGCATTGCCTCCCTTAAGCCGGCGCTCTAAGATCGGATCATCTAATTTCAAAAGGCCCTCAATCCCAAGTTCGTCGCTGACCGCTTTTGAAATATAGTTGTTTACTGTCTCCTTGTTTATGCCGACCGCTTTGGCAATCTTTCTGTTTGATACTCCCTGCTTCTTTAGAAGCAGCATTTGTTTTATCTGACTCATGTCTTTTGTTTTTCCTTCCATACCCTCTGCGTATTATAATTTTTACGCAAAGTTAATCAGATAAAAAGCGAACGGGTTTGCTCCGTTTTATTGGCGTATTTGGTTTTGGGACAACACAATACGAATTCCCGGATGAACGGGTTTGCTCCGTTTTTTTGACGTTTTTGGGGCTTTTTCAACCGATTTTCTGTCCCTTTTCACCCGTTAGAGTGGGTGGGCATGCTCCGTTTTTTCCACGAAAGCCCAAAACAGCAAACTTCCAGAAGGAGAACTTTGACAAGAAAGAGTTCCAAGAACTATGGAAACGCATTAACCAGCGCACTTATTACCAAGTGAACTTCGACACGTCTGACCTTGTAAAGAAGTCCATCAAGGCTTTGGATGACAACCTGAAGGTGACGGAAATACGCATAGTGGTAGAAGGTGGTTCTCTTGATAACGTGCGTGATAAAGAATCGTTGGAGGCAGGCGTAGCCATGACACAGGGGAATACTCGCACCATCCATGTAACAGAGGCTATTGGCAAGGGAGTAACATACGACCTTATTGGCAAACTGGTAACGGCTACAGGCTTGACTCGTAAGACGATAGTTGAGATTCTGAAAGGCATTAAGCCTACAACCTTCCACCTGTTCAAATTGAATCCAGAAGAGTTCATCATCAAGGCTGGTTTGATTATCAATGACTGCAAGGCGCTTGCCGTTATACAATGCATCAAATATGAGAAGCTGAATGACAAGTTCTCGACAGACATCTTTACGGAGAATATGCTTCGCGGCAAGTTGGGCATCAACGCTATCGAATCCACCAAATCACTCTACGACCTCGTGGTACTCGACAGCATGGGGACGGAGAAGAACTTCGCCGAATCGCTGGAGCACGAAGATGACGTGGTGGTCTATACCAAGTTGCCAAACGGCTTCTATATCAATACGCCAGTGGGACACTACAATCCCGACTGGGCTGTAGCCTTCCGAGAAGGAAGTGTCAAGCACGTCTATTTTGTGGCAGAGTCCAAAGGCAATGACCTTCAGGGCTCTCAGCTACGTGGCTCTGAGGAAAGCAAGATAGAATGTGCTCGTCGTCACTTCAAGGCAATCAGCGACAACGGCTATATCTACGACGTTGCCAAGGACTACAAGTCATTGTATGATATTGTGACAAGGTAGAAATCTTGACGATATGATTATTATTACGGGCGGAAGCTGAATTGTCTCATCAGTTTCCGCCCGAATTTTGATTATCAATTCCTGCTAAAGAAATATGTTACCTCATTATCATAATAGATATAAACAACAGTATAGATACCCAAAGCAAAAATTTAAACCAATATAAACTTTTATTATAATTCAGAAACTTATTCGACGCAATAATTGAATTAACATAGATTTGAGATTTGAGGTCTTCCAAGTAATTGACATCGTCCTTTTTGAAATCTTCATATGACATTTTGCTAATAGTTCCAAAGAATATGTACGATTTATTCTTCAATTCAGGATTATCCTCACGCATCTTCTGATAGTCTATATTTGCGGTTATAGTTTTAAAAAGATAGTGGCACGACATTATTAGCATGATAGAAGATATCAAAAGAAGGAAAAACACATTGAAGCGGCTCATTGAAAATGCGAGGTCACAATTTCCTGTCCAATAGTCCATAAAAGGATTAAAAATATAAGCTCTTAGAATTTTCATAAAATCACTTGAAACCAAAATGGTTATAATGATACCTATTATAGCTAACAATATACCTGCTTTTTGATCGCAATTGTTTGTCCACATATTTACAGTATCATAGGTATGCTGAAGTTCCTCTTTTTTTTCATCAGATGCGTTACCACCTGGTTCCGCATAATTTTCCTCTGCATTTAAAGGATGATTATTCTCTTCTTTCTTATGTAACCAATGTTTTAAAAGTTTTACTCCTATAAGAAGAATGCAGGCGACTAAAAATATTATATTAAACACTTCCATTTTTTGTCGTTTTTTTATTTGTTTAAACCCCATACAATATTTCCTCCCCAAACGTCATAATCAATATCTTTGATTTTACGTGACTCTTTCTTCCAATATTTTTCTGTAATATCTTTATTTCGGGGGCAGGCACTAGCATACTCCTGGTAAACAATATTGGAAAGAAGGATATTCGAGTACTTCCATTTTTGTTCCTTCTTCTCAATTGAGTACACCTTGCGACAAGAGGATAACTCAAGTATATTTTGCGATAATTTAATCTCAGATGCAAATTTTTCAGCAGTGTACTCCTTCGTTTTCGTATAATACCCACTAGGTCTATTGAATCCCAAATTAGAAGGTAATGAAGCATGATAGAATGGATTAAATTCATAAAACTCTCCTTTGATGGAATAATACGTATCTGTAAATTTTTTATTTGCACAATCGGTCAATCGTGAGGCAAGGTTTGCTGGATCACCGACCCAAACAAGTCCTTTGTTGTCATCATTTTCCGCCCCTCTCTTTTGAATACCTACTTTCATTACGCTTAATTTTCCATAATCCACCCCAATGCCACATTTAAACTCGAAATTATCAAATTTTTTATTTATCATGAAAGTAATATGATTGATAGTAATAGCACAATACACAGCCTTACGAAAGCAATCTTTTTGTGGAAAGACTACCATTACTCGATCTCCAATTATATTCCTTACATTGCCTCCCTCATATTGCGCTGCAAGTAAAACGCAGTGAGTGAAAACTGAATATATTTTGCCCATAGTCCGTATTTGTTTGTCTTTTGTTAGTTGGACAGAGTCTCTTATGTCGACAAACAGGACACAAGTGTTAATTTCAATACCCTTTTTCTCTTCACCATTACCATAAGTTAAGTTGGTGTCATCAAGACCAGGTACATACGTCTTAGGATTGAAAGTAAAACCCGTATTTTCCCAATCGCTAATTATGGAATTTATTTTATTAAAAAAATCTTCTCTTGCCATTTGTTTTGAATTTTATAAATATTGCATGTGATGTTTATAGCATCTACAAATTCTCCAGTCTCTTAATCAACCTTCCCAACTCAGAGTAGGTATAATCCCTGTCACTCTTCATTTTCTCTTCCACAGACCGATTGGCATTGGCCACAGCCTTTTCAAGACTGCCACCATTGCGTTCAAAGTAACCGTGCAGTCCTTTGGTTTTGATGAAGAACTCTATCGTTTTCCGATACTCCACACATTGGTT
>DETD01000003.1 GCA_002362105.1 Bacteroidales bacterium UBA3297
ATTAGAGCCCATTCAGGTAGCAGCATCGCCGGACGGTGTCAACCCGGGCGTTACGCGCGTCGTCATCTGCCGACATGCACCGACAGCCCTCTCAGGCTACACGCCGATGATTGTCGAGAACCTTTCCGCACTGATAGAGAAGCTGAAGGAACCCATGAAAATCAAGTTTACGGTAAACGAGGCCAAAGCCGCACAGACACCGGCAACGGTCAAACTGGGCTATCACTACTCGCTGGCACCCGAATACCGCTTCGAATGTCCTCTGGCCTTCGGCAACAAGGCGACCATCGTCTATACCGAGACGCAAAGAGACTGGCATAAGGACATCGACAAGTTGCAACTGGCGCAGAATGCCTACGCCCATGTGACCGGAACGGCAGTCAACAAAATTCCTGCCGACCTGGAACTGGAGATCAAGCCGCTGGACGTGAACGGACAGGAACTGAGCGCTAACGTCGTTAACATCGACCTCATCAAGAAAGACGTTGCCGGCACCAAGGATGCCGCCAAAGAGTCACCCATTGAATTCAAGGTCAGCGGCGACATCAGTCGTCTGGACGGCGTAACGATCAAGTTGAAGGCCAAGAGCAGCGAAGCCTTAAAGGGCATTACCCTTAACAAGACCACCCAGACGCTCCTGCTGAAGGACGTAACCGTCAAACTGGTAGGAAAACTCATTTATGATGCAAACTGATGTCGAACCCCTAAAAGCAAAAGAAGATGAAACAAAAGAAACTGACACTTGTTGCCACCTTGATGCTTACGGTGGTCACAACTATGGCACAGTCACTGAACTCAGCCTATTTCACTGACGATTACAAATACCGTCATACGATGAACCCAGCCTTTGGCAATGAACAAAGCTACTTTTCACTGCCCGCCCTGGGTAATATCAATGTCCGCACACAGGGTAACTTCGGTTATGACGCCCTTGTCAAGCACAACCCGAACCCCTATGGCAATAAGACAATGACCTCATTCCTCAATCCCTATATCGACGCGGCTACCGCACTCGACGGCTTTGCCAAGGGCAACAACCGCGTAATAGGCAATGTGGGTATTACCATCCTCTCTGCCGGATTCAAGGGATTCAACGGATACAACACCATCGAGATCAACGCGAAGGCAAGCTTCGGCGCTTCAATACCCTACGAACTGTTTGAGTTTGCCAAGAACACGGGCAACAGGAACTACAACATTGGCGACATCAGTGCTGGAGCTATAGCGTATGCAGAGATTGCCTTCGGTCATTCGCGTCAGATTAACGAGCAGTTGCGCGCAGGTGCCAAGATCAAGGTACTGCTGGGTGCCGGACGCGCCGACGTCAAGCTGGAAAACGTGCAGGCTCAGTTGGTTGACGCCAACCGATGGCTCATCACGGCCAATTCGCAGGCAGACGTATCCATGAAGGGATTCACCTACAAGCAGAAGGAGAAGGAATACAAGCAGAAGCCAGGCAGCTATAAATATGTCAACAACGTGGATGTTGACGGTGCAGGCATTGGCGGATGGGGTCTTGCCTTTGACCTCGGCGCTTCCTACAAGCTGAACGACGACTGGTCATTCTCTGCCGCCCTGCTGGACCTGGGCTTCATCAGTTGGAAGAATGACATGCAAGCCCGCAACACGACGAAAGAGTTTATCTTCGACGGATTCCACGATGTAGACATCACCCGTCATGGTGGTGTACGCGAGGCCAGTGACACCTACGGCGACCAGTTGGCCGACTTTGCCAATCTGCAAGACCAGGGTGACAAGGGCGGTCGCACAACGGGAATCGGCACCACGCTCAATCTTGGTGCAGAATATACGCTCCCCATGTATCGGAAGTTGACGTTCGGCCTTCTGAGCAACACCCGTTTCCAGGGCGACTATTCATGGACAGAGGGACGTCTGAGTGCCAACTGGAAACCGCTTCGCTGGCTCGACGGCGGCATGTCACTAGGCCTCGGTTCATTCGGAGCCAGCGCTGGTTGGCTGATTAACATTCATCCCAAGGGCTTCAACTTATTTGTTGGCATGGACCACATTTTGGGTAAACAGTCGAAGGAAGGTATTCCGCTCAGTTCAAGAGCCAGTGTCAATCTCGGTATGAATATTGCCTGGTAGACGAACACGATTTTTCATCACTGATTATTTCCCCTTGCAATTCAATGTGGAGTTGCAAGGGGAGGTTTTTTCGAACGAGAGAAGGTTTAGCTCGACGTTAGTCAACCTTCGAGGAGAATGAACTCCGCGGAAAGCCGTTCAAAATCCGTCATTTTAGGCTGTCTAAAAAGAAATCGACTCCTTTTCAGCAAAAATATCGTTTAAAACTTGTTTGATGCGATTATTTTTATTATTTTTGCATCGTTTTAATGCTGGTTAAAATGAAGCAAAACTGATAATATGAAGACAGTTGTCATATCAGGAATGCCCATTGTCCTTCAAGAACGAAGCAAGGCGCAGATGAAGGGTATTAGCATTGTCTGAAACCTGTCCCCCATGTTTTACTATAATGGCCCGTTTTCTTACTATGGGTATTATAATCCTTATACATTGTGGAACAATTAAAATTAACAAGTTATGGAAAAAATTAAAAGATCTAAGTATTGTTGTACAAGTTTGAAAGCAATTACTTTGTTACTATTGTTTTTTTCTTTTTCGCATTCATACTCTAAAAGTGCCAAATCGCTGTCATACATAAAATTTAAGGGGAAGGACATAGGTGTTAATGAAAAGATAGAAAACCATGGCTATTATAAGGGATATGGTAAGAACTCTATACATGAGTCTTTCATCTTTTACAATGATGGAACACTGGTTCTAAATAACAGAATACCTGGTGACACTACAAACTATGGCGGTGGAATATGGCCACCTGGTAGTTATTACAACACGAACATTAATAGGTGGGATTTTGGTGCTGATGGTATTTATGAGATTAAAGGTGACACAATCTATGCCCACTTGTATTTTGAAAATGGCTTTTATTTTTCAAAACATTTTTATTTCTATTTTATTCTTTATATGTATAAACTAAAATTTGTTATTGTAAATCGGGATACCCTCCTTTGGTGTGGAATGCAAGAAATTGATAGCCCTAACACAATACAGTTTAACGATACATTAAAATTCATACCTGCAAGTACAGAACTTCCACCGCCTGACACTCGTTTGAAACTGAAAAAGCGCTGGCTGTGGGAAAACAAAAAAGAATGGAAAAAGTATAAGAAAGAGTGGAAGAACAGAAGGAAAAAGTGAACCATTCAGAAATCACGGGGACGGATGAATCGGAGGGACAGGTTTTTGATTCCTCCCGCAATAAATGTCGATATAAGCCGTTAATAATATGGGAGCAAGAATCGTTAATTCATTTATGCCGAGAGTCGGAAGAGTACAGAGTGGGAC
>DETD01000019.1:0-76683 GCA_002362105.1 Bacteroidales bacterium UBA3297
ACGGCACCTACAACGGCAAGAAGGTTCGCTCGGACGACTACTGGTACGAGATATATGTGCCAGAGCTCTACAAGTACTTCACCGGCCACTTCACGCTGACGAACAAGTAAACACCTTCCGCCCCTCCGGGCGGCACAATACACCGGCGGGCACGGGGAAATGGGTAACGCCATTCTCCGTGCCCGCTATTTTTGTGGGTGATAAAAAAGAGGGCGCCGTAGAGACGTCCTCTTTTAATTAATTGGTCAAATAAAAGTCGAAGTATTATTTAGAAGGGCAGACGGCACGTATAGTAGCACCCTCGTATCGTGTCTGTCTGGTTATAGAGGGTTTTTTACTTGGAGTGCTGAGATTGTGTGTACCGAGGTCGAGTATCCATGCCGAAGAATCGACATCAAGTTCTGAAGTCCAATATAGACCGTAAGCGCCAGTGTACAGAGCAGCGCCCTGAACGCTAATCAGCTTACCTGCGCATGGGAAGGTGATGGTTTTACCGTTGGCTTTGCTGGTGCCGACAGCCATCTTGTATTCACCGTTGGGGCTGTCGACCAATTGCCAGGTACAAGCGTCAATCAGTTCTTTGCAGTCTTCGGCAGTAGGCATCCTCCAATACCCGCCCAGATTGGCACTGGCAGCATCGTCGCGAAGCGTCAGTTTAGAAGTCTCGGCATCGTATTTAAGATATTTTTTGTTGGCTGCGTCGTAGAGCGAATAGTTGTTAGCGCTATATGCCGACTTGTCGTTACCTTTCGAGTCGAGTTCGCCCCACATAAAGAACGAGCCGAACTCTTCAGGCTTCTGTGCGCCCAGGTTGGCCGTCGCCCACATCAGTCCGCTTTCCAGCCCCAGGTCCACATATTCGACATTGTTGTAGAGGATAACGTCGAACTGGTTATTCGACTGAAGTTCCTCGATGGTCGATTGCAGGTTTTCAATCTTTTTCTCGTACTGTTTCTTCAGTTCCTCAACTTCGGAAGAAGATACGCACACATCGGTGTTTTCGGCATCACCATACGTTACCTGTATAACCTTTTCCACATCGAAACTTGATACTTGCCCACCTTCCTGTTCAACGTTCATATAGGTAGTGGCGTTAGCCGCAGTTGCTGCTGTTGCAAAAATGATAGCTGATAAAAAATTCTTTTTCATAATTGTCTGATTTGTTTTTTGATTATTTACGAACGATTTTAAAAGACTGGTTGCCAACAACCAGCACATAGATGCCTTTTGCCTGTGGAAGGGTCAGGGTTGCGTTTCCGCCCTCGTTGGCAACTGCGGTTTCAAGTACGATGCCGTTTGCCGCAAGCAGACTCACCTTTTGCGAGGATGTCGCGTTTGTGACGTCTACTTTCGAGTCGGTAATGTTGAATGTGGGCAGATTACCTCCAAGCAGTTCCGAGCCGGTTGTTTCGGAGTCGGTGAAGTAATATTTTTTCACATTGTCGATAGCGTACGATGTAGCGGCCTCGCCGTTCACCACCAATTCCATATTCTTGTAGGTCAGCACTGGTTTATCGGCTAGCAGGAAGTTGTATTTGCTTCCCGAGTTTAATTCAACCGTCATATAGGCCCGTTCCGCATTCGCCAAAACAGAAACGCCAAGCAGACAGATGGTTGCTAATTGTTTAAGTTCCATAGATAAAATAATTAATTTATAAGAATATCATTAGTTTTGGTTTAACCTTTAATGTTGGTACAAAGTTAGAGGGGATGTAAACGCGATAAAAGAGCAGAACTGGCACAAAAGTAAGCAGATGTGAACAAAACGACAGCTGAAGGTATTTTCTTGTGTTTTTATCCTAGAAAGTTGTTACAAAACAGTCGATATACCTTAGTTAATAGGCTGGTTAGTGTGTAACCTGCTGCAGGTAGACAAACTGGTGGTTGGGCAGCATGTCGGGGTGCAGAACAGCAATAACGTCGGCCAGCAGCCAGTCGGGGTGTGAAACGGCCCCTTCCCAGAAATCCGTACTTCCGTTTTTGCCACTCCGTCTGTTGTAGTTGTAAACGAGCCGGTTTTTCACCGCCTTTATGGCGGCAACGCGCGGTTCCACCGCTAATACTTCGTTAATAGTGTTTTCTTGTGCACCGAACCAGTAATCGGCGTCGGAAAAGTCAGAAAGCAGGGTTTCCAGGTTCAGCGGAAGGCTTCCGGTGTGTGTGTCGCTGCTGTAGGCATAGCTGGCTCCGGCACTCAGGTAGAGGTCGGCCATATAGCTTCTGCCACCCGGCACGTACCAGGTGCCGTGAAATCCGCAGCCCGACATCACTTTGGGTTTTTCGGGTAGATCAGCCACGCTCGACTGCAGTTGGTGGAAATTTGCCGCAATAGAGGCATATATGCTGTCGGCCATTGGCAGTTTATCGTAGAAGGCGGCTATAAATTTCAGCCACTCGGCGCGTCCCAGTAGTGTAGATTCTTGCCATTCTTGGTTGAAGAGGATGAGAAAGCCCGCCTGTTCCAGTGCGTCAATAAGCGGGTCGGCGGCCGCATAGCGGCTGGCTAAGACGGCGTCGGGTGCCAGTTCAAGCAATTGCTCGCGGTTGATGGTGAAACTGTCACCCAGGCCTTTTATCTGCTTTTTGGCTAAAGCAGAACAGATGATGGGGTTGTAGGTCCTTTCCGGGTTACAGGTGCCGACCAGGCTTGGCAGTTCGTTGAGTAGTATAATGGGTTCGTAGTGGGTGGTGCTGGTTGTAACCATCCGTTTGATGGGTACCAGCACTTTCTTGCCGTCGGCAGGTACGGCAACTGCCGTGTCGCGGACGAGGTAGTAAGTGGCAAGCGAATTGGTCGAGTCACCCTTCACGGCAATGCGCACTATACCGTTTTTACGCTGCAGGGTAAAGCCCGTAGCATTGGCAATTTCGTTCTCTCCGAAATCGTTGAGCAATACAGCCGAGGGCTGTGGCAGGTTGCAACCCCATAAGCCGAGGGCAACGATACAGCCAATCCAACAACGCACAGCCAGTCTTACCATTCGATAGGGGTTTTTCCGTTCTGAACCAAATAGGCGTTCGCTTTGCTGAAGTGCTTGCAGCCGAAGAAGCCGCCCCGGTTCGCCGATAGTGGCGACGGGTGTGTCGCCTCGAGCACCAAGTGTTTCTTCCGGTCGATAACGGCCCCCTTCTTTTTGGCGAATCCGCCCCAAAGAATGAAGACGAGACCCTGGTGACGGTCGCTGAGTTCTTTCACCACTCTGTCGGTAAACTCCTCCCAGCCCTTGCGCTGGTGTGAGCCGGCCTCGTGCGCCCTAACGGTAAGGGTAGCGTTGAGTAGGAACACCCCTTGGCTGGCCCATCGTTTCAGACTGCCATCGGCAGGAAAAGGAAGTCCCAGGTCGGTGTTTATTTCTTTGAAGATGTTAACGAGAGAGGGTGGCATAGCAATGCCGGGTGCCACCGAAAAGCACAAACCTTCGGCCTGGCCGGGTTCGTGGTAGGGGTCCTGGCCTAAGAGCACCACCTTTACGTCGTTGAACGGACACAAATTGAAAGCGTTGAATATAAGTTTAGCCGGCGGATAGCAGGTAGCCGTCTGGTATTCTTTACGCACAAACGAGGTAAGAATACTGAAATAGGGTTTGTCGAATTCATCGGCTAGAACTTCCTTCCAGCCTTCTTCTATTTTAACGTCCATAAGCGTGGTCTGTTCTTTTGTTGCAAAGATACACTTTTTTAGTACTATCCGTTGGATAAACCCGCAAGGGAAATGTGTGGCACAAACCTGAAAATTCTTGAAAAATATTTTCATATTGTCACTATCTGTCAAAGTGCATTTATAAATTTGCATTGTAAACAGATAAGGTAGCAGTTGCCTACATCACAATTTCTAATTATATTTGAATTTACAAAATGGAAAAAAATTTAAACGAGATAACAATGACAGAGGAACTAGAAGAAGGAGCGTTGAACTTCGAGGAGCCAACTCCTGAAGAATTGGGCGAAGCCCCTGCGCCAAAAGCGAAAAAAGCGTCGAAAACAGCTGAGGCTGCCGCTCCACAGCGTCCGCAACCATCGGCCGACAAGCTGAAAGCGTTGCAGTTGGCAATGCAGAAAATAGAGAAAGACCTTGGCAAAGGGACCATAATGCGTATGGGCGATGAAAAGATAGAGGACATCCCTGTCATTTCAACCGGCTCCATCGGTCTCGACCACGCGCTTGGTGTTGGCGGACTGCCTAAGGGCCGTATCATCGAGATTTTCGGTCCGGAATCTTCCGGTAAGACCACTCTGGCCATCCATGCTATAGCCGAGGCCCAGAAACAGGGTGGCATAGCCGCCATAATAGACGCCGAGCACGCTTTCGACCGTTTCTATGCGGCCAAGTTGGGTGTCGATGTTGAAAACCTGCTTATTTCGCAGCCCGACAGCGGTGAACAGGCATTGGAAATTGCCGACCAGCTGATCCGCTCGTCTGCCGTCGACATTATCGTTATCGACTCTGTTGCTGCTCTGACCCCTAAGGCCGAGATTGAAGGCGACATGGGTGACAACAAGGTGGGTTTGCAGGCTCGTCTGATGAGCCAGGCCCTCCGCAAGGTTACCGCCACCATCAACAAGACCAACACCACCTGCATCTTCATCAACCAGTTGCGTGAAAAGATTGGCGTGATGTTCGGTAACCCTGAAACCACTACTGGTGGTAACGCGCTGAAATTCTACGCATCGGTGCGACTCGATATCCGCCGTGTTTCTCCTATCAAGGACGGCGATACAGTAATCGGAAACCAGACCCGTGTGAAGGTGGTGAAGAACAAGGTGGCACCCCCGTTCAGAAAAGCAGAGTTCGACATTATGTTTGGTGAGGGTATTTCACGCACCAGCGAGATTGTTGACTATGGTGTAGATTTCGGCATCTTGAAGAAGAGCGGTTCGTGGTACAGCTACGGTGAGGACAAGATTGCACAGGGCCGTGATGCTGCCAAGCAGTATATGAAAGAACACCCAGAAGTTGCCGCCGAGGTTGAGGATAAGATTCGCCAGGCAATGAAGGAAAGCGGCGACGATATGTAAAACATAAGCCAACCCATAAAAGCGAGGGGTATCGGCGTGCCACACCGGCATTCCGATACCCCGTTTTTTTTCTGTTGTCGGAAGGCATTGTTATGAAAATCACTCCAAAATAAATTAACTTTGCACTATAAAAAACAGAATTAAAGATGACGATTGACGTGAATGCCATCAGGCAAGATTTCCCCATACTGCAGACCCAGGTGTATGAGCGGCCGCTCGTTTACCTCGACAATGCGGCTACCACCCAGAAACCCAAATGCGTGGTAGAGAAGATTGCCGCAAACTACTATAAGGAGAATGCCAATGTGCACCGTGGCGTGCACTTTTTAAGCCAAGTG
This sequence comes from Bacteroidales bacterium UBA3297, assembly GCA_002362105.1. Taxonomy (GTDB): domain Bacteria; phylum Bacteroidota; class Bacteroidia; order Bacteroidales; family Paludibacteraceae; genus Physcocola. The sequence continues at coordinate 5,355 of DETD01000019.1, forward strand.
GCTACCGAAGCCCATGAGGCGGCACGCGAAGAGGTGCGAAAATTTATAAATGCGCGCCATTCTCACGAGGTTATCTTTACCAGGGGAACCACAGAAAGTATTAATCTAGTGGCAAGTAGCTTCGGACGGTTGAAGTTACAGCCTGGCGACGAGGTTATTGTCAGCCAAATGGAGCACCACAGCAACATTGTGCCTTGGCAGCTGCTGCCGGGTGTGGAGGTCCGCCCTATTCCGTTTGCCGAAGACGGCACTTTGTTGGTTGACCAGTTGGAGGGATTGATTAACGAAAGGACAAAAATGGTGTCTGTCGCCCATGTCTCCAACACGCTGGGTTCGGTGAACCCCGTCAAGCAGATTATAGCTATTGCGCATGCGCACAACATTCCGGTACTGGTGGACGGTGCGCAGGGTGTGCCGCACACAAAAGTAGACGTGCAGGATCTCGATGCTGACTTCTACGCTTTCTCGGGTCACAAAATATACGGTCCGACCGGTATAGGTGTGCTTTATGGCAAAGAGGAGTGGCTGAACCAGCTGCCGCCTTACCAGGGTGGTGGTGATATGATAGACCGGGTAACTTTTGCCAAAACCACGTATGCCGACCTTCCGTTCAAGTTCGAGGCCGGAACTCCCGACTTTATCGGATCTACCGCCCTTGCCGAAGCCTTGCGCTATGTGCAGAAGGTGGGTATTGAGAATATAGCCGCGCACGAGGCCGACTTGTTGCAGTATGCGACCAGCCAGTTGAAGGAAATACCGGGTGTGCGCATCTACGGCGAGAGTGCCCACAAGAGCAGTGTGGTTTCGTTCCTTGTCGACGGCATACACCCTTACGATATGGGGACTATTCTCGACAAACTGGGAATTGCCGTACGCACCGGCCACCACTGCGCGCAACCTGTTATGGATGCGTTTGGCGTAGAGGGTATGGTTCGCGCGTCGTTTGCCATGTATAACACTAGGGAAGAGGTCGACCAACTGGTGGCCGGCGTTAAACGCATTGTAAAGCTGTTTCACAGACAATAAATACAAACCGCAATATGACTATTCAAGAAAAGGAAGACGAGATAATCGCTGAGTTCGAGTTCCTGACCGACTGGCTAGACAAATACGAGCTCATTATAGACAAGGGCAATGCCAACAAGGGAATAGACGCCCAATACAAAACCGACCAGTACCTGATCGAGGGCTGCCAGAGCAAGGTGTGGGTGCATGCCGAATACCGCGATGGTAAGGTTTACTACGAGGGTGAAAGCAATACCGAAATTGTTGGTGGCATCATCAGTATGCTGGTAGATGTGCTTTCTGGCGAGACTCCTGACGCTATTTTGGAGGCGAAACTCGACTTCATAGAGAAAATAGGGCTGAAAGAACACCTTTCGCCTACCCGTAGCAACGGTATGCTTGCCATGATTAAACAAATGCGTATGTATGCGCTGGTTTTCAAGGAGAAGAACTCGTAAAGTTAAAAAATATACGTGCAAAGGCTGTTGGAAGACTTATTCCGACAGCCTTTGTTGTTATATGTAGAAAAAGCCCCAAAAGTCTACCGACTTCCGGGGCCCGAAAAAACATTATGATAACTAAAAAATAGGCTTACAGACCTTAGTGGTGTTTGTGGCCGTGTTTGTGGGCACAGGCCATTGGTTTGTGGTGCGCACCGTGGTGATGGTGTTTGCAGCAATGCGCACATTTGCAGTGGTGTGGCGCAGGTGCTGCATGGTGTGGGCCGTGGTGGCCTTTGTGGTGCAGCGGGTCACCAGGTTTGGCAACGGGTGCGTCGTGATGGTGGTGGTGAACCGGCGCGGCCTCGATGCGGTGAGCTGGCGGTGGAGCCGGTTTGTGGCTCTTTGCGCTTGCTGTTATTGAACTTGCCATCAACATGATGGCGATTCCTATCGTTGAGAGAATATTTGCGGTTTTCATATGCGTAATCTTTTAAAGCGTAAAACAATTATTTAAGAAGAGTGTTCGATTTAGGAACCTCCTTCTGAACATACTTTTGCAAACGGTGTGCCAAAGCGTGCCAAAATGGCCTATATTCGGCTAGTGTTTTAAGACATGGTTTTAAGGCAGTGTTTGAGAATGGTGTTAAAAAAACAGCGTGTTCCTCCGCCTGTAGACGAAGGAACACGCTGAATAGGGGGTATGTGCGCAGGTTAAATGTCTTCCCTTTTCCACTTGTCGTATGCAATGGCCGATGCTACGCAGACACCAGCAAACAGTAGCAGAGTGGCGCACTGGGGCAGAACACTGGTCAAGCCGCCTCCGCGCAGCAACAGGTTGTAGTAGCCGGTCAGTCCCCAGTTCAGAGGCGACAGTCGGCAGACAATCTGCATAGCGTGTGGCATAACGAACATTGGAATCCATATACCGCCTAGTGCCGACAAGATAACCACTGAAATAGAGCCGAATATAGAGGCTTGTTGTGCGGTTTTTGCCACCTGGCCTATCGCAATTCCGTAGCCGATGGCGGCCAGCGAGGCGCTGAGGCTGACAGCAAGCAGCCCAATCCAGCTGTTTCCGAACGAAAGGGACGGCAGTCCCAGCATAGGCAGCACCACCTTACCCATCAGTCCCATTAGCGCTATCTGCGTCATGCAGATGACCAGGTACACTATCACCTTGCTGAACAGGTAGTAGCTGTAGGGCATAGGCATGGTGCGCAGGCGGGTGTAACTGCCTTCTTCGCGTTCACGTATAATATTGCTTGCCAGAGAAACGACAATAAAGAACACGGCAAACATACCCCATGCCGGCACGTTGTGTTGTACGGCGTTGGGTATCAGGCGCGAAGCGTCCATGCGTGCGGTGCGCTCGTCAAGCTCAATCAGTTTTTCGGGAAGTACCACGTCGCCAATCGGCATAGGCGACATAGCCTGTATCTGCTGGCTGACTTCCTTCAGTAAAATCTGGGTCTGCACACTGGCCATCTGTTCGCGCATGGTGCTGGTCAGCGACGCCAGAAACGAGTTTTTAGTGGTGGGGTCCACAAAAATGGTAAGGTGTACGGTCTGCGCCTTGGGTTGTTCGCCTTCTGGCGAAAAGGTGTACTGTACACTTTTGCCAATACCGTTGCGGATGTTGTCGGTGGTTGAAGCCGGAATAACGATACCCAGTTGGAAGTAGCCTTTTGCCACGTCAGACTCCACCGTTTCGGGGGTCGCCGTCGAGTCGGCCTGGGTTATGGTAAACAGTCCAGACTGTTCCAGACTCTCGACCACCGAGGCGCCCACATTGTCGTGGTCTTGGTCAAGCACCACCAGCGCCATTTTGTTGTCGAGAATAGCCTTGAAGGTATCGTTTTGCAGGTAGGCCATAAGGGCCACCAGTGCTAGTGGCATTAGGTAGAGTAGAGCTAGTCCGGCTTTATCGCGGACAAGTATCAGGAAGTCTTTGTAGACAAGGGTCAGAAGTTTGCGCATACATTAACTGATAAGGGTAAGACATAGGTCGTGGAGCGAAGTTGCCTGGTGTTGTTCCAGCAACTGGCATGGAGCGCCGGCCGCAACCAGCCTGCCCTGGTTCATAATAGCCACACGCGTGCAGAGGCTCTCGGCCTCCTGCATCAGGTGCGAAGTGTAGATGATGGTGGTTCCCTGCTGGTGGAGTTGGCGCAGGTAGTCGATAATAGTTTGCTGCGATTTGACATCGATGCCGACAGTAGGCTCGTCGAGGAAAAGTATTTTGGGTTGGTGCAGCAGGCCGGCCATCAGGTTGAAGCGTCGTTTTTGTCCGCCCGACAGGTGACCGATGCGTTGGTTCATCTGGTCAGCCACATCCAGTGTTTCCGCCAGTTCGTCGATCCGTTGTTTCAAGTCCGATTTCCCAATGCCGTAAATGCCGCCAAAGACCTTCAGGTTTTCGGCTGCGGTCAGTTCGGGATAGAGGGCGTATTCTTGTGGTACTACACCAATAAGCGGGCGTATGGCGTCCATTTGCCGGGCAACATCTTTGCCTGCCACTTCAACCCTGCCCTGTGTATAGTGCCGCAGTCCGCACAAAATGCTCAGTGTGGTTGTTTTACCGGCCCCGTTGGCCCCCAGTAAGCCGAAAAACTCCCCATCGTCTACCTTCAGCGACAGGTCGTCGACAGCGGGCTTGTCGGTTCCCCTATAGGTCTTGTATAAATGTTCGATTTTTATGGCGGTCATTTCCAAATCTTTAAATGGAATTCAAAATTACTTAAATTTAGTACTCGCTCCAATTATTTTTATTACCGCACAGATGCGCTAACTTTGCAGAACCAAACATACGGGTAATATGATAAAAGCGCTCTTTTTTGACATAGACGGCACCCTCATCAGCTTCAACACGCATAAAGTGCCAGAATCGACCATCGAAGGAATAAGGAAAGCCAAAGAGAACGGAGTCAAGGTGTTTATCTCGACGGGCCGGCCGAAGCCCATTATCTGCAACCTCGACCAACTGACTCCCTACATCGACGGTTACGTTACCACCAACGGAGCCTACTGCTATATTGGCGACACGGTTATCAACTGCGAGGAAATCGGGAAGCCCGATGTGCTGCATATTGTGGAGCACTCGCGCCAGCTGGGGGTGGCCTGCATTGTGGTGGGCAAGAAAAGCATTTCGGTAGTGAATGAAAACGAGCAGTTTGACTACGTCTTCCGGAAACTACTGAGAATAACCACCCTCGATGCCCTTAGTCCCCTCGATGAGGTGTTGTCTGAAGGGGTTATACAGCTAACCCCCTTCTTTACCCCTGAACAGGAGCGCCAGATTGTGGCTCCGCTTGCCGGATGCACCTGTGGCAGATGGCATCAGGAGTTTGTTGATGTTACGGCCAACGGAATAGACAAGGCGCTGGGCCTGGAAAAAATGGCGAAGCACTTGGGACTGCAGATCGCAGAAACGATGGCCTTTGGTGACGGTGGCAACGACATCCCTATAATCAAGAAGGCGGGTGTGGGCGTGGCTATGGGCAATGCCGGCAACCATGTGAAGGCGGTTGCCGACTATACCACCACACACATCGACGAAGACGGCGTTTGGAATGCGCTGAAGGCTTATGGTGTTATTTGAAGACCGCCTCGCATTAACGGAAACAAACGGATATCTATAACGAAAACGGGCAGAAACCTGCAAAAAAAAAGCGGTTTCTGCCCGTAATCATTTTACGTTTGCCCTGTGTGGCGGCGCTTACTCACCCAGCACCGACACCAGTTTGGAAGTATACCCGTTAATGGCGTTCTTTAGTTGGGTGTTGATACTGTAGCTGGCATCGTCGGTCGAATTGTTGAACTTCCACTTCAAGTCGCCACCGTCTAAACGTCCGGCATTGGCGGTTACAATAGCCGGAACATTGGCCGGATCGTCTGCCGTGTAAACGTACATCAGGCTGTTGTTGGTGTCGAAATTGTCGTAAGGGGTGCCGCCGGCCACTGTTTTTATGCTGCCGGGCACTTGCTCGTTGCGTGAAGCGGCCTCGTAAGCGTCGAACGAGGTTTTGTTGGTCTGGTAGGTGATGTAGCTGAATTTGCCCGACTTTTCGGCAAACACGTTGTTGTACGACTTGATGATGCCGCCATTCTCCCCCGAGAAACTACCATCGCCTAACGCGTCGGTTCCTTGTTTCGAACTCAGCATAGGCTTGTCGCAGTTGCGGAAGTAGTTTGCCTCGACAAAGGCACTGGCCCCATAAGTCACCCCCACACCGTACTTCGAAACGCCGTCGTAGTAGTTGTTCCAAACGTGCACACTCATGGTACGTATGCGTGGATGGCGGGAGTCGGAGTGGTCGAACCAGTTGTGGTCGTAGCTGATATAGTTAGGCCCTGTCTCGCTCTTCATGCCGCAAAGCGACATCTTGCCCGAGTCGAAGAAGTGGTTGTACGAGATGGTCATGTACTTCGAGTCGTTCTTCAGGTCCATCGAGCCGTCGCCCTTTACCTGGTCGGCGTCGCTACCCTCGGCACCATAGAAAATGTCGTTGTGGTGAATCCATATATTGTAGTTGGCGGTTTCAAAAGCTAGACCGTCGTCGCCCCACAGCATAAGGCCCAGGTTGCGCACCTCGATGCTTCTTGTACGTAAACCGCGTATGCCCCACCCGTAGCAGGTAGCGTCGTTGCCAATACCCTCGATTGTAATGTTTTGGATAGGGCTGCTTTCGTTGCTAGACTTCAGCAACAGATTGTTGGTATCGCCGCTTTCGTTTATTCCGTCGATGGTAACCTTACCGATAATACGGATGCAGACCGGACGGTTTTCAAGCCCTTTCTGCATCGCCTTCAGAATGGCCGAAATACCCGTGCAAGTCGTGGTTGTACCTTTAGTGCTGGTCACCACATCCATCGTAACCGTCTTTTTGGTCTTTTCGGTGATGTAGAGTACCACCGCCCCACTTTTCAACGAACCGTTGTCGTTATATGCGCCAATGCCATTGCCGCCCGTCACAGAACTTTGGGCAAAAGCAAAGCCCTGGCGGCTGTAGGCCTTCGTCTTGATTTGTGCGACAGAAGCCGCACCCGATTCTGCGTTTCCTTTTACGGCCACCACTTTAATATCGTATGAGCCGGCTGGCAGGCCTACGACGTCGGCACGGAAGTAGGAGCCGTAGTTACGGACCAGCATAGCGTCGACTTTGGTATAGGAACCCGCGTTTGCCGGCTTATAGTAGACGTTGTAGCCGGTGGCTCCACTGACGGGTGTCCATTCCACATATCCGCTCTCGAACCAGCCGGCCGATTTGCTGATTGCAACGTCGCCTTTGGTCACCACCTCGCCCGAAGTAGTGCCTTCGCCCTGCTCAACAGGGTCGGTCGGGTTAACCGGATTAACAGGCTCTGTGTCGGCCTTAACGAAGACGATGCTGTCGAGGTCGGCAACCTGGTATTCGACCTTGGTACCGTCTTTTTTGTAGATGTGAACTGCTTTTTGAGCAAAGACACTCATAGAAACAAGGGTCGCAACTGCGAATGCTATTTTTTTCATATTATCTGCTGCTTTAAGTTTGTAGTAAGGAAATTGACCTTATTTTTTAATGAATTTTACGGCCTTGTCTGCAATCTTCAGAAAGTAGATGCCACTTTTCAGGTGCGAGACGTTAGCGGAAAGTGTATAGCCTGTGCAAAGCATAGAGCCAACAACGGCTCCGTTACTGGCGTAGAGGTATACCTCGGTGCCGTTGGGCACCCCCGACAGGTAAAGCGTTTCGACAACGGGATTCGGATAAAGGAACAGCCCGGTTTGTGTTTCTGCCATCTGTTTTTCGGCCTCCGTCTGGGTAGCCTCGCTAAACAGAATGCGCTGTAGAGAAGAGAACGCATAGGCGTTTGTCTGACCATCGGTCCATTCTGCGACAATGTCGTCGTTGACAAAGGAAATTTTGTGCAAGTCCTGAGTGTCGTAGGACTCGAACTCGCTGGGAATAAAGCGCCCTGCTTCCGCGCTCATAGAAAGACCCAGCAACAACGTAGTTAGTACGATGTGGTTCTGTTTCATATAAAAGTGTAGTTAGTTATTATAGTAGTACTTAAACCGGTGTGGCCGGCAGCGTGTTATAGTCAGTCTTGTACGCCAAAATTCCATATTTTTCGGCTAATAACCAACTTTTTAGCCGTTTTTTTTATGCGTTATGTGCTAGTCTGTTTTAACCGAACTTGCAAATGGCTCCATAAAAAGCAGGAGAGCGGCTCCGAATTTTTCGGAACCGCTCTCTGTGGGTTATTTATGTTGCAGAAACTCCAGCTTTTACTTATATAGGCAAAGGTATGGAGTGTCTTCCGTACACTTAACTTTGTACTTGACGTCTTTTGCAACTACAAACGACTCGAACTTCTTATAAGTCTTCCATTCGGTTTCGCCAGGCTGCTGGATGGTGAGAGCCCCCGAAATAACCGTCATGATTTCGACGGTAGAGGTTCCGAATTCATATTCGCCTGCTGCCATAACGCCGACAGTTGCCTTACCTTCTGCGCTGTTGAGTGCCATAGAAACAACATCGCCATTGAAATACTCGTTTGTCTTAAACATACTATTGATTATAATTTTGGTGATTTGCCTGTAAAGTTAATAAAAAGACCTGGTTTGTAGTGTTACTTCCTAGTCTTTGTGCCAGTGCCCAGCACGCTGCGTGTAATTTCTTTCGTGATGGCGCGGGTAGCTGCCGAGGCGGCACTTTTCGCCACTTTCGAAGCCGCGGTCTTAGTGGTGGTTCTCGACTTTTTGCCTGTAACCTTGTTCGAGACGTAGCTGCCAAGTATGCTTGCCACCGCACTGGTAACAGCTGTAAGGATGGCTTTGCCCACCTTGCCCATGATGCCGCTGTTCGAGCTTTCCTTCTTTTGGGCCTTGGTGTTCGGCTTTTCCTCTTCGTCCTCGTCCTCCTCCTCAGCCGCAGCCAGTTCTTGGTTGGCTTTCTCGGCTTCGGCAATCAGCACTTCGAATGCGCTTTCGCGGTCGATGGTCTTGTCGTATTTGCCTTTCAGCAGAGAGCGGTTGATGATTTCGGTACGCTGGCTCTCGGTGATGGCGCCAATCTGGCTGAGTGGGAACAAGATTTTGGCGCGTTCGACCATGCACGGAGCACCTTTCTCGTCGAGGAACGACACCAGGGCCTCTCCGGTTTCGAGGTTCATAATGGCCTCGTCGGTCTTGAAGGCTGGGTTGGCACGGAAAGTGTCGGCCGCCGTCTTTACGGCCTTCTGGTCTTTAGGGGTGTAGGCGCGGAGGGCGTGTTGTACACGGTTACCCAGCTGGCCCAGAATATCTTCGGGAATATCTGTCGGACTTTGTGTGACAAAATAAATGCCGACGCCCTTGCTTCGGATCAGGCGGATGACCTGTTCTATCTTGTCGGCCAGTGCTTTTGGTGTATCGTCGAAAAGCATGTGCGCCTCGTCGAAGAAGAAAACGAGTTTTGGCTTGTCCATGTCGCCCACCTCTGGCAGTTGGCTGTAGAGGCTGCTCAGCAACCACAAAAGGAAAGTGGAGTAGAGCTTAGGCTGCAACATCAGTTTGTCGGCCGCCAGCACGTTCATAATACCTTTGCCACCCTCGGTTTGCAACAGGTCGAAAATGTCGAATTCCGGCTCGCCGAAGAACTTGTTGGCACCTTGGTTCTCCAACTCAAGCAGCGATCGCTGTATGGCACCCACACTCTGGGTGGCGATGTTGCCGTAGGTCGAGGTGTATTGGGCGGCATTCTTCGACACGTAGTCGAGCATAGAACGGAGGTCTTTCAAGTCGAGGAGGAGCAGGTTCCGGTCGTCGGCAATGCGGAAGACGATGTTCAAGATGCCGGTCTGGGTGTCGTTCAAACCCATCAGGCGGGCCAACAACTGCGGACCCATGCCCGAAATGGTGGCGCGGATGGGGTGTCCCTGCTCGCCGTAAACGTCGAAAAAGCGGACCGGACAGGGTTGGAATTCAGGATTTGGAATGCCGAAGGCATCTTTGCGTTTTTCGATAAAGCCGCTTAGCTTGCCAGCCTGGCTAATGCCGGAAAGGTCTCCCTTCATGTCGGCCATAAAGCAGGGAACACCTGCCTGGCAGAAGGTTTCGGCCATAACCTGTAGTGTAACCGTCTTACCCGTACCGGTGGCGCCGGCAATCAGTCCGTGGCGGTTAGCCATCTTGCCGACAATGTTGATAGGGCCGTTGTCGCTGTGGGCAATATAGTACCCTTTTTCCTGACTATACATATTTTGTTGTTTTTTAGTTTTCTGTTGGTTTGGGTTTGTCTCCATTGTAAAGGTACTGCAAATTGAGCGAACTTGCAATTGTTTTGCCGTCAGACAGTGCCTCATTTTCGTAGAAACAGCCTGCTACAAACCTAATGAAATTGTGCTGTTTGTATAAAAAACGCGCTTTTTATGCGGCACGAAGTGTAAAATGCGGAAAAAGTGTGCTGGCAGAAAGGCGCAATGCAGTGCGATTTCTCGAAATTATCTCTTTCTTTTACCGTGCTTTTGTGTATTTTTGCAGACATTCAAAAACTATGGCCCCGACAAGATGGATTCTTGTTGGCGCTCTTATATTCTACCAAAGATGACGAACTTTACGAAAGGACAAAAGATTGACCAGTTCGAGGTTGTTGATTTGCTCAAGAAGGGAACTTATGCCGAATCGTACCAAGTGAAGGACGAGAACGGAAATCCGTGCTTCTTGAAACTGATGGCATTGTCGAAACTACAGCCCTACCAACTCGACGATAATGGCAATAATATAGAAATTGAGGTCTGCCGCGGCCTCGACCACCCAAACCTGTGCAGCTATGTGTCCGATGGCTCAATTATCAGCAAGGGTCAGAAATACGTTTACTTGGTGAACCGTTTCGAAAATGCGGCTACTGTTGGCGATTATCTGCGCCAAAATGGGCCAATCCCTATCGAGGGGGCCAAACTTGTTGCGTTTAACGTTTTGTCTGCCCTGAAATACCTTCACGAGCAGCCTGTTCCGGTTATACATAACGAGGTGACTGTGCACAATGTGATGATGAGCGCACAGGGTGAAGTCAAACTGATTGACTTCGGAAACTCGCGCTTCCTCTCGCAAGGTGTTGCCCGCCAGTGTATGGACGAGCAGAACGTCTTCTATATGGCACCTGAGCGCTTGAACGGTGTGTTCAGCGTACAGAGCGACCTCTATTCGGTGGGTGTGTTGCTCTACCATATGGTATTCAACCAGTTGCCGTATTATTTCGACATTTCGCTCTTTGCCACTTCGTTCGGCATTACCGCCCTACAGCAGGCACGCGAGCAACCGCTGAAAATGCCGCCAATTTCTGTGGAAGGCCTCGATGAGGAGTTTGCCACCCTGCTTCGCAAGGCTTTGGCCAGCGACCCAGAGCAGCGTTTCCAGACGGCGGAAGACTTCATACAGGCGCTATCTGGCTCGGCCGACCTGCAGATGGAGGAACACGACGAGCAGATACTGGAACAGGGTATTGCTGCCTCTAACCTTATTGATGACGAGGAGGTGGGCAACGGCTTTGACGATATTTCGGGTATGGAGGAGGTGAAAGACCAACTGACCAAGAAGGTGATTAACCTGCTGAAAGATCCTGAAAAAGCTAAAAAATACAAACTGGCGTTGCCTAACGGTTTGTTGCTCTACGGCCCTCCGGGCTGTGGTAAGACCATTTGGGCACAGCGTCTGGCCGAAGAAGCCGGTTTCCGCTACATGTACCTCAAAGCCAGCGATTTGCTGCGCATCTATATGCAGGGGTCGCACGGGGTGCTGACACAGATTGCGGAGCAGGCGAAGAAGGAGGCGCCGCTGGTCATCTGCCTCGACGAACTGGAACTGCTTATGCCGGGCAAGGAGAACCAGATGGAATATGTGATTGAGGCGGGTAACGAGTTCCTCGACTTGGTGGAAGGCTGTATCGACGACGGCATCTTCGTAGTGGCTGTCACCAGCCGTCCTGACCTTATTGACGCCGCTGTGGTGGCTACAGGCAGGTTGGAGCAGAAGGTCTACATTCCTATGCCTGACCTCGATGCCCGTAAGTCGATGTACGAGTTGCAGCTGGCCGAACGCCCGCTGGCCGACGATATCGACTATGCGCGTCTGGCAGAACTGTCGGAACAGTTTGTGATTAACGATATTGCTTTTGTGGTGAACGATGCGGCTTTGAAAGCGTCGGAAACCGATTCCGACATTACCCAGGCGTTGTTGGAAGAAACCCTCTCGCGCAAGAAGCCTTCGGTAACCGCTGAAATCTTGAAGCAGTACGAGTCTATCCGCGATATTATTGAAGATAAGACCGAGAAGGTGAAGGAAACACAGCATATTGGTTTCCGTTAACCAGTAGATACAGGGGAGGGGGAAGCTTGCAGGTGCGGCAACTCCCTTCCTTTCTTTTTGTTGAAAATCTATTTGATGAATTATGAAAAAAATAACTTTTCTTTTATTATCAATCATTTTATTTTCTTGTGATGAGCAGGTAGAAGAAATTCAAGAAAAGGCTTCGCTTTTCACAATTTACAATAAGAGTAGCCATACTGTAGATATAATAGAACTTCGCCCAACATTGGAAACCATAAAAAACGAATATCATATTGCAGTAGATGACTCGGTGTCGATTATGACTCCTCGTGAAGAGCATATTGTTCCTCCGTTTGGTTCTGGCGAGGTATATTTGATGTTTGATGACACGATTAAATATAATTGTGTAAAGAACGATTATGATATGTTTTATAATGTTGCAAAATACAGATATCAGTATGAAACACCCCTATATGTTTGTAGGGGATATACCATAACCGATACTGATTACGACATAGTGGTAGAAACGGTTAACCAAGCCAAGGAATGACATTATTTTTTTGTTAAATTATAATATGAAAAAGATCTTTTTTCTTCTGTTGTCAGTTACCCTATTTTCTTGTAACGATCAAGAAGACGTATTAGAAGTACAAAGAAGGGCGATGTTGTTCACAATTTACAATAAGAGTAGCCATGCTGTAGATATAATAGAACTTCGCCCAACATTGGGAACCGTTAAAAACGAATACCACATAGCAGTAGACGACTCGGTATCTATTTTGACTCCACGTGAAGAACATATTGCTCCTCCTTTTGGTTCTGGTGATGTATATTTAGTGTTTGATGATACTATCAAAGCTAATATTACTACAAATGAACATTCGATGTTCCAGGATGTAGGAAACTATGATATTAGTTATGAGACGGCAACTTATGTTTCTTGGAGATATACTATCACCGATACTGATTACGACATAGTGGTAGAAACGGTTAATAAAAGCAAGGAATGACCTCTTCAAACTCTTACATTGTTATAAGTTATATTTTATGAGAGAAGCCGTTTTTTTTCTGACTTTGATTTTTGCCATAATGTCGTCTTGCTCCAAGAAAGAAGAGATTTATGACAATGAAGTGAAATACATCATTGAAAATAAGTCTGGACACGAGCTTTCTATATTGGATATCTCTTATGTTTCTAGTTACGGTCCTGATACTACATTTTATACGATAAAGACGAACGATTCCGTTATCATTAAGCGTGTTTCTGATGACGACAATTTTCCACAACCATTTAGTTTGCTTGACGAGGTATATGTGGTGTTTGACGATACACTTAAGGCAAAGTGTGAATTGAGTAATGATTGTAAGTTAATTCAATGCAGATACTATGGTCCGATTGTTAATGATACTTACAAGTATACATTAACAGAATCTGATTTCACTTATTTTTTGAGTAATCTGTAAGATAATGTTTAGTCCTTAGCCCTGGCTGCACAAGTCAGGGCTTTACTATTGTAATTGTCGGTTCGAACTTAAAGCTGTTGATCCGGTTCCGCCATCCTTTGAGGAACACCTTTTGTGAAGTGTTCTTTTCTACTAGTTGGTCTATAAAGAAGAGCCGTGTGTCCTTAATCATATCGAAAAGTAGCTGCTGGTTGGGAAACTGGTTGATGGCCGCCAGTGTTACAGGTCCGCAAATGCCGTCGGCAGGAACCGACAACACGTGTTTTTGGATGTAGCGTATGGCAGTTACCGGACCGCTTCCCCAGGCAAAGTCGACCAGAATGTTGGCAATACTTTGGTTGTGGATAAGGTCGGCCTTCCATTTTTTCCAGTACAGGTCTATGAAAATGTCGGCCCATTCTTCTTGTGTAATATTCCGTAGTTCGTCTATCGAGGGTTGCGGCTGCTTTTTGCGTGAACGCCAGCCACAGAAGGTTTTGTAGGTAATGCCGCACATGGTTGCCCCGCCCCTATCGGCCGGATGGTTGCTCCATCCGCCTTCAAGTTGTTGCAACATTGGGATGAACAGTTTAGGATTTGCCATGTCTTATTCAATTACAGATGTTTCTAAAAAAATAACAAACACCATAGACAGATGATGGTGAAGATTGAACGTTTTAGCATTATGGGGTAAATATAGGAAAATAAATAGAAAAAGTCTCGCAGTTTTTAATTCGGAGGTGCAGAACCCTCGCGACGATTCAATTTATTTTCTACATTTGTAGCAGAACTAAGCTATTCGTATCATGAGAAAAACACTCTTACTACTAACTACATTGTTGTCGATGTCATTTTCCATGACGTTATCGGCACAGAAAAGCATTTATATCCCCAAGGAATGGCAGAACAGGAAGGACACCCTTATCTACAGCGAGAACGACCCTGGCAACCAGTACACTTGGTCGAAATCGCGCTCGAAAGAGAGTGAGAACTTTATTGTCTTTTGGGATAAGAACTATGGCAATACCAATCCAACTAATGCGTCGTTGACCTATAGTGTAGACATTGACGATTTGTTGGAGAAGTGCGAGGGCTTCTATGCTATGAATGTTGGCAAACTGGCATTTTGCGACGAAAGCCAGTCGAACGTGTCGAAGTATAAGTTGCTGATTCTGCTTAACCATACTACCGAATGGGTGTGTTATGGAGGCGGATACGACGACGTTATCGGAGCCTTGTGGCTGAGTCCGAGTACCAGCAAACCGGTTGGTTTTGCGGTAGGACACGAGGTGGGGCACTCTTTCCAGTACCAGGTCTATGCTGATCTTAAAGGCTATTCGGGTTTCCGTACGGCCATCGGCTCTGGTTCTACCTTCTGGGAACAGACCGCACAGTGGCAGTCGAGCCAGTCGTTTCCCGACCAGAAGTGGAACGAAAGCTGGGGACTTTTCAAAAACACCCACAACTATGCCATGACGCACGAGTGGCACCGCTACCAGTCGTACTGGTGGCACTATTACCTTGCCGAAACATACGGTATTGACGCAATTGGCAAATTGTGGCGGTATAACCCGGGGTTTGGCGCTGACCCGAACGAGAGCTTTATGAAGATGAACGGTATGAGTGCCTCGGACCTGTATATGGAGTATTTCCTGTACGCCATGAAGATGGCGACGATGGATATCGACAACGTACGCGACGAGGCCGGCAGCTACATTTCGACCCTCCGTTACGACTATGTGGCCCTTGGTGGTGCAAAATACCAGGTCACTTATAGCAGTTGCCCGCAAAGTACGGGCTTCAATATCATCAGGCTGAATGTACCCAAGGCGGGAACTGAAATCTCGACCGATTTTACCTCTCTTGCCAACGGTGCGCCTCTGCCCAACGGCGATGCGGCCCAGTATTTCAATGGAGAGAAATTCACAGCTGCCAATGTTTCTACTTACAACAAGTCGTCTAATTATTCCAACAGGGGCTTCCACCTGGGTTATGTGGCCCTTATGAAAGACGGGTCGAGGCGTTACCTTTACGAAGACGAGGTGTATTGTGCGGGTGTCGATGCCAGCAAAGAGGCGAGTTGCGTGGTGGGCTGTGTGGTGCCAGAGGGGGTAGACAAACTTTTCTTGGTGGTATCTCCTGCTCCGTCGGAATATATACAGCACAAGTGGGACGAGATTATCACAAACGACGACCAGTGGCCGTATACTGTCGAATTCAGGGGAACCAACCTGTTTGGTGCCGCCGATATTTCAGATACTATTCCGATGAGCGATGTCGAGATTGCGTACGATGTTTATTTCCCTGCTTCGGCCAGTGTATATCAGGCTGTCAATATCAATGTCGATGGCACGGCCGCCTCTATGCTTGGTACGGCCTTGCAACTGAAGACATCGGCCCTTGGCAGCGTGCTCAGAACGTGGAAGAGTGAAGGCCCATCAGACGGGCAGGCTATGTTCTATGCGGTTAATTCCGATGGCTCTATCGTCAACATGGCATCTTCTGCAAACGGATATGGACATTGGTTCTCAGAATCGGGGAACCGGTGCGATTATGCGTCGGGATATGTGTTCAGTGAGTTCGATGCCGGCAACCTGTCTTTCTCGTTAGGCCAATATCCGGGCAAACTGTCCAACGGTTCAAACTATACAATTCGTCAGGCCATTGTCTACAAGAAGAATGGCCAGACAGCTATTGCCAAATTTGTGTTCAATATCCACATCACAGCGTCGAAAACGGGCTACGTGTTGCGGGATGGTGGAACGACAGGCACAGAGGCTGTCAGCCAAGACGTTGCCTATCCGGTAGCCTACTACACGGTGTCGGGCATCCGTATACCATCGTTGCAGCGGGGCGTCAACCTCGTTAAAATGAGTGACGGTAGTGTCAGGAAACTGGTGTTGAAACAATAGGGGGCCAAGTCGGCTTGCTTATAAAGAGGGCACGGGGAAATGGAAACTCCACTTCCCCGTGCCCTGTGTGTTTAGGTGCTTTTGCCAGTTGGCTCTTTACCGTCCGCAAAGCACAAGCAAGATGTTTACATCGCTTGGCGAAACACCCGGAATACGGCTGGCCTGGCCAATGGTTTCAGGGTCGATGCGGGCCAGTTTCTGCCGGGCTTCGGTGCTCAGCGAATTGATGGTCGAGTAGTCGAATTTGCCCTTAATCTTGATGTTTTCCAAGCGGTGCAGTTTGTCGGCAACCAGTGTCTCGCGTTCAATGTAGCCGCTGTATTTAATCTGTATTTCTGCCGCCTCAATAATTTCATCGCGGCGGTCGGCTATTTGGTCGAGTTTGTCCTTCAGTGCCGGAATGGCCTCCGAAAGCAACAAGATGTTCAGTTGTGGACGTGCCACCAGGTCAACCAGTTTGCACCCCTCGGTCAGGGCGGTAGTGCCGCATTTCTCGAGGAAGCTGTTGATGTATTTTGCTTGGATAGAATAACCTTTAATGAAGCCGACCAGGTTGGCAATAGCCTCCTTCTTGCGGTTGTAGAGTTCCATACGCTCCTTTGTTGCCAAACCAATAGCGTAGCTCTTTGCAGTCAGGCGGGCGTCGGCATCGTCTTGGCGGAGCAGAATGCGGTATTCGGCACGCGAGGTGAACATTCGGTAAGGTTCGTCAACACCTTTGGTAACCAAGTCGTCGATCAGTACGCCGATGTACGATTCGTCGCGGCCCAGT
Source organism: Bacteroidales bacterium UBA3297 (assembly GCA_002362105.1). GTDB lineage: Bacteria > Bacteroidota > Bacteroidia > Bacteroidales > Paludibacteraceae > Physcocola. The sequence goes on from DETD01000019.1 coordinate 22,218, forward strand.
ACCAGTGGTTCGGCCTTGGCGCAGTACTGGTGGGCGTTGATGCCGGCTACAATACCTTGTCCGGCCGCCTCTTCGTAGCCGGTAGTGCCGTTTACCTGTCCGGCAAGGAACAGGCCTGGCACAACCTTGCTTTCGAGCGAGTGTTTCAGTTGTGTCGGGTCGAAGAAGTCGTATTCGATGGCGTAGCCGGGGCGGTAGAGCTGCACATGCTCCAAACCTACAATGGTTTGCAGGGCAGCAATCTGGATGTCCATAGGCAGGCTCGACGAGAATCCGTTGATGTAGTATTCTTGTGTGGTCTCGCCTTCTGGCTCTATAAAGATAGGGTGGTGGTCCTTATCGGCAAAAGTAACAATCTTGGTCTCGATACTTGGACAGTAGCGTGGACCAATGCTCTTGATTTGGCCGTTATAAAGCGGAGACTCTGGCAACCCTTTGCGGAGTATCTCGTGCGTCTCGGGGTTGGTCTGTGTAATGAAGCACGGGCGCTGTTTCAGCGGACGTGGCTGGAAGTCGAGGTACGAGAACTTGTGGAAGTCGGTTTCGCCATACTGCTCCTGCATACGGTCGAAGTCGATGGTGCGGCCGTCGAGTCGGGCTGGGGTGCCGGTCTTCATACGGTCGGTCGTAATGCCCAGTTCTTTTAGTTGTTCGGTTAGGCCGAAAGCTGCGGGTTCGCTGATTCTGCCACCCCGTATCTGGGTGCGTCCGCAATGGATGAGTCCCGACAAGAAGGTGCCCGCCGTAATGACCACGGCAGCAGCCTTAAAGGTAGCGCCCATGGAGGTGGTTACGCCAGCCACTTTGCCGTCTTCAATAACAAGGTTGGTCACAGTGTCTTGCCAGATGCTCAGGTTTTCGGTGTTCTCCAACACCTCGCGCCACTTCTCCGAGAATTTCTGCCGGTCGCTCTGCGCACGCGGACTCCACATGGCCGGACCCTTCGAACGGTTCAGCAAACGGAACTGGATGGCCGTCAGGTCGGTCACAATTCCGCACATGCCGCCTAAGGCGTCTACTTCGCGCACAATTTGGCCTTTGGCAATACCGCCAACGGCAGGGTTGCAGCTCATTTGCGCAATTTTGTGCATATCGATGGTGACTAGTAGGGTTTTTGAACCCAGGTGGGCGGCGGCCGCTGCCGCTTCACAGCCCGCATGGCCTGCGCCTACCACTATGACGTCGAAGTTGAAATCCATTGTTGTTTTAATAAAGACTACTGCAAAGGTACTGAAAAAAATGCTACATTTGCGGAAAAGATTAATACATGGGAGTAGCTAGTGTCATTGGTGCAATTGTCGGGCTGTTTATAGGGGGGGGACCTATAGGGGGCCTCATTGGTTATTGCTTGGGCAAAATGCTTGAAGGGAGCGATAACCTCAAGTTAGAGAATATTTTCTCAACATCTGACAATAAAGAACGTTTCTCGTTCCAAATTTCGTTGTTGACGCTGATGGCTGCCGTTATGCAGGCCAATGGGTTGGCTAAGCGTAGTGAGCTCGATTTTGTGAAAACCTACATCAAGAAGGCATTCCCAACCGAAGATGACCAAAAATACGCCCTTCAACTGCTGAAGGAATTGTTGGAGCAGAACATCGATGTTGATGGGGTGGCCAAACAGGTGGGCCGCCAGATGAACATCTACCATAAACGCGAGCTGATCCACTTCTTGTTGGGCATCGGATATGCCGACGGCATTCTGCAAAGGTCAGAAGACAGCATTATTCTGAAAATTGCCCTAAAAATGGGTGTGTCAAGTGTTGATTATAACGCAATTAAGGCTGCATACTTTACTAATGAGAATGGCGAAGAAACGTTTTATAGAGGCGGGTCTTCGCAAAATAGATCGAGCAGCTCCTCTAATAATACTAAGCGGGAACAGTCGTCGTCAAGTTCAAGTGGTGGTAGTAGCTACAGCCGTTCCAGTGGCAGCAGTGCCCGCCAGTCGTCGGGTATGTCACTTTCTACCGCCTACAGTGTGCTGGGCATACAGAGCACGGCCACTAACGAAGAGGTGGTGAAGGCCTACCGCAGTATGTGTAAGAAGTTCCACCCCGACCGTGTACAGAGTTTGGGCGAGAATGCGGTAAAGGATGCCGAAGAACACATGACGAAGATTAACCAGGCGTATAGCGTGGTTAAAAGCAACCGGAATATGTAGTAAGAAATAAGTCTTGACTGTTTCTTCAGGCTAACAATGAAATGACTCCCAGTCTGATTAGTGCTATAACTATGTAGCGTCCGCCCTTCCCCAACATAATGAAGATGGTGGTCTTCTTGAGGTCGCAGTGCAGCAACCCGAGTGAGATGACGATGAGTTGCCCGAAAGCGGGCAGGAAGGAAAGCAATCCTAAAGGCGGACCCCATTTCTGTGCCTTTTTCACAAAACGTCTGAGTTTATGGGGCGGTATGCGTCCATAGGTGCACAGCCATCGCAGTTTGCCTAATGTGCCCATCCAATAGAGTGTGAGGGCACCCAGTGTGTTGCCGGTGGTGGCAATAATGATGCACAACAACGGATTCAGTCCGTTGGTGCTGATGCAGAATATAAATATGATTTCGCTGGGAAATGGAACAATGGTTGCGGCCAGAAATGTGGCTAAAAACAATCCGATGTATCCCCACGACTCCAACACGACCGATAACTGGTCGTAAAACCCTTGCAGTTGGGATATAATGTCGAGCAAATCCATCTCGGGGGCGTTATGCGAAAAGAACGTGTATGCTGTAGGCTACAATAGCCACAACCAGCACCCTGAAACTCCATAAACTGATTTTGCTTTCTGCTACCGTGGTGCTGAACACACGGCCAATGATGATGCTTGCCAGAAAGATGAGTGTGTTGAGCAGGTTGTTGAAGCCTGACCTCGAGAACAGCATCATAACAATGGTGAACAACAGCATCTGCACGAAGAACGAGAACATTCTGCGCTGTTTCAATACCTCTTTCTGGTAGGTTAGCCAGATATAGATGAGCGAGCCCACCAGCATTATTCCTACGACCGCCGCAAACGCTATTTCGTTACTCTCCATTTTGGGGATCCACAGCTGCAGGTGGGTGGTTGGGTTGAGGTAGTTCTTGAAGATGTTCGACTGCCCCGTGAGCCACAAGCCGATGCTGCCGTAGAAGAGGGGCAGGAAGGCCCCGGTAAGGGTCGACAACAGGGTTCGCAGACTGAGGATGTTGATGTTGTAGTAGAAATAGAAGAACACCATCAGGTAGAGCAGGCAGAATGGGTAGACCATTGCCGCCAGACCCAGCATAAGGCCGATGTTGAAGGTGTGTATCTGCGAGTTGTTGCTACTGAGGGCCAGTGCCGAGGCTATGCACGCAAACAGCAACAGGGCCACTACCGAGCCTGAGGTCAGGTAGTGCGGTTGTAGCAGCAAACCGGTCAGCAGTACACAGAGGGCTGAGGGCAGAATGGTTCTGACCTTGATGAACGAATACGCCTCGTTCAGCCGCAAAATGGTAAATGAAACCAACAACGCGACTACCAGGTCGATGCCCCGGCTGATTAGCGGGTTAAGCGACAGCCACTCCGATACATAGTTGAAGGCGTATGACTCCGAACCGAGTGCAACCTCGTTTCCGCTATGGAAAAAGTCGCCCCATAGCACCACAGCCACAATAAAGATTAGAATGTTGCTGATAGCGCCGGGCCTGATGATGTCGTTCCACTGTGTGCGTGTCATATCGCCAGATGTTTATTATGGGTTAGAGGTCGAAACCGATGTCGCGACGGAAGTACTTCTTATCGTAGTCGATGACTTGTGCGTTTTTGAACGACTGGGCCAAGGCTTCGGCTTTGGTGTTGCCGTAGCTAGAAATGGCTATTACACGGCCGCCGCTGGTCACCAACTCGCCCTTCTCGTTAATGGCAGTGCCGGCGTGGAAGAGGATGCTGTCTTGCACTTTGTCGAGCCCTGTCATCACCTTGCCCTTCTCGTAGTCTTCGGGGTAGCCGCCCGATACCAGCATGACGGTAACAGCGGTGCGTGGGTCTACCTCGAGGGTGCGTTTGCCGAGGTCGTGGTTGGCTACGCCTTCAAACAGGTCGACGAGGTCGCTCTTGATGCGGAGCATAACGGCTTCTGTTTCAGGGTCGCCCATGCGTACGTTGTATTCGATGACCATCGGTTCGTTCTTCACGTTGATAAGGCCTAAGAAGATGAAGCCCTTATAGTCGATCTTTTCTTCCTTCAAACCGTTGATGGTAGGGATAACGATGCGTTCTTCCACCTTCTTCATAAAGGTGTCGTCGGCAAACGGAACCGGAGAAACCGAACCCATACCGCCGGTGTTGAGGCCCTTGTCGCCTTCGCCAATACGCTTGTAGTCTTTTGCTACAGGCAGAATCTTGTAGTTGTCGCCGTCGGTGAGGACGAAGACCGAACATTCAATACCAGAAAGGAACTCTTCGATAACAACGGTAGCGCTGGCATTGCCGAACATGCCGTCGAACATTTCCTTCAACTCTTTCTTGGCGGTAGCCAAGTCGGGAATAATGAGCACACCCTTACCGGCAGCCAGACCGTCGGCCTTGAGCACGTAAGGCGCTTCGAGGGTTTCGAGGAACTTGCAGGCCTCGTCGTAGGTTTCGCCGGTGAAACTCTGGTAGCGTGCGGTAGGAATGTTGTGGCGCATCATAAAGGCTTTAGCGAAGTCCTTGCTGCCTTCCAACTGGGCACCAGTCTTGCTTGGACCAATAACAGCCACGTTCTTCAAAGCAGCGTCGGCCTGGAAGAAGTCTGCAATGCCTTCAACAAGCGGCACTTCAGGGCCAACCACCACCATAGAGATGCCGTTAGCCTTAACGAACTCGCCGATAGCCTTGAAGTCGGTCACCTTGATGTTGACGTTTTCGCCAACAGAACCGGTACCACCATTACCAGGAGCGATGAAGAGTTTCTCAACTTTCTTACTTTGGGCAATTTTCCATGCCATTGCGTGTTCGCGGCCACCTGAGCCAAGCAATAAGAGTTTCATATCGTTGTTTTTTATATATATTTTTTTGTTCAGACGGGAAACTGTAATCCCATATTATGCAAATTTACAAAAAGCACGGCCAAAAAGCCCCTATTTGGTTGGGAAAAATAGTTTTCAATCATCAGCACAAGGTGTTTTTTCCCGAATAGGTCAAATTTATTGGTAAATAAATAACTATCCTTATGAAAGAACTTACAGGCGAAGTTGTTTTAATTGCAGACGATGAAAGAAGCCGAAATTATATGTGGTTTGATAATTCAGAGAAACTTAGTTCCAATTTACAAATAGTACCTCTCTCTGAAGCAAGAAATTATCAGAACCAATTGTGTTTAACATCACAACCTGAATCCGGAATGATGTTAATTAGGCATCCATACGAAAGCAGATACATCAGTGCTAATAATTATCAAGATGAAATTATTAAGCATAAGATGAGAGCCATAAGAAAGGTTTCTCAATGCTTGGGCGCAAAAAAAGTTGAATATAGTTGGCTATTTAATCAAGAAGGAACAAGAGAATTTGACGCAGAAGGAAACTTGAAGATAAAAGTCGTAGAGATTGACGGTTCATATATAAAGCGTCAAGAAACTAAGTGCCGAGATTCTTATAAACGCTTTGATACCTTTGAAGGCGTTTATAGTGAAGCAGATTGGAATGAAGCAAGAAAAGTTGCTTCAGAGATGGGGTTAGACAGAGATCCCGATATAGTTGACTTGATAGAATCAAGAAAACCAGGATTAGCTAACAAACAGACATCTTATAGGGTCGAAATCAATAGCACAAGAGAGACCAATGAAAGGATGGATATTGCCTTTAGTGTTACTATACTAAAAGGTGTATTTAAATTAGGTGGTGGTGTGCATGAAGTAATAACTTCTAGTCAGGAAATTTCATTAATATGTGATGTTCAATTTTGAAAAATAGTCACTTTGACACCCGGCGATAGCCGGTCGCACCGATAGGCACCCTGTTTCCCAACAGAGTGCCTATCTTCTATCTGAAATGATATGGAATATCTAAATCTAAACGAAAATCTCACATTCTTCTACGGACTTCTCCTCCCAATACTCGTCACGCTCGATTTGAACGGGTAGGGTGGTTTGCGTGCCGTTTATGATTATCGGCATATTGAAGGTGCCTTTGAGCACGAGTTCATATCTATAGAGAAAACACTTAGTTACTAAATTTCGACCAAATCGTTGATTTTGAGTTTTTCTTCTATCTCAGCGATAGACTTTAGTGAAAAATTGATTTTGCCAGAAAGCAATTTGCTAACATATTGTGGAGAAACCCCAAGTCTCGTCGCAACTTCATTACGAGAGAAGTTGTTTTCTTGCATAAAGTCAACAATCTTTAGCGCAATGTGTCTTGACCACTTTTGCCACTTGTTGTTTGCTTTGCGCTCTGCGGCTTCCTTTGCAAATGAAGAAACTTCATTGTTTGAATGCTTCTCCAAAAATTCTAATGTTTCTTTTCTCATGATTAGTCCTCCTTTGTGAAATCCACGAAACTATCCTTGTCAAAAACACCATTTTCAATAAGGAAGTCCCTACATTTGTTAAGTTTCTCCAATTGTTCTTCTGTATGTTTGCGTTCTTGCATCGTGGCGGTTAGTTTTATGGCACCACCTGTTACGATGTAAACGTTTGGCTCAAGTCTGATAGCATAAATCCGTAACCAACTTGGATGTCTCTGATTATTCCAATTTCGTGCCTTATTTCTTGTCAGTTCGGTCTTTATTGCATCAGTTTGACTTAGAGGACGGAATAGATTGTCCAGGTTTTCAGTACTTGGGAACTCAAGAATCAATTCTTCCAATGCATCCGCGTCCTCAAAAGTATCAGAGATTGCCTGAGATATTTTCTCAATGTGAAAGTAGTTCTTGAGGTCTTCAATATTTTCTTTGAAGAAATCAAGAAGAAAATTCGCATCGTTCCAGTCTTTAAACAATAAAGAAAGGGCATCGCCATCCTCGTTTTCTTTTACTGACCAAAGATGGTCATAACCTTCTAAACCTCTAATAAATTTCATGGCGTTTTTATTTAATGCAAATATAGATATAAATTCCCGAAAGTGCAACTTATAAGTTGCACTTTCGGGGAATAATTTAGAAAATCTCACATTCATCTACGGACTTCTCCTCCCAATACTCGTCACGTTCGATTTGGACGGCCTTGCACGCATAAAACCGAATGGTAGGGTATAGACATGAATACTTTGTCAACTCTAAAAAAGTGCATAATTTTGTATCGAATAATAAATTGGGATAAGTATGGGCATATACCTCAATCCGAATGCGGAAGCATTCAAAGAAGATAAGAACACGGACATATACGTAGATAAATCACTCGTGTTGATAGAGTTAAACAAACTGCTTGGTTCAAGGGAGAAGTTTGTCTGCATGTCTCGTGCCCGCCGTTTCGGTAAAAGCATGGCTGGTAATATGATTTCCGCTTATTATTCAAAGGGATGCGACACCAAGGAAATGTTCTCGAAGATGAAGATTGGCGATGTGCCCGGCTATGAGGACAACCTGAACAAGTTCAACGTGATTAAGTTGGATATGAACGGTTGGTATAACAACACTCCTGATAGAAAGTTGTTGTTTGATGATCTCAATGAATCGTTGAGAGAGGAATTTGAACAACAATTTTCGAACGTCAGGTTCAAGCCGACAGATAATTTGGCGAGATGTATTCTCAGGGTATATGGACAAACAAACCAGAAGTTTGTCATCATCATCGATGAATATGATGTCCTGGTGCGAGAAAAGGTTTCTGATGATTTGTTCCAAAAATATATGGATTTTTTGAATGGACTTTTCAAGGATGCAACCCTTCGTCCCGCCATTGCCTTAGCATATATAACTGGTATTCTGCCAATAGTAAGAGACAAGGTGCAATCCAAACTCAACGAGTTTACCGAGTATTCCATGGTTGATGCGCAACAATTTGCAGGCCTTATTGGTTTCACCCATGAAGAGGTTGAGGATCTCTGTAACACACATGGCATCGACAAGGAAGAGTGTGCTCGATGGTATGACGGTTATAAACTGTCTGAATCTGTTGGCATCTTCAATCCATTGTCAGTTGTAAATGCAGTAAGAAGAAAAGAATTCGGCAGTTATTGGACAGCTACCAGCTCGTTCGAGGCTTTAAAGAAATACATTATGATGGATTTTGAAGGCATTCGTCAAGACATCATCAGCATGATTTCTGGGGGAAGTGCGCCTGTAAATGTGTTGAAGTTTGAGAACACGTTGGATTCCATCAATAGTAAGGACAATGTCTTCACCTATCTCATCCATCTTGGATACCTTACTTATAACCGAACCGAAAAGACCTGCTATATACCTAACGCAGAAGTCCGAACGGAATGGATAAACTCAATTGAGGACGAACGTGAATACCGTTCAATAATGGCAATCGTTAACGCTTCAAAAAAGCTCCTTGACGACACCATCAATGGTAACGAGGATGCTGTTGCCAATGCTCTTGACGCCGCCCACACCGAGGTGACCAGTAACCTGACTTACAATGACGAGCACTGTTTCCATAGTGCCATCTGTCTGGCGTATTTCTACGCCAACACACGCTATACGCTGGTGAAGGAACTGCCAACTGGCAAGGGCTATGCAGACCTTGCCTTAATCCCGTTCTTGCCGAATATTCCAGCAATGGTTATTGAACTGAAACATAACAAAAGTTCGGAAAGCGCCTTGCAACAGATAAAGGACAAGAAATATGATGATGCCCTCAAACACTACCGTGGCAATCTGCTTTTTGTAGGCATCAACTACGATGAAAAAACTAAAAAGCATGAATGCAAGATAGAAAAGCTTGTATTATGAACATTATTTTCATAATTACTCGTTAGCCGGTCGCACCGATAGGCTCCCTGTTTCCCAACAGAGTGCCTATCTTCGTTATGAAATGAAATGGAATTAAATCTTCAATCGAAAATTTCACATTCTTCTACGGACTTCTCTTCCCAATACTCGTCACGTTCGATTTGAACGGGTAGGGTGGTCTGCTTGCCGTTGATGATTATCGGCATATTGAATGCGCCTTTAAGTTCGGACGGCATAAAGTATTCGGGACCGAAATCGTTGTTCAAATCTACGATACCAAAGAAACGGAAGTCGTCGAAATAGATATCCCCTGTCCTGAACGCAGTTTCACTGCAAAATAAGTAGTGGGTGAGAATGCTTAGACTGATATAAACACCGCTATACATATTGTGTACTTTCTCGGCAGAAATACTTACTTTTGCATTACGAAAAAAAAGCATAGAAAATATGAAACCAATCGTCAGCATCATTATGGGTAGCACCAGCGACCTTCCGGTTATGGAGAAAGCTGCCAAGTTCCTCGATGATATGGAAATTCCGTTCGAAATGAACGCTCTTTCTGCTCACCGTACTCCAAGCGAAGTTGAACAGTTTGCCCGCGAAGCCGAAGGCCGTGGCATTAAAGTTATTTTGGCTGCTGCCGGCATGGCTGCCGCCCTTCCTGGCGTTATTGCAGCCAACACCACTATTCCGGTCATCGGTATTCCTATCAAAGGCATGCTCGACGGTCTCGACGCTATGTTGAGCATCATACAGATGCCTCCGGGCATTCCAGTAGCCACTGTGGGTGTAAATGCCGCACAGAACGCCGCTATTATCGCTACCCAGATTCTCGCCCTCGGCGACCCTGAAATTGCCAAGCGCAATGCCGCCTACAAGGCCAGCCTAAAGGATAAGATTGTGAAAGCGAATGCCGATTTGAAGGAAGTTTCTTTCAAGTTCAAAACAAACTAATAGCTAGTTTTTCACCGAATAGCGAGGCGCCCGAAATGCAATTTCCCACGTCTCGTTTTTTTAATATATAGGCTTATGACCGAACTGTACCTGGGCTTGGGCACCAATCTGGGTGACCGCCGCAAAAATTTGGAGAATGCCATCTACCTATGCCACAAGCTGATTGGCGTGTTCCGTGCCAATTCTAATTTTTACGAGACTGCACCTTGGGGCTTCTGCAGCGAGAACAAGTTCTTGAACTGTGTTATTGTGCTCGACACCAAGTATCCGGCAGATTTGTGCTTGAAGATGGCTAACGCCATTGAACGCGAGATGGGCCGTGTGCGTACAGGTGAGCCGGGCTACCACGACCGTGTGATTGACATCGACATCTTGCAATATGGCGACGAGGTCATTGACACCCCCGACTTGAAAGTGCCGCACCCGCTGATGCTGCAACGCGATTTCGTACTCCGTCCGCTTGCCGAAATCGCACCCAACCTGATACACCCTGTGGTGGGCAAATGCTACCGCGACCTTTATGCCGACTTCCTGAAAGCGCAGGAAGAGGCGATGAAAAAGGCGATGGGTGGAAATGCTGACAAGGTTTGCTAAACTGATACGTCTTTTGTTTTTTCGCCAACCTTTTTGGACGGGTTGGCGGCCCTTATAGGGTTTTCGTAACAAAATAAACCTTAATTTGTTTTCTATGGCAGCAAATAAGCATGCGAGTATATCCCTCTACCGATAGGGGGGATTTTCCCTTAAGCTAACCTAATACTTTTGAGGCTAGGGCTTTCTGTATCGCCTTTATGTTCGTATTTCTGGAAAATTCTTTCTTGACGTGTCCTCCTCCTTTTATCCAGATGTCGAGTTCACAGTCTCCATCGAAGCTGCCGGCTGTTTCTACCGAGAAGTATGAGATGTTAGAGTATGGAATGCTGAGGTATTCGCGCTTCGAACCCGTGACGCCCTGCACGTCGAGTAAGATAAGCCGTTTGTCGGTAAACACCCATTTGTCTCTCATAATCTTATATGCCAGCTCCATTTTTTCGTCGGGCAAAATAATATCGGCAAACTCTTTTTCTAGTTCTTTCAAGTCTATTGCATCGGCATTGCCGAAAAGTTGGTTGAGTAATCCCATATGGCGATTTTTTATTAGTTGATTGTCTGAATTAATTCAAAACTTATTTAAGTGACATCAAAACAATCTCCCTAAATATATTAGATATTGATTGTTAAAGTATTGAATAGTTATCCGATGATATCTCTCTGATTTTCAGAACTAAGTTATAGAAAAGTTTTTATATGAACAAGAGCGAGAGTCAAACGATGGACTAAATATAGAATGTCTTAAATGCCATTTCTCAAAATGGCTGGAAATGGCTTAAATACTAAGCGAACGGAATATGTTTGCTTATATAGTATTGTATTCGCAAAATAAGCCGAAAACTTTGTTTGGACTAGACTTTGAATTGCTGAAAAAGGTGTAGCCAGAGGCCTGAAAAGTGGCTGTTGAGGTGCTGAAACAATGAGTTGAAGGCCGAAGAAGATGTGCTTATGCAAGGGGTGTTCTACTATAATACAAACGCCGCCCGACATACCAAATGTCAGGCGGCGTTGTTCTCTTTATTAGAGTGAAATACTACTTTTTGCGTTTGTTTTCGTTCATACAGCTGTTAACCGATTTCATAGAAGGGTCGCGTAAAACGCAGCGGATAAGGCTGCCCGACTCGGTCAACGAGTTCCAGCCGTTAGCGGCTGCATCTTTCTGCAGTGCGCTTGCACTTTCGCCCTTGTCGGCAAAACTCCAGTTACACCAGCTCAGGTTGTGCTTGCTGGCCCAAGTGAGCCAGTCGATAGTGGCATCCTTGAAGAAACCATTGTCGCCGCTGGCGTCGCTGGTGCCGAACTCGGTAATGAAGATTGGGGTTTTGTATGGAGCCTGCATTGCACGGTCGCCACGTTGGCGGAACGATTTGCCATGCGAGCCGGCGTAGAAGTGCAGGGTGTACATCACATCGGAATCTTCTATCTGTGCAAGTGCCGCAATGTCGATATCCTGACTCCAAACCGGAGTTCCTACCAGCACAACAGAGTTGTTGTCGTTTACTCGGATGGCTTCAATAATCTTGCGGCCATATTCGCGTACACGTGGCCAACTGACGTCGCCACCGTTTGGTTCGTTACATATCTCGTAGAGCACGTGTGCATCTTTAGCATGCTTTTTCGACATATAGTTCCAGAATTGCAAGGCCTTGCTGTAGTTCTCTTCGGCGAGCGGATCACCTGGGGTGAGGATGTGCCAGTCGATGATGCAGTAGATACCCTTCTTTGCACAAAGGTTCGATACACTGTCGATGTAGGTGTTCCATTCGGCATCGCTCTTCACAGCGCCTGTCGCATAACCGCTTTCCTGTACGTACATGGCGATACGGAGCACATTGATGTTCCAGTTGTCGACCAGCGTTGAAATGGCGTTAGGGTCGGTATAGATGTTGGTGAACCACTGAACGCCGTGGGTGCTCATACCACGCAACTGGACAGGTTTGTCGTTCATGTCGCAGAGTTGGCTGTTTTTAACCTTCAACTTACCATAGGTGGCAACGGCCGAACCCTTCGGATAACGGCTGAGGTCGTAGGCCTGCCTTTCTTTCTCGACAGGGGCACTACTCCTGTAGAAGTAGGTCTTGTTTTTGGCACCATAGATGTTGTCGTTTTCAATCTTGGTCTCCATAATCACATTACCGTCTTTGTTGTAGGTGTAGTCGGTGTACGACTTGCCAATGACACGGCGTATAACCTGGTTATCGGCGTTGTAGTGGAGGCACTCTTTCAGGGTGTCGATTCTTTCACCTTTTTTAGTATAGGTGGTGATAGCGGTAATCTGGTTATTGCTGTTGTAGGTGTACTCCTTCTGAACCAGATAGGTCTTCTTGCCGTTTTTCACTTCGGCAATCGAAACGAGTTCGTCGTTGCTGTTGTACTCGTATTCCTTCTGGCTGTCGGCAGTGCTGATTGACTTGATGTTACCTTTGCTGTTGAAGACGGTAACACTATTTTCGCCACCATCGGTCGAAGTGCAGGTCTCGGTGAGGATACCTTTCTTCTTCTTATAGGTAATGTTGGTGTGCTGGGTATATTTGCCGTCAATCGAAACGTTCTGCATTTCGGTCAACTGGTTGTTTTTATTGTAGTTGTAAGTATATATGTGCGATGGAGAGTTGCCATCGTTCGAGGTAGTCTCTTTCAACGAGAAAGAACCGTCGGCATTGTAGGTCACCTGTACCTTGTCGACCTTAATACTGTTACCGTTGAAACCTTCAATATCGGTAAGCCGGCCGTTCTCGTCATACTTATAGAAAGCCATACTGTCGACCCAGCCTCCCCACTCTCCCATAGTGCGGATGCTGTCTAGTCTGGCCCCCTGTAGAGATTTCAGCGCTTTATAGATATCGAAACGGCCTTCCATTGGCTGTCTGATGGCTTGTGTATTGAGCGCACACATGCTTATTAGCGGTAGTAGTAAAAGTTTCTTCATGTTGTAATTTTTTATTTCAAATTGTCTTTCTTTGAAGTTTTTTGTGCAATATAGTGCTTTTTTTTGATTCAAATCAAGAAAATTTGTATGATATAAAACATACTTTTGGTGATTTACGGTGGGTTATAAGGCGTGTTTTAACTTCTTATGACCCTTAATTGGTGTCTAATTTGCTGTTTTTTAGTTCAATAATTTTTGATGTTGAATACTACAACTTATTTTTATAGTAGTGTTAAATAAATTAGTACTTTTTTGTTTCAGGCAATAAATTATGAATTACTACCTTCTCAACAATTTGTTATAGATGAATTACAATCTGGCACTACTCAAATGTAGTATAAATATCCGATTATAAAAAATCCATCGGCATAAATTTTCGGTCATTTGTAAAAATTTGTCTTGGTTAAGTAATTTTTAGGGTGTGGAGACAAATTGTGCTGGTGTCTGCTTGCTTTACCGTCGTTTTATTAGGTCGGTCTGCTGTATAGTTTTTCCACTATTTTATGGTGTAGTCAGTTCCAATAATGTGAACCGACACTTCTTTAGCTCATTGTAGAGAATGTAGACCGAAACCCTATTCTTTAATATTATATACTATTATGTATTGTGGCTGACGCAGTAGCATCCGTGCCAGGTTTCCCAGCTTTGGGTGCGTAACTATATGGACAATAAAAAAGCGACTTGATCACCAAGTCGCTTTTTTCAACACACACAAGGTTTAAGTTTAAATTGTAGTTCTGTTGTTTCTAAGTTTGCTTTTGATGTAACAAAGATAGGGTGGCTTTTTGAGTTTCACTTCCTATTTCTGTTTCGAATAGTGGTGAATTTTGTATCAAAATCGTGGCATATTAAGCACGGTTTATGTGACAAAAGTCGATATTTTACTCTTACCTTGAGCGTGTAAGTTGTTGGTTTACTACTTGTTTTATTTTTTGTCTTGTACCCAGTTGCGCCAATTGGTGTAGGGTGTTGTGTAAGGAAAAAATCAACCCTTTTACAATTGGATAAACTGAAAATACTATTAGTTGCCAGTGGCTATTTTGTAACAACCGTCTTCCGTCCGTTAACCACATATATGCCGGCAGGAAGGTGTTTGGTTAGCCTCATTCCCGCCTGCATGTAGAACAAATCGGTCAGTTGTCCGGCTGTGTTGTAGATGCCAATCCAGCTACCTTGGTCGCCCGTTTCAACAGTTATGGAGTTTTCGCCACCCCAGACGTTTATAGCCGGCTGGTTGTTGGAGGTTGTGTGGTGGCCGGTGTAGTCAATGCCGGCCAAATCCATCACCTCGTGCCTTGTCAGAATCAGCCAGCGTTGCGAGGTGGCCGAGTTCCGGTGGTCGAAGCTAGTGGCTGTGGCGGTGCTGTTGTTGGCGGCTGTAAGGGCCGACGGCTTGTTGGTGCCGTTGTTGAACACCATCCAGTACGATTTCAGGTTGAATTTGCCGAAGGTGGTGTTCTCGCGCGAACCCAGCAACTGCATACCGTAGTTGTCGGTGGAGTTGAGCGATGCCTGGTTGCCAGTGTTAGCCAGCGACTTGCCTGTTTGTGTATTTACAAAACTGTACAGTTGGGTGTTGGGGTCGAAGAAGATTTGCCAGGTGTAGGAAGGGTCGGCCAGAGCCGCTTCCCAGCTGTTGCTCCCAATTGCCACTCCGTTACCGTTTGCTTTCAGCATCGGTATCTGGTTGCCGTTGGTGCTGTTGGCCGGTACTATGTAGTAGGTGTTGTCGTCTTCTTGTGTGAAGGTGTAGGCAGGGGTGGCGAAAGCACCGTAAACAGGGGGTAGGAAGTCTTCGCCCAAGGCCTGTGTAATGAGGGCGTTGGCATAGTAGAGAATGCGGGTGCCGTCGTCTTCGTGCGCACCGTTAATGCCATACGGCCAGAAGTGCGTTTTGTCGCCTTTCAGGTGTGCGTTTTCGTCGTTTTCGAGGAAGTTCAGCACTTGGTCGGTGCGCTCGCCCAACCATATTCCGGTTGTAGTACCTTGGCGGTAGATATCGGAGTTGTACCAGTGGTCGGTTGTACCCACACCCACGGCATGGGCCATCTCGTGCTGAATGGTTCCTGTGCGCTGGTAGCTGCTGTTAGGGCCTACGCGCATAGAGCCTCCGTAGCTGCAGTCGGCTGTTTCGGTGCTGGCACCGTACGAAACAGAGAGGTGCACGCCGTTAATGCTGGTAATGTTGTTCCAAATGTCGACGGCGTCGGCTATGGCTGCGTTTATGCGGGCATCTTCCTCATCAGAACCGCCGTTGTTGTAGGTCCAGGTGATGCCTCCCATAGGCAGGGTGCAGATTTTCACGCATTCGCCGTAACCCACGGTGTAGTTCTCGCTAATGGCGTATGCCCTCACGTAGTAGAAAGTGGCGGGTTGCAGTCCTTCGAGCACGTAAATGTCACCATTGTTGCTGTACGAGAGGGTAGAGCGCTGGTCGGTTACCGTAGGGTTGTAGTGGGTAGCCCAGCAGAAACCTTTTTCAAGGTATTTGCCGTTACCGAACGATGCGCGCCCGAACGCCATGGTTGCTCCACGCAGTACGCGCGGGTCGGTTGCGACGGTCGGACTTTCGCCGGTGGCGTTGGCTATTCTGAAGGCCAGCATGGCCGACTGCAGGGCGGTAATCGACTTTTCTATCTCCACATGGTCTGGGGTCTCACTCTCCAGACCGTATTTTGCGGCCTGTATGGCAGCATTCAGTTGGCTTTTGCCTTTCGGGTATTGCTCAACGAGCAATTCGGCTTGTTCCACTTCTTCGGCGAGTCTGCCGTATTGGTTGGCCGAGGCTTTCGCCGTCGTAGCGGCCCTTTTCAGTGCGGCGGCAATTGCCGGCAGAGTAGAAGGGTCGGCTTTCTGCATCCACTCTTCAGCTTGGTCGACGGCCGTTTGCAGGTTGGTACGGTCGTCCTTGTTCATCCGTCCGTCCAACAGGTTTTTCGCTTTTCCGATACGTTGTTCCAGTTCGTTTTTATAGTCGTCGGTGCTGGCAGCACTGTACGACAGTCTGAAATTGTCGAGTGTGACCCAGTTGCCCGAGGCATTTTCTCCCACTATGCCTATGGTGAGTTGGTCTTCAATATGTAGGAAGCGGAGGGTGTAGCTTTGGGCTTCCGAAACGGCCAGACTGTCGTTGCCGGCAATAATCCAAACACCGGTTTGTCCGTTTTTTCCGTTTTGGGTGTTTTGTGCGCCAACCGTCAGCTGGTAGACGCCCATTGGCAGTTCGGCTTCCAGCGTCTGGCTCAGACTGACGTCGCCCACGCTGTTTCCGGTACTTACCCATTTTTCGATGTAGGTGTTACCCGATTTCAGGGTGAACGAGTTGTTGGTCTGGCTCTTGAGGTTTGTCGAGGACCAGCCTTTCAGTCCCTCCTCAAAATTCGGATTGACGATGTAGCCCGTCATGTCGACCGGATTGCCCGGTGTGGCGTTGGCCCAGTTGTAAAGAACTATCTGGTGGTTCAGTTTGCTGTCGAGTAGGAAGAGTTCGCTGAAGGAGGCTGTGCCGCCAATGGCTATTTGCGCCTCGTCTATAACTTCTTTGAGGGCTGCGGCTTCATTCCCGTTGCCATTCCCGTAAAGATTCTGGGCCTTGTCGACGGTCTGTTGCAGCAGTTTGCGCTGGTTGTTGGTCAGGGTGCCGTCGTCACCGACTAGAATTAGTCTGACGAAGTCGGTCACCACCTTTGCCGAGTTAGCCGAGCCGCCCGAGGTACCTTTGAAACCGATTTGAATCCGTCCGGCTGTGGTGGCGGAAAGCGAGAAAGACACCTCGTCGAGTGTCCAGCTGTTTAAAGGGAATGCGTTGATGGAAGACAGTGCCGTGCTGCCGTTGTTGGGAATCCAACCCAGCAGGCTGCTTCCTGCGGTGGCGTTGCTGCCGTTGTAGAAAGCCGACTGCAGTTTGTAAGATCCGGCTGGCAGTTGCACGTCTTGGTAGTATTTTAGTGGTTGGTCCCAGCCGGTGCTTAGGGCGAGGCAGCCGCCTTTCGAGCCGTTGTAGCCGCTGGCCGGCACTTTGCCGTTTGTGTTAAAGGTTTTAGCCGTTCCCAGTTCGTAGATGCCGGTAACGGTATAGTCGACTTCAATGTCTTGCGTCCAGCCATAGATGGGAAGAATCTCTTGGCTGACGTTGCCGTTGTCGTTCACGGTATAGTCGAAGTAGGCGGCATTGTCGAAGCCCGCATTGTTCAGATACAGGTCGGTAATGTCGATGTCTGCCCACAAAAGGGTGGGAGAAAGCAGGGCTCCTGCCAGTGTAAGTAGGTATTTTCTCATATTGCTAATTTCAAACACTCTTTAACCTGCGCAAACAGGCTTAATACATTTAAGTGGATAAAATTAACAAATATTCTTCATAATCAGTTAGGTGCGCTGCCGAATTGTTGGCTTTTAGCGTTTCCAGAATGCTGGTGTAAACAAGAAGAGGACGGTAAACAGCTCTAAGCGGCCCAAAAGCATCAGGAAGCTGAATATCCATTTCGCAACAATAGGCAGGTCGTAGAAGTTGCCTGTGTCGTAACTTCCGAAGCCCAGACCAATGTTCGCTATGCCCGATATTGAAACGCCAATAGCGTCGGCTGGTCTGATGCCTATGAACATAAGGATGATGGTTGCAAATATGGCGATGCTTGTAAACAGCAAGATGAAGGCTACCACGCCGTTGGTGGTGTCGGCGCTTATCACTTTATTGTTCAGTTTCAGCGGAATGATGGCGCGCGGATGCAGCAGGCGTTTGAACTCGAGGTAACTGTTCTTTACCACTAGTACTATGCGGACAATTTTAATGCCTCCGGTGGTAGAGCCCGAGCTACCGCCTACGCACATGGCTACCAACAGCAGTATCCAGAGGGCTGGTGTCCAGTTCATAAAGTTGTCGATGGAATGCCCGGTGCCAGTGATGCACGACAGGCTCATAAAGGTAGATTTTCGGATGGTCTCTCCGATGGTCGGACTCGGATTCTGTATAAGGTTGGTCACCGAACAGATGGTTGCCAGTACGATGACGATAATCGACATGTAGCGGAACTCTTCGTCGCGTAGCGCCTGGTGGAATTTGCCGGGTTTGAAGAATAGCGAGACCGAAAAGTTGATGGAGCTGATGAACATACAGCCGATTGCCGCCCAGTGGATGAAGTCCGAGTTCCAGAAGGCCAAACTGTTGTTCTTGGTGGAGAATCCGCCAGTGCTGACGGTGGTAAAGACGTGGCAGAAATTGTCGAAGCTGTCCATACCTCCCATAAAGAAGAATATAAAGGTTACGGCCGATACCACAATGTAGTGGCCCCATAGCATGCAGGCGGTTTGTCGCACGCGCGGACTCATCTTGGTCTTTACCGGACCCGTCGCCTCTGCCACGTAGATGAACATGCCGCCAAAGCCCAATACCAGCGAGAGCACTATGATTCCCATACCGCCCAGCCACTGCGTAAAGCAACGCCAGATGTTCACACTGTGGGGCAGCGATTCCACGTCGCGCATTACGCTGGCTCCGGTAGTGGTGAAGCCAGACATCGACTCGAAGAAGGCGTCGGTAAAGTTGTTGGCTGCTCCGCATAACAGGAATGCGATGCCCGAGAAAACCGAGAACCACACCCAGATGGAGGCCACAATAAGGTAGCCCTCGCGCTTACCCCAGTCGCCATGGTGCTTGCGGAAAGGCAGGGCAAAAAGCAGGCCCGTGCCCGCTGTGATAACGATGCTGTCGACCCAGTCGATAACGTGCGTTTCGCCATAACCAATGGCCACAGACAAAGGAATCAGCATACATACTGATTCTAGTAGTAGGAGTGAGCCAAAGGCGTAGCTTAACAGCTTTATATTGAGTAAGGGTCTCTTGCGTTCCATTTTATTAGTTTAGTCCCAGTTAGTTCCGTTGGCGGAAATGGGTTGAAATTTCTTTGATACTTGCCGACCTGCAGAATACCACGACGCGGTCGTTCGGCTCGATAAGTGTGTTACCGTTGGCTATAAAGCCTTTGCCGTTCGGTTTTATTACGCCACCGATGAAGATGTCGCGCGGCAGCTGCAACTGGCTGATGGTGGCCGAAGTGACTTTAGTGTCGGGCTTCGCAATCAGTTCAAGCACCTCTACATCGACGTGGGTCAGGCATTTCACTCGGTTTACGCTTACGTTGTTGTCGAGTGTGTATTGGTAGATGTAGCTGGCGGCTATCAGCTTTTTGTTGACGATGTAGCCAATGTCGAGCTGTTCGGCCAGCGGTATGTACGACATATTCTCCACCTCGGCAATCGTTTTCTTTATGCCGTGGCGTTTGGCCTCGAGGCATGCCAGAATGTTGCTTTCGGTTTTTGAAGAGAGGGCCACAAAGGCATCCATGTCTTCAATGTCTTCTTCAACCAGCATGTTGGGGTCCGAGGCGTCGCTGTTCACAATCATACGGTTGGTAACCTTGCAGAGTTTGTCAGCCAGCGCTTTGTCTTTTTCCAAAATCTTTGCCGAGACGTTGTTCGGCAGCATGTTGCAGGTTTGCTCGGTAATTTTGCTGGCTCCCATAATGATGAGGTCGCGCACTTTGATGTCTTCCTTGCCCGCTACCTCGCGCACCTGTTCCACATAGTCGCTGGTGGTGATGAAGTAGACGATGTCGCCTTCCAGCACTTGGTCGGAACCTCGGGGTATGATGGTCTGTGCCACACGGCGTATGGCCACAATACGGTAGTGGTCGCTGTCGGTCAGGTCTTGCAGGCGCTTGTTCAAGATAGGGGCGCCGTTACGCACCTTCATGCCGATAAGGATAAGGGCCCCGTCGCCAAATTCCAGCCATTGGCGCACCCAGCTCCTCTTCAGAGAGGTAAGGATTTCCTCGGCCGCCAGTTTTTCGGGGTAGATAAAGGCGTCGATACCCATCTTCGAGAAGAACTTTTTGCAGTTCTCCTCCAAGTATTCGCCGTTGTCGACACGGGCCACCCGCTTTTTCGCCCCCAAGTTCGAGGCAAGCAGGCAGGCGGTGATGTTCTGGCTTTCGTGCGGGGTTACGGCAATAAAGAGGTCGGCTTCTTCGGTACCGGCATCTTTCAGGTTTTTAATGGAGGTCGGCGAACCTTCTATCGTCAGCAGGTCGTTGTCGGTCTCCATTTTGTGAAGGTGGTCGCCGTCCTCGTCAATCACGACAATTGAATGGTCGAGTTTGGCCAACATTTCGGCAAGATGGGTTCCTACTTCACCCGCACCTGCTATTATTATCCTCATTTGTTATTGCTTATTTGGTGTGGAACAAGACAAAGTTACCTTGCTTGTTTTCAAAAATAGGCATCTGTGTGCCGTTGGTTGCTTTACGTACGGTTTCGCGGATGTAGCGTTCCAGGTTGTCGAGGGTGATGGCTCCGTTTTCGTCGGCTGCCTTACCCTTTAAGCCCTCGAGCAGGGCCTTTGTGAAGATACCGTTTTCCCATTTCTCGCTCTCGTTGCTCTTCTGGCTTTCGGTGCTGCTGTAGAAGCCGATGATGCCCGGTTCGCTCAGCGCATAGTTCTCCGCTATAGACTTCTGTCCGTAAAGGGCACCGCTGTGGCAGGCGTCCATAAACACCAGTATGCGGCACTTCTTGTCTTTCAGACGGCGGGTCGCACGCTTAATGTCGTCGAAGTTGACGGCGGTAGAGAAGAGGTCGTTGCTGTCGGTGTTCACCGAGAGGAAGTAAGTGTCTTCACCCTCTTTCGCACCGTGGCCCGAGAAGAAGAGCATAATGACGTCGCCCTGGTTCACCTTGTTTACCAGCTGGCTGAGGTTGCTCTTTATGTTGCGGTCGGTGGCCTGCGCGTTGGTAATGAGTGTCGCGTTTGCCAAACGGTCGTACTGTTTAAGGTTGAGACCCTTTATGGTGTTGACAAAGTCTTGTGCGTCCTTGGCGGCGTTCTGCAACTTCAGGTCGGCCTGGTTGTAGTCGCTTACACCCACAGCCAACAGGTGGAGTTGTGGTTTGCTTTCAGAGCCGACATAGCGGAGGGCGATAGAGGCAGGGTCGCTGTTCTGGCCCTTGCCGTCTTTGGCAATCAGCTGAATGCGGCTTACTCCCTGCGAGCTGCGTGGCAGGGTAACGGTAATCTGCTTACCCGTGCGCTGTACGCCCTTGGTGCTCATCAGTTCTCCGTTCACGTAGGCCAGAATCTTAGGGGTTGAGCCGTCGAAGGTCTTTGCCTCGTAGGTAATGTTGACGTTTGGCTGGGTATAGCCTTCGCCGTCTTTCGGAGAAAGGATGGAAATAGTAGGCGCTCTCACGCCGGTACCGCTGTTCGAAGAGCCTCCGTCGGTAATACGGATGGTTGCCCCCTTCTTCAGTGAGTTTTTATGCTTGTTGTCGTCGCTGTTGGCCAGTTCGCTGGCAGGGAACAGCTTGTTTATGCCGGGTACTTTGTAGGCGGCAGTGCGCGCCTGCTCGGCCTTCTGGTAGGTAGGCTTCACCACGAAAACGCCTTTGGCGTTCACGCTACCCCAGCCGGTGTTGTACTTGACAACGGCGAACGGACGGTTGCCCGTGAAGGTGTAACCCATGTCTACAGCGGCAAAACGGGGGGTAATAACCCAGTTGCCCTTGTAGTTGGCGAAGCCGAATTTCTTCAGTTCGGGATCGTAGGCGGTGTAGATGTTGCGGCCGGGTTCGGCAAACTGCTCTGCTTCTGCCGCTGCCTTGCGGGCGTCTTCCTTGCTCAGCATATAGGGTTTGACAATCAGGAAGCCCTTGCTGTCGATGGCACCCCAATAGCCGCTTTTCTTTACCACAGCGTAGTTCTTGCCCGTGCGGAAGCTGGTTTCGCTGTCGATTTCGTCGAATGTGGGCGGTATAAGGAACTGGCCGTTCGGATTGGTGAAGCCCCACAGGCGTTTTTGCAGGTCGTAACCGTCGTAGAGGCCTTCTGTACTGCTCTTCTTCTGGATGGCCAGACCGGCGTCTGACGCCATTTTGTTGGTGCGCAGCACTGGCTGGGTAATAAACTGCCCCTGCTCGTTGATGCAACCCCACAGGTTGCCCACCTTTACCACGGCGTGGTTGCGGTTGTTGGTAAAGGCATACAGGTTGTCTACCGCGTCATATTTTGGTTGTATGGCCCAGTTTCCGTTCTTGTCACGGAAACCCCATTTGCCGTTTCCGCCTTGGTAAGCCCTTGGCTGGGCCCATAACAAGGTAGCACATAGAACCAATAACCAGGTTGTTAATAGTCGTTTCATATGCATGACTTAATTTATTTTATCCGCAAAATTACGGTTTATTGGCTTATTTATCAAAAATTATGCCAACTACGCATTGCGCTGGCCGTTGCTGTCGACATAAACACGCACACCTCCGTCGGGTAGGTGTATTTTCCGCTGAATCCACTGGTAAGGTTTGGTGGTACACAGCCAGAACCAAATTTCAGCGGTAAAACCTGCCAGTCCGACCCCTAAAAGGGCAATGGTGATGTTTGGTTCGTATTTGAACTCTATCATAATCAGGCCGTAAACCAGCGAGATGAGGAAGATGGTCAGAATCATAACGATGTTGGTCAGGAAGCCGCTCAGTTTGTCGCACTCTACGAAGCAGACGCACGCTATAATCGAGAAGATGTAGCTGACGATGAAGCCCAGAATCCAGCCGCCAACGGTTCCCATCTGCTCTATCATCCGCCCTTTGGTCAGGGTGGTGATGGCGTAGGCGTGTATCTTGGTACCCGCAATGCGCGAGGTGCCGCCTATCGAGGTAGGTATGTTGTGGAAGTCGCGCAGGTCTTCAAAGTCGCCAATCAGCACCACTTTGCCCTCCACATCTTCGGGGAAGAGTTCGTCTTGCATACCCAGTTGCAGAAATTCGACCGGTTTGTAGTTGATGCGTTCCTCGTTTTGGCCGCGCTTTTCCAGTTTCGCGTAAACATCGGGATAGGCACGTTCGATAATGCGGTCGACAAAACTCTGGCTTTTCACGTTGTTTACATTCAGCACCCGCACAAAGTTGCGTACAATGCCGTCTTCTATGTTGATGCAGGCCTCGTCGACGTTGCCGAGTTTGGTGTAGAACGAGTGCTCTACCGCCACCTCTTCGCCGTGTTGGGTGATGCGTTTGGCGGTAACCAGTTGCGGACAGCGGGCAACAACGTGCAGCAGGCTGTCGTCGGCAACCTGTCCGGTGGTCGAGGTTTCACCATAAATCACATCCATGCCGATGACGCGGGGTTTCAAGTCGGTAATCTGTTGCAGTTTGCCTGCTATTTCCGCCCTCGAGTTGCAACCGGCAATGCTGAACAGCAGAATGTCGTCGTTGGCCTCAAGCTCTTGCTCGGCACTGTTGTCGCTGTTGTGGTTGATGTAGTAGTTGCAGAGGTCGTACAGGTTGAAACTGTCGAGCGCCTTGTTGATAGGGCTGATGAACTCGCTACTGCAAATGGCGTTGAAGAATAGGCTGGAAATCAGACTCAAGACCAGCGTGCCGAGTCCGTGCCACAAATACTGTTTAGGTGTGAATATCATACTTATTTGATGTCGTGTTCTTTTGTTTGCGTTACCTCCTGTAGTTGTGCGTCCGAGAAGAAGCCCTTGGCTATTTTCTCGAAGGGTTCGCAGCGTTGCATCTTATCCCATTTGCGGACGTTGAAGAGTGCGACGGCATTGTGGAAGAACTGTTTGCACGCATTGCGGAAGGCATTGTTGTTGGCGTTGCGGATGACCAGCGAGTTGAGGTAGCTGTAGAGTAGGCGCAGCCAGAAGGACAGGTGCTTCATTCTGCCCGTGTGCAGGTAGTTGGTGACGATGTCGTCGTAGATGAAGCTGTTTTTCCGGTTCGGGACTTTGTTGTCTGTCGCTTCCTCTTCTTCGGTAGCCATCTTCTTGCAGTGTGTGCTTGCCGTAAAGAAGCATTTGCGGCCGGTGCGCCACGCCCTGATGCAAGCCTCGTTTTTCGACGAGCTGGCATTGTTGAAGAGGGTGCGGAAACCGCCCATCAGGCACAACTGGTGCCGGTCGATGAGCATGTTCGAACTCGAAAGGGTGAGCGTGTAGGTTGTTTTACGCAACTGTGGCGCTATCTCCTTCAGACTGATGCCCTTTTTGTTCGGGTCGAGTGTCTTCGGACCCGATATGTGGTCGTCGGTGGTCGTTCTGAGCGTGTTGGCGCTGACACCGAACAGACTGGGGGTGTACCGGAACAGCTGGAAGATTTCGGAAAAATAGTTGTGGGTGGGCAGTACGTGGTTGTCCAGTATCAGCACGTAGTTCATGGTTGCCGCAAACAAAGCCTTGTTCAGGTTTTCAATCTCAGTCAGCCCCGCTCTGGCTCCAACCATCCGTACCTTTTTCAGGTCGGGGTGTTGGAAGGTCTCCGCCTCTTCGCCCATCGACGTGTCGCTAACGACCACCTCGTAGTCGGTGATGGAGCCACACTCTTCAATGTGTGCGCAAAGTTGCGGCAGGTAGTAGCGGGCAAGCTCGTTGCCCTGGTTGGTGGGAATAATGACCGACACGGTCTTCTCTTTTTCTTCTGCCATAGCCTCAACGTCGTTTCTTCGGTTACTAGGGGAAATTTTTCACCCTGTTGCAAACTTAACGAAAATAGTTCAACAAAAAAAGACCCGACAATCAGCTCGTCGGGTCTTTCTATCGTGTATTTTGTGGTTCCAATTACTTGATGTTGCCCACCTTGATGAGGTATTCGGCAATCTGTACGGCGTTGAGGGCGGCACCCTTCTTGATTTGGTCGCCAGTCAGCCAGAAAGTCAAGCCGTTCTCGTTTGCGATATCCTTGCGGACACGGCCAACGTAAACATCGTCCTTGCCTGCAGTGAACAAAGGCATTGGGTATACCTTGTTGGCAGGGTCGTCTTGCAGGGTAACGCCATCGGCAGCTGCAATGGCCTTCTTGGCGGTCTCAACGTCGATTGGCTTTTCAGTCTCAATCCAAACGGCTTCAGAGTGAGAGCGGAGTGAAGGAACACGAACGCAGGTAGCAGAGCACTTAACGTCGCTGTGCATAATCTTCTGGGTTTCGTGGAACATCTTCATTTCCTCTTTGGTATAGTCGTTATCCATGAAGACGTCGATCTGAGGGATCACGTTGTAAGCCAACTGGTAGGCGAACTTGTTGCAGGTAGCAGGTTTGCCGTCGAGCACTTCTCGGTACTGCTGCTCCAATTCAGCCATAGCTGCTGCACCGGCACCACTGGCAGCCTGGTAGCTGGAAATGTGGATGCGTTTGATGTGGCTGATCTTTTCAAGCGGCTTCAAAACAACTACCATCATAATGGTGGTGCAGTTAGGGTTTGCGATGATGCCGCGCGGACGGTTCAATGCGTCTTCGGCGTTGCACTCAGGAACAACCAAAGGCACGTCGTTTTCCATACGGAATGCGCTTGAGTTGTCGATCATAACAGCGCCATATTTGGTGATGTCGGCTGCAAATTCTTTCGATGTGCCAGCGCCTGCTGAGGTGAAGGCAATGTCAACATCCTTGAAGTCGTCGTTGTGCTGCAACAACTTTACTTCATACTCCTTGCCTTTGAAGGTGTACTTGGTGCCTGCACTACGGCTTGAGCCGAACAATACGAGGTCATCCATAGGGAAATTTCTTTCATCGAGGATACGTAGGAACTCTTGTCCTACAGCTCCGCTTGCGCCAACAATAGCTACTTTCATTTATTGAAAAATTTGAGATATATTATTTTATCTTTTCTACGCCCAACGGCGTTCGAATTGCAAAATTAAGTTTTTATGCGTTAACAATGTTCATTTTTAACAAGTTTTCAACACTTTAACGCATTCTTTTATTTAGTGCAGTGGTCTGTACATGAGTTGCAAACCAGAGTTTCGCCTCTGAAGCGGCGTTCTACCAGCATGTGCATGCGGGTGCGCAGCGCCTCTATCTTGATGTTCTCTATCACATCGTTGGCAAATGCCACCATCAGCAGCATGCGGGCTTCTGCTTCGGGTATTCCGCGCGACTGCATGTAGAACAGGGCCTCTTTGTCGAGTTGGCCCACGGTGGCGCCGTGGCTGCACTTCACGTCGTCGGCATAAATTTCAAGATGCGGCTTGGTATACATTTTGGCGGTTGGGGTAACCACAATGTTGCGGTTGCTCTGGTAGGCCTCGGTTTTCTGCGAGCCTTTGTTTACCAGAATTTTGCCGTCGAAGCTGCCCACCGATTCCTCGTTCAGAATATACTTGTAGAGTTCGTTGGTTTTGCAGTGTCCTACCGCATGGTTTACAAAGGTGTGGTTGTCGATGTGCTTGTCGCCGTCGCCGATAGCCATACCGCACAGGTTCAGTTCGGCGTGCTCGCCCAGCAGTTCGACGTTGATGTTATTGCGGGTGAATCCGTTTTTCAGTGTAATTTCGTTGACCATCACGTTGCTGTCGGCCTGTTGCTCGATAAACAGCGAGCCAATGTTGGTCATGCTGGCTTCGGTGTCTTCCAGCTTGTACATTTCCAGAGTGCCGTATTGTCCGACAAACACTTCGGTGACACGGTTGCAAAGGTAGTTGTACTTTTTCGAGGTGTGTCCGCAAACCAGCAACTGCAGTTTGGCCCCCTCTTCCACCACTACCAGGTTACGGCTGGTGGCCATCATGTCGAGGTCTCCGTTCATTACGTTGATAATCTGGATAGGGAAGTCGGTCTGCACCTGTTTGGGTACGTAGATGAAGAAGCCGTCTTGAGCGAAAGCCGTGTTGAAGGCAACGGTAGTGTCAACATCCCATTTGGCGGCTTTGCCGTAGTACTTGGCCACCAGTTCGGGGTGCGTTTTGGCCACCTGCCTCAAACTGCCGGCAACAATGCCCTGTTTCTGCAGAGCGGCAATCTCGTCGAGTGCCTTTTGGTCGTTGCTGTAGAAAACATCGTTCACCACAAAGAACAGATGGCTCTTTATGGCTTGTATGTCGCACTTGAACGTTTTGTATGGGTTGAAGTCTATGTTGAACTGCGTCAGGTTCATGCCGTAGTTGGTGGCATAGCGTTCCCTCATGTCCGAGCGTTGGAAGTCTTCCCACTTTTTGGTTGGGAAGCCTCTTTCGGCAAGGGCGTTGATGGCGTCGTCGCGCAGGGCGTTGAGCGGAGCGGACGACTGCGCCTTCACCTTGTCGGCCATCTGGTTGTATATATCGATGTACGGTTGTTCTACACTCATGTCAATTGCATAAATTGGTTTTGTGCGTGGTATTATAGGTCGCCCTGTTCGCGCTTGATCCAGTCGTAGCCTTTTTCCTCCAGTTCGGCAACCAGCTCGCGGCCTTCGGTCTTAACGATGCGGCCCTTGTACAGCACATGTACCACGTCGGGCACAATGTAGTCGAGCAGGCGCTGGTAGTGGGTAATGACGATGCTGGCGTTCTCGCTGTTGCGCAAGTGGTTCACACCCTTTGCCACAATACGGAGTGCGTCGATGTCGAGGCCAGAGTCAGTTTCGTCGAGAATCGACAGTTTGGGCTCCAGCATAGCCATCTGGAAAATTTCGTTACGCTTTTTCTCACCACCCGAAAAACCTTCGTTTACCGAACGGTTGGCCAACTTGTTGTCGAGTTCGACCAAGTCTTTGCGCTCGCGCATCATCTTCAAGAATTCGGTGGCGCTGAGTGCGGGTTGGCCCTGGTATTTGCGTTTTTCGTTAACGGCGGTGCGGATGAAGTTGACCATGCTTACGCCTGGAATCTCGACCGGATACTGGAAACTGAGGAACATGCCTTCGCGGGCACGGTCTTCTGGAGCCATTTCCAGCAGGTTCTTCCCGTTAAACATCACGCTGCCCTCGGTCACCGTATAGGTAGGGTTGCCGGTCAGCACGGCCGAAAGGGTGCTCTTGCCCGAACCGTTAGGTCCCATAATGGCATGAACCTCGCCGGGGTTGATGGTCAGGTTTACACCTTTCAGTATCTCTTTGTCGCCAATGTTGGCGTGAAGGTTCTTTATTTCAAGTAAGCCCATATATTGTGTCTGTTTTTTGCGAAAATGTATGAGTAATTATCCGACTGAGTTTTCGAGCGATACGGCCAGCAGTTTCTGCGCCTCTACGGCAAACTCCATCGGCAGTTTGTTGATGACTTCTTTGGCGTAGCCGTTCACAATCAGGCCCACAGCGTCTTCAGTCGAGATGCCGCGCTGGTTGCAGTAGAAAATCTGGTCTTCGTCGACCTTGCTGGTAGTCGCTTCGTGTTGTACGACCGAGGTCTCGTTGTCGACCTGTATGTAAGGGAAGGTGTGTGCCCCGCACTTGTCGCCCAGCAAGAGGCTGTCGCACTGCGAGAAGTTGCGCGAGTTGCTCGCCTTTGGCACCACACGCACCTCGCCACGGTAGCTGTTCTGGCTCTGGCCAGCCGAAATACCTTTTGAAACGATGCGGCTCTTGGTGTTTTTGCCCAAGTGGATCATCTTGGTGCCGGTGTCGGCTTGTTGGAAGTTGTTGGTGACTGCCACCGAGTAGAACTCGCCCACCGAATTGTCGCCTGCCAAAATGCAGCTTGGGTACTTCCAGGTGATGGCCGAGCCGGTCTCAACCTGTGTCCACGATATTTTCGAGCTGTCGCCCTTGCAGATGGCGCGTTTGGTTACACAGTTGTAGATACCGCCCTTGCCGTCTTTGTCGCCCGGATACCAGTTTTGTACGGTACTGTATTTTATTTCCGCACGGTCGTGTGCCACAATCTCCACAATGGCGGCGTGCATCTGCGCCTCGTCGCGCTGTGGAGCGGTACAACCTTCGAGGTACGATACGTAGCTGTCGTCGTCGGCTACGATAAGGGTGCGCTCGAACTGGCCTGTCTTAGCCGCGTTGATGCGGAAGTAAGACGACAATTCCATAGGGCAGCGGACGCCTTTGGGTATATATACGAAACTGCCGTCGCTGAATACGGCCGAATTAAGGGCCGCAAAGAAATTGTCGGTATAGGGAACAACGGTGCCGAGATACTTGCGCACCAAATCGGGGTAGTCTTTTACGGCGGAACTGATTGAGCAGAAAATGATGCCCAATTCGGCTAACTGCTCCTTAAAGGTGGTTTTGACCGACACGCTGTCCATAACGGCGTCGACCGCCATTCCCGACAGTTGGGCGCGTTCGTAAAGGGGAATGCCCAGTTTGTCGAAAGTCTTGTTCAGTTCGGGGTCGATACCGTTGGTATCGGTTTTATTGGTCTTCGACTTAGGAGCCGAATAGTAGTAGATGCTTTGGAAGTCAATTTCGGGCATGTCGATGTGTGCCCATTTAGGCATTCCCAATGTTTGCCAGTGGCGGAAGGCCTTGAGGCGGAACTCTAAAAGCCACTCGGGCTCGTTCTTTTTCTCAGAAATGAGGTGGATGATGTCTTCGTTAAGACCTTGTGGAATGGTGTCGGCGTCTATATCGGTTACAAAACCGTATTTATATTCTTGGTTAGTAACCTGCTCAACTATGTTTTCTTCTTGCTCTGCCATTTTTTCGAATAAATAGGGTCTTTATGCCCATTTTCGCAAAATTAACAAAAAACGGCGGGATTAAGCCTTCCACATGTATGGTATTTTTATCGGATAGCATAGAAAGCAATGGTAGCGGCGGGTTATTTTGTTGCAATTGTAACGACTAGGGGTCGCTCATTACGCTATTTTCACGTGCTGGTTTTGTATAATCAGTTCCGAATGTGTTCAAAAACTTTCCAAAATTTGTATTTCGCGATCCGAAAACTTTCCAAAATTTGCATTTCACGGGCTGAAAATTTTCCAAATTTTGCATTTTATTGATGTAAGATGTTAATTTTGAGGTAAAAACGAATGCCTATGGATTTGCAAAGAATACACTCTGATCAGAGGTAAGAACTATATGCAACTGACGTCAATTAACATAACTATAAAAAGCTATAACAATGGATTTAATACCAATTTCAAAATGTAAAGGATATACTTTTGTAATACCATATCAGCAACGTGGTTATAGGTGGACTCAAGATAATGTAGAAACGTTACTTGAGGATTTTAACTCTTTCCTTGAAAGTGAGAAAAAAATGTATTGTCTACAGCCTATAACGGTAGTGAAAGTAGAGGGTGAAGAGAATTCTTATCGTGTTGTTGATGGTCAGCAACGTTTAACAACTTTATTCTTGATATGGAAGTTTCTCGGTCAGCAACCATACAATTTTGAGTTTGAAAGAGATGATAAAATGAACAAAAGTGAAACATTTCTTAATAAAATTTTTCTTAATAAAATTGAGATTGCTAAAGAGACCGAAGAGGAAGCCGAAGAAGAAATCGATAAATACTATATTTATCGTGCATACAAGACGATAAATGAATGGTTTGAAAGTCACAACAGTAAAAAGGAACAATTTCTTAAGTTATTTGATAAAGAAGATGGCAAATCAATTGGAATTCTTTGGCACATAGTTAATGCCGTAAAGGAACATCAGGTTTTCCGTAATATTAATAGTGGCAAAATACAGTTAGGGAATAGTGATTTGATTAAAGCGTTACTATTAAATAAAACGGCTAATCTGGAGAATCGTCAACAAATAGCTGCACAGTTTGAATTGATGGAACGTCAATTGTCAGAGGACCATTTTTGGTATATGTTACGTAAAGAAGACATTAAACCATTGAAAGGACAATCGCGTATAGACTTGATTTTTAATATGGTTGCAAATATTAAACAGGAAGATTATCAAGTTGAACCTCGGAAATCTTTCTATGAATTCTCGAAATCTGAAGATTTGCATAGTAAGTGGAAAGAAGCACGAGAAAAATTCCAACGATTAAGGGACTTGTTTGACGATCCTGTTACTTTCCATTATGTTGGTTTCTTAATCTATTGTGGACAATCATTAGATGATATTGTTAAGGAGTATGCGAAATGTACGAAAAAAAATTTTGTGGAGCATCTGAAGGAACTCATAAAGAAAAAATTAAAGCATCGATCTTTAGATGATTATTCATTCTATGATGATAAAAGAGAGTTGCGAAAACTGTTTATATTACATAATATCGAAACATTATTATTCAGATATAAAGAACTGAAAGATAGTAAAAGTCTGAGAACTACGTTTGAAAATTTTCCGTTTGAACTGCTCTATAAGCAGAGTTGGAATATAGAGCACATAGCGTCTCATACTGATAATAGTCTAAAAAACGAGAATGATAGAAGTGATTGGTTGAAGAGCGTTGTGGCAGATTTTAAAACTACTATTAGTGAAGACGTCGAATTAGAGAATTTAAAAAACGAGGCGGAGTCTGATTTGAATAATGATGACAAGTTTATGGCTTTTTACAATAAGGTACTTGAAAAAGTAAACGATAATCCAATTAAAGAGGAGGACAAGGACAGAATAGGAAATTTGGTGTTATTGGACGAACATACTAACAAAAGTTTTCATAATTCGTTGTTCCCACGCAAACGTCGAATCGTTATAATGGCAAGTGGATTGAGAAATAAGAATGATTCCGAAAATGTCGAGTCTGTTTATGTTCCGATTTGTACGCAGCAAGTCTATACGAAATCGTACAACAAGCAAAGCAATGTTAATTTGAATTGTTGGGGACAAGACGACTACAACTCGTATGTGGAAGATATTAGGGAAAAGTTACAATTTTATTTAAAAAAAGATTAGGAGAGGATTAAGATGACAACATTTGAGCAAGAGTTTATCGAAAAAAAAATAGACATAAAAATTCCATTGTTGCAACGTGATTATGTCCAAGGTGGAAGAGAAGATGTGATAAAACCGTTTATGGAACAACTGAAATCTGTTATAGAAAAAGAAACAGAGACAGAAAAGATGGATTTAAACTATATATATGGATACAATGAAGAAAGTACTGCATTTATTCCTATTGATGGACAACAACGTCTAATCACGTTGTGGCTATTACACCTATATATTTACGCTAAGACATCGAAGGAATATCCTGTTAACTTGATTTTCGAATCCAGAGAATTTGCTGATAGCTTCTGTGAAAAATTGAAGGGAAAACTTTGTGACATCCTTAAAGAAAAGGATACTGAAGACGACCTTAAAGAAAAAATAATTGATGCAGAATGGTTTGTAAATGGTTGGTTGTCTGATGTAACTGTTGTGAATATGTTGAATACTCTCAACTTGATTGGTAAGGAGACGCTGCCAGACAATCCTAAGTTAGAAAATATCGTTTTCGAATTCTTGAATATGAAAGATGAGAATATTGATGATGATGTGTATATAAAAATGAATGGTCGAGGAAGACCATTGTCATATTTTGAGAATTTGAAGTCTTGGATGGATGAACAAGTAAAAAAAGAAGAGGATTTTGGTAAAGAATGGGAAAATAAGATGGACAATGAATGGACCGACTTTTTTTGGAAAAACCGAAATAAAACTCAAGAACATCCAGAAGAAATCGATGACGAGCAGGTTAGATTGTTTTATAGTTTACTATTGTTGTACTGGAAAAAAAATGATACTAAAGAGAAAGATAATGAGTTGTTTTCCTCTTTACAAAGTGGAAAGATGATATCACTTTATCAAATTGAAAAATCAAAGCTTTTCAACTCCGAAGTATTTCATTTTATTAGTAATTCTCTTGATGTGTTAAGTGATATAAGTGAGAATGTCAATAATAATATCCAGAACGTTATAGGTGTCCTAGATTTGGATAAATTAGAAACTACGATTTTATATAAACTAGTTTTAAAGGACGCTACTTATTCTTCTTCGTTGCCTCTGTTATATGCTATGATAAAAACTCCAGAACTTTATCGTAGTTCATCTCTCTTTAGGTGGATGAGAATATGGATTAATCTAGTACACAATTCTGATATAAGACAAGAAAATTTAGGTAGATTTTGTGAAACTGTAGATAAGATATATAAAGAAATAGAAAAAGAGAAATCGTCTGATTCTGATGTATTATATAGTGTTCTTTCCAAATTTAGTTGGAGTGAAGGAATGGGTATAGCAAAAGACCAGTTTTATGAAGAAATTGCAAAAGCAAAGCAGATACTACAAGGAAAGGAATGTGATAAGCCTAAAGATGATAAACGGTCTTGGGAAGAAATAATCATCGATGCTGAAAAATATGCTTTCTTTAAGGGTGCAATTCGATTCTTATTCCAAAATAAAAATGGAGAGCCTTGTTGGGATGATTTCGACAAGAAGTGGGAGAATGCGAAAAAGTATTTTGGTCCGGATGGAGTAAAGGATGGGGTTGAATCTAATTGTATGTACAAAACGAATTCTTTGTTAATGAAGTGTTTGCTGGCGAATTGTGATGATTTTCAAGAAAAAGTATTCTATCATTTTGAATTTTCTAATGATGCATTAATTTGGAGGCGCATACTATTATCAGATAAATGGAGGAACTCTGTTGATGTGGTTTTGAAATCTGACAATTTCACTACAGAAGAAACCGTGAAAAACATAAAGGATGAAGATATAAAGAATATTGTTGATGATGGATTAATGGATTTCATTTGTAATGTACGGTCTGGCGCTTGTATTCGAAAGACATATCACAATTATTATGCGTTGTGGCAAAATCGTTATCCATCTTATCAAGTTGTGATAAACCCAATACTAAGTCAATTAGCGGGAAAAGAGATTGAATATAATGAAGAAAACAAGATACCAAACTGTAGGTTCTATAAATGTAGAAAAAAAAATGTTGAATTTAAGTATAAAAAGGATGATAAAGATTATTATTTCCAATGGTATGGTAACCCAAATGAAAAGGAATTGGATGTCTATTTAATGGATAATGACTGGGCGGATTATAAAAAGAGACAAGAACCTGTCAATGATGAACAAACAGATAGAAGAGATTTTTATTGCTTTAGTGTAACGCCAGAGATGAACAATGACACATCTCTATTTATAGATGAACTTGATAAGCTTATAGAACAAGTAAAAGAGTGAAAATAGCACTCTATGAATATAATAGCGCGCGCCACTAGCATAGACCTAGTGGCGCGCGTTTATTTATAGCCTTGATCTGTTACTTCCCGAACAAATGTCCCATAATGAGTTCGGTGGCTCCGCTGTTAGCGGCGACAAACTGTTTGGCGATAGCTGACGTTTCGGCCAGGCGTTGTGAGTCTGGCGACATCAGGCTGTCGAGAACCATGGCCAGTTGTTTCCCGTCTTCAATGTGGAAAGCGCCTCCGGCCTTCTCCATCTCGACGGCTTCGCGGAACTTGCGGTAGTTCGGGCCAAACACCACGGGCATACCGTAAACGGCAGGTTCGAGAATGTTGTGGATGCCCACTCCAAATCCGCCACCAATATAGGCCAGTTCGCCGTATTTGTAGATGCTCGAAAGAATACCTATGCAGTCAATCACCAGCACGTCGGCAGTGGCTGCAGTTTCGGTGGTAGCCTGGGTGTAGCGCACGCATTTGCGGTTCAGTTTGCCGATAATCTCTTGCACATGTCCCTCGTCGGTCTCGTGGGGAGCAATAATAATTCGGTAGTCTTTCGTGTTGAAGTATTCGGCCAGCAGGTCTTCGTCCTTAGGCCATGAGCTTCCGGCAATAAGGATGGGGCGTTCGCCACGTTTGAAGGCCTCGCAGACGGGTAGGTCTTTTGCACTCTGTGCAATGGCCAGTACGCGGTCGAAGCGGGTGTCGCCACAGGCGGTGGCGTTTGTCACCCCGATGGTGGCCAGCAGGCTGACCGACTGCTCGTCTTGGACAAACAGGTGGTTGAAGGTGCCCAGCACCTTGCGGTACCAACCGCCATACCACTTGAAGAAGGCCTGTGTTGGCAGGAAGATGGCCGATACCATATAGGTAGGTATGCCCTTCGACTTCAACTCGTGCAGGTAGTTGATCCAGTACTCGTATTTTACGAAGACGGCCATCTGGGGCTTGCAGAGTTCAACGAACTTGGCCGCATTGCCGATGGTGTCCATTGGCAGGTAGCAGATGATGTCGGCCTGGTTGTAGTTCTTACGGATTTCGTAGCCCGATGGCGAGAAAAAGGTAAGAAGAATCTTATAGTCGGGGTGCTCCTGCTTGATACGTTCTATAATAGGGCGACCTTGCTCGAATTCGCCGAGCGAGGCCACGTGGAACCAAATGTAACGGGCATTTGGGTCGATTTGCTGCTTCAGTTTGTCGTACCAGCCCAAACGGCCGTCGACAAAGAATTTGGCTTTCTCGTTGAACATCGACGCTATGCGTACCAGCAACCAATACAGCCAAATGCCGAAACTATATAAATAGCGCATGATTCTGTTTAATAACCTACGAAATTCTATTTGATGACCTCAAGTGCTGCCTTTACGCGGCTAATGGTCTCCTCTTTGCCCAAAATGGCGGTAATGTCGAACATGTGAGGGCCTTTGGCTGCGCCCACTACCGTGATGCGGAACGAGTTCATTACGGTGCCGGTGTTGTAGCCGTTGTCTTCAATCCACTTCATAACAATAGCCTCGGTGTTGGCAGAGCTGAAATCGCTGATGCGGTCGAGAATGTCGCAGAGGCCGTTCAGTATTTCCGGACTTTCTGGCTTCCAGCGTTTCTTTATCGATTTTTCGTCGTAAGCGGTCGGACGCTCGAAGAAGAACGAAGTTTCGTTCCACAAGTCTTTCGCGAAGTTGAGTCGGCCTTTCACCAGCGAAACAATGTATTTAGCCTTTTCGGTATCGCACTGCACATTGTGCTCGGCAAGAATCGGCATAAACAGTTCGGTCACTTCCTCGTCGGTCTTGTTGATGAGGTATTCGTGGTTGTACCACTTGGCTTTCTCGTAAGCGAAGCGGGCGCCGGCTTTGCTGACGTGCTCGAACGAGAAGAGGTCGATCAGTTCCTGGAAGGTGAAGATGTCGCGGTCGAGGCCTGGGTTCCAACCCAACAGGGCCAGGAAGTTAACCAGGGCCTCAGGCAAATAGCCTTCTTCACGGTAGCCGGTAGAAACATCACCGGTCTTTGGATCTACCCAGCGGAGTGGGAATACAGGGAAGCCGAGGCGGTCGCCGTCGCGCTTGCTCAGCTTGCCGTTGCCTTCTGGTTTCAGCAACAGTGGCAGGTGCGCAAACTGTGGCATGGTGTCGGCCCAACCGAAATAGCGGTAGAGCAACACGTGGAGCGGTGCCGATGGCAGCCACTCTTCGCCACGTATAACGTGGGTGATTTCCATCAGGTGGTCGTCTACAATGTTGGCCAGGTGGTAGGTTGGCAGCTCGTCGGCAGCCTTGTAGAGGACTTTGTCGTCGAGGATGTTAGAGTTGATAACCACTTTGCCACGGACCAGGTCGTTCACCTCAATGTCTTCGTTTGGCTCAATCTTGGCGCGGACTACATACTTCTCGCCTGCGGCAATGCGCTGCTCGACCTCTTCTTTTGAAAGGGTGAGCGAGTTCTTACCCTGTGTGCGGGTGTGGGCGTCGTATTGGAAGTTTGGTGTAGCCTGTCGCATGGCTTCCAGTTCTTCTGGTGTGTCGAAAGCGATGTAGGCGTGTCCGGACTCCAGCAGCTGGTTGACGTATTTCTTGTAGATTTCACGACGTTCGCTCTGGCGGTATGGGGCGTGTGGGCCGCCAATGCCTACGCCTTCGTCGAACTTGATACCCAACCACTTGAACGACTCAATAATGTAGTCTTCTGCTCCTGGAACAAAGCGGTTCGAGTCGGTATCTTCGATACGGAGGAGGATTTCGCCGCCGTGACGTTTGGCGAACAAGTAGTTGTAGAGTGCGGTACGAACACCACCGATGTGGAGGGCGCCTGTTGGGCTTGGTGCGAAGCGCACCCTTACTTTTTTGTCGGTCATCTTATCTGTATGTCTTAAATTGTTTTTGAATTGAGTGGTTTGGAAGCAGGCTGAGTGTTTCCTTGCCGTAAAATTAGTGAAAACGGCGCAATGCGCAAGTTTCCTTCCTCGGCTATGCTGGCCTCAGAGTGTCTTCGAATAGCAGCGGCGGCGCAGGTACGGCTCCTTTTCGTAGTGGTTCCATACGCCTACGGCCTGCATGTTGCTTTCTAGTTGCGGATTGCTGACCGCATATTTCACACCGGCGTTAATGTAGGCCTTGTTCATTTCCACGTAGTAGAGAGCGTGGACGCCCTTGTTCTGCCAGTCGGGGTGCACACCGTTGAGGTAGAGGTCTATCTCGTCGGTCTTACGCATAGCGCGCAAGATGTGGAACCAGCCGAATGGGAAGAGCGAACCCTTCGCCTTCTGGAAGGCGCGCGACATGGTCGACATGGAAATGCCGAAGGCGACAACCTCGTCTTTCTCGTCTACCACCAGGCAGATGAACTGTGGGTTGACAAACGAGAAATAGTCTTTTATCAGCTTGTCGATCTCCTTGTCGGTGAGTTCCGAAAATCCGTACAGCCCGGCAAAAGCGAGGTTGAGGGTGTGGAACAGCGACTTGCCGTAAGGCAGAATCTCTTTCGCCTTTTTGAAGGTCAGCACCCTGAGGTTGTATTTTTGTGCAATCAGTTTGTTTACACGCTCCATTTTTTCGGGCACTTCTTGCGAGGCCGGGAAGCGGAACTGCAGCCAGTCTTCCTGGCGTTCGTAGCCCAGTTTCTCCATAAATTCGGGGTAGTAGGGGTAGTTGTAGATGTTGGCGATGGTCGGCAGTTTGTCGAAGCCGTCAACCAGCATACCCTCGTTGTCCATATCGTTGAAGCCGAGCGGTCCGGTAATAGCCTCCATGCCTTTGCTCTTGCCCCATTGTTCCACCTGGTTGAGCAGTGCGCGGGCCACTTCAATGTCGTCGATGAAGTCAATCCAACCGAAACGGACCTTCTTTCCCCATTTTTCGTTGGCCAGATGGTTGATGATACCAGCGATGCGGCCTACAATCTTACCGTCTTTGTATGCCAGCCAATATTCGGCCTCGCAGTGTTCGAAAGCAGGGTTTTTCGTTTTGTCGAGTGTTTCCATTTCTGCCGAGTTGAGTGGTGGCACCCAGAAATCGTTTCCTTTGAACAGGTCGAAGGGGAAATGGATGAATTTCTTCAAATCGCTTTTACTTTCTACTATTTTCAGTTCAATCATATGGATGTGAATTCAGTACGTGAAATAAAACCTACAAATTTAAGCATTATTTGTGAAGCGAGTCTCCTTATCTGGCGTTTTGAACATATTTAATATAAAATATAGCCTTTCTGTGGTGGCTCGGCCGCCCAAACGTAGCACTTTTACGGTGGTGGAATTTTTATAATGCGGAAATCAGATAACATAAATGTAGAAATTTGAGTAAATTTGCAACTTATGAAAGTTGCTGTTTTTTACTATACGCAGACAGGACAGGCGCTTTGTATTGCCAAAAGCGTTTGCCGCTCTATGGAAGCGGCTGGGGTAGAAGTGGTTTACAGGGCCATTGAGCCTGTAACTCCGTTCCCTTATCCGTGGAGTTATATGAATTTTTTCCAGCAGATGCCTGAAACGCGTCTCTATATGCCGGCACCGATTAAGGATCCCGATTTCACGGGCGTGGAAGATGCCGATTTGGTTATGTTGTCGGGTCAGAGTTGGTATTTGTCTCCTTCGCAACCCATCGAGGCTTTTTTGCAGAACGAGCGTGCGCGCGCCTTTATGAAGGGGCGCCCGGTTGTTACCCTGAACGGGTGCCGCAACATGTGGGCGATGGGGCAGAAGGAAATCCGCCGTCAACTGGCGTCGGCTGGTGCGCGATATGTGGGCTATATTGTGCTGCAAGACGAGCATCCGAACCTGGTCAGCCTCTTCTCAATTGTAAGTTGGCTGTTCTACGACAAGAAGGAAGCGCACGGACTGATTCCGTATGCGGGCGTCACCGATAAGAATATCGATGCCGCCGAACGGTTTGGCGCTCCGCTGTTGAAGGCTTTGCAGAATGCCGATTTCAGCAATTTGCAGCAAGAACTGGTCGCCTTGGGCAGTGTGCCATACCGCTCGTTTCTGGTGTTTGTGGAAACCGTGGGGCACCGCATGTTTGGCAAGTGGGCTAAATTTTGCCGGAAGAAGGGTGGCCCTAATGCCCAAGAGCGTAGTACGCGCATCTTCCTTTTCAGCCTCTATGTCTTCTTTGCGTTGTTGGTGGTGTCGCCTATCGTCATCGTTATCTATTATGCGACCTACCTATTGCGTATACCGGGAATCAAGCGGCAGAAGAAAGACCTGCTCTTCAACTTGGCGGACAAGTAAGGACTGACGGAAAAACGAATTTTTTATCAATATAGAAATAATGGGAACAGACTCAAAATCTGCAAACAAAAAACTGTTTATTGAAACTTACGGCTGCCAGATGAATGTGGCCGACAGCGAGGTGGTGGCTTCCGTTATGGAAACCATTGGCTACCATCTGACCGAGAATGAAGACGATGCCGACGCCATTCTGGTGAACACCTGCTCGGTGCGCGACAATGCCGAAGTGCGTGTGTTGGGACGCCTGCAAATGCTGCAGCAGGAGAAGAAGAAGCGGCCAGGTCTGGTGGTCGGCCTGTTAGGCTGTATGGCCGAGCGCGTCAAAGACGAACTATTGGAGAAAAAACTCGTCGACTTGGTGGCGGGCCCCGACAGTTACCTCGACCTGCCCAACTTGGTTGGCAGTGCCGAAAACGGCATTCCCGCCATTAATGTGGAACTCTCGACCACCGAAACCTATAAGGACGTTATTCCGGTGCGTATCGGCAATGCCCACATTTCGGGCTTTGTGTCTATTATGCGCGGATGTAACAACTTCTGCTCGTACTGCATTGTTCCCTATACCCGTGGACGCGAGCGCAGCCGTAGTGTGACCAGCATCTTGAACGAGATGGGTGACTTGGCTGCTAAAGGCTATAAGGAAATCACCTTGTTGGGGCAGAATGTAAACTCCTACAATTTCCAGCCGGAAGATGGGGGCGGGGCGGTAAACTTCGCCAAACTGTTGTCGGTGGTGGCCGAGGCCTTTCCAGGCATCCGCATCCGTTTCACCTCGTCGCATCCGAAGGATATGACCGACGAGACCCTGCAGACCATCGCACGTTACCCGAACATCTGCAACCACATTCATTTGGCGGTTCAAAGCGGAAGCAACAAGGTGTTGAAAGATATGAACCGCAAATACACGCGCGAATGGTACCTCGACCGCATCAAGGCCATCCGTCACTTCATACCAGACTGCGGCATTTCGACCGACATTTTCTGTGGCTTCAGCGGTGAGACCGAAGAAGACCACCAGCTCAGCCTCGATCTGATGCGCCAAGCGGCTTTCGACAGTGCCTTCATGTTCAAATACAGCGAGCGACCTGGCACTTTTGCCGCGCGCAACATGCCCGACAATGTTCCAGAGGAAGTCAAGATCCGCCGCTTGAACGAGATTATCGCCTTGCAGGGACAACTTTCGGCCGAAAGCAACCGCCGCGACCTTGGCAAAGTGTTCGAGGTGCTGGTTGAGGGCGTTTCAAAACGCTCGAAGGACGATTTTTGCGGACGTACCCAGCAAAACAAGATGGCCGTCTTTCCGCGTGGTAACCACAAGGTGGGCGACCTGGTGCGTGTGAAGGTGCGTGATACAACGTTGGCCACGCTGCTATGTGACCTTGCCGAAGACTAATTTTTGTTCTGAACTACCCATTGGTAGGTAAATTTAATATAACGTTAAAATGGGAAAACTGAAACAGTGCTATGTTTGGCTAAAGCAGCAGCCTGTATTTGCCCTGACGGTTAATCTGCTCGTCATGATGTGTTTATTCATGGTGTGCCGTGTCTTTTTCTTTCTTGTTAACCATAAATTCTTTGCCGATGTCAGCGTCGGCCATTTCTTTGACTTGTGCCTTGGCGGCATCCAGTTCGACCGTACAGCGGTTATCTATATAAACCTGCTGTTGGTGCTTATGCTGGTGTTGCCGTTAAAGTTGCGCAACCAGGCGGTCTACCAGAAAGTGTGCCGCTGGGTGTTTGTGGTGTTCAATGCTGTGGCGTTGTTCGCGAACTTGTGCGACACCGGCTTCTTTCCGTACACCAACCGCCGTACCACGTTCTCCATCTTCAGCGAGTTTAAGAACGAAGATAATATGGGTGGGGTGCTGTTGAACGGTTTTGCCGACAACTGGTACATTGTGTTGTTCTTTGTCTTTCTGGTCTGGGTGTTGTGGAAGTGCTACTTCCGCCCTTCAGAAAAGCGGAGCACTACCTCGCCTTGGATTTACTATCCGGCACAGCTGTTGGTGGGCGCCGCTTTTGTAGGACTGTGTGTGGCTGGCGCGCGCGGTGGTTTCACCCGCGATGTGCGGCCCATTACGCTGAGCAACGCCAACCAGTACGTCAATAAGGGAACCGAGGCGGCTGTGGTGCTGAACACCCCTTTCTGCATGATTCGCACCATTAACAAGAAAGTGTACAAGAATCCGCATTACTATGCGACGCAGGCCGACCTCGATAAGGTGTTCACGCCTATTGTGGTTCCACAGCCGAAGGGCGAGTTCAAACCGCTGAACGTGGTGGTGCTCATTCTCGAGAGTTTCAGCAAGGAGTATTCGAAGTTCTTCAATCCGGACTTGGACAACGGAACCTACACGGGTTTTACTCCGTTTCTCGATTCCCTCTACCAGCAGGGGTTCACGTTCCGCTACTCGTATGCCACTGGCCGCAAGAGTATCGACGCCATGCCTTCCACCCTTGCCAGCATACCTATGTTTGAGGAACCTTTCATTCTGACCCCTTACGGCAATAACTGCATTAACAGTATAGCCAGCGAGCTTAACAAAAAAGGCTATTATACCGC
Organism: Bacteroidales bacterium UBA3297; assembly: GCA_002362105.1. Lineage (GTDB taxonomy): Bacteria > Bacteroidota > Bacteroidia > Bacteroidales > Paludibacteraceae > Physcocola. Next base: position 64,149 of record DETD01000019.1, read on the forward strand.
CTTTTTTCATGGCGCGCCTAACGGGTCGATGGGCTTCGACGCTTTCGCCAAACTGGCGAAGTTCAAAGACTACTACGGTATGACCGAATATGGGAACGACAGCGACTTCGACGGCCATTGGGCCATCTGGGACGAAGAGTTCCTACAGTACTACGCCAAGACGATGGGCACGTTTAAAGAGCCGTTTATGACGGCGTTGTTCACGGCGTCGAGCCACCATCCGTTTAGGGTGCCCGCCCGCTACGAGGGCAAACTGCCGGAAGGAAAATGTCCGCTTGCACGGTGCATTGCCTACAGCGACAATGCGTTGCGCTGCTTCTTTGAGACCGCCAGCAAAATGCCGTGGTTCAAGAATACGTTGTTCGTGATTACGGCCGACCATACGAGCCAGATGATGCACATGGAGTACACGACCGATGAGAAACTCTACTCGGTGCCTATCTTGTTCTACCAGCCGGGAAACGACAGCCTGCGCGGGTTGAGCGACGAACTGGCCTGCCAGGTCGACATCATGCCGAGCGTGTTGGCTTACCTCAACTACGACCAGCCTTTTGTGGCGTTCGGACACGATGTGCTCACTACCAAGAATGAGAACGAGTATGTGGTGAACTACAACAGTCCGCTCTACCAGATTCTGCAAGGCGACTATATGTTGCAGTGGGATGGCGAGAAGACGGTGGCGCTCTACAACGTTCGTACCGACCCTATGCTGAAGGCGAACCTGAAAGGTACGTTGCCCGATGTGCAGGGGAAGATGGAAACCGAAATCATGGCCCAGATACAGCAATACATGATACGTATGGTCGACGACCGTTTGTGTATTGAAACCGACCAGGCCAACAAGAAAGACGAGTAGGTTTTTATCGGTAGTCGGGTTCAAGACAATTGTATTTAAATCTCTTTTGTATATTTGCTAAAAAATAGACTACATACCAATGCGGAAAATTTATCGTATTATATATTTATTAGTGATTTGCGTCTTTTCGGCCTGTCAGCAAAACAAACCGGCAGCGGTTGTTGAGGCGGCGCCGGAAGTGGTGGTCGACACCGTGTACGAATTGGAGGAGATGGACACGTTGGCCGTTAAGTGGACCGACGATTTCGATGCTCTTTACAAGCAGTTGGGCCAGCACCGCTATATTGGCTTCCCATATTTTAAACACGATGACTCAGCCCGCTGGGAAGTCAGCAACGGCATTATGGGGGCCTATATGCTCACCAGGGCTCTCGGCCGCGAAGAGGCCCTCGACAGCCTTATCGATTGGCGTATCGGTAAGTTCCTGGCTGCCACAAAGAGCCGTTTGAAGCTGCAGAGCGGTAACGAGTTCGCACAGATGGAACAGTTTGTACGGCAGTTCCGGTCGGGTAACAAGAGCGACTTGGAGATGGACGAGGAAGGGCAGGACAGGCAGTTGGACATCATCTACGGGGTTTATATCTCTTACTTCTTCCACAAGCAACTGCGTAACATGCCTGAAAACAAAAAACTGGAGGCCAGTCTGGAGTGCGAGCGTTACGCATGGCGTAAGGTAAAGCGCGCGCAGCGCAAGTTGCTCATTGCCCTGTATGAGGGCAACGCCCCAACCAACGACCTGCTGGGCTTGGCTAAGGCCGAGAACACCAACAAGACCAAGGCTGACCTTGACCTCTACTTCTTGCTTACCCGGAAAAAATATGTGACCAGCGACACGCTGTATGAGAAACTGACCGACCAGTTCGCCTATTACGATGTCTACAACGGATTTATCAAAGACATTAAAGCGACCGAAAAGATTGGTTTTGGTAAGAAGATTAAGGCGCTTACGGCCGAACAGAATGCCTGGATGGCGTACATCTATGCGCGCAGGGTGCTTTCCGGCAAACTCTCGCCCGAACAGGAGAAGGTATATGACAATGCCACCAACCGCTTGCAGAAGTGGCATATTGTGCAGCTGAAGAACCGCTTCAAGGGCTACGGCTATTGCTCCGACGCCTTCCGCAGCTCGCTGTTGCAAGATTCGTGCTCGTATACCGATTTCTACAAGTACGTGCCAATGAAACTGGATGCGCAGTTCTGACAAGGGAACGTGAAAATAATACAGAACCAGCCTTGGGGCAACTCTGCCCCAAGGCTGGTTTTTTTAGGGCGGATATTTTTTCAGAAAGGCGGGTGTTACAGGTTTAATATGCCTGTTACTAACCAATTTGTGGTATGTGAATACCCATTAAAAGGGGATTGTCTGGTCTGGGGGTTCTTCTGAAATTTGCAATTGGAAAAGATGGGGTTCGTCTGGCTGTAAATCTGTGTTAAGTGACCCATACACACCGTCTGCTTCATCAGGTTTGGGAACAGGCTTTCTTTCAGAACCGCCTCTTTTGTCACTAACGCAAAAAAAATTCGCCATGAACTTTATTTTCATATCTCCGCATTTCCCCCACACTTATTGGGAATTTTGTAACAGACTCAAGCAGAATGGTGTTACAGTTCTTGGTATTGCCGATGCCGACTACAATTCTTTGTCTAACGAGCTCAAAGAGTCGTTGACAGAGTACTACAAAGTCGACAATATGGAGGACTACAACCAGGTCTTCAAGGCGGTTGCCTTTTTTTCGTTCAAATATGGAAAAATCGATTGGATTGAGTCCAACAACGAGTATTGGCTGGAGCAAGACGCCAGGTTGAGAACCGACTTCCACGTTACTACGGGCATACAGTTCGACCAAATCAGGTCTATCAAGGAAAAGTCGGAAATGAAGAAGTACTATAAGGCGGGCGGAATTCCAACTGCCAGACAGGTCAAAGCCAATTACGGGCTCGTTAACGCCCAGAATTTTGCCGAGTTGGCCGGCTTCCCCCTCATCGGAAAACCCGATGTGGGTGTTGGTGCTGGTGGAACCTATAAGATTCATGATTACAACGAACTTACGGCTTTCTTCAACGAAGTTCCGTTTGTAGACCATTATGTGATTGAGGAGTTCATTTCTGGTGACATCTGCTCGTACGACGCCATTGTTGACTCGAAAGGGGAACCCCTCTTCGAATCGATGACCGTGTGGCCGCCTTCGATCATGGATATTGTCAACAAGCAGCTCGACCTCGACTACTACGTCGCTAAGGAGGTGCCCAAAAAACTAAAACTCATCGGACGGCAGACGGTGAAGGCTTTCGAGGTGAAGAGCCGTTTCGTACATCTTGAGTTTTTCAGACTCGATTCCAACCGGGGCGAACTTGGCGGTCCGGGCGACTTTGTCGCACTTGAGGTCAACATGCGTCCTGCCGGAGGTTATACCCCCGATATGATTAATTATGCACACTCCACCGACGTCTACCGTATATGGGCCGATATGGTGGCATACGACAAAAGCCGTGTCGCCAGTGCAAACACACATACTGCCCACAATGCGCTCGCCAGAGCATGGAACAACGAGTATTACTGCGTTTTCGCATCGCGGCGCGATGTTTACAGCTACGTCCATTCACATCAGGAAATAGTTGAGCGCTACGCCGGCCAGCTTGTAATGTGCGAACGTATGCCTGAGATATTGTCTGGTGCTATGGGAAACCAGATGTATACTGTTAAGCTCGCTACGGTAGAAGAAAAAGACGAGTTCATACGCTTTGTGCATGAAAAAAAATAACTATTTTAACGGATGGGCGGCCGTTTCCCGCCTTTTACTGTCACACTAAACCTATATTTTATCAGCATGGAGGTTACCTATATAAAGCATTTCAGCCAGTCGCTTCAACGCGATATGGAGTATAAACTGTATGGCAACGCCGGACAGCCCGTCCTTGTTTTCCCTTCGCAGAACGGCCGTTTCTACGACTATGAAGATTTTGGTATGGTCGAAACCCTTGCGCCCTTTATCGATTCCGGGAAAATCAGACTTATCTGTGTCGACGGCATTGATTGGGAAACATGGAGCAATACGGGGGGAGATGCCCGCTGGCGTATTGAACAACACGAACGGTGGTTCCACTATGTGGTAGACGAACTCATCCCTACCGTGCGGCGAGACAATGAGCAATTTATTGTTACGGGCTGTTCAATGGGTGGTTTCCATTCGGGAAACTTCTTTTTCCGCAGACCCGACCTCTTCCACACCTTGCTCGCCTTGTCGGGACTCTATCATGCCAGTTATTTCTTTGGCAGTTATTCCGACGAGTTGGTTTACAATAACTCTCCTCTCGACTTTCTGGCACAAATGCCGCCTGAACATTATTATTGGAACACTTACCGGAACCGGCGCATTATCTGCTGTGTTGGGCAGGGACGTTGGGAAGACGACTTGCTCGATTCCACACGCCGACTCGATGCCTTACTCTCGCAGAAAAATGTTCCCCACTGGTTCGATTACTGGGGCCACGATGTTGACCACGATTGGGTGTGGTGGCGCAAACAAATTGCTTACTTTATGGATAAAATTCTGTGATTCCAAATATACGATAGTTGAACCTAATAGTCTGACATTATCCGTCCGGGTAATGTCAGTTTTTTTATGCCCTATTTAAACATAAAAACTTTCCCCTCCCGAAAACATTCGCTATCTTTAAAAACGGAAGTTGTTTCTAGTGCGCGTCGGCGGACTATGATCGCTTCCTTTGTTAGAAACGCTTTACACATATTCATTATGGCAGATTTTAGAATAGGAATTATCGGTGCCGGTTGGATTGCCGGCAAAATGGCGAATACGCTGAAACAGATGGACGGGGTTGAGGCCTATGCCATTGCGTCTCGTTCGTTAGAGAAGGCTCAAGCTTTTGCAGACGAATTCGGGGTCAGAAAGGCTTATGGCTCGTACGACGAAATGTTGGGTGATGCAGGTGTCGATATGGTCTACATCGCCACTCCGCACTCGCACCATTACCAGCAGGCCGTTATGTGCATCGAGAAGGGGAAACCTGTCTTGTGCGAAAAGGCTTTCACGATGAACGCCAAACAGGCGGCCCGCGTGCTCGATTTGGCTAAACAGAAAGGTGTTTTTGTGGCGGAGGCTATTTGGACACGCTATATGCCTATTTCTATACAGTTGGCCAATTTGGTGAAAAGTGGTGTTATTGGCAAGCCTACTATGCTTACCGCTAACCTTGGTTACCCTATGGTGGGCAAGGAACGCCTGATGAAGCCTGAATTGGCAGGTGGCGCTTTGCTCGACGTGGGTGTCTATCCGCTGAATTTTGCGGCTATGCTGTTTGGCGACAAGATTGAGAAGACTATCAGCACCTGCACCAAGTTGGAGACAGGGGTGGACGCGCAGGCGAGTATCACCCAGATTTTCGACGATGGAAAGATGGCTACCCTCAACTGCAGTATGCTGGCCCATACCGACCGCATGGGGGTGGTTTCGGGCGATGGCGGCTGCATTGTGGTCGACAACATCAACAATCCGCAACACCTGACGGTGGAAAACAAGGACTTTAAGATTGTTGCCGAATACGATGCACCTAAACAGATATCGGGTTACGAGTACCAGGTGACGGCCGCTATAGAGGCGATTCGTGACGGTAAGATTGAAACTCCTTTTATGCCACATAGCGAAACCTTGCGCATGATGCAGATGATGGATGCCCTCCGCAACGAATGGGGTATTAAATATCCGGGTGAGTAAGTTGTAGGACGGGTTAAATTTTGGAGGTATGTGTTAATTCTTGCAACAAAATAGTGTCGTGTATCGCAATTTATTACATCGTTGGTTTTTCTTTGTGGAAACGATTCTTCCCGGTAGAACGGAAGATGGCTAAATTTTGGTGATTTTTTACATTATTTTTGTTGTAAAGGAATGAACTATGAGTATGATTCGGAAATATATATGGACCATCGAGACCATTAGGTCCTACAAGAAAATCTCTTTGGAGCAACTCAGCGACAGGTATGCTGCAAACGAGTCGGTAAGCGGAGGCTCGCCGCTGAACAGACAGACGTTATTCCGTTGGCGGAACGATATTGCCGAAATGTTCGGCATTGCGATTGAGTGCAAACACGAACTCTTCTATATTGCTAATCCGGAGGTGTTGGACCAAAGTGGACTTACCCAGTGGTTGCTGAATACTTATTCAACCCTAAATTCGTTAGAGAACTCGTTGAGGGTTAAAGACCGCATCCTTACCGAACCAATACCTTCCAGCGAGTTGTTTCTTAACGACATCATCGAGGCGCTGAAGCAGAACAGGCTGGTTAGGTTTACCTACACCAAGTTTGTCGATGGTGTGCCGAACGTTTGCACTGTCCGGCCCTATTGTGTCAAGCTGTTTATGCAGCGTTGGTATTTGCTGGGCTACTGTGAAGAGCGGAAGGGGCTCCGGACTTACGGGCTTGACCGTATGACTGATTTCTCCACTACCGATGAAAAGTTCTCGCTGCCAAACGATTTCGATGCTGAGGCGTATTTCTCTACCCATTTCGGCATCTCTACGGAAACATACATCAAGTGTGAAACTGTAACGTTTAAAGCCTATAATCCGCACAACTGCTACCTGCGTGCTCTTCCGCTGCATTCGTCGCAGGAAGAGGTCGAAAAAGGTGACGGATACTCCGTTTTCCAAGTCAGGTTGCGTCCGAACTATGAATTCTACTGGCGGCTGTTGGGAATGGGCGATAAAGTCCAAATCCTTTCTCCCGAGGGAGTACGTCGGGAAATGATGATGATGATAAAGCGCATAGGAAGCCTCTATCAAAAGGAATGAAAAATCGCCGGTTAACGTACTGCTCAGATTGAGAAGTTGAGGGCTTCTTGCCCGTTGACGAAAACCTTGTATTTGCCGGCTCCCCAATTTCTGCAGTCTACCAGTTTTACACGCTCGCCCTGGAAGATGGTGATGCCCGATTCGGTGCAGATGCTAACCTCGGACCGTCTGTCAAGACAGAGCTTTTTGTTGTTGAAACTTACCTCCAGAAAGAAAAGGCAGTCGGGGTCGTCGCAGTCGTCGTACTCGCTTGGAAGAATAACGTGTTCTGCGTTTATACCGGTCTCGATGTCGAGGGCGTTTGCGTTAAACATGGTGCAGAGAAGTGAAGCGATAAGGAAGAGTTTTGTTTTCATAATCGTAAATTTTAAATGTTTGACTTTAATTTTTGTTCTCGTCGGTGGGTTGTTCGTTCCCGTTGACAAGGCAAAGTTAGGATGTTGTTTGGGGGGCGTGCGGACAGAGGAGGAAAGGTTGCCGGACAGGTTGTGAACTTCACTTTTTGAACGTTTTTCACAGTTTGTACAAAATAGAATGCACTGTATATGAGTGTGATAGGTTTTTGTGCGTCAGCAAGACCTGTGGAGAGGGGGAAATAACGTATATTTGTTTATTAGAAAGAAAGCAGTTTATGGCCCAGTGGAGAAAAGGTAAAATACAGCGCGAAAACGGTGAATGGGTCGATGCACAATTCCCGGTAATTGTGTCGGCAAGCCGGAGTACAGATATTCCCGCTTTCTATGCCGATTGGTTTTTCAACCGTTTGAGGGTGGGCTATTCGGCGTGGACGAATCCGTTTAACGGTGTTAGGGGGTATGTGGCTTATGCCGATACGCGTTTCATTGTTTTCTGGTCGAAAAATCCGAAACCGTTGTTGAGGCACCTCGACTATCTGAACGAGCGCAACATAAATTGTTATATCCAGTTCACCCTGAACGATTACGAGGCTGAAGGGTTGGAGCGTGGTGTCCCTCCGCTGGCAGAACGCATCGACACTTTCAAAACCCTGGTCGACAAGCTTGGCAAGGGGCATGTGGTCTGGCGGTTCGACCCGCTGATTCTGACCGATAAAATTGGCGTGGATGACCTGTTGCGTAAAATCCGTTATATTGGAGACCAGTTGCGCGGTTACACCGAGAAACTCGTTTTCAGCTTTGCCGATATCGCCCTCTACAAAAAGGTGAGGAGCAACCTCGAAAAGGGGGGCGTCAACTATTCGGAATGGACGAGCGAGCAGATGGTGGATTTTGCAAAAAGGCTGGTCAAACTGAATAACGATTGCGGATGGGGCTATACTTTGGCTACCTGTGGCGAGGTGGCTGACCTCGAGGGCGTTGAACATAACCACTGTGTAGACGATGACCTGATGGTCCGTCTGGCCCATAACGATGACAAACTTATGAAGTTCCTCGGTGTTGAAATTCACACCATAGAAAACTCGTTGTTCGGAGCTGAGCCTGTTCCCTCTGGTGCTATAATGCTCAATGCCAACCAGTATGCAGTCAAGAAAAAAGACAACCGCGACAAGGGACAGCGTATTGCCTGCGGCTGTATGGTGAGCAAAGATGTGGGTGAGTACAACACCTGCCCGCACCAGTGCGAATACTGTTATGCCAATACGGGCAAGGAGGTGGCGCTGCGAAACTGGAAGCAGGCACAGGCCACAGGGTGGATTTCGGAAACTATTACGGGAAAATAAATAACCTTATGGATATAATGAACTTTGCAGAGCACAATACGGTCTACGCGTATATGCTGAAATATATGGAGTCGGTCTCTTTCGACGAGGTCCGGAAGTTGTCGGACAGTTTTCAGGAACTGCTCAAAGCGTCGCTCGCCAAACTGCATGAAACGCTGAACCGGGGTGTCGGCCTCTTGGATTCGGAGCCTCAGATGGTTACTTACTTGTATTCTTTCGGCAAAATGCACCAGGCAAAACTCGAGTTGGCTTTTGGCAAACTGCCGAAAGACTTCTTGTTGCAAGACGAGGTGGATATTGTTGATTGGGGCTGTGGGCAGGCAATTGCTACAATGTGTTATGCCGACTTCCTCCGCCAAAAGGGTTACCGCCAAAAGGTGCGGACCATTACCCTGGTCGAACCTTCTGAGTTGTGCCTGAAGCGGGCGGCACTTCATGCGTCGGTGTTCTTTCCCGATGCGGAAATCAAGGTTGTAAACAAGTCGTTCGACGAGCTTTCTGATACCGATGTAAACAGCGCAGATATACCTGTGTTGCATGTCTTTTCAAATGTGTTAGATCTTCAATTCGACTTGAGCAAGTTTGCGGCCATTGTTGAGGGTAGCATCAAAGGTTATGCCCAGTTTGTTTGTGTCGGTCCCTATTTCGGACTTCCGGATAAGGACAGCCGGATGAAGGAATTTGCAGAACTGTTGGGTGGGGTAACCTCTTTTTCAAAGTCGTTTGAGAAAGGCGAATTTAAAAACGAGTGGACGGCACAAGTTCGCTGTTTCTCGGTTGGTAAGTTGGAGGAACAACTCTCGACTGAGGTGACGGATGAAGACCTAAAAAATGGCGTTGCTGATGAGTTGTTCGGTGTGGTGTATAGTCGTGATGGAAAGCGCTTGCTTAAGTGTAAAAATAGTAAATTAGAAACATACAGCATTAAGGAGTGGACAAAGGTGGTTTGTTATAGGGCTTTTTGGAATTGCGAATCCTTGCAGTCCCTCACCCTTCCTGACTCTGTCACACGCATAGGAGTTTCTGCTTTTTCTGGTTGTACCTCCTTGCAGTCAGTCGAACTTCCCGCATCCCTCAAGCGCATAGGAGTTTCTGCTTTTAGTGGTTGTACCTCCTTACAGTCAGTCGAACTTCCCACATCCCTCAAGTGCATAGAATCTTCTGCTTTTAGTGGTTGTACCTCCTTACAGTCAGTCGTCCTTCCCACATCCCTCAAGTGCATAGAATCTTCTGCTTTTAGTGGTTGTACCTCCTTGCAGTCAGTCGTCCTTCCCGCATCCCTCAAGCGCATAGGAGTTTCTGCTTTTAGTGGTTGTACCTCCTTGCAGTCAGTCTAACTTCCTGCATCCCTCAAGTGCATAGAATCTTATGCTTTTTTTGACTGCAACAAATTGTGTTCAATTAAGTTTCTTGACACCATCTTTCGCATAGTCAAATCGGCTTTTTTGAAATGCTCTTCCTTGGAAAAAATCATTGTCCCTAAAAACAGTGTTGAAAGATTCAAGGAAATGCTTCCTAATGATTTAGAGGTTGAGGACGATGATTCCCTTTTCTGACAATACTGCGCAGCATAAGGCGCATAATCAGATACTTCGTTGATACTGTAAAGGCGTGCAGCCGTACTTCTCTTTAAAGAGTCGGCGGAAGGTATGGTCGCTGTTGAAGCCGCTGATAAAGGCAATGTCGGTGACTTTTTCTTTGCCCTCTTTCAGTAACCGCTCGGCATGTGTCAGGCGCAGTGTGTTGACGTATTCGTAGAAGGTGACGCGCTTTACCTGGTTGAGATAGTCGGAAACGTAGTGGCGGTTGGTCCCCACTTTGCTCGAGATCCAGTCGATGTTGACTTCGCTGTCGAGGTAGAATTGGTCTGCTTCCAGTTTTTCGAAAATTTTGTCGAAGTCGGCAAATCTGTTGGTTGCTGTCGCCTGTTTGTTTTCGGTGCTTGGCGCATTTGAATCCGTTGTGCTTGGGTCGGTTACGGCCTCTCTGCTGTCGGCTCCGGTTGGTTGTACAGCCGGCTCTGCTGCTTTGTTGGTCTCGATGGCGGTGTTTTCCCGATTCCCTTCCTTGTCTTCCTCCGGTTTCAGGTCTTCAATCTGTTCCTCGATAAGGTCAATGGTTATGTCGTCGACCTTGTGGGTGAGGGCGCAACCTACAATACCAGAGAGGGAGATGAAGGTGAGCAGGTCGTAGAGTATCATATACTCGTCCTTGTCTGTCAAAATGTTCAGTGGTATGTAGAGCAGGGTGAGTATGAACAGGCAGACCAGGGTCCAGAAGACCCATTTTGGACTTCTGTGCTCGAGGTTCGAACAGTTTTCTTTCAGTTTCTTGTCGAATTGTTGGATGAAGTAGCCATACCATGCCAATTGGGCCGCATTTAGCACAATGGTCGAAATGTAGGTGAACCGGTATAGTTTGAATGGCAGAACTTCGTAGATGTCGTTCAGCGCGAATAGCGAATAGGGAATCATGATGGAGAAGTATACCCATGCCCGCGGTATCCTTCCCAACAGCACGGTAGCGCCAAACAGCATGGAAAGTGACAGAATGGCCAAATCGAGGTATTCCAACAGCGTGTTGTATGCGGGGTAAATCCTGCCTATCTGGTAGTAGCCGCTGCTGGGTTGGAACAGTTCGGGTACAATCCATAATGAATAGTTGACCAAGTAGATGACCAAAAGCAGCCCTAGCGACTTGTGGATTGCTGTGTTAACGGTGTTTCTTTGGGGTTGAAGTTTAGGTAAAATAAAAAACAGGAAAATGGCGTTGATCAGGAAATAGAAAATGTTGCCGCCCTGAACCATTATTCCCAAATACTCGGAAGCAGATATATAGGTATTCATGTAAAGTTAACTTGGTTATACAAAGGTACACAAAAATAAGACTCAAAAAAAAGAACCGGCTGATATCGGTTCGATGTCTGCCGGCTCTTTGTTGTCCAATGTGAATAATCTATTTATTTTACGAAAGTGTAGTACATTTTCTTATAGATATATTTTCCAATACGTTTTAGCAGTTCCTTTATGTAGGCCATGATGGTTTGTTTTTGTTTGACACAAATTTATGGTTGTAAGGCTGGTTTGCTTGTACAATTTGTGAATGTGTCGTGTACAAATCGTGAAAACTGTCTGTTTATAGAAGAAATTCGTCCCTAAAACTGAAAATATCCTAGAAAGGCCTCGTGTGGGGTGATAAAAAAACGGGTGCGTAAAACAACGCACCCGTTTACTTTATGTTTCCAACAGTTGGGAGGGCAGATTAATACTGCTGCTCGCCACCGTTGTTATGGTCGAAACCTTCGTTGTTGCCGCCTTCGTTATTGTGGTTGTGGAAGTTGCGGTTGTCTCTGCGGTCACCACCGTCACGGCGAGGTCCACGGTCGCCACCACGGAAGCCACCACGGTCACCACCGTCGCGGCGAGGTCCACGGTCGCCACCACGGAAACCTCCACGGTCGCCGTCACGTCTAGGTCCACGGTCACCACCCTCACGAGGTCCGCGAGGACGTGCTTCTGGTTCTACGTAGCCTTCTGGTTTTGGAAGAAGGTCGCGGTGTGAGAGGCGGAGCTTGCCAGTCTTAGGGTCGATTTCTTTCAAGATAACCTCAATCTCGTCGCCTTCCTTCAACACATCTTCAACATTTTCGATGCGCTTCCAGTCGAGTTCAGAAACGTGGAGCAAGCCGTCTTTGCCTGGGAGGATTTCAACGAATGCGCCGAATGCAGCCAGGTTCTTAACTATACCTTTGTAGGTCTTTCCAACCTCAGGAACTTCAATAATGCGGTTAATCATAGCCGTAGCAGCATCGATGCTAGCCTTGTCTGGCGATGCGATGCTAACCTCTCCGTGGTCGCCCACCTCTTCAATAGTGATGGTCGCGCCAGTCTCCTTCTGCATGCCCTGGATGGTTTCGCCACCCTTACCGATGATGGCACCAATCATGTCCTTAGGAACGTTGAACTTGATGATGCGTGGAACGTTAGGCTTGTAGTCTTCACGTGGAGCAGGAATAGTCTCTTCAATGAGGTTCAAGATGTGCAAACGGCCCAAACGTGCCTGTTCGAGAGCCTTGGCCAGAATTTCGTAGCTCAAACCGTCTACCTTGATGTCCATCTGGGTAGCGGTGATACCGTCGCGGGTACCAGTTACCTTGAAGTCCATGTCGCCGA
>DETD01000019.1:76724-366819 GCA_002362105.1 Bacteroidales bacterium UBA3297
TGTCGCCGAGGTGGTCCTCGTCGCCAAGAATATCAGAAAGAACGGCGTACTTGTCGCTTTCGGTATCTGAAATCAGACCCATAGCGATACCTGCTACTGGCTTCTTAATCTTAACACCTGCGTCCATCAGAGCCAAACAGCCGGCACAAACGGTTGCCATTGACGATGAACCGTTCGATTCAAGAATGTCAGACACAACACGTACGGTGTAAGGAATATCTTCAGGAATCATGCGCTTCAGTGCGCGCAAAGCCAAGTTACCGTGACCGATTTCGCGGCGGCCAACACCACGCTGTGGCTTAGCGTCGTTAGTAGCGAATGGAGGGAAGTTGTAGTGGAGAAGGAATTTCTCGGTGCCCTGAACGGTAGCCTCGTCAACCAGTTTCTCGTCGAGCTTGGTACCGAGGGTTACGGTAGACAACGACTGGGTTTCACCACGGGTGAAGATAGCAGAGCCGTGAGGGGTTGGCAGATAGCCTACCTCGCACCAGATAGGGCGGATCTCGTCGGTCTTACGGCCGTCGAGACGGATGCGGTCGTCGAGTAGAACACGGCGGACAGCGTCGCGCTCAACATCGTGGTAGTAGCGCTGAATCATTGCTACAGGAATGTCGGCCTCGTCAACGCCTGCGAAATTGTTGGCGATGAAGTCGTCGTAGATAGCGCCGAACTGGCGGCCACGCTCTGCCTTGTTGGCAATTGCGCTCTGGGCAACCTTCTTGGCTCTCTCGTAGCACTGCTCGCGTACCTTGGCACGCAATTCTTCGTCGTTTTCCTCGTGGTTGTACTCGCGCTTAGGCTTGTTGACCAATGCGGCCAACTCTTCCTGGGCGATACACTGCTTCTTGATGGCTTCGTGTGCGAACTTGAGGGCTTCGAGCATAACGTCTTCCGAAACCTCGTCCATTTCACCTTCTACCATTGATATATCTTTGTAGGTGGCGCCTACCATCAGTTCAAGGTCGGCGTTCTCCAATTCAGCGGCGCTCGGATTGATCTTGAACTCGCCGTTGATTCTTGCAACACGCACCTCTGAAATAGGGCCGTGGAATGGAATGTCTGAAACTGCAATGGCTGCTGATGCAGCCAAACCTGCCAATGAGTCTGGCATGACGTCTGGGTCTGCCGAGAACAGGGTTATGTTGACAAATGTGTCTGCATGATAGTTGTCTGGAAAGAGTGGGCGTAGTGCACGGTCTACCAGACGTGAAATAAGAATCTCATAGTCCGATGCTTTACCCTCGCGTTTGGTAAAGCCACCAGGAAAACGGCCTGATGACGCGAATTTCTCTTTGTATTCGACTGTCAATGGCATGAAATCGGTGTCTGGTTTTGCCTCTTGGGCACTTGTAACTGTGGCAAGGAGGTAGGTTCCGCCACATTTTACCATCACTGCTCCGTCCGCTTGCTTTGCTAATTTACCTGTTTCAATAGTGATGGTCCTTCCATCACCCAAGTCAATTGTCTTCTCAATTGGTGTGGGTTTAATCATGGTTTAATAATTTTTTTAACATCTTTTTATCTGCCACACTGTGTGGCAGGGTTTCTACAATAATATGGCAATTTACGACTTTTTGACGAAAGGGAGATTCTACAATTGAAAAAAAATAACGTCTAATAACATATTTTAGCAGTCGGCGCACAATAAACGCTAGTTTGATGTCACTTGTTTAAAAGTGGACCATTCTCTGTTCTTATTCCCTACAAGTGCTTATTTTTGTACTTACGAACGGCTAATTGTTTATGTGATGAGTTCTAGAAAGAAAATAAAGTGGGGCATTGCCCTGTTTCTGGTTGTTGGCCTGGGTATTTGGATTTCTTGCCGGTGGAGTGTCTGGTTTGGCAATCCGCCTGAATTTCCCTATGAGACCCGCCCCGAACCGCACCGTGTGCTGCTCACAATGGGTACTAACGGACCGCACAGCCGTATTGTGACTTGGCAGGCCGATACGATGGCACAAGAGGGTAAACTAATGGTATACATGCTGCCGGAAGGGAGTAAAGAAATAGCGTATTACTATGAGGCCAGCTGCGAGGTGGTGGAAACGCGTGGCGGAAAGGTCGCTTTTTACCGTGCGGCATTCAATTTGGACGATTTGCGTCACAGTGTAAACGGTTACCAGTTCTCTGTGAAAACGGCTGGTAAGGAGAGCGGTATTTATAAAATCAGTCTTCCCGATAGTAAGGATGCTACCTCGTTCATTTTTATGGGTGATGTGCAGGATACAGCTAGGGGATTGTCGCACAACTTGTTTAAAGCAATTGACCGGCAGCATGCCGATGCCGACTTCTGGCTGTTTGGCGGTGACTTGGTCGAACGCCCTATCGACGGTTATTGGCAGGTCGCTTTCGACGATTTAGATTCTATTGCGACCCGGAAGCCTGTTTTGGGCATTAGTGGAAACCATGAATACCTGAAGGGACTTGTCAAGCAGCTTGACCCGAGGTTTGGGCACGTGTTCGGCTATTATCAAAACAGCAAGGTGGGCGACAACCATGTGTTCAGTTTCGCCTATGGCGGGGCTCGTTTCTTTCTGCTCGACAGCAACACCGATGCCTGGAACCTGCCGGCACAACGCAGTTGGCTGAAGGAACAGTTGGGCGCTTGCCAAGAGAAGTGGAAGATTGTAGTGTTGCACCATCCGCTTTACAGCAACAAGGGCAAGCACTACAACCCGATGGTGAAGTGGGCGTTTGCCGACTTGGTGAAGACCTATGGGGTCGACTTGGTGCTTCAGGCTCACGAGCATGTGTATGCCCGTTGGAACGACAAGGACGAGCAGGGCAACTATATGGCACCTTTGTACCTGAGTACTTATTGCTCGCCAAAACAATACCGGCTTCACTTCAGCGTACCCGAAGACCGTATTGGCACCAACGACCGTTTTTACCAGCGTATATCGTTCAATGCTGACTCGCTGAGTATTTGGACCTATACGGCTAGCGACCATAAGCCTTACGACCACGTCTGCATTACGAAAGATGCTGGGGGCTATAGGGTGGCCGATGCCATGCGTGGCGCGCCGCAAAAGGTGGAAATCTCTAACTGGTTCAAACTGAACAAGGGACGCCACCTAAAAGAGTACGAAAAAGAGATTGAAGACTGGAAAAACAGACAGTAATCTTATAAAAGAGCGTCCCCCGCAACACGCCGTGTTGCGGGGGACGCTCTTTTTTTTATTCCTTAAATTCCTCGTTTTCCTCGCCTTTGTTTGCGAGGCGGAGGTAATCGCCTTTTTTAGAGAAGCACAACTCTACAACTTCGGGCTTTTCGTTCTTTATCTTTTCAGTCTTTACCATATATCCGTAGTCTTTACGGATGATGCGGTGTATAAGTCTGTTCGGATAGTTCTTGCTCATATACTTCATCATAAGCGAAGGGAAGAAGCTGGCAAAATTGGCCGGAATGGTCTGCCCTTTCGGCATTTCCACCCTTTCGAAGTGTCCCATGCGGTCAAACTCCAGGTAGATGCCGCTTTGCAGGTCCACGCTGTATTCGAAGTTCTGGTCGATGGTGGCGGTGGTAATGGCGTCGTCGGCAAAGTACTTGTTCAGTACGGTAGTTACCTGCGACGGCAGTTTTTTCACATCGTTCGGCATATATTTGCCGTTGCGGGCGAAGTGGAGTTCTTCTTTTCCCGACAGCGTTACCGTAAGGCGTCTTCTGCGCGAGCGGTCTAAACGCTTGATGGTCTTGCCTTGTGTGTTTTCTTTCAGGTAGGCTTGCGTTTTAGGCGGCAGCAGGCTCATAATTTCGTTGGTCATCTCGTTTTTGTGCATGCTGATCTTGTCCCATTCGCCTTCCGCGTCAAAGCAGACTTCAATGCCGTTGTCGAGTATCACCGCTATTTCGTCGTTGTCGGAAAACAACACCGTGTCGATGTTGGTGTTGAGTTTCTTGATTGTGGCGTTGGCCTCCCTCGGCAGTTTTTTCAGGTATTGTTGTTGTATTGAGTCGGCAACTGAAGAACTGCTGTTGTTGGTGCAAGAGGATGTTGCTCCTAGTGCGAGGAATGCGATAGCGCTTCCTAACAAGGCATATTTAGAAAGTTTCATAATAATCTTGTTTTATACTGTGTGACCCAAAATTATACAATTTTTCTCTAATTGGGTCTTACTTTTCCGATTTTTCAAGAAAACGTCAGATTTCCGAAGCCAACATAAAAAAAGAAAAGGCTTCCTTAAGGAAGCCTTTCTTTATATTGATTTCTTATGGATTATTTGTCGTCTTTGATGTCACCCTTGGTGTCCATAGTGGTACCGCTGGTTTCCATACCTTCGGTAGGGTCGCAATCGCTCTGGGTACCGATACCGCAGTATTCCTTCAAAGAGTCGAAAGCCTTGTAGTAGTCAAGGCTGGCAGCGCGTTCCCAGTCAAGGGCTGCAGCTTCAACGTCGCCTTCCTTGTAACGGAGGTGACCACGGTTGTAGTAAGCTTTAGCGAACTGAGGGGTAAGTGCAATAGCCTTGTTGTAGTCTTTCAACGCAGCCTTGTCGTCGCCCTGTTCTGCGTAAGAGTTACCACGGTTGTAGTAAGCCTCAGCGAACTTAGGGTTGATGGCGATAGCCTTGTTATTGTCCTCAATTGAGCCCTTGATGTCACCCAACTCCTTGCGTGCAACTGCGCGGTTGTAGTATGTAAGGAAGTCTTTGCTTTGCTTTGATAATACAATGTCGTAAGCATCCTTTGCGCCCTTATAGTCGCCTAAACGGAACTTAGCGTTACCAAGGTTACCATAGGCTTCGGTGAACTTAGGGTTCAATTCCAATACCTTGTTAAAACTTACGATTGCTTCTTTATATGAACCCATTCTATATGAACGGATGCCATCGTTGAAGTAATCTGTAATGGTTTTCTGCTTCTGTGCGAAAACGCTACCTACAGAAAGTAAACCTGCAGCTAAAACAATAAAAAACTTCTTCATAAACTATTTTATGTATTCCACCTTCCCTGGGTGAAAGTTTAATTTTTCATTTTAAACTGGGTGTGTGGGAACCCGCACCCGACTTCAATATGGTGCAAATATAAGAATAAATGTTAATAGCATACAAAGAAACCGCACTTTTTTTGTGCACTATGGATGTTTTTAAAGAAATGGATTGCCAGTTGGGAAAATCGTATTATCTTTATTGTATAGCATGATTGTTTTAAGGTGTTGGAACAACATCAGAGAAATACACAAACTGGTTAATAACGATTAATGATTTAGTACCATGAATAATAAGAAGAATCTCGTAGAAATACATTGTAAGAATAATGGTGTGACTAAACTCTACGAAGCGGGTACCAGCCTGCTGGAAATTTATGCCGACTTGAAGCCCGATATGAAGCAGGGTGTGATTGTGGCGAAGTCGAACAATGTGACTAAAAATCTCGACTTCAGGGTTTACAAGCCGAAAGAAATCGAATTCCTGGGCCTCGAAAGCCCTTCTGGGCAGCGCGCCTACATCAGGTCGCTTACTTTTATTATGTATAAGGCCGTGCGTGAGGTGCTTCCCGGCCTGCGCCTGAGGGTGGAGCACCCCATCTCTGGCGGATATTACTGCTTGCTGATTAATGCCGATAACAAGCTGGTTCAACCTACCGCTGAACAGGTGAAACAGCTGAAGGTGGTTATGGACCGTGTAATTGACCAAGACCTGCCTTTTGAACTGGACACGATCAGCACCGAGAAGGCTTTGGAAATTTTCCGTGCCGATAAGGCGTTCGACAAGGTGGCGTTGTTGGAAAGTGTTGGCGACATTTATGCGCAGATATACAGGTTGGACGATGTGTACGACTACTACGATAGCGCCCTCGCTCCATCTACTTCTTTCATCACTCTGTACGACCTCAGGCTCTTCCACGACGGTCTGTTGCTACAAGTGCCGTCGGCTAGCGACTCTTCTGTTCTGGAGAAGTTCGAGGAACAGGACAACCTGTTCAACGCTTTTGCTGAACATGCGAAGTGGAACGAACTGATGAAGGTGTCTAATGTGGGCGACCTTAATATTACAACGAAGCCTAGCAAGGGACAAATGCAGCTGACGGGTGGTAATGCCGGCCTGCTCATTACGCTTGCCGAAACGCTGCAGGAAAAGAAGATTGACCATATTGCCGATATGGTGGTGTCGGACCCTAAACGGAAGGTGGTGCTTATTGCCGGCCCTTCGTCTTCTGGTAAAACCACGTTTAGCAAGAAGTTGAGCATTCACCTTGCTATAAATGGTAAGAACCCGATTCCGTTCTCGATGGACGAGTATTTCGTGAACCGTGAAGATACCCCTAGAGACGAGAATGGCGATTATGACTTTGAGTCTGTTCACGCTATCGACATTCCTTTCTTCAACCAACAGCTGAACCAGATGCTGGCTGGTGAGGAGGTGGAACTGCCTCGCTACAACTTTGGTACCGGTAAGCGCGAGCCTAGTGGCAAGAAGATTAAGCTCAACGACAACTCTATTTTGGTTATTGAGGGTATTCACGGCCTGAATCCGGAACTTACCGCACAGATTCCGGAAGAGAACAAGTTCCGTATTTACGCGTCTGCTCTGACGACCATCTCTATTGACGACCACAACTGCATTCCGACTACCGACAACCGCCTGTTGCGCCGTATTGTGCGCGACTACAACTACCGTGGTTACTCGGCAGAAGACACCATTAACCGCTGGGCCAGTGTGCACCGCGGCGAGGAGAAGTGGATCTTCCCATTCCGTGAACTGGCCGATGTTATGTTCAACTCGGCCCTCGTCTTCGAGTTGCCGGTGTTGAAGCGCTACGCGATGCCAATCTTAAGCCAGGTTCCTCAACACAGTCCGGCCTATTCCGAAGCCCACCGCTTGCTGAAGTTCTTGGGCTATTTCAATATGATTGCCGACAGCGACATTCCTTCAACCTCGCTTTTGCGCGAATTCTTTGGAGGCAGCTCGTTTAACTATTAATACGGTTGCTAGAATACGGCTCGGTGCCGTATTGTTATACGCTTGGCTGGGGCACGCCCCGGCCAAGCTTTTTTTATGCCTTTTTGCGGACTATGGTACTGGCTACCACCTCCCCCGCCCTTGGTCAAACATACCCTATATGTGGTATTCGGACGATGAAAAAATCACTGATTTGTGGGATTATATAAGACTTTTCCATTGTCTAATTTTGTATCGTTAAAAATGAGGGATGAGAAGCTGGTGGAGGTTATGAAAAACAGCGAATCTCTTCTCGCTCTATATTATGGGTAAATTAAAAAAGATTAAGAAAAATGGCTAGAGTGAATTTATTGACACCAGACCAGTTGACTGGTAGTGCTAAGGAGGCTTATAACAAGCTCGCAGAAAATAACAAGGTAACGAACATGAAGCTTGTAATGCTTCAGGACTATGGTACCTACTTGGCCTTTATGGGCTGGTACGATTCGTGGGGTAGCTTGGTGAAGATTGTTGGAACACGCGCCGCTACCATTTATGCACATGCGGTTTCTACCACGAACGGCTGTATGTTGTGCTCGCTCTTCTTCATCAGCGACCTTAAGGAACTTGGACTGGATCCGAACGCACTGGAACTTGAAGAGCACGAAAAGGTGCTTGTGGCTTTGGGACAGCAGATTGTGAAAGACCCTACCAAAGTGTCGGATGAACTGTTCGACTCGTTAAGGAAATTCTATAACGACCAGCAGATTGTGGCAATTGTTGGCTTCGCTGCCCAAATGCAGGCAACAAATAACTTTAATTCGGTGCTGGGTGTTGATGTCGACAAGCGTTTGCTGCCGATTAAAGACCAGTTCAAGCCTGCTACTTGGAGAAAAGATATTAAATAAATCTTTATTGACAATTGTTTAGTTTGTGATTAGGTACGTATAAACATGGTTGATTTTGAGTATTATAATCCCGCAAAAATCGTTTTTGGCGAAAATTCGGTCGACAAAATCGGTGATTTGCTAAAAGAATATAAGGTGTCGAGCCTGCTGTTGGTCTATAGTGGCGAGTTTATCAAGTCGCTGGGCATATACGGCAAGGTGAAAGACGCTGCCGCCGCTCTGGGTATTGATTTTTACGAAAACGGCAATGTGGTGCCTAACCCGTCTATTGAGTTGGTCAGAGAACTGGTCGTACTGGGCAAGGAGAAAAATGTGGACTTTGTCCTTGCTGTTGGTGGCGGAAGCGCTATCGATACCGCAAAGGCTACTGCACTTGGCATTCCTTATGAGGGCGATGTGTGGGATTTCTTTGAGAAAGGGGTGTCTCCCGAAACGGTTCTCCCTTTGGGGGTTATTTCTACACTTCCTGCCAGCGGGTCGGAAACCAGCAACGCCGCCATTCTTTCTAATGGTGTGTGGAAACTGGGGTTTGAGGATAACCGTATTATCCCGAAGTTCGCAATTATGAATCCGGCCTATACGGTCGGACTCCCCAACTTCCAAACTTTTGCTGGGGTGGCCGATATCTTGTCGCACTTGCTGGAAAGGTATTTTTCTGACGTTAAGCACACCGATGTTACCGACTATCTGATAGAAGGGGCTGTGCAGGCGCTGCTGGTGAACGGGAAAAGGCTGAAGGCGAATCCGAAAGACTTGAATGCCAGGGCCGAAATCCAGTGGCTTGCCACTGTTGCCCATAACAACATACTAGATACCGGCCGTATTGGCGACTGGGGCTCGCACCGTATCGAGCACGAGTTGAGCGGACAGTATGGTATTACCCACGGAGAGGGTATGGCTGTTGTGCTGCCTGCATGGGTGAGGTATGTGGCAAACGTCAAGCCTTGGAAACTTTCGCAACTTGCGGTCAGGGTCTTCCACGAAGACGCCTACAACCACACCGAGGCTGAAAACGCGTTGGCGTTGGCCGATCATCTTGAACATTTCTTCAGGGAACTCGACCTCAGAACCCGCCTTTCTGAACTGGGCATCGATGACAAGTATTTCGCCGATATGGCGAAAAGGGCTACCAGAAACGGCACGGTGGGCCATTACTTGCCGCTCGACGAACATATTTTCGTCGAGATTTTGAAAATTGCCCAATAAACGACTGTTTATTTTATAGTTTGTGACCTTTTTCCAGGCTGTCGCTTCGTTTTTTGTGACGGAGCGACAGCTTTTTATGTGTAACTCTCTGTTTTGAAGGCTGCCATTTGGTTGTTGCCCATGCCGATGGTGAAAAATGGGGGACGGTTGATTGCCGACAGGTAAAAATGGTGTGCGGTGCAGATTTTTTTAATTTTCACAAAATGATAGTGTATCATAGAATAAAGATAAGCAAAATATCATTTTGTACTACATATCTATTAAATTAGAACTTTTTTGTAAGCATGTTGTAATGAATGGTAAGTGTTTGTCAACTTAAAACGTAACTTTTATTATCAAAAAAATATGTGGATAAGTTTTTTTCTACGGGATTTTATACTACTTTTGCCGTACGAATTAAAAAAACATAACACATAGTAAAATGAAGATGCATAATTTTAATGCAGGTCCTTCTATCCTCCCACGCGAGGTTATTGAAGATACTGCAAAAGCAGTTTTGGATTTCGAAGGCCACGGTCTTTCAATTCTCGAAATCAGCCACCGCGCAAAATACTTCCAGCCAGTTGTAGACGAGGCTGAGGCATTGTTCAAGGAATTGCTTAACATTCCTGACGGCTACAAGGTTCTTTTCCTTGGTGGTGGTGCTAGCTTGGAATTCTGCATGGTCCCTTACAACTTCCTTCACAAGAAGGCTGGTTATGTTAACACTGGTGTATGGGCTAAGAAGGCAATGAAGGAAGCTAAGCGCTTCGGTGAGGTTGTTGAGGTTGCTTCTAGCGCCGACACTACTTACAACTATTTGCCAAAGGGATACTCTGTACCAACTGATTTGGATTACCTCCACATCACTACCAACAACACTATTTATGGTACTGAGTTGCACGCTGATCCAAACGTTCCTGTACGTTTGATCGCTGATATGTCTTCTGATATCTTCTCTCGTCCAATCGACGTTGCTAAATACGACTGTATCTACGGTGGTGCCCAGAAGAACTTGGCTCCTGCTGGTGTTACTTTCGTAATTGTTAAGGAAGACGCTTTGACTAAGGCTGAGGGTGAAATCCCAACTATGTTGGATTACCGCACTCACGTTGCTAATGGCTCTATGTTCAACACTCCTCCAGTGTTGCCTATCTACACCGCTCTCTTGAACCTCCGTTGGATTAAGAAGCAGGGTGGTGTTAAGGAAATGCAGCGTCGTGCTGAAGAGCGTGCTAACTTGCTCTATGGCAAGATCGACAGCAGCAAGATCTTCAAGCCAACTATCGCTGACAAGAACGATCGTTCTTACATGAACATCTGCTTCGTTTTGAAGGATGAGTACCTCGACAGAAAAGAAGAAATCGAAAAGGACTTCATGGCTTTCGCTACTGAAAGAGGTATGGTCGGCATCAAGGGTCACCGTTCTGTAGGTGGTTTCCGTGCTTCTTGCTACAACGCTCTTCCTTTGGAAAGCGTTAAGGCTTTGATCGAGTGCATGGACGAATACGAAAAGAAGTTCTAATCAAACAGAATAAACAACTTGCAGAAAGGCCGGCTCTCTTAAGCAAGCCTTTCTGCTTTTTTTAATTATAACACAAAAAATCATGACAAAAGTACTTATAGCAACCGAAAAGCCTTTCAACGGTGCGGCTGTTGCACAAATCGAAGGCATTCTTGTAAAAGCTGGTTTTGAAGTGGCAAAACTCGAAAAATATACCGAAAAGTCTCAGTTGCTCGCAGCTGTTGCTGATGTTGACGCTATCATTATCCGTAGCGACAAAATCGATGCTGAGGTTTTAGATGCCGCTAAGAACTTGAAGATTGTTGTTCGTGCCGGTGCTGGTTACGATAACGTTGACCTTGAAGCTGCTACCGCACACAAGGTTTGTGTTATGAACACTCCTGGTCAGAACGCTAACGCTGTTGCTGAGTTGGTATTCGGTATGTTGGTATATGGCGTACGTAACTTCTTCAACGGTAAGTCTGGTTCTGAATTGATGGGCAAGAAGTTGGGTATCCTTGCTTTCGGTAATGTTGGCCGTAACGTTGCCCGCATTGCTAAGGGCTTTGGTATGGAAGTTTTCGCTTACGATGCTTTCTGCCCTGCTGAGGCTATCGAGGCTGCTGGTGTTAAGGCTGTTGCCAACCAGAACGAACTTTTCAAGAGCTGCGACATCGTTTCTTTGCACATCCCTGCAACTGCTGAAACTAAGAACAGCATCAACTACGCTATGTGCAGCCAGATGAAGAAGGGTGCTATCCTTGTCAACACTGCCCGTAAGGAAGTTATCAACGAGGCTGAACTCCTCAAGTTGATGGCTGAACGCGAAGACTTCAAGTACATCACCGACATCATGCCTGATGCTGATGCTGAGTTCAAGAAGTTCGAAGGCCGCTACTTCTCTACTCCTAAGAAGATGGGTGCTCAGACTGCTGAGGCTAACACTAACGCTGGTGTTGCTGCCGCTAACCAGATTGTTGGCTTCATCAAGGACGGTATCACCAAGTTCCAGGTTAACAAGTAAAAATACCTTCCCTGCATCGAGTGGGGAGATAAATAAAACTATCGCACCGCTGTTGGACAATTCCTACAGCGGTGCGTTTTTTTGTCTTGTACCAATACCATGCGGTGCTGGAGTCTTACGGAAATATAAGCGTTGGGTAGCGGGGAGTGTGGTAATAACACTTACCCTCCCTCCTCATTTATTGGCGGAGTATTTACAACTTGAATTTTCCCTTTACAAAGTAGTATTGGTCGTCTATCACCACTACGGCAACGGGGCTGCCCTTGTAGAAGGCTACTTTTAGGCCTTTGAACTGCTTGCGGACCGGTAGGCTGTTGATGCGTATAAAGCAGATGTCGCCCTCGGCGGGCTGTAGTTTGCGGAACTCGCTTTCGCTGATAGGTGTCGATTTTCTCAGCATCTGCATCACGTATTTGCACAGTTTCCACTCTCTCGATACTTTCTCCTGATAGTCGTTTATTTTTTCGCGGTGGCTTTGCAGTATCAGCAGCATAACACTGTCGGTCAGTTGGGGCAACGGTGGGGTGGTGCCTTGCACCTGTAGCTGGTTGCGCTCTAGAAACAGCGTGTCGAGGTAGGTGTACAGGTGGTCGATGGTGTGCTGGCGGATGTGCAGGCTGTTGTTGGCTATCAGTTGGGCGAAGTCGGCATCGAAAAAGGGAACTGTAAGCTCGTATACAAATTCGTCGCTCGTGACGAAGTGGTTGTTGGTATAGTTCAAACTCCTCTTTTCCAGTCGTCCTTTCTCGGTCAGTGCCTTCGGCTCCGATATGCCCGAAAATTTGAGCAAGGTGTCGGTCGCCTGCAAGGTTTTTGCCAGTGCGTCGAGTTGGTCGTGTTTGCGGTGCTCGAAAGAAAGTAGAAATGGCAGGCGCGAGGTGTCTTGGCTGATGATGGTCTGTTTGAGCAGGTTGTCGTAGTTCTTTGCCAGTACTTTTCCGTAGCTGTTGGCGAAGGCTTTCTGCCACAGCATTTGGAACTCCTCTCTGTCTGTCTGCAGCAGTTGCAGGTCGGGGTCGGTGCCTAGTTCCATGTAGTCGGGATAGCCTCTTTCTAGCGCTTGTTTGAGGGCTGCTTTGCACGAATCGGCTTTGCCCATGCGCCCATAGCAGCAGGCCAGGTTGTAAAAGGGTATAATGCTGCTGTCGCCCATTGCGATGCTCTGTTTATAGAGGTTGCAGGCCAGTTGCATCTCTTGCTTGCGGTAGGCGGTAATGGCCGCTGTGCGAACATCGGCTATCGAGTCAATTTGGGCAATGCTAAGGTCTGCCGCCTGTATGGTGGTGGCTAACAAAAGGGAAATGATAATGTGCAAAAAGCGTTTCATAGCTCCGACTTTAGTGGTTGATGAAAAAAAGTCCTTCCGTGCAATCCTGCACGGGAGGACTTCTGCAATTAAATAATCACCTTATTCAAAAAAGCTGTCAATTTGAATATTGTATCTTTTCCCTTCCTTTTCAGGAAAGGGTGGGGAGGGATTCTTACTCGATAGTACAACCCGGACGGGTCTGCTTTTGTGGGGTGACGATGCACAAACTGCCGTCGCTGTTGACGGTGCTGAGAATCATACCCTGGCTTTCAATGCCCTTCAGCATTCGTGGCGCAAGGTTGGCAATAAAGCAAACCTGTTTGCCAATCAAATCCTCTGGTTTGTACCATTTGGCAATACCGCTGACGATGGTGCGTCCGCCCATACCGTCGTCAATCTTGAACTGGAGCAGTTTGTCAGCCTTTGGCACCTTTTGGCAGTCGAGTACAGTACCGACTCTGAGGTCGAGTTTGCTGAAGTCGTCGAATGCGATGGTTTCCTTAATGTCGTTTGGCTTCCAGTTCTTTAGCTCGTTTTCTTTCTTGATGCGTTCCAGACGGTCGAGTTGTGCCTGGATGGCGTCGTCTTCAATTTTCTCGAAGAGGAGCGCAGCCTCGCCAATCTGGTGGCCGGCCTTAATCAGGTCGATGCTGCCAATTTCGTTCCAGTTGAATTTGCCGATGTTGAGTTGCTTACGCAGCTTGTCGGTGCTGAATGGAAGGAATGGCTCGAATGCGATGCTGAGGTTCGCACAAATCTGGATGGAGATGTTCATAATGGTCTTGACACGCTCTGGGTCGGTCTTGGCCAGTTTCCAAGGTTCTGTTTCCGCCAGATACTTGTTGCCGATGCGGGCCAGGTTCATCACCTCTTTCAAGGCGTCGCGGAAGCGGAAGTTGTCGAGGTAGTTGTCCATCTCCTTGCGGGTGTCGCTGAATTCGGCAAGTATCTGCTTGTCGTAGTCAGTCAGTTCTCCGCGTTCAGGAACTACTCCGTTATAGTACTTGTTGGTGAGGACTACCGAACGGTTGACGAAGTTGCCGTAAATGGCAACCAACTCGCTGTTGTGGCGGGTTTGGAAGTCCTTCCAAGTGAAGTCGTTATCTTTGGTTTCTGGTGCGTTTGCGGTCAGCACGTAACGCAGTGTGTCTTGCTTGCCAGGGAAGTCAACCAGATATTCGTTCAACCATACGGCCCAGTTGCGCGAGGTTGAAATCTTATTGCCTTCCAGGTTCAAGAATTCGTTGGCTGGCACGTTGTCTGGCAGTATGAAGCTGCCTTCTGCCTTCAACATGGCAGGGAACACGATGCAGTGGAATACGATGTTGTCTTTACCGATGAAGTGGATCAGACGGGTGTCTGAGTCCTTCCACCATTTTTCCCAATCGTTAGGGAGCAACTCTTTGGTGTTGCTGATGTAGCCGATAGGGGCGTCGAACCATACGTAAAGCACTTTGCCTTCGGTGTCGGGTAGTGGCAACGAGATACCCCAGTCGAGGTCTCGGCTGACGGCACGCGGTTTCAAACCCATGTCGAACCAGCTTTTACACTGTCCGTACACGTTGCTTTTCCATTCTTTGTGGTCGTTGAGAATCCACTTCTCCAACCATTGCTGGTGGCGGTCAAGCGGCAAATACCAGTGTTTGGTTTTGCGGAGTACTGGCTTTGAATTGCTGATGGTAGACACAGGGTCGATAAGCTCGAGCGCGCTAAGGTCTTTACCGCATTTCTCGCACTGGTCGCCGTAGGCGCCCTTGTTGCCGCAGTGTGGGCAGGTGCCGGTTACATAGCGGTCTGCCAAAAACTGCTTGGCTGTCTCGTCGTACAGCTGGTCGCTTTCCTGTTCAATGAACTCGCCTTTGTCGTACAGGGTCTTGAAGAAGTCCGATGCCACTTGGTGGTGGGTCTTCGAGGTTGTACGGGAATATATGTCGAAGGAAATACCGAATTCTTCGAATGATTTCTTAATGATGCCGTGGTAACGGTCTACAATATCCTGTGGATTTACGCCTTCCTTTTTCGCCAAAAGGGTGATAGGCACTCCGTGCTCGTCGCTACCGCCGATGAAGAGGACGTCTTCGCCCTTCAAACGGAGCCAACGCACATAGATGTCGGCTGGAACATAAACGCCTGCCAGATGGCCGATGTGGACTGGACCATTGGCATAAGGCAGTGCCGACGTTACAAGGGTACGCTTGAATTTCTTATCCATGTTGTATAATCCTTTCTTTTTCAAAATGCAAATATACTGAAATTATTGTTTCAGTTTTTGGGCAGATTTGAAAACATATCAACTAGATGCATTTATTCGCCCATATCCTCTTTGCCTGTGGTCGGAATCTGCTTTCTGCTGGCGAAAACTGGCGTCGGCTACCGATTTATCCGGAACTTTTTGCCGTTCTGTATATAGATGCCGTTGGGTAAGCCTTGCAGGCTGTTGCCGTCTTCCGGCTGTTGTCGGACCAAATGACCGTATAGGTCGTATACCCAAGTCTGCCTGTTGGCGGCTTGGCCGTCTCTTACGGTTGGCAGGCTGGTGAACTCTTTGACGATGGTATCTGGGCAGACAATGCCTTCCGCATAGGTGGGCCAGGCTTCCTTGTAGGCGTCGATAGCTGTGGGCGGTACCGCAAGGAAGGGAAACGCTAACTCGTCGACGTTTGACGTTGTGCCGGCAATGTCGCTGTTGATGTCGCTGCTGTTGACAAACGCGTTTGTCCCTATTGTTGGCGGTGTCTCTGCGCTCAGAAATACGGTGTCCAGATTAGTTTGGTCGAAGGCGAACTTGCCTATTTCTACCAAACTGGCGGGTAAGTCGATGCGGCTGATGTTGTGGCAGTAACGGAATGCGTAGTTGCCGATGCTCTCTAGCTCTTCCGGCAGGTCAACCTCTGTTGCCCGACAGTCGGCGAAAGCGTAGTTGCCTATGTGTGTCACGCCCTCTTCTACTACAATTTTCCGGATGCTTTTCGCGTATGGCGTATACCACGGCACTTCAAGTCGGGCGCTGTAGTCTGCCATAGAGCCGGTTCCGCCGATGGTCAGTACCGAATCGGTGCTGAAGTTCCAAACTGTCCCGTCTCCACAATCGCCTTCCGCAATTGTAGCGCCAAACAGGCTGGTTGGAGCGGAGAGTAGACTTGCGAGCAGTAGTTGCTGCAGTTTATTCGCCATCGCCCTCTTCCCCTCCGTCTTCAATTTCATACGATGAGGTGCAGATGATGTCATCTCCAAGTTTGATGAAGGTTATTTCTGGTTCTTCAAAAACTAATTTCTTATCCATAATTGTTTTATGTGTTAGGTGTGTCGGGTTTTGTCTTATTCGGCGTAGCCGGTGGTAGCCGCAGCAGATTTCTTTAGCTTTGCCACTGGGGCGGTTTGGGTGTTTGCGGTGACTTGGAATTTCTTCCCGTTCACGATGTAGATGCCTTGGTCTAATCCGTTGAAACAGGTTGAAGGTTCAGCGTTGGCGCGTACCAAGCGGCCTTGAATGTCGAAGACGTCTACATTCTCCGAAAGATTGTCTTCGCTCTCGGTTACGATAACACCCGTAAGCTCGTTGTCTACCATCAGTCCTAATGTTGCCGAGGTGATGTCCTCGTCAAGCCCAAGCCGGAAACCGGCACGGAAAGGGGAAAGATTTATCTTCTTGTACTTTTTCAACTTTCCTCCCGAGAAGATGATGTAGGAGTAGTGGTCGTCGCTGATGTACGATGCCACTTCGTATTCACCGAAATTGGTCAGGTTGTCGTAAACAATTTCGTTTATCTCGTTTGTGCCCTTTATCGTCACGTTTCTTGCACCGTCTTCTAGTATGGTGGTTTCTGCGTCTTCAGGCTTTATTGCGTATGGGGTGTTGGCAACTGTTGTTTCCTGCTCGTACGAAGAGAAGTGTACGTTTGTCCCGTCGAATCCGCTAAAGATGTAGAGGTTGCCTTTCAGGTAGTCGGTTGGAATGTCGGCTGGCAGTACCATTGTGACGATTGCCGATGCTGTTGCCGCTCTGTTGTAGGTTAGAGTGTCGACGGTAATGTCGAAATCAGAATGGAAAGGCTGGCCGTCTATAAGGTGGAAGGTGTTGCAGGTGTAGGTGTCATCGCTGTTTTTCAGTACGACGTTGTGTCCGCCAATGTTGGTGTTTGTGGTTACAAGGAAGCTGTTGTCGGCTGGCGTATAGTTGGTGCCCGCTGACCAAACCAAAGGCTCGTATGTGCCGTCTGCATGGTAGATAATGTCTAACTCACTAGCATTGGAGTAAAGCGAGTCGCCCTCCAGTTCGTGCAGATAGACGGTTCCTCCCTCGAAAACCGGGTAAGGGTCTGTGCCTAGGGTCTGCTTCCAAACAGAAGTGCCGTTGTTTAGCAGGTAGGTAACTGCGCCCGAGGCAAAGTCGGAGGCAGAGAACCCCTTCCCAACAGTTGGTTGTATGCTTATTTGTGCGTTTGTGTTGTAAGCTACAATACTTTTCCTGTTAATGCCTGTTCCTGTTATGGGTTGCCCTCCATCTACGTCTCCAAAGTTATAACATCCGTTAAGTACTAAACTCCCTGAATTTCCTATTAGTCCTCCAACGTAGTTGTTTCCCGTTATTTTCCCGAAATTTGCGCAATTAACCAGGGCTGGACTTGTAATTCCAACAATTCCTCCCACGTAGCTGTCGCCTGTTACGTTACCGTAGTTAATACAGTTTTCTATTGAACTGGAGGTCGTGCTTTCTCCGCATATACCTCCTATTCTGTAACCTGTTGCTGCAACGTTACAGTAATTAAAACAGTTGCTCATATCGCTGCTACAGAATTTTCCTGCAATTGCGCCGACATATTGGCGTGTGGTTACATTGCCTTTTAAAACCATGTTTTTTACGGTCGCCCCAGAAACATAGCCGAAAAGACCGCGATAAAGGTTATCTTGCTCTGTGTTGTTGATATATAGGTTCTCGATAGTGTGATTGCCTCCGTCGAAGGTGCCACTAAAGCATTTTGTTTCCACATTGCTTATGGGAATCCACGTTCCAATGCCTTCACCACAAACCGAACTTAAGTCTATATCTGCCGTTACTTGTATGTTAGCCGAAGAGGCTAAAACATTCGATTGTTTTCCGGTCCCATCATCAGTGGCTGTGACTTTCCCTCCACTGTTCACTGCATCGCGGAAGCTGGCTAACTCTTCTGCTGTTGAAATGTACACATATTTGGTGGCGTTTGCTTGGATAGACAGGCCTACAGATAAGCCCAAAAGCAAAAGGTGATTGATTTTCATATATTGTGGTTTATTTGGTTTGGTTAATTCGACCCCAAAATTAATCCTAATCGTTTAATTTTCAAATAAAAGTCCGTTTTTTTTCTTGGTTTCGTTTGTGCCAGAACCCTTTTTGCCCACAAACAAGTGTTTCTTTCCTTAAATTTCTGTTTGTTCTGCCTTTTTGGCCGCTTAAAACCCCTAAAACCGACAAAATGGCGGTTTAATATGTTAGATATCTGACATTCAGTCAGTAAGAATGTCTATTTAAGGCGTTGGCACGGGTGTTGCTATAGTTAGGGTGTAAGCGCAATGCTGAAATAGTTCGGCAAAGCCAACTTACACAAGCAACAAGATTAAAAACAATTTAATTATAGGAGATTTTAGAAATGTTTACACCTGCACGCAAAAATTCAGCATTTATTCCTGATGTGTTCAACGTATTTTTTGGTAACGACTGGGCTGAGCCTGTACGTCATATGCGCGAGGTTCGCAAACCCGCTTCTTTGGAACCTGCCATTAACCTGATGGAGAACGACGAGTTGTACCGAGTTGAAATGGCAACCCCTGGAATGCAGAAGGAAGACTTCAACATAAAACTCAATAACGAGGGCGAACTTGTGGTCGCTGTCGAAAAGAAGGAGGAAGCTAAGGCTGAAACGGAACCTGTTTCTGACGAGGCTGCCGATAATAAGGCGAATGAAGTGAAAGACCACTACTGGCGCCACGATTTCTCTTATGCAAAGTTTACACAGACTTTCTCTTTGCCTGAAGATGTGGACTTGGAGGCTATTTCTGCCCGTATGGCCGACGGTGTTCTTACTATTGAACTCCCTAAGAAGAAACCGACTGAACCGGTCGACAATACCCGTTACATTGAAGTGATGTAATTTGTTTTCAGTGATTAGATAGAATCATGTTTTACCATTGTTAATTGTTTAGTGGAAAGGGTGCGCTGCGAAAACGCACCCTTTTTTGATTGCGGATAATTTTTGTACATCACTCAGTGAAATACTGTGTTTGATGACCCTATTAGGGCCTTCCCAATAAAAAAAGAGGTGGAAAATTCCACCTCTTTTGGTATCTGAGTGTTGACCGCTACGCTGTTCGCCTTTGCGAACCTATGGGTGAGCGACCGACATGAATTAGTCGAGAATGTTCTTTGAAGGCTTGAATTTTGCCACTTTCTTGGCTGCAATCTTCATGGTTTCGCCAGTACGTGGGTTGCGGCCTTCGCGGGCTGCGCGCTCGTCTACGCTGAATGTTCCGAAACCGATGAGTTGAACGGCGTCATTCTTTTTCAGGGAACCCTGGATTGAAGCGATAATGGCGTCGAGTGCCTTTGTAGAATTTGCCTTAGTAAGGCCAGATTGAGATGCGATGGCATCAATAAGTTCTGATTTATTCATGTAATATTAGAATTAAAAGTATTTATAGCAAAGATATAAAAGTATTGTTTAAATTGTTAATAACTTATGGGAAAATAATAGGATAATTTGCGCATTTTTCTCTCTATTTTGCAAATTTTCAGTCTCCCTTTCTATCTTGCTGTTTTTTCGTTAAATAACGGTTGATTTATCCACGTCCCGATAGTCCATATTCGTCGTTTGCTGCGTCGAGGCGCAGGAAGATGAACAACAATATGGTGAATCCCCATAGCGACGAACCTCCGTAACTGAAGAAGGGTAGCGGTATACCGATTACGGGCGTCAATCCCGTTACCATTCCCACGTTAATGGCGACGTGGAAGAACAATATGCTGGCCACACAGTAGCCGTATATCCGGTTAAAGGCCAGTTTTTGCTTCTCGGCCCGGTTTATCAGTCGTAGCAATAGGGCGGTGTAGAGTAGAAGCACAATGGCGCAGCCTATAAATCCGTGCTCTTCGCCTACGGTACAGAAAATGAAGTCGGTGTCTTGTTCTGGCACGTACTTCAGTTTGGTCTGGGTGCCGTTCAAAAAGCCTTTGCCTTCCAATCCGCCCGAACCAATCGCTATTTTACTCTGGTTTACGTTGTAGCCCGACTTCTTAGGGTCGTCGAGCATACCCAGTGTTACCTCAATACGGGTGCGCTGGTGGGGTTGCAGAATTTTATTGAAGGCGAAGCTCGCTCCGTGTGCATAGCCGGTCGAGATGACGAGGAACAATCCTACTAGGAAATAAGAATAGTGCCAGGTCTTCAGTGCTCTGTAGGCTTGGTATAGAATTGCAACCGCTATAGAGATGTAGCACAACGTCAGGAACGATACCGGTATGTTGAATTCTTTGTACGCCAGCACGCCTCCGCCAAACAGCAGGGCGTTTATAATGGCCAAGTCGCGGCAATAGTGCGTGTCTCCAAAATAAACCAGTATAAGGAAGAAGTGGATGATGATGGCGGAAACCAGCACAAGGAAGATACCGAACGATTCTTCCGGCACCGGTGGTATAATGCTTTCTGCGCCAAAACGGATGGCTACGATGAAGAAGACGACGGCACACATACCCGCCAACAGCAGAATGCCGGGGAAGCCTTCGCGATATAGCATGATGAAGAGTGCTGATGTGACGAGTGCCGAACCTGTTTCGTTCTGCAAGATGATGATGGCAAATGGTAGAAACATAATGAGTGCCACCATTCCAGCGTCTATTATGCGCTTTTGGGTGAAGCCCGACCCATGCATAAAGTCGAAGCCGCCCATCAGTTTGGCCAGTGCCAGACAGGTGGCCGTTTTGGCAAACTCGGCCGGTTGCAGGCTTACGGGGCCCAGCACCAACCACGACCGTGAGCCTTTAATGTCGGGCGCTACCACCAGCGTTATTAGTAGCAAGACGATGATGCCCCCATAGAACCCGTAGGCGAAAACACTATACATTTCGCCGTCGAGCAACAATATCATTCCGCCGATGAACAGGGCTAGGCCTATCCACAGCAACTGTTTACCATAGCGGTAGTTGATGTCCCAGAAAACGGTGTCTTCAAAATTGTATGAGGCACCATATATACACACCCAGCCACATATTACCAATATGATGTAGAGGGCGACTATCCACCAATCTATACTTTTGAAGAAGTTCCTTCTGCGTGACATTTTTGTGTTATTGGATGTGTTTATTTATGTGTTTTTGCGGTCGATGGGATTACAGGCGCCAGACTTGGCAACAAGTTCGCCTCCTTCAACCATGTTTCCCAGTATTGCCGTTTAGGGGTTTCAATCTGGCCGTTCAGGTATTTCTCTGTCATCAGGGCGGCTATTGGGGCTGCCCATGTGGCACCGAAACCGGCGTTCTCTACCACTACGCATATCGCAATTTTCGGGTCGTTCTTTGGGGCGAACGAGATGAAGAGTGCGTGGTCTTTACCATGTGGGTTTTCGGCTGTTCCCGTTTTTCCGCACATGCCCAATTCGTCGTTCCTAATCCAGTAGGCGGTACCGTGCTGTACTACTTGCTCCATACCGTCGATAACTGGTCCGAAGTGCTTCGGATTGATGGTGCTGACGTGCTTGTTGGTGAATGCCGTATCGATTGTTGCGCCTGCTATGCTCTTAATGAGGTGGGGGGTGTAGTAGTATCCCTTGTTGGCGATGACTGCGGCCAGGTTGGCCAGCTGTATGGGTGTTGTAAGAATCTCACCCTGGCCGATGGCGTCAGAGATGATGGTGGTCGCCTTCCAGTGCCGTTCACCGTAAATTTTGTTGTAGACGCCCGCGTTAGGTATGTAGCCGCGCTTCTCACTTGGTGCGTCGGTGCCGAGTCGGTAGCCGAAACCCATTGAAACAAGGTGCTTTTTCCAAGTTTCAAAACCGTTTGCCGCGCCTTTGTATTTCGGGTGGTCGACCATATCTTTGAAACCATAGCAGAAGTAGGCGTTACACGACAACTTTATGGCGGTTATCAGGTCGAGGGCTCCGTTGTGGTGGCAGCCCACAGTCAGGCGCCCGGCATGGAAACCGTGTGTGCACGAGTAGCATTTGTTGGCGTTCACAAATCCTTCCTGCATCAGCACCAGTGTGTTTGCTGTTTTGAAGGTAGAGCCCGGCGGGTAGGTGGCCTGTACTGTTCGGTCGAACAGCGGTTTGTAAGGGTTCTTTACCAGTTTCAAGAATTCTTTGCTTCGTTTGCGGCCGACCAGCAGCGAAGGGTCGTAGGTTGGCGCTGATACCATAGCCAGTATCTCGCCGGTTTTCGGCTCAATGGCGACAATGCTGCCAACCTTGTTGGCCATCAGTTGCTCGCCATAGGCCTGCAAGTCGATGTCGATGGTGGTGGTGATGTCGCTTCCGGCAATGAACGGAACGTCTTTTGCTCCGTCTTCAAACCGGCCTTTCTTTCGTCCGTGCGCATCGCGCAACCATATCTTCACGCCTTTCTGGCCTCGCAAATACGTTTCGTAGGTTCGTTCCAATCCACCCAGTCCTATGAAGTCGCCGGGTTGGTAGTAGGTATCGTTCTCCTTCTGTTTCCTTTTCAGTTGCTCGCCCGAAATTTCGCCAAGGTCGCCCAACAGGAGGGCGCCGCACGGATAGCTGTAGTTGCGGAGTGTACGTTTGCGCACGCTTATACCGTTGAAGCGGAACAGCTTTTCTTGGAATGGTGCGAATTCTTCGTCCGAGAGCTGACTCATGAAGGTTTGCGGCGTGTAGGGCGAGTAGCCCGGAATCTGGCGGATTTTCTTCATGCGCTCTTCGAAGGTAGCACGGTCAATGTCGAGTGCGTTGCAGAAACTGGCCGTGTCGATACCTTTGGCGTCGCGTACGGTAATCAGAATGTCGTAGGCGTCTTTGTTGAAGGCGATGGCTTTGCCGTTTCGGTCTTTGATAACGCCGCGCGGCGGATAGGTTATTTCTTTGTAGAAGGCGTTGCTGTCGGCTTGGTCGCGGTAGCTGGTGTCTAGAATTTGCAGTACAAACATACGTGCTACATATATGGCTACCACCAACAGCATGAAGCCGCCAATGACGTATCTTCTATTCTGATAAGGGTCGTTTACCATGTTGTACTCGCAGTTTTCTTGTCTTGTCGGGCGGAGTCGTTCCGCGCTTATTTATCGTTTATGTTGTGCCGGTATTTGAAATACTCTACACTGAATATCAGTAGTATGGTAATCAGTACCGATTCTAATATCTTGACCAGCGATTGTCCGGCTTGGTCAAGTGAACCACTTTCTAAAAAGTAGAATAGCGCATGGTGGATTGTTACCATGGCTGCCGCATATTGCAGGTAGCGCGACCGTCCGAATGTCTGGAATGAGGGAACGGTTGCAGAAACGTCTGACGGACCGAGCGCTTTGCAGATCCACCGTTTCAAGTAGGCAATCAAGACGCAGGCGGTACTGTGAATGCCGGGTGTGCTCGAGAAAACGTCAACCACCAGGCCGGTTAGGAACGCCGTCACCAGAAGCGGTATGCGGTTCATGTCGGTTGGCAGGTTGATGATGAAGAGGATGAACAAGAACGGTGTTCCCCATTGGAGGTAGTCGATTCCGTTCAGCACCAATACTTGGACTGCGATGAGGAGAACCCACTCGGTGAGCAGGTTTATGTTAAAGAAACTATTCATTGGTTCTAATCCCCCTTTCCAGTTTTTTCATTTCCTCCGCATTTTTAAAGTCGATGATGTCGACGTAGACCAATTTGCTAAAATCGGGACCTAAGCTAACCTTCAGGTTTAGCAGTTGGTCTTTTCCTCGTTCGTTTTTGACTATTTTTCCCACGAAGACGCCTTCAGGGAATATAGACGAGTAGCCGCTGGTGAGTATGGTGTCGCCTTTTGCTATCGGAATGTAGCTTGGCACATCTTCCAAACTGGCGTAGCGGTAGTCGTCGCCTTTCCAAACCAGTGTGCCGGTCTGGCTTTTGTCTTTCACTTTTACGCTGATGCGGCTCGATACGTTCAAGACGGGTAACACTAGCGCGAAATGTTCGCTTACCGCACTAACGATTCCTACCACACCCGCCTGGCAGACCACACCCATTTCGGGGCGTACACCGTCTGCCGACCCCTTGTCGAGGGTCAGGTAGTTGTGGGCCTTGGTGAAGGTGGCGTTAACCACACGGGCCGACATGAAGGAATAGTTGTTGTCTTCGGCAACCTTCTTGCGCTTGGCGTAGGTCGAATCTTCACGGAAATACTCCAGAGCCTTGTTCGACGCGTAGAGTTGTGTTTTCAGCATGGCGTTCTCGCGGGCCAGTTCCCAGTTGGTGTTACCCAACTCAATGTAGTCGGTAATAGAACTGCGCATTTCGTAGAGTTTGCCGGCTAAAGAGTTGCTGGCATTCAGGTACTGCCCGTGCTGGAAACTGTTGAAGCTGAAGTACAGCACAAGGCTGAGCAGTTCCAACAACACAAAGACAAAGAAGGTTTTGAATATGACAAAAAATCGGATGAGCGTTTCCATCGCTTTGCTAATGCCTATTTAACAACAAAAAACACGTTGCCTTCTGCAGCGTGTTTTATGTTTGTTATTCGTTAAGAGTAACGTTTGCAGGGAATGTCCCACTGGGGAACTTAGCGCATCAAGAACGAGAACTTGTCGGTGTTCTTGAGGGCTACGCCTGTACCGCGGACCACTGCGTGCAATGGGTCGTCGGCAATGTGGAACTGGATACCAATCTTGTTGGTAAGACGTTTGTCCAAACCGCGAAGCAATGCGCCACCACCTGCCAACCAGATACCCTTGCGGACAATGTCGGCATACAATTCAGGCGGAGTC
Source organism: Bacteroidales bacterium UBA3297 (assembly GCA_002362105.1). GTDB lineage: Bacteria > Bacteroidota > Bacteroidia > Bacteroidales > Paludibacteraceae > Physcocola. The sequence continues at coordinate 101,470 of DETD01000019.1, forward strand.
TGCTCCAATGCGCTCAATACGGCAGCCTCAATCTTTGAGATGGACTTCTCGATACAGTGCGCAATTTCTTGGTATGAAACAGGCACTTCCATAGGAAGGGCTGTCATACGGTTCGGACCATGCACAATGTAGTCTTCTGGTGGGTCTTCGAGGGTCGTAAGGGCTGAACCTACATTAATCTTGATTAGCTCGGCTGTACGCTCACCCACCTTGATGTTGTGCTGGCGGTTCATATATTCGATGACGTCGGCTGTCAAGTCGTCGCCTGCGATTCGGATAGAGTTGTTAGACACGATACCGCCCAAAGCGATAACGGCGATTTCGGTAGTACCACCGCCTATGTCAACAATCATGTTGCCTTCTGGCATCTCAACATCGATACCGATACCGATTGCTGCAGCCATTGGCTCGTAAATCATATACACCTCGCGGCCACCCGATTTCTCGGAAGAGTCGCGTACGGCACGCATCTCTACTTCAGTACTACCTGAAGGGATGCCGACCACCATTTTAAGGGCGGGGTCGAACAAGAGACTCTTAGAAACGGCCATCTTAATCAGGCCACGCATCATCTTCTCTGCTGCGTCGTAGTCCGATATAACGCCATCGCGCAATGGACGTACGGTTCTGATGTTCTCGTGTGTCTTACCGTGCATCTGTTGGGCCTTTGACCCCAGTGCTATCATATTTTTACTGCTACGGTCAAGGGCGACAATAGAGGGCTCGTCAACCACAATCTTATCGTTGTGGATGATGACCGTATTGGCGGTGCCAAGGTCCATCGCAATTTCCTGTGTGAACGAAAATAAACCCATTGTGTAGGATGGTTAAGCTAGGTTGTTATTTGCCTGCAAAGTAGGCGTGAATGTGGGTGTCGTAGTTAGAAGACACACCGAATGCCTGTTCAGCGAACCATTTGCGCTCGGCCTTGCTGGTAGATGCACCCTGTTTGTTGAGGATGTCGAGCAATGGTTTGTACTGGTTCTTGCTAGCAACGATAACAACATCGTTGAAATTCTTCGCAGCGGCACGAATCAATGAGATTCCGCCTATGTCGATCTTCTCGATGATGTCGGCTTCGCTTGCGCCGCTTGCTACAGTCTCTTCGAACGGATAGAGGTCTACGATAACCAGGTCAATTTCTGGAATCTCGTATTCTGCCATCTGCTTCTGGTCGCTCTCAAGTTCGCGACGGCCAAGAATGCCACCGAAAATCTTTGGGTGAAGGGTCTTCACACGGCCGCCCAAAATAGATGGGTAGGTGGTGAATGACTCTACTGATTTGCATGGTACGCCAAGTGATTCGATGAAACTCTGAGTACCGCCTGTTGAAATCAGCTGTACGCCTTCTGCGTTAAGTTTTTTGATGATTTCGTCGAGATTGTCTTTGTGGAAAACAGAAACTAGTGCTGTTTTTATTTTTTTTGTATCAGACATAATGATTACTTTTTTCGAATTTTATGTTTGAGATTGTCGTTTCTTACCTTTTATTTGCAAAAATAGAAAAAAGCGTCAACTATTGGCGGTTTTGACGCTATTTATTTTTCCTTTTTAGCATTATTTAAGTTGAAGGGTGTTTTGGAGGAAAAGACGCAGTTCGTCGTTTGGCTCTGTGCCTTTCGTCATCAGGAACTTTCCTTCTTTGTCGAGAAGCAGGTACGACGGTATCCCCTTCACGTCGTAAATGTGCCTGAGCGCGTCGGAGTTCGGCACGGTTGCGAATTTCATTTTTTCTTGGAATGGCTTTGCCATTCGCTTTACAGTTTCCTTATTGTCATACAGGAAGATATTGACAATTACGAGGGCTCCGTCGTAGCTGTCGTGAAAGCGGCGTAAAACTTGTAGGTCGCGGCCTGTTTTTTCGAGGTTCGAGTTGCAGAAATTCAGGTAGACATACTTGCCTTTGAAGTCCGACAATTTGAATGTTTTCCCGTTTACGTCGGTCGCCTCGAAATCGGGGGCCGATGTGCCTATGTAGTTGGCGCTGGCTTTGTTAATAAGGGCTTGCAAAAGGTCTCTGTTGTCCTTGTCCTTCACCACGGTGCCAAGGGTCTGCAACATGGTTATTATCTGGCTGCGGCTGAACTCTTGGTACGAGGTCAGGTCTGCTACCAGTTTTATGGCGGCCAGTTCGCGCAACAGTGGATTGGTTATCTTGTAGCGCTGCTTCAAGATTTCCATCATCATCTTGGCGTTGTTGTCGACCACGACACGTTTGAACAGTTCGTATTCTTCCGACCCTATTTGTCCCACAATGAACTCGTTGAACACATTGTTGAAGGCGTCCCAAAAGGCTGGGTTGCCGTAGTCGGCGCCTATGGCGTTCAGTTGTAGAATGACCGTGTCTTGCATGGGTTGGTTCTCGCCCACGCACATATTCATCAGCAAAATGTAGCGGTAGGCTTTGAACTTCTCCTGAAACGGTTTCTTTAGGTCGGTGAATATGTTCTGCAACTCCTTGACTGACTTCCTGAGCGAGTCGACCTGTGAGCCGTATGTGACGTGCTTTATGGTGTAGAAGTCGAACGCGTCTTCAAATTCCATCATCTGGTAGTTGAAGTCGCCACGGCGAAGTCCCTCTATCGTTGCCAGGTAGTCTTTGGGGGCAAAATAGGGGTCCAACTTCTCGATGATGGTGCGTTCGCGGTAGTCGGGCAGCGAAATGGTATAGCTTTCGCCCGGCTCAATGTAAAGGAACGCCTTCGTCACGTCGGTTGGAATGAAGACCTGGAGGGTGCGGTCGGTTTCCAGCTCGAATTTGAAGGAACCGTCGCTTGCCACGGTGGCCTGCCCGAGTTCCTCCTCCTCGTTCAGAACCTGCTCGCTATATGTGCGTACGGCAATAGTCTTCCCAGCGAACGACGGGGCGTTTCCGGAAATGACGGTTGTCTTGGCCTTGACCTGCAGACCGAGGGCCAATAACGCTATAATGCAGCAACTTGTTTTCTCCATGGTGTGTTATTTCGAACTGGTATTTTGTTGGTAGTTGCAAATTTAATTCAAATGTTCGTGAATTTATACATTTATTCTAGAGAGTAGGAATAAATATGCAACAAATTTGTTTTATTTAACTTAAAATAAGGTGTGACTGTAATTTACTTTGTTTGCAAATAAAAATCTTTTATTTTTGCACACGCATTTCGTTTCTTGGAAGCGTTTGCGTTTTTTACCGCCCAATTTGCGGTAACTGTGGCTTTTGATAATTATTCTTTTGGTGGTTGCATTAGTCAATGATTAATGCATTTATATTCAATGTTCAATGTGTTATCTATTTCTACGACAAGAAACAAATAACACTGCGGATGCAGGGAATTTGTGAAAATTCTCTGCATTTTTTTATAAAAAGTTGTTCGGAAATTTGGTAGTGTGGATTTTTATCACTTATTTTGCACCGCAATTCCGAAAGGGTTACCGAGATGTAGCGCAGTTGGCTAGCGCATCTGGTTTGGGACCAGAGGGTCGGGGGTTCGAATCCCTTCATCTCGACTGAAAGCGGCTTGATATTTCTTCAAGTCGCTTTTTTTTATGTTATCTTTCATTATCTTTGTATATATGGACGCTGATGAAGAAAAGGAACAGAATTCTGAAAAGAATGTGGTGACGGATCCGCTCCCAAGTGAGTCGGAAATAGATGGTGTTGGAACAATTCTAGCTTCGTTTCCCTCGAAAGGTAGCTCCTGTTCCGTGGCCGATGCTGCCGCTTCTGCTGATGCTGAAGATGCTGTCGCCTCTGGTGTTGATGCTGCGGCCGAAGCGACGTCGGAGATAGGAAGTTTTTTTGAAGGGTTATTCGATGCTTTTTGATAATGTAGGTCATAATCTGCTTCGTTTGAAGAGCGCCGTTCTTGCGGTTCTCATCCTCTCGTCGTGTGCCAGTGCTGCCGAACCCGATTCAACGACAGTAACTTCTGCTTCTGTCTCTGGCGCGATTGACGGACACGACTATGTCGATATGGGGCTGCCTGTGCTTTGGGCCACAATGAATGTGGGCGCCAAACGCCCTGCTGACGAGGGTATGGTGGTGGCATGGGGCGAACTGAAACCGAATGACGAGTACGACTGGCATACCTATAAGTTTAGCGGTGACAGCTGCAACTCATTGACCAAATACTGCCTGCTGGCTGAGTGCGGAAAAGTGGACTCGCTTGCGCAACTGAGTGCGGAAGACGATGCCGCTGCTGCTAACTGGAGCGCTAAGTGGCGCACTCCGACCGATGCCGACTTCGAGGCGTTGCGTATGTGCTGCTCGTGGCAGTGGGTTGATGACTTCGACAGCACGGGGGTCTGTGGCCTGTATGGCGTCAGCAAACTGAACGGAAACTCTATTTTCCTCCCAGCCTCTGAATTCGAAGAGTCGAGAGACGATGCGAAAACCTATTTCCAAGGGTGGTACTGGACGGCATCGCTGGGTTCGGGCCTCCAGGGCACGGCTCTACAGTTCACTTTCAAGAAGGGCGGCAAGAAGGAAGATATAGGCTCGCTGGCTGTTCCTAGGTGTTTTGGCAGACTGATTCGGCCTGTTACAACAAAAAAATGATAAAATAAGCCCAGAATTTTGCAAAAAAGCGTCCGAACGTTTGCATACCTCGAAAAAGTAGACTAATTTTGCAGTGCAATTAAAGCAATACCGAGATGTAGCGCAGTTGGCTAGCGCATCTGGTTTGGGACCAGAGGGTCGGGGGTTCGAATCCCTTCATCTCGACTGAAAGCGACTTGAATTTTCAAGTCGCTTTTTTGTTTTCATACCGTTCTGGCTCTACCTTTGTAGAACTTCTTAATTTTTTTCAACGATGAGGACTCTTTCCGCTTCTGAAATTAATGTGTTGCAACAGCAGGGCTGTCTGGCCGACGATTGGTCTGCTGTGACTGTTGCCGATGCTTTCAATCCGCAATATATCCGTAACGTACGTTTTTCTGGCCCGGTAGAATTGGGCTGCTTTGAGCGGTCTTTTGTGGCTGCCGACGGTTTTCCCCGACATTCGGGCATCTATAATGCGGCGTTACACAACTGCAAGGTGGGAGACGATTGCTATATTGGTAATGTGCGCGACCATATTGCCAACTATAATATCGGAAACAACACCTTTATTAATAATGTAGACTTGTTGGCCTGCTCTGGCATCTGTTCTTTTGGTAATGGTGTGCAGGTGGCGGCCTTGAATGAGGGTGGCGGTCGCGAAATTACCATCTGTGACCTTTTCTCGTCGCACTTGGGCTATTTTATGGCTATGTTCCGCAACCGTGTGGAGGCTGTGGCTCACCTCGAGTCGCTTGTCAGTGCCTATACCGAGGGAGTGAAGTCTGAAATGGGTACTATTGGCGCTGGTGCCGTTGTTGTAAACTGTGGCACTATAACTGGTGTGAACATTGGCGAAGCGGCACGTTTAGACGGATGCTCGCTGTTGCAGAACGGTACGGTCCTTAGTTCAACAGACGCTCCTTCTGTTGTTGGGGCTGATGTGATTGCGCACGACTTTATTTTTTGCAAGGCGGTTAAGGTTACTGCCGGGGCTCAGATACTGCGCTGCTATGTGGGCGAGGGCTCGCAGGTGGGCGAGCAGTTTGCCGCTACCGACTGCTTTATCTCTTGCAACTGTCAATTCTTCCATGGCGAGGCTGCCTCAATGTTTGCCGGACCTTATACGGTCAGCCACCATAAGTCGACGCTGCTGATTGCCATCTCAATGTCGTTCTTCAACGCGGGTAGTGGTAGCAACCAGAGTAACCATGCCTACAAACTGGGGCCTAACCACCAGGGTGTGCTCGACCGTGGCAGCAAGCTGGCCAGCTCTTCCTACTTGTTGTGGCCGGCTCATTTGGGCGCGTTCACTACGGTGTTGGGTTCCCACAAAGAACACCCAGACACTACCAGTCTGCCGTTCTCCTACCTTATCGATAATCACGGTGTGCCTTACGTGTCGCCTGGTGCCAATTTGAAGAGTGTGGGCACTATGCGCGATGCCGACAAGTTTCCGAAACGCGACGGCCGCAGTAAGGGCTGTGCCGACCGTGTGTCGTTCAATATGCTCAATCCGCTAACAGTTGCACAAATACTGAGGGGTGTGGCTGTGTTGGAAGGTTTATTGGCCGATGTGGCCGATGAATATGTATATGGCGGCTTACGTATTAAGGCGAAGTCGGCTAAACACGGTCTCGAACTCTACCGTATGGCGTTAAATAAATACAAAGGCGACCTTTTGTTGAAGAGGGAGGCTGACGGACAACCTGCGCTTATGACTGCTAAAAGCGACGCTTGGGTAGATTTGGGCGGTCTGATTGTCCCTGCCGATGTGCTCGACCAGGTGGGTGCTGTTAAGGATTTAGTTGCCGCAAATGATCTTTTTGCCACATTAGAGGGCCAGTTGTTCGCATACGAATGCGGATGGGCGGCCAAGCAGTTTCCTGGTTTGTTTGAGGCGAAACAGAAAATGGCGGTGCTCGACGATTGGCACGAGGCTTGTGTGTGTTTGATTGACAGTGCGCTCTGCGATGCGAAGAAGGAGTTTGCTCCTACTGTAATGCTGGGCTATGGTCTCGACCCTGTGGGCGATTGCAAGGACGAGGACTTCAAAGCCCTGCGTGGCGAGTACGGTGAAAACAGTTTTGTTAAGTCGCTCCAATCTCAACTCGACGAGGTGCATGTGCGCTACTCAGAGGCGGTGTCTGTGTTGTAATTGGCGTCTTGAATGCTTCATCATACAAAACACCCCGTAGGTCAGAACGGCTTACGGGGTGTTTCTGTTTTTGGGTTACTGCACTGGTACCTGTATTTCAGTCAACCATTCCGATTCGTTTTCCTTGTTCCATGGACCATCGATGTAGCTGAAACGTGGGTAACCAACAATCTGTAGACCTTGTTCCTGAATGTAGGCGAGCACCTTGGTCATCGATTCCGAGAAGGTGGTATATGGACCGTAGTGACCGTAACACAGTGCTTTTGGAATAGCAGGTGCTTCGTAGAACTTTACAATGTCGGTGTCTTCGTGCATTTCGCCTACGGCTTCACAGTATTCCACATCAATGTTGGTGTCTTTGTGCTCCTTGTCGTGCTCAATGCTGTAGCAGTATTGTGGTTCGGGACAAGTGCAACCCAAACGCATCATTTCAGGACCGATAACACCCACACACAATTCTCCAAAATCGTTATAAGTCTTGATGACTTGGCGGTGACTTGCTACAATACGGCTGGCTATACTCTTAATTTCAAATGTCTGTTTCATTTTCATTCTATTTTCTGAGAATTCTTCCAGACTTTGCAGCTCGTTCAGTTGTTGCTGTAGACGCGTTAATTCGTTTACGCAGTTGGCCATCTTCTGACGTATGGTATCTAAGTTGGGGCGGTCTTCTCCACGCTCGAAGATGTCGCAAATCTCCTCTAACGAAAGTCCGAGTCTTTTCAGGTGGAGTATGCGGTTCAACTTTTGTGTCTGGTCTAGCGTATAGTAGCGGTAACCCGTCCACTCGTCCACTTCTGCGGGTGTCAGCAGTCCTAACTCTTCGTAGTGTCTCAGCGTTTTAACGGTAACTCTGCAAAGTTTCGAGAACTCTCCAATTTTATACTTTTTGTTCATTTTCGTAATTGTTTGTTTGCGCATCCGTTGAATTACGTTGCAAAGTTAAGCCCTACCCTAAGGTACGAGTCAAGAGAAAATTTCGCTTTTTTCGTTTTATCCTTGGGGTAGGGCCTTTAACTGTTTGTATTACAGCTGTGACTTATCCGAATTTTTCTATCTCGTTAATCACTGCGTCTGGGTCATCGTTCAGCGAGAGGAGCAGATTTTTGTACTTCCCGGCTTTTGCCAGTTGCTGTAGCAACGGATAAATTGGCATTTCCTCTGTCCAGAACTTGGTGCCGAGAAAAGCCATCGGACTGGCATAGCCAAAACTGAGGTAGTGGTTCTGTACCGCATCTTGGAAAATTTCTTGCAGGGTGCCTGCACTGCCGGGGGTGTAGACGATGCCGCCTTTGGCTATGGTTAGAATTCCGTCTTCGCGAATGCTGTTGTCGAAGTATTTGGCTATATGGGTGGCAAACGGAGTGGCTGGCTCGTGACCGTAAAGCCAGGTGGGTACGCCCAAACTGTAGTATTTGTCTTGTTTGTATTTTCCCAGTACGCGGAAGGCGGTGGTTATCCATTCGGAGTCTTTAAACGAAGGCGCGGTTTGCAGCATGGCAATGGCGTCTTCGGTCTCGGCATCGGTTCTGCCTGCCATCCAGGCTCCGAGGTGGGTCGCCTCCATTGCGCCGGGTCCGCCTCCGCTAACCATCAGGTAGCCCCTCTCTGTCAGTTTTTTGCTGATACCCACAATTTGTTTGAAGCTGTCGTCGGTACGCAGAAGTCCGTGCCCGCCCATAATGCCTACAATTTTTTTCTCGTCGTAAGCGTCCAGAAAATCGTGTAGGGCGTCGCTCATGGCGTGGTCGTGCAGGGTGCGGGCTAGTGTTTCCTTTATGTCGGTGGCTTTCTCCCCCGTCCATTTATAGTGGCGGTAGACCCGTTGGTCGTAGCACGATTCGTAGCTGTTGGCTTTCTCGGGAGAAAATCCCTCGTAGAGCGATGCTGCGTTGTAGAGCGAACCGCGGAACGGATTGTAAGGCATGTCTATTTGTGGGAATATCAAACAGTTGCCCGATATGCAGCGGTGGTAGTCTTCGGGAAGGGTGCAGCCCAGAAAAATGCAGTCTTCGAAGTAGAACGGACGGTTGGTGTCGTCTACTTGGCAGAAATCGATATTCTGAAAGGCAAAATGGCTGAAGATGTGGCTTTTGCTCCCCTCCTCGAAAAATTGGTCTAATGTTGTTATTTCTTTATAGTTCATGTTTGTCTGTTTTGCAGGTCTGGCTACTTCTTTTGTGCCCATGGGGTTTTGCTGTCGAAGGTGTAACCCAGACTCCAGTAGATGAATTGGGCCTTGCTGAGGCGTATGGCACGTATGCCGCAGGTGCCGTAAAGGTGCTTGTTGAAGTTTACGGCCACACCAACAATCTGGTAGAAACGGCTGGTTTTTTCCACTTCGTGTTTCAGGTCGTAACCCAGTTGTCCGAAATAGTTGAAGTAGGGGGTCCGTAATTCTCCTTTTGCCGAAAGTCCAATCTGGATGCGGTCGCTGGTGGGCCCGAGGTGCAGGTGGTTGTAGATGAGTCCGTCCCGGCTTGTCTCTTGTTGTACCGAAGCGTTGTTGCTCTCGTCGTAGACAAGGTCGATACTCGGACCATAGTACCATTTGTAGTTCGGCGAATAGAGTGGCGCATAACTCAGTTGGAAGACCCGGAAGGTGTGGTCGTAGTACTCGTTTTTGAGGCCTGAGCCCACGGTGTCCATATAGAGTTGGCGCTTGCTGACCGTGAAGGTAAACTCGTGCTTGAGGTGCTTCTCGTACGGTGCTTTAAGATTCATGTTCGGGTAGCTTTCGCGCAGTTCGGCAGCGCTCTGGTGCCCGAAGGTGTAGGAGGGGTCGTCCCAGCGGTAGGCCAGTTCAATCATCGGCGACCACAGATTCATTCCTTTGTTAGGCACATGCGACGCACCGTTACTGAAGTGGGTGAACCCACCACCCAGTTTGAGGTCGAAATGTTTAAAAGCCTGCCATTCGAAGAAGAGGTTGAACCCGATGTGGGCATTCTCGCGCGAGCCAATGGTGATGTTGTCGGGAGCGTTGATGTCGTCGTAATGTCTCCAGTTGGTACTGTAGCCCAGGTTCCACTCGTATTGCAGGTGGCAGCGTTGGCTGAATTCCGCTAGCGAGCCTCCGTGAAAAACAAAGAAGGAGAAAGGTTGCCCGTAGTAGTTGCTCTCGTCGAAGCGGGCTGTGTAGAAACCTATGCCGGTGTAGGGCTTGTGGTAGTTGAGGTTCATGGGCGAGTTGCCGGAAACCCCGATGCCGAACTTGGCCGAAATAGCGCGGTAGCTCAGTTTGCGGCCATCTTCCTTTAAGAAGTCGTTGGTCTTCAGCATCTGTCCCTGGTCGTATTTGACCGATATGAATTTCGGACGCTTTAGGTCGTTCATGTCGGGCAGGGGTACGTTCGAGTAGACCTGTTCGAATGGGGTAATGTCTACGCGGTATGGGGCGACTGTACTGTCGGTAGTGGTGCTGTCGTTGCCAGAGGTGGCAGTGGCGTAGGCTGTCGCTGAAAATAGAAGCGGCACTAGTAGCGTGGCGGCACGTTTCATAGGTTGTCTTGTTCTTTCTTGTTCTCTTCTTCGTTAATATCTTCCTCGGTAGGTAGTTTCACACCCATTTTTGCGGCGCGTTTTTCCCACTGTTCTTTGGCCAGTTGCTGCATGTCGATGTTGGTATCGGTCTCATCGGTGATTTCCAATCCGAGAATGGTCTCTAACACATCTTCCAGAGTGACGATGCCTTCCACACCGCCATATTCGTCAATCACAAGGGCAATCTGTTCCTTGCTGGCTATCATTTGGTCGTAGAAACGCAGAATGGAAGTGTGCTCGTAGCAGCAGGCAATAGGTCGCTTAATGGCGCGCAGTTTGGCTTGCTTGTCGTCGTTGGCCAGGTGGAGCAGAATATCGCTTTTCAAGACAAAACCCGTAATATTGTCAAGCGATTCCTGATAGACGGGTATGCGCGAGTAGCGCAGGAAATCCTTCTTGTGGAAGAACTCTTCGAGCGAGAGGTCTTCCTGTGCGGCCAATACCACGGTGCGTGGTGTCATGATGCTGTGCACCTTAATGCCGCGCATTTTGATGAGGTTGTTGATTATTTTGCTTTCGCTGGCGTTAAAAACTCCTTCTTTCTCGCCAATGCTGGTCATAGCGGCAATCTCTTCTCGGCTTACGGTGGCTGCCGATTTCTTCGGGGTAACGAGGCGGGTAATCAGCAGCGCGATTTGTAGAACGGGGTAGGTAATCCAAATGTAGAACTGGCAGATGTAGGCTACAGGGATGCAAAGTTGGCGCCAATAATGTATGCCGATGGTTTTGGGGATGATTTCAGAGAAAATCAGAATCATTACGGTCATAACGGCCGATGCGACTCCGAAGAACTCCGAACCGAACACTTCGGTCACCTGCGCGCCCACGCCGGCCGCACCTGTAGTGTTCGCCACCGTGTTGAAAATTAGTATCGATGTAGTGGCTTTCTCGGTATGCTGTTTCAAATTTTTCAGTAGCCGGCCACCGCTGCTTTTTGCCGCTAGTGTCTCGGCATAAGAGGTGGAAGTGGAGAGCATGGTGGCTTCCATTACCGAACAGAGGAACGACAGACTGACTGTCGCTAAAAGTATGATGATTAACAGTGTCATTCGAAGGACTTCTTTACTGCAAAAATAATGGTTTTGCTACAATTTCTAATATTTTTCAATAAAACGGATGCTATGTATTTCAGAATTTTATAAATTTGCAAAGCACGCAAATATCCATCTGTTGGGTCTAATGTGTTTAAAATCGAAAAAGGATGAAAACAAAATCTTTATTTATAGCTGCGGCTATGTTGGTAGTTTGCAATGCAGCAAACGCTCAATGTAAGGGAAAATGCCGTAATGGTAAGGGTATCTATACCGACGTAGATAATGGTTGGGTGTACGATGGCACTTTCAAAGACGGTTTGTTTGAAGGTAAGGGCACTATCACTTATAAGAGTGGTGCCAAGTATACGGGCGATTTCAAGTTAGGTAAGCGTGAAGGTAAGGGTACCTACACTTACCCTACTGGTGATATCTACACTGGCGACTTTAAGAATGGCTTGCCTGACGGTAAGGGTATCTATACTTTCGCTACTGGCGACCGTTACGAGGGTGACTTCAAGGAGGGCAAGCGCGAAGGCCGTGGTACTTACACTTTCTCTAGCGGTACTCAGCAGATTGGTGAGTTCGAGGCTGGCGAATTGGTGGAAGAAATCAAGATTATCCGTAAGAAAAAGGAATAACGTTTCTTTTAAACGTATAGTAAGGGCTGAACCCGAAGCGGGTTCGGCCCTTTTTTCGTATCTTTGCATCCGCAAATAAAAAAGAGGTGGATAACAATGGCTGATAATAACAGGGATAAAAAGAACAGCATCGACATGCTGCATGGCTCTTTGCTCGACAAGATAATTCTATTTGCCTTGCCGTTGGCTGCTAGCAGCGTGTTGCAACAATTGTTCAACTCTGTCGATATTGCTGTTGTCGGTCAGTTTGCGGGCAAAGAGGCTATGGCGGCCGTGGGTAGCAACAGCTCGGTCATCAATCTGGTTATCACCTTGTTCGTGGGCCTTTCTGTAGGCGCTAATGTGGTTATTGCCAACTATATCGGTCAAAATAACCGTTTGGGCCTTAAGCGGGCTGTCGACACCATTGCGGCAGTGGCCCTCATTAGCAGTGCCGTTCTGTTGGTGCTGGGCATAGCTTTGGCGCGCCCTATTCTCGAGTACATCGATACCCCACAAGACATCATCGACCTTTCAACCCTCTACCTCCGCATCTATTTTGCGGGAATACCGTTCATTATGGTGTTCAATTTTGGTTCGGCCATCCTCCGGGGAAAAGGCGATACACGCCGGCCGCTGTATTGCCTGTTGGTGTCGGGTGTCGTCAATGCGGTTCTGAATGTTATACTAGTAGTGGTATTCAATATGGGCGTGGCCGGAGTTGGTATAGCAACGGTTGTAGCCAACTGCATTAGTGCGGCAATGGTAGTCCGCATTTTGCAAACCGAGCGCAACCCCTACCGTTTGGTCGTAGCGCGCATAGGACTGCATACGGCCGAATTGGTGAAAATGGTGAAAATAGGTGTGCCAGCTGGTTTGCAGGGTATGGTATTTGCCATTGCCAACGTCACCATCCAGTCGTCAATCAACAGTTTCGGTTCGGCGGCAGTGGCAGGTTCGGCGGCGGCCCTCAATTTCGAGCATTTTTGTTACTATATTATAGCTGCATTTGCAGCGGCGGCAGTAACCTTCATGGGGCAGAATTTTGCCGCAGGTCAGAAGCAGCGGTGCCGTCGTATCTTCTTCCATACCATGTGGATGTGTGTGGTGGGCTGTGGGGTGTTTAATGTGTTGTTTACTTGGCAGGAAAGTTTTTTTGTCGGGTTGTTCAATTCCGATTTGTCAGTGCACGAGTTCGCCTATATCCGTATGGAGTGGGTATTGCTGGTCCAGTTTGTGGCCAGTAGCTACGAGGTGGCGGCCGGAGCGTTGCGTGGGTTGGGCTATTCGCTCTTGCCTGCGCTTCTGACGGTGGTGGGCACTTGTGCCCTTCGTCTGTGGTGGGTGGGTGTTGTTGTACCTTCACACCATACGTTCCAGTGGCTGATGGCCGTTTATCCGTTCTCGTGGGTGGTGACGGGCCTTATGGTATTGGCCGCCTACTATTGGGTGGGCCATAAGAAGGGCATCTATTAGTCTTCGCTGCGACGAGGTGAAAATCTTCAAGTTTATTCTCCTTTTGAAATTTGTTGTAAGTAACTTATAATCTGCAGGAAATTGCAGAATAATCTGTTGTGTATAATAATAAGGCTATGTAAAATGATATTGTACAGATGATTTTTCTAAATAAAATATTCTAGGAATTAAAAATATTCTATAAATTTGCTGTATAAATAAACACGTCGGTAATAAATAGAAAAACGAAAATCTATTGATTATTGCCTGTTGAGTTAGTTTTATAATGTAACTGCTTTATTTATAGTAAATAATAACAATTCTATTTTGTTGGTTATTATCCGGAGATAAGCACGAATAAGTTTTGTTTATAGTGTTGATTAAGTACAGGTTATGTGTTGTAAACCCGTTTCTTTTGACACCTAATACTCTATTTGCTTTTTATTAATTTTCAAAACTTTATGAAATTTTACAAGTATCTATTAATGCTGCCAGTGGCTTTGATGGCGGTAAGTTGTTCTGATGAGAACAAAGTTCTATCCTATTGAACATTGATAGTTGGGTTATGTGACGATTATAATCAATTGCGTATTTCGTTACATTCATAATGATAAGATATTGCCTAATAGACTGCAAATAAGCTATTTGTAATCTTGTGGCATCGAAATGTACATAAGTCAGCCAAGGGATGATAATTGAAAGGGCGAATCAACTGTTCCTGTATAAGGGTGGCTGGTTGTCGCTTATTGTCAAACATCAAACAAAATAAAATCAACAAACATGAAAAAAATTATTTTAGGCGTGGCAACGCTAATCGCATTTGCCTCTTGCCAGAACGAAATGGATGAAAGCCAAAAAAATGGTCTATCTGAAGAAAAGGAATTTATTGATTTGGGTAAGGTAGAGACTGATACTACTGAAGAGGTTCTTGCAGTGATTGATGCTAAAGATTTAGGAACGAAATCATCACTTAAGTCAACTTATGGCCTTTATTACGCAGATTTGAAAGTTTTATCTTCATCCTCAAGCAATGTTCCTGAAATTGTGAATAGTAATAACGACAATTATTTTGTTTGGAAGATAGATCTTAACGAAGGCGCTGCAGGTAAGTTCATCTATTTTTATCTTTCTCGTACAGATGATGCATCAAAAGCTGTTACCTATTTAAGAGCAGATCACGATAAAGTTTCTTGGCCGACTAGTAGGGTCGTTACTGGTTATGAGGCTGTTACAAATTTTAATGGTGGATGGGTTGATTTGAACGAGGGCGCAAAAGGTAAGTTTGTATATCTGTCGCAAAGTAAGAGACATAATGCAAATGATAAACCTATCACATCTTTGTTGTTAACAAGGTCTTCAAAAAAGAAGTCGGCTACAGTCACATATGAAAATGGCAAAAAGTACTATGCTGTTGGTTCTAATAATTTATTTATCGATAACGGCCAGATTTCTAACCTTGTGGACTTGAATATGGATACCAAGACTCACAAAAAGTATATTTACCTCTATTATGCTAAAGACTAAGTAGCAAGATTAATTATCATCCCTTGGATTTTTTGGATGCGATGAATAGTCGCATCCAATTTTTACAAAAAAGACTGTCTGATTTTTACTGACAGTTGCTTTATCGAGTGTCATCCCCCTCTTGGAGGATGTGCGCATAATCATATTCATTTTAATGAAAAATAAGTGTTTCCCCAAATGAAAAAAGCTAGTTATCTCATTTTTCCTCTTATTCTATGTAGTTGTCAAGATGAGGAGGTCACATCTTTAAACAATGTTTCAAACGATCCTTCTGATGTGGTTGTTGAACTAAATGCTGATGCATTATACAACGAAAACCACACAATCAAACCGAGTGAGGCTGAACAATTTGCTATTACATCGGCAAAGGCGTTGTTCAACGACAAAAATAATGGTCTAAAATCGGCAAGAACGCTGAAGGTAAGTGGTATTTCTGTTTTGAAAAGTCCCAAAAGTAGCCTGAAGTCAGGTTCAGTGGAATTGCCAGACACTTTGGCCTATTTTGTAAACTTCGAAGACAACAATGGTTGGGCTTATATTAGTGCCGATGATCGTGTGAAAAATCCGCTTTTGGCTATTTTCGAATTCGGAAATTATAATTCTGAAACCATATCCGAAATACCGGGACTAAAGGCGTTGCTTGACAATGCTGAACACTATATGGTTGATGAAATCACTACATTTGAGAAATATAAAGAAGTTGCATTAAACGAGTGTGGTAATACACTGAAAAGAAAGAAGAAAGATAAAATTGTAACCTATAACGGAACATTTGACGAATTAGAAGACATTTCTAACTTCAAACTAGTAACAACCACATGGGGACAATCTGGAAAGTATGGCAAGTACTGTCCAAAATGCTCTTCTTGTGGAAAAACTAAACTAGCCGGTTGCGTGATTACCGCATACGCCCAAATTTTGGCATATTGGGAGAATCCTTCTAAAATAGGCAATTATGACATGAACTGGTCTGCCATGAAAGCAAATCGTTCAATTGACAATGTTTCTACCACGGCACAAGAACAAATAGCACATCTAATGGCTGAATTAGGAACAATGAATGAGACCGACTATCATTGTAGTTCTTGCGAAGGTAAGGGTAGTACAACCTATGATTTCGTAGAAAAATTTTCAAGAGATTACTTAGTATATAAATGTGGATATGGATTCAAATACAAAGATTTAAACAAAAACTCAATTGGTTCGGAAATTGTTAATTATTTGAAGGCAAATCCGTATCCAGCTATAGTTTCGTCTGGAGGTCATCAGTGGATTATCGATGAATTTGCAACTTACACTCCATACGCATACACTATAGTTATAAATTTGACAAAGGGAACAACAGTTTCAGAAAATCACTGGCAAACAGGTCCTAGAACCACTTATTTTCACCATAATTGGGGATGGGGTGGAGAAGGTAATGGGTATTTTTCTCAAAATGTTTTTCAACCTAACCGTGCAGAATCATACGATTATACAGCAAGTTCTAATTCGAAAAATTATTTAACTGGAAATACATATTTCCGTCTATATAGTTATTGGCGATAAAACATTTATTGGCGATAAAACATTTCAATCGAAGATAAAATTTGCACTCTCCCCAAAACAGTTTGTTTGAGATATTTTCACCTGATAGGAGGTATGGACTTTATCCATCTTGTCATCCGTTATGGCAAGTCTAGGGGGGGGCGTATTTTGCTTCTAATTTTAATACATAAGTCTAATGATTATGCTAAAAAAAATCGTTAATGTTGCTTTACTCTCTTTCTTAGTGGGAAGTGGTACTGTATCGGCTAAATCAATAACACCAGATTTGGCTAAAACTGTTGCTGTGAATTTTTTCAAAGCAGGGAATCAACCCGACAAAACTGTTAGAGAAGTGGTTGAAAAGTATGCTGGTGGAATTCTCACGGGTTATGTTGTTAATTTCAATGAAGGCGGATGGGTTATGGTCTCTGCAAATGACGTTATCGAGCCTATTATCTGTTTCAACTTTACGGGTCTGTATTCTATAAAGAAGGAATTAGAAGAAGAAAATCCTATGTTGGAAGTATTTGCAGAAGGTATTAAGGAGGAAAGCACATCCTTGAAAAGTGCTGATCGTAAAGTGAAAGAAAAATGGAATCTTTTTTCTGGAAAATCTCTTTACAATGGCAACAGCTTGAAATCGATTGAATCGTATAAAGTAAATACTAGCTACCCAATAAAAGTTGAAATGGTTTCCCCATTTTTAAAAAAAATGAATTGGGATTCGGGTAAAGAAGAAAACATCGAGTGGAATCAATATCGCCCATATAATGATCAATGCCCGCTAAAATCATGTAGCGTTACTAGTAATAAAAGGACTCCTGCAGGTTGTACTGCGATTGGAGTAAGTCAGATTGTTTATTGGGGGCACATGAAAGAACATGATTTCGATTGGGGTAATATGCCGACTAGCCAAGTAACGACTTCTTCTGATAGAACTACAGAGATGTCAAAGGCAATTAGGAAGATTGCTGACGATTTACAAACAGAATACACTTGTAATAATTCTTCTGCTTATCTTCAGTTTGCACCGCCAATATTGTATAGGTATGGTTTCTTTTGGACTTCACCATATCTTCAAAAAGGATACTTAGATTCAGATACAAAGCAATACGTACAATGTTGGAATACCAGAGAATGGATTGAACTGATGAAATCGGAGTTGGCATATCATAAACCAATTCTAGCTGATGGTTTTAAGCTGAATAAGACAGGAGGCCATACCTTTATTGTTTGTGGTTATGTTCAAATGTCGGGTCAGACGTACTTCTATTGTAATATGGGACAGCAGGATACTGGTCTTAACTGTTATTATAACTTTGCTAATAATGAAAGCAACTACATATCCAATAATACTATGAAGGGTATGTATATCGGACTTTCTCATTACAAATTTATAAGTAATTATAATTATGCAGAAGTTACTTCTGTATCAACAAATGGTATTACAATAAAGGAACGTTGTGCCTCTAATTATTTATTAGTCGTCAAAAGGAATAAGAGTATTGTAGAAAGAACTGCAGGGTGTTTGTCACAGACAGAACATCAGTATGCCGATTATACTCATGTTATAAAGCCAAAGAACACACCTTTAGGAACAGATCAATTTTATTTGGTGATTTTCGGACAAAACGGCACTCGCTATTTTCTTGGTACTTTTAACTCAAACAAAACGTATAAGGAGTCAATTGAATACGGCACATGGCCTACTGAGTTGGTACAAGCAGTGGGAGGCTATGATTACAGGTCTTATGTTGAATTACTAAAAGATCAAGGAGAGACTGATTTGGCAAATTCGTTGTTAGAAGCGCATCTGAAGATGAATTCAGATGCAGAAGAGGACATTTTAGCAGAGACAGAGATATCAGTTAAAGTTTCACCTAATCCAAATCATGGGCAATTTTCAATCGCTATTGATGGCTTAGAAACAGATGCTTCTATTGTTGTGACAGATGCACTTGGTAACACTATCAAGACCTACCATCATGTGAATGAATCGGTAGATATTGATCTTGGAGATGTAGTTCCAGGTATGTATTTTGTTCGTGTGACCTCTGCTGAATTTAGTAAGGTAGAAAAGATTATAGTTAGATAAATAATACTCTATATAAAAATTAAATATATGAAAAGAATATATTTATTGCCATTTATGGCAATGGGACTAGTCGCTTGTGATGATGAGGTTAAGGATTCTATTTCAAAATCGGAGATGCAAGAATTTGATGACGAGTTGCTGTGTGTGGCACCTGCGCTTTATTCGACAAATCATACGATAAGCCCACATAAAGCAGAATCTGCCGCATTAAACTTGGTGAAATGTGTGAAAAATGAGAAGGGCTTAAAGAGTGAAAAAAATCTTTCTGTTGAAAGTATCCATGTTGTGGAGCGCAAAAAAGGTGGATTAAAATCAATAAACAAAACAAGTGATACATTGGCATATGTCGTCAATTTTTCAAATAATACAGGCTATGCATATGTATGTGCTGACGATAGAGTTGCCAACAATGTGCTTGCTTTCTTTGATGAAGGAAAATATGGTGATGCTGACAATAGAAATCTGGATTACATGCTAGAGCAAGCAAATATATATATCGAGAATTCGATTAATAAGTTTGAAGCAAACAAGGAAGTCTTGCGTGAGTATGTGGAATGTAAAAAGGCAGGAAGTAATAAGGGTTTAAAATCCACGAGTGTTACTCTGTATCGGTCTATTTCTCCTTTAATTAAAACAAAATGGGGACAAGGATATCCTTATAATAATAAAATACAATGCAAGAGATGTGGTAAATGGGGGTACTGCTTGGCTGGTTGTGCGAATACTGCACTTGGTCAAATCCTTAATTATTGGAAATGGCCAACAAACATATCTGTTAGTGGTACATATGTTGACTGGAATAAGATAAACTCTACCGATATAACAATCTCAAACAATGAGATTAAGAGGTTGATGTTTGCGCTAGCTGAAGACAACAAAACAAAATCATTTTGTTATCCTGGTTGTACATCGTTAGGCTCTGCAACAGCAATGAGTGATGTTGATAATACTGTCAAGAGATATGGCTATGAAACCTATTCACAGGATTTTTCGACTAATTTTGCTGTGTCATGGATTGATTTAGGTATTCCTATTTTAATAAATGCATACACAAATGATAATATTGGACATGTATGGATTATAGACGGTTATGAAACTTACGCAGTAACTGTGAACAATCAGAAAACGTATTCAACTTACTTACATAACAATTGGGGATGGGATGGTGATTGTAATGGTTATTTCTACTCTGGAGTATTTGACACAAGAGACCCCTTATCTTATGATGAAGCGAAAAATACAAGAAACTGTTATTTCTCTAAGAATATAAAGATAAGGTATATATACCCAGGTATGGATGCATGGTTCCTAAAGGATATAACAAATTCATCTACAATCTCAGGATGCAGAAGTAGAGGATCTTCGTCTGGAGGAAGAGGGAACGAAAGGTCTCCAAGAACTGTTAATAAGAGATAGCTTTAAGGAGGTATTTTTAATACATGATGTAAAGATATTTTATGGTCTTTAATATTTTTCACTAAAGTTTCCCTTTTGCAAAAGGAGGGGGACTTTAGTTTGTATATGAAAGACGAAAAAATAATGTGTTTAGCGCTAGTCTAATAGTTTATACTTAAAATGAAATATAAAAAAATAAAAATGGTGGCTTTTTTGCTACCTGTGCTTGTCGTATCTTCTTTTTATAGTTGTAATGACGAGTTTGTTAAAGAAGAAACATCTCCATTAAGTTCTTCTTCGAATGGAGAGGTTATGGATGAAAGAATACCCGCTCTTTTCTCTAAAAGTCACAAACTAAGTTTGGAAAAGGCTAGGCAATATGCAAAAGTGGCTGGTGAATATGTGGGTGTTGAAAAAAATGGCTTAAAAAAATGCAGGTCTAAGAAAATTGTGGATGTCGCAGTCATAACGTCTCATGCTAACAGGTTAAAATCGACAGGTACATACGGAACTTCAGATACTACGGCTTATGTGTTTAATTATGCAGATAATCAGGGCTTCTCTGTTATTGGGGCTGACAATAGAATAGGAAATCCCATTATTGCTTATGTTGACGAGGGATGTTATAATGCAGAATCTCTAGATGAATTACAGCAGATGTTGATGGATGAGATTAACAGCTATGTGAAACGTTCAATCAGTTCTTTTGAGTATTCAAAAGATTCTCTTTTTGCTGTGGCTAACGCTAGTCGTACCAATGCATTAAAGTCTTTAGATCTCGAAGTCCCAATAATCTATGATCCTTCGAATGATTATAAGTATACAACTGTAGGTCCTTTGCTCAAAACACGTTGGGGTCAAAAGGAGGAATACAATGACTTTATTCAGAAGCAGAATAGAAATAAAGATTATTGTGTTGGTTGTGTAGGCATCGCTGTTGGTCAGACCTTGGCTTATTTAAGACTTAATAAAATGAGATATCAAGGCATCACTTATTTATGGGATTGGGATGCTATGACGTCAAGCCCTGATATCAAGAATCTTGATAGTTGGGGAAAGCAGTCTGTTCAGCGATTTCTATGGATTGTGGCTGAGGAATTGGATACTGATTATGGAAAAAATTCGAGTACTTCAAGTATAAGAAAGGCAGATAGATTGTTAGACGATTTCTATAATACAGATAGAAGAAATTACAATGTAGATAAAGTGAAAAACTCTATCAACAATAAGAAACCTGTGATTATGCGGGGTGCTCCAAAAGGGTCTTCATCTGGACACTGTTGGGTTGTTGATGGATATCAGAAGGTTACTTATAAGAACACTTCTGTTACGGAATATTTACATCATAATTGGGGATGGTATGGGTACAATAATGGTTGGTTCAAGATTGGCGTGTTTGATCCAGATCAGTTTGAATTTGGTTCCCTTGATGTTTCAAAAGGCTATTATAGTGATTGTAAAGATTACTCTTATTCAAAAGAGATGATTCTTATTAAGTAAGAAACACAAGAAAATATTCAACCAGGAATTTCTCGGTGTAATTTAAAAATATGTTTTATCATATTATGCAATGTAATTGAATTTCTAGTTTGAACTTAACAACATAATTAAATTTAGTAATTCTTTTCCATGAAAATCAAAAAAACATCAATTCCCCTAATGTTGTGTACATTGGGATTTTATGGTTGTTCTGACGACCAAAAAGACATGCGCTCCGATTTTGAACAGGATCTTAATAAGGAGGCGGAGATTATTGAATTGTTTTCGATGCGACAAATTGAAAAAAATACTAAAATTTCACAGTCTGAAGCGACTCGAATTGTTAATAACATATTCAGTAAGTCTAATTCATTAAAAGCTATAAAAGCATTAAGTTTCGAATATGTGACAAAATCTTCTGGTCTGAAGTCTGGAAAAGCTGCAAAGGACACAACAATGTATCTTATCAATATTGGTAATCAAGAAGGCTATGCGATTATATCTGGTGACTGGCGCGCAGGTGATATTCTAGGCTTTTCTGAATCTGGAAGCATCAGTATGGCAGATACTTCTATCAACTGTGGATTAGCAGATTTTCTGAAAAGATTACCGGCATATTGTGAAAATGAAATAGCTTCATTCGAGAAAAAGAAAGAGTGTTTGGAGGCTAAATATAAAAATCATAATGTGTTAAAAGCTAGTGATACGTATGAATGGCAATGTGACTTTTACGACTGGGGTTTTCCTTCAATAGGGTGGACAAAATACTGGCACCAGCAATTGCCTTATAATTTTAAGATGGGATGGAATCAAAATACAGGTAAGCGCCAACTTGCTGGTTGTTTACCTATTGCAATGGCAGAAATTATGACATGGCATAAATACCCTCAATCTATTAATGGAAAGGTTCTAGATTGGAATTTGATTAATAAATACAATAGTGTTGGGAAAAATCCTTTATGGGTAATGACTAAAATAGACGAATCAACAGTTTTAGGTCTTACTGGAGACCCAGAAAAAATTGAATATAGAGAACAGGTGTCTACGTTAGTGAAAGCTATAGCTGATAAAGTGGTTAAAGCTTATGGAGATAACTATACTACTGGTGATTTAAATAAATGTACAATGGCATTTAAAGATTTTGGCTATAATTGTAGTAAATATAAATACTATAATTATGAAAGACCAAATGATAATTCTGTGATTACGTCCTTAAAAAAAGAAAAATTGCCTATTATTGCAAGTACTGCGGCTCACGCTTGGGTAATTGATGATTATCTTAAACAGAATTATATAAACAAATCAACAAAACAGGTCATAAATTCTCGCTATTTAGTACATTGCAATTGGGGGTACACACCTACAACTTCTAGTTTAACAAATAGTAATCCTGCAGCTGGCTATTATGTAGATGGTGTTTTTTCGGGTAAGCCAATTGTCTGTAATTATGAGCAAAGTGTAAATCAAACTGGAGATGTATATATAGTCTACAACATATATCCCGAAAACAAGTGATAGTTACAATTAACGTAATCTAACATTAATTTTTTGCTATCTAGATTTCATAGAGTGTGTATCATATTAAATTATGGTACATACTCTTTTTTCTTATGAGCTATAATGGATTTTGATAAATAATAAGTTTTTCGACTCACCATCAGTCGCCTTCTTTTGTGGCTTAATGCAACCTCACTCGCTTAGAACAAGTCGTCGAGTGTGAGTTCTGTCTGCGCTCCGTTGCTATACCTATTGCGCTTTTATGCATCTGTGCGGAAGACAAGGAATACTGTTTTTGTCGGAAAGTGGTAAAAAATACCCACTTTCCGACAAATTTCTCAGCCCGGTTTTCAATGGGGGCTTCCAACTTCTTGCAAAAAACATCGTCACAACAAACCAATGTTGCGTAATACTCGCTAAATTTGCGTTAAGCAGAAAAAACGCATAAAATGAAAAAGAATATTGCAATTGTTGCTGGCGGCGACCAGAGCGAACAAGAGGTTTCGCTCCGCAGTGCTGCCGGTATCTACTCGTTTATCAACAAAGAACAGTACAACCTTTTCATTGTTACCATCATTGGACAAGACTGGAAAGTGAAGGATGGTGACAAGGAATTCAATATCGACAAAAACGACTTCAGCTTTACAAATGCCGAGGGTCAGAAAATCAAGTTCGCCTGTGCCTATGTTACCATTCACGGCGTGCCTGGCGAGGACGGCAAACTGCAGGGGTATTTCGAACTGCTGAATATCCCTTATACTTGTTGCAATGTGCTGGCTGCCAGCATCACTTTCAACAAGTTTGCCTGCAACCACTTCTTGAAGGCTTTTGGCGTGAACGTAGCCGACTCTGTTCTGGTTAAAAAGGGACAGAAGGTCGATGCCGCGGCTGTTGTAAAACGACTGGGGCTGCCTTGTTTCGTTAAACCTAATGCTGGAGGCAGTAGTTATGGTGTGACTAAGGTGAAGGCTGCCGACCAAATTGAACCGGCTATAGAAAAAGCCCTTCACGAGGGCGACCAAGTGCTTATAGAAGGCCTGATGACTGGTACAGAAATCACCTGCGGTATTTATAAGACGGCCAAGAAGACGGTGGTGCTCCCTATTACCGAGGTCGTTTCACACAACGAGTTTTTCGACTACGATGCGAAATATAAGGGACAGGTGGAAGAAATTACGCCTGCACGCCTCAGTGCCGAGGTTACCGCACGTGTGCAACAACAGACGGCTGAGATTTACGACGCTCTTGGTGCCCACGGACTTATCCGTGTCGACTACATCATCAGCGCCGATGGCACCATCAATCTGCTGGAAGTGAACACCAATCCGGGCATGACGGCCACCAGTTTCATCCCTCAACAGGTGCGTGCCGCCAAACTCGATATTGCCGATGTGATGGCCGATATTATTGAAGACAGCATCGCTAACGCTTAAAAAAATCCGACAGATGGCTACCATACAGTTATATCCCAAACTTATTACCGATGCGCTGTCGAATGTGCGCTATCCGGGTTCGGGTAAAAACATTATAGAAGAGGGCCTTTTGGCCGACGACCTCCGTATCGACGGAATGAAGGTTAGTTTCTCGCTGCAGTTCCCCAAGGAGCGCGATCCGTTTGCCGCTTCGCTGGTAAAGGCGTGCGAGACGGCCATTCTGACCTACGTCAGTCCCGAAGTGGAGATTAAGGGCAACATCGGTACTATTTTCGCCCAACCCAAACATCAGGTCGACCCAGAGAATCCATTGCCGGGAGTTAAGAATATCATTGCCATCCATAGCGGAAAGGGTGGTGTGGGCAAGAGCACAGTAAGCGCCAACTTGGCTGTGGCTTTGGCGAACTTAGGCTATAAAGTCGGACTGCTCGATGCTGATATCTTCGGACCAAGTATGCCGAAAATGTTCCATCTGGAAGGTGCCCGCCCAGTGGGTGACGAAGATGGAAAAATTGTGCCAGAAGAGAATTATGGCGTTAAGCTGCTCTCTATCGGTTTCTTTGTCAACCAAGACGATGCAACCATGTGGCGTGGCGGTATGGCCAGCAATGCGCTCCGCCAGCTGATTACCGAAGGCGCATGGGGTGAGTTAGATTATTTCCTCATCGACTTGCCTCCTGGCACAAGCGACATACACCTGACGACCATACAGACGCTGGGTGTGACAGGTGTTGTGGTGGTTTCAACTCCGCAACCGGTGGCTTTGGCCGATGCCCGCAAGGGTATATCGATGTTTATGAACGAGAAGGTGAACGTGCCTATTTTGGGCCTGGTGGAAAATATGGCTTGGTTTACACCTGCCGAACTGCCTGAAAACAAATACTATATTTTCGGCAAGGAGGGGTGCAAGCAGTTGGCTGAAGAACTGAACGTGAATTTGCTTGGCCAGATTCCAATTGTACAGAGCATTCGCGAGGGTGGCGACGATGGCCGTCCGGTTGCCTGCAACGCCGATTCTGTAACGGGTATGGCGTTCAGAGAGTTGGCCGAAAAGGTGGTCGCTGCGGTAAATTTTCGCAACGAAAATATAGCTGCTACCGAAAGAGTGCGTGTACATAAATAATTTTTTATATATTTGTGACCTAATAAACAGAATTTAAAACATATTTAGTAATTTATTTAATAGGAATTATGAAAATGAAAACATTCAAATTTTTATTCTACGTGCTTTTTGGCGCAGTTGTTAGTTTCTTTGCATCTTCTTGTAGCAGCAGCGATGATGAAGAGTTGGGCGATCACTACGAGCGCACTGCCGAGTCGTTCAAAAATGCCATTGAGGAGGCTAAGGAAAAAGGTATCGACTACCACATTATCGACTACCGTAAAGAGTCTGAGTTCAATGCTGGTCACATTCCTGGCGCTGAATGGATTGCGGAAGGTAATACAACTAATATGAATAACGGTTCTTTTGCCGCTGCACTGAAGGCTAAATATGGCACTAGCTCAAGAATGTTCATCTACGGAAGCAAGAACTCTGTGCTGATGATGACTATGGCTGGTAGCGTTTCTAAGGCTGGCTTTGGTAAGGAAAACACACATACCTTGGTTGGCGGTTTCGACGCTTGGAAGAGTGCCGGCTACCCTGTTGAATAAACAATAAAAAAACAATAGGATGGGTGTTCTATAATGATAAGTTAGAACACCCTTTTTCTTTTAATTTAAACTTTAAAATAGGAGGTCTTATGAAAATGAAATCGTTCAAACTGTGGCTGGTTGCGTTGGCTGGTGGTGTTATGGCAATGCTCACTTCTTGCCCTAATCCAAATCCCGATTCTGAATTGTGTGACCATTACGAGCGGACTGCCGAGTCGTTCAAAAATGCCATTGAACAGGCTCAGGAAAAAGGGTATGACTACCACATTATTGACTACCGTAAAGAGTCTGAATTCGCGGCTGGTCACATTCCTGGCGCTGAATGGGTTCTGGAAGGTACAACCAAGAACATGGACGACGGAACTTTTGCTGCTACGCTGAAGGCCAAATATGGCACTAAATCGATGATGTTCCTTTATGGTAGCAAGAATTCTGTGCTGATGATGACACTGACAGGCAGCGTGTCTTGTGCTGGTTACGGCAAGGAGAAAAGTCATGGGCTGGTTGGTGGTTTCGAAGCTTGGCAGAAGGCTGGCTACGAAGTAGAGCAGTAAAAACAGAAACTAATCTGATAACTTTACATAGAAGGAGGCGGACTTACGGGTCTGCCTCTTTTTGTGTTAGGTGCGCTTATATGTGACTTTTCTCTGCAAAAACCATTAAATTTGTATTTCGAAGAAATTGTAAAATATTAGAGGAAAATGGCAAAAGAGGAAACGACCCCGATGATGAAACAGTTCTGGGAAATGAAGGACAAACACCCAGGCGCTATTATGCTGTTCCGTGTGGGTGACTTCTATGAAACCTATGGCGAAGATGCCATTATTGCCACCGAAATTCTTGGTATTACCTTGACTCACCGCTCAAATGGTGGTAGCAAGCCTCTTGAAATGGCCGGCTTCCCCCACCATGCGCTCGATACCTATCTGCCCCGACTGGTGCGTGCGGGCAAGCGTGTGGCCATTTGCGACCAGTTGGAAGACCCTAAACTGACCAAGAAACTGGTTAAGAGGGGAATTACCGAATTGGTTACTCCGGGTGTCTCTATTAACGACAACATCCTCAACTTTAAGGAAAACAATTTCTTGGCCGCCGTGCACACCAACAAAAAGGAGGGTAAGGCCGGCGTGGCTTTCCTTGATATCTCTACGGGTGAGTTCCTGACTGCCGAGGGCACTTATGAGTACGTCGACAAGTTGCTGAACAACATGAACCCTAAGGAGGTGGTGTACGAGAAAGGCAAGAAAGCTGAATTTGAAGAACACTTCGGTAACAAATACTATACTTTTGAGCAAGACGATTGGATTTTCACCATTGAGAGTGCCAACGACCGTTTGCTCAAACACTTCCAAACGGCCAATCTGAAGGGTTTTGGTGTCGACCACCTGAAACTGGCTGTGATTGCTTCGGGGGCGATACTGTATTACCTCGATACTACCCAGCATACCCAGATAAGCCATATTACCCATCTCTCGCGTATTGAAGAGGAAAAGTATGTGTGGCTCGACCGTTTTACCATCCGCAACCTCGAACTTTTCGGCTCTATGTTTGAGGGCGGCAGCTCGTTGGCCGCTACCATCGACCACACAAGCTCTCCTATGGGGGCGCGTCTGTTGAAGCGGTGGATTTCCTTCCCCCTGAAAGATGTCAAACCTATACAGAACCGTTTAGATGTCGTCGACACCTTCTTCCGTGAACCTGAGTTGGCCGAGTCTATCAGTAATAGTCTTGGTTTGATAGGCGATTTGGAGCGTGTTATCTCGAAGGTGGCTGTCGGCCGTGTGAATCCGCGCGAGGTGGTGCAGCTGAAAGTGGCTCTGAAGGCACTGGAACCGCTGAAACGTGCTTGTGAAGCGAGCGAGTGCGAGCACTTGCGCAAGATTGGCGAACAGATTAATCCGTGCCAAAGTATTAGCGAGAAAATTGAGCATACGATGCTTAACGACCCTCCTATACAGGTTAGCCGTGGCAATGTGATTGCCGATGGGGTGGATAGCGAACTCGACGACCTGCGTAAATTGGCCCATAACAGCAAACAGTACCTGGCCGACATTCAGGAACGTGAGTCGCGTGAGACGGGCATACCGAGCCTGAAAGTGGCATACAACAACGTGTTCGGCTATTACATCGAGGTCCGTAATACCTACAAAGAGCAGTTGCAGCAACTCATCGACGAGGGTAAGGTGACGGGCTGGGTGCGTAAGCAGACGCTGGCGGGTGCCGAGCGTTACATTACGCAGGAACTGAAGGAATACGAAGAAAAAATACTTACGGCCGAAGACCGCATTCTGGCTATCGAGGGCCGGCTGTTCAGCGAACTGGTCCTTGAATTGGCCGACTTTATACCGGCTATCCAGCTCGACGCCAATTTAGTGGCGCGCGTCGACTGTTTGCTGTCGTTTGCCCATGTGGCTAAGGAAAACCATTACGTGCGTCCTGTGGTGAACGATGGCGACGCCATCTCTATCACACAGGGACGCCACCCGGTTATCGAGAAACAGCTGCCTATGGGGCAGAGCTATGTTGCCAACGATTTGTTCTTGAGCAGTAGCGACCAACAGATAATGATGATTACGGGGCCGAATATGGCTGGTAAGAGTGCGCTGTTGCGTCAAACGGCGCTGATAACGCTGATGGCGCAAATCGGTTGCTTTGTTCCTGCCGACAGCGCTACCATTGGTGTGGTCGACAAGATTTTCACCCGTGTGGGAGCCAGCGACAACATCTCGATGGGCGAGTCTACCTTTATGGTCGAGATGAACGAGGCCGCGAGCATTATCAATAACCTCTCGGAACGTAGTCTGGTCCTCTTCGACGAACTTGGACGTGGTACCAGCACCTACGACGGTATCTCTATTGCATGGGCTATTGTAGAATACATCCACGAGAATCCGAACGCACACGCCAAGACCCTCTTCGCTACGCATTACCACGAGTTGAATGAGATGGAGAAGACCTTCAAACGCATTAAGAACTATAACGTGCAGGTGAAGGAGATTGACGGTAAGGTTATTTTCTTACGCAAATTGGTGCGTGGTGGTAGTGAGCACAGTTTCGGTATTCATGTGGCAAAAATTGCCGGACTTCCTAAGAATGTGGTTGACCGTGCCAACGAGGTGCTGCACCAGTTGGAAACGGCTGCTGGTGGCTCTACCGCTATGGCCGACAAACCTAAGACCGAAGCGATAGGGGCGTCTTCGGGTATGCAGTTGAGCTTCTTCCAACTCGACGATCCGGTCCTCTCGCAGGTGCGCGACGAAATCATCGGTCTAGATATTAACAATCTGACTCCGATGGAAGCCCTCAACCGGTTGTTTGACATTAAACGTATTGTGACGGGCAAACAAGACTGGGTGAAGAAGTGAAAATAAAAAAGTAACAGTATAAAAAAACGCTATCCGAATAGGGTAGCGTTTTCTTTTATCCTTTCCTTACAATAATAACATTTTCGGTGCTGAGGTCGTTGTTGTAAAGCAGTATTGTTTTTGCAGTCCTCGTTCCCGCCTTTAGTGTAGCGTAGTCCGGTAGCTGTTGCCCGCTGAGTACTTTTACGGCCATCCACAAGGCGACCGATTGTACGGTCGGAAATTCTCCGCTCAGGTGCTTGTAGGCGGCGATTGTAGCTGTCGGGAACAGTTGCTCGATTCCGGCATAAGAGGTGTCGTCGGTCAACAGGTCTCCTTTTCGGCCTACAAACAGCATGTCGATGTCGTTGGTGGTCAAATTGTATTGGTTCAAGAGGTCGGTAACCCACTTTACCGATGCTTCCGTGCCGAAGTTCATTTTGCTTTCCGAGGCCACCAACTCAATGTTCTGACGGTCGGGCCGGTTGCTTATACAGAAGAAACCCGCACCTTCGCCCATTATGGCGCCTGGCTTTTCGGCTTTCAGCAAATCGAGGTTGTTTACGGCTTCTTTCCGCCAGTATTGGTCACGGTCGAATATTTTGAACGAAAGAGCCGAAAACTCGTCAATAGCTCCCACTAGTGTGCATTCGCTTGTCCCTTCTTCCAGCAGCAGCATAGCGTCGCTTAAAGCCGATTCCAGTGAAGCGGCTTCTTGCAGGTAGGTCATATTGTAGCCTTTTATCTGGCTGGCCATCGCAATTTGTCCGGCTAGGGTGTTATGGCCCGAATTGATGAAAGGGATTGGCGATAGCAGTTCCTCGGGACCTTCGCTGCATGCACGCATAAAGTTCTCCAAGTCGCCCGTACAGCCTTGACCTGTCCCGACAATAACCGAGTCGGGTTTTACTTTCGATTCGTTGATGCACAAATAAGAGGTCGCCAAACCCATTTTCAAAATGTGGCTCATGCGCCGCAGACGGACGGGCGGTATAATCTGCTTGTAGTCGGGTTCGGCACATAGCAAGTACAAACTTTCCGTGGTGATGGGTTCTTCTGGAAATGTCCCTTCAAAGGTCTTTTGTGGGGATAGAAGTGCTGACGAAATGATGTAAGATGCCATGTCTTTTTATATTTTGCTGAATATGAGAGATGTGTCGTTTCCGCCGAAACCGAAAGAGTTCGACAACACGTGGTTTACTGTGGCAGATCTTGTTTCCTTTACAATGTTCATGCTGGTCTCGCTCATTGGCTGCAGCAGGCGGCAGTTTCCCCAAACTTGCTGCTCTCTGATGGCCAGTATGGAAAATACGGCCTCGAGTGCGCCACAGGCGGCCAGTGTGTGGCCCGTGTAGCCTTTGGTGGATGATACTGGTGTCTGGTCGCCAAACAGGTTGCAGATGGCGTTCGATTCCGAAAGGTCGTTGACCTTGGTGCCTGTGCCGTGTGCGTTGATGTAGCTGATGTCGCCAGCACTTAAATGGGCAACAGCCAGCGCGTCGCTGATGGCCTGTTGGGCGCCTTTCCCCTCCGGAGAGGTCGCTGTTGCGTGGTAGGCCTCGTTTACGTTGGCATAACCTCTCACCTCGCCATATACCGGTTTGCCTTTTGCCGCCTCTTCACTTTCCAGCACTAGATAGGCGCCAGCTTCGCCGAGGCTTACACCGTCGCGGTTCTCGTCGAAGGGACGGCTGCCGGTTGGCGAGGCTATTTCAAGGGCGTTGAATCCGTTAATCGAGAAACGTGCCAGTGAGTCGTTACCTCCGACCAGCACGCGTTTCGCTTTCCCGCTGCGGATGAGCCGTGTGGCCAGCATTATGCCGTTGGCACTGCTCGAACACGCTGTACTGATGGTGTATTGACGTCCGTTTATGCCCAGTTCTCTCGCTATGTCGAGCGGAATCTGGTTGGCATGGAAATACTTCAACAGGGATTGGTGTTCTTCCGGATGCTGGTAGATGTTTTCTGTAATCTCTATGGCAGCGTTCGTTGAACTGCTGATTAGTTGAAGGTCGCTTCTGTCTGACAGATGGGCTGTCTCCAGGGCTTCTTTTGCGGCAATCAGTCCAAGCAGGAATGTACGGCTGTAGGTAACACCGCCAGGTAAACCTGCTAAAGAGGTCAGCTCTTCGTTTGAATGGGGTATCTCGGCAACAGGAAGTTTTATTGCCGATTTCAGAAACTTAGCAGAAACAATATTATTTGTCCCTTTCCGTAACGATTGCAGCTGTTCCGCAATGTTATTGCCGATGGCGCTGATGGCGCCTATACCTGTGACGAATACCCTATTCATGTGTCTTTTTGCAGATTAGGCTTTTCCGTTGTCTTCTATAAATTTAGCCATAGTGCGGACCGACGCTAAAATTTCGCGGCGCTGGCGAGGGTCCTCAACCTTGATGCCGTATTCCTTCTCTAACAAGAGGATTAATTCAATAGCGTCGATAGAGTCCAAACCTAAACCTTCTCCGAAAAGGGGAGCGTCTGCGTCGATGTCGGCTGGTGTGATATCTTCCAATGAAAGGGCTTTGATAATCTGATCCTTTAACTGCTCGATAAGTTCTTCTTGTGTCATTGTATGTGTATTAGTTATTAAATTATTTTGATGTTAGTTCGCGGAATACGTCTTCCATGCTCCGCTCTTGCTGTTTCAAGGTCTTTATGGTGCAGTTGTGGCTGACTGCAAACTTAAACAACTGTTCCGACAGGTCGATTGCCGCACTGACCAGGTACTCTTGTTCGCCGATTGGCTTGACTTGTGCGCCGGGGTGGATGGCCTTCAAATCATTGACCGACTGAGGGGTGCTGAATTCCACATAGATGGTTACCGCTCCTTGTTGGTCGGCTTGGGTGACAATCTCTTTCTCCGTCTGGTCGGCCACAATCTTTCCTTTGTCGAGAATGATGACGCGGTCGCAGATGGCGCTCACCTCCTGCATAATGTGGGTTGAAAGCAAAACGGTTTTCTCGCGGCCTACTTCTTTGATGAGGTTGCGCACTTCAATAATCTGGTTCGGGTCCAAACCTGTTGTAGGCTCGTCCAGAATCAGCACTTCCGGGTCGTGAATCAGGGCTTGCGCCAAGCCAACACGCTGCCGGTAGCCTTTACTGAGGGCGCCAATCTTTTTCTTGTATTCGCGGGTCAGTCCTGTCCTCTCAATCATATCGTCTACCCGTTTGCCCGGATTCTCTACTTGGTAGAGGTCGGCCACAAAGCGTAGGTATTCCTTAACAAACATGTCGAGGTAGTTGGGGTTGTGCTCGGGCAGGTAGCCAATCTTCCTACGGGTTTCCATCGGGTGGCTCTTGATGTCGAGACCACAAACCTTCACGGTTCCGCTGGTGAATTTGCGGTAGCCGGTAATAACCTTCATGGTAGTCGATTTCCCGGCTCCGTTGTTGCCAAGAAAACCGACAATCTCTCCACTGCCAATGCTGAAACTGATGTCGTTGAGCACCAGTTGCTGGCCGTAACTCTTAATGAGGTGTTCTACCGTTATTGACATATTTTGTTTTCGTTTACGTTCGTTTTATTTTCTGCCGAAGTCGGCAGGTATTTCGCCCCAGACCTTGGTCTGCCACTTCCTGATTTCGGTAGTGTAGGTGTTGTTTTCCAGCCATTTTTCCGCACGGGCCACAATGGCTAGCAGCTCTGCGTTTTTAGCGTTGGGCTGCAGCTTGGTCTTGCACTTTTTCTGCTTTACCCAGCTTATGGCGTTTACGCTGTCGCTGTACAGAATGTAGGGACAGTTGCGCTGTTTCAGCAGGCTTAAACCGTGCACAATGGCAAGAAACTCGCCAATGTTGTTCGTCCCTTCTGGGAACGGACCCACGCGGAAAATCTCGTGGTTGTGCGCAATGTCAACGCCCCGGTATTCCATTTTGCCGGGATTCCCGCTGCAGGCGGCGTCAACGGCAATGGCCAGCGTTTCGTAACCGGCTGTTTGTGCCTGCTTCAGGTCGGCCTCCTGCTTAATGGTACGGGTCGAGGGGTGAATATGTTTCTCCCAACCGTCGGCGTAGGCTTGTTGCGCTTCTGCCAGTGTGGGGTAGCTTTTGTATCGGGCGCCAATCTGGTTCTCCACTTGGGCCTTGCATTCGTTCCAATTGGTGTAGATGCCAGGCTTGAGGCCTACCCATACGACGTAGAATTTCGGTTCCTTTTTTGCCATAATGCCGTAGGCTAGTGGGTAATGTCGAGGCCGTCGAGCACTTCGTAATAAGTGGCAATGGCGTCGGCAATTTCGTCAATCATAATAAATTCGTTGGCGGTGTGTGAGCGCGAACTCTGTCCGGGACCCATCTTCACGCTCGGGAAGCGCATAAGGGCCTGGTCGCTGAGGGTTGGTGAGCCGAATGGCACCTTCCCGAGCTCGAGTATGCGTCTGACCAACGGATTTTCGGTGCTGATGCCGCTAGAACTCAAACGGAACGAACGGGCTTTCAGCTCGCTGCCGAGGTGCTGCTCCAAATGGTGGAAAATCTCCTCGTTCGTGTAGCACTCGTTGCTGCGTACGTCAATCACGAATGTGCATTTGTCGGGAATGACGTTGTGCTGGGTGCCGGCCTGAATCATGGTGGTGGTCATCTTGACGGGGCCGAGCAAATCGCTTTGTTTGGGTAGCGGATTGTTGCAAATCCACTGTATGTCTTCAAGCGCCTTGTAGATGGCGTTGATTCCTTCGTTTCGGGCGGCGTGTCCGCTCTTGCCGATGGCGGTAGCGTCAATCACCATCAGTCCTTTTTCGGCAATAGCCGGCTGCATACCGGTTGGTTCGCCCACTAGGGCCAGATCGATGTGTGGCAGGTTGAGCAGAAGGCTCTCCATGCCTTG
The DNA here is from genome assembly GCA_002362105.1 of Bacteroidales bacterium UBA3297. Lineage (GTDB taxonomy): Bacteria > Bacteroidota > Bacteroidia > Bacteroidales > Paludibacteraceae > Physcocola. Next base: position 135,571 of record DETD01000019.1, read on the forward strand.
TTTGCCGCTGACTTCCTCTTCTGCCGATGCGGCATAAACGAGGTTGTATTTCTGGCTGTGCTGGGTAAGCAGGCCGAAAACGGCTAAAAGGGAGACTAAAGAGGCTCCATCGTCGTTGCTGCCCAGACCCGTTAGTTTGCCGTTTTCTTCAATAGCGCAATTGGAATCAGTCAACCATCCGGCAACAGGTTTTACCGTGTCGATGTGGGCATTGATGAGCAGGGTCGGCTTCTGCGCGTCCCAGTTGGGGCTCATCGTCCACAAGTTGTTGTCTTTGCGGTAAGTTTTCAGCCCGCGCTGCTCCATTGCGCGCTGCAGATAGTCGGCGGCTTCTGTCTCGTTGCGGCTGGTGCGCGGTATGTTGATAAGGGCTTTCAACAGGGCTACTGCTTCGGCCGTTTCTTTCTCAAAACTCATTGGTCTCTCGGTTTTGCCTTTTATTACAGTTACAAAGGTAGCAAAATAAGACTAAGTGACAAAATAAGAGAGATAGACAATACTATATAGTGTTGACAAACAGAAGCAATTTGCTTCTGTTTGAACACTTTTTATATTGTTAAAGTTTTGGTTTCTGTATATCGTATTTACAGACAGATTATTCGACATACTGAAATATCTTTCGAAATCATACTGACAATCTCTATAAATCTGTTTTCTACTTTCGTTTTGCTCGATATCTATACTAGATCTTTCCGTTTTGTTCTTTTATTTGATGCAAAGTTATGAAAATGCTGACACTTTGATAGCCTGATGGCAGGAGTTGTTGAAAAGAAAAATGAGAATCTGGTAGATTGAAAGTCTGCGCGGTTGGTTTGCTTATAGTTTGGTTTGTTTCTGCTTCTGAAAGTGAGGGTTTGTAAATTGGGGACCGATGAACAAAAATGGCGCTAATGAGAAAAAATGCCCACCATGGCTGGTTTAGCCGTTGGTGGACATTTCCTTCTTCAAAGCACCACTTAGAAACAACTACAGAAAGGTCTGTTTTTATTTAACTACTTGATAAACTTGTGTGTATAAACGTTCTTGTTCGATAAGACATTGATTAGGTAGATTCCGTCTTTTAGTTTTTCCGAAAGGTGTACGACGTTCTTACCTGCGTTCGCCTTATACTGTCTGTCGACCAGTTTTGCACCTGCTATATTGTAGATGGCGATGCTGACGGTCTGTTCGGTATTGGCTTGGAGGGTGAGTGTGACACCATCTTCAGAAGCGTTAATTTGTAGTGGTTCGTCTGTTGGGTTTTCTGTTAGCCTGCTGTCGGTTTTCTCGTAATCGAGCAGGTAGTAGCAGGCGTTCTTTATTATCGAAAGTCCGTCTTCCGTTAGCAGTGCGTACGAACTCGAATTAATACCGATTTGAATGTACGGTTCTTTCAAGTACGTGCCGGCAACAGAACTGCCCGGCGCCATTTCGAAGATGCACACTTGGTTTTCGCCTTCAATGGTGGCCACTGTGTTTATGGTGCCTGTCGCATCGTTCAGTTGCTCTGGGTTCATATAGGTCAGGGCTTTTGTGTCGATGTCGCTTAGCAGTTTCACGGAGTTGTTTTCGTCAAACTCTACCTCTTTAAACATAGGGTGGCTCTTGAACTTGCTGTCGACGGTGATGGTGGTTGCGGTGGTGTTGTCGCCGTAACCGGTCTGTGCCCAGTTCCAGGCTCCCTCGGCTGTTTTGTAGGCGTGTACCTTCATGCTCAGAATAGGCAGGCCCACCGATTTCAATTCTGCTACAATAGGTGCGGTCGATGGGGTCAGTTCGCTAATGACAACCAAGTTGAAGCGGGAGAAGTCGACGTCTTTGAGCGATGCGTCAAATTCGCGTACATACAGGTCGCTGCACCCTTTTAGGGTAGAAAGCACTTTGTCTTTGCTGTAGTTTGCCGATGTCTGGTCGGTAATGTAGGCAACGTTTTTCAGCCCGTCTGCAACTACCGAAATGCTGCCTTTAAGTGTTATTGGCGTGCCTTCTCCGGTTGTTGTCACTTCAAAGTCCACTTCTTCTGTGGTGGTTCCTGAAAGGGTGTATGAGTTGCCGTTTTCTTCAACGGTCAGTCCTGCCGGCAGGTTGTTGAACTTGATGCCGGTGGCCGAACCTCCAAAACTGAAGGTGATAGGTTGGATGGGCTCGTTTGCGAAAACTTCTTGGTTCAAGTTTCCGGACACATTCAGTGTCGGATTTTTTGGAACCTGTGGCCCTTCGCCAGCACAGTAGATGTCTGGTTGCTTGATGTTCTCAACACCATCACCGATGTAGAAGCCGAGGTGCGGAGGCTGGTTGTACGAGGTGTTTTGCCAGGCCACACCGCAACGGTATACAGGGTCGTGCATTAGTGTGAAAAGTCTGTATTTCGACTCGATGGTGGTGGTGTAGATGTAAATTTTGTCGCCATCGTGGTAGATGACCTCTTCACGCCAGTCGCCGAAAAGGTCGGCCGAGAGACACGGGTTGTTTTTGGTGCCGTTGCAGGCGTTGCCTTTAAAGGTGATGAGGCGGTCGGTTCCGTTTCCGTTCCATTTGTCGCATTTGGTTCCGTCGAGTAACTCGTCTTGCAGGTCTCCGTCCCAATAGATGCGGAAGTTTACACTTGGCTTTTTTGTGGAGATGCTTTTGCCTTTGCAGTCGAAGACGCTCTCGTCAGAAGAGCTCCACATTTCAAAACCCCTGTGCTTGGCGTCGATGTCTGCCGCCATACCTCTACCGTTATCGGTGCCCGTTTTCTTGCCGAAAATCACCTTGCCGGTTTTCAGGTCTCTGAGCTCGTACCCGTAGGCCGAACCTTTGTCTTCGTGAACGAACCAGCCTTCCATTCCGGCATGGTCCGGATCTAGGTCAGATACGTGCATAGCGTCGCCGTGCCCGTATCCTGTTCTGTAATAGAGTTTACCGTCGTCGTCAATACAGGCCGAACCGTAAATAATCTCGTCTTTCCCGTCACCGTCTACATCGGCTACCGAAACATTGTGGTTGCCCTCGCCATAGGCCCCTTGTCCATTCTTGTCAGAGTTGTGGTACCAGCGGAGCACCAGTTTCTTGTCGACGAAATCGTAGGCGGCGAGTGTCGAGCGGGTATAGTAGCCACGGCACATGACTATGCTGGGATGCACGCCGTCGAGGTAGGCCGTGCACGCGTTGAATCGGTCTACGCGGTTGCCGTAGGTGTCGCCCCAGTCTCCCACTTTTCCTCGGGCCGGTGTGTAGGCTACGGTGTTTATTTCAGCACCAGTTGCGCCGTCGAAGATGGTGAGGTATTCCGGGCCGTCGAGTACGTACCCGTTCCCGTTGCGGTAGTCGGCGTTCGGGTTGTCGTTGCCCATAATGACGTTTTTGCCATTCCCGTCTTTGGTGCCTGGAGCGGTTTTGCAGACCATCTCGCATTTTCCGTCACCGTCGTAGTCGTAGACTTGGAACTGGGTGTAGTGGGCTCCCGAACGGATATTTATGCCGAGGTTTATCCGCCATAAGAAAGTGCCGTCTAGCTTGTAGCAGTCAATAAGGGTGTTGTCGGTTTTCCCGCTTTGTGAGTTGTCTTTCGCATTGTCGGGATACCATTTTACGAAGAGTTCGTATTGGCCGTCTCCGTCAACGTCGCCCACACTCATGTCGTTGGCGGCATAGTTGGTGCCCGGGCGTTTGAGCGTAAGGGTCTTGTACTGTTGTCCCCAGGGGGTGACGGCTTGTGACGCGTCAATTTCTTTCCCGCCAAACACGGCCTTGACCACATATTTTGAATTAGCGGCTCCTGCCGCATCTCTATAGTTGGTTTTGGTGGTGATAGGCGTGTCGTTAATCTTTTTACCGTCTCTATAGATGTTGAATCCGGCTGACGGGTCGTCGGTTCCTAGAAACCTCCAACTGATATAAACACCATTGTTTACCTTTACTGCAACCACGCCCCGGTCGAGGTATTCCATCTGCCTGCTGGCAGAAAAGGCGTTGCTTGTACAGGTAAACAATACTAATAGTAAAGCAAGTTTACAATATGAAAGTAATGTGTTAACCATGATATTAAAGTTTTAGTAGTTAATGCTGATACAAAATTAGTATCATGCTGAAATCCAATTATGTAAAATTGACTCATTCATATGTAAAATTGCTCCAACCCTTTTTTTACTTGATTTTAGAGGGCGGACAGCCAAATGCCTCTTTAAATTTTTTGCTGAAGTAGAGGGGGTCGTTAAACCCTACCGCATAGGCCACATCGCTTACAGTCTCGCTTCCCGAGAGTAACAGTTGCTTTGCCTTGTTGAGCCGGTAGTCCGACAATATTTCTACTGGCGATTTGTCGGTTAGCGATTTCAACCGGCGTGTTAGTGTCGATTTGCTAAGTCCCAGTGCGCTTGCAATGTCGTCGAACGAGTAGCCCGGTTCTTGGTAATGTTCTTTTACCACATCAAGCAGTTGGTCCAATAGTGGGTTTACTTCTTCCTTTTTCTGCTCTTCCCCGTTCATGGCTTTCAGCAGTACCGATAGCTGCTGCTTTTTCAGCACCGAGAGGACGTTGCAGACCTTCATAATGATTTCCTGCTCGTTGAAAGGCTTGGGTATATAGTCGATGGCTCCGCGCGAGAGACCGCGGATGCGTAGCGCCTCTTCGTTTATAGCGGAAATAAACAGAAATGGGACGTTCGAGGTCACCGAATTCTCTTTTATGGCATCGAACATTTCCATTCCATTCATTTTGGGCATATCAACGTCGCTCAGAATAAGGTCGGGTATGTTGTTCTTTGCCAACAGCAGTCCGTCTTCTCCGTTATCGGCAGTGAGGACGTTCACAAATTTCGACAAAAGGGCTTTAAGGTGGAGCAAGATTAGCGGATCGTCGTCCACAACCAGAATGGTTTTCCCTTCCAGAAGCTCTCTGTTTATTTCAATGGCCGGGGTGGCGACAGTCGTCCGCTTGGTCTTTTTCTCTATTGCCTTCCCGGTTAAAACGAGTTCAACGTCTATAGAGGTCCCTTTCCCTATCTCGCTTTTTATATCCAGCGTTCCCTGGTTCTGTTTTACAAACTCTTGTATGATGCCGAATCCTAGTCCGTAACCTTTTTCCGAGGCGGTCCCCAAATGTGTTGTACGTATGCCGGAGAGGAGTTTGCCGATGGTTCCCTGAGTCATACCCACCCCTTCGTCTTTAACCGAGATGCGTGCGCGCCCGTCTGTTTCGCATCCTTCCAGCTTAACTGTAGCACCTTCCGGACTGAACTTTATGGCGTTCGTCAGCAGGTTTCTGACGATGGTCGACAGCATTCTCGGGTCGGCATAGACGTAGTGGTTTATGTTTATGTCAACGTTCAGTTTCACATGTTTGTCGCTGAGCATTCCGTGTGCCAATGCGGCCACTTCTGCCACAATCTCCTTTAGGTCGATGTCCTGATATTCACAGGTGGCTGTAATCTTGTTCTCGGTTGCCCAATCCAATAGTTTTAGCATCTGTCCTTGCAGAACAGACGATGCGTGGTAAACCTGGCGGAGCAGGGTGTTGTCTTTCGCTTCTTCGGTACGCAGCAGGTCTTCCAGCGAGCCTACAATCGAGAACATAGGGTTCTTCAGGTCGTGGGCAACAATAGAAACCAGTTGGTCTTTGTCTTTAAGCGCACTGTGCAGCATCTCGTTTTGGAGTTCCACTTCTTTTTCCCGCTGTTGGAGCGACAGGTTGGCTTCGCTCAGTTCGTGTGTTCGTTCTGCCACTTTCTGTTCCAATTCCTTTTTCTGCCGGGTTATGGTGCGGATACGGTAGTAGAAGAATAGTATTGCAGCGGTAACAATGCACAGGGTGAGCAGGGTGTAGAACCACCACGTGCGCCACCAGGGCGGAGAGACGAGGATGCCCATCTGCAAACGGGAGTTTGGTAGTTGCCTGCCTTTACTGAAGAACTGGACCTCGAGCAGGTAGTCTCCTTCCGGAAGGTGGGTTATCTTTATGGTTTGGTCGCTGCCGACTGGAACCCATGTGGTGTCGAGTCCGTTAATACGGTAAAAGGCTTTGATAGGATTGTTCGCCTTGAGGTTGACAATGTCGTATTTCAAACCGATGTCTGTCTGGTTGTAGGCTATTTCCAATTGGTGGGTGCTTGACAGTGAAACAGGAAGTAGCCCCGAACTGTTAACGCTGACTTTAGTGCCTCGCGAGTACAATTCCGACCATTCGGTATAGGGCGATGTTGGTGTGTTCTTAATGCTGTTGTTTAATACGACGAAGCCCTGTTTCGTGCCAAAAAAGAATTGGTTATGGTGGTCTTTATAGATAGCCCTCGGAATATAGAAGTTTTGGTCGTATCCGCTTAGGGCGTCCAGTTCGTGGCAATAAGTCTGTTCTTTAGCTTTAAAGGTCAGAATTCCGTTAGTGCCGCTTGTCCAGAACTGCCCGTCCTGGTCATAAAGTATAGAGCTGTAAACACCTTGTGGCAGAAAGTCTAGCTTTTCGAAGCGGTTGCCGTTGGCGGGGCAGTGGTATATGCCGTTGCTTGTTGCCGCATAGCAGTTCCCTTGTTCGTCAACTGCGCACTGGTGCAGTTCGGTCGGGTTGTGTGTCGGTTCCTTCTCTGTGTCGGGAAATAGTGCTGTGCACTGGCCGTCTTTGTCAATCCGCCATATTGTACGGGTTGTTGTCACCCATGCCGCCTGCTTGGAAAAACACACATGGTTGACCCATTTGTCGTTCATAAGGTGTAGCTTGCTCCAACCTTTCCCTGCTTTGTGCACATAGACGCCGTCGCCCGACATGCAGGCCCATATTTCTCCGTTGGGTGCTGTAGTTGCGAATTTTGCGGTTTGTGAGGGGTGGTCTATTCCAAGAAAAGGCAGTTTCTTGTTTTGGAGGAATACGGGGTCTAGTTGCGAAATTTCACCGCCCCAGTACGACAGCACGCATTTGTCATTGAAAGGTGTTATCGAGAGAATGCTGTTCGCCGATAGTCTTTCGTTATCGGTAAGGTGTTGCTTTATGTTGTAGAGCGAGTCGAGTAGGAACAAGCCTTGTCCGTCGGTACCGAGCAGTATTTCTTTTCGGCTGTTTTCGTAAAACGAGGTGCCTGTTACCATAGGTATTCCGAGGCTGCTAGAGATTGTTACAGCCGATTGCCTTGCGGGGGTGATGCACCACAAGCCTGTGTTCTGGGTGCCTACCCAAATGTTTCCGTCTGCATCTTTGTATAGTGCCGATATTTTCCGGACGTCGCTGTCGTCCCGGTTGATGGGCATACACCTTTCGAAAGAAAAAGTCCCGTTCTGGCTGATTCCTTTCCACAGACCCGACCCGGAAGTCCCTATCCAGATGTCGGCATTGTCGGTACAAATTTCAGAGATGTTTTTAAAAGGGGTGTCAATTTTTTTCAGTTCCTGCATTTGTCCGTCTTCGGTGCAAGTCACCCTCCAAAGCGAGCCGGTTGTAGAGCAGAGCAAAAGGGTGTTTTTGTCGAGTTGACAAATGTTGTTAATCTGTTCGTTTATGCGTTCAAACGCCTCAAATCCGTTTACCTTTTCTCCTGTTCGGTTGTAAAGTGCGACACCGCGGTTTAGTCCTAGCCAGTAGTGTTGCCAATGGTCTTTAAACACTTCGTAAACAGCCGTTCCTTTGGGAACAACTGGAAGAAACTGCAATTTACCTGCATTTTCGCAGTAGGTGTAGACTCCGGCGCTGGTCGATACCAGTTCTTCTCCGTCTAGGCATAGTGTGTATCCTGTAATGTCGTGGTAGAATGAATCGGTTGGCGCATAATCTGTAAAGTTGTCCTGCCTGTTGTTGTACGAAACGATTGTCCCTTTTGAACTTCCGAAAGTTACAGCCCCATGTTTCATTACGAAAGCGTGGTAAATGTCGTCCCGATACATTGAAGGGTAGTCGGTGGAAAGAAAGTTGTGGAAAGTGGTGCCGTTGAACCGGCTGATTCCAAAATGTGTGGCAATCCAGATGAAGCCGTTACGGTCTTGTGCGATGTCGTGAATATAGTTGCTCGACAATCCGTCTTTTGACGAATAATGGGTGAAGACATACTGTCCGGCATAAGAAAACGACGGACTGAATAGGAGGAAGAATATGCCGAGTAGAATTTTATACATGTTGTAGTAGTTTTATCGTTAGTGTAATGCGTATGTTTCTCAGTCTGTTTGCAAATATAACGACTGGAATGATTTATACCTATAGTTCAACGGTCATATCCTTGTTACACAAGAACTATGCTCGGCACATAGGAGTGAACGTAAATAAAAAAAAAGTGTTGCGCATACGCAACACTTTTTACCGAATATTGCTTTTTGTTCGCAACACTTTTGCATTGATCCCAACCTGAATCTTTTAATACAGGAAGCCAAGCATCCATAGAGGTAGCTTTGATCCTTCTGGAATATCCCAGTTGTCCGCAAAGATGTATGAATCTTTTAGGCCGGCAATCTGTGTGAAGTCTTTGCCTCGTCCGCCGATTTCAAAAGTGTATTTGTTGTCAATTTTGAAGTCGCCTTGAGTTTTACCATACTCTACGATGTGAGACTCTGAAAGGCTATTGATGGCAAATGTCTCGCGCAATGTGCCAATTTCCAATTTTGCAGGAGCCAGAGCGTATAGAATATTCGGATTCTCTAAATATACCTTGTCTGGTTTTGTCAGTTTTCCAATCTTTTTCTTGTCGGAGTATAGCAGGTTTAGGACTTTCGCATCCCCAAGATACTTAAGGTATTCTACCACCGTATCTCTCCCTATTTCAAGGGCTGCGGCAATCTTATTGGCATTCAGTTCAAACGGCACCTCATTGCATATCAATGCGACAAGTGCTTGCAACTTCCTCACGTTTGCCACGTCTACCCTACATATCTGTGGTAATTCAGTCTCAATGATGTAATTTACTATCTGTTCGATTTTTGTATAGTACTCTCCTTCGCCTTCCAACAGGAATGGATAGTACCCTTTTTCAAGATATTCCTTGAAGAGGACAACAGGCTTGCACTTGGAAGACACGTCTTGCCAAAGGTCGTACGGGTGTTCAAGAATATCCTCTAACGACCATTTTGGGAAAGTCAGGCCATGATAAAAACGCAATGCTTCACGAAATGAAAGTCCGTTCATTGTATATTTTACTGCTCGTCGGCTCAAATCTGCATCACCTTCTTTCAGACGTAAAAGAGAAGAGCCACTCACTATAAGTTTTAGTTCGGGAAATAAATCGTATATCTCCTTCACCTCACGACTCCAGTCAGCATCACGTTGTTTGTATTTATGTATTTCATCTATAGCCAACACTTCACCGCCTCTGACAACGAACTCCTCAGCCAAGTCTAAGAGAGTGCGTGTGGAAAAGTCCACAGAGTCTGCCGAACAATAAAGAGCACGGTGGTCGCCTGGCTTGAAGTTTTGTTTTAAATACTGTTTGATGAGGGTTGACTTCCCCACGCCCTTAGCACCAACAATACTGACAAGCTGGCTGTTCCAATGAATGTCATTCATCTTGTCACGTACGATATTCATTGACGTATTGGCTATTAGCCTATCATATTTTCTAAATAATGAGTCCATAACAATCTAATTTTAACGCAAATATACAATAATGTTGCGCACGCGCAACACTTTTTATCGAATATTGCTTTTTATGCGCAACACTTTTATGGCAATTTTGTTTTTTTGCAGGAATTTTAGAAACGTGTGCATTTGTTTGTGAATGTGCTAGGAGGAAAGTATCCTTCCTGTTAGGGTGTAGAATACTTGTATTGTAACACTCGTCGCTGAAAAAAGCCTAGTTCGTTTTATACTTGCCTTCCGCAGTCTTTTTTCAATGGTGGCGAATTTTATTATATGTGGACTTTTGTCAAGTCTTTGTTTGTTATATCGCTAGTATATAAATATATTTATAGTTAAGTTTTAAATTTAGTTGAATTTATATGGGTACTAAAGATAATTTTAACTGCATAACTGTAACTCCTGTACAAGGTAAAAATCCAAGAACGCTCTATGAGCATCAAATAGATGCTATGAAAGCCCTTGATGGGATAAATCAAAATCTGAATTCAGCGCACTGCTTGTACTTCCTACAGGAGGCGGTAAAACACTTACGGCGGTTAATTGGTTGCTAAAGAATGCTGTTGATAAAGGCAAGAAAGTTATTTGGATTGCGCACAGACAATTATTGCTTGAACAAGCTGCAGATACTTTTAAATCAAATGCCTACACAGGAGAAATGGTAAATCATACTGAGTTTACCTATCGCATCATATCAGGTGTACACGATAAGCCGATACATATCAAGCCCGAAGATAATATTTTGATTGTTGGAAAGGATAGTATCGTTCGCAAACTGGATTTGCTTGATAAATGGTTGCAAAATGAAGATGTTTATCTTGTTGTTGATGAAGCACATCATGCAGTTGCTAAATCATACAAGAAGATTATTGAATTTGTAAAGAAGAAAGTTTATTCTTTAAAGTTGTTGGGATTAACTGCTACTCCATTCAGAACATCGGATGAAGAGAAAGGAGCGCTCAAACAGATTTTTACTGATGACATTGTGTATAAAACCGATCTTCAGCAGTTAATTGATAAAACAATTCTTGCATATCCGTACTATGATGAATGTGAAACAAAACTTGAATTTCAGAAGAACTTGGTTTAAATGCAATCAAGAGTATTGAAAACTTTGACGTGCTTCCAGAAAATCTTGTAAAAAGTATTGCAGGCAATGCTGAACGTAATAGGTTAATTGTAGAAAAGTACTTGGAAAATCATGAAAAATATGGACCAACAATTGTTTTTACTGTTGGTAAAGATCATGCCATTGCATTAAATAAACTCTTTAATGAAAAGGGCAAAAGGTATGGTGTTAAGTCGGAATACATTGTATCAGATATTCGTGATCAGGCAACAGGAATTACAATTTCTAGTAAAGAAAATGACGAAAAAATTAAGCGTTATAAAAATGGAGAGGTACAAGTCCTTATTAACGTTAATATCCTCACAGAAGGAACCGACCTACCTTTAACCCATACTGTATTTCTTACAAGACCGACTGTTTCAACTGTCCTAATGACACAAATGGTCGGAAGAGCATTAAGAGGAACTAAAGCTGGAGGAACAAAGGAGGCATATATTGTAAGCTTTATAGATAATTGGAATGACAAGATTGCATGGGTTAATCCTCAGTCACTTACAGATGCAGAGTTCCATGAGAAGGAAACGGATGTAGAAAGGCGTAACAAACAGCTACGACTCATTTCTATTGAAAAAATAGAAGAGTTTGTTCTTATGGCTGATGAAAGTGTTGATACTTCTTTGTTGGAACGTATTTCAATGATTGAGCGTATCCCTTTAGGTTACTATATTCTTTCTACATTTGAATGGAATCATCAGATTCTTGTTTACAATAGCACACAGGTGTCATATGAAAATCTTATAAATGATTTAAGTGGTATAATGCGTCAATATGGTATCAACGATGAAGTTATCCCTGATGACACGTTAAAGGAAATGACTGATTATTGCATGGATTGTTATTTCGATGACAGTATGATTCCTGCTTGCAAGAGACGTGATGTTGAGCGTTTACTTGAATTTTATGCTCAAAAGGAAGTTCCCCCTTTGTTCAATACTCTTGATGAAATTGACAGAAAGAAACTTGATGTGTCTCAAGTGGCAAAGAAAATCTATGATGAAGATATGTCAAGAAGTGTGAAAAAGGAGTATATTGACAGCCTTTGGAATGAGGATGGAAGTATTATTCCTATGTACTATACAACTCTGTATTTTTTCAAAAAACAAATTGATATCGAGTTGGACAAACTTGATGGATATATCGAAGCCAAAGCAACAGCGCCACAAACTGAAGCTGAAAAACGAAAAATAGAAGAATTCTCTTTGCAGGAAATAATTGAGGCTTACCCTAAATATGGAATTGAATTGAAAGAAAAAATTTACAGAAAAGCTTTAAATCAGAACGGAAGGTATGTTTGCAATATGTGTGGCAAAGAATTTGATACTAGGAGATATTTGCAGATTGACCATATCAAGGCAATGGACAATGGCGGTTTAACTGTTGAAGATAACTTACAAGTCCTATGCCGATGGTGTAATACAAAAAAGGGGGCTAAATAATGTCGAAATACAAGTTCACTCCAAAAGATGTTGCATCACTTCTGTACATATCCGACTTTACTCATTTAAGGGAAAAGGAAATTATAGAAGATTTGTTTCGTGAACATAACAATAGCATAGTTGTAAATTACAGGAAAGATTTTGATAAATTCCGTAGAGTTGTTCATGAGGAGACTGTCATTCTTGAATTGGATGATTGTTCTTTCTCGGAAACAGATATGATACTCAGAGAATATGGCTTGACGATTACCGATGATAATATTGACAATGTGTTTGGACAGTTTTTCAGACTAGTTAAATTGCAGATATTGTATTCGCAGTCTGGCTATAAAAGATTGAAACTCCGTTCAATACTAAAAGAATTCGGATATAAAAGACGGTCTGATAAGTTAAATTTCGGTATTCTGAAGGCTTTGAAAGCGTTGGGATTAGTCACATATCTTCGTGGTTTGGAACCCTGTGATATAACAGAGATTAATCTAGACCAGATGGTTATAATAAGGCTGAAATGATGGCGATAAAAACAGCCCCGCTTGATTGTTGAGCGGGGCTGTCTATTAAGTAGGCTGTGTGCCTAGTTTGTTCTAATTAGTGGTGGAACAAGCGAACGTGGGTGAACGCCATGGTCATGCCGTACTTGTCGCAAGTGTCAATAACATGGTCGTCACGGACTGAACCGCCTGGCTGTGCAATGAACTCGACACCACTCTTGTGGGCGCGTTCAATATTGTCGCCGAATGGGAAGAAGGCGTCTGAACCGAGCGCTACACCGCTCATCTGGTCTAACCATGCGCGCTTCTCTTCCTTGGTGAGGACGGCTGGCTGTTCGGTAAAGAACTGCTGCCATGCACCATCGCGGAGAACGTCGTCGTGCTCGTCTTCTGAAATGTAAACGTCGATGGTGTTGTCGCGGTCTGCACGGCGGATGCCTTCCTTAAATGGGAGGCTCATAACCTTAGGGTGCTGGCGCAACCACCAAATGTCGGCCTTGTTACCTGCCAAACGGGTGCAGTGGATACGGCTCTGCTGACCAGCACCGATACCGATTGCCTGGCCGTCTTTAACGTAACATACCGAGTTACTCTGGGTATATTTCAGTGTGATAAGGGCAATGATGAGGTCGCGCTGTGCAGCCTCGCTCAAAGTCTTGCTCTTGGTTGGGAATTCAGTGAAGAGGCTCTTGTCGATAACCACGTTGTTGTGACCCTGCTCGAAAGTAACACCGTAAACCATCTTGGTTTCGAGTTCTGCTGGTTCGTAGTTCGGATCCATCTTGATTACGCAGTAAGTACCCTTACGCTTGTTCTTTAAAACCTCAAGTGCTTCTGGGGTGTAGTCAGGAGCGATAACACCGTCGGAAACCTCGCGGTTGATCAGTTTTGCAGTCTGAATGTCGCAAGTGTCGCTCAGGGCGATGAAGTCGCCATAGCTGCTCATACGGTCAGCACCACGGGCACGGGCGTATGCGTTAGCCATTGGGCTGAGTTCGCAGTCGTCTACGAAATAAATCTTCTTCAGAGTGTCGCTCAAAGGAAGTCCTACTGCAGCTCCCGCAGGGCTTACGTGTTTGAATGAGGCTGCGGCTGGAAGGCCGGTGGCCGCTTTCAATTCTTTCACCAACTGCCAGCTGTTGAATGCGTCGAGGAAGTTGATGTAACCAGGCTTGCCGTTGAGCACTTCGATAGGAAGTTCGCCGTCTGCCATAAAGATGCGTGAAGGTTTCTGGTTGGGGTTGCAACCGTACTTCAATGCTAATTCTTTCATTTGGTGTATGGTGTGAAAATAAATTTGGTGCAAATATACGGATTTTTAGACAATGCCTAGCCATTAAAGATTTACTCTTTTGTTCAAATTGGCACTTATGCCAATTCGCTCAATTCCATCCAACGCTCGGTTTTTTCGTCCAGTTCCTTGTCTATGTCGCCAATACGCTGGCTCTTGTCCACCAGTTCCTGTCCCTGTAGGGTACCGGAACTTAGCTCTTCGGTAATGGTGGCTTTTTCGGCTTCCAGCGTCTCAATGTCGGCAGTCAGTTGTTCCAACTCTTTTTGCTCCTTGTAGGTCAGTTTGCGTGCGCGGGTCGAATTCTGATTTTTGTTCTCGGCAGGCTTGTTGGCCTGTTGTTTGGCAGCCTGTTCCTTTTCTTTCCGCTCTTGCTGCTGTTTCATTTCGCGGTACAGGCGGTAGTCGGTGTAGTTGCCGGGGAAGTCTTGCACGTTGGCTTGCCCGTGGAAGACGAGCAGGTGGTCGACTACTTTGTCCATAAAGTAGCGGTCGTGGCTGACCACAATAACGCAGCCTTTAAAGTTCTGCAGGTAGTCTTCCAGTACGTTCAGCGTCATGATGTCGAGGTCGTTGGTCGGCTCGTCGAGTATCAGGAAGTTCGGATTTTTCATCAGCACGGTGCAGAGGTAGAGGCGGCGGCGTTCGCCACCGCTCAGCTTGTACACGAAGTCGTGCTGCCTTTCGGGCGAGAACAGGAAGTGTTGCAGAAATTGGCTCACGTTCAGTTTGCGACCGTCTCCGAGGTAGACGTTCTCGGCAATGCTCTGCACGGCGTCAATCACTTTCATTTGTTCGTCGAACTGCATGCCTTGTTGGCTGAAATAGCCGAACCTGATGGTTTCTCCCAAATCGATAGTGCCGCTGTCGGGCTGCTCGTCGCCAACAATCATCTTGACGAAAGTCGACTTGCCGGTACCATTGTTGCCGACAATACCCATTTTCTCGTAGCGGCTGAAGTTGTAGTAGAAGTTGTCGAGTATCTTGGTGTCGCCGAAGGCTTTGCTGATGTATTTTGCCTCGAAAATCTTGCTGCCGATGTAGCTGGCTTTTACGTCGAGTTGCACGTTACCCGCCTGTTTCTTTTGCTTTACTTTCTCTTCAAGTTCGTTGAAGGCGTCGATGCGGTATTGTGCTTTCGTGCCTCGAGCCTGCGGTTGGCGTCGCATCCAGTCCAGCTCTTTCCTGTAGAGGTTGTTGGCGCGTGCCAGTTCGGCATTTTGTTGTTCCAGCCGCTCCTGCCTTTTTTCAAGGTAGTAAGTATAGTTGCCGTGGTAGCTGTAGAGCTGTTGGTTGTCAATTTCCAGAATGTGGCTGCAAACCCTGTCGAGGAAGTAGCGGTCGTGGGTGACCATCAGCAGAGCCATGCGCGAGTTGCTGATGTAGTCTTCCAGCCATTCCACCATAGCCAGGTCGAGGTGGTTGGTCGGCTCGTCGAGGATGAGGAGTTCGGGCTCCATAATCAGGACATTGGCCAAGGCCACACGTTTCAGTTGTCCACCGCTCAGGTTGTCGACCTTCTGTTCAAGGTCGTGGATGTTCAGTTTGCCTAGAATCTGTTTGATGCGCGTCTCATAGTCCCACGCCTTCAGGCTGTCCATATCGGCCATTGCCTCGTTCAACTCTTCGGTGTTTTCGGGTTGAAGAAGGGCTTTCTCGTAGCGCGCAATGGCTTTTACCTGGTCGCTGTTGCTGTGTAGGCAGGCCTGTAAGACGTTCATCCCAGCCGGGAAGTGCGGGTCTTGGGGCAGAATACCCATAACCAGGTCGCGTTTGAAGGAAATGTCGCCGCTGTCGTACGGCTCGCTGCCTGCAATAATGTTCATAAGGGTTGTTTTCCCGGCACCGTTGCGGGCAACGATGGCGATGCGTTCGCCTTCGCTAATGCCGAACGAAACATCGTGAAAAAGCACTTTTTGCCCGAACGACTTCGTCAGGCCTTCAACTTGCAGGTAGGAACTGTTTGCCATATTTGGTCTTTATGTTTTTTCAATGGTTGTCTGTTTTGACAAATCATTTATTTCGCTAGTGTAATGAAAGATAAAGGGATATACCTTGTTGGATATATCCCTTTGTTTCTTGTTGCATGGAGCAACCTTCTTAGCCTTTGTTCTGAATTTTGTTGACTATAATCGGAGCAATAACTGCAGCAATCAGAATAATGATGGCAATTACGAGAAGGGTGTTTTCTGTGGTACCTGAAACATAGAAGATAACACATACCAATGCGGCTAACAAAGCCAAAAATGAGCCAATGTATTTAATCATTTTAATCTTTTTTTGTTTGCTGTTCCATCGTATGGAGTCTCTGCCTGTTGTGGACAGAATTCCATATTCAAATTGCAAATAACGCATTTATTTTCCTAATAGGAAAATTTTTTAGGGTAAAATTACAGGGCGCTTTCATTTCCCCATAAAAATCAGGAGACAACTCCCCTTCTCCCCAAAATGGGGTTTGAGACTTTTTTGTGGTGCTGAATGCTAATATCCGTGTGCTATATATATTTATACTATTTATTGTCTTAAATGCGAATGTTGAGCCAATATTACTTATATTTGCACAATTTAAACCTCGAGACTTGTTGAAAAGAGATCTATATTTAAGTATTATTTAATTTTTATCTGAGATGAAGCGCTTATTCTTTACTATTATTTCTGTCGTTATGTTTTTCATAAATGCGAACGGTGCAAAAGTGAAAATTGAGACTGCACGTCAGGATGCTATTTCATTCTTCGAAAAAAAAGGCTATAATCATAGCAATGATACGGTATTTTCAGTTGAGAACGACGTTGATGAATTCTACGTATTCTATAATGTCAACAAGGATTATGTAATTGTTTCGGGTAGTGACAAAACCCGGCATTCCGTATTAGGGTATGGTTCTAATTTTACGGGTATTAACAACGTGTCACCCGCTTTAAAGTGGATACTAAACCGATATAAAGAGCAAATTGAAATTGCCGAAGCCGATTCGTCAATTCCTGGTAGGAACAACGTGTTAAATGGTCTGAAAAAATATGTTCCACAAGTTAAGCGTGAAAACGTGGCTCCATTAATACAAACAAAATGGCATCAAAACTTTTTCGGTAATGGCACGCCTACCGGTTGCGTTGCTACCTCTATGGCACAGGTGATGCACTATTACAAGTTCCCATCAGAAACTTATAAGGAAATTCCTGGTTATACTGACAGTAATTGCACGTACAAAAGTTTATCCGACACTCCGTTCGACTGGGAGATAATGAGTAAATATGAGGAAAACGGCGATTTAACGGCCGAAAAAGAGATTGCAAAACTGATGGAATACTGTGGGCATGCCGTTCAAATGAATTATGGTACAGAAGGGTCTAGTTCCTATCACTATAATGTTGAATATGCTCTTGAAAACTATTTCGGATATGATAGTGATGTACGATATGTCTCGAAAAAGGGATACACAGATGATGAATTTGGAAACATCATCTTTAATGAGTTGAAAAACAAGCGCCCTGTGATTTTTGGAGGAAATGACAAAAACGGTGGTCATTCTTTTATATGTGACGGTTACGACAATGAGTGTAATGCCTTTCACTTTAATTTTGGGTGGGCCGGAAATGAGGATGGATATTATGAATTGAATGCCATTGTGGGCATTGATTTTTCTTACAACGACAATCAAGATATTATTATTGGTATTAAACCTGAATCGCACAAGAAGGTTGAAGCAAACAATACGGAATTGCAAATAATTAAATTTAAGGAACTTACAAACTATACATTCGACGATAAAGTCAATATTAATTTACAAATTAAAAACTGCGGTAAAAATGACTACAAGGGCGATGTGTATATGAATGCTACAGGTTTCTTAAATGCATCGGGTGCTGTAATGGTAGATGGTGTTGTACGAAACCAAACCGTCCCTTTTACTATTGCTTCCGAAGATTCTATCAATCTTTCCTACTTATTTGTTTGGCCTAAAAACGAAGAAGTAATTCATCTTGAATTCACGGCAGAAGATGGCACTATATTGGAAACTAAAGAATTGTATGCGGATAACTTTACATCGGATATTACTTATGTTTATACGGATATCCGAATCCTAGGCGCATACGACTCTGTTGATGTTGCTGGTATACGGCAATACCATTTGATTCCTGGAAGAAACAAGGCGTTAATTACAATTGAAAACTACGACACCATACCTTTTAGGAAATTGGTTACCCTGTATCAAACAAAGGGAGCGGCGTATACAGTTGATACTCTTGACGGAGAAAAAGGTATGCTAACCGTATATCCTGGTCAAACCTACCGTAAATACATTGAATTTGATTCAGATACGGAAAACGACTACATGGGAAGTTTCAAACTGTCGGGACTTGACGGCCGTGCTCATTGGACGGTTCGACAATATGTGTACTATTGTACGAACAAAGCCTTAGAAGCACAACATGCATGGGTTGACTCTGTTTTTAACAGCGATGCGTCTGACATCCTATGGGTTGATCTTACTACATTCACTAACTCACAAATTGAAAATATCGATTTGTCAAAAATTGGTTCTAATTGTCTTTACTATGCCAACGAGCCTTCTCTGTCTAAGAAGTCGACTAATGTTGTGGCGAATGGTTCCTGTAACCAGCTTGTTATCGATGGTGGTAAGGACTTCTACCTGAAAAATTCCATTTATGCAAAAGAAGCGACATTTACAAAGTCTTTCACTAACTCTGGCAAGGAGTTTAGTTGGAATCTTATATTCCTACCTTTTGTTCCCGATAGCGCATTTTTGCCCGATGGAACAGAAATTTTAAAGAGCGGACTGATGAAAATATATAGCATAAGAGGTTTTGAGAACAACACAATAACCTATGCGGAAGAATCGCAACTGCGTACGGGATGTGGTTTCCTAATAGGTGTTCCAACTCAACAAGAAGAGGAAACTGTTGTTACCTTCAAAGCCCATAATGTTACGGTTCCTGCTTCAGAAGATATCCGAATGGTTTGTGAAGATGCGGAATTTATAGGCTCGACTGTCGGCTTTGAGAATTTAGGGAAAACAGACTACTTTGCTTCATACTCCTTCGATCCGAAGAGTTTTTCATTCATAGAAGATGAAGAAATTATGGCCAAGGTTGCGCCTTTTACACTTAACTTCTTTATAGATAGTTTCGAGGAGTCTTTTAACCTCGGTAACGTAACCTCAGTAAAACTTACGAAAAGTGACAATGATGCTCTTGTAAACGTGTATACTCCTCTTGGCAGGTATGTTGGATTATACAATTTAAAGGAATGGAACCCCGGCGACTCAAATCTTAAAGTCTATATTGTTAGGGGGCAAAAACTTATTCGATAAAACGAACTTCTTCTTATAGTTGATACCGAAATTTTCGCCGGGAGGGCAGAATGGCTTTATCTGCAACCGTTCGTTAAGCGAAATGGAATCGTTCCCTATACCCTCTGTTGCCTTTTGGTTGAAAAAGTAGGCTGGTGTTTTGAAAGAGCCCTTGTCGCGGTAGATGAGGGCGTATATCTTAGAGCCGGCTTTCAACTGTACTTTCTCATAGGCATCAATGCCGGGGTAGTCGTCGCTGCCTTGCCATTTTGCGGCGGTCTTATGTTTTAGAGGATTATCCATGATAAACTATTATTACCACAAGTATTTTGTGCCTATTGCCTCAAGTCTTTTATTATCCTCTTCGGTGAGATTGTCATAATTTATCACAATTTCAGCACTAGGAATGTCGTACCTTAGGCTAAAATCGGAACGAAAAGAACCCCAAGAGACCATAAACGAATTGTCTTTGTCCTCATCGAGGCACGATGGGGCCATAGACGTTTCCTTTTGCAGGAACTCGTCGTGTGTGCGCTTGGTCTCGTAGGCAATCTCCTTCCAATTGCTCGGCATGTTGTTGATGTCTGTAATTGTCATCTTCACAGATACTAGAGTAATCGTCTCAATGCAATCGTGAAGCCCGCCCAATATGACACTCATATACATTTCATAGCCATTAATATTCACTAGGCCTAAATTGTAGCTTTTCTTGTCGCTATTGATTTCATCCTTATTAGGGTATTTTGACTTGAATAGCGCCGAGTTAAAAAACTCCTGTCTAGACATAAAAGGATGTAGTTCCCAACCTTTCTCCGCATCAATAACAAAGCGGCCCGTCTTTAAATCTAACATAACTATATATTTTTAGTTGTTGAATTTTAATCTCTACAATAGATTTCCAAGAAAAATGTTTGTGTCGTTTTTCTGAAGACATCTGCAAAAAGGATACCGAAATTTTCGCCAGGAGGGCAAAAAGGCTTTATCTGCAACCGTTCGTTAAGCGAAATGGAATCGTTCCCTATACCCTCTGTTGCCTTTTGGTTGAAAAAGTAGGCAGGTGTTTTGAAAGAGCCCTTGTCGCGGTGGATGATGGCGTATATCTTAGAGCCGGCTTTCAACTGTACTTTCTCATAGGCATCAATGCCGGGGTAGTTGTCGCCTCCCTGCCATTCTGCGGCGGTCTTATATTTTGCAGTGTCTTTCTCCATAAACTATTACCACAGGTATTTTGTTCCCATGTTCTCAAGTCTTTTATTATCTTCTTCGGTGAGATTGTCATAATTAATCACGATCTCAACGTCAGGTATGTCGTACCTCAGACAAAAATCGGAACGAAAAGAACCCCAAGAGACCATAAACGAATTGTCTTTGTCCTCATCGAGGCACGATGGGGCCATAGACGTTTCCTTTTGCAGGAACTCGTCGTTTATGCGCTTGGTCTCGTAGGCAATCTCCTTCCAGTTGCTTGGCATGTTGTTGATGTCTTTTATCTCACTTAATTTTGTTGAAACCAGTCTGATTTTTTCAACACAATCGTGAAGACCTCCGAATATTACGTTCATATACATCTCGTAGCCGTTAATACTCATAGGGCCAAAAATAAAGACATCATCTTTCAAATTGAGATCTTTTTTTTTCAGATACTCAGACTTGAACAATCCTGAGTTAAAAAACTCCTGTCTAGACATAAAAGGATGTAGTTCCCATCCCTTTTCCGCATCAATAACGAAGCGGCCTGTTTTTAAATCTAACATAACTATATATTTTTAGTTGTTGAATTTTAATCTCTACAATAGATTTCCAAGAAAAAAGTTTGTGTCGTTTTTCTGAACACATCTGCAAAAAGGATACCGAAATTTTCGCCAGGAGGGCAAAAAGGCTTTATCTGCAACCGCTCGTTAAGCGAAATGGAGTCGTTTCCTATACCCTCCATCGCTTCTTTGTTGAAGAAGTAGGCAGGAGTGTCGAAAGAGCCCTTGTTGCGGAAGATGAGGGCGTAAATCTTTGAACCGGCTTTCAGCTGCACTTTCTCATAAGCATCAATGCCGGGGTAGTTGTCGCCTCCCTGCCATTCTGCGGCGGTCTTATATTTTGCAGTGTCTTTTGTCATAATCTAGTCTTTATGACCACAATTCGTCATCAGGTATTTTCTCCAGTTCGGCCTTGTCTTCTTCAGTAAGATTATCATAATTAATCACGATCTCAACGTCAGGAATGTCGTACCTTAGGCAAAAATCGGAACGAAAGCCTCCCCATGAGACCATAAACGAATTGTCTTTATCCTCATTGAGGCACGATGGAGCCATAGACGTTTCCTTTTGCAGGAACTCGTCGTGTATGCGCTTGGTTTCGTAGGCAATCTCCTTCCAGTTGCTTGGCATGTTGTTGATGTCTGGTATCTCACTTAATTTTGTTGAAATCAGTGTGATTCTCTCGACACAGTCATGAAGCCCGCCAAAATCAACAGTCATATACATCTCATAGCCGTTAATACTCATAGGGCCAAAACCGAAGACATCATCTTTCAAGCTGAAATCGTCCTCCTTATCAAGATACTCTGAATTAAACAACCCTGAGTTAAAAAACTCCTGTCTAGACATAAAAGGATGTAGTTCCCATCCCTTTTCCGCATTAATAACGAAGCGGCCTGTTTTTAAATCTAACATAACTATATATTTTTAGTTGTTGAATTTTAATCTCTACAATAGATTTCCAAGAAAAAAGTTTGTGTCGTTTTTCAGAAGACATCTGCAAAAAGGATACCGAAATTTTCGCCAGGAGGGCAAAAAGGCTTTATCTGCAACCGCTCGTTAAGCGAAATGGAGTCGTTTCCTATACCCTCCATAGCTTCTTTGTTGAAGAAGTAGGCAGGAGTGTCGAAAGAGCCCTTGTTGCGGAAGATGAGGGCGTATATTTTTGAACCGGCTTTCAGCTGCACTTTCTCATAAGCATCAATGCCGGGGTAGTTGTCGCCTCCCTGCCATTCTGCGGCGGTCTTATATTTTGCAGTGTTTTTTTTCATAAACTACAAACAGAAATAAAAGCTACCATAGATATTTATCGCCTAATTTTTCTAGCATCTCATCATCTTCTTTAGTCCTATTCCTATAATTTATCACAATCTCAGCAGACGGTATATCATACCTCAGGCAGAAATCGGAACGCACTCCTCCCCATGGCAGCATAAACGATTTGTCCTTTTCGTCACCAGCTCCATGTAGTGCTACCGACATTTCCTTTTGCAGGAACTCGTCGTGTATGCGCTTGGTTTCGTAGGCAATCTCCTTCCAGTTGCTTGGCATGTTGTTGATGTCTTTAATTGTCATTTTTTCTGATACCAGAGAAATTCTTTCGATGCAATCGTGAAGTCCGCCAAGCATTATGTGCATATACATCTTATATCCGTTAATACTCACTATCCCTAAATTATAGCTTCTCTTGTCAGTCTTGATTTCGTTTATATCAGGGAATGCAGATTTAAACAATCCCGAATCAAAAAACTCCTTCCTGCTCATAAAGGGATGCAGTTCCCAACCCTTTCCCGCATCAATAACAAAGCGGCCAGTCTTTAAGTCTAACATAACTATATATTTTTAGTTGTTGAATTTTAATCTCTACAATAGATTTCCAAGAAAAATGTTTGTGTAGTTTTTCTGAACACATCTGCAAAAAGGATACCGAATTTTTCGCCAGGAGGGCAAAAAGGCTTTATCTGCAACCGCTCGTTAAGCGAAATGGAGTCGTTTCCTATACCCTCCATCGCTTCTTTGTTGAAGAAGTAGGCAGGAGTGTCGAAAGAGCCCTTCTTGCGGAAGATGAGGGCGTATATTTTTGAGCCGGCTTTCAGCTGCACTTTCTCATAGGTGTCTATGCCAGGATACCTGTCGGTTCCCTGCCACTCTGCGGCGGTCTTGTCTTTTTCAGATGTATTTTCCATAATCGGCACTTATCCCCATAAAATATCATCGCTAATTTTGTCCAATTCTGCTTTATCTTCTTCCGTGAAATTATCGTAAGAAATCTCAATATCGGCAGAAGGCATATCGTACCGCAGGCAGAAACTGGAACCGAAAGAACCCCAAGATAGAGAAAACGAGTTTTCTCTATCCTTGTCTATGTCAGACGGGGACATCGCCGTTTCCTTTTGTAGGAACTCGTCGTGAATACGCTTGACCTCATACGCAATCTCTCGCCAGTTGTCTGGCATACAGTTGATGTCTGGTATCTCCATTAGTTTTGTCGACACCAACCATATGTTCTTCACGCAGTCGTGAAGTCCTCCAATATGCACAGACATATTCATTTCGTAACCATTGATGTTAATTGAAGGGAAATGGAAATACTTTTTCGTCGCATTTATCTCACTACTGTTTTTTGAATGCTCTGACTGTTTGAACAACCCCGATTCAAAGAACTCTTTTCTACTCATAAAGGGATGGAACTCCCAACCCTTCTCCGCATTAATAACAAATCGTCCTGTCTTTAAGTCTAACATAATCAGCAAATTTTTAAGTTAATGTTGTTTGATTTCTGTAATAGATTTCCCAGAAAACGTTTATGGCGTTTGTTTGAACAACCACATTTGCAAAAATAGATAATTCTGATATTCTTTTTTTTACCTGCAAACTAATTTTTATTCGGGATTTCCCCCGTATTTTATGTAGTGTCGGGGGAATAGTTTAATCATAATCTCTTGTTTTTCTACTTATTTTCTCTATTTTTGTAATGTTTACAATAACTATTCTAAGAATATGAAATACTCGTTTATTCCTGTCGCTGTTATCTCTACTCTTCTTTTGGTTTCTGCTTGTTCTGATGCGAATATGCAGAAAGACGAGCAGGGTAACTATGTGGTTAATACCACTGATTTGGGTAAGGAGGTGAAAGGTTTTGCCGGACAGACTCCTTTGGCGGTGACTATCGACAAGAACGGAACAATCGTTAATGTGGAAGCGTTGCCTAATAGCGAGACTCCTGAATACTTCCGTTCTGTTGAGGGCAAAATGTTGCAGGATTTTGTAGGTAAGAATGCGCAATCGATTGCAGAGGTTGATGGTGTGTCTGGCGCAACTTTCTCTAGCCGGGCGGTTAAAAACAATGTGCAGCTGGCGGTTGACTACTATCAGCAACACAAGTAGCCCCGGTCTGTTCCTTTCAAACTCAATTTACTACATTATCTGCCTTTAAGCTTACCGACCTGTTTGCACTGTCATTGTCTTTTTTATGGCAGTGTAGCGTGGCGGTTGGTGAAATTTGGCTGGAAATATAACATAATCAACCTTTAACCGAAAAACTATGGCACCTAAATTTTTTAATATTTGTCTTGCTGTCCTGGCTTTGTTGCTTGGATCGAGCTTAACCTATGCTGAAGAGGTGGTTGAATGCCCTTCTGTTTCTCTGAAGAAGGTGTACGATAAGGAAGGTTTATGCGATGGGACGATAGGCGATACCGCCTCTTTTCGTTTAAAGGAGGCCTTGCTGAAGGTGGGCGACTCCAGAATAGGAATAGAGAATTGCTATATACCCGATTGGTCGACTTCTACATCGGTGGTGGCTGATGGCGTCTCGACCTATACCTTTAATTACCGTTTGCTCGATGCTGAAAACCAGGTGTTGCAGGAGTCTTGTCAGGCAGAAATGGTTGTGACCGATGCGTCGAAGCCGTCTTGTCCTTCTTCCTCCTTGAAACTGGTCGTGCCTGTTGGTCCCGACTGTATCGCTGTTGCGGCTGAGGCTGTAGACTTTTTCGAACAAGAAGTGGATATTGAGGAGAAGGGACGGAAACCGAGTTGTGAGGGCGCGACTTTGTTCGCCAGTATTTCTGCCTTTAAGTTCTATGACGAGGAGACGCACGATGAGAAGGATGGGGGCATTTTCCCAGATAAAACCTACGATTTCAACTGGAGTACCGATGTGCCTGTCCGATACCGTATTGCTGCCAATCAGGAGTTCGTTAATCCTGCTTATTGTATGGCGTATGTTTTTGTGAAAGACGATGTGGAAATAACTTGTCCCGACAATACGGATGTTACCCTCTCGACCGGAGCTGAAGGGTTCGCATTATTGCCTCCTGCAAAGTTGGTCGCTCCTGTTGCTTGCAATCCTGGTGCAGTTAGTGTTGCTTATTCAATAAAAGAGTCTTCTGCTGTTGGTAGTGGAGAGGAGGTAACCTTGGCCGATTTGACCGCTAGACACTTGGCTGTGGGCTCTTATACGGTATCTGCCGTTTTTAGCCGGGAGGTGTCTGAACTTCAGATTGCCAGTCAGAAAACCTGTACGCAGGTGGTTGTGGTTACCGATGGCACAAAGCCTGTTTGCCCTACGGTTTCCGATAAGGGCATTACGTTGCGGAATACGGTGTGTGGCCTCGACCTTGATGGGGTGGAACAGCTTGTGCTGGCAGAGATTGCCAAGGATAAGCAGCTTGACAATAATACGGTAAATAGCAGTTTGGTGCTTTCTGATTTTTCTGGCGAAAATGAAATAAGTGCCGATGCGGCTGGTCTTGCGCATGACTATACTTTCCGTCTGGCCGATGGGGCAGGAAATTCGGTAAATTGTGCCTTGGAGTTGTCGTTGGTTGACGATGAACTACCTGTTTGTACGGCCAATTCAGACCTTAGTCTGGTTGTGACTGATGCTTGTGAGGCAACAACAAGTGTGGAATTGTCGGGCTCTGATAATTGTGGAATAAAGAAATTTTTCTGGTGGGTTGATGCTAATCAGCCGAAAGCGTACACTGGTGCTGTCTGCGAAGTGTCGCTGACGAAACTTTCAATAGGCGAGCATACGCTTTATTGGCGTTTGATGGATGTTGCCGGAAATCAGCAGACGGGTTACGATGGCGACTATTGTTCGCAGAAGATCAGCGTATATGACAAGCATCCAGTGGTTGTTGATTGTGACGCGGTAAAAAAATCGTTTGCTACAGACGACGATTGCAAAATGACGGGTTTACTCGACAGTCTGCCAGTTCCTTCTGCGGAAATCTATTCTTGTGTGGAGAAGAGGAATGTTGCGGTTCCCGCATCTTCTTATGTTCTCGATGGGGTGGCTTACACTTCTGCGGAATTGAATGCCAAACAATTCACGCCAGGTATTTATGAGTTGACGACCATTTTCACACGTTCTGCTGATGGGTTTCTGAAGGAGAGCGGCAACACGTGTGTCCAAAAATTTAGTGTGGCTCAAAAAACACCTCCTGTATTCTCAGGTAATATGGAGTTGGTTTCTGCTTCTTTGGCTAATGAAGAAACATCGTCGGTTGCGTCCCGTGTGCGTTGGCCAAAGGCGGAAGGTTGTGATGTGTACACGTACAGTTATAAAGTGGGTGAAAATGGAACGTTCTTGGATCTAACGTCTGAGTATATAGAGGCGGAAATTCCAGTTGGAGAAACTATTATTTCTGTTGTCGCTACTGGTCTTAACGGCCAATCTGCCCAAACTGACTTGAAACTAGTGGTGGCAGATACTTCAGCAACCGCTTGCGATGGATTTTCATGGAGGGGTATGAGCTTCACTTCGTCTCAAACTGTTGCTTTGTCTGTGGGCTCTGATGTTGAGAATGTTGATACTGTTAAGGTGTTGCACCTGACCGTTAATCCGAGCAAAACCAGCGAGTTCTGCGCGACTGCCTGTGACGTATATGAATGGAATGGCGTTTCTTACAGCGAAAGCGGTGACTACCAGCAGACGTTGCAAACGCAGTTCGGTTGCGACTCAGTGGTTACGCTACATTTGACCATCCATCCGAGCAAAACCGGTGAGTTCCGTACCACCGCTTGTGACGTGTACGAATGGAACGCAAAATATACGCTTGTCGATTTAAATAACATTAAGGAACTAAACCTTCTTGTTATTGGTAATTCTTTTTCATTGGATGCGTTTCAATATGTGCCTGCCATCGCAAAGTCAGAAGGCTTAAAACTTAATATAGTACAAATTAGTCGTGGCGGTAACGAAAGTTGGCAGATAAGTACATATAAAAACGTCATTGAAAATAATAAGATTTTTTGTAATGTATATCAATATGACAATGATTATACAAGTTGGTCGGTTGTGAAGTCTGGAAATAAAGGGACCTATTCAGATGCAATAAACTTGTATGATCACTATGATCTTGTTGTTATTAATCAGTATTCCATCGCAAATCTAAATGAAGAGCAAACAGTTCAACCTTCGCATGAGTTGGTCGATTATTTAAAAACACAAGAAAAACTTAGAGGTGCGAAATTTGCCTTTTTCGCTTCTCCAGTTTATGCAAACGGTTATTCCAGACTATTGGAATGTGGCTTTTCTTCTTCACAGGAAATGTGGCTCACACAAACAAACGTAAATAAAAAAGTCCTTTTGTCTTCTTTCGATTTTATTATTCCGGCTAATACCGCAATAGAAAACGCAAGGACTTATGGTATGTTTAGTGGGCTTGGAACTTTTGGTAACCTTTCTTATGACGGACAACATTTACAAGAGGGGCTACCTTGCTTTATTTCAGCAATAACTTCTTTGCAAACGATTGTAGATAAGATGTATGAAAATAGTTTTGCTGTTAAAACCAGTGTCAGGCCATCTGATGCCTGGGTGACTCAACAACACATACAGGGTAAACATGGAACTTGTGTTGGTGTGTCAAACGATAATTGTTCTTTGGCTTATTATTGTGTTAGGACTGCAATAGAAAAACCATATCAGATATCGAATATTACCGCAAACGATGCTAATTTAAATGCCGTTGATAGTTACACCGAAAGTGGCGACTACCAGCAGACGTTACAAACGCAGTTCGGTTGTGACTCTGTGGTTACGCTACATTTGACAGTTAATCCGAGTAAAACAGGCGAATTCAGTGCCACTGCCTGTGACGTATATGAATGGAACGGTGTGTCCTACAGTGAAAGTGGCGATTACCAGCAGACGTTGCAAACGCAGTTCGGTTGCGACTCAGTGGTTACGCTACATTTGACCATCCATCCGAGCAAAACCGGTGAGTTCAGTACCACTGTCTGTGACGTATATGAGTGGAACGGTGAAACCTATACCGAAAGCGGCGACTACCAGCAAACCTTGCAAACCCAGTTTGGTTGTGACTCTGTGGTTACGCTGCACCTGACCGTTAATCCGAGCAAAACCAGCGAGTTCAGCGCGACTGCCTGTGACGTATATGAATGGAATGGCGTTTCTTACAGCGAAAGCGGTGACTACCAGCAGACGTTGCAAACCCAGTTCGGTTGTGACTCTGTGGTTACGTTGCACTTGACGGTTCATCCAAGTAAAACCAGCGAGTTCAGCGCGACTGCCTGTGACGTATATGAATGGAACGGTGTGTCCTACAGTGAAAGTGGCGACTACCAGCAGACGCTGCAAACGCATTTCGGTTGCGATTCTGTTGTTACACTACATTTGACCATCTATTCGAGCAAAACCGGTGAGTTCAGTGCTACCGCTTGCGACGCTTACGAATGGAATGGCGAGACCTACTCTGAAAGTGGCGACTACCAGCAGACGCTGCAAACGCATTTTGGATGCGATTCTGTTGTTACGCTGCACCTGACGGTCTATCCGAGCAAAACAGGCGAATTCAGTGCTACCGCCTGCGACGCTTACGAGTGGAACGGCGAAACCTATACCGAAAGCGGCGACTACCAACAAACCTTGCAAACCCAGTTCGGTTGCGACTCTGTAGTAACGTTGCACCTGACGGTCCACCCGAGCAAAACCAGCGAGTTTAGTGCTACTGCCTGCGACGCTTACGAGTGGAACGGCGAAACCTATACCGAAAGTGGCGACTACCAACAAACCTTGCAAACTCAGTTCGGTTGTGACTCTGTGGTTACGTTGCACTTGACGGTCCACCCGAGCAAAACCGGCGAGTTCAGTGCGACCGCCTGCGACGTGTACGAATGGAACGGTGAGATTTACTCTGAAAGCGGCGACTACCAGCAGACGCTGCAAACGCAGTTTGGTTGTGACTCTGTGGTTACGCTGCACCTGACGGTCTATCCGAGCAAAACCGGCGAGTTCAGTGCGACCGCTTGTGACGTATACGAGTGGAACGGCGAAACCTATACCGAAAGTGGCGACTACCAGCAGACGTTGCAAACCCATTTCGGTTGCGATTCTGTGGTTACGTTGCACTTGACGGTCCACCCAAGCAAAACCAGCGAGTTTAGTGCTACTACCTGCGATGCTTACGAGTGGAACGGCGAAACCTATACCGAAAGCGGCGACTACCAGCAGACGTTGCAAACCCAGTTTGGTTGTGACTCTGTGGTTACGTTGCATTTGACGGTTAATCCAAGTAAAACCAGCGAGTTTAGTGCTACTGCCTGCGATGTATACGAGTGGAACGGCGAAACCTATACCGAAAGCGGCGACTACCAACAAACGTTGCAAACCCAGTTTGGTTGTGACTCTGTGGTTACGTTGCATTTGACGGTTAATCCAAGTAAAACCAGCGAGTTTAGTGCTACTGCCTGCGACGCTTATGAGTGGAACGGTGAAACCTATACCGAAAGCGGCGACTACCAGCAAACCTTGCAAACCCAGTTTGGTTGTGACTCTGTGGTTACGCTGCACCTGACGGTCTATCCGAGCAAAACCAGCGAGTTTAGTGCTACTACCTGCGACGCTTACGAGTGGAACGGCGAAACCTATACCGAAAGCGGCGACTACCAACAAACCTTGCAAACTCAGTTCGGTTGCGATTCTGTGGTTACGTTGCATTTGACGGTTAATCCGAGCAAAACCAGCGAGTTTAGTGCTACCGCTTGCGATGCTTACGAGTGGAACGGCGAAACCTATACCGAAAGCGGCGACTACCAACAAACGTTGCAAACCCAGTTTGGTTGTGATTCTGTGGTTACGTTGCACTTGACGGTCCACCCAAGTAAAACCAGCGAGTTTAGTGCTACCGCTTGCGATGCTTACGAGTGGAACGGCGAAACCTATACCGAAAGCGGCGACTACCAACAAACGTTGCAAACCCAGTTTGGTTGCGACTCTGTAGTAACGTTGCACCTGACGGTCCACCCGAGCAAAACCAGCGAGTTTAGTGCTACCGCTTGCGATGTATACGAGTGGAACGGCGAAACCTATACCGAAAGTGGCGACTACCAACAAACCTTGCAAACCCAGTTCGGTTGCGACTCTGTAGTAACGTTGCACCTGACCGTTAATCCGAGCAAAACCAGCGAGTTCAGTGCGACTGTTTGCGACGCTTACGAGTGGAACGGCGAAACCTATACCGAAAGCGGCGACTACCAGCAGACGTTGCAAACCCAGTTTGGTTGCGATTCTGTGGTTACGTTGCATTTGACAGTAGGAACACCAACTATGGAAGTCCTATATGATACTGCGTGTGGTAGTTTTACGTGGTATGGCGAAACGTATGTGGCTAGCGGTGTATACACCCATAAGATGCTTGGCCAGTTTGGCTGCGATAGCGTAGAAGTCTTGTATTTACAGGTGAACCAACCTGTTCGCGATACTCTCCGTCTGGCCGTTTGTGGCGACTATGTTTGGCATGGTGTTACGTATGGCGTTAGTGGGGTGTACGACTATACTGATGTAACTGTTGCTGGTTGCGACAGCTCGGAAGTTTTAGTCTTGACCGTTAACCAGCCTCAGGAACAACCTGTGTATGTCTATGGTTGCGATAATGTGTATTGGCGTGGAAAATTGTACACTGAAAACACCGATTTTTCCGACACGTTGAAGTCGGTTGCCGGTTGCGATAGTGTGGTCAACTATCATCTGGTGGTGAACAAGTCGTTTGTTTCGACAACTGACATTTCTGCTTGTGACTCATTTGAATGGCGGGGACGGGTATATACGGAAAGTGGTGTCTATACCGACTCTTTGCTGACCATTTACGGCTGTGACAGTATACTGAATTTAAATCTGACAATAAACCGCAGTAAATCGATCGAAGTGGACGGCGTCGCCTGCGATTCTTTCTATTGGCAGGGCGTATATTATGCAGAGAGTGGCGATTATATGGCCCATCTTGAAACGACAAACGGTTGCGACAGTATGGTTGTCCTACACCTGACCATTCTACCGTCATACCAGACCCAAACGTCTGTAACTTCGTGCGGTAGTTTCAGGTGGCACAATATCGAAATTGAGGCTTCTGGGGTTTATGTCGATACGTTGTCTTCTGTGTGGGGCTGCGACAGTATTGTTGTGTTGGATGCAACGGTCGGGTTGCCTGTTGACGTGGTTTTCTCCGATTCAGTTCTTTTGGGAGACAATTATAAAGACTACGGATTTACCATTTCGCGTACTGCGATTGCCCATGTCGGAAACTATACCTTCCACCACGACCTGAAGTCGTCGTTAGGGTGCGACAGTATTGTGACGCTGTTGCTAACGGTATACAAAGAGCCGGAAATTGAGGTGGACGGCACTTCCGTAGAGGTCGTACCTGTCTCGCCAGAGGGCTATGGTCACTCGCTGACTGCTTACTGTGTGGGCGATACGGTTGAAATTGCGTTCCAACTGACATCGGGCATGGCCGACAGTTTTGCGGTTTCTTTTAGCCCAGACTTGCTAGCTGCCGGTTTCCAGGAGGCTAGTGGATTGCTGTCGGAGGCGAGTCCCCGTTTTGTGATTCCCGAAAGTGCGGTGTCGGGTTCGTATGTGGCCTATTTGACCCTCTTTAGCCGGAACCAGCAGTCGGAACCCATCGAAATTCCTTTCAAAGTGGGACTTCCAAGTTCGATTATCGAACGTATGTGGAACGATGTGGTTGTTTGTAACCGGAAAGGACAAGATTTTGTGAAATACCAATGGTATAAGGAGGGGGAAACCCTTGAAAACGCGACGAAGCAGTATTACCAAGACTTTGAGACCGTTGTCGGAACTTATGGCCTGAGTGTGTGGAACAGTAAGGGGGAGCGTCTTGATGTTTGTCCGCGTACCTTCGGGGAACTGGAGACTCCGTACACTTTTGTTGTGACTCCAAATCCGGCTAAACCTGCTGTTCCGTTCGAGGTGCTTGTCGAGGGCCTAGAAAGGGAAGAGCTCGCTCAAGCCCGTCTCTTCGTCTATAGTTCGTCTGGCGTTTTAGTGAATACGGTCAGCAATGTTGGCGTTAGCAATAGCTTGGTGTTGCACAATAGTGGAACGTACACGGTGATTCTGTGTGTAGATGGTGGACACGTGGCTACTGCTAAATTGCAGGTTTGTCCTTAACCTAACTATTTTTTAGTTATGCGGAAAAATATATTTTCTCTCTTATTATGTTTGGTAAGCCTATCAGTATCTGATGTATATGGCGAGAAGAATACCCGGCTCGATGTCCAGCTGGGTAACGGATGGCATGCGTTAGGTTATGACGCGGTGGCTGATGTTCTGAATGGTAATGGCTCTGTTGAGATGGGCTCATCTGACAAACGGTGGGGCTGTAATGTTGGCGCGCTTGTGAACCAATACTTTAAATATGGCGTTGGCTGGCAGGCCGGTTTGCGTCTGTATCTGAACCGGACGGAATGCCCACTCGACAGCACCGAACGCTACCTGACTAGCGACCTTGCGAATGGTATGGCCTGCGTCAGGGCTGTGCGTTACGACGATTGGAATGAAAAACAATCCAACCTGTTGTTGGCGGTCCCTGTGGGCATTGCCTATATGAAAGACCTTAACGAAAAATGGGGCGTGTATGCGGATGCGGGTCTGGAATTGTTACTCCCCTTGGTCTCGCATTATAAGGTCGAGGAAGGGGCTGTAAGCGTTTCGGGCTATTATAGCGAATACGATGTGGAATTCTCCGATTTGCCGGTTCATAATTTCACCAGTTACGAAGATTCGCCAGACGGTGATTTCTCCTTAAAGGTCGGGACGGCCGCTTACTTTGATGTTGGTACCCGTTACCGCATTGGTAAAATAGATTTGTCTGCCGGCTTTTATTTCTCTTATGGTTTCTTGAATATGGCGTCGGGTGGCGATGGACATTTGTTCGATAGCGAGAACGATTATGCGGGTCTGCTTAACTCGAAAATCGTAAAAAAAGCCAACCCTGTCGCTTTTGGCTTCAAGGTTGGCGTTTCTGTTCCTTTATTCGGGAAAAAGACGGATTGATTCAACCTAGTTTTTCTTGGGTAAGCGGTTTGTCCCAAAAGACGCTCCCGCCCGTTCCTTCTATCAACTCGTCAATGGTTTGGATTAGTGAATCCAAAAGAGTCTCTTCCTTCTTTTTCGAGCGGCGGCCGTCTGCCTCGTAAACTATACGGCTGAAATAGGCGTCGTAGGGTACGCGGAAATCCTCTTCGTCTTCGTGGGGTATAAAGGCAACTGCCGCTGTATACTTGATGTGTCCTGACTCTGAGTCGGAAATCAGCAAAACCGATGCTCCACGGCGTTGGGTTCCGTTACATTCAAATGCTGCCTCATAATAGCGTTGGTATATGTTTACTTCTGCCATCTTGTTTTATTTTAATGATGTTTCTTTGGTTACTAACTAGTTGAAAAGTGTTCTTATATAAGCAAATAGAAAAATTTGGGCAATCGAAATGATTGAACTTGTTAAAACTATAGTGGCGCTTATAACGAAGTAAGGGCATTTGTTTAGTCTATGTTCTTTGTAACGGAGACATAAAGACTTGATTTTTGATTCTGTATAATACCACTCGGGTATCATGAAACAAAGTATGCCTAGTGGTATGAGTAATAAGAATGCTAAAGAGGACTTCTCTTGAAGAAGAATTAGTATTGTAATAAAGCTAGGCATTGCAAGTGCGCAAACTATGCCCGTGATGGGCTTATGTACTTGAGTTGGATAGGAAAGGTAGGTCCTATAAGCAAGATAGTCGATAGGATGCATGCTATGAATTCACGATTTTGGAATTATATATACTTAATGTCGGTAAAGGGGGTTATCTGACCACGGCACGGACTACGCTAACGGTTTGTGCGACGCATTCCGTGCCGTACATTGCCAATGCTATTAGCGAAATTATAATTTTCTTCATATACTTATTCCTTTGTATATTCCCCATAATGGTAGGATATTACTATTCGTTTGTAGGAACGGCCTGCTGTTCTGTTTCAGTTGGCTGCTGTTCTTTTCTCTCGCCTTCGCCCTCCGTAACGGGTTTAACTTCGGCTGGCTGTTTGTCCTCTGGTGCGGCTGGCTTTAGCTCGTCTGTTGCGGGCTGTTCGCGTTCGCCAGTTTTTCTTGGACGCTCCCTTCTGCGTTCGGCCTTTAGGCTGTCTCTGTCTTTTTGCTGGCGAGGCCCGCGTCGGTAACCTTCTCTAGGGCCGTTACCTGCAGTGGTGTCGGCTTCAAAATCGGGTCTTCTGCGTTCGCCATTCCAGTCGCCGCGTGGGCGTCCGCCTTCACCTCTCGGACCACTGCCAAAACCCTCGCGTGGTCTTGGACCACCAGGGCCGAAGTCGAATTTGCCCGGACCTTGTTTGTCGCCTTGTTGGGCCGAAGAACCGAACGAGTTGAACTTATAGGTGAAGTATACCATAAAGTAGGTGCCCAGCGATTTGAGCTCGGTGGTCTGTACTTTGCTGACGCCTGTTTCGTTTACGCTGGTGGTTCTGGTGTCGTTCAGAATGTCGACCCAGCGCAAGCGGACGTTACCGGAGTTGTCTTTGAAGACGTTGCGGCTCAGTTCCGCGTTCCAAATATGCTTGTTCCTTTCGTCGGAAGTAAGACCCTGGTAACCTTTGAGGTTGGTGTACGAGAAGTCGGAACTCAAAACCAGTTTCCAAGGCAGAGAGATCGATATGTCGCCTCCTATTGAGAAGTCCTCATAAGGTTGGTCGTCTTTTTGTTTCCTTTGGTTAATCTCGTCTTTTCGTCTTGAGAACGCATAAGAAG
This sequence comes from Bacteroidales bacterium UBA3297, assembly GCA_002362105.1. Taxonomy (GTDB): domain Bacteria; phylum Bacteroidota; class Bacteroidia; order Bacteroidales; family Paludibacteraceae; genus Physcocola. The sequence goes on from DETD01000019.1 coordinate 170,561, forward strand.
AGAAGAGGTTGACCTCGTAGTCGTTCTTGCTGTAGGTGGCTGTGACCCTCTGGTTGAATCCGCGGGTGAAGGTGTTGTTTTCTTCCGACATTCCTTTGATGTCGTTATACACAAAGCCGACCTTGTTGTTCAAAGCCCCCTGTGTACTTGCCTGTAACGAAACAGGAGTGTTTGGAATAGGGGTGTTGTAGGTGACGAAAGCGTTTGCATTCCAACTGCCGAACCCGTCAATATTTTTTTTCTGTGTTATCTTCCGGGTGCCTAAAGCGGTTGAGTCGAACCTGATTTCGTTACTGATCTCATTCATCGTGTTGCTGAAGCTGGCGTTTGCCGACAGGTTGCTCTGCATTTCGCTGAAGTAGTTGTTATAACGCAAAAACAGCCGGTTGGTAAATGTCGGATCCAAATACCGGTTACCTTTCTGTATGTTGAGCGGGTCGGAATTGTCGATGTATTCCTGCAAATACTCGATGTCGGGTGCCGACATCTGTCCGCGATAACGGAACATAAGGGTATGCTTTTTGTCGAATTGGTAGCGCAGCATCAGGTTAGGAGCGAAGTTGTTGGTCTGCCATTCGCCACCCAGTTTGTTGTCGTTTATACCGTGGTATTTGCGGTAGGCGTCGGTACTGGTGCTGAGTTGGGGTGCCCAGTTAAAGCCTAGCTTATACTTCAGTTTGGTGTATTTGCCCTGCAGGTTGAGCTCAAGCTCGTGGCTGCTATAGTAGTTCCTTATGTCAGAGCAGATGGAGTCAATCTGGCTTTCTGTGCTGTCGGTGTCATCGTAGGTGTAGTCAGACTGGTGCGCGTTTCTGTACTGGTAGGCGTAGCGCAGCTGCATCAGGTGGTGCGACGAAATGGGCTCGGTAAATGCTGCTGTAACATTGTAGGTCTCGTTGTGGCCGTTGGTTAGTGAACTGCGTAAGAGCGCGCTGTCGCCTTTGGCCAGTTTCACAAAACTGTTGTCTTTGCGGGTCGTGTGGTTCTTGCTGTAGTTTATACGGGTTGAAACCGACAGGTTGCGCCCTTTTTTCGCGCTAAACTGTTGAACATAGCGGAAGGTACCGCCCAAATTCAGATTTTCGTTCTGTGTGTTGGTGCGGGTGATGTTCTCCCGAAGTGAGTTTTTACTGTAGTTCCACGCGTCCTTTTCCTTATTCATGTCTGTGGTTGAATAGCTGGCGTTCGGACGGAACTGGAAGGTACTGAGGGTGGTAGGTTTCCATTCGGTTTGGAAGTCTAAACCGAAGTTGTGGCGGTAGCGGTGCTCCTTGGTGGTGACACTGTCGCGGATGTCTTTCCCGTAATAGTCGGTCAGCGACCTCTTTTCAGAGTCGCTTTGCGAATATCCGTATTGGGCATTACCACCGTATTTTATCTTGTTTTTTTCTTTCACGTAGTTCAATCCGGTCATTGCGGTCGAGTTAATACCGTTGCCCGAGCTCTTAGGACCGCCTCCGCGCTCAGAATATCCCTGCTGGTTGATGTTGTTGCCCTGCCCCAGCAACGAAATCTGCTGGTTTTCGTCAAAGCGGTTGAGCAGCAGGCTTGCGTCGTAGCGCAGGCGGTCGCTGTTTGCAATGCCTTCTGTGACCGATGCTCCTACGCCGCCTTTGGCGTTGCCCATCCAGCCTTGCATCATACCCTTCTTAATCTTAAGGTCGAGAACGCCTTCCTCGTCGTTGTCGTCCATACCGGTCAGTCGGGCTTCATCGCTCTGCTTGTCGTACGACTTGATTTTCTCGACGATGTTGGCGGGTAGGTTTTTAAGGGCTATTTGTGGGTCGTCGCTGAAGAATTCCTTACCATTCACCAGTATTTTCTTGATCTCCTTACCGTTGACGGTTATTTTTCCGTCGCTGTTGATTTGTGCGCCGGGCAGTTTTTTCAGAAGGGCCTCTACGTTGGAGCCTTCTGGCACTTTGACCGCTGCTGCGTTATACTCTACCGTGTCGGCTTTGGTCTGCACGGCAATAGCTTTTGCCACCACAACCGCGCCTTCCAGCATTTCTGCGTCTGGACGCAGACGGATGGTACGCATATTTTGTGTTGCGGTTTCGCCTGTAACGGTTAGCTTCTGGGTGCTTTTCTTGTAACCCAGGTATTCAACTTCTACCCGGTATGTGCCGCTGCCTAACTCTAGGGTGAAAGCGCCTTTTTCGTCGGTAATGCCCACATCGGCCGTTTTTCCGGTCGTGTCGTCTGCCAGATAGGCGACTACATCGGCATACGCAACCGCTTCTTGGTTGTCTCTGTCAAGTACGGAACCCCGAATAGTGACTTTCTGTGCCGATGCCGCAAAGGTGAGGAGTAGTAGGAATAATGTAGTGAATAATTTGGTGGATTTCATAACGATACGTAAAAGTTGGGTGTAAAATTACGTTTTTTTCTCTAATGTTTAAACATTTCTTATTTCATAAATGCTTTTCAAACTAATTCTTGCAGGTCTTCTGCTGTAAGGTGTTGCAGTGGATTGTCGTTGCCGATGATGCTGACTGCCAGTTTCCGCTTCTTCTCCTGCAGGTTCAGAATTTTTTCCTCAACCGTTTTTCTGGTGATGAAGTTGTACACGGTTACATGGTTCTTTTGCCCGATACGGTAGGCGCGGTCAATGGCTTGCTGTTCGGCAAACGGGTTCCACCAAGGCGATAACAGAAAGACGTAGTTGGCCGCTGTCAGGTTTATGCCCGTACCTCCTGCTTTTAGCGAAATTAGCAGGCAGGTCTGTTTCGCGTCGTTCTGGAAGCGTTCCACTATTTTCTGGCGGTGTTCGCCGGTGGTCTCCCCGGTCAGCATTCCGTAACTTACGCCGTTGCTTTCCAAATCGTTGGCAATTAGGTTCAGTTGTCCGACAAACGACGAGAACAAAAGCACTTTGTTGCCACTTTGCTGAAGCTCGCTCGCCCATGCAACTACCCACTTTCTCTTTATGGCATCCAATCCGTTGTATTCTGGTAGTAGGGCGGGGTCGCAGGCTAGCTGTCGCAGGCGGGTCAGTTGTTGGAGAATGTGCAGGGTGTTGTTGCCTTCGATGTGCATAATGGCATTTCTGACGGCCGATTTCTCGGCGTCGTATGCTTTCTGTACGTTTCCCTCCATATCGCACCAAATGTCAATCTTGGTCAGCTCTGGAAGGTCGGAGCAAACCTCCGATTTTGTACGGCGGAGTATAAACGGGCTCACCAATTTTTTCAGCACCTGCAACCGTACGCTGTTCTCTGCCGTGTAGTTCTTTCTAAATGCGCTAAAACTGCCCAACAGTCTGGGGCAGGCGAAGCTCATCTGCGCCCACAGGTCGTTGAGGGAATTCTCGATAGGGGTACCTGTTACCACAAACCTGCTTTTGGCCTGTAGCCGTTTGGCCGAAAGGTGGTTCAGTGAAGACGGGTTCTTTATGTTCTGGCTTTCGTCGAGGACGGCGCACTCAAAGGCATAGTTGGCCAGTTTTTCAGCATCGCGGCTTAGCACCGAGTAGGTGGTCAGCACTAGGTGGTAGGCGTCGAAAGTGCGTGCGCCTATGTTGCCGTACCGTCTGTTGCCATAATAGGTTGTATAGTGCAGTGCGGGAGCAAACTTTTGCAGCTCTTTCTCCCAGTTGAACAGTACGGTGGTGGGGACCACGATAATAGAGGCGGGTTTCTTTTCCCTTCCGTTTTGTGGAGTTTCCGCTTCTGTGAGTGTTTCATCAATTATCTGGTCGAACAGGGTGGGCTCGCTGCTACTGTATTGCCACGCTTTTTCTTGAATGCCGGTTTGCTGCCTAGTAGGCGTGTTTGCGTACAGGTGGGTGAAGAAGGTGATGAACTGTAGCGTTTTTCCCAAGCCCATGTCATCGGCCAAACAGCCACCATAGCCTTGTTGGTAAAGGTGCATCAAAAAGTTGTAGCCTTTTTGCTGGTAGGGCCTGAGCTGGGCGTTTATTTTTTCGGGAACGGCAAATTCGGTGTCCGACAGTTTGTCTAAGTATGAGCTTGCGGCTTCGCACTTGTCGGCGATAAGTCCGGCGAAGCATTTCTTTAGTTTAAGGTGTTCTCCGTCGCTTTCTGCTCTTTCAAACAGGTCGGAATAACGGGTGAACCACTCTTCCGGAAGGTGGAACAGCGTGCCGTCGGGTAGGGGGTAGGTCGACTGCCTTTTCAGAATATACTGGCGGAATTTGGCAAAAGGAATTTTGTATCCGCCAATTTCTATAGTGATTTTCAGGTCGAACCAGTCTTCTTTTTCTGTAATGTTGTTTTCTATGGTGTACTCGCTTTCCGTCGCGAAGTGTGCCGCTATTTCGGGGGTAGCGAGCAGTTCTTTCAGAGTCTTGCCACTGTTGTGCAGGTAAAGGAAGCTGCCACTGCCGTGCACATTATGCCGGGCTAGCAGGTCGGTCAGACTTTTTTCTTGTTTGAAGTCGCGGTGGAAAACCTCGAAGTGGTATTGCCTGTCTTCGTGCCGGTACTCAACCAGGTGTTTCTGTTTGCTGTCGAAGGGAAACAAGTGGCAGCCGTAGCAGAAGTCCAGTTTTAGGGCCTCTTTCCCAAACGTGTCGGCGGTTTGCGTAAGTTTGGCCTTCAGTTCGGCAGTCGATGTGTTGACGGTAAAACCTTTGCAATCGGCATCGGCAGTCTCCAAAATTTTCTTTACGAACGTGTCCATATAGAGGTCCACTTTGTCAGACGGTATGGAAATCTGGCCTTTCTTTACCATGGTTTCCAGCGCCTTGCTGCTGGTCTTTTCGCTCAAATAGAGGGTGTTGCCCAACACGAACAGACAGGGCTGTTGGGTAAGGGCCAGAAAATAGGGGTAGTCGTTCGGGTAGATGGTATTGGTGTTGTCGGTCAACTCAAATCGATAGGTCATACCGGTGTCGGTCAACTCGAAATGGTAGCGGGCCTCAACGGGGGTGGGGTGTACTTGCAGTTGGTGGACAGGCAGCAACTGCTGCATGTTGGTCTGCTTTAGGTAGACGGGAATGTTGTTGGCCTGTAGTAGCTCGGCTATGCCGATGTAGCGCTTGCCCAGATAGGCCCAGAACAGCTCTTTCAACTGCTTGTTTGTGTCTAGTGAACTGATCAGGAACGGGATGGAAGTGCCTCCGTTCGACATTTTTTTCAGTAGCGTTCTGTCTTCGCATTCCAAACAGTTCTTTACTATTTGGCGTTGGGGGGCGGTTAGCTGGTCTTCGCTAGAGATGCTTTCGTATGAACCGTTTCCCAGCAGTTGGCAGGCCTGAATGCAGGGAAATGATTGTTGGCGTTGGTTGATGACGACTGCAAACCTCTTGTTGCTACTGTTCTCCATTCGTTTTTTTGTGTTTCTTGTTGTACAAAGATAAGAAAAATTTGGTGCTAGTCGTTTGGCACGGACAACAGTGCGATAAAGCCCACTCTGTTTTACTTTTTATCGGTTATGTCGCTTATGGAGGTTCTCTCTTGACTTAATCATTAAAATAATATTAACTTTGCGTATAATCATATAGTTGTTATGGGTAGTAAGTATTTCAAACATTTGTTAGTGGCTTTTGCCGTGGTTTTGAGTTTTGTAGTAAGTGCTTGTGGCTCGAAGAATCCGAATATCGAGGAATTGAAGAAGAGTGGAAAGGTACACGATGCCTGCATTGTCGCCATCGATTCTGTTAAAGGAGAATGCACTTATGCGTTCTATTATCGCGAAAAGGAATATACGGGGCACTGTCTTCAGCGTAAAGAAAAACCTTTCCAGTTGGAAGAGTACATTTTGATTCTCTTTTTAGAGCGTGATCCGTCTATCAATATCCGCATTAACGAAAAACTCTAATTCTTATGGCTGAACTCGATTTTTCTGGCTTGAAAACGTGCAAGGGAAAAGCCTACATCAGTGTTTATAATTTTTCTAATGACTTCGTCGCTTCCGAGGCTTTCCAAACCGATTTCCTCAAGGGTAAATACGATGGTGGTTTTGGTGCGGTAATCTATATCGACTTTAAGGAATCGCCTGTCGGCCCTTACCAAGAGGTGCTGTTTATTCCGGGCAAGTACGAAGTGGGGGGGGAGTCACGTTATGTGGCTACCAAATGCTACGTCTCTACTCCCGAGGCTATCAATAATAACTCTGACGGCTATTTCGGACATAAGGAACTGGGCACCTTCCATTGGACAACCGTAGGTGAGAATACGATGCACCTTTCTATCCACAAAGGGAGGACCCGTCTGCTGACTGTTGAGATTGGCTCTTGGAGTGGCTTCTCGTTGCCGGCTTCGTCAAACATTATTACGTTCCCCTTTATGCAGATTTTGAGCGGAGACGAGCGTCTGTTGTGGAAGTACAGTGCCAAGAGTTCGATGAATTTGGCCCGTTTGGTTAGTGTGCAGGTTCGTCCGGCCTTCTTCCCCGATATTGCGAAATACAATCCGATTGTGACGCTTTGTTTCGATAATTTTGAATTGAACTTTGAGCCGGAAAGCGTGTAAGCGACTTCCCGCTATTGCGTTTCTTGTGGAAGTTATAGGCTGACGATGCCTTCTTCCACCAGATGCGTGTATAAGACCTTAATACCGATGAAAATCAGTAGCAGGCCCCCTATCAGTTCGGGCTTGGTATGTTTGTATACTTTTTCTCCAAATTTAACGCCTAGCAGGTTGCCGGCTATGCTGAATACAAACGAGCAGAAACCGATAATCAGCAGTGGTTGTGTCAAATCTTGCAGGTGGGTGTAGCCCGTGCAGCTGAACGAAATGCCGACTGCAAGGGCATCGATGCTGGTGGCTACCGCTAACGCCAGCTGTATTCTTAGGTTGGTGGGGTCGAACTGTTTTTCTTCCTCCTCATGGAATGTCCCCCATATCATTTTACCACCTAAAAAGGCGAGTAGACCGAAGGCTATCCAGTGGTCGATGCTGTGAACATAGTCGTTTAGGAATATGGTGCCCAACCAGCCGAATAGGGGCATCAATGCCTGGAAAAGTCCGAAAAGAACGGCTATCTTTAGCGTTATACTCCATATAGTTCGCCTCAGGGTGATGCCGCACACCATTGAAACGGTGAAGCAGTCCATGGCAAGGGCTGCTCCTAGAAGCCATAGGTCTATAATTTCCATAAGTGTCTTGTATGATTCGGTAAAGGTAGGGCTTTTTATTGAATTGCGGGCTCCTGAAATGCTTACTGCTTGAATAATAGTGCTTTTTTAAGCTCCTATTTGCTAAAATCATTGATTTTAATCAATTTTTTTTGATTTTGCTTGGCTGTTTTAAAAAAGTTTATCATCTTTGCAGTGCAAACAAAACAGATAGATTTTTCATAGTTAAGGTTTAGGTTAAAAGAGGTCGAGGGATGTTGTGAAATATTCCTCGATTTTTTTTGCACTTATGTCTGGATATGGAGAGAGGGGAGTATAGTTATCCTAAAACTTCAATAAGTTCCTCGTAGGCTTCGTTAATCTCACGGAAACGGCGTGTGTATTCGCTCACTTTTTCTGGGTCAGCTTCTCCGCTTAAACGGTCGGGGTGGTATTGCTTTGCCAGTTTGCGGTAGCTCGATTTCACCTCTTCTATGCTGGCGCCTTTGCGTAGGCCCAGCATGGCATAGCTGCGGTTCATGCTGTTTAAACTGGTGTTGATGGCGTCGGTGCCTGTATAGCGGGCGCTGCCTATGCGGTTGTGGTAGTGTTGTCTGATGGTTTCTTGGTCTGTGGCGGTTATGTGCAGCTGGTCCATCATGTCGCCCAGCAGGCGCCATTCGTCGGGTGTTATGCCTCCGTTAAACGAAGCAACACCATAAAGCATATTTGTAATAACTAGGCGTTTGTTGTAGTCGTAGTAGAGGTTCAGTTGGGTGAGGTAATACTTGGTATTGGGGCGTTTCAAGGCCAGCACCCGTTTAATGTGGTGCAGTATTTCCAACTGCTCGCTGCGCTCAAAGTGGGTTTTAATGAAGTTCTTGGCTTCCTCTAGTTCTGCTTTGGTCGGGCGCCCGTCGGCATTCATAACAATGGCAATGGCGCCACCTAGTCCCACCTTGGCCAGCATTTTCCGTTTTTCGGTGAGGTCTTGATTCGGTTGGTTGTTGACCGACAGCAGCTTGTCTTTAAATCGGTCGTAGAGTAAAAAAACACCCATTATGACCGCCCATGCAATGGCAAGCCACATCAGTAACTCTTTGGTCGATGCGCTTACGAAAATACTGCACAGGCTGCCATTCTCCCACATATATGCTTTTTTGTGTTAGAAGTTGATAACGACTCCACCCATAAGGTTGAAGTGCTGGGTGGCGTTGCCGTACCAGAAGTCGTATTCCTTCGAAAGGATGTTGTTCAGGTTGAGGAATACGTTGAGGCAGCTCATTGCCTTGTAAGTGGCACCGAGGCTGAGGTCGTTCAGGTTGCGCATGTTGTGCTCGCAAACCTGGTATGTTTCTCCGTAGTGCGTTTTGAACAGAGCCTTACGGCCGCCCATAAAGTTATAGGCCACCCACACGCGCAAGTCTTCAATAGGAACAGAAGAGATGGTGGCTGTGAATTCTGTCTTCGGCATCATCCATGGCGTTTCGTTCTTGCTCATGGCCCATTTGTTGTACTTGCCCTTTAAGTTCAGCTGTACATACTCTTTCCAACCGGTGGTCAGTCCCAACCCTGCCGAGAAGAGGCCTTCGTCTTTTCCGTAAACCAGGTTGTAGAAGCTGCCGTTGGCATTGCTGGCTGTGGTGTCGCAGTTGTCTGAAACGAAGAAGAATGGATTGCTGATAATCTTGTAGCCGATGTTTGCGTCGAGCATTGCATACTTGAACAAGTTTATCTTGCTGCCGACGTAAACGTCGATTGGGGTATAAGTGTCCTCTGCACGGTTGTCGAGTGCAACGTAACGGTTGACTTTCGCCATGTTGCGGTAGTTGTTTATAGCATAGTCGCCGGTGATACCTGCATAGAGGAACCAATAGTCTTTAATGATGGAGATGTTGCCTAAAACATCGGGCATAACAGAGGCCGGACGTCCCTGACCGATACAGAAAGCGGTCTTCACACCAATATTAAGTTCGCTGTGTTTGCCCTTTATAACGTAGGCGGGGCGGAGCATTAAAACGGTAGAGTTGTCGGTGTTCTCTGCTTTCTTGTAGTTGAACGGCATGGTCTCATCGGGCAGATTGGTAAAGATGTTGAACATGTCGAAATTGAGGTTCAAGTGTCCGTTGTCAACCAACATAGAACCATTCAGGTTGGTATAGATGTTGTGCTCGTGCAGCCCATCGCGTGTGCGGAACAACTGGTAGTTGGTCTGGGCGTCATAGTTCCATTTGCCGACAAAGGTCTTAGAGCGGAAACGGATTCCGGCATCGAGGTTGGTGAACGCCTGTTTACGGTCGTAAGGGGTATTGTCCCTTTCGGCCTGGGTGCGTCCGTCGTAACCGTAGTAGTTGAAGCCGTTGTACCCAAAGTCGAGGTAGGCGCTAAGCTCTTTCGCCTCAATGTTGTGGGTGTACGATGCTTTCAGGAAGTTGTCGTTTATTTTAGCCTTGGTGCGGAAGTCCTCTTTCAGGTCGCTGTAGAGGAAGTTTGTTAGTCGGACCTTGCCCGACGAAGAGTTGTGGCTGCCGTAGAGTTCAACCAAATCTTTTTTGGTCTGGTATAGCGGCAGGTAGGTCTCGCCAAGGAACGACGTGTGGTTGCCCGCTCCCAGTTTCAAGAAACCGGTGCGCTTGTATTCCTTGTTGGTGTGTGCGGTCAGCGCATAGTCGAGGGCCGGTATACTGTCGTTGCCGGGAGTGATAGGCGTTGCCCAAACCGAATAGTTTACGTTCAGCTTTTTGGTGCCGTTGTCTTTCAACTCGGGGGTGGTGCTTATTTTAGAAGCCTCTTTAATGGTCGGATTGTATTCCTTCACTATTTCTATCTGACGCGATACCGTGGTGTCGGTATTGCTTTCTGCGTTTTCTTGGGCCTGTATGCCAAATGGCACTGCCCACAGCAGCAATCCGAAGGTGATGTTTTGGTGCTTCATATTTTAGTGTGAAATAGTTGCTTAATTTTTAACTTGCTTTGACTCGCGCGACTCAATATCGTCGAGTCGGGCTTTGATTTCGGTCGCGATATTGTCGTTGGTGCCGGTGTAGTTGTCTTGCAGGCTGACAAGGTATTGCTTAGCTTCGAAATCTCTGTTCTCTGAAATGTAGATGTCGGCAAGCAGGATGAATGCTTTTGCCAACCAGTACTGGTGAGGAGTGTTCTTTTCGATGAATGCGAAAATCTCCTTTTCTGCGTCGTCTTTCTTGCCCTCGTGGTAGAGGTACTGGGCCACGCGGTATTCGGCTTCGGCACCATAGCGGTCCATGCAGTTTTCCGACAACTTTTTGTAGTCGGCCTGCGCTTCGGCCACCTGGTCTTTTTTCTCGTAGGCTTTTGCGCGCAGGTAGTAGGCTTTGCGGGTGACGTTGATGTCGATGTTGCTGCCGTTAACCAGTTTGTTGGCTGCCATTATCGTCGAGTCGGCATCGCCCATCTCGTTGTAGCACTCCATAATGTTTTGTTGTGCTTTGAGTTTCTGCTCAGCCTTTTGCGAAATGCTTTCCAACTTCTTGTAAGAGGCTGCCGCTTCGGTGTACTCTTTCTGTTCAAACTGAATTTCACCCAAACGTGCCAGTGCGCCCACAGCCTGCCATGAACCGGTTTGTCCTGCAACGAAGGCGAACTCGGTCTTTGCCTTGGCCTTGTTGTCGGTTCTGTAGTAGCTGTTACCCAGCAGGAAGTGTGCAGCCGTCTTGTTGGCGGTATTTGGGAACTTGGCGAGGTAGTTCTCGAATGCGGAAACGGCTTCCTTGTATTTTTCCTTCGTGTAGAGGTTCTCGGCTGCCACATAGGTCAGCGAGTCTTCTTCCGATGCCGAGAAGGTGGCAAGTCCGCCAAGTGAGTTCACGTAAGTGGCGTAGCCCGAGACGTCGTTTCTGTCGACGTAGATCTTCTTCAGACTTTCAAGCGCGGTTCTCGACTCCTCGCTGTTCGGATAGAGGTCAACCACGGTCTTGAACTGCTTTACTGCATTGTCTTGTTCGCCCATGTCGTCGTAGAGCATACCTGCGTGAAGGCGGCTCTTGCGGGCCAGCGGACTGTGGAAGAAACTGCGGCTGACTTCGTTGTATTTTTCAATGGCGGTCTTGTTGTCGCCAAGCATCATGTAGGCGCTACCAATCTCAAACAGGGCCTCGGCCTGGTATTCCGAACTCTTGTACTCGTTAACCAGCTTGGTCAGGGTGGTAATCTTGCCTTTGTAGTCTTTTTGCAAACCCTGTATGTAGCCCTGTTGGAAGTAAGCGTAGTCGCTGCCCGGTCCGTTCAGGGTGTGTACTTGGTTGTAGTTCTTCGACGCGTTGGTGAAGTCGCGTGCTATATAGTAGCAGTCGCCAATTCGGTTGTAGGCGTCGGCCAAGAGGGTCTTGTTCTTGTCTTCGAGGTTCACGTATTTGCGGAACCAGGTAAGTGCTTTCGTATAGTTCTTTTGCGAGAAGTAGCAGTAGCCCAGGTTGTAGTGGCCCAGGTTGAAGACGTCGGTCTTGCGTGCGCCTACCGCAACCACAAAGTTGTTGAAGTCGGCTGTCGCCTTGTCGTAGTTCAACTGGCGGTAGTAGCTTTCGCCTCTCCAGAACAGGGCGAGTGCCTCGGTCTCGGAGTCGCATTGGCGGTCTTCCAAACTTTTTGTGAACCAGTTGATGGCCTCTGCTGTGTTGCTGATGGTGTATTCTTGTATGCCCAGGCAGTAAACCACACGCTGGCGTGCGGCCTTGATGCTGGCCGACGGGTTCTTGATGCGCTCGATGGACTCGTAGGCAGCCTGGTAGTTCTTGGTCGTCAGATATACGTTCACCAGATAGTTATAGACTTGCTCGTTGTACCTCGAGTTCGGGAACTGGGTCAGGAAGCTCTCGAATGCGGTGACCGATTCGTTGAACGGAGAGTACGACTGGTCGTAAACGATGAGCGCGTAGTTGTAGTACGCCTCTTCTTTCACGTTCTTGTCGAAGTCGAGTTTCGATGCCGCTTCAAAAGCGAGGCGGGCGTTGTTCTTGTCGTTCAGTTTCAAGTAGCAGCTACCCAGGTAGAGGTAGGCGTTTTGTGCCATTTCGTCGTTGCTGATTACCGTCACTTTCTGCAAACGGCTGACAGCCTCGGTGTAGTTGCCCTTGTTGTAGTAGGCGGTTCCGAGCATATAGGCGTCGTTGCGGTAGATGCGTGACACGCGCTGCTCGTACATGCCCAGGTATTTGATCGTGTTGTCGTAGTCTTTCTGCTGGAAGTAGCTTTCGCCAATCAAACGGAAGACTTCGGCGTTGTTCTCGTTACCCGGATTTTTTTCTACCAAATTGAGGCCATATTCCAGCACCTTGTCGTACATGCCTTTTGAATAGTAGATTTGGGCAATGTAGTACGGTACAGTGGTCGCGTATTTCTCGCTATTCTGAAGGGCGAGGAAGGTAGGCAGAGCCTCGTCGTAGTTCTTCTGCAGGTAGCAGATGTAGGCCTCGTAGTATTGGGCCGACTGCTTGTAGGTGGTGCTACCATCGCTGACTTGTTTGAAGAGCGATAGCGCTTTGTCGTATTCTTGTAGTTGCAACTCGCTGTATCCGTAGTGGAAGTAGTAGCGGTCTTTGTCGGTCCGGTTCAATGTCTTCACATTGACTCTGCTAAAGCAAGAGTCGGCCGCTTCTACAAATTTGTTGCGGTTGAAGTAGGTGATACCCCTGAGCAGGCGGGCCTTGCTCGCATGGTTCGAGCAGGGACAGTCGGCCAGATACTGGTCCAACATCAGACCGGCATCGGGTTGCCCCAACTCAAACGCACAGCAGGCACGGTAGTATTCGGCTTCTGCATAGTTGATGTTGCGGTCTTTGCTGGTAAACTGCTGGAGGTAGTCGCCAAAATAGCGGAAGGCCATCCCGTAGTTTTGCAGGTCGTACATCTCACACCCGTCGTTAAACAGCTTGTCGGTATGGGTGTAAGTTATGGTCTTTTGCGCTTGCAGCATCGAACTGCCCAGTGTCAGACACAGTATAATGATTGATTTTTTCATCCTCGTCGAGTATGTTGTAATTATCATTCGGTTGTGGCTGTCTTTTTCTGCCACTTACCTAAATTGCAAAGATAAGAAAAAAGTGGGTGTATGAAACAAAAACGCACCGATTTTGACCGGTGCGTTTTTTATGCTGTTTTAGTGTCTAGTCAGGCTTTGTTGGCGCCTGCTTCTGGAATGATGATTTTGTAACCCTTGCCGTGGATGTTGATGATTTCGACAGATGGGTCGGAACGCAAGTGTTTGCGCAATTTGGTGATGTACACGTCCATGCTGCGTGCGTTGAAGTAGTTGTCGTCAATCCAGATTGATTTCAGCGCGAAGTTCCTTTCCAAAATCTTGTTGGCGTTCTCGCACAACAGGGCCAGCAGGTCGTTCTCTTTAGTGGTGAGCTTGATGGGCTCGCCGTCTGCCGGTGTGAGGGTCTGCTTTTGTGAGTTGAACACCAGGGTGCCGAGTTGGTAGATGCCGTCTTTGTCGCTCTTCTTGCTGTTTACGCGGCGCAAGATGGCCTGTATGCGGTACAGCAACTCTTCCATGCTGAACGGCTTGGTCATATAGTCGTCGGCTCCGGCTTTGAAACCCTCGAAAATGTCTTGGCGGAGGGTCTTGGCGGTAAGGAAAATGATTGGCATGTCGGGGTTCACCTGGTGAATCTCCTGCGCGAGTGTCAAACCGTCCTTCTTAGGCATCATTACATCGAGGATGCAGATGTCGTATTTGTTTTTCAAGAAGGCGCGGTAGCCCATCTCTCCGTCTTGCTGCAAATCGGTGTCACAGCCTTTGGCTTGCAGGTATTCGCGCAGCAGCGCGCCCAGGTTTTCGTCGTCTTCGCAGAGTAGTATTTTAGTATGTTCTTCCATGTCGTTTTTTTATTTTTGAGGTATACTTATTGTAAATTTTGTTCCTTTCCCTAGTTCGCTTTCCACCTTTATCAGTCCCTTGTGGTCGTCTACCACTTTCTTTACATAGGCCAGGCCAAGGCCGAAGCCTTTCACGTTGTGCAGGCTACCCGTCGGAACACGGTAGAATTTTTCGAAAATATGCTTTAAATTGTCGTGCGAGATGCCAATGCCGTTGTCCTTCACCGAAATGAACAGCTGGCCTTGCTTGTTCCAGGTGCGTACCACCAACCGCAAATCTTCCGTGCTGTACTTCAGCGCGTTGTCTAGCAGGTTGTAGATGATGTTGGTGAAGTGCACTTCGTCAACCCAAACGAATGGGTCGTCGGCCTCTAGCTCGGTCTCGATGGTGCCGCCTTTCGCTTCAACTTTCAGCGCAAAGTTCGAGGCCACGTTCAGGCAGAGCTCGTTGATGTCCACTTCCTTTAGTTTGAGGGCCGAGTTCTCGTTCTCTAGCAGCGACATCTGGAGCACTTTCTCTATTTGTTGGCTCAGTCTCTTGGTCTCGTCGCTGATTATGCCCGAAACGTGTTTGAGCATGGATGGCGACTTGCCAATGGCCTCGTCGTTCAACATCTGTGAGGCTAGCGAGATTGACGATACCGGAGTCTTCAACTCGTGCGTCATGTTGTGCATAAAGTCGGTCCTCATTTCCGAAAGCCGCTTTTGGCGCGACAGTATCCAAAGGGTTAGTATGAATATGACCATCAGTAGCAGTGTCAGTACGGCAAATGGCACCAGCATGGTCAGCGATTGCATCAGGTAACTGTCTTTGGTCGGAAAGTAGAGCTTCAGGTAGTTCGCTTTTGGTGTCGGGTCGTTCGGATAGAGCAGCTGGATGTAGTAATCGTCCGTCTTCCGGTCGCTCTCTGTCCTGCTGCTGTATACTTCCTTGCCGTCTTTGTTGTTGATGCTGAAGTAGTGCGGCAGGTTGATGCCGTTATAATCCAATTCGCGTTCCAACACGTTTTTCACTTCCTCGAAGTTGATACGCTCCGACAGGGGGCGGGGGGTGGTGTTGAGCAACATTCGGATGAGGATGTCGTCGAGTTGCGCCCTTTCGCGGATGTAATGCTCCCTCAGCTTGTTTTGGATGGTCTTCGAGGTCGATTCAATGGTGTTGATGCCGTGCTTGGTCGAGATGAAGACCGATGGCTTGATGCGTGTTGCCGATGTGCTGTCGATCTTTACCTTGAACTCGTCTGCTTTAAAGGGAGTGTTGTCTCTTTCGCTGATGTTGGGCAGATGGGCAACTGAAAATCCGTTGTCTATGTAGTCGAGCACTTCGCGCTCTTCTATCGCCTTCGCTGTGCGTAGTAGCGCGTTCTTTACCGACACGTCGAACTGGTCTTGACGCATTTCGGCCATCTGGGTCACGTAGGCGACCTCAACGGCTATCAGACCGAAGAACAACACCGACATCGCGATGCTTAATATGACGATTGTTTTCTGCTTCACGTCTACAAAATTACATAATTATTGGGTATGTTTTTAGGATTTTTTCACAAATTTTTTAACTTAAAAAAATAGCCTTCCATCTTTATTTTTTGTATATGCCCGATTTTTCTGCAAAAAAAACGCTTTGCTGGAATAGAAAAAAGTCCATCCCAAACACCGCATGTGTTGGAATGGACTTCCTTGAATTTAAATAGGATCGAAAACTGTTATTCTTGAAGTTTGAACTTGCGTCCGTTCTGCAGGTAGATGTGCCCTGGCGTTATGTTGTAGACACGTCGGCCAAACAGGTCGTACACATTGTTGTCTTGTCTCGTTCCGGCTTCTGCATTTAGAATTTTGGTGCCGGTTTGTGTGCATTCGCACGTTTCGGTCTCCAGTTCAATGATGAAGCAGGCTTGCCCGCTGCTGAACGTAAAGGTGAAGTAGTCGCAGACCTCTCCGTTGAAGGTGTACGAAACTTGTGCCGGAGCCGACGTAAAGTTGCCCGCGCTGGTGTTCACTGTTAGCGGCAGAGAAACGGACTGGCCGTTTATCTCGCTCAGCACGGCGGCCCCTTCGGTGGCATTGGTGTAGCCGGTAAATGTAATTTTTGTCGGCTTGGTGTTCTTTGGCAGGTAGAAGGTGTTTTGGGCACCCTTCGAGCATTTGAAGGTCTTGTAGGTGCTGCCGTTGTGGTTGATGTCCACGCCATAAAGCACGCTCTTGTCGTTTCTTCCGGTAATGGCCCAGCCGTAGCCGTCGCTCTCGTTGCAGACCCATTTGTCGGTAATGTCGTTTCCTTGGGTTGAAACGGTCGTACCGTTCCCGTAATAGAAGAGGAAGGTCTTCTTTTCAGGGGCAGTGCCGGTCTTGTTCACCCCTTTTGAAACAGGACCCAGGCCGCCCATCGCGTTGGCCGAACGGACGGTGAACACGTCGCTTTCGGTGGCGTTGGCAGGCATGGTAAAGCTGTTGTCGGCGGTGTTGGCGATGTAGGTGCCGTTCATGAAGATGAAGTAGCAGAGGGCCGAATCGTTGTGATACCAGTTGATGACGTCGCCATCTACCTTCAACAGAGGGGCGGAAACTTGTTTGCAGTCGTTGTCTGGCGTCCAGTTGTCGGAACCCGACAATACGTTCCCTACCGTATACTTTTCAGCCTCTGCGGCGCTGAGTACGGGGTTGAGGTAGACGGTTGCACCGTCTTTTGTGTACGTGGTGCGCCGGTAGCCCAAGTTGACAGAATTGCCGTTGGCGTCGGTGCTGTTATATTCGGCAAACACCGTCGGATTCACATTCATCGGGTCACCCCAACCGGCAGCTGCCGGCTGTATCTTCATCTTGGTGTTGATGTACACGGCTTTCGGTGTTCCCTGCCACGAGCGTCCGAGCAGGTATTTGTTGTTATTGACGGGGTCGCCGTCTATGGTGCAGTTGCGGAACACATAGCCCCAGGTGCCTTCTTTAGTGGCAGGTGCCGTAATCACGTTGCTGGAAGTCCGGTATTCCAGATACAGGTTGCAGGCGTTGAAGAACACGTTGCCGTAACCGCAGATGAAGTCTACTGTTCCGTGTATGTCGCTGGTCTCCCAATAAGTCCTGTCGCTTCGGCTGTAGTAGGTGTCTTGTCCGCTGAGCAGGCGTACGTTTTTAAAGATGTTCTTCTTGCCCTCGTCTCTTATGGCCACAAAGCGGGCTGCTGGTGAGCCGGCTGGCATCTCGCCCTTGTTCTGCAGGGTGAGGTCTTGCAGGTAGAGGTTGCTTGCCGAAGAGGTGAAACTGAGGGTGGCGGTGGTGCCGATGCCCTCTTCCGCCGGTTTGTTGTAGAGCGTGACGCCGTCGGTGCTTTGTCCGATGAGGGAGACGTTGGCTGCTGACCATTTGGTCATTTGGTTGCTGTCGCCCGTCTGTGCACCAATGTTGTAGCTGCCGTCTGGTACGAAAATATAGAAACGCCCACCTTTGTGGGCTTCTGCCGCTGCTTTGGCTGCCTTGAAGTCGCCGTCGACACCGACCACAAAATTGAACTTCTGTTTGTTTACATAGTAATCTGAGGCCTTGATGGTGAATTCAATGTTATAGAGGGCCTCGTTAATGCCGCCAACTGTTTTCACAGTTGCGTTATAGACGCCCGCCTCGTCGTAGGCGGCACCGCTGAAGGTGATAGACTTTGCGTTGTTGTCGATGCTGTAGGTGATGCCGTCGGGTAGGTCGCCGTCTACGGTTACTGTTGTGGCATTCTCCCAATTGAAGTAGAAGGTGCCTATTTCTGCTCCTTTGTTGATGGTTTGGATAGAACCGCCAACTCCGTGTTTGATGAGTCTGGCAGAGTCTTGGGTCTCTGCGGCGTCGCAAGTGTAATCGCTAGCGGTCAGTGCGTCGCTAAGTCCCTCGCTCATAATCTCGCAGACCAGCGAGTTCATATAGCGTTCGAGGTTGGTGTAGCCGCTTGTGTGCGGTTTCGCACCGTCGGAAGCGTCGTTCGGATTCAAACCGTTGGCGCTTTCCCATGCGTCTGGCATGCCGTCGCCGTCTGTGTCAGTCGGGTTGGAGGTACTCTTATAGGTTGGCCAGCCGCCCACGTCGCTGGTTTTGTCAATAATGCCAAGTCCGCCCAATACCGATCCTTTGTAGGTGGCGGTGCCGTTCTTTGCCTCGTTTGCTATGCGGGTGTCTACTGCATCGCGGCTTTTTGAGGCGCCGGCTAGGGCGCACACTTTGGCAAATGCGTTAGCAGGCGTGTGTGTGGTGACGGCGGTATGGCTGAATTCGCTGTTCGATTTCAGCATGTCTTTGCTCAGGTAGCTCAGGTTGCCGGTGTTGACATCCATTCCGTTCCAATCCCAGTTGTCGCCTTTGCCGTCCATGTAGTTGCCTTTCATGTAGAACTTGCCGTATACACCTTTGGGCTGGGAATTGGAGCCGTCGTCGGCGTAGGCTTCGAAAATGCGGTATTTGATGCTCGATTTTGTAGCCGGGCCGCTTTTGTAGTAGTTGTTTACGAAGTTGTAGCTGCCGCCTTCACCGGCATATCCGCTATTGGTGCTGCCCCAGTTGTAGAACACGTTGTTGCGTAGGTCTACTTTTTCGAGGTCGGGTTCGTTTGAGTAGCGGCTGCCGCAAAGACGTGGTGTGCGGCTATCGTGGTGTGCCACAAGGTTGTGGTGGAAGCTGGCGCCCTGGCCACCCCAAATGCCGCCATAACCGTGGTAGCCTTTAGGGTGAAGAGAGCCGCGCAAACTTTCCGACACTAGGCACCACTGCATGGTGAAGTTCTTGTTGCCGTAGAAGGATGCGCATTCGTCGGTACACCAGCTCATAGAGCAGTGGTCGATGATGATGTTGCTCTTGTTGCGGCCCCAAATGGCGTCGCGGTCTTGTGTGCCGTCGGAGTCTGGCTTGTCTGTTCCCAAACGGAAACGGACAAACCGGATGATGACTTCGTTGGCTCCAACAAAGACGTTGTAGTCTTTTAAGCAGATACCGTCGCCTGGCGCTGTTTGTCCCGCTATGGTAATGCTGTCGTTCTTTATGTTGAGTACTGAGTTCAATTCTATAATACCGCTGACATCGAAAACAACGGTACGCGCCCCTTTCTGGTTGACGGCATAGCGGAGTGAGCCTGCCTTGCCGTCGTCCGACAAGTTGGTGACATGGTAGACTTTGCCGCCCCGGCCGCCTTGTGTATACATGCCGAATCCTTCTGCTCCGGGAAACGCAGGGGTGGCAGCTGTGGAACTGAGTGCCGTTGCCGTTAGTGTGGCTGCGGCCAAATACCTCATTCTGTGTATGGCTGTTGTTAATCTCATGGTAGTAGTGTAGTTAGTCTGAAAAATTAGGATGTGGAACTCATGTCTGTCCTACGTTCCCAAAATTAGAGGTTGCCTGTTACAATCGGCTGGAAATTTTCGTCATTTATTCTCACTTTTGTTTCAAAAAAGGCTTCCATCTGTTATTGCATGAACAAAAACTTGCATTCTTTTAACTTCAGACGCCAACAAAAAGAGGATGCCTGCGTTGTTTGCCGGCATCCTCTTACCTTTTGTTTTAATGGAAGACTAATCTTTGATTCTGACTAGTTTCCTGCCCACTACGTAAAGTCCTTTTTCAAGATCATTGAGCGCTTCGCTCTTCTTTATGTTCTCTTTCAGCAGTCGTCCGCCAATGGTGTAAACATCCACCAGCGCGTCGGTCTCTTGTGCAGCTGCCGTATTCTTTACACCCTGCTGACTGCCTGGCTGATAGAAGTTGATGTTTATATCGTTATTCACAACAATCTTCAAGGTGTCTTTCAGATAAAACTCGTGAAAGGCATAATCGTCTTCATAGATGTACGATGTGTTATAATTGTTTGAGTGGTAGAAGAAGAGTATCGTATCGCCTTTCGCATAGCGTCCGTTGCCTTCCCAGTAATTCGTTACGTTTTTGGAGTCTGATTCAAAGGAGTCCTCATCCCACTCATTATAGAAATAGATGTTGACGTTGAACGAGTCTCCTTCGGCCGTTTCCGTTCCTATTTCTGCTATTGTCTTGTAGATGTAAAGCCCATCGTTTTTAAAGTAGTTGTCGTAGGTCAGTGTTACAACGCTGTCCGATTTGTAACCGTCTGTTGTAGGCATGGCTTTTACCAAGAAGGTGTCGTTTAGCCAAATTGGGATTTTCGCATTTTTTGGATAAGCATGAGTTTCCCCGGTTGCCTTGTTGGTGACCAGAATAGAGTCCCTATTCATATCCTCTATAGACCGCCAATAACTTTTATCATACAGGGATTTCCCATAGAGTTTAAGTTCATCTCTTTCCCAGAAATTCATACTGAAGTATTCGTAGGCTTTTTTAAAGTGCACGGTAATGGTGTCGTCGCCAATGACGCTGTAGTCCGAGATGGTGTCATAGGCGGCCGATTCTATATAATCTAAAGTATAGCCTGGTATGGTGTTATATTGGAATAAGATGTCCGTTCCTTCAAGCAAACGTTCTTCGGTGAAAATCTCTCCTTCTTTTGTCTTCCCCCATGCGTTTCCTATCGTTGTGTCGCTCGAAAGTATAACGATGTTGTGATAGTCTGCTTTTTTGAAGTGCACGGTAATGGTGTCGTTACCAACAACGCTGTAGTTGGTAATCGAACCCAAAGATTTGTCATAATAGGTAGACTCCATATAGTCTATGGTATAGTCTGGTATGGTTTTATATTGGAAGGTGAATCCTGTTCCTTCGGGCAAAAATCCTACCGTGAAAACCTCACCTTCTTTTGTTTTCCCCCATACGGTTCCTATTGTTGTGTCGCTCGAATGTATAACGATGATGTGCTTTCTCTCCTCGAAGTATGCCTTGAACTCGTAGCTCTGTCCGCACTCCATGTCGTCACCGGGGTGAATGACTCTTTCACTGTTGGTTGAGCCGTCTTCCCAGTGGGAGAATTTGTAGCCGGATTTTGCTATTGCTTTTAGTATAAGTGGTTCAGATGCGTGAAGGTGGTTCTCAGGGTCGTATTCGAACTGTCCCCTGAGTTTTTCCCCTTTATCGCCGAACTGGGCGTAGGCGTCGCCCATTGTCTCGTCGGCTGGTGTTATTGTGTGTGTGGTTTTAGGGGCAGACTCAAAATAGGCAGTCAGGGTGTCGGTGCCTGATCCAGAGAAGAAGCGTGTTTGGGCTTTAACGCCGTCGCTCCAGCCTGTAAAAAGCACACAGGGTAAATCTGATGTGGCTGTTATTTCAATGGAGTCTTTGTACTTGTTGCCATAGTTTAGTGGCCCTGCTTCCACTACTGTATGTGCTCTGCACCAGTCGTGGTTTGCTTTCAAAACAACTTCGTTAACAAAGCCTGTTGTGTCCCACTCGGGAAACTCCACAAATCCATCGCCTGCGTAGGCAGAAGAGAGTGCGGACGACATCAAGACGGAAAGCAGTAATGTTTTCTTCATAAGCAGATTGATTTGATATTATGTGTATGTTAAACTTGTTTTTGTGTTCCCTCTTTTTTGTAATTAAGAAATTACAAAATAGTCCTTTTTTGTGCGGCTCTGCCGTTGCCCGATGTGGACGCGGCCCTCAAGGAGGCGGTTTATGCGCTCGATACGCTGAAGGCCGATGGCATAAAGCTTGCTACCAATGTGGCGGGACAGTACCTTGGCGCTCCCGAACTCGACACGCTCTTCTCGCTGCTCAGCAACCGCAAGGCCGTCGTTATTCTACATCCACACCGTCCCGAACCGGTCAATGCGGCTGTTATGCGGCAAACACCGCTCGCCATGCAGGAATATCTTTCCGAAACCACGCGTGCTGTAGCCAACATGATAAGCCGCAATGTCTTGGCGCGTTATCCTGGTGTAAAGGTGGTGGTTCCGCATTGTGGTGCCTATCTGCCGTTGGCTGTGCCTAGAATGAAGTCGCTTGCCCCGGTCATGCAGGCTAACAAGTTGGTGGGTGAAATCGATTGGGCGGCCAACCTCAATGCGCTCTACTACGACCTGGCGGGTGCGCATTCGCCCGAAACCATCCGTATGCTGCTCTCCATCACCTCTCCGCAGCATCTGCTCTATGGATCTGACTATCCCTATGTGGCGCCTGGGGCTCTTACTGCCAGCCTCAGCCGATTGCGGAAATACCTTGACGAAGAACCCGACTTGGCTCCATTTAAGGAACTGATCCTTTCAAAAAATGCTGAAAAGCTTTTTGGAATTTCCGAAGGTGTCGCTTCGGTTGAAAAAACAAAAGGCGACCTTATTGTCCGTATTGCTGAAATTGAGGTCTTCCCTGATTATTTAGACCAGTACCTCGAATACGCTTCCGAAGTGGACCGCTTGTCGGTTGAGCGCGAGCCTGGCGTTATTGGCCTTTTCCCTATGCAGGACCCCGGCTCGCCTTGTCAAATACGCATCCTTGAAATCTATGCCGACGACGACGCCTACCAGCGCCACTTGAAAACCGACCATTTCTTGAAATACAAACAGGGCACGTTGAAGATGGTGAAGTCGCTGAAACTAAATACGATGCATACACTCGATGGCCCAACTATGAATCTGATATTCAAAAAAATGAGGTAGCCTGTGGCTCTGTCTTCCCTGCTTGGCCATTGTAAACCAGTGATGTGGAAACTGCGCTGTTTCCGGAAAATAGGGCTGGTCGTGTCGTAGTTGGGGCTCGGCCATATAGCACCGTCCAACAGCCTTTTCGCTTATGCTCAGGCGGTGTAGTTGTGGTCGACAACGATGGTTATCTGTTCTCCTGGCAGGAGCGCTTGTAACTCTTCTTGCAGTTGCCGGGCAAGGGCCGACTCGTCTTTCACCGATATATCGGGAACCACGTCGATCGAGACGCGGTGCTCGTCTTCGTAATAACAGAAGCCGTGAATCTGTACAATCTCGTGGTGGGCTTTCAGGGTTTGGGCCACCTGGCGCTGCATGCTGGCGTGTGGGTTGCTGCCTGTAGGGATGGCGTAGACGCCTATGGTCAGCACAATGCCGTGCCGCTGGTGCAGGGTTTCGCTTATGCGCCGGGTAAGGCGGTGGATGTCGGTGGCACTCACTGTATCGTCGACATTCACATGTAACGAACCGATAATCAGATTCGGACCGTAGTTGTGGAGAATGAGGTCGAAAACTCCGTGCACACCGTCGAATTCAGATACCTCTTGCTTTATTTGGCTGACAAATTCGGGCGATATTCTGGCCCCGAGCAGCTCGTTGACTGGCGATGCCAGCATTTCGGCTCCTGCCTTAATGATGACCAGTGAGATGAGTACACCTAATATACCGTCGAGCGAGAAGCCCCATAAAATCATTACTAATGCCGACACCAGGGTCGATAGTGTGATGACGGCGTCGAACAGTGCGTCGGCTCCCGATGCTGTCAGTGCGTCGCTTTTCAACTCTTGCCCTTTCTTCTTCACGTAAGTCCCCAGCAGCAGTTTTACAACAATACCCGCAATAATAACCGCCAATGTTGTGGTGGTGTAATCGGGTGCTGAAGGGTTGAACAGTTTTTTTGCCGACTCTATCAGCGAGGTGATGCCCGCTGAAAGTACGATGACGGCGATGAGGATGGCGCTGAAGTACTCTACACGGCCGTAGCCGAAAGGGTGCTCGCGGTCGGCGGGACGGAGCGACAACTTGGTGCCGACGATGGTGATGACGCTCGACAAGGCGTCGCTCAAATTGTTGACGGCATCCATTACGATGGCCACAGAACCCGCTAATGCGCCAACTGCCGCCTTGAATGCAGCCAACAGCACGTTGGTGGCGATGCCGATCCAACTGGTACGGATGATTTGTGAAGAACGGTCTTTCATGTTGTTTTCAGAGTTTTTACTGTTCACGGAATGCAAAAGTACGTTTTCCTCCATATATATGCTATATGAAAATAGAGGGAAGAGCTACTGCCTGGTTGCCAACTGCTGTTTTTTTCGTCCTTTTCTTTTAAAAAGCGTGTTTATTCTGTAACTTTCCGAATAGTAAAATGTTGGAACTATGGCAAAAAAGTTTTTATGGACGCTTGTTCTATCGCTGTTGGCTCTTACCCCGGCTTTCTCACAGTCGTTCTGCGATACCACCTGGTACACGGGCGAGGGTACACAATATGGCGGTATGGCGGGCAGCAACGGCGGCAACTGTGGCATTTGGGTCGATGAGGACGATATTTATACCTGTGCGCTCAACCACTCGCAATATGACAGCAGTATGGCGTGCGGGGCGTGCATTCATGTTTACGGACCCATTGGCGATGTGACCATCAAGGTGGTGGACCGTTGTCCAGAGTGTAAACCGGGCGATATAGACTTCTCGACTGGTTCGTTTGTGAAGGTGGCAGAGTTGAAAGACGGACGCGTGCCTATCAAATGGCAGTTTGTGCCTTGCCCGTTGGCCGCCGACCAGCCGACTATACGTGTTTTTTATGATGCGGGTACCAGCCCGTACTATTTTAAGGCGATGTTCAGCAACCTGTTTGTGGCGCTGCAGAAAGTAGAATTTTTGGACGATGACGGCAGTTGGGTGAACATCCACCGCGAAATGTACAACTATTTTGTATATCCTGGTGGTTTGGGGGGCGACAAGACTAAAGTGGGCCCTTATTCTTTCCGGCTGACTTCGTGGACGGGTGAGCAGATTGTGGCCGAAAATATTGAGGCGGTGCCCGACCAGGAGTTCGATCTGGGTGTGCAGTTCTCGCAACCTTATTGTGGCGAGGCTTCTTCCGTTGCTGTCGTAAGTGCCGGGGCAGAACCTTCCGGTGTCTATAGGGTGGAGGTGTTCGATGTGCAGGGCCGTTTGCTGGCGGTGTTAGACGAATGGAATCCGCAATTGTTGGATGGCGTTTGTCCGCAAATCGTTATTGTCCGGCAGTATGCCGCCAATGGCGTGTTTTTGCAGAAGTGGTGGGTGAAATAGGCATGGATAGGAGTATAACTGGTTCTCGGAATTAAATAGTATAAAATTATGGCACCTTGTCAGATTTATAACATTCCGTGGAATGTAGTTGCCGTTTAATTCCTAATTTTGTGATTATAATATAGAATGCATTATGGGCTTGTATTTGAATCCGAATGCTGACGCATTTCAAATAGGGTTAAACTCAAAAATATATGTGGACAAATCTCTGGTGTTGGCAGAGTTGAACAAACTTGCTTGCACGCAGGGGAACTTTGTCTGCGTTTCCCGTCCGCGCCGCTTCGGAAAAAGTATGGTGGGCAACCTGGTTTCCGCTTACTATTCGAAGGGTTGTGACACCCGCTCCATTTTCAGCCAGATGAAAATCGGACATACGCCCGACTATGACAAGTTCTTGAACAAGTTTAACGTCATCAAGTTAGATCTGAATGGGTGCTACCAGAATGCTAGAGTAGAAAATAACGTTGAAAACTTGATAGGGAGTGTCAACAACGATTTACTAAAAGAATTTCGCAAACAATTTCCTGATATTCAATTTGACGATAATTCGTCTATATCTAGGTGTATAAAGAACGTATACGCAGAGACTGGCGAAAAGTTCGTTATCATCATCGACGAGTACGATGTGTTAGTGCGCGAGAAGGTTCCCCAAACGTTGTTCGACAACTACCTTAGTTTCTTGAATGGATTGTTTAAAGACACCACCATTCGTCCCGCCCTTGCCCTTGCCTATATTACCGGCATTATGCCGATTGTGCGCGACAAGGTGCAGAGCAAGCTGAACGAGTTCTCGGAGTACACCATGCTGAGCCCGGCACAGTTTGCCGGTATGATTGGCTTCACCGAAGAGGAGGTGAAGGCGCTGTGCGAACAGTATGGCACAGACTACGACGAGTGCCTGCGCTGGTACGACGGATACAAGATGTCTGAAACCGTTAAAGTGTGCAACCCGTTGTCGGTGGTTAACGCCATCACTCGGGGCGAATTCGACAGCTACTGGTCGGCAACCGGCTCGTTCGAGGCCTTGCGCGACTATATACTGATGGACTTCGAGGGCATCCGTCAGGACATCATCCAGATGATTGCCGGAGAAAGTGTGGAAGTGGAGGCCGGCACCTTCCAAAACACTATGGACAGTTTCCACTCGAAAGACGACGTCTTCACCTACCTGATTCATTTGGGCTACCTCTACTATAACCGAAAGGAGAAAACTTGCCAAATTCCAAACGAGGAAGTGCGTCAGGAGTGGATTAAGTCGATAAGGTTGAGTCCCGACTACAAATCGGTGATGGCTGTGGTCAACGCCTCAAAACGTTTGCTCGACGACACCATTAACGGCAACGAGGAGTCGGTGGCCCGTGCGCTCAATGCTGCCCACACCGAGGTGACCAGTCCGCTGACCTACAACGACGAGCACTGTTTCCAGAGTGCCATCTGCTTGGCGTATTTCTATGCCAATACCCGCTACACAGTCATCAAAGAGTTGCCAACGGGCAAAGGGTATGCCGATCTTGTGCTGGTGCCCTATCTGCCCAACATACCTGCGCTGGTAATTGAGCTGAAGCACAACAAGAGCGCGCAAAGCGCCATCGGTCAGATAAGGGAACGGAACTACTGCCAAGCCCTGGACAAACACTACGACAATCTGCTGTTTGTTGGCATTAATTACGACGAAAAGACCAAGGTGCACACTTGCAAGATTGAACGGGTTGTGAAAGGATAAATGTGGCTCAACCTTCGGTTTAGTACCGTGATTAGTTGTATTTTTGCGTAAAATTGAGCTTTTATGTTTTCCTTTTTATTAGTCGCATACTGCCTGCTCACCCCCTTGTTGGTGTTGTGGCTCACTTATAAATACTCCTTCATGGCAAAGTTGGGAAGTGTGGTTATAGCCTACACGCTGGGCTGTCTGGTGGCCTTGTCGGGAGTTTTGCCCGCATTGGGCGGAACCGAGCAGGTGAAACAGACCTTGCTGGCCGTGTCGAGCGCTTCGGTGCCGTTGGCAATTCCGCTCATGCTGTTCTCGTCCGATGTCCGTTCGTGGAAACATCTGGCTCCCAATTTCACGAAGTCGCTCTTCTCGGGCCTGTTGGCGTGTGTGCTCGTTGCCGTTGCCGGCTTTTATCTGTTCGGCAGTTCCAACCCGCAGCATTATGCCGGCGTTTCGGCCATGTTCGTCGGCCTGTATACGGGCGGAACGGCCAATATGGCTACCATTAAGGAGGTGGCCGGTGTCGATAACGACACTTTCCTGCAGGCGCAGATCTACCAGATTCTGGTGGGGGCCATCTATTTGCTGGTGGTTATTGTGGCGGGTAAGTTTATCGTCAGGGCTGTTTTGCCCAAATTTAAACCGGCCGAACAGTCCGATGCGGAAGATATGGAAGTCCGGGAAGAGGAAAAAGAACTGTTTTTGGGCCTTTTTACAAAAAAGAACAGCAAACCGCTGCTTGGTGCGTTAGCTCTGACCCTCGTTATTCTGGGGCTGGGCTATCTGGTAACGCTCCTGTTCCCGAAAGAGTCGTTTATGGCGGTCTTTATGCTGTCCATCTCGTTTATGGCCATTCTGGCATCGCTCGACAAACGGGTGCGCGCGCTTCCGCATACCTTCGACGCTGGGGTTTATCTGATTCTGGTTTTCAGCGTTGCGGTGGCTTCAAGTGTGGGTGAAGATATGTTCAACAATCTCGATTTCGATTTCTTCCTGTTTGTGCTGTTTGTCACCCTGGGTCCTTTCGTTATGCACATTTTGCTGAACTTCCTCCTGAGGGTCGATGCCGACACCACCCTGGTCAGTTCTATCGCCTTGGTTACCAGTCCGGCCTTTGTGCCTGTCATGGCGGGCACGCTGAAAAACCGTGAAGTGGTCGGCCCGGGCATAACCGTTGGTCTGATTGGCTATGCGGTGGGGACTTATCTGGGTTACCTGGTCTATCTGTTGTTGCAATCGTTGTTTTAGAATTATGGCGAAGGTTTTGTGGCTTGTTCTGCTTTGTTGGGTGTGCGTGCTGGGGCAGGTGGCGTCGGCGCAGGAAGGAGCGCTGTCTCCGGTGTTGGAAACCGATTCCCTGCAGGTGGACCGCTGTGCGTGCCGCAGTTTTAAGTGGAACTACGCTGTTGCGCCGGGTTTGCTGCTCGGTAGCGCGTGCGTCGTACGCCACTTCGACAACGACCTCCTCAAATTCCGTGAAGACCATCTTTTCAGTTTCCATAACAGTGCCGACGATGTGGTGCAAACGCTGCCGGGCGTTCTGTTCCTTGGCCTTCGGGCTGTTGGTGTGAAGGGGAAAAGCGACACTTGGGGCCAGTTGCTGGCGGCTACCGGCTTCTCTGCCGCCATTACGGCTGGTTTGACCGAGGGGCTGAAAAACACGTGGGGACGGACCCGCCCCAACGACGAGTACTTCCACAACTCGTTCCCGTCGGGTCATACCTTTACCGCCTTTACGGGGGCCACACTGCTGCACCGCGAGTATGGCGGAAAGAGCATCTGGTACAGTGTTGGTGGCTATACGTTGGCCGGCTTGGTTGGCGTCAGCCGCATCTTGAACAAAGAGCATTGGGCCAGCGATGTGCTGGCGGGGGCAGGCTTGGGACTGGTTTCCGGACATTTGGGCTACGGCTTGGCCGAATGTATGTTTGCCCATCCGCGCCGGGGGCGGCCCTCTTACTACGGACGTAACCCCAGCTTCATCGGGGTGAATGCGCACGTGTCGCCGTGGGGAAATAGTATCAACTCGTTGGGCGTGTGTACCGATCCGGCTGCGACCTTCGAAAAGCAGTTCGTCCGCTTCAACCATAAAATAGGCTATGGTTACAGCCTCGAGGGGGCGTACTTCCCCTTCCGCTATGTGGGCTTTGGCTGCGAAACCTCCATGTTCTTCAACCAGTTCGAGTTAGACGAAGATTACTTCCGTGTGCCAGCCAACCGTGTGCAGGCTCACTATGTCGCCTTCGAGTCGAACAAGGCGAAAACCTACCAGTTTATGCCCGGCATCTACTTCGACGTGCCGGTTTGCAGCCGGGTGTTGGTCGGCGGAAAAGTGTTGTACGGAATGGGGCAGACCTTGTCGTTCAATGTGGAGGCCGATACACACAATCCGGCGCTGGGACCCGAACACTGGGTGTATATCTACGACGATTTCACCTATGGCAGCGCCTTTAAGGCGGGAATCCACGGCCGTTATCTTGTTGGGCACTATCTGGAAGTGAGTGCGGGCCTTAACTATTCTTATTCGAATGCGGGTTACGCCTTTTTCAACTATCCCGAAAGTACCTCGTCGGTCCAAAATCTGGGCTTCCAGTTAGGCGTGGCGGTACCACTTGAGTAGGCCGTTGTTTTTAGACTATGTTCAGAAGAAAAGAAGAGTCTGTTATTGTCCCCCAATGAAGTGTAAAAAAATGATGTGAGCAAGTCGATATAGAGCGACGTTTCCCCAATGTTTTCACAATGGTTCTGCCAATTGTTGCGTCAAACTATTCGGCTATATGGTATTCACCGCCGAAATTGAAAATATTCTCGTTTTTAATACTTATATTTGCGATTATCCATTGCTGCTTTTTTTGTAGCAACGCCAGATTAGGTGAAAATTGTGATCTATGAAAGCCCTGATAATCTTTTATTTGTCAGGATGTTAATTTATAAATACCTTCGTGATTTTAAGTAATATGGAAAATACTGAAAACAGTTCTATTCAAGTTATATCCCAGCTGGAATTCCAAACTTTACTGAACGACGTCTCACACATAGTGGAAGAAGCCCATGAGAGTGCCGCCCGGGCAGTTAATGTGGCATTAACACTTAGGAACTGGAAGCTTGGAGAACGAATTGCAAAAGAGAACCTCGATGGTAAGGACAGAGCAGAGTATGGCAAGAATGTGATGTTCCAACTGTCTGCAGAACTCACTAAAACTTATGGAAAGGGTTTCGATAGAAGTTCGCTGTATAAGTATATGAAGTTCTATCAGATGTTTCCTCAAATTGTGGAGACGCCATCTCCACAATCTATTCTACTTCCATGGTCCCACTACTGTGAACTAATACGTGTCGAGAACAAGGAAGCCCGTAAATGGTATGAGAAAGAAGCTTTCAACGAGACATGGTCTGTGAAAACCCTGCACAGGAACATAGCATCGCAATACTATAACAGATTGCTACTTTCGCAGAACAAGCAGCCCGTAATTGAGGAGATGCACCATAAGACAGCTGGCATGCAGTATAACAGGCTTGAATTTATCAAGAACCCTGTTGTCGCAGAATTCCTTGGTCTGAATACTGATATGGATTATACGGAGACCAAGCTAGAGAAATGCATCATCAACCACATGCAGAAGTTTATACTTGAAATGGGCAAAGGTTTCGCATTTGTTGGACGCCAACAGCACATTAGAACCGACATGGGTGATTATTATATTGACCTCGTATTTTACAACTACATCCTCAAGTGCTTTTTCCTAGTGGATATTAAAACCGAACAGATTTCGCACCAAGATGTAGGGCAAATGGATATGTATGTTAGAATGTATGACTCACTGAAGCGAACCGAAGGAGACAACCCGACCATCGGTCTGCTACTTTGTTCTCAAACTAGCGAGGACATGGCAAGATACAGTGTATTAAACGGAAGCAAACAAATCTTTCAAGCCAAATACATACCATATCTGCCTACAAAAGAAGAACTCGCAAGGGAAATTGAGGTACAGACAGAGATATTCCGTCAGCAACTCGATGATGGCATGAAGTAAAGAGAGTACTATAATATAGTGACCTTTTTATCTTGATTTTATTGAGATTTTGATTATGTGGTTACTACTAACATCATCATTAGCCTATATTGCTGGTACTGTATTTCTTGCTACCCATATTGTTTTTGACGGTAGTGTAAACTGAAGTTTACTGTGCGGAAGCCGAAAAGGAAACCTCCTATCAAATAATTAAGGGCAACTGTTAATGCTGTTATTTCGGTATATTATTCTTGCAAATCGCAGAATGAAGTGAGTGCGGGCCTTAACTATTCTTATTCGAATGCAGGGTACGCCTTTTTCAGGTATCCCGAAAGCACCTCTTCGGTCCAGAATCTGGGCTTCCAGTTAGGGGTGGCGGTGCCGCTTGAGTAGACTGGCCGTTGGCTTTGGAATGCCGACCTTAAAGGATTGAAGAAGGCTGTTTGTTTACCTGAAAAGAAGTGCAAAAAAGTGATATGGAGTGAGTAGTTTTTTAACTTGAAATTTGGAAGTCTGTTTTTTTTTTTTTGATTTGCGCATCAAATTTGTCTGGTAAAAAATGAATGCACTTGTCTTGAAATACAGGCTTTTGTGTAGTATCGGATGATTTGATACTATCTACGTAGAACTCAGCTTTCAAAATGTTTCCGAATTGTATAGAACTACATAATGTAAGCATTTTACAATTTTGAATCTATTTGTGGAATTTGAATTTTGGTATGATAGTACGTTTCTGTGTAACGTTGCAAAAAAAATAAAAAATGATATGTCACTATTTAAGATAACCACCAAGTACCGCAGGCAGTGCAACGGTATCCTAATCGAACCGGGCATGAGTGTTCAAGTAGTCACGCAAAGTATGAGTAACCCTGTAACCACCAATGGTGGACAGATTGTTGTTGATGCCTTTATGCGCATGTATGGCATCGACATCAAGAAGGCAGGTTGCTTGAATACCGTGGACTTGGTGGTGGAAAGACTGGGGTGAGAAATTTTAAGAAATTGTTTACATTTAATTCAATACTAATTTTAAATTGTTATGGAAAAAATACAAGTTTTGCGTGATATTGCCAATGATTTAGGCTTTAATAATATTGTGAAAGACCTCAATAAGATTGAGGAAAGCAACAATGGCAATTGTCCTCTTATTTTACCGCTTGTAGGAGAGTTTAGTTCAGGAAAGACAACATTGGTTAATGCCCTAACAGATAGCAAGAAATTAGAAACGGCAACTAAGCCTACTACTGCTACAATATACGAAGTCCATTTTGGTAGCCATAAATGTTGTGCAAAAGTCTTGACAGAAAGTGGGGAGGAAATACTGTACTCGGAAATATCTGAATTAAAGAACGAAAACCTTAATGATGCGAAAGTAGTTACTGTCTTCGATACCTCTACTAAGGTGCCAGATACAACAGTGTTGGTGGATACTCCCGGACTATCGTCTCCTGATCCAAAACATAAGCAAACTTTGGTGGAATTTTTGCCAAATGCCGATGGTATCCTTCTTGTTTCTGATATCAATCAACAAATAACAAAATCTTTGATAGATTTTGTTAACACGGTGTCTTTATCGAAAAGACCAGTTTTTTTGGTATTAACCAAATGTGACACAAAATCTGCGCAGGATGTTGAAGATGCAAAAAAATATATAAGTGAAAATGTATACATTGGAATTGAAAATATTTCTTGTGTTTCTGCTAATAATGATGATTTGTCGCAGTTGTATGATTTGTTTGAGAAGATAAAAGAGGAAAAAAACGACATTCTTATTCGTGTCAATGAACAGCGAATAAAGATTATAGCCGAAGACCTGACAAATAAGGTTGATGAATTGTTGGCTTCAATTGAGGATGACAAAGAAGTTGAAGATACATTAAGGAAGAAAAAGTATGAATTAGAAAAACTTCATAAAAATATAGATGGATTGCTCGATAATCTGGAAATGGATTTATCTGATACAGAGTTGAATACGTGTAGGAAATTTGAGGATATAGTATTCGATAAATTGGAGAGTCTTGTTTCTGGTTCGAACTCAAATTATGATTCGGAGGCTATTTCTATTATTAACAATACATCAACATTGGTAATAAATGAATATAAAGACGATGTAAGGGATTTATTAAAAGAAAAGGCTAAGGAACGTAAAAATAGCGATAGTGAAGTAAATCTACGGTCGTTACAAGATGTTGATTTAAGTTCATATTCTGTTAACGGGCTGACATATAACTTATCTCTAAATAATTTAGGACACGAATATGATGGAGCTATAGCAACAGGAGTCAAAGTTGTTGGCACAATAGCTGCAGTTGCTGTTGCTGCACCCGTGATTGGAGGCGCTGCAGTGGAGACAGTTGCTGCAGAAACGGCATTAGATGTTGCAGACACGGCTTCCGATATAGGTAGTATAATTTCTAACCAAAGGACAACTGCTATGTTAAAAAATAACAATCAGCAGACAATCACTAATAGTCAGAACACTTCTAGTAAAGGTATAGTGGAGTCTATGGTGGGGTTCGTTACAGAAAGAACAATGGCAAAACCACAACGAAGAAGAGCTATACACGATTATATGGACTCGGTTTTGTTACCAGGATTCAAATCTGAAGTGAAAAGTATAACAAGATCTTTACTTTCTGTATTTAAGGAGTCTTTGCATAAGGAGGCTTCTGATATGGTGTCAGAGATGACAAATGCAATAGAAGATTTAAAACGAATAAGGGTGGAACAGAAATCCGAGTTTGAAAATAAGAAGACAAAATTGAGAAATTATAAAAATACATTATTAACATATTGAATTAAATGAGTATGATGGATTTTCTAATCGGAGCGGCAATTGGTGCTGGCTCTATGCTTGCAAAAGAACAACTTATAGACAAAAAAGAAACAGAAAAATCAAATGATATAAAACGACAGTTGGATTCATTGAGTGACGAAAATGAGAAACTCAGAAAGAGATATAAAGAGGCTGAGAGACAAATAGAGGATTTGCTAAGTGAGAATAATAGGCTTAAGAGAACGAACAAGTCTTCCGATAATGAAAAAGACGATTTAGAAGATGAATTGGAAGATGCGAAAGTGAAGATTAAGAAGCTGGTGTCGCAAAATGAAGATCTGCTTAGAGAACTCAAACAGTACAAGGATGCTTGTGCTAATTATGAAGAACAGATCAAAAACTTAAAAGCATAAAGAGATGACCATAGATATGGTAATATATATTGCAATTGCTGTCTTGACTGGACTTGTTTTGGGAAGGTTATTTTTTGGATCAAGTAAAAAAGAAGTAAAAGGATCTGAAAAAATAAATTTGGAAGATTCTAATGCAAGAATACAGACTTTGACTAGTCAATTGTCTCAAGAGGAAAATAAGCAACAGGAAATGAAGTCAAAATATGAGGAATTATTGAATGAAGCGAACCAAAAAATCAATGATTTAGATTCAAAATTAAATTCCAAGATAGAAGACTCTGTTATTGACGAGAATATTAAACGGAAATTATCTGAAGTAAATGATCTTAAAAAGAAAATTAAAACTTTAGAGGATGAAAATGAAGAATTCGAGGATGAAATAGATGATTGGAGGGGAAAAGTAAAAAGGAAAGATTCCGAGATTTTATTGTTAAGGGACGAATTAGATAAAGAAACTCGTCAAAAGAAGGGGCTTGAAGAAGATTTAAATACAAAGTCTAAAGAATTAGATGATAAGGAAAAGGAACTTAACATCAAAATTGACTCTTTAGCATTTGTGCAAGAAATCTTGACTGCTAAACAAACGAGTGACACTTCAATATCATCTTTGTATTTGAAGATAGACGGTTTAAAGGATTTTATCAAGGATGACTTAAAAACGACGGTCACAAACCTAAGGAAGAACTTATCGGACGATTGCAAGGAACGCCTTTTTAATTCTGGCCTAGAAGGCTGGGCTATTACAGCAAAGAAATCGTGGATACAAGGAAAAACTGCCATTGCGTTTGTGGGAGAATTCTCTGCGGGAAAAACATCAATAGTCAACAGATTGCTGTCTCAAGATGATCCGAATGTACCACTATTGCCTGTTAGTACAAAAGCGACAACTGCCATACCTACTTATATATCGGGAGGTGTGGGTACCTTTTATCAGTTTGTGACGCCAAATAACGAACTCAAAATAATCTCAGAGAATACATTTAAAAGAGTTAGTAAAGAAGTGCTAGATCAGGTGAAAGGTGTATCTTCTTTGATACAGTATTTCGTAATGACTTATAAGAATTCCAATCTTGACAGATTGAGCATTCTTGATACGCCTGGTTTTAATTCTAATGATAAAGAGGATGCGGAACGAACAATTGGTGTGATTAATGAATGCGATGCTTTGTTTTGGGTGTTTGATGTTAACAATGGCACTGTAAATAGATCTTCTATTGATTTGATAAAGAAACATTTGAAGAAACCTCTGTATGTGGTTATTAATAAAGTTGATTCAAAGGCGTCTTCTGATGTGGATAAAGTGGAAAAACTTATTAAGAAAACCCTTACAGATGCAGGTTTAAAAGTAAATAAAGTTATCCGTTTCTCGAAAAAAACTTCATTGTCTGATATGATGAATATTATAAAAACAATATCTCATGATGAACGGAAAGAAGGGTATTTGAACTTCTTGCAAGAGGAGATGGATTTATTATTGAATGAACAGGAGCGAGTTGTAAAAGAAAAGCAACAAAAGGCTGACGAATTACTCAACAAATGTAATGCTTTAGTTGACCAGTATAATCAGGCAATAAGCGACCTTCAAAAAGATTGTGAGACTGTTTCAAATATACCGCATTTCGAAACACATATATTCAGCAAAGACAATTATGAGATGTCTCAGGGTCAGTACCGTAGAATGTGTGGTTTGTTAGAAACAATATCTGATGCAAGAACTACAGCATTATATGACTTGTATAACTCACAGATGGACGCAAGGTCAGAATTAGAAAAAGCTTACAATGCTCATGCAGAAGAAAGAACGAACTGGTATCGTCTAAGTGATCGTACGGATTTATTAAAGAAAAAAATAAAAGAATTGAAGAAGTAAAGTATGGCGCAGAATTTATTTGAACAACTTCAGGAAAAGAAGACCCGATTAATTGCACAAACAAGAAAAGCAAAGGAATTCGGATGGATTGATGAACAAAGAGAATTAGAAATAGTTGATAAGATTAATAAAGATGTTCTCACCATAGGCGTGATTGGTCAAATGAAATGCGGAAAGTCTACTTTCCTTAATTCTTTTGTATTTGAAGATGACGTCTTGCCTGCTGCAACAACCCCAATGACTGCTGCTTTGTCTGTTATCACGTATGGTAAAGAAAAGAGTATCACAGCTGAATTTTATTCTAAAGACGAGTGGGAAGAGCAAAAGGTACAAGCATCTCGTTCATTAGATAGTGTGGCGGGAAACACTTTAGAGGAATCTAAAATCAAAGCAGCTAAAGAATTAGTGGATAGGGCTTCGAAATTGGGGACAACACTTGAATCCTATTTAGGAAAAACTCAAAGCGATACTTTTGAAGACTTGATTGAATATGTGGGGGCTGATGGAAAGTTTGTGTCTATCACCAAGGCTGTTACCATTTATTATCCTAAAGAGTATTTAAAAGGTGTTGAAATTGTTGATACGCCAGGATTCAACGACCCTATTGTTTCCCGAGAAGAAAGAACAAAGGCTTTCTTAAAGAAGGCTGATGTTGTCTTGTTGATGCTTTATGCGGGACGACCTTTTGATGCTACCGATAGAGATATATTGTTTAAGAATGTCGGTCAGTGTGGAACCGGAAGGGTTCTTATTGGAATCAATAAATATGATATACCTTTTGAGAACGGAGAAACAGAAAATGAGATTAAAAATTATGTCAAAGAGCAATTAGAGAAGGCATGTAAAGAATGTAATGACAATTTGCTTGTAGATGTGTTGAAATTTGCAGAGCCAATACCTCTATCTGCAGAAATGGCTCTGCTTTCCGAGTTACCGATGTCAAAGGTAAACTCAAATGATGCATACTCTTTTGCATGGAAAAGGAACTGTGAAACGTTTGAGATTTCGGGGCAACCTCAAATGAGGGAGAAGAGCCATATTGACGATTTGATAAATGCTGTAAAAAAGGTTGTAGAGACAGAGAAGGAAGAGATCTTATTCAGGAAACCAATAAATTCTATTTTGGCAGCAGGAAATAAGATGTTGGCTGATATTGAGAAAGGTATCAATGAAAATAAGATACTTATAAATACGTATAGTCAACCTGACGACGAGTTAGAAGAAAGACAGTCAAACATAACCAAGGCAAATCGTCGATTACAGAAGAAAATAGAGTCACTAGGTGATGATATTGAGGAAGTTCTTAAAGATATTGTAAGAAAGGGAAGAAATCAATTAGAAGATAGTGTTGAATCTTCATGTCGAAAAATGGATAGTATTATCGATGACTTAGGGAGATTTAGTTCTGTCGATTCGATACTTCCAGCTCTTGAAAGAGAAACTCAAACATTGGTTACTAGAACTCTAAAGAGAGATACGGAAACTATAATATTGCAAGCTAAAACAAAAATAAAACAACCAATAACTGAGTTTCTTAATGAAACGGAGGATGTTTTAATGAGATTTATACCAGACTTTGATTCTCGTGATTTTATTAAAAGTATTGAGAAAGAAATCAATTTCGATTTGGATGATAATGACATGTTCTCTTACCCTAATTCTTCTGATGATAGCGACTATGGATTTGGAGACTTGTTATATAATTTCTTGAATGGTGCTACATGGGGCTTGTTAGGTGGATTGGGTAATGCGTTTAGTCATGGAGAAGTCCAAAATAAACTTCATAAACATGTTAACGAAATGAGAAATATAGATGTGACAGGATGTTTAGAAACAATATACGATAAAAAAGATCAGGTAATAGAAAAGGTTAAGTCTAGAATTATCGAAGAATTGATTAATCCGCTTCAAGAAAAAATAGATGAGATTGTTAAAAACAAGGATCAAAAGGAACAAAAACTGAATGAAGCAAAATTACAATTAGAGAAATTGCTGAAGAAGAAAACTCTGATAGATGAACAACTACAAGAAATGACTTCTCTGTAAATAAAAGTAAAGTGTCTCCGCAGAACAATCTGAAGTGTGACAGAACTCAGCAGAGGAGCATCTTGTAAAGAATACGAAGAGCAAAAAGCAAGGGAGACCGGGAATCTAGTCCTGCCTCCCTTTGTGGTTTACTTATGTTCGCATCTTAATCGTTAATCCTCTGTTTTCTGGGGTTGCAGGTCTTCATAGAAAAGAATAGAAAGAAGACAGGCGGATATGAGGGTAATTGCAATCCAGTGGTCTGCAATGGTATTGTTTACTGTGCGGAAACCGAAAAGGAATCCTCCTATCAAATAATTAAGGGCTGACGTTAAAACTAGTGTTATGGTAGTCATACCTTCGAAATTGCGGAATAAGTGAGCAATGGCTTTTGTAAGTAAGAAATAGAGGACGTAACGGACAAATACAAAACTCAATGCGAGGAAACGCACCATGGCTAATCCTCCAACCACAATGGCTGTTAGTGTTGTATAGAGACAAATCTGTCTGATTCTCTGTTTGAAAGTTTTCTTGTTTTCCATACGCTAATTTTAAGTGGATAAATAAATTACGGACTTTTGTACTGTCGCCTATTTAATGGAATCGACTATCGTTATTCCGTATTTCTTCATGGTGTGGTTTGTGGCAGGAAGGTAAATTAGGAATTCGTCGAAGGCGAAGTAGGTCTTGCCATCCATTTCCATAAGTCCGATGTTGTCTTCTATCTGGATGTTCTCGAATCCATCGAATGACGATTTGGGAATTTTATAAAAAGCCTGCTCGTCTTCGGTTAACAGGTAGATGTCGTCTTGTGTGATGGCATAAATTTCGGGGAAAAACGTGTATTCCAAATGACTATAAGGCTTCTTGATGTTGCAGTTTTTGAACCAGTTCTCGTAAATGTCGATGGTTTTCTGGTCGGTTATCCGTGTCAAGTTGAGGTTCGCTTTCCAAACCGACGAAGCCATTAGTCTTCTGAATGGAAGTTTAAGCGGAGTTTTGTTTGCTGGTAAATCGGTATTGTACCAAACATGGTCTTTGTCTGTGTAGGGAATTCCCTTCATACGGTTCTTGATGGCTTCGGGATGCACTATGTAGGCCATAAGACTCCCGTCATCATGCTCATAAAGGAAGAGGGTGAAACGGGTGCCGGTCAAGTTGTTACCTGCATCCTTTTGCCAAAAAGTGGCGAAATAGGCGCCGTCGTTTATTGTCGGTTCTATTTCCCAGAATGTGGTGTTCTGTAGCTTTCCGTCGCATTCATTCCAATAGCCAGAGAGATCTAGGTTGACCACTCTGCTCTTAATTTCAGCGCTAGCCTCGTAAAGGTTGCCTTGGCTGCTATAAGCTTCGTAGGTGTTTAAAATGGAGGTGATATGGTATAGGAGGGAAAGCCTAGTCTTTTTAGGTTCTTCGCGGGCGGCAATAATGCTAGGCAGTTTGGCGTATATATCGCAACCTTCGGTGAATTTTTCGAGAAGCGACAGCACCTTCTCAAAAAGAACGTTAATGTCTGTGACGTCTCCATTCTTTGAGTCGTAGCCGGGAAGTCCCTTCAGCAAGAATAGAATGAGAAAGGGCACGCTGATGTGCTGCTTTTCAACGGCTCGGTAAATGGCCTGTTTCTT
This sequence comes from Bacteroidales bacterium UBA3297, assembly GCA_002362105.1. Classification (GTDB taxonomy): domain Bacteria; phylum Bacteroidota; class Bacteroidia; order Bacteroidales; family Paludibacteraceae; genus Physcocola. The sequence goes on from DETD01000019.1 coordinate 209,735, forward strand.
CCTGCCGATGTTGTTGCGCAAGTATGGAGGGTAGTGGTATCTCAGAAGTTCCAGTGCCACTTCAAACGGATGGCTTCGGCGGGATAAATTCTCCCTGAAAAATGTCCATGACTTCTGATATTGGATCAGAATGGTCTTTAAATCGAGGTTGCCGTCGGTTTGTTCGTCAATTTCACACGCCAGGTCGCGAAAAGCGGAGCGAAGGCGTTGAAATGATGTGAAACACCTCTTTATGCCGTTGCTGTGTATGCTTGGGGCCTCTAAAAAGTGTTCGAGCTCGCTAATTGAATTGAAGACCAGTCGTGTGTTCGCTATGCACGAAAGCCATTCCTCATATTTGTTTTGGTCTGTCATCATCTTCTCTGTTAGATTTGCAAAGATATAGTATCCGACACGCAAAAATGTGTGAAAAAATGGGAAAAACGAGGAAATATGGTGTGTTTCTGTTTATATTTTGTAATATTTTACAATAAGCGAACAATTTACTCGCTTTCGACTGTGATTTTTGTGCTAAATGCACCTTGAAATGATAGGAGACGTGCCCGACTCGGGACGATAAGAAGACTTGCGTTGCATATATTTTCAAATTGAATGGCGTTTAACTCACATTTTTGAGTAAATTTGCAATCAAATTGCCGTAAAAGGCGTTTATAAAAGAGAATACAAAAGAATTCTTAAATATAAATGAAACGTTTTAAACAGTTAAACAACGCTGTCGGGTGGGTAGTTTGTGCCATTGCCTGTGCAGTGTACTTAATGACGATTGAGCCAACAGCCAGTTTCTGGGACTGTGGCGAGTTCATTGCTACATCTTACAAAATGGAAATCGGTCACCCACCTGGTGCACCATTCTTTATGATGCTGGGCCGTATTTGTTCTTTGTTCGCATCCGACCCTTCGCAGGTGGCGATGATGGTGAATGCCTTCTCTGCTCTCTGTAGTGGTTTTACCATCTTGTTCTTGTTTTGGACTATTACCCATATTGCCCGCCGCATTGAGGTGCCTAACGAGGTCTTCAAGAGCGAAGGCGAAGTTTCAATGGGCAAGATTATCGGCATTCTGGGTGCCGGTGTTGTAGGCGCATTGGCTTACACTTTCTCCGATACGTTCTGGTTCTCGGCCGTCGAGGGTGAGGTTTATGCCTCTTCTTCACTGTTTACCGCCGTTGTTTACTGGTGTATGTTGAAGTGGGAAGACTGTGCCGACGAACCTTATGCAAACCGTTGGTTGGTGCTCATCGCTTACCTGATGGGTTTGTCAATCGGTGTGCATTTGTTGAACCTGCTTTCTATTCCGGTTCTGGTATTGGTTTACTATTACCGCAAGACCGAGAATCCGTCTACTAAGGGCACTATTGTTGCGCTGGTGGTATCTTGTTTCATCTTGGTTGCTATCCTTTACGGTCTTATTCCGGGCTTCGCCCAGGTTGCCGGTTGGTTCGAGTTGGCGTTCGTCAACGTATTGGGCTTGCCTTACAACACGGGTGTAGTGGTCTATGCGCTTATCCTTATCGGTTTGTTGGTATGTGGAATTGTCCTTACCAGCGAAAACAAGGCGTTGATTAATGATAGCGTAGCCCGCGGCAGCAAACAGCACCTTACCGTGTTGGGTGTCTTCGTAGGAGCCATCATATTGCTGGGTATTCCGTTCTTCGGCTCAGGAACCGGCAAGCATATCTTCCTTGCCCTCTTGTTGGTAGGCGCGTTGGTTTATGTCCTTCACAAGCATGGCGAAAGCGTGCAGCTCCCTATGCTCAACACTGTTCTTGTTTGTTGCGCAATGGTGCTGATGGGCTATTCAACTTATGCCCCACTAGTTATCCGTTCTGCGGCTAATCCGACGATGGACGAGAACTCGCCAGACGATGTGTTCTCGCTGAAGAGCTATTTGAACCGTGAGCAGTATGGCGACCGTCCGCTCTTCTATGGCGAGTCGTATGCTGCCGACTATCACCGTGTGAACAATGGTAACGGACAGTGGAGTGTCGACATTGAAGAAGGGGAAGCCCTCTATGCGAAAGCCATCAAGGAAAACGAAAGTGAGGACGACCACTATGTACTGTACGACCATAAGAAAGATTACAAGTACTGTCCTGAATTCAATATGTTGTTCCCTCGTATGTACAGCCGTCAGGGCTCGCACGTCAGCGCATACAAAGAGTGGGGCGCTGTTGGCAAGGGCAAGCAGATTGTTTACCAGAATATGGGCCAGACACAGACTGCTAATGTGCCAACCCAGCTCAACAACATCAGGTTCTTCCTGACCTACCAGGTGGGCTTTATGTACTGGCGCTACTTTATGTGGAACTTTGTCGGACGACAGAACGATATTCAGAGCCACGGCGAAATTGTGCACGGTAACTGGTGCAGCGGTATTCCGTTTGTCGACAACCTGCTTGTTGGTGGCGATGCCGACCAGATGCCAGACCAGTTGAAGAACAACAAAGGACACAACTGCTATTACTTCTTGCCGCTTATCCTCGGTATTCTCGGTATCTTGTACCAGTTTGGCCGCGACGACAAGAATAACAAGGTTAGCATGCAGACGTTCTGGCAGGTTTGTATCTTGTTCGTGCTGACCGGCTTGGCTATTGTGGTTTATTTGAACCAGACTCCTTACCAGCCTCGTGAGCGTGACTACGCGTATGCGGGCTCGTTCTACGCGTTTGCTATTTGGATTGGTTTGGGCGTTATGTTTATATACGGTTTGATAAAGAAATGGTTGAACCCTCAGGTGGCCGCTGCTATTGCTTCTGTGGCTTGTCTGGGTGTTCCTGTGCTGATGGCACAGCAGAACTGGGACGACCACGACCGCTCGAACCGCTACACCTGCCGCGACTTCGGTGGCGACTATTTGCGCTCGCTGGCTCCGAATGCCATTATTTTCACCAATGGCGATAACGATACCTTCCCACTCTGGTACAACCAGGAAGTGGAAGGTGACTGCAAAGACGACTCGTTGAAGGCACAGTACCAGAACAAGCGTGTGGCTAACCTCAGCTACTTGCAGATGGCATGGTACGTTGCCCAAATGACACGCGATGCTTACGACTCAAAGGGCTTCGACTTGTCGCTTAAAGAGTCAGATTACTCAATGGGCAAACTCGATGTGGCTTATGTTGTCGACTTGTTCCAGGGACAGGCTATCAGCGTAAAAGACGCAATCTCTCTGCTGACCAGCAGCGAGTCGCAGGCTAAAATCAAGCAGCGTGTGGGTATGTCGAACGAAGACGCAGCCGTTGTCCCTTGTTCGCACCTCTTCTTGGAAGTAGACTCAGCCGAGGCTGTGAATAATGCCGGTGCCGATCCTGCCAAGATTCACAATGAATTGAACATATTCCGTTTCGACCAGCAGACAGCCATCTTGAACAACAAGAAGTTGAGCAATGCCGAGAAAAACGAAGAACTCAGTAAACTGCCTGGGTTGAAGACTTACCGTATCAACATCGACTTGTCGAACAAGCGCTACCTTGGCAAGCAGGAGATTTTCATCCTCGACATGCTGGCTAACAACCACTGGAAGCGCCCTGTCTACTATGCGGTTACCGTGGGTAGCGAAAGCAAGTTGGGCTTGCAGCCTTACTTCCGTCTCGAGGGTATGGCTTACCGTGTAATGCCTTACCGTTGTGGTGGACGTTGTGCGACCGACATCATGTACAACAATATGATGAAGAAGTTCGAGTTCGGCAACGCTAGCGACCCTAACGTTTACCTCGAGGAGAATAACCTGCGTATGTGCTCTACCTTCCGCAATATGTTCGTTATGTTGGCAAGCGACCTTTATGAAGAGGGCAAGCGCGACAGTGCGAAGGCTGTGCTCGACTATGCGCTGACCAAGCTGCCAATCTCGACAGTGCCACTTGGTGAGTACGACCTGGGTATGGTTGACCTCTACTACCGGTTGAACCAGACTGCGACCGCAGACAAGTATGCTTCTGAGATCATCAATAATTCTGCTCAGTTTGTGACCTGGTTGTCTACCCTGAAACCTAATAAGTTGCGTACTGCCAATAGCGAGTTCACCAGACAGCGTAGGGTTTTGCAGACCATGAATTCGTTAACCAAGCAGTATGGCCGTACAAATCTGGCTCTACGTTGCGAAGATGCGCTGAAAGCCTCTGACGCCGCTTTCCAGTATGTAGTCAACACGGTTTCACCTGAATTGATGCCAGAAGACGAAGAGGAGTAAGAAGGCATGTTATCGTTTATAGAACACCCTCCGCGCTTCTTCCGCAAGTTTTTCCCTTACGGGTTCTGGTATTGTCCGCAGTCGCAAAAAACGGTGTACCTGACTTTCGACGATGGACCTATTCCAGAAGTGACGCCATGGGTGTTGGAGGTGTTGGACCGGTATAACGTCAAGGCTACCTTCTTTATGGTGGGCGACAATGTGCGCAAACACCCCGATGTCTTCAAAATGGTGAAAGATGCCGGGCACAGTATAGGTAACCATACGTTCAACCATGTGCAGGGGTTCAAGATGAAGACGGCCGACTATGTGGCTAATGTGGAACTGGCCGACGCCTATATCCACTCGCATTTGTTCCGACCTCCCCACGGACAGTTTTTCAAACGTTTGTGGAAGGCCATATCGCCCAAGTACAAGGTGGTTTTTTGGGATGTCGTTACCCGCGACTACAACAAGAGCCTTTCGGGCGAGTATGTGCTGAACGTGGTGAAACGTTTTACACGTAACGGTTCGGTAATCGTGTTCCACGATTCGCTGAAAAGTGAAGAACGGTTGCGGTATGCGCTGCCAAAGGCCATTGAGTGGCTCATAGGGCAGGGTTACCGCTTCGATGTGGTAGACTGAGGTCTGCCGCTATAAAAAATGAAAATCGCCTCTACCGGCAATTGCCGGTAGAGGCGATTTTCGTTGCCCGTATATACTATTCCTTTGGGCTTGTTTTATTATTTTTGTATAGCAATTCATTTTTATAAACACCTCCGACAGACATCCTTATGGAAGAATTCCCACTTATAGTCTCCGATTTGGCCCTCATCCTCGTTGCTGCGAGTGTGACTACCATCTTGTTCAAATGGCTGAAACAGCCGGTTATTTTGGGCTATATTATGGCGGGTCTCGTTATCAGCCGGCAGATTCATCTGACGCCCGATGTGGCCGATACGGCAAATATAGGTACCTGGAGTGAGTTGGGCGTCATCTTCCTAATGTTCGGTCTGGGCTTGGAGTTCAGCTTCAAGAAGTTGCTGAGTGTGGGGCGCAATGCCCTTATTGCCGCCGTAGTCATTATTCCCGGTATGATTATTTTCGGCACGCTGGTCGGACTTGTCCTGGGCTGGACCCTGACCAACAGCCTGCTGCTGGGTGGTATGATCAGCATGTCGAGCACGGCCATCATTATGAAGGCTTTCGACGATATGGGGCTGCGTACACAGAAGTTTACCCAGTTGGTGCTTGGTGTGCTTATTTTTGAAGACCTTATCGCCATCTTGTTGCTGGTGATTATTTCCACCACGGCAGTCAGCAAGAGTTTTGAGGGCGGACAACTGCTGTTTGCCTTGGCAAAGTTGTCCTTCTTTATGGTGCTGTGGGTGCTGAGTGGCATCTTTATTCTGCCGTCGTTGCTGAAGGTTTTGAAAAAGAGGGATATCTTGAACGACGAAACGCTTATGGTGATTGCGTTGGGCCTCTGCTTCCTGATGGTTATTGTGGCCACTTATGTCGGTTTCTCTTCCGAACTTGGCGCCTTTGTCATGGGCTCTGTCTTTGCCGAAACGGTAGAGGCCGAGCGTATTGAGAAGGTGGTGAAGCCGATGAAGGACCTTTTCGGCGCAGTTTTCTTCGTGTCGGTGGGTATGATGATCGACTTGTCGATTTTGGGTGAGTATACCCTCGAGATAGTCGTCATCTCGCTGGCTGTGGTTGCCGGGCAGATATTTTTCGCATCGTGCGGTTTCCTGTTGTCGGGTCAGACCCTTAAAACATCAATCCAGTCTAGCTTTTGCTTGACCCAGGTGGGCGAGTTCGCGTTTATTATCGCCATGCTGGGAACCAACTTGGGTTTGTTAGACAAGTACGTCTATCCGGTTATAGTGGCGGTGTCTGTAATAACCATTTTCGTTACCCCTTTCATCATGAAGTCGGCGATGCCGTTCTATGGTTTCCTCGACCGCAAGCTGACCCCAAAACAGAAACTGTTTTTGGAACGTACCAACCTGAATGCGGGTGTCAGTGTGCATAACGAGAATATGTGGCAGCAACTGTTGTCGTCTATCTTCCGTATAGTGGGGGTGTATTCGGTCATCATCGTGTTCGTGTTGCTGGTTTATTGCAAGTATTTGCTCCCAATGGTGACGAAGATGGGCTTCTGGCCGAAGACTGCGTTGGCGGTAGCCACCATTTTAGTGATGGCGCCTTTCTTGCGTGCCATTATCGCGAAAAAGAACCATTCGCGCGAATACAAGTTCCTGCTGGCTAGCAACAAGACCAACATTGCGCCGCTTATGGCCTTGTCGTTGGTGCGTTTCCTGTTGGCTGTTTTCTTTGTAGTGTTTTTGCTCATAAAAACGTATAACACAGCAACGGGTATGTTGTTCGCCTTGGCTACCATACTGGTTATGGCCATGTTCTCGTCGCGTTTTCTCAAGATGTATTCAATCCGTCTTGAGCGTCGTTTCTTCTCGAATTTGAATCAGCGCGAATACGAGGCCGACAAACAGATAAAGGCCGGGCAGGTATTCCGTAATGCGCGCCTCTCCAGCCGTTTGCAGGCCTACGACTTGCACCTGTCGAGCTTTGAGGTCGCACCCGATAGTCCTGTTTGCGGAAAAACACTGATTGAGTCCGACTTCCGACGCAAATACGGGGTTCATGTGGTCTCGATTATCAGGGGTCCATACCGTATCAATATCCCGGGCGGACGTGAACAGCTCTTCCCTGCCGACAAGGTGCTGGTGCTTGGTTCTGACAAACAGTTGGCCGAAATTGAGGGCATGTTCCAGTCGAAACTGCGTGTTGGAGAGGAACCGTTGAACCAGGAGGTCAGCCTTGAACAGCTGGAAATATCCAAATTCAATCCGCTGGTTGGCAAAACTATCTTGGAAAGCGGCATCCGCGACTATAACAAGTGTTTGGTGGTGGGCATTGAACGTGATACCGAGTCGATGATGAACCCCGATGTGAGAACTCAGTTCCAGGCGGGAGACGTGATTTGGATTGTTGGCGAAAAAGACCGGATACGCGAACTGATGAATACTGACACGGTGTCGATTATGGAATCAAACTAAATAGATGGTTCTAATGTAGTGCCTACAAATAAAAATACACTTATGAAAAAGATATTCGTTATATGTTGAAATACCATTGCCCATAAGTTGCCCAACAATGCTTTGAAGGACAAAATGAACGACCGAGAGATGTGCCTGACAGCCATCAATTTTTCATACTATCACGAACAGAAAGTGTAGAGGGATGGGTTCAAACGATTCGGACAAATATCTAAACAAATACAGAATTTCCTCAAACCGGTTGAGAGGATGGAATTATGCCCAAAGCGGGCATTATTTCATTACGATTGTCACATATGGCCGCAAACACCTATTTGGGAAAATTGTTGATGGACAGATGATTTTAAACCCTATTGGAGAAATTGTTAATGCCGAATTTCTGAAATCATTTGAATTGCGTAAAGAATTATATTTGGGCGGATACGTAATTATGCCCAATCATATACACGCCATTTTGATATTAGATAAAGAGGAATCTGTAAAGGAGGATGCCCAAACATCGGCGTATGGTATTGCACAACGTGAACCAAAATCAATTTCGTCGTTTGTGGCAGGATTTAAATCGTCATCAATAAACCGTATTGACGATTGGATTGATGCCGTTAATGCCCAAAACAGGAATGGCGGGAACGTTGGTGGCGGGAACGTTGATGACGGGAACGTTGATGGCGGGAACGTTGATGGCGGGAACGTAGAGACGCACGGCCGTGCGTCTCTACCACGATTGCACGGGATTAAAAAATTCAACAAAAACAATCCTTTATGGCAGAACAATTACCACGACCATATTATCCGTAATGAAACGGAATATCGCCGAATTTCCGAATATATTGTAAATAATCCATTGAAATGGGACAAAGACACGTTGTCGAATGGTGAACATTGCGAACCGGAGGGGTAATAGGTTGGCATTATTGAATAAGGGTTTATCCCGATTTACCTAAAAATGCGAAACGGATTCGACAGTGCCACCTAAATAAACGATGGCTATGCCCAATTGATGCTAGGATAATAAAAAATGCTTCAAGGACCACTTGAAGCATTTTGGGTATTTATGAGATCTGTTTTTAGAACCTCATCAACATTTTTTGAGCCATGCGGGCATCTTTCTGAAGTTGTTTCTTCAGAGAAGCCAGGTCCTCGAATTTGTGCTGGTTGCGCACGCGGTCTTCCACATAGATGGTGATATGTTTGCCGTAGAGGTCGCCGTCGAAGTCAAAAAGATGGGCTTCGATGCTGAGGTCGGCAATTGGTGTTGTTGGTCGTGTACCAATGTAGAGCATCGACTTGTATTTTTTGTCGTCTACTTCCACCATAGCCGCATAAACGCCAATTTTAGGCAGACACTTGTTGTTGATGTCCAGTTTCAGATTGGCGGTAGGGTAGCCTATAGTTCGCCCCACTTGCTGACCTTTGGTAACGGTGCCCGAAATAGAGTAAGGGTAGCCGAGGTAGTGGTTGGCCATAGTTATTTCACCAACAGCCAATAACTGGCGGATGAAAGAGGAACTGATGGTGTAGTTGTTGTCGGAATAAGGGTCCGCCTGTGTGACTTTTATACCCAGTTCCTGTCCATGTCTCACATAGTCGTCGAAACCTTCTTCGCGGTTGCGTCCGAAACGGTGGTCGTAGCCGATAATCAGGTGTTTGACGTTCAGTTTTTCCTTCAGCACGTTTTTCATAAAGTCGTGGGCATCCATATTGGCCAACTCCATCGAGAAGTCGGTCATCACACAATAGTCGAGTGGAGAAGACATCAGCAACTCCTTTTTCTCTTCTATGGTATTCAGCAGATTGGGTTTGTAGTGCTCGTTGAGGGTGATGCGTGGATGTGGCCAAAACGTGAAAATGGCAGATTTGAGGCGCTCTTCTTTCGCAGTTGAGCATACTTGGTCTATCAAGTAGCGGTGACCGGCGTGAACGCCGTCGAAAAATCCGATGGTAAGGACTAAGCCCTCACTCTCAAAATGTTCGATATCCTCAATAAATTCCATTCTCTATTGTCCTAACTAATCCGTTCGTTCTGTTTCTATTGCGCATCTATGGCATTTTCTTGCCAAAAACCTCCAACCTGTAGGTTATGAAAGTTGGGTGACTCCCGATTTGTCTGCAAATATATTCTCAATTGTGTTAATTTCCAAAAAAGTTGCGCCTGTGCCTCGCTTGCCGCCTCCACTTAAGTAGGCCACCTTGTCTTCAAGGTGCAGGTAGCCGTTGTCGAGAAGTGTGCGTAGCGCCTGTAGGAAGTAGTGGCGCTTGTCTTCGTTTTCTTTCCGCTCTTGGTAGAATGGAATAACACCATAAGAGATAGACAGGTGTCGGATGACGGGCTCGTTGTAGCACATTGCCAATACCGGCTTGTCGCCACGGTAGGCGGCCAGGTAACGGGCGGTTTTGCCCGTGTGGCTGTCGGTAATGAGGGCTTTGATGCCTAGTGCCTCGATGCTTTCAACGGCCTGTTTGGCCAGGAACGAGGCAATATCGTTGTCTTCGAAGTTATACGGTATGCGTATATCGTTGTCTTTCAATTTGGTCTTCTCACTCTCGGCGGCAATCTTCGCCATGGTGCGCACGGCTTCAACCGGGTAGCGGCCTTGTGCGGTTTCTCCGCTGAGCATAAGGGCGTCGGTACGGTAGAAGATGGCGTTGGCAATGTCGGTCACCTCGGCGCGGGTTGGTCGTGGGTTGTTAATCATCGACTGTAACATCTGGGTAGCGACAATTACCGGTTTTTTGGCCACAACGCACTTTCTGATAAGAATACGCTGGATGCCCGGTATTTTTTCCTGCGGCACTTCAATGCCAAGGTCGCCGCGGGCTACCATCACACCATCGGCTGCCTCAATAATGCCATCGATGTTGTCGATGCCTTCCTGGTTTTCTATTTTAGCTATTACCCTTATGTGGCTGTCGTTGCGTTTAAGAATGTCGGTAACATCCTTTACGTCTTGTTTCGAGCGGACGAACGAGTGGGCGATAAAGTCAATCTTCCGGTCAATAGCAAACAAGATGTTCTGCTTGTCGCGCTCGGTGACAGACGGAAGGTTGATGCGCACACCCGGAACGTTGACGCCTTTGCGGCTGCCCAGGCGCGAATCGTTTTGGGCTTCGCATACCAAATACTCGCTGGTTTTGTCGGTTACCAGCAGGTCTATTTCTCCGTCGTCAATCAGCACGTGCGTGCCGGGATTGACATCGTCGACAAAATGCGTGTAGTTGACGCAGATGCACTCGGCGGTGGTCAGCCCGTCGGGATTTCCGCAGATGCGGATAACATCGCCTTTGGCAATGTCGATTTTCGCCTGCTTGTCTTCCAAACTGACAGCCGTGGTGCGGACTTCAGGCCCTTTGGTGTCGATAAGGATGCCGATTTCGTCGGAAACCGCGCGCACATTGTTGATAATCTTGTCCATGCCTTCCGGAGTGAGGTGGGCGGTGTTCATTCGCACAATGTTCATTCCGTTCTCGAAAAGTTGGCGGATTAACTCAACGTCGCAACGAAAGTCAGAAATGGTGGCGATGATTTTCGTCTTCTTGTCAACTAGTGGCCTGATGCTCATGTTTTGTCGGTTTTGTTTTGTGGTTTAGCGTGAGTAAGTTTTTGCCTATGGGCTTATTCTTTGCTGTCGTCGTTGTCGGCCTCTTCCTTCAAGTGGACGAGCGCGTCGACGGCCAAGCGGTAGGAATCCATACCGAAGCCCAGGATGGTGCCCAGACAAGCGGCGGTGAGGTACGATTTGTGACGGAATTCCTCGCGCTTGTGGGTGTTGGAGATGTGCACTTCGATAACCGGGCATTTAATGGAACGGATGGCGTCGGCTATCGCCACACTGGTGTGGGTGTAGGCGCCTGCGTTCAGTACAATGCCGTCGGAGATGAAACCGGTCTCCTGTATGATGTTGATCAACTCTCCTTCAATGTTCGACTGGTAGTATGAAATGTTGACGTTCTGATATTGTTGTTTCAGTACTTCCAGGTAGTCTTCAAACGACTGGTGCCCGTAAATGTCGGGCTCGCGTTTACCTAACAGATTCAAGTTAGGACCATTGATGATGATGATGTTCATTTCTTGTTTTTTTACTGTGTTTGGAACCCTAACCAGGGGGCTCCGTTTTTTGCAATGCAAAATTAGTTCTTTTGTTTTTTCTACGGGTAGTCAAACCCCTAAAAAAATAGTGCGTAGAGGAACAATCCCCCACGCACCCATTACATTAGCATATAAAACATTACTTAACAATAGTAACCCAATTATGAGTGTCAGGCTCCTCGCCATACTGGATGGCAATCAGCTTCTTGTAAAGTTTTTCACTGACAGGGCCTGGCTTGCCGTTCTTGGCAATGACGTATTTTTTGCCAAGCAGAGGGTCGTCGATCTCGCCGATAGGGCTGATGACGGCAGCAGTGCCGCATGCTCCGGCCTCTTCGAACGTTTCCAACTCCTCTTCCGGAATCTGTCGGCGTTCAACTTTCAAACCGAGGTCTTCTGCCAACTGCATCAAGCTCTTGTTGGTGATAGAAGGAAGAATAGAGGTTGAAAGTGGAGTGACATATGTGTTGTTCTTGATACCGAAGAAGTTGGCAGCGCCGCATTCGTCGATATACTTCTTTTCTTTCGCATCGAGGTAGAATTCGCAGGCATAACCCTGATCGTGGGCCCACTTGTTGGCCTGAAGGCTGGCCGCATAGTTACCACCTACTTTGTAGATGCCGGTACCAAGCGGAGCCGAACGGTCGTGGTCGCGCGCAATTACGTAGTTGTTGGTTGCGAAACCACCTTTGAAGTACGGACCTACTGGTGTTACGAATATAATGAACAGGTATTCTGTTGCAGGGTGTACACCCACCTGCGCGCTTGTGCCGATGAGCAGAGGACGCACATAGAGGGTTGCACCGCTTTCGTATGGCGGTACAAAACGCTCGTTCAAAAGGACGACTTTTTTCACCATCTCGACGAACTTCTCGGTTGGAAGCTCTGGCATTAAGATGCCGCGACAGGTGCTCTGCAAACGTGCCGCATTCTCTTCCGGACGGAAGACTCGGATGTGGCCGTCTTTGCAACGGTAGGCCTTCAAACCTTCAAACGCCTCTTGCCCGTAGTGGAGGCAGGTAGCGGCCATGTGCATGTTGATGGTGTCGGAAGAGCTGACTTCAATTTCTCCCCACTCACCGTTTCTAAAATAGCATCGAACGTTGTAATCTGTAGGCATGTAACCGAACTTCAGGTTCGCCCAGTCTAAATCCAATTCTTTTGCCATATTTCTGTGTTTCCTTTCTTAATTGAACGATATGCTTGTTGGGTGCCCCTTGGTGTGGGACAACATTATTGCAAATATAGGTAGAATCTTGCTCAACACCAATTAAATTTATAAAACCGCCTTCATTTTTGTCCGTTTTTTTGCAATTTGATTGCTCTGCAGCTACTTCCCTTTGCAGAAAAACAGTTGTGGATTCACTTTTCTCCTTTTTCGTGCTTCTTCTTGCCGGGTGGCACGGTTTTTGCATTTTCCCGTTCGTTATTTCTCCTGTTGGAGATGTTGTTTTCTAAGCGTTATAAAAAGTAGGTTTTCTGTTGTTTCTGGAAGGCTAATCGTTTCTTTATTAATAAGATGTTTGATTTAGTTTCCTGAACTTTGTCGAATGAGCCAGGTTGAAAATACAACTTTTACCGCTTATCTGATTGTGCTGTATAATTTGACTTTTAGTAATATATGGTATGCACTTAAACTGAGTGTGAACGCTGCTCGAGTTCCGCAGTGCCTTGTGGCTGCAGATGCTGGGTTCGGTGAAATTCGAGTGGAAAACTAAAATCTGTATTCTTGAACCACGTAGCGGATTTTCCAACGTACGTCGGTTTGGGGAAAGAACTCTTGTGTTCTAGACGTAGATAAACGGAGTTCTGCCGTTTGTGGCAAAAAAGTATTTTGGAAATACCTAATTGTTAAACTAAAGTTTATATGAAAAAAGTAATTTTTAAATGGTTGTCCCGAATGGTGGCGACTTGTGCGACGTCTGTCGTTGCAATGTCGGCCATGGCAGAGTCCGTTGAAGTGACGACTCCGGGAACATTGTCAACCGTTTTGTCGTCTTCCGCTACGGATGTCGCTATAAGCGGTTCTATCAATGGTTCTGACGTGAAATACCTGCGTCAGATGATTAACGAAGGAAACCTAACCTCTGTTGACCTCTCAAAAACGGCCTTTGCAAGTGGTGGTGACGCCTATTACGGAGAGTTTACCACAAAAGATGGCGAAATGCCTGAAGCTATGTTCACAGAGTGCTCTAATTTGGAGTCGATTACTCTACCTACTTCTGTAAAGCACATCAGTAAAAATGCATGCTCGAAAACAGGTCTGGCTAATGTGGTGATCCCTGATAATATTACCTCGTTGGGAATGGATGCGTTTGCATACTGCAAGAAATTGGAAACGGTAACTTTAGGGAAGAGGGTTTCTAGCTTCGGACAGGGTGTTTTCTGGTCTTCAAGTGTAAAAGACGTGTATATTAAGTCCCAGTATATTCCTTCTTTTGGTATTTACTTGTTTTCTACATCCCCTACTATTCACGTTTTTAAATCAATGTATTCTGATTATTCAGAGTCGAAGTGGAACAGTTTTGGTGCCATTATTGCTGATATAGAGGATATTGTTGACGAAGACAGCGCAGTTCATCAGTTGTTTATGGGCTATTTCGAAGACAATGCGTGTACCAGTTTGAAGGTTGAATATGCTGGCATGAGCGATGCTGCTTTCATTTCTGTCCTGAACGCCGATGGCATACCAGCAGATTTGGTTGACGTCGCATTGAAGATAAAGAACGACAATTGGGCTGCTTACGAGAAAGAATTCCGTATCAACTCTTACAGCGCCTTCAGTGACGCCAATTACTGGCATGATAGACTGTTGATTCACGGTGGTTCTTATATGGGAAATCCAACTGGTATTTATTGTGCAACCGATGGTTATCTCTATGTTTTTGTGAATCAAGATACTCCTTCTGACGCAAGCCTTTTTATTTGTGGAAAAACCCGTAATAACCTTATTAATGATGCTAAGTCAGGTATTAAACTTAAAAAAGGTTTGAATAAGATTGAAGGTGAAAAAGATGCGATTTATTATATATTGTATACGGCAAACACTTCTTCAATGACCAAGCGTGTGTCGGAATGGCCATCTGTCAAAATCCATATAGAAGGTGGTGTCGTGAATGGTTATTACGATATTTCACGCCATAGCGCAGCTGATTATCGGGCTATTTTGGAAAAAGCCACTTACGACAAATTCACTGTGAAGGGTCAGTATACGGCTATGAACTTCAATACCTCAAGCTATCGAAGTTTTTGGCCAGATTCTATTGACCGCAGTGTGGCTCGATTCGACAGCCTTGTATTGCGTGAGTATTATTTGATGGGTATTACAGAATTTGTAGCTAATGGTGGTCGTGCAGAAGCCCCTTATTTTGTTGAAGGTGGCGAATCTTTCTTCCCTGGTTATTACAACAATCTCCATTGGGCTATTGAAGACACTGTTTATAGTCCAGGAGTTCCTGCCGACGCTTCATATTATCGTACAGCATACTTCTCTCCTGAAAATGTGAATAAATACTTCAATGTAGAACGTGAAGGTTTTGCTCCTTGGTGTGTAGCGCACGAATTTGGCCATACGAACCAAAAAGCAATAAATTTGGAGGGGTGCACCGAGGTTTCAAACAATCTCTTCTCAAATGTGAACAATTTCCTTGAAGGTCGAACTATGACATCTGGATACCCTCTATCAGCAACCATGGACGATTACGCATATCATGTCCCTTATTGGGGAAGAAATATCTGGAGCATGACGCGTATGTATTACCAATTGTATTTATACTACCATCAGGCACAGCACAACACCTCGTTCTATCCTGAATTGTTTAAGGCGCTTCGTGAAGATCCGATACAGAAGGATGGCAATACGAAGAACAGCTCGCTGAAGTTTGTTCGCAAGGTTTGTGAAATTGTCCAAGAAGACCTGACTGACTTCTTCAAGGCTTGGGGCTTCTTTGAGCCTGTCGATACTGTAATTAACGATTACGGGGAAGTACACATACTTAATGAACAGGCCGAAATTGACGCTACTTTGGCCGAAATTGCTAAGTATCCGAAGAAGAACCGCCAAATCTTGTTTATTGAGGATAGAATTGAATACTTAAAGACAACCGATTTCCTCACTATAGCAGGACAAAACCGTTTAGACTCAGACGATAAGGTCGGTTCGTGTGGCGATTTGGGTCAATTTACCGATTATTTGCCAGGAGCTGGTATTGCTCCATCGTATGTCTATGCCCAGGCCAACAACGTGTTCGGAATGGAAGGGACCGGGGGTGTTGGATTCATAGTACTCGATGAAAATGGAGAACTGCTTTACGCTTCTAACAACAAGAGTTTTGAACTGACTGCTGAGGTTATGAATAAGAATTTTGTAATTAAGGCGGTTGATGCGGAAGGCAATTTGTACGATGTGCCAAAAGTTGATGGTGGTTCTGTCAATATCACATTGACAGAGGCTGGTACACTGTGCGAACAGTTGAATACACTTATAGTCAAAGCAAAAATTTCAGGGCCTCTTAATGGTTCAGATGTAAAATGTCTTCGTCAAAAGATAAACCAGGAATCCCTTACTTACTTAGATTTGTCTGAGGCAACCTTTGTTAGTGGTGGAGATTCTTATTATAACGGATATAATACTACTGAAGGAAAGATTGGCTATGATATGTTTGCGTATTGTACTA
Organism: Bacteroidales bacterium UBA3297; assembly: GCA_002362105.1. Lineage (GTDB taxonomy): Bacteria > Bacteroidota > Bacteroidia > Bacteroidales > Paludibacteraceae > Physcocola. The sequence continues at coordinate 225,748 of DETD01000019.1, forward strand.
AACTCACGCATCTTGTTCTTCCAAATGAGGTTGAGCGAATTAATTCGCGTGCTTGTCAGTATTCTGGTCTTACCAACGTAGTTATTCCTGATTCTGTTGCTTTTGTTGAATCTTATGCGTTTGACAATAGTTTCAATATGAGAACCGCAACAATCGGAGAAGGTGTGACTTCTTTGGGCTGGGGATCTTTTGGTGGCACAAAACTAAAAAATATATATGTAAAACCTCTCACTCCTCCATCTCTTGCTGATTATGTGTTCTCGACTGACTCTGCTTCTTTGTTTATTCATGTATATAAGGAGGCGTATGAAGACTACGTTGCTTCAAAATGGTCGAAGTATGGTGTTATTGTTGCTGATTTGGATGAATTGGAGAAACATGACACTATTATTGATATCGACGAAGTTGCGTGTGACGAGTTGCTGAAAAATGTTGAGGTAATGTCGTGGGGTGGAACCTTGGTCGATGTGCCTATTCACGACAAGAATGGTGAGGAAATCAGCATCAAGTTCTACGACAGTGCCAATACACTTCAGGCTGCTTATCCAGATTATGCGGAAACCCAGTTGATGAATGGCCCTATCGGTGAAGAGGATGCGTACGTTCACCATTTGTGCCTCTACCAGACTGCTGGCCTTTCTTATGGCCAGGAATACCGAATTGCGGCTATGGTCGGTGACAAGAATTGTGATGCTAGATTCTCTCTGGAGAAAGGTATCTACACTGCCAGCCAGGCTCGGACTGCTGAAGACGAGGGTATCAGATACGTTAGCGCTACACAGAGCGAAATTTACGTTGAGTTCGTTTCTGATTCAGACAGCGATGCCGAAATCAGCTATTACTCTACTTCGGGCAGACAGAGTGGTTCTAAGTCTGTGAAAGTTCAGAAGGGTGTTAACTCTTTGGCTGTTGATGCGCAGAACATTCTTCCTAATAATAGCTATGTGCTTAACCTCTCGAAAGAGGGCGTGAAATACGGTAAGACTTTCATCGTTAAATAATTTGTATCGTTTATAGTTTGGAGCAAGGTGTTAGCCTCTGTGTTAGCACCTTGCTTTTTTTGTTCACCAAGTCCTCCGAAAATTTGCGAAAGATGTTTTTTTCTGCTATCTTTGCGCCACGAAATACACAGGATTAGCTCAGTCGGTAGAGCACTGGTCTCCAAAACCAGGTGTCGGGAGTTCGAGCCTCTCATCCTGTGCTGCAAGCGCGACCAATACGTGGCCGCGCTTTTTTTGTGGGTGTTGCAATTGTGGGAAAATAAAAAACGGTTGCTATACCAGCAACCGTTTTTTGTCCTCATAAATAATTTAATGTGTGGTTGAAAAAAGGCAGTTTTTTTCTTCTTATGTGGCAAGTTTTCTTTTCTCAAAGAATTGTTATTTTTCTTCTATTGTTTATCTATTCTAAAGTTTTTTCTTCGTTTTTATTTACAATTCAAAGATAGAGTATATATCATTTATAAAATATCCCTATTTGTAGTGATTTTGTATGGAAATCAGTACTTTCAGCCTGTAACAGAACCCTTCGGCCCCTATAAAGAGTCGGTGTGGGCGGCTTTTTCGTTCATTGCCGCATAAATTTTTGCCACCAATGCCCCGCTCAGGTTATGCCATACGCTGAAGATGGCTCCCGGTATGACGGCTAGCGGATAGGCGGCAAAATGCAGGTTGGCCAGACTGCTGGCCAGACCGGAATTCTGCATACCAACTTCTATAGAGATGGCGGTGCACTTTTTCGACTTCAACCCCAACAATTTTCCAACACAGAACCCTAGCAACAACCCCAACAGGTTATGCAGCGCAACCACGGCAATAATAAGGAGGCCGCAATGTTGCAGTTTGTCGCTGTTTTTCCCGATGATGATGAAAACGATGGTGGCGATGCTTAGCGAAGAGAACGCCGGCAGATAAGAAACGGCTCTTTGGGTGAAATTAGGGAAGAAATGTTTGACCAGGAAGCCGGCAACGATTGGAACTATAACCACTTCTAAAATGCTCAGTAGCATACCTAAGGCTTCTACCTCTACGCTCTTTCCCGCCAATTGCAATACCAGAAAAGGTGTGAGGATGGGGGCTAGCAGGGTAGAGCAGCCGGTCATTCCGACCGATAGGGCTACATCGCCTTTGGCCAGATAGGTCACCAGGTTGCTGGCTGTTCCGCCCGGACAACAGCCTACTAGTATGACGCCTATTGCCAGCTCGGGCGGAAGGTTGAAGAGGTGGGCCAGGCTCCAGGCTATGCCGGGCATGATGGCCAACTGCGCAATGCAACCGATTACGATATCTTTTGGATGGCTGAACACCACTTTGAAGTCGTCGGCCTCTAGGGTCAACCCCATACCGAACATGATAACGCCTAACAGCGGGGTTATCCAGCCGGCCTCGAAAATGTCGGTCAGTGAGGGACGCAGATAGGCGGCAATAGCCAGCAATAGGACTATAGCGCCCATCCATTTGGCAATGAAGGAGCAAACCTGTTTCATTGTTTTGGCATTATTTTGTCGCCTCCTACGGTCACATAGGCTGGCAGTTTTATCGTCTGCTTCCCTACTGCGAAGTAGGGTTTTATAGATACTTTCACACGGCTGTTGTCGGCGCTGTTTGTGGCCAGACCGAGGGCGAAACTGATCATTTTACTCGAACTTTTACCCGAAAAGAAGTCGAAAAGGTTGAAAGAGAATGGCAGGGCGAGGGTGCCGCTTTGGTTGGCCCCGATGCTCATCTGCTTGTTCATGGTGCCAGTCAGTATCTTCGCATTGTCAATCCATAGTATATAGTCGAGACCGTCGAGTCGTGCGGTCTGGCTGTTCGGATTTTTTACGTCGACATTGACGTTGAAGTTCAGGTTCAGCTCTTTCTTGGCAAAGGCTGCCAGTAGCTTGGGGGTATCTTTTAAACTCAGATTGTTGTAGCTCTTTATGTTCGAAACATCGACGTTGGCAAGTCTGACGTTCGAGACACTTTTGAAGTCGAAATCGCAGCTGGCGAAATTTTTCAGTCCTTTAACCGATGCGCACCCGGTAAGCAGTGCCAGGGTCAGCATCAAAAACAGGTATTTGGTTAATTTCATTTTTTTATGGTGCTTTTACATCGGCAAAGTTACTGCATTCTGCCCTTATCTGGAACGGATTAGTGTTTTTTCACTCGGAATGTTGTCCCGTCGCATTCCAGTTCCTTAGCGTCCTTCAATTCTTCTTCCAGTTTGTTGCTGTCGTAGAGGTAGATTTTGGGCCTTATGGCGTTTGAAAACTGGTTGAAGAAAGGGTTTGTGGTCCAGTACCAGGTCATTTTTTTCAGTTTGAAGAACCTTGGCAGGTATTTCCACATCTCGAAGATGCGTGTCTTTGCCGAAACGGTGATTCCTGTTCGCCCGTCTTCTAGCTCCGTTATGCAGACAAAGTGCTCCTTTATGCGTTTGTCGGCGCTCCGTTCTTCTGACGAACTGCGGTGCGATATGGTGATGTTTCTGCCGAAGTGCTGGTTGATGTGGTTCATAAGTTGTTTGAACAGCGTGCCGTGCGGACTGGAATCGTGCAGCTGTTTCGACAAAATGTAGTAGTGTATCAACTCGTGGATGATGGTGTCCTCCATATCGCGTTCCTGCAAATCGAAGCATTTGCTGATGGTGAGTTTGAAACCATAAAACTCAATACCTTTCGCTGTTTTTCTGTGTTTGCAGGAAATGCTGCCCAAACGGGTCTTCGATGAACCGATATGGATGGGTATGGGTTCTAGCTGGTTTTTGAATATCAGCTTGTTGAACTCGTCGACCTTTTGTTGGACGTATGGAAGTGTTGCTATCATGCTAGAGCCGTTTGTCCTGTTACAATACGTTTGAAGTGTAAATATAAAAACAAACCCCCACGTTACCACAACGGAGGGGCTTCTTCGGTTCTTTTTATTGAACCTAAATTCTATAACACTAACTACATATTTTTTAGCCTAAGACACTGTGTGTCTATCTCTTTTTTCTATTACAAAGGTAGCTTTTTTTAATAAACCCTGCTATTCATTTTTCGGAGATTATGCGGAATTATTCGGCAAAAAACAAATCTCACGAAAAAATCCTAGAAATAGTTTATAGCTTTTAATCGCTTATTTGCGAAGGCGTGTAGCCGAAATGGTCTTTAAACCTTCTGGTAAAGTAAGACGGATCGGTAAATCCGACTTTTAGAGCAACTTCGGCAATTGGAATGTCTTCGTTTTTCTGTTTGAATTCCAGCAGAATGCCTTTGGCCTTGTTCAAGCGGTAGGTCGCGAGCAACTCGACAGGTGTTTTGCCTGAAAGCGATTTGATGCGTCGACTCAGAGTCGATTGGCTGATGCACATTTCTTTCGCCAAGTCGTCAATTTGGAGGTCGCAGTTGGTGTAGTGCTTTTCCAGCAAGTCCATAAAGCGCTTCAAGTCAGGTGCGAGTTCTTCGCTCTTCCCCACAGTCTTGTTCGGCTGCAATTTGTCGGCCGTGTTGTTGTTTCTGGCTTGCTGCTCCATTATCTGGGTGAGCAGTTTCTGCTGGATGCGTTGGCGCAGGCTTAGCATATTCCCTAGCTTAAACAGCAGTTCGGGCATGCTGAAAGGCTTGGTGATGTAGTCGACCGCGCCGCTCTTCAAGCCCAGCAGTTTGTCTTGTTCATCGCTGTTGGCCGAGATGAAAAGAAGCGGTATGTGCTGTGTCTCGATGCTCTTGCTCAGGTTCTTGCCCATTTCCAGACCATCCATTAGTGGCATCGACACGTCGCTGATAATGATGTCGGGTTGTTCGCGCTTTGCCATTTCCAACCCTTCTTTTCCGTTGCACCCTTCTATCGTCTTCGCATATTTGCCCAGGGTGTCGCTCAGCGAGTGCCTGATTAGTTCGTCATCGTCGACCAGCAGAATGGTGTTGCCTTCCAGAATGCTTCTGTCGAATTCAATTTCTGCCATATCGGTTACAGACTTTGACGCAGTGTTGTTGATGTCGGCCTCTTGGTCGGTCAGTGGCAGTTGGATGCAAATAGTGGTGCCGACGCCTGGCTTGCTGTTGATGCGGAGCGTTCCGTTGTTACGCTTTATGTAGGTTTGGCAAAGGTCTATACCCATGCCCGAGCCTTTCTCGTTCTCGGTACCTTCGGTTGTTTTGTGGAATCCGCTGGCCGACAGGTTCTTCAACATATCCTTGTCTATGCCAATACCATTGTCTATTACCTCTATTACGCCATATTCGCCGGCTTCCGAGGCTTTGATGGTGATGGTTCCGCCACGTGGCGTGAATTTGATGCTGTTGCTGACCAGGTTACGGATGACAATTTCAATTGAACGGCTGTCGGCCAGTACACATTTGCTCAGACTGATGTCGGTCCCGATGGTCAGTCCCTTCATGTGTGCCTGTCTGCCCAGCAGCGATATGACGTTCTCAAAAATGGTCGACACGTTGACCGGTTCTGGATTCCAGTTGGTGGTGATTTTGTCGCTTTGAACCCAGTCGAGCAGTTTCTGCATTTCGTTTTGTAGCAGCGAGGCCGAGTTGTAGATTTCCTCTATCGGCTTTATCTGCTGCTGGTCGTTAGAGTGTCTGTGCTTGCTGAGCCAGTTGCCGAGCGAGCTGACAATGGCAAACATCGGGTTCTTCAGGTCGTGTGCCACCACTGAAATCAGCCTGTTCTTTTCCGTCAGGGTGCTTTTCAGTTCGCTGGTACGTTCCTCTACGGTTTGTGTCAGTAGGCGCTGGGTGTCCTTCATCCTGTTGATGCGCTGCCTGAAACTGTAGCCGGCATAGCCAACCACCAGTACCAGCACAAACAGGCGGAACCACCACGACTCCCACCATGGCGGCAGCACTGAAATGTGTAGTGTAACGCTGGCCTCCTCCTTCTTGTTGGTGCGGAAGGCTTCAACTTCAAGCGTATAGTCTCCTTTCGGCAGGTGGTTGAAAGTGATTGTCAGATTGCTCTCCATGTTTATCCAGTCGTTGTGCAGACCGATGAGGCGGTAGCGGCACTGGGCTTTGTTGAGCTCGTCGAAGTCCACCAGGTCTACATCGATGCTGATGTTGGTCTGGTCGTACTCTAACTCTATTTCCTTTATGGTCGATATGTTTCCGTTCTTAAGAACACTGGTAAACGGATGTATGCGGGTGTTGTTGATGTAGAGGTCCGAGAATGACAGCCACGAGATAGGGCTGGCCTCGTAACGGCCTACCGTGTTGTAGCAAAAGAAGCCCGAACTGGTGCCGAAATAGAGGTGTCCTTTCCCGTCGTTGTAGCCCGAGTGTGGGAAAAAGTCGTAGCGGGTGCTGGCAGTGTTGTTGCCGGCTACCTCTTTGCAGGTCTTGGCCGCAATGTCGATGTTCATTACTCCCTTGGTGCTGGCTGCCCATATTTTGCCTTCGTCGTCGGCCATCACAATGCTAAAGTGGACTTTTGGCACGTAATTCATCGAGTCGATTCTAGAACCGTCTTCACTTACGTGCAGCATTCCCTTTGTGGTGGCAACCAGCAGGTCGCCGTTCGGGAGCAGCAGGGCGTCTTCCACCACTCTTGGGTGACGGGTGTGCTGTTGTGTGTAATCGGGTAGCAGGTCGTCTTTCTGCTCGCCGTTAATTCGCCAAAGGGTATTTGTGGTTAGAATCCAGAGGGTTCCGTTTTTTCCTTCAATAACTTTCTTGGTCCAGATGTCGGGATTGGTTGAATTCTTTTTCCCCGTTAGTACCCATTTCTCCCATTCGTTATTATGGTGTCTGTACAGACCGTCGCCCGACGTGCAAACCCAAGCGTCACCGTTCTTTAGGTTGCAGGTGTTGTTCATGTAGTCGATTCCGTTGCCGAGTTGGCCGAACTTCAGACGTTGTGTGGTTTTGCTGGCGGGGTTGAACAAGAGAACACCCCTTCCCCACGTGCCAATCATCATTTCGTTGCTTCCGTTGGCCTTATCCATCGAAATCAGGTTTTTCGACGGCAGGTCGTAGCGGTTGATTTGTTGGAAGTTACCTTTAACCTGGTAGAGCCCGTTTCCATCGGTGCTGACCCAGAGGTTGTTATCTTTGTCGGTGCAGAATCCGGTGCAGACAACGTTGGGGAATCCCTTTTGTTCCGAAAAGTAAACCAGGTTGCTTTGCTGTTTCATGAACCCCCACAGCCCGCTGTTGTAGGTGCCGATCCAGATGTTGCCCTTCGTGTCTTCGGCCATTGCGTAGATTTTGGCAATTTCGTTGTTCTTGGCGTTGAACGGAATTACCTCGGTGAAGGTCGGGTTGACCGACGTCATGTTGGTCGTGTACCAAAGTCCGTCGCCGTCGGTGGCAATCCAAAGTTTCCCGCCATGGTCAAGCAATAGCCCGGCCGCATTGTTGAAGGGAAGGTTTATGATTCTTGGGTCGTCGATCTTCTCGTGTTTCGTGTTGAAGATCCAAATTTCGTCGGAATAAGAGGTGGTGACCAGGTCGCCGTTGCCATAGGGTGTAAGGTGCGTGATGGCGCCGAGCTTCCTCGACTTGGAGGTGTAAGAGAAAATGTGTTTCCAATTGCGGTCGAAAACCAATACTTTTCCCAAAGTACCTACCCACTTGCGCCCGTCTTGGTCAATGTAGAGCGAGGCAACAAAGGCGTGGGCCAATTCTTTAATGTCTTTCGAGATGTTGATGTAGGCGCCTTTGTCTTTATCGTATTGGAAGATGCCCGAGCTATTGGTGAGAATGTAGCGGTTGTTGTCGGCAGAAATGTAGGTTCTGAGCACCGAAGTTACATTCTCGTTAACGCACTCCGACGGCATTTTATTGGTAAACGAGTCGGTTTTCAGGTCGTATTCTTGCAGAAAACAGTTCTGGCCGCAGGCTTCCAGTTTGCCGTTGCCGATGTATTTGATAGAGTGTATGAACTCTTGTTTGAGTTCTGCATAGCCGTCGCCTTGGTAATGCTTGAATTTTTTTCCGTTGAAACGGTCTACTCCGAAGTCGGTGGCAATCCATAAATGTCCTTCGGGGTCGGGCTCAATGTAGAGGATTCTGTTTGAAGCCATTCCGTCGTTGGTACTGTAGTGGACGAAATGGGCATACTCAGTCGCTGCTGGCGCTTTAAGGACCGACAGCAGTAATAATGTAGTAGTGAAAATATATAATTTAAGGGCCTTTAGTTCCATATAGCCTGCGTGTTTTTCAAAGTAATTATAACCCTTTGCCAAATTTCAAAGATACACTAAAAAAGTGTCTTTTGCTAAAGTTTGACCGATAATTTATTGAAAAACAGAAGCGCGGACTGCATTCTGTTGGCTCTTCCAGCCAGAGTGGACGTTGGTTTCCCTTAAATTCTTTTTGAAGGCAGTTTTATACAGGAACAGCAAAATGCTGGTCCGTAAAACGCCTTTTCACCCGTTTAAGAAACGCTTATTTTTTTATCAAGACAGGACGGACATTACGGCCGCTGAAACGACGGCTGTGGTGCCACTCGACGTTGATGTCGCGGAAGTTAAAGCTATAGGAACGGTAGGAATAGTTTTCGCACAGCGTTGACGACCAATAACCACCGTCTTCATTTTCGCTCTTCACGTTAGTTGAGAAACGGTAACCACCTGCAGGAAGGAAGATGATGTTGCCGTTTGTTTTCGATATGCCTATGCGGCCAACAGCACCTGTTCCGTTGTAGTTTCTTGTCCATTCCCAGTTGCAGTGGATGCGAAGTTCTGTTAACTCTTCGCTGGTTGGAGTGCGCCATTTCTTACCCCAATTAACGGTTGCTGCATCGTCTTCTGCATCTAGCACATATTTATTGTCGGGATTACCAAAGTTTGGGTTGTTGTTGTATTTGTTGATGACCTTTTGTGTTCCGGTCCATTTATAGGTCTGCCAGCTGTATTCTTCTTTGGGTTCGGTTTCTCCCCACGCATAGAAGTTGCCAGGTTCGGTTGCATTGTTTGCGCCCACATTGCAGGTCGCCCATAAGGTTCCACTTGGAAGGCCTAGGTCTACATAGGTATGCTTATCGGCTTTGCCGCTAATCGTTATTATTCTGAAAGATTCATTTTCTGATGCATTGACATTCGCTGCAAAAACGATAGAGGCTATTCCCGTTAAAAGAAGCAAATATTTTTTCATATTGAATAGGGTTTTGATTGATTTAAAGTTACATTAAAAAATATTCTTTGCCAATAAAAAATGGAAATTTTATTAAAAAACAGGGTGCCTTTCTTCTCAATTCCGTTTTTTTTCGGTTGTATTATGACGAATAAAGCGGGGCTGTCATGTTTTTATGACAGCCCCCGCTTGTTTTATACCGGCTCTGTATTTTAGTCGGCCGGGTGGAAATGTTATTTGCTGAAGATAAGAACTATTCTTGTGTTGGCCTTTCTTGCAGCCGCGCTGTTTCCTTTTGCGACTGGTCGGTCGGCACCCATTGCCACTATAGAGATTCGGCTAGGGTCAATTCCGTTCTCAACGAAGTAGCTGCGTACCAGAATAGCGCGTTCTTCGGTCATGAAGTAGGTGAAGTTCGTGTCTCTGATGATTGGAGAGTGCGCCTCTACTACTACTTTAACATCCGGATCGTTGGTCAACTCTTTCACTACCTTGTCGAGAGTCTGGTAGCTCATAGGGTTGATGGCAATCAGGTTGTCTTGATAGTTCAAGAACTTGATCTTGGTTATTGCCTCTTGTTGCAGGTTCAACAACTCTTGTGAAATCTCTTTCGACTTGACTGGCTCTTCAATCTTTGCGGTGTCGACGCCGAGGTTGACGTCGCTTATTACGGTCGAGTCAATCTTATCGACGGTGTTCACTGCGCTGGTGTCGCTTACAATGTTCATGTCGGCGGTTGTGTCGACTACCTCAACCAGAACAGGTTCTACAGTCTTTTCTTGTTTTTCTTTCTTCTTCTTTTCCTTTTTCGGCATATAACCGAATATGAGGTTCATACCCATCGAGACTTGTACTTTCTCGGAGTTTGAAGGTATAAGGGCTCCGTCGCTTTTGGCGTATTTGAAAGGAATGTTGTCGACCGAGCAGAAGAAGTTGACAGGGCCCGCATTCAGGTTCAGTCCGGCACCCAGATTGTTCCATTCGCCGTCGAACAAGCCGTAGGCAACAGTTGCCGACAACTGCTTCCAAGGGCGGAAGTTTACGCTGGCTGTTCCGTTTCCATACAGTTTGCCGCGGTAAAATTGGCCTCTAGCCAACAAACCCAGACCCAGACGGTCGTTCCACAGGGTGTATTCACCTCCCAGCAAGAACTTGGTGTTCAACCAGGTGGTGTACGACGACGGATTCTGTTCAACGTTAAACATTTCGTCGAACATCTCTTGGTATTGTATGCCGTAGTCGGTGGTGTCGTCGTTAATGTCGAAGGTAATACCGTCCCACTTGAAGTCGCCTTCCTTGTTAAAGCGGTGCAGGCTTCTCGACCAGTGTATGAAACCGAGGTCGAGCACGCTTGCGCTAACGGTCAGTTCTGGCAGTACTTTGTAGGTGGCACCCAAGTCAACGGCGAAACCCCAACCTTTTGGTTTTGCAAATTCGCTAGGCTTTGTGTCCTCGTCGTAAGTCATGCTGTCAATCTGGCTCAGTTCGTTCTCGTAAATCCTTAAGCCAGGAATAGCGGCTTTAACGCTACCGTCGCCGTTCAACTCCCACAACATTTCGTTACCGCTGATGGTAACGTCCGAGAAGTCGGTGTGCACGTTGCCGTGACCGTAGAGGAATTTCACTTTGGCACCCACGTTCAGTTTGTCGTCAATAGCTCGGCTGTAGCCCACACCGAGTTCGGTGAAAGCCGTAATGTCGAAAGCCAAGTCTTTACCTTTCAGTTTGTAGGTGTCACCTTCCTCTATACCTTTCAGCGCAAGGGTAGGAATGGCCTTAGGCAGCAGAATATTGGTGTTGGCACGGTTGGTTATGTTGAAGGTGGCGTAACCGCCGGCGAACTTTAAACCGAAGTCAATCAGGTTGATACGGTGGTCGTAGAAAATGCGTGTGCTGTTTCCCATTGCGTCGAGGAAGTCGTCGATGCTACCAGCTTTCGCATTTTTATCGAGGAACAACACGGTCTTTTTCTGCCCGTCGATGGTCACATTCTGAAACACATCGGTAAGTACCAGGTTATTGTTGCCCAGGTTGAAGTTGAGGGACGACAGTCCGGGTACACCGATATAGAAATTTCCTATTGGTTGGAATGCCGGATTCAACTGGTGTTGTTGCGGATTCCATTTCATAAAGTATTGTGTGCTTGTCTGCGCATTTGCACTGAACAAACATTGGGAAATCGCCAGTGTGGCGGCTGCTTTGTATAGAGTGTTAATTGCTTTCATCGTTAGTCTCGTTTAGTTTGCCGATATTAACACTGCCTTTTGCAAATGCCTTCAAGAAGACGCTGAGCTTGTTGTCGCGTGTCACTTTTACTTTGTTGAATTCGTTTACGGCAACCTCGTACATAATAAGAAGGTGTTTAGCTTTTTTCAAGCTAGGAATGTCTTTCTCGTTGAACTGTATCAAGTCGATTGTGGCGGTCGATTTGCCGACAATGTCGTTTGATGAGTTGACTTTTCCCGCAGCAATCGATACGGTCTTGTTGATGTTCGAGTCAGGAATAATGCTGATTTCGTCGCTTCCCTCTTCTTGTTGTAGGAAGTAGAAACGTACTTTCGCGTCGAAAGGAAGTGAGTTGCTGGCAACCGCGGTGAGCTTGATCTTCTCGAACGAGTATTTTTCGCCCAAGTCTTTGGCAAAATCCAAGTCTTTCAGCGTATCGCTAACCAAAATGTAGCTGCCTTTCCGCAAGTAGGCAGGTAGCTCAACCTTGCAGAGCATGTCGATGTAGGCATCGTCGGTGATGAAGTAGTTTTTGTCGTCCTTCAAATCGCCGTTAATCGCCTGGAAGTTGTAGGCGAGTGTAACTTGGTTCGGTAACAGGTTGACCAATTGGTCGATGCCACCGTTCTTTTTGTTGAAGGTAACGTCTAGAGCGGTGATGTTGTCGCCCGGCTTTTTCGCATACTTCAAGTCTTTTGAGTAGGTGTTTTTGCCATTCTCAAACTTGGCAGAAACCGTTTTCTTGTTGTTTGTGGCCTCTAGTTTGTCGACGCCCAAACGGAACGGAATGCCCACGTTGGACTGTACTTTCAGCGTGATTCTAGGGTCTTCAACCAGCAGGTTGTACTTCATGCCATCTTGTTCGTTCTTCTCGAAGATGTCGATAGGTATGACCTCGTTGCCAATTTGTGGCTCTAAGCCGTTAAACACACCCCAAGCCTTCTCGAACTTCCAAGTGCCGTCGCCGGCAGCCATGTGCATGGTAATGTAGCTGGTAGCCGAAAGCTTGATGTTGATTTTTTTCTTGATGGTTAAGATGCATTCCACTTCAACGCTGTCGGAATTGGCTAGTCTTAATACGGTATTGCTGAGGTCGAGAATGACCTTGTTCTTAGCGTTTTGCTTGAATCCGTTCTCCTCGTTAATCAGGCTGATAGTGCTGTTTTCCAGCAAACCCTCAATATTAGAGGTCAGGGCAACGTGGAGAGGGGCTTCTTTGAAAATGATGCTGTCGATGCGGACCTCCTGGTCTTTAAGAAGGTCTGAAACGGCAATATACCCTTTAATTCTTATTTTTTCGTTGGGTGAAAGGGTAAGGGGAATAGGCTTCCCTAAAAAGATGTATTCATCTTTCGGAATACCTGTTTTTTCAATTTCGTCTTCGAACAGATCTAAGCCGGCAAAATAGTGGAAACTGTTAAATCCATTTGCTTTAATCGGTTCAATTTCAAAATGCTGTACGCTGTCGTAAGTGAATACAACAACTCCATTCTCGTCATAGCCAAGGCCTGCGACGTCTTGTTTCTTTAACAAGTCTGCTATCGAAATGCTACTTCGTCCTATCGGAGAGCCCACTGAAGTGCTCAGCTCGAGGTCATCCGTGTTAATGTCAGACAGATTGTAATCCTCTACTTTACAGGCTGATAGGCAAACGAAGAATGCAGAAACTACACACAAAAAAATCTTCTTCATCACTCTGTTCTTCTTTTTGGGAATAAAAGTAGGAATAAAATATTAAACGGGCAAATGTTCTTCTTATTATGGAAGAACTTTTTATTTTTTCAATTTTTTTATAGGCTTTTTTTGAGGGACTTTCTTCTTTACTGCCGCATCGGGTCCGCCTATGGCTTTGAAGGTGTCAACCAGTAGGTTGCTGATAGCGGCGCGGACTTGTTTACGGGTGCAGTCGAAGTTATTGACCATTACGGTAAACGCATACCATTTGCCGTTCCAGAGCACATAGCCGCTGAAGTTCTGCACACGGTCCATACTTCCGCTCTTGCAGAATGTCTTACCCGCCAAAAGGGTGCCGTTCAAGAAGTTTTTGACGGTGCCGTGTTTGCCGGCTGTAGGTAGTGTTATGGTAAACGCGTCGGCATATTTGCTCTTCTTTTTCATATAGATGAGCATGTCGGTCAGGAACTTCGGACTGATGGCGTTTTTCATTGAAAGACCCGAACCGTCGACTTGGTGGGTATAGGTCATTGGCACCCCGTGCGTGTTCCAGTATTTGGCCACGGCCGCCCTTGCCAAATCGTAGTTGGCGATTTCTGAACTCTGCAACCCCAGATAGAGGAACATGTTTTCGGCAAACAGGTTTACGCTGTGGTAGTTGGTCTGTTTGGCAATCTCCTTCATCGGTAGCGAGAAGAAGCGGTAGATGGTGTTGGTCTCGGGTGCGCGCTCGTTACTCCAGAGGGTCGAGCGGCTCTTATTGCTGCAAATGCCGTTTCGGTCGAGCATGTTGCGCAGCGAGTCGGCTACAAAAAGGGCTGGATCGGGAATCTCTGCCCTTACTAGTGTCTTCTTTCCGGCCGGTATGTTTCCGCGCAGTGTCTTGTCCCAGCTGTAAAGGTCGCCGTAGATGTGCCACCAGGCGGGCGTTCCGCTTGTTAGCTGGTTGTCTATTTTCAGCAGGTTGGTTCGTGGCAGAACCGCTTCTATGTTCACGCTCGGGGTGGTGTCAGAGCCTGTGCAGGTAATCATGAAGAGGTTGTCGTGGAAGCAAAGTGCGCTTGGGGTTTGTCCGTAATACGAACCTACGTCTTCCAGCAACCAGTCGCCGTTCGCTCCGTTGCGCTGAAAGAGGGAAGCGTCGCCAACAACGTCGCCCTCAATCTTCTTTATGCCGGCGCTTTCAACGGCTGCAACCATGTGTTCGAAGACCGGATTGTGCAAAAAAAAGTCCGATTCGAAAGAGGGGTCGCCGCCGCCTACAACGTAAAGATTGCCATAGAGGACCGAGTCTTTAATATAGCCCGAGTAGTTGAGTTTGGTTACAAAACTGAATGTGTCGCTCAAAATTTCCAAAGCAGTGGCCGTGGTCAGCAGTTTGGTGACCGATGCGGGTATGCGGTTGTAGCCCGACTGGTATTCGGCAATCACGTTCTCGCTTTCCACCTCTTTCACCAGATAGCCAAGTCCGGCGGCTTGTAGTCCGTCGGTTGCAACAAACTTTCTGACAGCCGCTGCCCCTATCAGGGACGCGCCAGCGTCTTGTGCAAAAATGTTTGTGCAGGGCAAACAACATAGTAAAAGGGCCACAATGGTGGCTTTCCAATTCTTCATCTCTTTTCCTCTCTATTAGTCTGGCTGTGACCCGAATAAGTCACAGAATGAGTTTATTTTGCAAATATAAGCAAAATTTGCCTATTTGTGGCTTTGTAATTACTTATCAAAAAGCGTTTTGGAGTTTATTTATTGCAAAAGCCGTCTTTCAGTTGGCCGATTGTTGCGAGAAGGTTCTCTTCCTTAAGCAGGGTGGGGCTGTCGGCAAACAGGCTGTCCTCTTCTCTGGCGGCAAAATCGGCCGAATATTGGGTGTAAAAGGTGGGCTTTTGGTTTCCTATGGCTGTTTTTACAGCGTGGCGGGCACCGCTGGTGCTTTTGCCCTCAACCACAATGGTGGCGTCGGAAATGCCGGCCTGTAACCGGTCTCGCTCCACAAAATAGATTTGTTGCGGCCTTATGCCGAGGGGGTATTCCGAGAGGGCCAATCCGCCGCTCTCGATGATGTCCTGTAGAAGTGCCCGGTTTTCAGGCGGATAAACCATGTCGAGGCCGTGGGCCAAGATGGCTGTCGTTTTTCCGCCAACGTTAAGCGCTCCCTTGTGGGCGGCGGTGTCGCAACCGAGTGCCAGACCGCTGACAATGTTGAATCCCTCTTTCGCAAACTCTTCCGCAATGTGTGTGCTGGCAATGTTGCCGCCAATGGAAGGGGTGCGAGTGCCAATGATGGCTACCGACGGACATTCGTCAACCAGTTTCAGGTTGCCTTTGCTGAACAGCAGGACGGGACTGTCGGTTTTCCCTTCTTTTTTCAGGTGGCGCAAGCGTTCGGGATAATTCTTGTCGAAGAACGAGGTGATTTGTATGTCCGCGTTCTCTGACGCCTCTTCTATACTGAGTGCAAAGGCGTAGGCCGTGTTGATTTCGGTCTCCAGGTAACTGGTGCCGCCTCTAATTATTTTACGTGATTTACATTCGGTAACAAACTCGTGGAATTCGGCAATGCTTCCTACATTTTTTTTAGTCAGTAGGGCATATTCGGCCATGGCAATAATGCTCTTCCTGCCCAGGTTGGGCAGTTGCAAAAGAGCTAGTAGTTGGGTGTTGTTCAGCATAGGTCGTCCGCCTAAATTTCCCGTAATGTTTGTTTACAAAAGTACAAATAATATCTTATTTTTGTTGGGTTTTAATCTGCTTTGCTGTATGCCTATATTTAAATGCGAACATCCGCAGTTAGTGGTAATAACCCGTCCCGACTTGTACGATGGAGAGGGAGGACAAATAGCCGAATTGCTGGCTTCTGACCCCGACTTTCTGTTGCACCTGCGTAAGCCTGAAGCTACTGCCGATGCCTACCGTAAAATTTTGCGGGAGGTGCCAGACGAGTACTTGCACCGCGTTACGTTGGGCGATTGTTTTGAACTGACTGACGAGTTTAGGGTCGGTGGCGTCCATTTGAGTGGCCGGCAAAGTTCGTACAGGGGCGTCAGGAAGGTTCGGATTAGTAAATCGTGTCACTCGTTCGAGGAACTGTCGGAAGCAGCTAGTTACGACTATGTGTTTTTCAGCCCTATTTTTAACAGTATTTCCAAGCAAGGCTATATGGCCGCGTTTTCGGAGGCTGCTTTGCTAAAGGCCTCGGCTTCGGGACTGATTAACGAAAAGGTTATCGCGCTTGGCGGGGTCGATGAAAATACGTTGCCCCAACTTTCGCCCTTCGCTTTTGGAGGGGCTGCCGTCTTGGGGTGTGTCTGGAGAGATTTTTCGACCGAACGTTTTAAACGGTTGGCTGATTTGGTTGGCGGGCGAAGGTAATTCAACTCGCTTTTAGTGAATTCTTATCAATTGAATTTGTTTTATGTTGTACATAGCTCTTGTTTTAGGTGTTACCTATCTTTTGTTTTTGCTGTTTATGCCAAAAGCGTCGAAAAAATCACAATCAAGATACAAGACTGAAATGGACTTGAGTGAACGCGAGGCTTTTAACGTGTATGAAAATATGGCACCCGAACTAAAAGCTATGTCAACCCTTATCAGCCATATTATTAGGGCTGACGGCATGGTGTATTGTGGAGAACTATCGGTGGTGAGGGGTTTTGCGTATGAAATGTATGAGGATAAAGATGCAGAAGCCCTTGTTTTCGCTTCGGGTTTAGATTGCGCATACACTGCAATGAACATTCAAAAAGCCTGTAGTCAGGTTAACAGCTTCTTTCCGGAATATTACGACCGCTATGCCATTTGCGAATTGCTTTTTTCCATAGTTGCTTACGATAAAATGATTTCGGGCAACGAGTGGGCGGTGTTGTTGGGCATTCTGCCTCACTTGAACATAAAGAAGCACGATATTTCTTACTTTAAGTACAGATATGCCAATCTGGTGAATGGTGGTAAGCATTTCAATTACAGGCAGGAATATAGCCAGAGCAGTGGAAGCAAAAGAACAGTTGTCGCTAAGGATATGTCTCAGTTCTATGCCGTGCTCGGTCTTGAAGACGGCGCTACTCAGGAAGAGGTGCAAAACGCATACCGACAACTTGCTAAAACCTATCACCCCGATACTTGCCAGAACCCTGCGCTTCAGAAAATCCTTACCGAAAAGTTTAAAGAAATCAGCAACGCTTACAGCCAATTGAAGGCCATGGAATAAAACGGGGGATAATTAGATGGATAGATGATTGTATTCTGTAATTCTTTTGTGGCTTTATTTTATTTTTTCTATAATAGCGCTGTTCAGAATGTTTTCATAAAATGGGACTTCCTCTTCCGAAACGCTCTGATATAGTATGGAAATCCCATATTTTATAAAATCATCCTCTCGAAAATGTCCCCATTTATGGACTCCCCTTATAATTCTTACATCGTTGAATAATTTAAATTCACTGTCTATTTTTATTTCTTTTGTACTAACTAAAGGAAGCTTAACCATGGTGCCGCAAAATATGGAAATGTTGCCGTTTTTAAAGTTTAATGTTTTAATTGTTCCTTCCTCATAGGGAAAATCTTGTACGACACAATTTTGTGGATGTTTTAGTATAATACGAGTATCATTAACTACAATTGTGTCAGATATCAGCTCCTGTGCATACGATACGGAATAAATTAAAATCGAAAATACTGTTGCAAATAGTTTATTCATTCTAAGACTTATAAATTCTACAGCTTATCCTCCAGGACGTTTGACCCGTTATGGGATTTCGAGGAAACCTCATTGTGGGGTAAACGCCACTTCAAATTTACTCCATTATTCGAAAAGAGACAATAACTTCTTTTCTAACCACAATGGTTCCTGTTGTGGCAGAGCTCGTAAGCAGTGGTTGTCTTTATTCTTTTGGGAAACCTCGGCCTTTTGCTTTAATTTTGCAGGAAGAAAATAGCATTTTTATGAACTTACCAATTAATGGATTTGCGTTGTCGGCTTTTCTGCTGATGGCAGTTTCTGTTTGCCCGATAACGGCACAAGTACCCGATTCTATGTCGGTTGACTCGTTGCTTCCAATTCCAGATTCTAGTAATATCGTTGAGGCGGCTCCTTCTCCGAAACGCCTGAAGGTTGGCGTGGTGCTGAGTGGGGGTGGTGCCAAAGGTGCCGCACACGTCAGCGTGCTGAAGGTCATCGAGTCGCTTGGTGTGCCTATCGACTATATTGTAGGTACCAGTATGGGCTCGATTGTTGGTGGCTTGTATGCCTATGGTTACTCTACCGACCAACTCGACAGCCTTTACCGTAGCCAAGACTGGACCAACCTGCTGCTGAACGAGTCGGACCGTAGCCAAAAGGACTTTATCACCCGCGAGAATGCCGAACAGTATATGGTCACTATACCGGCTTTCCGTAACAGCAAACGACATCTGAAGGGCGGCGTGCTGAGTGGTGAGGCCGTCTTGAACCTGTTTAAGGCGTTGACACCTAATTGCCCTGACAGTATGGATTTTGCCGATTTGAAAGTGCCTTTTGCCTGTGTGGCGGTCGATATTGTTTCTGGTAAGGAAGTGGATATGTACAGTGGCAACCTTGCGACCTGCATCCGCTCTAGTATGTCTATCCCTTGTGTGTTCAGCCCTATCCATACTAATGGCATGGTGTTGGTTGATGGAGGTATGGCGAACAACTTCCCGGCTGACATAGCTAGAAAGATGGGGGCCGATGTGATAATTGGGGTGACGCTTGACCGGGAAAGCGAAACGGCCAACACTGCCGACGATATTGTTACGCCTCTTGATGTGGTGTCGCAAATGACTTCGAACATTATCGACAGCAAGGTGCCCGAAAATATGAAGCTTATCGACTTGCACATTAACGTGAATGCCGACGGATTCACTGCCGCCAGTTTCTCGACCGAAGCCATCGAGATGCTGTTGCAGCGTGGTCTGGAAGCCGGTTATAAGCATAAAGACGAACTGATTGCCCTGCGTGAACGCTTGAACCTTCCGGCCGACACGCTTATTACGCCTATGCCGGGTATGCCTGTGCCACCCGAAGCGGAAGACGTTATTCAGAATGCTGACCATGGCTGTACACTGGGGGCGGGGTTGCGGCTCGATAACGAGGAACTGGCCTCGGTGCTGGTGGGCGGTGTCTATAAATCGCTGTTGAAACTCAGACCAACATTTGGCGGACAGTTGCGACTGGGCCGACGCAGTTACGGCAAACTGAACGCCTCTATCAGGCCTATGCGCCATTGGACGCTTGAGGGTACTTACAAGTTCAGCTACAACGAGATAAAACTTTATTCGAAAGGCAAGCGTGTGCTTGACTGGGACTTCCACGAGCAGTTTGCACGTTTGGCCTTCCTGCGCACTTGGAAATCTATGAAGGTGACGCTGGCCGCCGACTATGCGAAACGTAATTACGACCACCTGCTTTCTTCTGCCGGATTCTCTACCGCAAAAGGTTTCTTGGAGGCTTCGGCCTACGATTCCGAAACAAACATCAACTATTACGCCTCGCTGCGTTTCGATAACCGCGACACTCCCGTCTACCCGCACAAGGGACAGAACTGGACGGTACGCTATACTTTCCTGACCGACGACTGGGTGAAATATCACGACGACTGCGGGCTGTCGGTGTTTGAATTGTCGTATGAACACAATATGCCTCTGACGGAACGCCTGACCCTGGTGCCTGCCCTTTGGGGACGCTTTGTGAATACCGCCGAACAACTCCGGCTTGGCGACAAGAATGTGATTGGCGGTGTGTCGGGAATGGGTCATTACCTGCCACAACAACTCCCTTTTGCCGGTGTGAACTATTTCGAAACCACCGAAAACAAGGTGGCCGCCGTCGGCCTTACTCTAAGGGGTCGTTTGGGCAACAACCACTATTTATTCGGGGTGGGTAACTATGGCTGTTCTAGTGATAAGATCAATAAATTCTTGGTAGACGACAAACTGTATGGTGCCGCTCTTGGTTATGGCTACAAAACGCCGGTTGGCCCGGCTGAAGTGAACGTCAACTGGAGCAATGTGACCGAGAGGTTCGGTTTGTGGCTCTGCTTTGGCTATATGTTTTAGTGTTATGGTACGTCAGTGTGCAATTTTGTTCGGTTGCCTGGGTGCAGGCGAACTTTTGGTTTTCCTAACGGGCATCAAACTGCCTTCTAGCATTATAGGTATGCTGTTGTTGACCCTTTTGCTGAAGTTGGGATGGGTAAAACTGGAATGGGTGAAAGGGTTGAGCGACTTTCTCATAGCCAACCTCGGCTTCTTTTTTGTGCCGCCGGGTGTGGCGCTGATGCTCTATTTCGATATTATTGCTGCCCAGTTTGTGCCTATTGTGCTGGCTACGGTGGTGAGTACCGCTCTGGTGCTGGTTGTGACAGGGTGGACCCACCAGTGGGTACGTGGCAAGTCTGCTAAAAAATAAGCGTATGGAATTCCTTAAGAACCAATATTTCCTGATTTTCATTACTTTCGCCCTCTTCTTTGGGGCGAAACTGTTGCAGAAGCGTTCGGGCTGGGTTGTGCTTAATCCGATTCTGGTGACGATTGCGATGCTGATACTTTTCCTTTCGGTGACCGGTATCCCTTATTCCGACTATGAGAAAGGCGGTATGATGATTGACTTTTGGCTGAAGCCGGCTGTGGTGGCTTTGGGTGTTCCGCTGTACTTGCAGTTGGAGCAGATAAAGAAGCAGTTGCTACCAATATTCTTGTCGCAGTTGGTGGGGTGCCTGGTGGGCATTGTCAGTGTGGTGCTGGTTGCCAAATGGCTGGGCGCGACAAACGAGGTCATCGTTTCGCTGGCCCCAAAATCGGTGACGACCCCTATCGCTATGGAGGTGACCAGGGGCTTGGGCGGTATACCATCGCTAACGGCGGCAGTTGTTGTCTGCGTCGGTTTGTTGGGGGCTGTTTTCGGCTTTAAGGTCCTTATGGTGGGAAAGGTGAAAAGCCCGATTGCGCAAGGCCTCTCTATGGGGACTGCGTCGCATGCCGTGGGCACGTCTGCCGCAATGGAGCGCAGCCAGAAGTATGGTGCTTATGCCAGTCTCGGATTGACGTTGAACGGTATTCTGACGGCAATAATTACCCCTTATTTGTTGCCTTTGCTCGGCATAGGCGGCTAACCTACCAGTAGTAGATAATGTTGCAGATGACTAAGTAGACGATATACAGTAATATGCCGAAAGCCAGCAGTAGCGGAATAATCCACAAACTGCGGATGCGGGTATCTTTGATGGCTCGCTCGTCGTCGTTCACATAGCCGACAATCATATCCAGATTTTTCTTGTAAGAACGGTGGAAAAGGTCGAGCAGGTCGCCGATGACGGGGACCAGACCCAGACACAGGTCGGCCACGGTGTTGAAGATGCAGGCCAGCGTAAGTTTGACCGACTTGACCTTGAACAATGAAAAATAAATGAAGGGAAGGGCACAAAGAGCCGATAGAATGTCGCCCACCGCAGGCAGAAAGAATCCGACAATGGGGTCCAGCATAAAGTCGTCCATAATGCGTTTTATGGTCGTCATAGCTTGGAAGGTAGGGGTTTCCAGCAACTCCATCCTTTTTTCTTCCTTTTTCTTGCGGCGTTTTTCCTCTTCGGCAACCGCTTTAGCGATTTCTTCGCGTTCCTTGCTGTCGTCGAGTCCGCATTGTTGTCTGGTATCTCTTCTTCTTGAACTTTCCATTTCTTGTTAGAAATCAGTGTTTGTGTGGCTTAGCCAGTAGGTCACATTGGTGTTGTGCTGTATTTGGAACAGTATGCGTTTGCGCAACTTTTTCCAGCCGATGGGGGCGTAGTCGTTCAAATCGGTCCCCACATCGTATTGGTAGGGTAGGCAGTAGTCCATCCGTTTGAAGTCAGCCCCGGTTCCACCCGCCTTCAGGTGTATGTGTCCGAATAGCTGCCATGTGGGTTTACTGCTGCTGTAGGTGCCCGCATAGCAGAGCATGGGGTAGTGGTTCAGCAGAATGCGCTGCCCCTCTATCAGAAGGGCGTGCTGGTCGTATACCTCCTGAAACAGTTGGGTGTTGTGCTCAATGTTCCGGTCGTGGTTGCCCTTTATAAGAACAATGTTGCCGTTTAGTCGTTCAATGATTTTTGCCACCTTGCCTGCATCGCCGAAACAGAAATCGCCCAAATGGTAGACCGTGCCGTCGGCTGGAACAACCTGGTTCCAGTTCGCAATCAGCAGTTCGTCCATTTCAGTAACGTTTTTGAACGGCCGTTGTGCGTATTGCAGTATGTTTTGGTGCCCGAAATGGGTGTCAGAGGTGAAGTACACCTTCTCGCCGGTTGACCAGGTGGTCTGGATCATATCTCTAAAACTTTCTCACCGTTTATAAAGTCCTCCCAATCTTTTTCGCTGATGCTGTCGGCATCCCATCCTCCCAGTTCGAGCACGGCGTCGCGCAGTTCCTCGTTGCTTTTCGACGTGTTGATGTGTTTCAGCACCTCGTTCAGGTAGGCACTTTTGTTGTCGATCTGGTTCATATAGTTTTTAAACAGCATTTGCAGGCTTTTCAGCTCAGCGTCGTAGCCGTCAGCCGCTTTGCGTTGGCGCAGTTCCTCTTTTCCCAGTTTCAACCATGCGTTCATAACGGAAACACCGCCATCGAGTAGCTGTTGGGCCAGACGCTCTTGGGCTTCGGCGTCGGTCGGACGCTCAGGAATGATACCCTCTTCGAACGGATTCTCAACACTTCCGACGGTCACCTCGGTCGTAGCAGGCTGCTCTTTGTTGGCAACCGCTTCTTTAATGCTATCTGCCAGCTGGTCGATGTTCTCGTTTATAAAGTCTGGAAGTTCGGTCAGTGCGTTATAGTCGTTGAGGTTGACCACTTGTGTCAGGTTCTTGTCGAGTTTGGTTTCCATGATGCTTTTGCCCAAACGCAAGAGTCCCACCATTGGTTTGAGGTGGGTTAGCAGGGCGGTTTTCGCATCTATCGACAACCCAACAATTTCGAGCAGTTCGTAGTTAATGATGTTGAGTTTGTTTTTCAGTTCCCGATACTCAGCCTGGCTGTTTTTCAACGCCTGTTTGTGCTTGTCTAGTTCAACCAGGTTCATGCTGTAGTCAACCTTAGCCTCCTCGTAGCTTTTAACAAGCGGAGCGCAAGCCGATTCCCATTCAAAAACAGCCCTGTTGTAGGCTTTTTTCGCTTTGCCGAAGGTTACCACGTTTTTAACGGTGTTCGGCTTCTGGGGTTTGCGTTGTTTGGCATCGAGGTAGGTTGGCAGTTTTATGTCTAGTTCGTTGCTCTCTTCTTTTATCATCCACTCATACAGGTCCACATTGCGCAGGTGGTCGGTAATGACGCTTTCCAACTCTTTGCATTGGGCAATAATATTGTCACGCTCGGCCCTTAGCCTTTTTGCCTCAGGGGCGGCGTAAATAGCGTCGAGGATGAACTTCATTTCGTTATCCATCAGCTGGTCGGCCTGTTTGAAGAAAGCCAGAGCCTTAGGAATGCTGACTTCGTTTAAAGAACGGTAGATGGTGAAAAGTCGGTTCCGGTCGGCGTTAATGAGGTTGACGTCGTGGTTGACATAGCCTTTCAGGGCGGTCAGTTCGTTTTGCATGCGCAGCGTTTTCTCGCTAGCGTCGATGTAGTGGCTCAACATATCGATGCCCGCCATGATAAGTCCGACCTGTTTCTTGGTTTTGCTGGTCAGGCGGAAGTCGCTCAAACTTTTCTCCAGACTCTTTTTGAACGAGTCTTTTACCTCGCTAATCAGTACCGCGCACTGGTCATCGATTTTGTTGAAAGAGAATTCCATGTTTTTCTGCATGGAAACCGTGTCGAGGTAGTTTATTTTTTCAAAATCGAAGAGGTCCGGTGCCACTTGTTTAATGCGGTCGCCAAATATGTTGGTAAGGTCAGACGCATATTTGCGGTACACTTCGTTGATGTTGTTGCGGAGGGTGACAAAGTCGTTGATGGATATTTTCACGCAGTATTGGGCGTCGTTGTACGCGTCTACCAGTTCGGTATATTTCGCCAACAAGTCTGAGGCCTTGCTCTTAATGTTGCTGATGCCGTTGCTGCCGCTGAGAGTATCGATCAGCGAGCCCACCCCTCTGACAAGGTCCGCATTGACTGCTTCTTTAATCTGGACAGCCAGTTCGGCCAGTTCCGTCTCGGTCTTTTTAGCGTTGGCTTTAGTGCTTTTAAAGGCTTTGTCTCTCTGTCCCTCGTCGAAAAGCGCTTTGGTGCGGAATTCTTCTATAACAGTTTGCTTTCTGCCATTGCTGGTGTAGGCAATATCGATGTTTTTGTCTTGGCTGTAATAGCGGTAGGCTTCCCAAACCAGTTTTGAAACCTCTTCCGAGTCGTGGTCAATTCCCCACATTTTCAGTTCGTAAGCCAGGTCGGCGCGTGAAAATTTGTTGCCGTCTTTAACTAGTTTGTCTGCAATTTGCTTTATATCTGCATATATTCTTTTTTTGTCCATGTTTGGATAGCTTTTTCTTATGTTACATTTAACTATGTAAGATACAACAAAAAAATGGGCAATAAGTAAAAAAACGTATAGAATTTCTGCATTTTTTTGACAGTTTGGTTTCTATTCCCGAAATGAGGCTTGCCCTATTTTACGAGCGTGACGATTTGGGACAACTGTGCAGACGAAGTGCGATTTTTTTCGTGCGAGCCGCAATATAAATACTTATCTTTGCCAAGAACAGTTTAAACTCTTGGTTTATGGCTCCTGTGATTGTTAACTGAAATATGGGAAAAAAACTGCGGTTCTTTCACTATTCGTTGTTATCTTAGTATTAAAATAATTAGCGTATGGATTGGTTAAGTGTATTTTCGGTGTTTATGGTGCTTTTTGCGGTTATCGATACCATGGGTGCGCTGCCTGTGCTGGTCGACTTGCAGAAAAGCGGTAAGAAGATAAATGCGGTAAAGACGGTGGCAATAGCATCCACTATCTTGTATGTCTTTATGTTTGCCGGCGAGTTTATTCTCAACCTGTTTAATGTCGATTTCTCGTCTTTTGCGGTTGCGGGTTCTATTGTGCTGCTGTTTTTGTCGTTGGAGATGATATTGGAGACCGATTTCTTCAAGGGACGTTCTTCCGACGATGCGACGGTTATACCTATTGCCTTTCCGCTTATTGCGGGTCCGGGCTGTATTACCACGCTTATCTCCCTTCAAGCCGAGTTCCCGAAGAGTGTTATTGCTACTGCCCTGTTCTTAAATCTGGTAGTGGTTTTTATTGTTTTGAAGTTTTCGGTAAAGATAGAGCAACTGATGGGTGAGACCATCAACTATATATTAAAGAAGTTTTTCGGCATAATTTTGCTGGCAATGGCGGTGAGGATGTTTGCATCTAACATCAGCGCCCTTTTGCATATGAACTGAGGCTAGTCGGTAACCACGCAGTTGCTGGCTTTGCTTTCTTTGCGGAATCTGTTGAAACTGGTTACCACAATTCTTGAACCAGCCGGCAACAGTTCGCAATAGTTGGGAAGGTAGATGCCGCCAGTGCTGTTGGGCGTGGTGGTAAGAATGCGCTCGGGCAGCAACCGCTTGTCGGTTGAGTCTTCTGGCAGGGCGTATACAACGTAGTAGCGCACGGCGTTGCCGTCTTTCCCGGTTACGGGGTCCCACTGCAGGAAGTTGCTTTCGATGCGCAGGTTGGCCGGTGGAGCCGATGCTGTTCCGGTGTAGTTGCCGGCAGCGGGTTGCAGCGCAGGATATTGGTAGTAGCTGGCGCGCAACGAGTCGAGCAAACCCTGGGGGTTGCGGATGACGTATTTGTTGCTGTAGAAGAAAGAACCCAAATCGGTATTCTTCTCGTAGTTCTGTCTGGTTTGTCTAATCAGCTCGTTTGGTGTCTTCCATGCGGTTTGGTCGTAAATTTCCAAGCCAGAGGCGTATTGCCCGATGTAGAGGTTGCACGTGTTCCCTTTCTCCAGGCTCTGGCATTCTTTGCTCCACCAATCGTATAGTCTTGAATAATCGGAGATACGGTGGCCGATGTTCCAATACAGTTGTGGGGCCACGTAGTCAATCCAGCCGTTGCGAATCCATTTGGTAACGTCGGCGTAGAGCTCGTTTACGTTGGTGCTGTTGTTGCCGAAAGGCGCAATGCCGAACTGAATCCAGGGTCTGGCGGCCTTAATGGTCTGTTGCAGTTGTTCGATGACTAAGTCAACGTTGTTTCTGCGCCAGTCTTCCTTCTTTTTAAAGTCTCCACCCAGTTTTTGGAAAGCGTCGTCGTCGGGAAACTCTTGCCCTTTTTCTTTGTAGGGGTAAAAGTAGTCGTCGAAGTGGATGGCGTCTAAATCGTAGCGCAGCACAATGTCCATTACAATCATGGTCAGATAGTCGCGCACGTCTTGGAAGGCCGGGTTGAAATACAGTTTACCGCCATACCAGGCGAACAGTTCTGGGCGTTCGAAGTATAGGTGGTTGCTGATGAGTTGTGTGGTGTCGCCTCCGTTTATTACGCGGTAGGGGTTCATCCAAACGTGGACTTCCATGCAGCGCTTGTGCGCCTCTTCTATCATGAAGGCCAGCGGGTCGTATTCGGGAGAGGGGGCTTTGCCCTGTGTGCCGGTCAGGTAGGCCGACCAGGGTTCGAGTGCCGATTTGTAGAATGCGTCGGCAGTAGGGCGTACTTGAAAAGCCACCGTGTTGAAGTTGCAGGCGTGCAGAGAATCGAGAATGGCGCACAACTCCTGCTTTTGCTGTTCTGCCAGTGCTCTCTTGTCCGGCCAGTCGATGTTGGCTACGGTCGCAATCCACACGCCGCGCATTTCGGTTTTGCGTGGCTGTATCTCGGCACGGACGGTGGTGCCAATAAAAAATGACAGGGTAAGTAGTGCTACAAGTAGGGGGCGTATGCCAGAACGAATCATGTCTTGACGTGAAATAATGGTGGCAACCTATTGGTAGGTTTCTACCTCAATGAGGTACCATTTGCGGTTGATGCAAATGAAGTTGTATATCTGCGACAATTTTCTGTCGTTGTAAACGTAGATACGCCGGTTTTTGGCGTCGTTCACATTCTTCAGAATGCAGATTTGTGGGCAGATCGACGAAAAACTGATGTAGTTCCACTCGCGTGGCATTAGCAGCTTGCTGTTGCTTTCTTTACCGTTTTTGAAACTGCGGATAGGGAAAGGAAATATGGTTCGTTTAATCTGCAAATCGTGGTTGCGGGAGTACTCGCTTAAGAAAGTGAGGAACTCGTGGTCTTCGTTTGTGTTAGACGTGATTTTGTTCAAGAGGAAAGACTTCCCGTTAGGTGCGAAGTTGCAGGTACGGGTGTCTTTTGTCGACAAATCGGCCAGACTCATCTTTAGTTCACCCTTCGACAAATTGGGGGTGTTGATGGAGTCGGCACACACTACCGCAATAACGGAGGTGTTCGACAAGCGGAGGTAGTTTCCGCCATGGGCCGCCTTTTTCCCGTCGATGGTTAGTGATGGCGACGTTGATTTGTCTTGTTTCTCGGGATGTGACAGGAAGTTGAGCAGATAGTTGGCAAAATTTTCAGCATTTGCCGACGGACAACACAGTGCTGCCAGCAATGCGAGAAATGTTATATGTTTGCCAATTTTCATTATTATCCCCATCTTAAAGTCTACTATATTACAAAAATACAAAACCTAGGCCAAAGCATGAAAAACTGAATTGCTTTTTTTGAAAATTATTGTTTCGCGGATAATTTGGCTGCCCCGAAAAGCCTTTTTTATCCGTTTGTCTGGGCTTGAATCTGCTATCTTACTGCTTTTTCGTACCTTTGGGAAAAATTTAGAATTTTACTGAAATGCAACCCGAAACATATACTCCAGCATCGTTACAGAACATCCGTCAACATATATCCGACCATATTGGCGAGGCGGAATACTACATGCAGATGAGTTTGGATAATGGGCTGTTGGTTGAAATAGATATTGTCCGTCCTACTTATTATCGTAATTTCTATACTCTGGTAACCGTTGGTTTGGGAGCGTACCTGAATCCCGAGGTTGCTGTAAACGGTGGTACCGGACGTTGCGAACTCACGTTTTACCTGCCGGCCAACTGGCAAACCGATTGTGAGGAATGGAACAAGGAAAATAGGAACTGGCCTATCGACTTGTTGAAAACGTTTGTCGGTAAGGCGGTCTCCGACGGTATAAGCGTGGGGACTGTTGTCGACAATGGCGGCGCTTTCGATAGTTGCACGGCTCAGTGTGCGGCTACCCTTATTGAACAGGTTGAAGACGAAATGCGCGTTTGTACTTTGGAGGGGGACGTTAAGGTGGAATTCTTGTCGGTCTTCTCTATTTACCGTGAAGAGTGCGAATTCTTGCGGGCGAATGGCGTGGATGCGCTGATGCAGACTATTGACGATGATTTGGAAATAATACAGGTGGCTCCGCTCTGCCTTTCGCGGAAAAATGTGCTGGGACTTAATAATAAGAACTATTGGCTGAAGCACGAGTCACAAATACTTAGCGACTGGACAGACGGACCTTATTGTTATGCTAGCGACAGCATTATGGTCGATGGGAAACCTATTGGCTATTGTTACAGGGTTGAACCCGATGAAAGCGATACGCTGGGCTGGGATAGCGGATGGCGCTTCTTTGCGGTTGACGATGACCAGGAGTACCGCGATAATCCGAAGAATATCGGCAACTTCGAACTGAATACCTTATGTAATGTCGATTCGCTTATTCTGCCGTTGTTGCATGCTCCTTTCGGCTCGGCTTTCCGTCGGGTTGCCGGCGGTGACTTCGTTTTTGAGGCGGGTCCTGTCATTCCACAACAGAAAACGCTGATGCCTGCTGATGTGCGCAAACATTTGGAGAAAATGACGAAGGGCAACAGTGTCGATTTTGAGGAGGTCATCAAGTACCTGCGCCTATTTATGCACGATGGCATAGACCGGGGACTGTTCACGCTCGACGATGTGCGCGTCGACCTTGAAATGTCGTTGTGGTACGGCTATGCCTGCATTAACGCAGAAAGCTACGAACATAGTTTTGAGGCTGCGGCCCTGATGCCGTCGGCCGAGAATTATACGTTTGGTTGTGGTTGCTGGTACTACCGCTATTCGGCGGCGCTGATGAATTGTGGCCGGCTGAAAAGGGCGCTGCGTTATGCCGAATATGGGGTGATTCAAGAGCCCGAATATCCTTGGAACTGGTTGCAGTTGGGTAAACTCCGAGCCCATTTTGGAGATAAAGAGGGGGCTTTGCAAGCTGTGGACAAAGGTTTGGCGATTGTTCCCGGCGACTACGAGTTTCTTACGCTGCAGCGTGAAATTAATGCCGGGGCGACTCTCGAACAGATGGCGTTTCATGTTATAGACCCCGATTCTGACCAGCGTCTGCAAGACGGAACCTCGCCGAACTACGAGCATAAGAAACGGCTGGTGGCGGGGTTGGTGTGCGATGCGAACGCCCTAAAGCAGGTGAAGGCGATGTTCAAACCTATGTCGGAATGGTCGGCCGATACCCCTTATTGCAGCTTTACTTGGAATATAACGGCCGAGCCGCTGGTGATTGGCTTTGGCATGAACGAGGCGGCGTTGTCGAAGATAGATTTGGCCTGGTTGTGGACGGTCCGCGAAAAACTCGATGGCCCGCGCTACCGACGCCGAACCGACAACAAGGGTGTTGAACTCAAACTGGTTACCGTAATGATTGGTTGGAACAAGCAAGTTGACCTTATCTACCAGTATCCAAACAGCACAAAGCTGATGAAGATGGCTATGAAGGTATAGGCGGGTTGTTGTGGAACAAAAAAACGAAGGGAGGGCGTGCCAAAATGGTCGTCCTCCCTTCGTTTTAGTTTATTTATAGACCTTATTCGTACCTTAAAGCGGTAATAGGGTCCATGTTGGCTGCCTTTTTAGCTGGATACCAGCCGAAGAAGACGCCTGTTGCAGCGCAGACTACAAACGACACAGCTATGGCCGTGTAACTCACCACAAACGGCATATTCATCAGAGACGTGCCGACATACGACAGTATGAGCCCCAATATAATGCCAATAATTCCACCGATAAGGCTGAGGATGGCACTCTCGATAAGGAACTGCATAAGGATGTCTTTGCCGCGTGCGCCTATTGCCATGCGCAGACCAATTTCCTTCGTACGTTCGGTAACGGTTACATACATAATGTTCATGATGCCGATTCCGCCCACAATGAGCGAAATGGAGGCGATGGCTGCCAGCAGAGTGGTCAGTGTGCCGGTCATGCTGTTCATCATCGAAAGCATTTCGGCCTGTGTGCGTACCTCGAAGTCGTCGTCTTGGTAGTCGAGCAGCTTGTGGTTTTCGCGTAAGAGGAGGGCTACCTCGGCAACAGCCTGGTCGGCTACTTCTTCGCTAGAGGCCGAGCAATAGATCATCTGAAGGTAGTCGTTACCCAAAAAACGCTTTTGAACGGTGGTGTAAGGTGCAATCATAATGTCGTCTTGGTCTTGCCCCATGCTGTTGCTACCTTTCGACTCGAGCACACCAATAATCTTTAACGGAATACCTTTGAATTTGATGTCTTTTCCCACAACATTGATAACGTTGGCCGAGTCTTCCGGAAAAATGTTCTTCACAACGGTTTGACCAATAACGCACACTTTCGAATACTTGTTGACGTCGTCATCGGTAAAGTTTGTGCCTGCAGCCAACTCAAATTTCCTGATTTTCAGCAAATCGACCGAGCCGCCTTGCAACGAGCCCAGGGCGTTGTTGTTGCCATTTACGATTTGTCCGCTGGCCGATACCGAAGGAGAAACGTAGCTGATGAACTTAGCTTCGTTCTTGATGCGTTCAGCGTCGGAAATAGTAAGAGACTGAGAGTTGTCGGAACCCATGCTCACACCGCCGCGGCGCTGGTTGGCGCGCATAACCATAATCATGTTGGTTCCCATCGAGGAAACCTGCTCGGTGATGCTTTGTGACGAACTCTGACCGATGCTGACCATTGCAATAACCGATGCAATACCAATCACTACGCCCAAAATGGTGAGCAGTGTTCGAGTCTTGTTCCTTAAAATGGCATCCCAAGCCACTTTTAGCAGATTGGATATATTCATTGTTTGAGAATGCTTTGAGTTTAGTAGTCGGAAGATGCTGGAAGAGCGTCGAGGGCGGCTTGTGCCGACTGCGTCTCAACCAGGTTGTCTTTCATTATTTTGCCGTCGCGCAGCATAACCTGCCGTTTGGTGAAGAGGGCGATGTCGGGCTCGTGTGTGACGAATCCGATGGTAACGCCTTGTTCGTTCAACTTCTGGAAGAGGCTCATAATCTCGTACGAGGTACGGGTATCGAGGTTACCGGTGGCCTCGTCGGCCAAAAGAATGACGGGGTCGTTCACAATGGCGCGCGCAATGGCAATACGCTGCTGTTGTCCGCCCGACATCTGGTTAGGTGTATGGTTGGCCCTGTTGGCCATACCCACCAGCTCGAGGGCGTGTTCGGCACGTTCGCGTCGTTCTTTCGCATTTATGCTGCTGTTGTAGAGGAGGGGCAGTTCCACCTGCTCGATAGAGGTGGTACGTGGCAGAAGGTTGTAGCTTTGGAAGACAAAGCCAATCTTCTTGTTCCTGATGTCTGCCAGCTGGTCTTTACTACAAATAGCCGCATCGACGCCGTCGATGTAGTAGTGCCCGCTGGTAGGCTTGTCTAAACAGCCCAATATGTTCAGCATAGTCGACTTTCCGCTACCCGAGGTCCCCATTATGGCGACAAACTCGCCTCGCTTGATGTCGAAGGTAACGCCGCGTAGGGCGTGTACGGTTTCGCTACCAACAATGAAGTCGCGTTTTAGGTCTTCTATTCTGATGATGGCTTCATTGTTGTTAACAACGGAACCGTCGTTTGTCGTTTTTTCATTCATGGCAGTTAAGCTAATTTATTTGCCAGGTCCGTTCGGACCTGCGCCTCTCGAACTGTTCTTTCTGCCGCGGTTAGGTCCCTTTGGCATGAACGGATTGTTGGCATTCCTTGTCTTTCCTTTCGCACCGACAGATGCGTTGGTGATAACGGTATCGCCTTCGGCAATACCGCCTTTGACGATGTAGTTGACGCCGTCGCTCAAACCAACCGTAACGCGTCGGGGAGCCATCTTTTCTCCGTTTTTAACCCATACGGTCTTCTCTGTACGGCTGTTGCCCGCAGGAGCGGCCCCTGAAGGGCGTTTCATGCCGAAACCTTCACCAGGCTCGCCTTCAGGACGTCCCTTCGGACGTGGCAGTGCCTTGAAAATCTCTTCTGTTGGCTCCCAACTGGTGGCAGCAACCGGTACCACCAAGTCGGCAACCGATTCGGTGATGATGGTGATGCTGGCCGTCATGCCCGGATACAGTTTTTCATCTGGGTTTGGTGCGCTGATGATGACGGTGTAGGTCACCACATTGTTGGTGGTGTTCGGGCTCAGGCGAATCTGGTTAACGGTACCTTCGAACGTCTCGCCGTTGTACGAGTCAACCGTAAAGGTTACTTTCTGTCCCTTCTTTACGGCGCCTATATCAGCCTCGTCGATTTTTGCCTCAACCTGCATGTTCTTCAAGTCGCGGGCAATGGTGAAGAGGGTAGGGGTGCTGAACGAAGAGGCGACCGTCTGTCCCTCTTCCACTTCCTTACCCAAGACAACACCCTCAATCGGAGAGTAAATTTCCGCATAGCTGAGGTTGACTTTCGCCTCGCGCACATTGGTTTGTGCTTGTGTGACCTGTGCCTTGGCCTGGCTCAGGGCGTTCTGAACCTGATCGAGGTCGCTTTTGGTAGCCGCCTTCTGGTCGAACAGTGTCTTTGTCCTGTTGTAGTTCTGCAAGGCTAGCGTGTAAGAACTGGTTGCGCTCTGTAGCGAGGCGTTACACTGGTTCAAGCGCTCTTGAAGCGTCGATTTGTCCAGTTCGGCCAACAACTGTCCTTTCTTAACGTGGCTGTTAAAGTCAACATAGATTTTTTTCACTTCTCCAGAAACCTGTGTTCCTACCTGGACCTCGTCAACAGGAGCCAGGCTGCCTGTTGCGGTTACTGTCGATTTCACGGTGTCTTTAGTCACCACCTTGGTGGTGAAGTTGACCGATTTCTGGCTTGGCCAGAATATCCAGGCTGCTAGACCTGCTACGGCAACAAGACCGGCTACGATAATCAGTTTCTTTTTCATTATCTTATAGTTCTTTTTCTTTCTTTACAATTTGTGTTTTAGTCCATTCTTACACCGTTGCCTGTGTACACGTCTAAAATTTTGCGGTTTAGAATGAAAGAATACTTGGCCTGTACGTATTCGTTGATGGCATTGATGTAGTTTGCTTGCTGGGTCAGCAAGTCGGTTATGACCACTGAACCCACATTGAATTTGGCGTTGTAGACGTTGAGCACCTCGCGGTAGGCCTTGCAACGCTGTTTAGCCATTTTGTAACGCTCGTAGGCAAGTCTCACATTCTGGTATTGGTTGATAACGGTTTGTTTGATTTCTAGTTCGGTCTGCGACTTGTCGAGTTCGGCCATCTGTTTGGCGTACTTGTTTTGTGTCAGCTTGCTCTTTGTCTGCCCGCGGTCGTAAATAGGCATGCTCAACGAAATGCCCACTTGCTGGCTGAAGTTGTCGCCCAACTGGCTTCCCATATCGTCGAAGTCGCGGTGGCTGGTACTGATACCCGCGCTTGCACTGATGGTAGGGCGCTTGTTCGCCTTGATAATTTCGGTCTGTATTTCGGCCGCCTCAATAGCGCTCTTTGTCAGTTTCAGTTCAGGCATAGTCTGTAAGGCGTTGTTTACGCATTCTTCTTGCGGCGGCAGCAGAGCCAGCGCGTCGATGGTGCTGGTGTCGGGACCAACAAGGCTTAAATTGGCACTAGGGTCCATGCTGAGTAACTTTTTAAGCGACATCAGACTGGTCTGGCGGGAAATGCGTGACTCCAGCGTGTCGGTACGGTTTTGTGCGTATTGGGCATCGAGCACCAGATAGTCGCTTTCGAGAAGGGCGCCGGCGTCGAACTTCTTTTTTCCTTGCTCGGCTTGTTCTTTGCTGGTGGCAACAACCGCCTCTTTGTATTTAATGCTTTCTTCGCTTCTCAAAACAGTCAGGTAGGCGTTGAGGATCTCAATGCTCAGGCTGTTGTCGTATTTGTCTACCCTCAGTTTTGTATCCTCTTCCTCAATCTGGCTTTTTTTGATGGAGTTGGTAATGCTGCCGCCCTGGTAGATGGCTATGCCGGCATTAATGCCCGCGTTGCCAATTATGTGCACGCTGCTTTGGCTGCCCATGTGGCTGGCTGTTTCGCCAGCGCTAAGGTTTACGCTTGGCTTGCGGTTGTTTCTCGCCTGGGTGGTGTTTTCTTCCGCACTTTTCTCTGAAAGTTTCAAACTTTGGCGCTGTAGGTTGTTGCCGAATGCATATTGCAGGCACTGGTCAAGAGTTAAGTGGTAGCTGCCCGCATCTTGGGCTAGTGTTGCTGTCGGCAAGAAAGCCAAACAAGCAAAAAGAAATGGATATTTTCTCATATAAGTTTTTACGTTCTCCAGTCAACCCTTTGGGAGAAAAGGATTTGTTTATTTTAACAAAGATAATTTTATTTTTCTATAGATTTCAACAAAATACAACAAGTGTACTTAAAAAAACAACAAGAGTTCTCATTTTTAAGTGTTAGAATGTCTTTTTGCTCAAAAAAATGCAAAATATCGTCTTTGAACATAAAAAAAGAGCCGACTTATCGCAAGCCAGCTCTTTCGCATAGTTGTTGTTTTTGCCTTATTTTATTACAATCTTTTTAATAATAGCATTGTTAGAAGAGACAATACTCAAAGTGTAGATACCCTTGCAAGATTCAGGGATGTCTAGCTCTGAGGTTGCAGAAGTTGCAACAATCTTGCCGGTTACGTCAATCAGTGTCAGGGTAGCATCTTCTACACCATTAACCCAAATGTGTCTGTCGGCAGGGTTTGGATAGATGGAGATGGCGTCGCTGTTGAAGTTTTCGGTGCCCGATTCAGTAAGGCTGAACTCCATGAAGTCCATATCGAGCCAGTCGCCTGTGATTTCAAGTTTCAGAACGTGTTCGCCGCTTTCGAGGCTGATGCCGTCTTCATTAACAGTGGTGAAGGTTTCCCAGTCGCCCGTGTTAGGAACGCTGATGACGTCGGTGATGCTTTTATCGTCCATGTAGAGTTTGAACGAACTGCCATCGCTACCAGAAGCAACTTTGGCGCTGAAGCCGTAGAGTCCGGTTGCCTTTACATCGACGGTGTATTCAATCCATTCACCTTTTTGGGTGTAGCCGATAGCGGTATTGTTCATATCGACGCCTTCATTACGGTTGCCCTTGTTGCGGTTTTCTTCGTCGTTGTCGTGGTAAGCGTTGCCCTCACCTCCAAAATCGAATTCTTCTGCTTCAATTTTGCCAGGGATAGCCGCAGCCGTTCCGTTATAAGGTTTTTGTGGCTCATAAACAACCAGTGAAGTTGTAGCGGTTTTCGACTTGTCGTTATTGTCGAAAGCAACCACCTTGATGGTTACCTTGCCTGCTTTTTCAGGAGTGAACGTCCAAACGTAAGGAGCCACCCATTTGTTTACGAGTAACTCGTCGTCGGCGTAGATGTCGACATGGGTAATTTCTCCGTTCTTCGATTCCGCGTCAACTGTGATGGTCACCTCATCGCCAATGAACACAGTTTCTTCCGACAAAGATACCTTAGCGGTGATGCCTCCGCCAACCTGGCCTACACACAGAGGGCTGGTCACATTTTTAGCTTTGTCGCTCTTCATATAATTCTCTAGCCAAGTGAAGGCAGATCGCTTTTGGCAGTTGCGGACAAGGCCTGATGCTCCGCCTTCTCCACCGTCACTTACCCAAGTATGTCCGTAAATCCAGCCCCAAAGAGTTACACCTGCCACATAGTCGGCTTCCCACATCACAGGGAATTGTTCTTTGTAACGGGTCTCGAAAGTGGCGTCGTTTTTCTTTGCTATGTCGTACTCGGTAATGTACTGTGGCAACTGGGTTTTGTTGTGGATATCTTCCAAGGCACTTTTGAACTGGGATCCGCTCATGTCGTTCAAGTCGTGGGCCTGGTTTCCTGCAGCGTCAATAGGACCGCCACAGGCCTTGATGCCGTTAACAAGATTAATGAACTCGGTTTTCTGCCACTGGAAGGTGTTGTAGTCATTGTAAATCAAGATGGCTTCTGGCCAGCGTTCGCGAGCCAAACGGAAGGCCTCGGCAAGCCACTGGTACGAGTTCGTGTTAGGGTAGCCGTTGGTACTGCAGTTGTAGCTCGGACGGATGCCAGTCTCTTTTTGTGCTCTGTCTTCTGCAAGAGAACCTAAAGCTTGGATGATTTTCGTCTGTTTGTAGGGAGAGTGATAATCACCGCCTGAATAGATGGCTTCGTTAACTACGTCGATAATCTGGAGGTCGGGGTAGTGCTTTGCTACCTCGTCGTACCATTCAATGATGGCCTTTTTGGTTTCGTCGACGCTCAAAGATTCAATCCATGTAGGATGCTGGCTACCCCA
Organism: Bacteroidales bacterium UBA3297; assembly: GCA_002362105.1. GTDB lineage: Bacteria > Bacteroidota > Bacteroidia > Bacteroidales > Paludibacteraceae > Physcocola. The sequence continues at coordinate 262,168 of DETD01000019.1, forward strand.
TATCAAGGCGTGAAATTTGAACAAGATGCCTTTCTGCTTACAGTAGTCATGGGTCTTGTCTGCACTTCCCCAGTTGAATTTACCCCAACTTTGGTGTACCGAACCCCATTTGGTGGCGTTCTCGCAGGTAACCTGGTTCCAATAATCTGAAAATGTTAGATTACAATCGTTCCAGTCAACTTGCTCTCCTGTCGACCAGTCCTTAGTCGTAGTAATGTTTCCTAAAAACTTGCAGCTTTTTACGTCTTTCGCAAGTTGGGCGTTTGCCGTTCCTCCAACGGTGAAGGCAAAAAACAATGTAGTTAGTAAAGCTTGTTTCATGGTAGAAAAAATAAAAAGTGTAACCGAATGTGTTCGTTAGTATAGAATTCTTTCGTTGTTTCCAACACCCCAAAATTAGGTCTTAAAACAAGTCTTTTTTTGCAGTTTTCTTTCATTCGGTTATAAAAATTCAGTCAACGTTTTTTTTATATCCGGTTGTTTGCCTGCGTTTTTTGTTATCTGCAATAAACTTTCGGGACGTTTGTTTCAAATGAGTGAAAAATGAGTATCTTCGTGTAAACAATTCAACGTGTTAGTAAAATGAACAATCTATTCAGAACATTAATTCCCCTTTTATTCGGACTTGTTTATGCCGTTTCTGGCTATGGACAACAGGCTGAAAAGACCTTTGTAGACGGGGTTTTCACATACCGTGTGCTCGCTGACGGCGGTGTTGAACTGGTGAAGTGCGATAAGAAGGCGGCTGGCGATATACAGTTTCCACAGTCGGTGACTTTCGAGGGGAAATCTTACCCAATTACTGCAATAGGTGATTTTGCGTTCATCGATTGCGAAGATGTTGCACGCATTTCGTTGCCTACAAATTTGCAAACTATTGGCTACCGCTCGTTTTATGGTTGCAGAAATCTTTCATCTATCAATATTCCGAACAAGGTTACGAGTATAGGAGTCGAGGCTTTTAACTATTGTACAGGCCTGACGAAAATTGTAATTCCAGCCTCTGTTAACGAAATTGGCGATGGTGCTTTTTGGCACAATTGGGCACTAAAAAGCATTGTTGTCGATGTTGCGAACAAGGACTACGTGGATGTGAACGGTGTGCTGTTCTCGAAGAACTGGACAAGACTGATCTCTTATCCAGCTGGAAAGACGGACCAGACTTTCACTTTGCCGGCCAATACAACAACAATAGGGGCGGGTGCTTTCTCAAACTGTAAAGATTTGGTGTCGATTGTTTTGCCAAAGGACTTGGTGGAAATCCGCCGGTATGCATTCCAAGAGTGTAACCGTTTGACCTCGATAACCATTCCAAAATCGATTGATGTGATTGAATCGGGCGTTTTCAATGGCTGTACAAGCCTGCGTCAGGTTTCTTTGCCCAAAAAGTTAAAACATATAGGAAACTATGCGTTCGAGAATTGCGCGTCGCTGGCGAACATTGTTATATCTGATGGTGTTACCGAAATTGGCAACCGCGCGTTTGCCGGATGTTCTGAACTGAAGAGTGTGGCAATTCCTAGAACGCTGGAAGTAATGGGCGACGAGGCATTTTCTGAATGCGACTTGTTGAGTTCTATCCACCTGTTCGGAACGAAACCTCCGAAGGTGGGCACAAACGCTTTCTCGCCAAAGGTTTTTGAAAAAGCGACACTTTATGTGAAGTATTACGCTGTTGACGCTTATAAACATGCCGAAGATTGGACAAACTTCCAATTTATATATAGGGAGCGTGCTACCTACCGCCCTTATGGAACGAATTATTGAAAACACCATTAGTTCATGATAGGAGCAATTATTGGTGATATTGTAGGCTCGATATATGAGTTCGACAATATCAAAACAAAGGATTTTGAATTCTTTGGTAGAGGTGTCGAGTATACAGACGACAGTATATTGACGATTGCTACTGCCGATTGGTTATTGCATGGAGGACAAGCTGAAAATGCTTATTTCCGGTATGCGACAGATTATCCTTGTCCGATGGGCAGTTATGGAACTATGTTTGTAAACTGGGTTCATCGTGGCCGTAGTGGTGTTTTCCAACCATACAACAGTTGTGGCAACGGCTCGGCCATGCGTGTCGCACCGGTTGGATGGGCATTCGCTTCTGAGAAAGATACGCTTGCGGCTGCAAAGACTTCAGCCGAATGTACCCATAACCATCCCGAGGGTATAAAGGGAGCACAGGCGACGGCTCTTTGTATATATTTGGCCCGCCATGGGGTTACTGCGTCGGAAATAAAGGCTCGGATAGAGGCGGACTTTGGCTATGACTTGTCGTTGAGTGTTGATGAAATCCGTCCGCGGTACTCGTGGCAAGGATTAGACGGTGTTGTGTCGGGTGCGACCTGTCAGGGTAGCGTTCCACAAGCGATAATCTGTGCCCTTGAAGCCAATAGTTTTGAAGATGCTATCCGTAATGCCGTTAGTATAGGAGGCGATTCCGATACCATTGGCTGCATTGCCGGTGGAATTGCGGAAGCGCTTTTTGGAATACCTGAAGCTATCAGGGAAAAAGGTATGGGATATTTGTCCGAGCATCTCAAAAAAGTGGTGATGGATTTCGAAGCTAAATACGGTTGCAAGTAATTGATTAGGTGAGGAACTAGAGGCGCTAGAAGGTTTGCTAGTGCCTGTCCTATTGGATACGAAAAGGGGGATGTGTCAAGAGTATAATGACACATCCCCCTAATTATTTTAAAGGCTATATAGCCGTTCAACTTTCCGAGGAATAGAGTTTATGCCGCTCTCCATTGAGAAGGCGTTTTCCCAGTAATTAATTTGAAGAAACGGACGAAATGTTGTGGATATTCGAAGCCAAGACGCTGGCTTAGGAACCTCCGGATTCGGTTCCACCTTAACCACCTGCCCGGGTGCGAAACTGGTGACTAATGAAAACAGCTGGTGATATCGCCAGTTGTTTTTATTCTATTGCAGAAGGTAATCGTTGTGGAACTTCACCGGTTTTCCTGCATATTTTTGAATAGCGGTTTCCTATTTAGCAATTATACGGAAGTTGTGGTTATACGTATGCGTCAAGTACGTTGGTGAACTCTTGAAATGAAAGTTATTTTACCATGGATTTTTAATGAATCGTACTGCATCTTTATTATCCATATTTAAAGCTGTGTTTAGGAAATATAAAGCGAATAGTTTCATTCTATTACTAGGTTTTTTCCCCTTCAAAATATAATAATTTTTAATGATGCAAAAGAGCGAAAAATATCCATCAGAAGATTGACTTTTGTCTATATGATAAATTGTTCCGAAAAGCCCGCTACAATACTTGTAATTATAGTTATATCTATCTTTGTGTTTTCTATTAGGAAAGCAATTGTTTCTCAATGTGTCTAATAAATTACAGTAAGAAAGAGAGTCTCCCTCAGTTATGATTTTAAGCAAGTATTTGTTTGTTATAAAACTATCACCTTGATTCCTTTCTATTTTTTCAGTTAGATCTAAAAATGATTCTGCTTCACTTTTGCTAATCAGGAACTCATTCTGGGATTTACCTTCGTTTTCAAAAAAAGTTTTCAAGTCATTTGCAAATTTTCCCATAGTTATGTTGTTTTTATCATAGTATTCATTCAGTAACCTAACTAATTCTTTGTATGCAAAACTATTATTGTAATCTAATGCCATCATTAAAGAATATATAAAATATTCCGATTTGTAGAAACAATATGAATTCTGCTTAATTGAGTCTGTAACATATGCGGTTTTTTCATGTGCATTACTATCGTTATTACCAAGAAAATCGTTTAGAATTTCTTTTTCTGGGTTTACAAGTCCTGTTGGATACGACCATTTTTCTTCATCCGCATAAGCAGCATTAATCCACAAAACAACAGGCAAAGAAAACAATAAATAACTCTTCATTTCTATTTTCGTTTAAATAATAGTCAATATACTCCGAGGTTGGTATTACATCTCCATCAAAAGAACATATAATTTTCCCGTTTTTGAACACGTCCCACATACCACAATTATTTAAATTGATTGTACTCCCTAATAGCAGATGGCAGTTTCATTTCAGCAGCTTTTTCAAGAAGATACATCAATAATTTCGCTGTATCCGTACTAGGCACTATTTCTTTCTCTAAATAAAAATTAACAATGGTGTTGTACAAGAAAAAATATCCATCAGGAGATTTGTTTCTATCTATATGATAAATAGAGTATAACAATATCTTTGATGTCCTATAATTATAAATAAAACGGTCTTCGGGAGAGAGACTTTCAATAATTTGGCATTTTTGTTTTAGCGTATCTTCCAGTGAAGAATAGCATGTACTATCTCCTTTGCTGATTATCTTTTTAAGGTAAGCACTTTTTACTTTCCCTACTTTTTTATTGTCAAATAAAATACTGATAAGACGCACAAATTTCTCATCATTCTGTTCAAAAGTATAATTTCCGATAGAACTTTTATCAGAGTGAAAAAAAGTCAAGAAGTCTTTGACAAAAAGTCCTTTTTCTATTTTGTACTTTTTATAAAAGTTATTAATGATTCTATCTAACTCATTTGCTGCTTTTTCATTTTTGAAATCAAGAGTCATCATCATTGAATATAAAAAAAACTCTGACTCATAATGACAAAATTTATTCTCTGGATCATGTGTATTGGTAATTTTTTTTAAAATAATACTATCGTTATTTGTTATAAATTGGTTTACATAATCACTTTCCTTTAGGCTTTCAGGATAATAGACAGATGATGTGTACCAATTATAATTTTCTGCATGAACACAACAAAATATGTTTAATAAAATTATTATATATTTATTTTTCATTGTCATTTTGTTTTAATGCCTTATCTATATTTTGAGATGTTGGTTATCTATTTCCCATCAAAAGACGCAACTTGGCTCCCCCCCTATAGTGTGCTCAGATGTTACACTCTAGTGTGTATGAACGAAAAGGAGACAACCCTAGTTCCCTTTACGGTGTGAATGGTGTTGATAATGAATTTATTAAATATATTTTACTGGACAATAGTATGATTCTTCGTCTGAATAATTAAAATTAATACTTTTTTGTTCCATGGCAAAGTGGGCAAATCCTTTCCGTAGCTATAATCTGAAATGTTTCGAGTATTTGAAGAGTTAGTATGATAGTTAACTTTGTGAAAACTAAGAACTATGGGTATGTATTTAGAACTGAGATGCGACTTGGCATTTAAGGCGGTGTTTGCCGAGCATCCCGACCTTATTATCAGTTTCTTGAATGCGCTGTTGCCGTTCAAGAACGGGAGGTCGTGACCGAGGTCGAGTACCTGCCTACAGAAATGAGAATTTTATACATTTGCAAAAGGCAGAGAAATTTGGTTAATCGACACACTTTTTTATGGTGTTAGTTCCGTTTGTTATAGATATGAAGACGGATGTCTCTTCGAATACAGTCAACCATATTGTAAAGGATGTAAAATACAAGAAAACCCGTGAGGTTGAAGTTTTTCTCACACCGAATACCTTGGCACTGCGATAGAAAAAGAGGGTATATCACATATGTTTGTGATACACCCTCTTGTTACTTTTATAGTGTTTGTATGGCTAACCGTATCAGGCGAGGAGTTCCTTCACCTTATCGGAAATAGCTTTGCCTTCGGCTTTACCGGCCAATTGCTTCGAAGCCACGCCCATCACCTTGCCCATTTCTTTGACAGAAGAAGCGCCGGTTTCGGCGATAATGGCTTTGATGGCGGCAGTCAGTTCCTCGTCGCTCATAGGTTTTGGCAAATAAGCCTCAATAACGGCAGCTTCGGCCAACTCGTTTTCAGCCAATTCGGTGCGGCCGTTTTGTGAATAGATTTCAGCGCTTTCTTTGCGTTGCTTCAACATTTTTTGAAGAATCTTCAATCCGGTCTCGTCGCTCATTTCGCCATCGGAACCTTTGGCGGTTTTCGCTTCAATAAACTCTTTCTTTATGCCGCGGAGGGCGGTGAGGCGTACCTGGTCTCGGTCCTTCATGGCTTGCATGATGTCTTTGCTGACTTGTTCAAATAATGCCATAGTATATATATGTTTTAATCAACGTTATTGTCTAGAAAATCGTTGTGTACAATCGGATTGTTAGGGTCGTTGCTGACAAAGGTGCTGTTGCTGCTCAGGTTCGAAGAACAGTTCCAGTTGGGAGCGTCGTCCTCTAATCTCGACAGGTAGTTGTCGTCGTCGAAGTCAGTTAGGGAAACGGCAATCTTTTTGGGTTGCACTTCCGTCAGGGTTGGCACTTCTTGCTGTGGACGTGTACTTGCCGCTTCTGTAGGAGCGGTGGCTTTAACCGTGGTAATTCCGAAAGGGTTCGGAGTTACAGCGGGGGTGGGCGCTATAGTACTTGCAGGTTCCGCAGAAACCGACTGAAGGGGTTTACGGACATTGTTGCCCAAAGTCATTTCTTTTAACTGCTCGTTGCTGATGCACTTGATGCCAGAAACAACAATGGTGACTTTCAACTGAGTGCCAAGTGAATCGTCGAACAACGTGCCCCAAATCTGGTCGCCATAGTAGCCGACCTGGTTTTTCAGCTCGTCGTTGATGATTTCCATTTCCTCGACGGTCATTTCGTTCTCGTACGAGGTGGCGTAGTTGATGATGATGCGCTTGCCGCCAGCTATGCTGTTGTTGACCAGCAGTGGCGACTCGAGGGCGTTGCGGATGGCAATAATGGCGCGGTCGTGACCATCGCCAAAGCCTACCCCCATCATAATGTTCTGCCCGCCTTTCAGGGTGGTGCGCATATCTTCCATATCGGTGCAGACAATCTGAGTGCTGGTAACAGCGCCCGTAATGCCGTTAATGGCAGTGGCAATAATGTCGTCGGCACGGCCAAAGGCCTGGCTGAACTTCATGTTGCCATATACGTTCTTAATCTGCTCGTTGGCGATGATGAGGAGCGAATCTACGTGTTGGCGCAGTTCGTCCAGTCCCTCGATAGCGCGGAGAACAAATTTTTCTCCTTCGAATTTGAACGGAATGGTGACAACTCCAATGGTAAGGATTCCCAGCTCTTGGGCGAAGCGTGCAATAACGGGCGAAGCCCCGGTACCAGTACCTTTACCCATTCCGGCTGTAATGAAAACCATTTCAGCCCCTTTCAGAATGTACTTGATGTCGTCTTCGTTTTCCTCGGCGGCTTTCCGGCTAACCGAAGGGTCGGCACCAGAACCCAGTTTCGCGATGGCGAGTCTCTGTGGAAGTTTGAGCTGTTGGAGTGACTTTGCATCGGTATTGATGGCAACACAACTGACACCTGCAATATTCTTATTGTAGATGTAGTTTACCGCATTGCTGCCTCCACCACCAACGCCCACCACTTTGATGATGGCTGCATTTGACGGCGTTTCGGCCAGCTCAGGTTGCGCAATATTTAAAGAAATGTCACTCATTCGATATCGGTATTATTGTAATTTGAACGTTTGTATGCTGTCGTCGGAATTGTTGTTCTTCTTAGGGTTAGAAGAGCGTTCCATGTCGTCGAGGCTGTTATCGTTGAACAGGTCGTCGAGCGAGCACCTTATAGGCTCGGGCTTGGTCGGTTTCTGAACCTCGGGCTCAACCTCGGCTGCAGGCTGTACAGGAGCGGCTGCCTGAGTGGCAGGAGCTACAGGTGGTTGCTGTTGCTGTCTGACCGGTTCCGATGGTTTTACCTGTTCCTTGTTGAACACGTCGCAACCGTAGAACGCGTTGCTCAACTTGCTTTTCTGCTCGTCGGTCAACTTTTCGGGTGCGCGTTCGTAGTTGGCGGTAGGCTTCTTTTCAGTCTCTTTTGGCGATATGTTGAAGAGTTTGTCCATAAAGCTGCCGTTGGCAGGCTTGCTGGCCGGCTTAGCGCTTGGCTTTGTCTCCTTCAGGTCGTCGTCGGTAAGGTGAAGACCGGTAACAACAATGGTAACCTGCAAGTTCTCGCCCAACTCTTCCGAAGTGTTGCAACCCCAGATGATTTGCGCGCCTTTTCTCAACTTTTGTTGCAGATAGTCGGTAATTTCGCTGATTTCAGACATGTCTGCCTCGTATTCGTCAACACCCGACGAAATGTTCAGCAAAACGTTGCCCGACTTGCTGATGTCGCTGTTGGTGAGCAGTGGAGACTCGAGGGCATTCTGGATGGCCTGCAGGGCACGTCCTTCTCCACTAGCAATGGCCGATCCCATAATGGCGTCGCCACTGTTGGTGAGAACGGTGCGCACGTCGTTCATATCGACGTTGATATACCCCGTCAGGGTAATCAGTTCGGCAATACCTTTAGCGGCAGTGGCCAAAACCGTATCGGCTTGCGAGAAAGCCTGCGAAATCTTCATATCGCCATACAGCTGTTTGATGCGCTCGTTGGTGATAATGATGATGGCGTCGACACTCTTACGCATTTCTTCCACACCTTCGAGGGCTTGCGACAAACGGTTCTCGCCTTCGAATACGAACGGAATGGTGACAATACCAACGGTAAGGATACCCTTGTTCTTTGCCGCCTTTGCAATAACTGGAGCGGCTCCTGTACCGGTTCCGCCTCCCATACCAGCGGTAACGAACACCATCTCGATGTCGTCTTCAAGCATGGACTCGATTTCAGGGAGTGAGTCGATAGCGGCCTGTCTGCCGACTTCTGGTTTGTTGCCGGCTCCGAGACCTTTGTCTCCCATCTGAATCTTTTGTGGGATAGGTGAAAGGGCTAAAGCCTTTTTGTCGGTGTTGCAAACAACGAAACCCACATCGTGAATACCTTTGCGGAACATGAAGTTGGCAGCGTTGCCTCCACCTCCACCTACGCCAATAACTTTTATGATTGGTTTGTTAACATCTTCGTTCAATTCAATTTCCATGCTCGTATATTTTTAATGTTAGTGGAAGGTTGTCTGTTATTAATAGTTTCTTTTTTGGTTCCGTTCTTCTGGAAGCTCGTCGTCGAAGAGCGAGGTTCCGAGGTCTTTCAGTTTGCCAAAGATGGTGGTCTTTTTTTGAGGACGCTCGTTCTGCTTGGTTGAAACCACGCAATTTTCTTTTGCGTTCAGAAGGGTACCGATGGCAACATGGAATCTGCAACCATTTTTTTCCTGTGGAATCAGGTTCTGGTAGTCGGCGTGTATGATACCCTTATGGGCTGGTAGTCCGAGGGTCTCTTCTATCTTGCCTTCCAAACCTTTAAGTTTCGATGCTTCTCCAACAATCACCACTTGGTCGAGTTGCGGACCAACCGCCAGTTTCGACTCTTTTATGGCCAGTTCGACGTAGCCCAGAATTTGGTCGATTCTGCGCTCAATAACGTTACAAACGGCCTTGTAGCTGATGTCGCTACCGGTAGAAAGGCCAATGAAGCGGTCTTCTATATTCCAGTCGAGGTGGCAGTTGCCAATCTTTTTTATCTTTTCCGCTTCCTCGGTCACGATGCGCAATTGCGAAATGTCGTCGGTGATGAGTTTGCTGCCTAAAGGAATAGACAGAGAGTAGTGCATCTTGTTCTTGTGGTAGATGGCCACGTTGGTGGTGGTGGCACCGAAGTCGATGAGCACGACACCCAGCTCTTTCTCGTTTTTCGAAAGAATAGAGTTCGCTGCGGCAAGCGGAGCTATGCAGTAGCCAGCCAGTTTAACGCCAATGCTCTCGAGACACACGCGCAAGTTACTCAACATGGTCGACTTCCCGACAATAATCTTGTAGGTGGCGGAAATAACCTCGCAACGGCAACCAATAGGGTTGTTGGTTGGCTCGCTATCGTCGACCAGATATTTAGACGGATGAATATCGAGTATTTCAAGATCGTTGCTGCTGAGCTTGATATTGTGGTTCAAACGGTCAAACTCTTCGAACAGCTCTTTGTTGATGATATCGCCACCCAGACGTCGACTGATGTTGTTCGTCTCGGTACGCGAATTGCCGTTCAGCGCAATATAAACCTGTTCGATTTGGACGTTGATTTTCTCGTAAATATCGTCAATCGCCCTGTTGTACTGGGTTTTGATGCTGTTTTCCAGATCGGTGAGAACGTGCTTGATGTCGTTCTTGGTATCTTCGATGTTGTAAATAGCACCGCGGCGGATGCCCCTGGAAGGAGTCGATGCAGAAGAAACAAATACGAATTTCCCTTGGTCGTCTTTCTTGGCCGCAATGGCTCTAACCTCGGTACCGCCGAGGTCGAGGGCAACAAAAATCCCCATATCGGTTTTTGCTGGAGTAATGACTGTTTGTCCGTCTTTCTTGCTCATATATATTTTCCTTTTATTTCTTAGTACAAACGACCTGTTGGTCGAATTTCAAGTTAATGGTCGAATAGTTGCTCCAACCTTTTTCGGGGAAAGCCTCCGTATAGACTTTTTCCAGTTTTTCCAACTTCTCTTCGTAGTTGGTCAGCTTTCCCATTTCAATTATCTGTCCGCCTACTCTAGGAACCAGATTTACGTCTCCATTATATTTAACGTAAATTTGCTCTATTTGTGCATTCCAAAACTTATCTTTTTGGAGAAATTTGGCAAACTTATAAAGCGTATTCTTGGCGAGTGTGTCGCTGATGAATCCGCTTGCCACCGGAACGTAGGCCGGGTCTAGACTGGGGATGGGCATTGTTTTGCCTTCGCTGTCGATGTAGCAGTCGTAGCCCGTGTTTTTTACGATGCGCAGAACCGGGTGCCTTTGCCAGATGTTGATGCGCAGTTTGCTTTCGGGCGTTTTGTAAACCTCCACGTTCTTAATGGCAATCAGCCTTTTTACAAGGGTGCGCTCAATATCTGTGGTGTTGAGGCTGTTCATGTTCTTTCCCGCAAGGTCGGGCTCCAAGTCCTTTATCACGTTCCTGACGTCGCCAGGATGTATAAACTGGATGTCGCTACTGTCCATAATGGCCACCTCGACACCCATGCAGAGGGAATTGTCGCGCTCGCGGTTGAAGTGAAAAATGGCATAGACGATGTAGACCACAGTAGCGGTAAACGCCAATGCGGTTAACACCCTTTTTGCTGTTTTTTTCACTTTCTGGTTCATAAACTGTTTATTGTAAAGCCTCTGTTATTTCTGGAATCAGCAGGTCGACATCGCCGGCGCCTAACGTAGCGACCAGGTTGATGCGCTCTTTGTTCTCTTTCAGGTAACCGGCCAGACTGTCTTTGTCGAGCACCTTGACTATAGGTGCGGTAACCTTGCTGGCCAGCCATTCGCTTGTAATGCCCGGTATTGGCTCTTCGCGTGCCGGGTAGATTGGAAGCAGGATGGCTTCGTCGAGCATCGACAAACTTTGTGCGAAACTGTCGGCCAGGTCGCGGGTGCGACTGTACAGGTGCGGCATGAAGATGCCCGTCAGTTTCCGGTCGGGATATACCCGCTTAATCGACTCTATGCTGGCCTTCAACTCCATCGGATGGTGGGCGTAGTCGTCGATAATGGTGAGTTTGTCGGTCTTCAGGTGAATGTCGAAACGGCGTTTAACACCTTTATAGCTGGCCATCGCACCACGAATTTCATCGTAGCTGGCTCCGTTGAGCAGTGCCAGAGCCATTGCCGCAATTCCATTCTCGATGTTGATGTAGACGGGAACACCGAGTTTGATGTTGCAGATCTTGCCGGTTGGATGTATGAAATCGAATACTATTTCGCCATTACCTATGCGGATGTTCTCGGCATGGAAGTCACCTTCGTCCACCGAATAGGTGAGGATGCGTATATTCTGTTTCGTGCGTGGTTTGATGGGTAAACCTTTTTTGACAATGAGCGTGCCACCCGGACGAACTAGCGACGAGAAATCTTCAAACGCCTTGCGGTACTCCTCCTCGGTCTTGTAGATGTCGAGGTGGTCGGCATCGGTCGAGGTGATAACCGCCATGTAGGGGGTAAGCGTGAGGAACGAGTGGTCGAACTCGTCGGCCTCAATCACAACCAAGTCGTTCTTGCTGTTGATGAGGATGTTTTTGTCAAAATTTTTAGAAATGCCGCCCAAGAAGGCGCTGCAACCCACTTTACTCTGGTTGAGAATGTGGCTTGTAAGCGTGCAGGTGGTGGTTTTCCCGTGGGTGCCGGAAATGCAGATGCCACGCTGGGAACGGGTTATTTCGCCTAACACTTGTGCCCGCTTCATGATGGTGAAGCCGTTTTTCTTAAAGAAAACGAATTCTGTCATGTCTTCGGGAATTGCTGGGGTATAAACAACCAGCGTGTAGTTCGGATTTTTATAGTCGGCAGCAATAAAGTCGGTGTTGTCGTCGGTGTGGATTTGTATGCCTTCGCGTTCCAATTCCATGACGAGTTCCGATTCGTTGCGGTCGTATCCTGCAACCTGGTAGCCCTTGGCGTTGAAGTAGCGCGCCAGTGCGCTCATGCCAATGCCGCCAATGCCCAGAAAGTAGATGTTCCTTATTTTATCCAGCATGTTGGTCATAATCAGTTCCCCTTATAGTTAAGCCTTATGTGGCGGTTATTTCTTTATTTCGTTAAGAATAATGTCGGCGATGCGTGAAGCCGAGTCTAGTTGGGCCAGTTTGGCGATGTTCTCGCTAAGCGAAGCCAGCTGTTGGTCGTCGTTAATTAGACGGATGACGGTGTCGATGAGTTTCGCCTCAGCTTCCGCATCGGTCACCAAAATGGCCGCCCCTTTAGTCGAAAGCGCCAACGCGTTCTTTGTCTGGTGGTCTTCTGCCACATTTGGCGATGGCACCAGCACGCAAGGCTTCTTCAGCAGGCAGAGTTCAGAAATAGAACTTGCTCCTGCTCTTGAAATTACTAGGTCGGCAACGGCGTAAGCCTGGTCCATATTCCTTACAAAGGCCGTGCAGGTCAGCAGCGGGTTGTTGCTCTTGTCGGCTTCGGCCTTGGCATTCTCGTAGTAGAATTTGCCGGTCTGCCAAATTACCTGTATGCCGGCGTCTTTCAACTTTTGTAAACCACCGATGACGCTGTTGTTTACGGTGCGGGCACCAAGGCTGCCGCCAATAATCAGCAGTGTCTTTTTTGCTGGGTCGAGGTTGAACGCCTTCAGCGCTTCCGCATCCTTGAACGGTACGTCCATCAGGTTTTGGCGGACAGGGTTTCCGGTAAGGATGATCTTCTCTTTCGGAAAGAAGCGTTCCATTCCCTCGTAGGCCACGCATATTTTTTTCGCGTTCTTAGCCAGCATCTTGTTGGCCTTGCCGGCAAAAGAGTTCTGCTCTTGTAGGAAGGTTGGAATTCCCAGGGCGCTGGCAGCGTCGAGGGTCGGAGCGCTGGCATAGCCGCCAACACCAACCACCGCATCAGGAGCGAAGTCTTTCACAATCTGTTTGGCCTTACGTTTGCTATTGAAGAACTTCCATGCGAAAGAAATCCATTGGAGCGGATTCTTACGGTTGAGTCCCACAACAGGTAACGCTTTGATTTTGTAGCCGGCTTGTGGCACTTTCTCCATCTCCATACGTCCTTCTGCTCCTACGAACAGAAATTCAGCGTCTGGTTCTTTTGCTTTGAGTGCGTTGGCAATTGAAACGGCAGGGAAAATGTGCCCGCCGGTTCCGCCGCCGCTTATAATGAATTTATGTTTTTTCGTTTCCATTGTCTTTTAAATGTAAAAAGTTCTTTTTTCTTATGGTTTAAGTCTCGTTTATAACGTTTTGAGGCTCAATGTCCTCAATCGCATCATCGTCTTTTTCTTCGTTGTTGCATTCGAACCTCGAAATGCCGATAATGATGCCGAAGTAGGCGCTAACGGCAACAGCCGAGGTACCACCGCGGCTGATGAGGGGTAGCGGTTGTCCGGTTACCGGAATAAGTCCAACTGCCACCGAAGTGTTGATAAGCGCCTGCAAAATCATCATCATGCAGAGGCCCGCCGCCACAATGGCGCAGAACCTGTTGTTGCATTTGGCAATAATGCGTCCTACCCTGTAAAGTAAGACGATGTAGAGCAGTAGTACGAAGCCTCCGCCCAGCAGTCCGGTCTCTTCTATTATAATGGCATAGATGAAGTCGGAGAAAGCCTCAGGCAGCACGTCGCGCTCTTTACTTCTGCCAGGGAAAACGCCTATACCCCAGCTGTTGGCAATTGCCACTTTGCCGTGGACCGATTGGAAGTTTTTGTCGTTCAGGGTAAAACCCTCTTCCCCCGGTTCTTTTTCGTTGACAAAGCGGTCAAGACGTCCCATTGCGGTACCGGCTCGGTTTAAGAAACCGTCTTGCCTGATGGCCGTCTTTCTGATGTCTTGGAAAAGGTCTGTTTTGGCAAACTCGACAACAGAGAAAATGCACAATCCGGCAAAGAGGATGCTGTAGACCAGCCATCTCAGTTTGTTGAAAGCCAACGTGAAAATCAACCAGGTGGTAGTTCCTACCAAGATGGCGTTCGAGACGTTTTCCCTGACAATACAGAGTACGGTCAGTCCACCCAGCAGAACCAGCCAGAAGGTTAGAAGGCTGAAAGTCTTCTTCACCTCGGAGTAGCGCGAGAACAAGTAGGCGATGGCCACCACATACGACAGTTTGAGGAACTCGGAAGGCTGCATATTGATGCCCCTAAAGGTGGCCCAACGTGCCGCTCCGTTTGTGCCTCCTCCTGAAATGGATAAAACTGCCACCCAAATAAGAAGACAGGGGAAAACCACAAATGTGATAAATTTGGCAAATCGCCGGAGTTTGAACTGGTGGGTGACGAAGGCCGTCATTATACCCATACAGCAGAAGACGATATGCTTGAAAATGGCCCCGTTGTAGTCGCCCTTGAACACATTGCCATAGACCAAGTGACTTGAAGCGCTGTACACTTCGACAGCAGAAAACAGCAACAGGCAGGCATAGATAATCCAAATTATCTTGTCTCCTTTGAAGTTGTTATTCAAGAATTCTCTGACCATATGGCGTCTGTTTGTTCGCTTAGAGGTTCTTTACCTGTTCCTTGAACTGTTGTCCGCGGTCTTCGTAGCTCATAAAGAGGTCGAAGCTGGCACAACAAGGCGAGAGCAGAACGGTGTCTCCCTTCTCCGCCATCTCGAAAGACTTTTCGACAGCGTCCTTCATCGACTGGACGTCGACAGTCGGTTTGCCCATACCGTCGAAGAAGTCGTGGAGTTTAGAGTTGTCGACGCCAAGGAATACCAGAGCGCGAACCTTTTCTTCAACAAGGCTCTTGATTTCGTTATAGTCGTTACCTTTGTCTTTACCGCCAAGAATAAGTACCACAGGGGTCTTCATGCACTGGAGGGCATACCAGCACGAGTTGACGTTGGTTGCCTTCGAGTCGTTGATGAACAATACGTTGCGGACGCGTGCAACCTGTTCCAAACGGTGTTCAACACCCTGGAAGTCGCTGAGGGCTTCACGGACTCTGTCGCTAGTAATGCCCGATGCGAAGGCTGTAATGCCGGCCGCCATTGAGTTGTAGGTATTGTGCAAACCCTTGATGCTTATTTTCTCCTTTTCCATGCTCATTTGTTTGTTATTGATGTTGATTGTGAAGTTTTCGTTTTCGATGAAGGCTGCCAGACCCTCTTTTTTGTCGATGTTGAAAGGACACATCTTGGCTTTGATGTCGCGCTTTGCTATCTCCTTGGCCACAATAGGGTCACCGTCCCAATAGATGAAGTAGTCGTTTGGCGTCATGTTCTGGACGATACGCATCTTCGAGTCGATGTAGTTCTGGAACTTGTGGTCGTAGCGGTCCAAGTGGTCAGGAGTGATATTCATCAGAATAGCGAAATCGGCCTTGAAGTCGTACATTCCGTCGAGCTGGAAACTGCTGAGCTCGATGATGTAGTACTTGTGTGGGTCGATGGCCACCTGGCGGGCCAGACTGAAGCCGACATTTCCTGCCAAAGAAGCATCGAGGCCGGCTTTTGTGAAAATGTGGTGGATGAGGGTTGTAGTCGTTGTCTTTCCGTTGCTGCCGGTAATGCACACCTTCACAGAGTCGCCCGTATAGCGGCCTGCGAACTCAATTTCAGAAATGATGTGGGTGCCTTTTTCGCGCAACTTGACAATGAGAGGTGCGGTTTCGGGAATGCCCGGACTCTTGATAACCTCGTCGGCGTTCAGAATGAGGCTCTCGGTATGCTGCTTCTCTTCGTAAGCAATGCCGTACTGCTCGAGCTCCTTCTTGTATTTGTCTTTGATGGCCGACATGTCGGAAACGAACACGTCGAATCCCTTTTTCTGTGCCAGAATGGCAGAGCCTACGCCGCTTTCACCGGCGCCTAACACTACAATCCTTTTCATTTTCTTGTTTATATAATTTTATCTTATTTTCAGTGTGATGATGGTAAGTGCCGCCAACAGAATGGAAGTAATCCAGAAACGGATGGTGATTTTCGATTCGTGGAAGGCGTGGTGCGACTTGCCGAATATGTATTTGCACTCAGGGTCGAGTTGTGACTGCTGTGTGCGGAAGTGGTCGTGAATAGGGGTGCGTTTCCAAATACGCTGTTTGATGCCCTTCTTCTTGCCCTTTTTGAAGTAGAACACCTGGAGTGTGACGCTCAGGTTCTCGAC
Organism: Bacteroidales bacterium UBA3297; assembly: GCA_002362105.1. Classification (GTDB taxonomy): domain Bacteria; phylum Bacteroidota; class Bacteroidia; order Bacteroidales; family Paludibacteraceae; genus Physcocola. The sequence goes on from DETD01000019.1 coordinate 278,595, forward strand.
TACCCAAACTCCGCAAAGGATTGGTATAAGCAACTCTTTGTGGATTGAGATTGCTGCAACAGCCACTATACCGCCAATGGTAAGGCTACCGGTGTCGCCCATAAATATCTGTGCGGGGTAGGCGTTGTACCAGAGAAAGCCGATAAGGGCACCGACAAAGGCGCAGATGAAGACGACCATCTCTTGGCACCCCGGTATGTACATAATGTTGAGGTAGCTAGCGAACTCCATGTGGCTGGAGACGTAAGCCAGAATGCCCAGCGTGACGCCCATAATGGCGGAGTTGCCGGCCGCCATGCCGTCCATGCCGTCGTTCAGGTTGGCACCGTTAGAGACAGCAGTAACTACAAAGATGGTGACAAGCACGAACAGAATCCACCCCGCATGGTACTTATACTTCCCAAAGAACGAAGTGATGTCGGCATAGTCGAGATTGTTGTTCTTGAAGAACGGGATGGTCGTTTTGGTCGACTTGATTTCCTTACTCTTCTGGTAAACAATCATTTTTTGTCCGTCTTTTTCCATCGATACATTTTCGCATATCTTGGCTTCCGGACTAAGGTAAAGGGTGAGCCCCACAATAAGTCCGAGTCCGACCTGGCCGACAATTTTGAATTTACCGTGCAGGCCTTCCTTGTCTTTCTTGAAGTCTTTGATATAGTCGTCGGCAAAACCTAGCGCTCCCAGCCAAATAGTGGTGATGAGCATCAGAATCATATACACATTGTCAAGCTTGCCCAACAACAGACACGGCACAAGGATGGAGAAAATGATGATGATGCCACCCATTGAAGGGACACCAACCTTGTTGACGCCGAACGGGTCGATCGACGCGTCGCGCTGTGTTTCTGTAATCTTCTTGCGCTTCAGGAATTTGATGAAGAACTCGCCGAAGAAAGTTGAAATGAGCAGGGCCAGAATGATGGCCAACAGGGCTCGGAACGATACATAACTGAACATGCGGGCACCTGGAAGGTTGAACTGCTCGAGATATGTGAATAAATAATACAGCATTACTTGACTATGATATGAATAGTATATGTTTTGTTACTTGGTTGCGTTAAAAATGTCGCACAACACCTCGTGGTCGTCGAAGTGGTGTTTCACACCTTGAATGTCTTGGTAGTTCTCGTGGCCCTTGCCAGCCACAAGTACCACGTCGCCCTTTTTTGCCAGTTTGCAGGCGGTTTTAATCGCCTCTTTCCGGTCAACAATGGTGATCACATTCTGTTTTTGTTCTTCGTCGAGGCCCGCCAGCATATCGTTGATGATGTCTTGTGGATCTTCGAAACGCGGGTTGTCGCTGGTGATGATGACGGTGTTGCTGGCATTGACGGCCTCTTGCGCCATAATAGGGCGTTTGCCCTTGTCGCGGTTGCCGCCCGCCCCGCAAACGGTAATCACCTCGCCCCTGCCTCTGAGCACCTCTTTAATGGTGTTGAGCACGTTGACCAGGGCGTCGGGAGTGTGCGCGTAGTCGACAATGGCGGTGAACCCTTTCGGAGAGCGCAGAGCCTCAAAACGTCCGTTAACCGGACGTAGTCCGCTCAAATGAACCAGCACTTCGTATTCGTCTTTTCCCAACATAACGGCCGCTCCATAAACGGCCATCAGGTTCGAAGCGTTGAAGCGACCTACAAACGGAACATCGACCGTGTGTGGACCGACAGAGAGGGTCATGCCCTCGAGTGTGTCGTCAAGAATCTTGGCGCGGAAGTCGGCTGTTTGTCTGACCGAGTAGCAGCATTTCCGGGCCTTGGTGTTCTGTAACATCACTTCACCGTTCTTGTCGTCGAGGTTGGTCAGAGCGAAGGCCTTTTTCGGAAGGTCGTCGAAAAACCTCTTTTTTGCTTTCAGGTAGTTCTCGAACGTCTTGTGGTAGTCGAGGTGGTCGCGGGTGAGGTTGGTGAAAATGCCGCCGTCGAAGTCCAAACCGCCAATTCGGCGTTGGTCTACAGCGTGCGAGCTGACCTCCATAAACGCGTATTCGCAACCGGCATCCACCATTTTCGCCAGAAGGACGTTCAACTCCAGCGGATCGGGAGTAGTGTGTGTGGCCGGAACCGCCTCGCCTTCAATATAGTTGACCACCGTAGACAGCAAGCCACATTTGTGCCCGAAACTGCGGAACAGCTGGTAGAGCAGGGTGGCGGTGGTCGTCTTGCCGTTTGTGCCGGTAACGCCAACCAACTTCAACTGCTTCGAAGGGTTGCCGTTCCAGTTGGCCGCAATCAGACCCAGCGCCTCGTTCGAGTTCTCGACCTGTATGTAGCAGACATTGTCGGCCAGTTGGGCAGGTAGTTGTTCGCAAACGACAGCAATTGCTCCCTTCTCGACAGACGAGCCAATATAGCTGTGTCCGTCGCTCTGGGTGCCGCTAATGGCAATGAAAAGGGCTCCTGCCTGAATTTTGCGGGAGTCGAACTGCACATCGGCAATGCTAGTGTCGGCATTGCCAATAACTTGTTTGGTGTTAACACCAGAAAGTATGTCGTTTAAATTCATCATCTTTTATTAGTTGTGCCTTAGCATAAGGTCGACTACCGCACCCTTCATAACGGTGGTGCCTGCGCCAACCGATTGGCTTATGACGTCGCCGTAGCCGTGCAGGCGTACGCGCATGCCGTTGCGCTCCATCAGGTAGACGGCGTCTTTCGCCCCCATACCCACCACGTTGGGCACTGTGTTGCGGCTGATGCCGAACGACGAGACGTTCACGAAGTTCGACTGCTCGTTGGCTGAAGTGTTGGCCCACTTGTTTTCCTTTGCACCATGCTTGTGGTAAGGAATGTCGAGGTGGTTGAACACGGTTTCCAGCGACTCGCAGTTGCCTTTCAGCGAGTGTGGCAGCTTAACCTTCTTGTTGTCCTGCTTCTTTTCGACTGTGATGACCTCGCGGGCAGAAATATGCTCGGCAATGTCGCGGAACGTCAGACCGGCAGGGCTTGTCATCCTTCTGTTGGGTTGGAAGACCACCACAATGCAGCTGTACTTCGGATTTTCTGCGGGAAAGTATCCGCAAAAAGAGTACTGGTGCTTTTTCACAGCCTTTTTGTCCCAGTAGTTCGTCTGTGCAGTGCCGGTTTTGCCGGCAAAACTGACCACATCCGATTTGAAAACCTTACCTGTGCCGTGTGTAACAACGCCTTCCAGCATTTTTCGCACCTGTTTCAACGTTTTTTCGCTACAGAGCCGCGATTTTACGGTCGAGGTGCTGAACCTTTTCAACACAGTACCGCTTTCGTTAATCGATTTCACGAAAACGGGCGTTATCATCTTCCCATCGTTGGCAATGCCGTTGTAGAACGCCAGTGTATAGATGGGCGGAATCTGCATATTGTAGCCGAACGACATCCAAAGCAGCGAAGCCCTGTTCCAACCGGGTTCGCTAGGGTCGATGAACTTCGGTTTTGCGGCACCCGGAATAATGATGTCAAGCGGCTCTTTCAGACGCATGTCGTAAATGTGGTTGACAAACTTCTGGGGCTTGTTCCGGTAGTATTTGTCGACCATCTTTGCGATACCGATATTCGACGAGTTCCACATCGATTTTTCGAGCGAAATTTCGTGGTAGCCACCCGTTTCAGCGAACGTACCGTCTTTGTTGTACTCCACATTGTGGTCGGTCATGGTCCAGTCGTCTTCTTTCCAGTAGCCGAATCCGGTGTCGAACACTTCGCTCGTGTCGGCCAGTCCGTCGTCGAGGGCAATCATCACCGATGCGGTCTTAAACGTAGATCCGGGTTCGGTCAGGGCGCTCAGCGCGTGGTTCTGCACCTCGTAGTATGAGCTGTCGCTATGTCGGCTAAGGTTGGCAATGGCTTTTATTTCGCCAGTTTTCACCTCCATCAGCACAGCACAACCCCATTCGGCATCCGATTGTATGAGCCTTTTTTCGAGAGCGTCTTCCGCAATGTCCTGCATGTCGATGTCGAGCGTGCTGACAATATCGAGACCGTCGATAGGATCCACCACGTTGACTCTGATTTTGCGTCCGGCGCGTTTTTCCTTCACAGCAATACCCGGGCGTCCCGACAATTCGGTGTTGAAAGCCTTCTCTAAACCAGAATAGCCGGTACCTTCAGCGTAGTTGTTGCCAATGGTACGGGCTGCCAGTTTGCCGAACGGGTGCTCGCGGTGAATGGTTTCATCGTCCCAGTTCACACCGCTTTTGGCACCTTTCCGGATGAGGGGGAAGCGTTTGGCCTGCTTGTACTGGGTGTAGTTCAGGCGCTTGCTGTCTACCAGAAAGTAGCGTTTCCCTGCATTATAGGCGCCGCGGAGGCGCTGTTTGAACTCGTATGGGCTAGCGGTGCCATACAACTTCGACAGACAAATGCTAAGCGAGTCGACATATTTGTTGAACGTGTCGCGGCAAAGCCCGTCAGCGCGCATATCCATGTGCATGCGGTAGTAGGGGATGGTGCTGGCAATAAGTTTGCCGTTGCAGTCGTAGATGTTGCCTCTGTTGGCCTCCACCATCAGACTGTCGTTGCTGGCCTTTTGGGCCAGTTCGCGGTATGGGCCGCCTCCCCAGGTCGCAATTCTGGCAGCGTTGAAAAACACCACACCAAACAGAATGACAAGAAGGGCGTATATAACCGAATACACCTTCATAACTTCCTGTTTGTGCTGATGCTTTTGCTCGTCTGACATTTTTTGTCCTTTTATTTAATCAGGTAAGGGGGTTCGGTCGATTCCTTCAGCCCCAATCCCTTTTTATTTATTGTTCTTACAACAGTCGACTGCTTGCTAATCTCCATTAGTTCGGAAGACCGTGTAATAGCTTCAATTCTGACGTCTTTTAACTCCCTTTGCAGGTTGTTGATTTCTTTCAGGTCGTTTTCCACATAGTAGCGGATGCCGACATAGATGAACATCAACCCTACAATTAGAAGGAAGAAGCCTGCGTTCTTGGTCATAAAGTCCTTGCGCAGAATATCGCCCTTCATAAAGCCTTTGACGTTTTTTTTGACTTCCGGGTCCTTGAATTCGTTCAAGTTACCCCAGTAGTGTTCCAGCCGGCTTTTCAGCAGTTTGCTTTTCTTTTCCTGTTCGCTCATGTCACCTGTAAGTTAAAGCAGTTCTGCCGCCCTGAGTTTAGCGCTTCTCGACCTAGGGTTGTCGGCTATTTCCTGGTCGTCGGGAACAATAACCTTGTTGTTGACCAGTTTGAACGGCGTGTTTCTGTTACCGAAGAAGTCTTGTTCCACTTTTCCCTCGCAGTTGCCGCTTTTCATAAAGTTCTTCACAATGCGGTCTTCCAGCGAGTGGTAGGTCAGCACCACCAGTCGTCCACCGGGTTTAAGCACATTGGTGGTTTGTTCCAGCATCCGCTTTAGGGCGTCCATCTCTTGGTTGACCTCAATCCTTAGAGCTTGAAAAACCTTCGTCACCTCCTTCTTCTGCCGGTCTTGCCCGAAGAGGGGCTCTACAAGTCTGAGCAGGTCGCCCGTGGTTTTAATAGGCTCGCTTTCCCTTTTTTTGACGATGGTGGTAGCCAGTTTTCTGGCATTTTTCAGTTCTCCGTAAAAGAAGAAGACGTCGGCCAGTTTTGCCTCGTCGTAGGAGTTGAGCAGGTCCGAAGCCTTTTGGCGGGCTTTCGTGTTCATACGCATGTCAAGCTCCGCGTCGAAGCGGAAGGAGAACCCCCTCGACTGCTCGTCGAAATGGTGCGACGAGACCCCGAGGTCGGCCAGAATACCGTCAACCTTGTCTATATTATGGTATTCGAGGAAATTCTGCAGGTATTTGAAGTTGCTGCAGACAAAGGTGAATCGGGGGTCGTCGACGAGGTTGCGTTGTGCGTCGCTGTCTTGGTCGAACGACACCAGTCGTCCCTTAGGTCCTAGTCTTCTGAGTATTTCCTTCGAGTGTCCACCTCCACCGAAAGTAACGTCCACATAGATGCCGTCTGGCTTAATGTCCAGATGCTCCATGCACGGTTGCAGCAGGGCGGGTATGTGGTACGTAGGTTCCATAATATATAATAAAATAGGTGTTATTCCTTACTTAAATTAGTTAATGGCGTTGCCCATTTTCTCTTGCATTAGTTTTTCGAAGTCTTCCGGACCGTAAAGGGCCTGGTTGAGGAACTCGCCGTTCCAGAGTTCGAAGTGGTCGCTGACGCCAACGAAACGTGCATCGGTAGAAATGCCGATGGTCTCGCAGTGTTCTTTCTTCAACAAAATGCGTCCGTTTGCGTCCATGTCAATCACCTCGACTTGCGAGATGAACTGGCGGTAGAGCATTTTGTCTTTCGCGTCCCACATGTTGAGTTTCGACTTGAACTCCTTGTCCAACTCTTCCCAAACAGACATGGGGAAGAATTCGGCACAGCGAAGGACACGGTTGATGCGCATCACGAGGGACGTCTCGTTAGCCTTCTCGAGCTGCTTCCGATATTGTGCAGGGACGAAAATCCTGCCTTTGTTATCGGCTTTGACATCTATGTTTCCTAAAAAGTTCACGTCCGAAAACTATTATACTAAATTACATCGTAAAGTTACAAACTTTTTTGATTTTACTCCACTTTGCCCCACCAATTTATTTATCAACCGATTAAAAGCTGATTTTTAACATTTTTTCAACAGCCTGTTTGTCGTGGGTAATTGGGCTTATGTCAGTATTTAAGCCACTTGGAACGGCTGTATGGGGCATTTGACGTGAAAGTGGAGTGAAGTGGGGCGTGTTTTAGTGTTGATAACTTTTGTTGAAAAACTTGTTGATAAAAATGGCACGGTAATTGTTTCTTTACAATGATTATATTTGCAAAATCGAATATGAACGGAAAACTAACCTGTGAAACGCTGAAGAAGGTAAGGAAACAGATAGCCGATGCCAACGGCATACCTTACGAGCCGGCGGTGTGCACCCACAAAGGCAACTGCCCTGGCACCTGTCCTGCCTGCGAGGCAGAGGTTCGGTATATAGAGCGCGAGCTGACGGCCCGCAAGAACGAGAAGAAACACCTGCACATTGTTGGAGTGGCGAAAGACCTGTTGCCCTCCTATGAGTCTATGGCCAAACATGCGGCAGCTGTGGCCATTGCGGCGGCTACCAGCTTGTCGGCAATGCCGACAGAGGTTTGCGCAAAAAATTCTTCGACTGCAACTACGGAACAAGTTGGCAAAATAGTGACTGTAAAAGGAAGGGTGAAAGATGAAAGTGGCGGACTGCCTGGAGCCTTAGTTACGGTTAAAGGAACCGACAAAAGAGTGGAAGCGGACGATAACGGTGATTTTGAGATAGAAGCACCTATAGGTTCGGTTCTGGTTGTTGAATTCTTGGAATTTGAACCAGAGGAGATCGTGGTTACAAAAAAGAAGAAAAAGCTGCAGGTGAAATTAGGAACTGCAGAAGCTGACGAAATTATGGGTTATGCTGTTTTTAGTTATAGATTTACACGGCCAAATATACCTCTAATATTTGATTATTATATGCTCGAAACGGAATCGAGAGAAGTCTCTGCCGACAGGGTGGTGAAAGGATTGACCTCTGTAACTTATCCGTCTACATTTTCTGGGCAACCTGGAACAGGGCTGCAAACGGTTGCCTGTGGCCGGTCTTCTTTGGTCGGAGACGACAATTTATTGTTGACATTTGATGGTGTAGCCTACGATGCTATAGGGCGTTATACCCGGAATACGTTTAACACAGCCGATATTGATCATGTTACTTTTTCTTATGCCGGAACGCGTCTTTCCCGTAGTAGGAATACGGGAAAGGTTATGGACATTGCCATGAAAAAAGGTGGCCAATCTGCAAAAATCCAATATAATGGCTCTTTTTCGGTTTCGCAGTTTACTAAGCGGTATTCAATGATGAACTTGCCGGAGTATGCGTCATACCAGACTGCTAATCAGAACGAGAATACCTATTTTTTGAACACTTCGCTATTGGGCAGTGGAACGGATTGGCAAGACAAGTTGTTCCGGACGGCAGTCGGCCACGACCACCATCTGTCGTTCAGCAACGGTAACTATAAAAACCGTTTCTATTCGTCGTTGGGTTATACCAAACAAGAGGGGGTTATAGTTGGTTCCGGTTACGAGCGGATAGGCGGCCGTCTCAGTGTGGGTTTGGATCCCAAAGACTGGTTGGAAATGGGCGCAGATGTGTACGTCAGCCATCATGCATCCACCGAAGTGGCGAACCTTCCGCGTTTGGCAGGCCCTACGGTCTCTAATTATAAGGGGGTAGACGACAATGTGCTGGTGCAGACCCTCCTCCAACAACCGTCGGACTCGCCATATAATCTAGATGGTTCTTATGCCGGTCCGGCAAAGGAGTCGGGTGTGACTGTAAATCCGGTCGCAGAGATAGGAAACTCTCCGTTGGAATATAAAGAGACCGATGTGCTGGGTCGTGCGTTTTTGAATTTAAAATTGTCTAAAGATGTGGACTGGTTCACAGAACTCTCAACCAACATGACCCGGTCCGATGAACGTCTCTTCCTTCCCCCATACGACTATGGAACACTCTCGCGTCCAGCTGAAAAGGCGTCCTTGCGCGAAGGACAGTATAACAGTAATTTGTCGAATTTGGGAACTAGCATATCGTACAATCATCGTATTAGTAGAATACACAGAGTTGAGACCTCCTTTTCCTTAGGAGCAGAGTCCTTCGACTGGAATGGCCAGATGGTGGAGGGAAAAGGATTTTCAACGAGTGCCCTGCCCGCCATGAATTTGGCCTCGGAGGCCCATGGTGACTGTTATTTCGATGGTAATGCGTCGATGCTTACACTTCATGGAGTAGCTCAGTATTTTTATAGAGAAAGATACGGACTAGAATTTGATGGAGAATACGACGGAGCGTCTTATTTTGGAGACGAAAGGCATTGGAACTTCTATCCTTCTGTTTCTGCCCGATGGAATCTCAGTGTATATGATTTTATTGATGATATTCGCTATCATAGCCCGTTTGGCGTGGATTTGTTTAGTTTAGAGGCCAATTATTCCGAGTCGGGAAACAGACCGTATTCACAGTTGATTTATATGTCGAACAGTTATAGGAACAATCCAAATTTGGAGCAGGAACGGAACACACAATATATGCTGGGGCTGAAAATGAGTTTTAGCATAAAAGATAAATCTTATTTAGATTTTACTGCGCAAGTGTTTCGCCGTGAAAACACCAACTTGATGCTAGATGCCAATGCTGCCGGTTCGGAAAACGGGTTGGCAAAAAAGGATGCCTGCTTCATAAATGCGGGTGCGATTAAGAATACTGGCTTCAGTGTTAGTTTGAACGGCGATATTATTAGGGACTCCCTCTTAAAAAAGCCGATATCGTGGTCTGCCGCTTTAAGTTTTATGCACGTCCGTAACGAAGTGACGGAACTGGGCCCGTTTACCGCAGTGACGGAAAAGTCGGCTCCGTTGGGTGGGTATAGCCTGTTCGGTAACGACGTGACGGTAAACCGAACGGTGGTCTGCAGGGCTCCTGGCCAGTTCTATGGCTACAAATATGAAGGACTGATTCAAAACGAGGCTGAACTGGCAGACTATAGGGCGAAGAGTGGACGGACAGCCAGGGTGGGTGATGCGAAATACAGCGCTACAAAAACCTATATAGGCGATCCGAATCCCGATTTTACGTTCAAGTTCGGGACAGGTTTTGAATGGGGACCGTGGACACTCAACGTGCAGTTCTCAGGCGTATACGGCAACGACGTCTACAATATGGTCCGCCAACGTATATCGGAGCAGACGGCAACGAACCGAAACTGCAACCTGAGTGCAGACTGCCTTGACTTTGCCCGCATAGCGTACGATGCAAAAGGCAATGCCTATGTGGTGAATGCGTCAACCTCGATGCCCCGTCCCAACTTTGACGATGCATTGAATGCCGCAGCTTCCGTCATCTCTGACCGTTATGTGGAAGACGGGTCCTACCTGAAAATCCAGACGGTGTCGCTGACTTATAGTCTGCCAAGCAAGATGACGAGGCTGTGGCATCTTGATGATTTTCGTCTGACAGCATCAGTAGAGAACCTGCACACGTTTACCAAATACAGCGGTTATGACCCTGAAAATCCGGGCTGTGCTATTCGGCAGGGTGTGGACGAAGGGCGCTATCCGTCGCCAAGAACCTACAGGTTTTCGGTATCGGTGAAATTTTAGAGAAGAAAAATAGGAGAGAAAACCAGCTGAATATGAACGGGAAAGTCACATGCGAAGCGTTGAAGAAGGTAAGGAAACAGATAGCCGATGCGAACGGCATTCCTTATGAACCAGTTGCTTGTAACCACAAGGGCGACTGCCGTGGCACTTGCCCAGCCTGCGAGGCAGAGATGCGTTATATAGAGCGTGAACTGGCGGTCCGCAAGCGTAAAGAGGGACATCTGCACATTGTTGGAGTGGCGAAAGACCTGTTGCCTTCCTATGAGTCTATGGCCAAACATGCGGCAGCTGTGGCCATTGCGGCGGCTACCAGCTTGTCGGCAATGCCGACAGAGGTTTGCGCAAAAAAATCTTCGACTGCAACTACGGAACAAGTTGGCAAAATAGTGACTGTAAAAGGAGTGGTAAAAGATGAAGCTGGTGTACTGCCTGGAACCTTAGTTACGATTAAAGGTACCGACAAAGAAGTGGAAACTGACGATAAAGGTAAATTTGAGATAGAAGCACCTATAGGTTCGGTTCTTGTTTTTGAATTTCTGGGATATGATCCTGTGGAGATGCCAGTTAAGAAAAAAAATCTTAAGGTGAAATTAGGAACTGAAGACTATAGTGGTATTGAAGGTCTTATAGTATTGCCTCCTGCTGTTCCTCTGTTAAATAAACCTCTAATAATTGAAAAACATATACTTGGAGCGGAACCGAGAGAATCCTCAGCCGACAGGACGGTGAAAGGATTGACCTCTGTAACTTATCCGTCTACATTTTCCGGGCAACCTGGAACAGGGCTGCAGACGGTTGCCTGTGGCCGGTCTTCTTTGGTCGGAGACGACAATTTATTGTTGACATTTGATGGTGTAGCTTACGATGCTATAGGGCGTTATACCCGGAATACGTTTAACACAGCCGATATTGATCATGTTACTTTTTCTTATGCCGGAACGCGTCTTTCCCGTTGTAGAAATACGGGCAAGGTTATGGACATTGCCATGAAAAAAGGTGGCCAATCTGCAGAAATCCAATATAATGGCTCTTTTTCGGTTTCGCAGTTTACTAAGCGGTATTCAATGATGAACTTGCAGGAGTATGCGTCATACCAGACTGCTAATCGGAACGAGAACACCTATTTTTTGAACACTTCGCTATTGGGCAGCGGAACGGATTGGCAAGACAAGTTGTTCCGGACGGCAGTCGGCCACGACCACCATCTGTCGTTCAGCAACGGTAACGATAAAAACCATTTCTATTCGTCGTTGGGTTATACCAAACAAGAGGGGGTTATAGTAGGTTCCGATTACGAGCGGATTGGCGGTCGCGTCAGTGTGGGTTTGGAACCGAATGACTGGTTGGAAATGGGAGCAGATGTGTATATTGGCCATCATGCCTCCACCGAAGTGGCGAACCTGCCTCATTCGTCAGGCCCTACGGTCTCTAATTACAGGGGGGTGGACGACAATGTGCTGGTGCAGACCCTCCTCCAGCAACCGTCGGATTCGCCATATAATCCAGACGGTTCTTATGCCGGTCCGGCAAAAGAGTCGGGAGTGTCGGTAAACCCGGTCGCAGAGGTAAGGAACTCTCCGTTAGAATATAAAGAGACGGATGTGCTGGGGCGCACATATATGAATTTCAAACTGTCTAGTGATTTGAAATGGTTTAATGAATTGTCTACTGGTATGACCCGGTCCGACGAGCGTCTTTTTCTTCCACCATACGACTATGGCACACTTTCGCGTCCTGCCGAAATGGCTTCCTTGTGCGAAGGGGCGTATAACAGTAATTTGACGAATTTGGGAACAGGTCTTTCTTATACAAAGAAAATCACCAAGTTGCACAATATCTCATTTCAAAGTGATCTGAGGGTAGAATCTTTCGACTGGAACGGCCAGATGGTGGAGGGAACAGGTTTTTCAACGAGTGTCTTGCCGGCCCTGAATTTGGCGTCGGAGGCCCATGGAAATCGTTATTTCGATGGAAGCGCGTCAATGTTTACACTTCATGGAGAAGCACAGTATAATTACAGGGGATGCGGAATAGAAGTTGATGGAGAATACGACGGAGAGTCTTTTTTTGGAACCGAAAGGCGTTGGAATTTCTATCCCTCTGTTTCTGCTATATGGCGTGTAAACGAAAATAAGTTTTTTGACGAATATAGGCCACTTAGATTTGTGAACCTTTTGAGTCTAACGGCTCTTTATTCCGAGTCGGGAAACAGACCGTATTCGCAACTGGTTTATATGTCGAACTGCTATTGGAACAATCCAGATTTGGAGCAGGAACGAAACAGACTATATGCACTAAAATTGGCAATGTCCTTAGGGGAAAGGAACTCTTATTTTCTTATGGGTTATGAATATAATGTAGAACAAACGGATCGAGTTCGACTTACCGCGCAGGTTTTCCGCCGTGAAAACACCAACTTGATATTAGATGCCAATGTTGCCGGTTCGGAAAACGGGTTGGCAAAAAAGGATGCCTGCTTCATAAATGCGGGTGCGATTAAGAATACTGGCTTCAGTGTTAGTTTGAACGGCGATATTATTCGGGACTCCCTCTTAAAAAAGCCGATATCGTGGTCTGCCGCTTTAAGTTTTATGCACGTCCGTAACGAAGTGACGGAACTGGGCCCGTTTACCGCAGTGACGGAAAAGTCGGCTCCGTTGGGTGGGTATAGCCTGTTCGGTAACGACGTGGCGGTAAGCCGAACGGTGGTTGGCAAGGCTCCCGGCCGGTTCTATGGCTACAAGTCAGAGGGCCTGATTCAAAACGAGGCTGAATTGGCTGACTATAGGGCGAAAACTGGGCGGACAGCTAAGGTGGGAGATGTGAGATACAGTGCTACAGAAACCTATATAGGCGATCCGAATCCCGATTTCACGTTCAAGTTCGGGACAGACTTAAGTTGGGGACAGTGGTCGCTCAACGTGCTGTTTACTGGGGCTTACGGCAACGATGTCTACAATATGGTCCGCCAGCGCATATCGGAGCAGACGGCAGCGAACCGAAACTGCAACCTGAGTGCAGACTGCCTTGACTTTGCCCGCATAGCGTACGATGCAAAAGGCAATGCTTATGTGGCGAATGCGTCAACCTCGATGCCCCGTCCCGACTATGACGACATTTCGGATGCTGCAGCATCCGTCATCTCTGACCGTTACGTGGAAGACGGGTCTTATTTAAAAATTCAGACGGTGTCGCTGACTTATAGTCTGTCAAGCAAGATGACGAGCCTGTGGCATCTTGCTGATTTCCGTCTGACCGCATCTGTCGAAAACCTGCACACGTTCACTAAATACAGTGGTTACGACCCCGAGAATCCGGGTTGCGCCATCCGCCAGGGTGTGGACGAGGGCCGGTATCCGTCGCCAAGAACCTACAGGTTCTCGGTATCGGTGAAATTTTGAAGAAAGAAAACAAGGAAACCTATGAACGGAAAACTAACCTGCGAAACGCTGAAGAAGGTAAGGAAACAGATAGCCGACGCCAACGGCATACCTTACGAGCCGGCGGTGTGCACCCACAAGGGCAATTGTTCTGGCACCTGTCCTGCCTGCGAGGCAGAGGTGCGGTATATAGAGCGTGAGCTGGCGGCCCGCAAGCGTAAGGAGGGACACCTGAATATTGTTGGAGTGGCAAAAGACCTGTTGCCCTCTTATGAGTCTATGGCCAAACATGCGGCAGCTGTGGCCATTGCGACGGCTACCAGCTTGTCGGTTGCGCCTGTCGATGCCTGCGCTCAGGAGAGTCGGCCAGACACCGTTGTGAATGTGGAAAGGATGGTGAGATTTAGAGGTGTGGTGAAAGATGACAATGGCGTACTGCCTGGAGCCTCAGTTACGGTTAAAGGTACTGACAATATTGTAGAAACGGACGATGACGGTGATTTTGTAATAGAAGCACCTATAGGATCATCTCTAATCATTGAATACGACGGGTATGAGTCTGCAGAAGTGGCGGTTAGTGACGGAATATATAAGTTGGAGATTAGACTTGGTTTTGACGACTGTTTAACTGAAATTACCGTTGAACGAGAACCTATGTTTGCAGGAGGTGTCAGTGGTTTTTCTGGTATTAGTATAGAGGAACTGGTACCTTATGACGCGTCTGCGTCTATTGCGGCACTCTTCACCCCAGTCTCCGGGCAACCAGGTATTAGACCCTATTTAAAAAGGCATGGCAAATTGTCGTTGATTGGAGATGACAATTCGGTGATGTTTATTAATGGAATACCGCTTGATGCTGGTGTTGGACGTTACACCGGGAACGCAATCGAATCGGCTAATGTCGAGAGCGTAAGTGTTTCTCCTACGGGTTACCCTTATGGTAGGCAGTTTGGCAACTCAATTTTTGTGAGTAAACGTGAGGGTGGTAGTTTTTATGACAAAAAGAACTCCATTCAATACAAGGGCGACTTCTCCGTGTCGCAGTTCACCAAACGCTACCGTATGATGGACTTGCAGGAGTATGCGTCGTACTATTCCGACCCGCAGGTTGCGAACGAAGGAAGTCTTCTGTTTGGAAGAGGCACCGATTGGCAGGACGAGTTGTTTCGGACGGCTCTTGGTCACAAGCACCATCTCTCTTTCTGGGGCACAGGGAAGAACAAAATCCAATACGACGCTTCGTTCGATTATTCGAAACAACAGGGGGTCCTTTCTGACACTGATTACGAACGGATTGGCGGACGTGCATTTTTGAAATATCGTTTGGGAGACAGACTGGATTTAAAAACGGATGTGGACTTCTCTCATTACGCCTCCAACGAGGTAGCGAATATCCCGCATCCGTTACGTCCCACAGTGTCCAACTATAAGGGGGTTGACAACAACATACTGGTGCAGACGCTTCTGCAACGGCCGTATTCCTCCCCAGAAGGTGCTGGAAATCTGGTGGCAGAAGCAAAAAACTCGCCGCTAAAATATAAGGAGACAGATGTGTTGTGGAGAACGGAGATTAAAATGAAGTTATTCGGCAATTTGGATTGGAAAAGTTCTTTTTCCGCAAACTTTACGCGTGCGAACGAAAGTTTGCCTGTAGTTTCATTCGGAACGGCCTCCCAAACTATGGATGCGGCTCCGTTTAGAGAGGGATTGTATGACAGTGATGTGACGAAGGTTGGTACCAGTTTGTTTTATAGACTCCGACGAAGGCCTAATGACTTTAGCTCTTCTTTGTTTGCGGAATTGGAAAACTACAAGTGGAGTGGTGAGATGGAGGGAAAACGGGGTACTTCAACAGAAGAGAAGGACGTACAGAGTTTGGCGAAAGAAATTCACGGTGACAACTGTTTTGGAGGCTCTGCCTCTGTGCTGAGGTTCAATGGCCATGTTAACTATATTTACGGGGGAAAATATCTTCTGCGAGCGAATGGTCATCTTGTGGGAGGCTCTTTCTTTAACGGAGATCGGCAGTGGAATTTCTATCCAGAAGTGTTTGTCAAATGGCGTTTGAATGATGAATTTTTTTATGATTATAGCCGTATTAGTAGAATCATAAATTATTTGAATTTGTCTGTCCATTATTCAGAGACAGGCAATAGTCCGTACTCACAATTGGTGTATTTATCAGACTGTTACAAGAATAATCCGAATCTAAAATGGGAACGGAGCCGGCGGCTTGCGGGCGTACTGGACTTTGGCTCGTGGTCGATGAAAAAATTTGATGTTGATGCCGAGATTAGTGTGTTTGTCGGGAACAACACCGATTTGATGCTGGACGCTAAAACGGCGGGAACGGAATACGGGTTAGCGAGCAAAGACGCCTATTTTGTGAATGCGGGAGCCATAAGGAATACGGGATTTGAGGCGTCGGTGAACGGTGCCATTTTTAAAGAAAAACTGTTTGACAATCTGTTTAAATGGAATGTCAACCTGAAGTATACCCGAGTCTGTAACGAGGTAACCGACCTTGGTCCTTTTACGGAGGTGACGGAAAAGTCGGCACCGCTGGGCGGATACCAATTGTTCGGTAACGATGTGGCGGTAAGCCGAACGGTGGTCGGCAGGGCTCCCGGCCTGTTCTACGGTTACAGGTCGGCAGGGCTGATTGTGAACGAGGCGGAACTGGCCGACTACAAATCGGCTACGGGTCGTCAGGCCCGTGTGGGGGACCTGAAATACAGTGCTGCCAAGGCGTATATAGGAGACCCGAACCCCGAGTTCACCTATGCCTTCGGCACAGGTTTGGATTGGGGACCGTGGACACTCAACGTGCAGTTCTCAGGCGTATATGGCAACGACGTCTACAATCTGGTCCGCCAACGCATAGAGGCGCAGACAGCAGCGAACCGCAACTGCAACCTGAGTGCAGACTGCCTTGGCTTTGCCCGCATAGCGCACGATGCGACGGGCAATGCCTATGTGGTGAATGCGTCAACCTCGATGCCCCGTCCCGACTATGACGACACTTCGGATGCTGCAGCATCCGTCATCTCTGACCGTTATGTGGAAGACGGGTCCTACTTGAAGATCCAGTCTTTGGCACTAACCTACAGGGTACCGGAAACGAAGTTGTATCACTGGTATGTTGAACGCATCAGTGCGACAATCTCTGTCGAAAACCTGCACACGTTCACCAAATACAGCGGTTACGACCCCGAGAATCCGGGTTGCGCCATCCGCCAGGGTGTGGACGAGGGCCGGTATCCGTCGCCAAGAACCTACAGGTTCTCGGTGTCGGTGAAATTTTAGAGAAGAAAAATAGGAGAGAAAACCAGTTGAATATGAACGGGAAAGTCACATGCGAAGCGTTGAAGAAAGTAAGGAAACAGATAGCCGATGCCAACGGCATTCCTTACGAACCTGTTGTTTGTAACCACCAGGGCGACTGCCGTGGCACTTGCCCAGCCTGCGAGGCAGAGATGCATTATATAGAGCGTGAACTGGCGGTCCGCAAGAACGAAAAGAAACACCTAAACATAGTGGGGGTGGCTAAAGAAGCGCTACCCTCAAAAAACGAGTTCGCAAAGCAGGCTGCCGTGTTGGCAATAAGCGCTGCTGCTACTTTGTCGGTTCTGCCAGCTGGTGTGAAAGCGCAGCGTGTGCCGCTTTTGCCAATAGAGCGTAACGATTCTAAACTGTTTTGGGTTAAGGGGGTCGTGCAAGATGAAGACGGTGTGTTGACTAATGTCAGTGTAATAAGGCCAAATACAGGAGAATCTGTGACGACCGACAAAGATGGACGCTTCAAGATAAGGGTGGCCAAAGGTGAAGTGTTGTTGTTCTGGCATGAAGTGTATGGGGAATACTCTATAAAAGTGGAGGAACCTCAGGATGATTTGGTCGTGATTATGGAACAGCCAATTACAGTATTACCCCCAATAGAATGTGAGAGTATGGCGTCTGCACAATTTACAGGTCTAATGTGTCTGTCTGAGTCTAGGTTAGTAAACCCGAATAACGCCTTGCTTTATAGCGAGGGGGCGCGGTTTAACTCGGTATCGGGCCAGCCGGAAGCTCCAATCTCAGTTCTTGCTCGTGGATATAATACACTTATAAAAGGAAGCCAGTTGTATGTGAATAATGGGGCTCCTATAGATGGAAATTTTAGTTGGAACCCCCTGCAATCGATAAACAAAGGAAATAATAGGTATATAGAATTAATCTACGATGGCAGGGGTATGGCAATGTATGGCTCTAGTGCTGCGAATGGAGCGACACTTGTGTCTGATGTTTTTAATAATGGTGTAAGTTATTATGGGGAGTTCTCGCTATCGCAGTTCTCCAAACGTTATAATATGATGAATGCCCCAAGGTATGCCGATTATGTAAATGCCCCCCTTATCGTAAATGACAGGGGGGAGTCTGATATTGGTCTGACACCAGCTGCCGATACCGATTGGCAGGATGTTCTGTTCCGGAATGCGCTGGGGCATTCCCATCGTCTGGATGTGGGAGAATATAGTAATGACAAATTTGATTATAATTGTTCCTTAGGCTATACCAGCCAAGATGGCGTTATTGCATCTTCGGGGTTTGAAAGTGTCGACGGAAAAGTTATGGTGAACGTAAGGCCAAGTAAACGGGTGAATTTTGGAGCGAGAGTCAAAGCCAATCGCCAACAAATAGAACTGGTCAATATAGCGAAACCATGGTTTCTTGCCCCAACGGTGTACAGCTTTAAGGGAACTGACAACAATGTGCTTGTGCAGAATTTATTACAACTCCCAACTGACAGGCCCTATCATTCAGGTGGTAGTTTTGCAGGACCTGAAAATGCTGGAGGTGGAACGGCGAATACTATTGCAGAGGTGGAAGACTGTCCGTTACAGCGTAAAGAAACCAACATTTACGGAAGTACTTACTTGAATTTTATGTTCCCGACAATAAAATGGAATAACTTCTTCTCTGTAAACAGCGCAAATGTTGACGAGTGTTACAAACAATTGCCGTGCAACTATGGAGCACAGCAACAGACTTCGCAAGAAGCGATGTCGCTTGTGGGCGATTTTTATAGCAATCACATGTGCTTTTCTTCTGGAGTCGAATATCCTCATGAATTCAGGAAAAAACACAAAACCAAATTGTCATTGCAGACTGTTCTCGACCATTACAATTGGGAAGAACAGACTACGGGAAAAATAGGTACAAGCCCTTCTTATAACCAGTTTAATGGAGACGGAAATTTATTTTCCGTCTTAGGAACAGCTGAGTACAGATATAAACATTTGTTTGATACAGATGTTTTTGGAAGGTACGAAAGAACAAACGGTCTGTTGGTAGGAAAACAACATGCATTCTATCCGGCCTGTGCATTGAATTGGAGATTCCATGAAATAGGTGCTTTCGAAGGCTTTTTTAGGGACGCGGACTTTGGAAAGAATTTTGAAGATGTGAGTTTTGTGATTCGTTATGGAGAATCGGGTAACAATTTCTTGTCGCAACCTGTATATTGGCAACTGCTTAGTGAAAATCCGGATTTGAAGTGGGAAAGAACAAGACAAGTCGATGCTTTGTTTAATGTAGACGTCAGTTGTTTTGACGTAATGTTGAAAACTTTCTATAAAAGAAGTGAAGATTTGATTATGCTCGACCAAACGAGTGGATCGTTTATAAATGCGGGGACCATTGAAAACAAAGGCTTTGAAACTGTTGTCTTTTGCAATACTGCGAACAGCCAGAATACTTTTTTTACTATGACAAAACTCGCATTCTCGAAAGTCTTCAGTAAGGTTCTTGACCTTGGCCCTTACCAAAGTGTGACAGAGCAATCTGACCCTTATGGCTCTTACCGTTTGTTCGGGACGGAAATGAGCATTAACCAGACCGAAAAAGGCGGAGCTCCTGGTCGATTCTACGGGTATAAGTCGTTGGGCATCATTCAGAATGAAGCTGAGAAAGAAGCCTACAATGTAGCCACTGGCCGAACTGCGCGAGTTGGCGACGAAAAGTTCAGTGCTGGTAAAACTTATATAGGCGATCCGAATCCTGATTTCACCTATAGTTTGTGTGCGGAATTTCATTGGAAGAGATGGTCTATAGCTGCGGGGCTAACGGGTTCTCAAGGTAATGACGTGTACAATTTGGTACGTCAGCGTATTTCATCGCAAACCGAAGCCAACAAATACTGCAATTTGTTGGCCGATTGTATAACCTTTGCCCAAGTGAAAACCGATGCCAATGGTAATGACTATGTGGTGAATGCTTCAACACAGATGCCTCGTCCCGACTATTCGGCCACGGGTGGAGTTGACGCTGCTGTGGTTTCGGACCGCTTTGTGGAAGACGGCTCCTATCTGAAACTGCAACACTTGAGTTTGGCTTATGAATGGACTGCCAAGAAAAAGAAAAAATGGAATATCAACCAACTGAAAGCTAAGTTCTCAGTCGAAAACCTGCACACGTTCACCAAATACAGCGGTTATGACCCTGAAAATCCGGGCAGTGCTATTCGACAGGGAGTGGACGAGGGCCGGTATCCGTCGCCAAGAACCTACAGGTTCTCGGTATCGGTGAAGTTTTAGGTAAAAGTCATAGAATGAGTATTTTGAGCTGTAACTGGGTAAATGGAAGAGTATCAGTGAAATAATGCTTATATGGTGACGCTCTTCTGTGGCGGATAAGGGCGCTAAAGATATTGTGAGGAATCAGTAGGCTTTAAAAGACTCTATTTTTTTGTCTCTCGCATTAAAAAAATGTCAATAGCCGATTTACTCTCGTTCAATTTGTCTATCTTTGTAGTCCATATAATATTTTAATTTGGATTATCAGTGGGCGAGAAATTTGAATTGATAGCGAAAACCTTTCAAGGCTTGGAAGAAGTACTTGCAAAGGAGTTGGTGAAACTGGGTGCGGAAAAAATAGAGGTGCTGCGCCGTGGCGTCAGCTTTTGGGGCGACCAGGAGATGATGTACAAGGCGAACCTTTGCTTGCGCACAGCAGTAAGAATCATTAAGCCTATTTACAGCTTTACGGCCGAAAACGCCGACGAGGTGTATGAGAAGGTAAAGAACTTCGGTTGGGAGGATTATCTCGACAACTCTAAGACTTTCGCTATTGACGCTGTTGTTAATTCAGAGCGGTTCCGCCACTCGCAATACCTGTCGTACAAGGTGAAGGATGCCATAGCCGACCGTTTCCGTGAACGTACCGGCCAACGCCCTTCTGTCCGTTTGAACAATCCCGATTTACGTATTAATGTCCATGTCTCGAACGTAGAGGTGACCCTGTCGCTCGACAGTTCGGGTGAGCCTTTGTTCAAACGTGGTTACCGGACGGGTCAGACCGAGGCTCCGATTAACGAGGTGTTGGCTGCCGGTATCTTGTTACTGGCTGGTTGGGATGGCCAGCAAGACCTGATTGACCCTATGTGCGGTTCGGGCACGTTCTTGGTTGAGGCTGCGCTTATCGCAAAGAACATTATGCCGGGTATCTACCGCGACAGTTTCGCTTTTGAAAAGTGGGCTGATTTCGATGCAGACCTGCTCCAGCGCCTGTATGACGACGATTCGCAGGAACGTGAATTTACCCACAAGATATATGGTTCCGACATTCTGAAGCAGGCCATCGCTATTGCCGACGACAACGTCAAGAGTGCGGGTGTGACCGACTGCGTGGTTACCAAGGTGACTCCTTTCGAGGAGTTGGAACTGCCTTCTAACGATGCGGTTATTGTGTCGAATCCGCCGTATGGCATCCGCTTGAAGGATGGGGAGACCAGCACGCTCTACGAGCGTTTTGGCGACAAACTGAAAAAGGAATGCACCGGAATGAGTGCTTGGATTATTACTCCGCCGAATCCCGATACTACACAGAGTATTGGCTTGGCACCAAGCAAGCGTTTCGCTTTAGACAATGGCGGCATCGCATGCGAACTCCGCCGTTACGATATGTTTGCAGGACGCAGAGACGACTTCTTGCGTGAAAAGGCCGCTAATGCCGATGCTGCAAACGCGGAAGAGACACCAACTGAAGAGTTGGGCTATACTTTCCGCAAATACGAGTATCCGGATCCTGATGCCCGTGAAATAGAGGAAGACGAACCTCGCCGTGGTGGCGACAGAAAATCATTCGGCTCACGCCGTGACGACCGTGGCCGTGGTTTTGGCCGTGGCTCCCGTGATGGTGAGGGCGATGATACCGACGGCTACACTTTTGAAACGGAAGAGGAACGCGCCGCTTACCTGCAATACAAGTTGCGCCACCGCCGTTTTGAGGAAAGAAAGGAACGTGAGGCCCGTGCGGCCCAGCGTGCCGAGAAAGAGGGCGAAGGCCGACCAAGAGCCCCTCGCAGTGAGGATGAGAACCGTGGACGCAACGGCTTCCGCAAAGACAGTCACCGTGGCTTTAATTCTGAACGCGACAAGAAGTTTGGTGGTAACGAGCGCTTTACGGGCCAGAGTTGGCGCCGCGACGGCTACCGCCCAAGAGAGGAACGCGCAGGCGAACGTCCTTCCCGCCATGACTTCCGTAACGACAACTATCAGCCTAAACGTAGTTTCGACCGCCGCAAACATCGTGGCGAGGGCGATGCTGAATAAGTAAAATCCGTGTAAGACGAACTATATGGGGTGTGTTCTCTGCAACACACCCTTTGTTTTTTCCGGCCTTGGGGGGCGGAAACACAAAAAGGAACATAATGAAAATGAATTTAACCGAACTGCATATCTTTTTTGACTTGTTGCGCTACAGCCTTTGGAAACAGGCTGTCGACTATGACAGTTGGGACAGTGGCTGGTCGTGGAAGCCCGTCCTTCGTGCGATAGACGGACACCAACTGGCCACACTAGTGCTGGAGGCGGTGCTCTCGTTGCCCGAAAGCCTGCAACCAGACAAAGAGGCGGTGGAGCACCTTTCGAAGCAGGTTGGGGCAAATATGCTCCGCCACGACAGGCTGAACCACGAATTGGCTGAAATTATCGGGTTGTTACAGGCCGATGGTATTCACCCAGTCTTGCTGAAGGGACAGGGAAACGCCACGTCCTATGAAAAACCGCTGTTGCGGAAGTGTGGCGATTTGGACATCTACGTCGGTGCTCCGAATTTCTCCGCCGCTTGCCGTACCCTCTGCTCGTGGCGGCCGGAGGAATGTGTGGTGGGCAAAGCTATAAAGAAACACGCCGAATTCCGTTTCGGGAAGACGGAAGTGGAACTGCACCGTTATGCCGAAATCCAACATTACCCTTATCCCGACGAACCTTTCCAGATAATCATGTCGGAAGCGTTAGCGCAGCCCGATGTGGTAGAGATAGCCGGTAGCCGGGTGGCCATTCCTCCAGCCCGGGTGAATGCGCTGTACCTGTTTACCCATTTGTGGAACCATGTGCGGAGGGGTGGCGTCGGCTTGCGGCAGTTCTGCGATTTGGCGGTGGTGCTGCACCGCACCTTCCGGCAGATAGACGTGGACGTTTTGCGCACAAACCTGCAGCAGTTGAAAATGTTAGACGAATGGAACCTTGTGGGAAACGTACTAGTAGGCTATATGGGCCTGCCGCAAGCGGAGTTCCCGCTGTATAGGGATGAAAAAGCGGAAAAGGTGGCGTATTTCTTGCAACTGGTGATGGCAGATGGAAATTTCGGAAAGGAAAGAGGGGTGAAAATGAGGCAGGGTTACTTCAAGGATAAGGTTTTGAAAATGACCCTCGACGCCAAGCGGAGTTACCAGTTGGCCAAGGTGTCGAAAATGTTGGCTGTTAAAATTTTTGTCGGTCGTTTCTTACAGGGTTTGCGGACAACAATAGCTGGAAAGTAGCATAAAAAACGATGGCTCGGTCAGCAGGCCGGGCCATCGTCAGTTTTTATCTTTTCTTCTTGAAAAATTTCTTCATCAGTTCGGCGCACTCGTCTTCAAGCACACCGCTAACGACAACGCATTTGGGATGCAGGGCCGAGGGAGAGAATTGGGTATAGCCGCGCTTCGGGTCTGAGGCACCGTACACCACCTTCGAAATCTGCGACCAGCCTAAGGCGCCTGCACACATAATACAGGGTTCAACCGTCACATAGATGGCGCAATCGGTCAGATATTTTCCGCATTCGCCTTCTGCAATCGTAATTGCCTGCATTTCGGCATGGGCGGTAACGTCGTTCAGGGCTTCCGTCATATTGTGCGCGCGGGCAATAACTTGTCCGCCACAGACAATAACGGCACCAATCGGCACTTCGCCGTTCTGTCCTGCCGCACGCGCTTCGTCAAGCGCCATGCGCATATAGTCTTCGTCGGTCTTCCCGGTTAGCATAGCCCTATTTTTTCCCCAATTTCGAAATGTCAACGCCAGGCGGCATAAACGGAGCCACATCCTTTCCGTAACGGAAAACGTCGCGAACAACGGTAGAGCTGATAAACGAGTGCTGTGGTTCGGTAAACAACAGAATGGTGTCGATACCCGATATCTGTCGGTTGGCGTCGGCTATTGTTTTCTCGTATTCGAAATCCTGAATAGAACGTATGCCACGGAGAATGATGCTGGCGCCCACCTCTTTGGCATAGTCAACAGTCAGTTGGTCGTACGAGTCGACAATCACGCGCGGTTCGTTGGTGAAAGCCTCGTGAATGATGTTCTTGCGGGTGTTCAGGTCGAAGAGCGTATGCTTGGCGCCATTCACACCAATGGCAACAACAATTTTGTCGACAAAAGCTAGAGCCCGGTTAACGATAGAGTAGTGACCTATAGTGAAAGGATCGAAACTGCCAGGGAAAACGGCGATGCGTTCATTGGGTTGCAGTTTGTTGTTTGATTTAGTCATTAATGATAGGTTTATAAAACACGGTGCGGGCCTTGGCCCGCATCCGCAGGTTATTCATTATTGTCTGTTTTCTTGTCCTCGCCAGAGAAAGCGTTCCAACCTTGGGCGACGATGTTGTGCTCTTGTCCGTCTCGTCCGATCAGGCAGCAGCCCATTTCGGGTTTTGTGGTGTGCCCAATCACTTTAATGCCCTTCAGGTTTTGGAAGACGTCGTTCGTCTCGAGAGGAACAGTGAAAAGCAGTTCGTAGTCCTCACCGCCGTGCAGTGCCACCGTGCTCACGTTCATGTTCACCTCTTCGGCCATAACGGCAGTCTGGTAGTCGATAGGCAACCGGTCTTCGTAGATGCGGCAGCCCACATTGCTCTGCTTGCAGATGTGGAGCAGTTCCGACGACAGTCCGTCTGAAATATCCATCATAGAAGTTGGAACCACGTTGATGCGTTCGAGTGCCTCGATAATGTCTTTGCGGGCTTCGGGTTTGAGCTGTCGCTGTATGATGTAGTTCTTCGATGCGAAGACCTCGCCGTCGGAGTCGGGAGCAAGCCCGGTCTTTTTGTAGACCTGGTTTTCGCGTTCCAAAAAGAGCAGACCCATATAGGCCGCGCCCAAATCGCCAGAAACGCAGATGAGGTCGGTGCTGCCGGCCGTGTTTCGGCAAACCACCTTGTTAGGGTCGGCTTCGCCGATGCAGGTGATGGAGATGGCCAGACCGGTGAGGCTGGCAGAGGTGTCGCCACCAATAATGTCGACACCATACTGCTCGCAGGCAATGCGGATGCCGGCATAAAGTTCTTCCACATCTTCCAAAGCGAATTTCTTCGAGAATGCCAGCGATACGGTAATCTGTTTTGGAGTACCGTTCATTGCATAGATGTCGGAGAAATTGACCACGGCCGCCTTATAGCCCAAATGTTTGAGCGGGCAGTAGGCCAGGTTGAAGTGAACGCCCTCCATCAGCAGGTCGGTAGTAACCAGGGTGCGCTTGCCGTTGTTGAAGTCAAGAATGGCAGCGTCGTCGCCCACGCCTTTGATGGTAGAGGCGTTAGGTTCGGGCAGGTTCTCGGTCAGGTGGTCGATAAGCCCGAATTCGCCCAAAGTCGATATCTCGGTTCTGTCTTTTCCTTCTTTCATTGCGCAACTTATTTTTTAAGGTTAGCAATGGCTTGCCTTACGGCAGCGGGGAAGTAGATGTATTCCAATTTGTGGACGTTAGCGGCAACGTCGTCGGGAGTGTCGGTCGGAGCCACAGGGCAGTGGGCCTGGCAAATGGTGTTGCCGTGGTCGTAGTGGCTGTCGACGTAGTGGATGGTAATGCCGCTTTCCGTCTCTTTGGCGGCAACAACCGCCTCGTGGACGTGGTGTCCGTACATACCCTTGCCGCCGTATTTAGGCAGGAGGGCCGGATGGATGTTGACAATGCGGTGAGGGTATGCCTCGACCATAGCTTCCGGAATTTTCAAGAGGAAGCCCGCCAAGATGATAAAGTCGATGCCGTCGTTCTGGAGCTGTTTCAGAATAGAACCGTCTTCCAACTGCTGTTTAGAGAAAGTTTGAGACGGAATACCCAGTTTTTTTGCACGTTCGTGGACGTAAGCGTCTTGTTTGTTAACCAAAATATAGGGAAAGCAAACTTCCTTGTCGTTTGCAAAATTTGTAATGATGTTTTCGGCGTTACTGCCTGAACCAGAAGCGAAAATGGCTATTTTTATCATGTTAATTCTGAAAATTTAATCCGTTTTAAAGTGCTTAAAATATGTTATAAAAGCCGTAAATATGCAAATTTGATAGTCGATTGTTTTTTTAATTGCTCAGAATTAGTAATTTTGTGCAATTTTTAAAAAACGTAGCTGGAAGGGAACGCCCTTATCCAGTCACAAAATTAGCATTTTATAATTTATTCATTAATTAAAAAGATAAAAATTATGGCAAACGAAGATGTAGCATCAAGAGTTAAGGCTATTATTGCTGACAAGTTGGGTGTAGAAGAATCAGAGGTTACTCCAGAAGCAAGCTTCACAAACGACCTTGGTGCTGATTCTCTTGACACAGTTGAATTGATCATGGAATTTGAGAAGGATTTCAACATCACTATTCCAGAAGAAGAGTCAACAAAGATCGTTACTGTAGGCGACGCAATCGCTCACATCGAAGCTGCAGTTGCAAAATAAATTTCATTTTATAGCTTTTTCATAAAGTATGGAATTAAAAAGGGTTGTAATAACAGGCCTTGGTGCCGTTACCCCTATAGGTAAATCTGTTCCAGAAACATGGAAGGCCGCCCTTGAGGGAGTAAGTGGAGCGGCGCCAATCACATTGTTTGACGCTTCAAAGCACAAGACACATTTTGCGTGCGAGGTGAAGGACTTTGATCCGTTGCTCTATTTCTCAAAAAAGGATGTAAGAAAGTTTGACCGTTACGCACAGTTTGCGGTAGCAGCTGCTACCGAGGCTGTGAAAGATGCCAACTTCGACATGGAGAACACCAACCTCGATCGTATTGGTGTAATCTTCGCGTCTGGTATCGGCGGTATATCTACTTTCGAAGAGGAAGTCGGCGCATATTACGCTGACCCTGAACGCAATCCGCGTTTCAATCCGTTCTTCATTCCGAAGATGATTGGCGATATTGCGGCAGGCCAAATATCAATGATGTACGGTTTCCGTGGTCCAAACTTCGGTACTGTATCGGCTTGCGCCTCTTCAACCAATGCTATATGTTGCGCATTCGACACTATTCGATTGGGCAAGGCCGATGCAATTGTAACCGGCGGTGCAGAAGCCGCTATTACAGCTGCAGGCGTTGGTGGCTTTAATTCCATGAAGGCGCTTTCAACTCGAAACGACTCTCCAGCAACCGCATCTCGTCCGTTCTCATTGTCACGCGACGGTTTTGTAATGGGTGAGGGCTCTGGCTGTTTGGTGTTCGAGGAAATGGAACACGCTTTGAAACGTGGTGCCAAGATTTACGCCGAAATAGTAGGTACAGCTGGCTCTGGTGATGCCCACCACATTACTGCTCCACATCCAGAAGGTCTGGGTGCGAAGTTGGTGATGCAGGCGGCCCTCAAGGACGCTGAAATGAAGCCAGAAGACATCGACTATATCAACGTTCATGGAACATCTACCCCTGCGGGCGATGTTGCTGAATTGAAGGGCGTTCAGGAAGTGTTCGGTGATGCCGCATACAAACTGAACATCAGCTCAACCAAGTCGATGACTGGTCACATGCTTGGCGCAACTGGTGCTGTAGAGGCTATCTTCTGCACACTGGCTGTTGTTAACGATATCATTCCTCCTACTATTAATCACGCAGAGGGAGATGAAGATCCTCATTTCGATCCGAAGTTGAATTTGACTTTCAACAAGCCTGAAAAACGTGTTGTAAGAGCTGCGCTCTCTAACACTTTCGGCTTTGGCGGCCATAATTCAACCGTTATTGTTAAGAAATTCGTAAAATAAGGACGTGTTTAACAATCTTATTAAGAAAATAAGGCTCTTTAGGGTTCCCCGAAAAGAGCCTTATCTTTTTCTGACAGGTATAGGCATTATACCTAAGAATATTCAGTACTACGAGGTTGCTTTCTCTCACAAGTCGGTGGGTAAGAAAGTCGATGGCAAACAGGTGAACAACGAGCGTTTGGAGTACTTGGGCGATGCCCTGCTCGATGCCGTTGCTGCCGATATTCTCTACCATACTTATCCGTCTAAACCCGAAGGCTTCCTCACCAATGCGCGTGCTAAACTGGTGCAACGCGAAACCCTCAACAAAGTGGCTGTGGCCATGCAACTCGACAAGGTGGTGGTCTTCCCCGCTAAAAACCAGTCGCATAACATCAACGTGTTTGGTAACGCGTTCGAGGCTTTGGTTGGTGCCTTGTTCCTCGATTACGGTTACGACGAGTGCCGTGCGTTTTTCCAAGATGTTGTTCTAGCCCGTTTCCTTAATTTGGAAAAGGCGGTTAGCGTTGAGGTTAATTTTAAGTCGAAGCTGATTGAATGGTGCCAGAAATACAGGGCACAGGTCGACTTTAACTTGCTGGAGACCAAGAAGGATGAGAAAGGTAACCAACTCTTCCAGACTATGATTATGATTAATGGTATTCCGGCAGGGTCGGGTACGGGTTACACCAAGCGCGACAGCCAGCAAAAAGCCGCTCAGAAAGCATTGGCGAAAGTGAGAACGAACAAAATGCATTATTTAAGTTCGAAAGTGCTTAAAAAAGGTCCGGACACAGATACGGAAGAAAGTCAGGGGCAACAATGGCCGCCTGCTGAAAAAAAATAATCTGAATTTAATGGCGTTATGGGGCAATGGGCTTCACAACGCCATTATTTTTTTTAGTTTAGACCTTTATTGTTGTACTAGTTAACTTTGTTGAAAATGCAACTAATTGGGCGCGTTTGTTGGTTTTTTGCGAGTTGTTTCCTAACTTTGCCCCAGATTTTACATAACAACAGATGTTAGAAAATTTGCATTTGGGCACTTTCGCTTCTGAAAATGCCCGTCGTTTTGGCGAAAAAGTCGCCTTTTACAATAGAAATGAGAATGGCGAATGGCTGCCTATAACTTGGCGTGAGGCCAATGAACAGGTAGAAAGAATGGCGATTTCGTTCCTGGCTTACGGGTTGAAACCTGGCGATAAGGTCGGCATTTATTCTCAGAACATGGTGGAAATAATTGTTGTTGACCTGGCTTTGCAGGCTATCCGTTGCGTTTCTGTCCCAATGTATGCGACACAGAGTGCCGAACAGGTCGACTACATCGTTAAAGATGCAGATATCCATATTATTTTCACTGGCGAGCAATACCAATTCGACGAAACGGTCAAGGTCATTGCCGGAAACGACTCCATCAAGACGGTTGTCGGTATCGACCCTTCCATCAATTTTGGCGGTTTGGCGCAGGCTGTCCGCTACGAGGACTTCTTGAAACAGGGCGACGGTAGGGAAGACTTGAAGGCCGAGATTGCCGAAAGACAGAAGCAACTCAATTACGACGATATTGCCATCTTGATTTATACCAGTGGTACCACTGGCGAGCCTAAGGGCGTTATTCTGACTGCTGGTAACGCGCACCAGGCGCTGATTATCCACCGCGACCGTATGGGCCACTTGCTGGAAAAGGGTGGAACTTCGATGAGTTTCCTCCCATTGAGCCATATCTTCGAGCGTGGCTGGTCTTATGTGTGTATGATGGCCCAAATTCCAATTTACGTTAATCGCAATCCGAAGGAGATAGCCGTCCGGTTGAAGGAAGTGCATCCTAGCTATATGTGTGCGGTTCCCCGTTTCTGGGAGAAAGTCTACGCGGGCGTACACGAGAAGTTGGAAGCCTTCCCAAGCCTTTTGCGCAAGTTCGCTTTCCACGCTATCGAGGTAGGAAAAGAATACAACCTGGGTCACAAGATGGTCGGCAAAAAGCCATCGGCATGGTTGACCTTCCGTTATAATTTTTACGACAAGACGTTGTTCCACTTGCTCCGTAAGGCGGTTGGTCTGGAACGGGGCATGATGTTCCCGGTTGCGGGTGCCGCATGTAGCGAGAAGGTGAACGCCTTTATGCACAGCGTAGGCGTGAACTTTGTGGTGGGCTACGGACTGACTGAAACCTTCGCTACCGTATGTTGTTACAATGTCGATAACGGCGGATACATGCTGACGTCGGCCGGAGAACTGATGGACGGTTACGAGGCCAAGATTGACCCTACAAACAACGAGATATTGTTGAAGAGTCCGACTATTACACCGGGTTACTACAACAAGCCGGCCGCTACCAGCGAGGCCTTTACCGAAGACGGATTTTTCCGTACGGGCGATGCCGGCCGTATGGTGCAGGGCGCACGCTACAAGGAACTGGTGATAATTGAACGCATTAAGGAACTTTTCAAAACCTCGAACGGTAAATACATCGCGCCACAGCAGATTGAGATGCTGCTGGAGGGCGACAAGTATATTGACCAGAGCTGTGTGATTGCCGACGGTCGCAAGTACGTTACCGCCCTGCTTATTCCTGAATACAAGCAGGTCGAGAACTTCGCTGCTGAAAACGGCATTGCCTACAACTCGATGGAGGAACTGCTGGCCAACGCAAAGGTGCAGGAACTGTTTACAAAACATGTGGCCGATGCGGTAGATAAACTGGCCGCTTACGAGAAAGTGAAATACTTCACCTTGCTGGCACATCCGTTCAGCATGGAGAAAGGTGAGTTGACCAATACCCTGAAGATGAAGCGCAAGGTCATCAACCAGCACTTTGCGGAACAGATTGAGTCGATGTACAGTCACTAACAGGGGAAAATAACAAGAACAGCGGGGACATACCGGTAGCGGTGTGTCCCCGTTTCATATCTCACAAGTGTGTTTCGCTTTATTATTTCCCACATTTTTAATAACTTTGTACCCACAAACAATTAATCCCCATTTATTAGAAAAAATGATTACGATAGACCAACTTAAAGATGTGTTGGAACGCGAGGGCGCGTTGAGGAGGTATCTTTGACATCGATGCCAAGTTAATCCAGATTCAAGAAGAAGAACTCCGCACCCAGGCGCCTGGCTTTTGGGACGACCAGAAGGCCGCAGAGGCGCAGATGAAGAAAGTAAAGGACTTGAAGCGTTGGGTTGAGCTGTATAACGAAGTGCATGCGGCCGCCGAAGAAACGCAGAATGCCTTTGAATTCTATAAAGAAGAAATTGTAACCGAGGAAGAGGTCGACAAGGCTTATGCGCACGCCAAAGCCCTTATTGAAGACCTTGAACTCCGTAATATGCTCCGTAACGAGGAAGACCACATGGACGCTGTGCTGAAAATTGTGGCAGGCGCAGGTGGTACCGAGGCACAAGACTGGGCCGACATGCTGTTCCGCATGTACCAGCGCTGGTGCGAGCGCAGGGGCTACACCTACAGCATCTCGAACTTCCAGGAAGGCGATACCGTGGGCATTAAAACAGCCTCGATTGAGATTCACGGAGATATGGCCTATGGCTATTTGAAGAGCGAGAACGGAGTGCATCGTTTGGTGCGCGTTTCTCCTTATAATGCCCAAGGTAAGCGTATGACCTCGTTCTCTTCTGTGTTCGTTGTGCCTTTGGTCGACGACAGTATTGAGGTGAACGTAGACGTCAGCAAAATTTCGTGGGATACCTTCCGCTCGAGTGGTGCCGGTGGTCAGAACGTGAACAAGGTGGAGTCTGGTGTGCGCTTGCGCTACCAGTTTACCGACCCTTATACCGGTGAACAGGAAGAAATTCTGATTGAAAACACCGAAACCCGCGACCAACCGAAAAACCGTGAGAACGCAATGCGCCAGTTGCGCTCTATTTTGTACGATAAGGAACTGCAACACCGTATGGCGGAACGCGATAAGGTGGAGGCCGCTAAGAAGAAGATTGAGTGGGGCTCGCAGATACGCAGTTATGTCTTCGATGACCGACGCGTTAAGGACCACCGTACCAACTTCCAAAGCAGCAATGTGCAGAATGTGATGGACGGCGACATCGACGATTTCATCAAAGCCTACCTGATGGAGTTTGGAGGCGGTGAAAACAAATAAGGTAAAGAACCAGTAATTATATAAAGAGGGTGGAAACACACCCTCTTTTTTATTCGAACAATACAGCACAATGACAAAAAAAAGGATCTTAATCTCCTATCACTTGCTCGACGAAGGGTTGGAGGAACTCCGTGAGAAATGCGAGGTGACCATGCCCGAGGCCGGGCCGTTCAGCAAGGCCGAACTGTTGGAATTGCTTCCGCAATACGACGCGCTGCTGTCTGCTTTCTCGTTGAAAGTCGACAAGGAGGTGATTGAAGCCGGAGGCTCGCGCTTGAAAATTATTTCGAACTATGCGGTGGGCTACGACAACATCGACACCGACTATGCGCGGCAGAAGGGTATTGCCGTGTGCAACACGCCCGACCCTGTGATAGAGCCTACGGCCGAACTGGCCTATGCCCTGATGGGCTGTGCCGCACGCCGTCTGGCAGAAGACGACCGGAAAATACGTATCCCTAACGGATTGAAGTGGGGTACTTTCGAGAATCTGGGTGTGGGTATGTACGGAAAAACGCTGGGTATAATTGGTATGGGGCGCATCGGCCAGGCTATTGCCCGCCGTGCCGTGGCCGGTGGTATGCGTATTGTTTACTACAACCGCCACCGCCTCGACGAACCGACCGAACGGCTCTATGGTGCCGAATACAGACCTTTCGGCGAACTGTTGGGCGTTTCAGACTTTGTGGCGTTAAGTACTCCGTTGACAAACGAGACCCGCCATCTGATTGATGCCGGAGCTCTGGCTAAAATGAAGCGCTCGGCAATTCTGGTCAATACCGCACGCGGGGCCGTTGTCGACGAACAGGCTTTGGTGGAGGCGCTGCGCAACCGTACGATCAGAGGCGCTGCCCTCGATGTGTTTGAACATGAGCCGGTGGTGACCGACGAACTGTACCACCTCGACAATGTGGTGTTGTCGCCCCATTGTGGAACTTCCACTGTTGACGCCCGCATAGCGATGGCGCGTTTCGCCGCACAAAACATCCTTAACTTTTTCAGTGGAACAGGGCGCGTTTGCCGTGTTGTTTAAATTGTAGACTATGAGGTTCGTGACCTTACTCCTCTTGTTGTGCTGCTCGCAGGCGGTTTGTGCGGAGGTCCGCATTAACGAGGTTATGCAGAGCAATGTGGGAGGGGTGGTAGACGACCTGAACGAGTTTCCTGACAGCTGGGTGGAGCTGTATAATGACGGAGAAAGTGCTGTTGATTTGGACGGCTATTCGGTGTCGAAAAAAAAGAATTTTGCAAAGTCCTATCGCTTGCCGGCGGTGCAGTTGCAACCGCATGCCTACGTGCTGGTGTATTGCGACAAAGAGGCGGTGGACTTGCATACCGATTTCCGCTTGACGACCGACAAGCCTTCGTGCCTGTTTCTGTTTCGGACTGACGGAACCGTGGCCGATTCGGTTGGTCTGCCGGCAATGCTGGCGCCGAATGTGCCCTACTGCCGTCTGCCTGATGCCTCGGGCGTGTGGACTTACTGCAAACAGCCGACGCCGGGAGCGGCAAACAAAGGCATGGGCATCAACAGCCTGGTGGGGCGTCCGTTGTTCTCGGTTGCGGGGGGCATAAAGGAAGAAGCCTTCGAATTGCGGCTGGAACTGCCTGCGGGGGCGGCAAAACACGCCTATATCTGTTACACGACAGACGGCTCGGAGCCTACCTCCAAATCGTTGCGCTACAGCCAGCCCTTGTCTGTTGGACAAACAACGGTGGTGCGTGCGAAAACCTTTTCACCGGAAGAGGGCGACAGCCCCACCGAAACACACAGCTATCTGTTCTTAAACCGCAGACAGACGTTGCCAGTTGTCTCGCTGGTGACCGACAGTGCCTATTTTTACGACAACGAACTGGGCATCTGTACCAAAGGAACGTACGGAACCACCCATCCGAACTCAGTTCCAGAAGTGACTGTTTTCGGACGGGCAAACTATTATTATGGCTGGTCGCGTCCTGTCAATGTCGAGTATTTTCCTGTAGGGGCAGGCGCAGCGGCCGTGAACCAGCTGGCCGAGACAAAAGTGAGTGGAAAGGCCGGCCGCCGGAAACCTATGAAATCGCTGGTGCTGAAAACCGGCAAACGCTTTGGAAAGTCGCGTTTCGATTATCCCTTTTTTGAAGACAAATCGTGGCAGGAGGAGTTCAAGTCGGTGGTGCTGAGAAATTCGGGGCAGGATGCTTTCTACACCTATTTCCGCGATGCGTTCGCCCAATTGTCTTTTGCCCGTCACACCTCCATCGACTACCAGTCGTACCAGCCCGTCGTGCTTTTCCTGAACGGAAACTATATGGGGGTGCGCAACCTTCGGGAACGCAGTAACGACGACTATCTGAAGGCCAACTATCCCGATTTGGGCGACTTCGATCTGATAGAGGGGTTCGGAGGAACGGTAAAGAGTGGTGACTCTACTGCCTTTTGCCATTTTAGGGAGGTTTATACCGACAGCGCCTCCACCTATGCCCAACTAGACTCGCTGATGGATATAGACGAGTTCCTCGACTACTTTATCCTCTATGTGCTCTACTGTAATACCGACTTTCCCGGCAACAATGTACTGATGTGGAAAACACCGCAGACGAAATGGCGGTGGCTGGCCAAAGATTTCGATTCGGCCATGGGGGTGGTCAAGTCGCCCAATACGCTGAACTATCTGAACTATATTTTGCGGGTGCCTCCTTACCTCGACCGGGGTGCGTTTAATGCGGAAGCCTCGTGCGCCTTGTTCCGGAAGATGATGTCGTTCCCGCAATTCAGCCAAACCTTTATCGACAGGGCCGCCGTGTATATGGGCACGTTTGCCTCGGTAGGGCGTTTGAACGCCCTGATTGACAGTCTGGCGGCGAACATTGACTATGAAATGCCCTTCTTTGCGGAAATACGAACGAAAGACGAAATGGAGTGGGCGTATTCGGTGTCGGCCTTGAAAAACTGGGTAGACGGACGGATACCTTATTTCTATTCCGACCTGTCCCGCTTTTTCGAAATGGGCCGTCCGGTTCCGTTGAAAATCAACACCAGTGGCTATGCTTACTTCAACAACGTGCCGCTGGAAGGTGGAAAATTCGACGGCTACTTTTTTACCGGGCGTAGAATACACCTGTCCGCTAAGCCAGAAACGGACTTCCGGAGCGATGCCTACCACAGCCAGACGGTAGTGTCGGAATGTAAGGGGAGAGCGGTGAGCCGTATTGACGAATGCTGGCGCGAGGAAGAGTTCTGCCTACCCAGCGTGCCGAATGCCCAGTGGACCGTGCAGTACGTCAGGGGCGATAGCCTGTTTGTAGAACAGTATGACGACCAGACACTCGACTGGGTGATACCGGCAGGTGTGACTAATGTGCAAATAGGGAGCAATGTCTATGCGTCGGCTGGGGTGGTCGATGCCAGTGATCTGTCGTTTATGGCGTGCGATTTTTCAGGAAAGGTAATTGGTCGGGGGCGGTATTCCGCAGTGATGCCGTTGCTGCAATCCGGCAAAACGTACATCGTAACATCGTACAGAAACGGACGGAAAATCAGGGTTTGGAAGGTGAGAAGGTTGTAGGATGCGGCCCGCATAAATAAGGTTGTGGAAGTCGGTGTCAGCCACCTACAGAAACAAAAAAGCCAAGGAAAAACCTCGGCTTCTGTAGTTGCGGGAACAAGACTCGAACTTGTGACCTTTGGGTTATGAGCCCAACGAGCTGCCAACTGCTCCATCCCGCATATATTCATTCGGGTTACCTCCCCGATTGCGAGTGCAAAATTATACTAAAATTTCTTATGGTGCAAATTTTTTGACGATTTTTTCTAAAAAGACTTTAAAGACACCATAATTTACTATATTTGTCGTTGCGTAATAGGCGCTGTTTGATAGGCCTGTTGCGGACGCATAAAGAATAAGAGACAAATGAAGAAGAAACGCATAGTAGTGCTGGGGTCTACAGGCTCGATTGGAACCCAGGCGCTTGATGTTATAGAACGTGAATCAGACAAGTTCGAACTAGAGGCAATAACCGGTTATAACAATGTTGACCTGCTGATTGCCCAAGCGAAAAAATATCTTCCAAAAGTGGTGGTTATGGCCAACGAGGCCCATTACGAGACGGTGAAGGAGGCTTTAAGTGGCCTGCCTATTGCGGTGATGGGTGGCGTTGCCGCCGTGAAGACGGTTGCCGCTATGGATGGCGTCGATATGGTGCTGACCGCGCTGATAGGCTACGCGGGGCTGGAACCTACGCTAGAGGCAATTAAGGCTGGAAAGACAATTGCGCTGGCTAACAAAGAGACACTGGTGGTTGCCGGTGAACTGGTTACCAAACTCTGCAAACAGCATAATGTGTCGATTATACCTGTCGACTCGGAACATTCCGCTATTTTCCAGTGCTTGCAGGGTGAACAGCAGAATGCGATAGAGAAAATTTTGCTGACCGCTTCGGGCGGCCCTTTCCGGGGTAAAGACCGCGGCTTTTTGGCGACGGCTACACCCGAAATGGCTTTGAAACATCCGAGTTGGGATATGGGGGCGCGTATTACCATCGCCTCTGCCAATATGATGAACAAGGGCTATGAGGTGATAGAAGCCCGCTGGCTGTTCGACGTGTCGGCCGAGCAGATTGAGGTGCTTGTCCACCCGCAGAGCATAGTGCACAGTGCCGTGCAGTTTGAAGACGGAACGGTAAAGGCGCAGCTGGGTGTGCCCGATATGCGTCTGCCTATTCAGTACGCCTTCACTTACCCCGACCGTGTGAAGTCGACCTTCCCACGCCTCGATTTCGGTGCCTATCCGAACCTGACGTTCGAAAAGCCCGATGTGAAAGTGTTCCACAGCCTCCAGTTGGCTTACGATGCCCTTGCAAAGGGCGGAAACATGGCGTGCATTATGAACGCGGCGAACGAGGTGGCCATCAGCGCGTTCCTCGAGAAGAAAATAGGGTTCTTGCGGATGGCGGAACTGGTGGAGGAAACCATGCATAAGGCTTCGTTTATTCCACAGCCATATTGTATGGAGCAGTTTGTAGAAACCAACCGCGAAGCGCGCAGAATAGCCGAGTCGCTAGTTTAATTAGTCATTTGTTTTTTGCCGAATGGGTACGCTAACCGTTATATTACAGTTGATAGCCAGCCTCTCGTTGCTGGTTTTTGTGCATGAACTCGGACATTTCTTGTTCGCCAAACTTTTTAAAATCAGGGTCGAGAAGTTCCGTTTGTTTTTCGATCCGTGGCTGACGCTGTTCCACTTCAAGCCGAAGAACTCGGATACGGACTATGGAATTGGATGGTTGCCGCTTGGCGGATATGTGAAAATATCGGGTATGATTGACGAAAGCCTCGATACCGACCAAATGGAGAAACCGGCCGAATCGTGGGAGTTCCGTGCACATCCAACCTGGCAGCGACTGCTTGTATTGTTGGGTGGTGTCCTCTTCAACCTGTTGGCCGCAATACTTATCTATAGCGGGTTGACCTACACCTATGGCGACACGTATCTGCCTATTGATGCGGTAGAAGAGGGTATGCAGTTTAGCGAAGTGGCCAAGAAGGCCGGTTTCCAAGACGGCGACATCTTGCTAAAGGCCGATACCACCAAGTTGGTTGCGTTCGACGAGGATAACGTGAGGCTGTTGCTTGGTGCCGAAACTGTTACCGTGCGCCGTAACGGACGGGAAGAGCGTATTGTGATGCCGGGCGACATTATGCAGCAAATGATGAAGGAACAGAAGGGCTTCGCCACCTACCGTTTCCCTTTTGTGGTCGACAGTGTGCTTCCTAATATGGCGGCTGAAAAAGCAGGACTGAAGGTGGGCGATAAAATTGTTGCCATTAACGGGCAGACCATGTATCGCAGCGATGTATACGTTACGCTGCATAACAATCCGGGCAAGGAATTGAACTTCTCTATTGTTCGTGGAAGTGATACCCTCGAACAGAAAATAACTCCGAACGAGCAGGGCATTATTGGCGTTATTATAAGAGGTCCGGCCGATATGTACCAACTGGAACGCATTAAATATGGCTTGTTGGAGAGTGTGCCTGTAGGTGTGGGCCGCGCAATTAAGAAGATGACCAACTATGCCAGCGACTTGAAATATGTGTTCACCCCCGAAGGCCTGTCGAATGTAGGCGGTTTTGGCTCGATGGCGAGCCTATATCCGGAAACCTTCTCGTTTGAGGTGTTCTGGTCGATGACGGCCTTCCTCTCGGTCATACTTGCCGTTGGAAACGTGTTGCCGATACCGGCGCTTGATGGCGGACACATCGTTTTTGTGCTATACGAGATGATTACCCGCAAGAAGCCAAACAAAAAGTTCGTTCTTCGTGCCCAGGTGGCCGGTATGTTCTTCCTCATCTTTTTCATGCTTTACGTAAATTTGAATGACGTTTTCCGTCATTTCTTCAAATAAAAAATAGAACAAGTATGGTTATTTCTCTTATAGTTGCCGTTGCCGATAACGGAATCATCGGCAAGGAAAACGGGTTGCCATGGCATATTGGCGCCGACCTGAAGCGCTTTAAGGCCATTACAACGGGCCACACCATTCTGATGGGTAAGAACACCTATCTTTCTATAGGACGCCCGTTGCCTAACCGCCGCAATGTGGTGCTGAGTAGAAGTCTGACCGCTGCCGATGTGCCCGGCTGTGAGCTGATTGCCAGTTTGGACGAACTCGATAAACTGGGGTTGGAACCCGACGAAGAACTGTTCGTTATAGGCGGTGCCCGTGTGTATGAGCAGTTGATGCCCAAGGCCGACAAACTGTATCTGACCAGGGTCCGTACACAGGCCGATGGGGACGTGAAATTCCCAGAAGTGGACTGGGACGAATGGCAGCTTTGCAGTGAGACACACGGATTTGCAGACGAAAAAAACGATTTCGACTACTGCTTCCAAAACTATGAACGGAAGAAAAAGTAAGCGGTTTATAATTCGAAGAATCTTGGGTTTGTGAAATAAGAGTTTTTCTCTATTTTTGCCCCCGAAAAAAATACAGAAGAAATGATAATGTCAAAAATGCCGCTGTATGTGTTGGCGGCTCTTATGGCTGTTGGCTGTTCAACCATTGAAAACCACCAGCAGGCCGCCAATGCGGCCAGTGAAAGTGCCAGAGAAGAAAGGATGGAGGCCGTTGAGGTTCAGTTAGACTCCGTCAAGACTCCGGAAGATGCGTTGGCACGCCTTGCCGAAGGTAATGCCCGTTATGTGGCAGACAGTTGTTTGAATCCGCACCACAACCATAAGCGTGTGGCTGCAACCGCATCGCAGCAGAAGCCGTTTGCGGCTGTTGTCGCCTGTTCCGACTCGCGTGTACCGGTTGAACTGTTGTTTGACCAGGGTATCGGCGATATTTTCGTCATCCGTACTGCTGGAAACTCTGTTAACGACGACGTGGTAATGGGCAGTGTTGACTACGCTGTTGAACACCTTGGGGTGAAGGCGGTGGTAGTGCTCGGACATGAATCATGCGGAGGTGTGACGGGTGCGATATCTGATATGGAAAAGAGCGATGACAGTAAAGTCGACGAACTGCTGTCTGTTATCCGTAACGATGTGAAACCGTATGTGGGCCATAAAGACAGCCTCGATGCGGCCGTACGTTTGAATGCCAGAGTACAGGTCGACCGCATTATGGCTAGCAAGCATGTGCAGAAGCAGGTGGCCGAAGGTCGTCTGGTTGTAAAGTCTGCCTACTACAATGTGCGTTCGGGCAAGGTTGATTTTTAGTCCGTTTGTCCCT
The DNA here is from genome assembly GCA_002362105.1 of Bacteroidales bacterium UBA3297. Classification (GTDB taxonomy): domain Bacteria; phylum Bacteroidota; class Bacteroidia; order Bacteroidales; family Paludibacteraceae; genus Physcocola. Next base: position 318,176 of record DETD01000019.1, read on the forward strand.
GATTTTGATATAAGCCCTCGCCGTTTGGCGAGGGCTTTCTTTTTTCGTGTGCCAGTTATAACCCTATTTGTTTCTCGGTGTAAAATATAGTTTAAAAATGTGCTTTTATTGTATTATTGTATGAAAAATATTTGTTAATTTGCATCCAGAGTTTAGAACAGAATTAATGCGTTTATGAAAAAAAGCAATTGTTTTTGTCCTTATGCAGACATTTGTCTGCTGTTTAACTTCTGTTGGCAATTGCCCCACCTTCATGGAAGGGGCAGGCATCCCGTTGTTCTGAATAGTGGGATGTGGAAGAGGCAACTCTGTCTCTCCTCGTCCTTCCGGCGGAAATGATTCCCACACAACGTTAAAAAAGAAACAGTCTCCGCAACCCTAAAAGCCTGGGCTGTGGAAACTTTTATCGATAGGGTAGGAGGGTGGTAACCTCCAACTTGACGATTGTCAAGAGTATGGTATATAGTGGATATAATGTATATTTAATTAAACACAACACGTTTATGAAAAAATTATTTTTCTTGCTCATTGTGCACCTGTTGGTCTGCACAACGGCCTTTTCGGCCAATTACCTCACATTTACGGCAGAAGAAGACGAATCGTCGTTCCAAGTTGACTACGGGGGGGGAGAACCCTGCATCGAGTACTCGACTGACGGAGGAAACAACTGGATTTCTGCGACATTCGAAGAAGTCGTTTTAAAACACAAAGGAGATAAGGCCTTGCTGAGGGGCTCCATAGCCGGACTTGTTGAAAACGAAGAACTGCATCCCCATTTCTCTATGTCGGGAGCAATTGCGGCAAGCGGAAGTGTGATGAGTCTGGTGGATGGAGTTGGCGAAACTGAAGTGATACCTTGTGCCTATTGTTTTTCGGGTCTCTTTGAGAATTGCAACAATCTGGTAGAAGCTCCAAGTCTGCCTGCGACAACATTGAAGGTTAACTGTTACGAAAATATGTTTGCGTCTTGCAGTGGACTGAGAAATGCACCCAAGCTGCCTGCCACTCAACTGGCGGAAAACTGTTATATGGGGATGTTTTCTGCTTGTTCTAGCTTAAAACAGGCTCCTGCCCTACCCGCAGAAACGTTGGCGAATGGCTGTTATCAGAATATGTTCGCTAGCTGCGACAGCCTGCTAGTGGCTCCCGCCCTGCCTGCCGCCACGTTGGCCGATGACTGTTATTTAGAGATGTTTTCAGGTTGTGTTAGGCTGACGCAGGCTCCCGCCCTATCCGCGGAAACGTTGGCAACGAACTGCTACAATGGTATGTTCTCGAATTGCAGTAGTCTGACTGAAGGCCCTGAACTGCCTGCCACCACGTTAGCCGTTAGCTGTTATGTGGAAATGTTTAGAGGCTGCAAAAGTCTGAAGACTGCTCCAGCCCTTCCGGCTACAACATTGGCAAAAGACTGTTATAGCCAGATGTTTTTGTATTGCGAAGGGTTGGAGACTGCACCGGCTCTGCCCGCCACTACGTTGGCCGAAAACTGCTATAAGGAGATGTTTAGTTACTGTACCAGCCTGCAACAAGCTCCAGACCTACCTGCCACTACGTTGGCCGAAAACTGTTATGTGGAGATGTTTATGGAGTGTAGCGGCTTGAAAGAAAGTCCCGCCTTGCCAGCAGAGAGGCTGACACCTAACTGCTACAACGGTATGTTCTTTGGTTGCGACAATTTACAACAGGCTTCTGCCCTGCCTGCTACGGTGTTGGCCGAAGGTTGTTATAGTAGAATGTTTGAAGGTTGTCCGCTTCTACAGAAGTCTCCAGAACTGCCTGCCGGCACGCTGGCTGAAAATTGTTACGCTTCTATGTTTGCGGAGTGTCTCGGTCTGACAGAGGCTGGACGGATACACGCAACCGTTTTGGCAAAGGGGTGCTGTAGCTACATGTTTGACAAATGTTCTAGTTTGGTGGAGTTTCCCGACCTGACGGCCATAACCTTGGCCGACGATTGCTTTAGTTTTATGTTCAGATATTGTTCGGGGTTGGCTAAGGCTCCTGCTCTGCCTGCTACAGAGTTGTCGGCGCATTGTTACGATGGTATGTTCTTGGGCTGCTCTAGTTTGACTGAAAGCCCAGAACTGCCTGCTACAACCTTGGCCGACGGCTGTTATACCGGCATGTTCTACAAGTGTACAAGTTTGACCAAGGTAAAAGTCGCATTTACATCTTGGCATGAATCTGCGACCGATTTCTGGTTCTTTAATGCGTCTCCAACGGGAACTTTTGTTTGTCCGGAGGGGCTGCCTGTTGAAATTGGCGTGGACCGTATACCAGAAGGTTGGATTGTAGAAAACACGTATACGGGCACGGAACGTCCACTTGCAGCCAGCCAATGCGCTGTTGTGGCGTCGGGCCTTACGATTTATGTTCGTGGGGCAAATGCCAGTGTGGAGGTCTACGATGCCCATGGCAGAATGGTGGGTAGGACTGTCGGAAAGCGAGATGAGGTGGAATTCAGTGTTCCCCGAAAGGGCGTGTATGTTGTTAAAATCGGCTCTCAGTCGCTGAAGTTGGAATTGTAAAGAAAAAACATAGTGTAAAAACTGCACCCGTATGGGGTGCAGTTTTTTTGCTTTATGGAGGAAGAGTGGTGGCAATGTTGGCCCGTGTTCGTCTACTCGTAGTGGTTAGAAAGGGCAAGGGGGTTAAACAATGAAGACCCAGATGCCCGTTTTGTCGGAACCCTGACGCGTAATAACTTTGTCGCGCATGCCGCTGATTATCCGCTCGACCGTCCTGAGGGGTATTTGGGTGGTTTGTGAAATGGCGGAATGGGTGATGTGCGGATTTTCGTACAACAATTTGAGAATGCGGAGCTTTTTGTCGTTGATTTTTAGTTTCTTTTCTTTGTCTATCTGCCTAATTATAGCCAGTTTCTCTTGCCATGCGCTGTTGTTTACTTCGCCAATTATTGGGCTCTCGTTGCGCAGATTCTTATTTACTTCGCCAACAACCCGATTTGCTTCGTCATTTTTTCTGTTATTCAGGATGTATTCGTGGAAATGTTCGCCACTTTTATAGATGTCCGCATCTTGATGTTGCGATACCTCGCCATTTTCGGCGTGTATCTGTTGTTTTCTTGGGAAGATGACCCGGAAGTTGTAATCTTCGCTGATGAACGTGACATCGGGACATTTGGATAGGATTCTGATTATGCCTGATCCCAGTCCCCTGTACCTCATTATGTTGGAACCTATCTTTGAAATAAGCGGGTTTCTTTGGAAGGTGTTGCCTTCTTCTATCATTTCAACGGACATACCTCCGGCTAGAGCTCCCGGACTGATAATCTCGACCCTGTTGTCGAAAATAAGGATTCTAATGGGGGCGGTCCGGATATAGTCTCGGTGAATTAGGGCGTTTTGCAGGGCCTCTTCCAAAGCGTCTACCGGGATTTCAAGTTCCCCGATGGAGTTAAACGACTGGTTGTTCTGAACACTGAACAGGTTCGATTTGAAAAAGTCCATACTTTTCTCGTAGAGTTCGGCAAGGGTTCCCGTTAGTTCCTTGCTGTTTCTGTACTTTGAGCCCGACAGGTCGTTGCCAAAGAAAGAGACCGCTTTTACAACAAAAGATGGGTAAAACACTTGCGGCTGGTGCGCAAAAAAGAGAAGCCCAGCCATAGTTGGCGTATTGTCTTCTGCTAAAATGCTAAGATTCCGTAAGATGCGCTCTTTGTTGCCGCCGAATTCGTGTAGAGCCTTCCCCGTCAGTTTGTAGATGTAGCCGTCGATCTTGTAGTTGTCCAAGTCTCTGATGGTGCTGTTGCGGACAGGCATTTTGTCGGGGTAATAGCTGCCCGATTCTTGAAAAAGGCTGAGTATTTCGGCATTTTCGGTGATGCGCCTTTTGTCGGCCCCCTGTTTAATCCAGATGTGTCCGTTCAAGTCTTTGTAGGGCTTGTTTTTCCCTTCTTCGACGTAGACGAGAAGGAATGCTTTTTCTTCAATCAGAACCACCTCGGTCTGAATGTACAGGGTCGGACGGATTTGTTCGTTAGCGGCATTACCAACCTCTCTCGACGTGTTTTGTATGGTGGCGTAGTCCATTCCAACCAGAGTCCCTGTTTTGTCTTCCACACCAAACACTATAATTCCTCCTTTGCTGTTGGCAAAGGCTACCATTTCTTCCGCTATCTGCTTTTGGGTGGAGAACTGTCGTTTGAACTGTACGTGGGACGTTTCGCCACATTTGCATATTTTTATTAGTTCCTCTGGTTTCATACTGTTAATCTCTTTTTCTTCGCCAAATTTACGGAATAAATCTGATTACTTCGCCATAATTATTTAAATACTTCGTCAAAATTGTGATATCTGATTTTTTTTCTTCGTCATTTTTTGGTATAGGAGAGCAAGGTTGACACGTACCGTCTTCCAGACGGAGGGTTGTGTGTGTCTGTCCGGGGGCTTCACCCCCGGTTATGGAGATATCGTCTTCCAGACGGGGGGTGCAAGTGTGCTTTCCGTGCACGCGTTTCACATACTGGTTATGGAGGTACTGCCTTCCAGGCAGCATAGTGGGAGTTCGGTAGTCCGAGGGCGCTGCCCCCGGTTATTGAGATACCGTCTTCCAGACGGGGACGTTTCCCGGGTATACTTTTCTTCTTCTTGAAACATTTTTGCTAAAGTGTCAAAATTGGGATTTTATAGCTATATTTGTTGTGTAAAGTGTCAAATTTGATATTATGGAGAATATTTATATGCTTTCTGATGCGGAGATAACCAACAAGATTTCCGCAAGACTCAAAGAACTGAGACTAAAGCAAAACATATCTCGCCAAGATTTGGCGGTGAGTTCGGGTGTTTCATTGTCTTCTATAGTGCGTATGGAGGATGGCGATATAAAATCGTTCGAGTCATTTCTCAGAATACTAAGGACACTGGGAAAAATTGACGTGTTCCTTCCATTGGTTGAGGAGGAACTGATAAACCCGAATGAGTATTTTAAAATGATGCAAGCCAATGCAAAAAAGAGGCGTTTGCGTGCGTCAAAGAGTAATGGTGTAAATAAACAGGAGGATTCGGAATGGTAGATGTTGCGCTGGTGAAGATGTTTGGCAGGACAGTTGGGACTGTCAGCTGGGATTCGCGGTATGGAGTGGCTAGGTTTGAATATGATTCAGACTTTATAAGGAGTGGTATTCAGCCTTCTCCTATACTGATGCCAACAAGAGAAGGCCGAATCTATAGTTTCAGAGAACTCGGTCAAGAAACATTTAGAGGTCTTCCGGGAATGCTTGCAGATTCTTTGCCTGATACTTTTGGACGGGCTTTGTTTGACAAGTGGCTCTCGTTGACAGGCAGGACATGCGGAAACTCTATCGAGTCGCTTTGTTACATGGGTAAACGCTGTATGGGCGCGCTTGAATTTGAGCCTGCCATAGAGGGCGATTTCCGCTCGGAACAGAAAATAGAACTAGACAGTCTGGTCTCTGTCGCAAGGGAGGCGCTTACGTCGAAAGATAGTTTCCAAACCAATTTGAACGAAGAAAAGAAAGCTGCTATTGCAGAAATACTCCGTCTTGGAACTTCTGCCGGCGGACAAAGAGCAAAGGCTGTTATTGCCTACAACAAGAAATCGGGGGAGGTCAGATCTGGTCAGACGGAAGCTCCTAAAGGTTTTGATTATTACCTGATTAAGCTTGATGGTGTTTCTGCTACTGCCGGATTTAAGGAAACAGGGAATTATGGGCGACTTGAATACTCTTATGCAAAGTTGGTTCGCGCGTGCGGAATAGATATGGCGGAATGTTCGCTGATTGAGGAAAACGGAAGGGCGCACTTTCTTACTAAGCGTTTTGACCGTGCGGATGGAGAAAAGGTGCACATGCAAACCCTTTGTGGTATTGCCCATTATGATTACCGATTGCTGAGGGGCTATTCCTATGAGCAGGCGTTTAACATTATGCGTGGACTAAAATTGTCGTACAAGGAAGCTCAGGAAATGTTTCGAAGGGTTGTTTTCAACGTAGTTGTTAGAAACCAGGATGACCATACGAAAAACATTTCGTTCCTAATGGACAAATACGGCAAATGGAGGCTATCTCCTGCTTATGACATGGGTTATGCGTATAACCCTAATGGCTCATGGACGTCGGCACACCAAATGTCGGTGAATGGCAAATATGACGATATAAACCGAACCGATTTGATGGAACTTGCTGCGCGCAATAATATCCGTAACGCAAATCAAATCATTGATGAGGTTTGTGAAATTTGTGCGGGGTGGCCTCAAATTGCCAAGGAATGTGACGTGCCTCAGACGATGATAGACCGCATAGTGCCTAATATGCTTCTGTCGTTATAATTGATGTTTTTATCTGTTTAGATGGGATTATAGGTTGAAAGGAAGTAAGGTTGACACGTACCGTCTTCCAGACGGAGGATTTTGTGTTCAGTAGTCCGAGGGCGCTACCCCCGGTTATGGAGATACCGTCTTCCAGACGGGTTGCCATTGTAAAAGAGGACGGATTTGTTCCCCTAGGAAAGAGTGGCAGAACAAAGCTCTTTATGTTTAGAACCGCTATGTGTAGACTGGCGTTTGTGATGCTAATTTTAATGAATGTAGAACTTATAATAAATATGATTCCGAAATAATATTATTTATAATTTCAACACAAATTTGTTCTGCACGGAAATTGTTCCTAAATAGTAAGCGTGGCTTACTTTTTTGATATTTACGGCAAAGGTATATTTTCAATTACCTTTGCCGTTTTTTTTTTGTCTGCGAATAATAATGTGATGGAAAACACATTAACTTTGCTTATATTAAAATTTAATCTATTAGTAATTATGACTATTATGAAAGGTTTTTTAGCGTCGCTTTTGTTGCTGTCTGCAACCAATCTTTTCGCCGCTGATGCGGTAGATATTTACCTGAAGGGCGGAAAGGTTGTCAGTGGTTATTTTAAGGTGAAAAACATGAAGGATAAATCAAAAGTGTTCAAGTATTCGACCACAGAGGGAGGGCCCACTCAAAGTATGGAGTTGGCAGATATCGATTCGGTGGTTGTTAAGGCTGATACTGCGGTCATCGTTCCTCTGAAATGGATTGAACATAGTGACCTAGCGCTCAATAAAGAACAAGAAAAAGGTCTGTTTTTAAGGATATACAGGGGTAAGAACATTGATGGTTATGTTACTTTGTCGGATGCGCTTAAGTGGACGAGCTACCATAGAGGTGCGTTACCTGGTGTTACGCAAAATAGCAAATACCTTTACCAAGTGAGGGGCGAAGAGTTCGCTCATGCTTATTATAAGGTGCAGATTGGAGATTACGACTCTAATGTGCGCCTTATCATCAAAAAAGGGGCAAAGAAGGCCTATCCGAAACTATATGAATATGTGCAGACGGACGAGTTCAAGCAGAAAACTAAGGGTATTTCAAAACATCCGGAGATGGTCCTTCCTTTGTTTGATGAGGTGTTTGGAACTAAGTAATTAGGAAGTGTATTCATTTATAGGAAGTTGCAGATTGGTGCGGCGGCAAGGTTGGCACGTGTCGTTTTCCAAACTTGGGGGTGTGTGCTATTTCGGGTACGCATTCATCTGCAACTTTTGCATACCCGGTTATTGAGGTACTGCCTTCCAGGCAGCAGGGTGTGGTGCTTGCGTCCGGGGGCTCCACCCCCGGTTATCGAGATACCGTCTTCCAGACGGGTTGTGCGGGTGTGCTTTCCGTGTCTGCGTTCCCTTTCCTGATTATTGAGGTACTGCCTTCCAGGTAGCAAGGTGTGGTGCTTGCGTCTGGGGGCTCCACCCCCGGTTACTGAGATACCGTCTTCCAGACGGAGGGTTGTGTGTGCTGGTCCGAGGGCTTCACCCCCGGTTATCGAGATACCGTCTTCCAGACGGGGGGCTTGGTGGCGTGCTGGTCCGAGGACTTCACCCCAGTTATGGAGGTACTGCCTTCCAGGCAGCAGGGTGTGGTGCGTGCGTCCGGGGGCTCCACCCCCGGTTATCGAGATGCCGTCTTCTATACGGGGGGCTTGATGGCGTGCTGGTCTGAGGGCTTCACCCCCGGTTATCGAGATACCGTCTTCCAGACGGGTTGCCATCTGCACACGCGTACGTTTTCAGACAGAGTAGCTATGACAGGTGCTCATGCGTTAGAAATAGGTCTTTAAATAGACTGGTTTCTCGAAAAAAGGCGTGTGTATACGTTAATTTAGATTTAAAATACTAATTTTGTAATTATCGTAATGCATGTTACGGTAACCGTGGTTACGATATTATAGATTTTATAGCGCGTATGAAGTTTTACAACAGAGAAAAGGAATTGGAGACGCTTAGGAAAATCCAGCGTTTGTCTTGTTCGGAAAGCCAGATGACGGTTGTTACGGGCAGAAGGCGAATTGGCAAAACCCAATTGCTGCTTAAGGCTTGCGAAGGGCAGGTTACACTCTATTTCTTTGTCTCAAGGAAGTCGGAAACGTTGCTCTGTAAGGACTTTACCGAAGAGGTGCGGGAGAAACTGAAAATGCCTGTGGGTGAGTTCAATTCGTTCGGTAAATTGTTCGAGGCTCTGTTGTTGCTATCGGAAAACGTGTGTTTCAACTTGATTGTCGATGAGTTTCAAGAGTTTTTGAGAATCAATCCTTCTGTGTATGGCGACATGCAGAAGTATTGGGACTTGCACCATAAACGGGGAAAGATGAACTTGCTGGTGAGTGGTTCGGTCAACTCGTTAATGCACAAACTGTTCGAGAACAGTAAGGAACCGTTGTTCGGCCGTGCTGGCTGCATAATAAGGTTGAAGGCTTTTGGGGTGAAAACGCTGAAAGAGATTTTGGCAGACCACAATCCCTCGTATAGTAACGACGACTTGCTCGCTTTGTTTTCTATAACGGGTGGCGTGGCTTGGTATGTGGAATTACTGATGAAGTATGGCTGCTTCAGCGTGCGGCAAATGCTTGATGCTGTTTTCGACGAGAACTCGCTATTTCTTCAAGAAGGGAAAAATGTGCTTGTTGAGGAGTTTGGCAAAGAGTACGCTGTTTATTTCTCTATTTTGGAATGCGTTGCCCGCGGTTTATGTACAAGGGGGGAGATTGAATCGTATTTGGGCAACGTTGAGACTGGGGGCTATTTGGCCCGGCTTGAAAAAGATTATGATATTTTAAAGGTAAGGCAACCTCTTTTCTCTAAACCGAACAGCAAGCAGGTGCGTTACTACATTGGCGACAACTTTTTGTGCTTCTGGTTTCGTTTTGTTTATAAATACCAGCGGTACATTGAGTCTGGTAGCCTTCCGTTGTTGCGTGAAATTGCCGGGCGAGACTATCCGGTGTTCTCGGGATTGATGCTCGAACGTTATTTCCACCTGCTTTTTTCTGAAAGGCAGTGTTATACAGCCATTGGCGGATTTTGGGATAGGTCTGGTGAAAATGAGATTGATTTGATTGCTGTAAATGAAGTGGAAAAACGTATAGATATATGTGAGGTGAAACGCCAGGCTGATAACATTAGTTTGCCAGTGCTTACTGAAAAGTCGAAGGCTTTTTTTGCTAAGAATACGCAGTTGAAAGGCTTTGAAACGTCGTATGTGGGCCTTTCGTTAGACGATATGTAGCATTCTGCCATTATCGCAACCTGTGTTACGGTAATGTGGGTTGCGATATTCATTTTGTTGAAGCTATGAATTTTTCCGTGCGTGTGCTGGCGGTTTCGCCCGACGGCTGTTTTGCAAATACGAAAACTTTCTGTAAATTTGTTCAAGTGCCACTAGGCCTTTATGGACAGTGACATACAGACGAAAAGACTTTTCGTCGCATTCTTTTTTGTGAGGTAAGAACAAAAAATTCCGGCCAGAATTGTCTATGCTCCTCACAGACAGGAGTGCGCCTGACTATAGGCGCACCCTTTCTGTGTATGCATAGATGGGTTTTCACCTTGGCCGGAGTTCTCCCAGTTCTTATGCGCAGATTGGGTGCGTTTTCTTTTTTTTATATAAACTATCAATTGAAAAAAACTCCGGCCAAATGAGTAAACACACAATTGATCGTCAGGCCCTTGCTATGCGCATACGGCAGATGGAGGGGCTGACCAACGACGAGAAGGCAGCCCTGCTGGAACTGCTGAACACCCGAAAGAAATACGGATTGGTATGGGAAGACAAACCCGAACAGGTGGAGGAGGAACTGCGCAGTAAGATTCCTGTTTTCACCGAGGTGAAAGACCGTGCCATCATCAACGATACCCCTACCGAACATTACCCCAACCACCTGCTTATTGAGGGCGACAACCTGCAAGCCCTCACCACCCTGGCCTACACCCACGAAGGTAAGATTGACGTCATCTACATAGACCCGCCGTACAACACGGGCAAAACGGATGAATTTAAATACAATGATAAATTTGTAGATGCGGAGGATGATTTTAGACATTCAAAGTGGTTGTCGTTTATTACGAAACGACTGTCTATTGCAAGGCGATTATTGACTGATGATGGTTTATTGTTTATTTCTATAGATGATAATGAAATCGCACAATTAAAATGTGTTTGTGATGAGATTTTTGGTTTGAGTAATAATCCTAAAAGTTCTAATTTTTTAGGTGTTTTAGTGTGGAATTTGGGTACAGGAACACAAGCAGGTCATTTTACTAGATCTCATGAATATGTATTAGTATACGGGAAAGATAAAAACTCGATTGAGAATTTTTCTGGAGGTATTGGTCTTATTGATCATTCAGCGTTAAAGAAAGTTTCAAGAAAAAATCCTGCGTTGGATTTCACTTTTAAGGCTGGAACAAAATTTATTGCCCCAGATGGAACTGAACTAAAAGATTCTTGGGGTGGGTCTGAAAGGACAGAATTAGTGAATGGCCGAATGGTGGCGGAAAATGGTAAATTAAAATATGATGTAACACTTCGTGCTGGTTTTGCTATGGCAAACCAAATGAGAAGTTGGTTTAATGGGGAAGCAACAGTAGATAGTAAGGGACAGAATGTTATTGAGTTTTACTTTAATAAGTCTGGTGTTTTACATTACGTAAAAGAAAAATCTAGAGTGAATCCATCCACGGTAATAGCTGATGTCGGATCCACAAAATCAGGTTCTATGGAATTATTTAGTATTCTTGGAAATGAGGATTCATTTGGATATCCAAAACCGACCTCTTTAATCTCTTTTTTCTTGAATCTTAAGAGAGAAAGGGCTACCATCCTCGACTTCTTCGCCGGTTCAGGCACGACCCTGCATGCCACCATGCAGTTGAATGCCGAAGACGGCGGCACCCGCCAGTGCATATTGGTGACGAACAACGAGAACAACATCTGCGAAGAGGTGACCTACGAACGCAACAAGCGCGTCATTAACGGCTACACTACGCCCAAAGGCGAAAAGGTGGAAGGGCTGCACCACAACAACCTCCGCTACTACAAAACCGAACTGGTGGAGCGTGAGAACAGCCAGCAGAACCGCAAGGCGCTGATGAAGGCCAGTGCCGACCTGCTCTGCATAAAGGAGGACATCTATACCGAAAAAGACGAATTGAACGGTACCAAGTTCAACAAACAGTATATCCGCTTCTACCAAGACGGCGACCACTCTATGCTCCTGGTCTTCGACCCGCGCGCTATCGATTTCGTGGTGGAAAGGTTAGGCGGAATGGCATTTGTCCGCCCCGTAAAAGTGTACGTCTACTCGGCCGACGAGTACCCTTATACCGACGACTTTGCCCCCGTGGCCGACAAGGTACAGCTGGTGGCCCTGCCTACCGCCCTGCGCAAGGCCCTGCAAAACGTACTGCCCGCTGACGGACCACAACGCCCGGTTGAGGGCATGGAACCTGCTACGGACGCAACCGCCGACGGCGATTTGTTTAACCAACCAACAGGGGAGGAATAAGTTATGCTGACACTGAAGAACTACCAACGCGAGGCCGTGGACGAACTGAAGAAAAAGGCCGTCAAACTGCTCAATTCCGGACAGAAAAGGAAGAAACTCGGATTCAAGGCCCCTACGGGCTCGGGCAAGACGGTGATGGCCGGCGCCTTTATGGACGAGCTGGCGGCTTATGCCTGCCAAGAGGGCTCACCCTACGGGCAGTTTGCCTTCATCTGGCTGTCGCCCAACATGCTGCACCTGCAGAGTTTCCAGTCGGTGCTCAACTACTTTGCCGATAGCCGCGGCCTGCACCCCGTGATGTGGAACGACGTGAACCCCAGCGAGGGGCTGAATGCCAACGATGTGCTGTTCCTCAACTGGCAGAGCATCAACAAAGACAACGCCATCTTGATACGCGACAACGAGACCAACCGCACTTTGGGACAGCTGGTGCACCAAACGAGCGCCGGCAACAACCTGACCATTGTAGCGATGATAGACGAGGAGCACTACTTCGCTTCGAACTATAAAAACCAGAGCGACAATGCGCTGCGGCTGATTAACCCTGCGCTGGAGGTGCGCATTTCGGCCACACCGAAAAGTTCGTTCGACGATATAGTCGTCATACAGCGGAGCGACGTGATAGCCGAAGAGATGATCAAACAGTCGGTCTGCCTCAATCCGGCCGTTAAAAACAACGTAGAAAGCGGCCTGACCATGAACCAGAGCCTGCTGAAGCAGGCGTTGGAGCGTCGCAACTGTCTGACCGAGCTGTACCGCAGGGAAGGCAGCGCGGTGAATCCGCTCCTGCTCATCCAGCTGCCCAACGACACCAAGGAGAGCCTGAACGCGGAAGAACGGACCCTGAAAGCCGAGGTGGAAACCTACCTGAGGGCAGAATGCGACATCACGACCGACAACGGCCGCCTGGCCGTGTGGCTGAGTAACGAGAAGAAGAACCTGGAAGGCTTGGAGCAGAAAGACAGCCTCTGCGAGGTACTGCTCTTCAAGCAGGCCATTGCCCTGGGTTGGGACTGCCCGCGGGCGCACGTGCTGCTCATTTTCCGCGAAATGAAGGATGTGACCTTCACCACCCAGACGGTGGGGCGCATACTGCGTATGCCGGAACTGAGGCACTACACGCAACCAGACCTGAACGTAGGTTTCGTCTACACCAACCTGAGTGCCGAAGTGGTGCAGGTGGCGGCCGACGATATGGACTACCTGAGCACCATAGTGGCACACCGCCGTCTGGAAGTGCCCGACCTGCAACTGCCCAGCATCTTTATTGACCGACACCTGCTGCGTAACCGTCTTTCCAGCAAGATAAACGGTATACTCCGGAGAAAGTTCGGTAGCGAGAAGTGGTTTGGCACCAAGGGAGTGCTCCCGCTTCCTGACGACGACAGAGGTAGTACAGATTCGGATGCCGCCGACGATGTGTACGCCAAAAACCGGCAGAAAGCGGAACAACGCGGTTTCTTGATGGACGTGAAGCGCATATTCGTCACCATTCCGAGCAACACGCAGTTGTCTGACGAAGAGGGTATCATAACAGTGACCGACACCGAGCGAATGGCGGTGACGCAGGGCGAACTGCGGGCACTGCTGCTGCGGTTCTGCCGGCAGCACGTCGGACATCTGGCCCCCGCCGACAGTGTGGGCATACTGCGCACGGCGCTCATCAACATAATGGAGGAATTCTTCGGCTTTATTGAAGACGAGTCCATAAAGGTGTTGCTGCACAGCCGGAACCAGGGTAAGTTTGCCGCCATCGTCGACGAGGCGGTTGCCGATTTCGAGAAAATGCTGCATGAGAGTGGAAAAGACCCGGAAAACAACATAAAGGTGGTCGATTTCGAGTGGCAACTGCCACAACACCGCATCTACAACCTGAAGCAGCACATTAGCCGCGAGAACGAGATAAGGCACCATGCGCTAGAGCCCTTCTTTGAAGACGCCGACGCCTCGTACCCCGAGTACCGTTTCGCCCGCCTGCTCGACAGCGACGACAATGTGCAGTGGTGGTACAAGAACGGCGACAACGGCAAACAGCACTTTGCCGTGCCGTATACCAACCAGAAAGGCGAGGTGCACGCCTTCTACGTCGACTTCATCGTCTGCACCCAGCCCGACGACAAGGGCGTGTCGACCATCTGTCTGTTCGACACCAAGACCGCCGGCAGCGATGTAGACGCACCCGAAAAGCACAACGCGCTGGTCGACTATCTGCACAACTTGAACCAAAGCGGAAGGAAGACGAGGTTTGTGGGCGGTGTCATTATAGAAGATGTGAAGACCGAAGGCAACTGGTACTACTCGCCACTGCACATCGACACCACCGACAACCATAACGGCTGGGAATTATTAGAGTTTAATAGGATAAGGAAAGGAGAGTGAGAGGATGGCAAAAGGCATAGACAACACCTTCGTCAATTATGGCATCCGAAAGGAAGATATGGCGATAATAGAGCGGCTGGCCGAAGAGGCGGAGCTCGATATGGACTGGATAAAGGAAGACATCTTGAAAGAGTACCACACCAAGCGCGTCAGTTCGACCGAGGTGAGCGAACAGGTGGTGGAGGGCGTGATAAGGAACGCCATCAAGAAAATTAAATAATGCGGGCTTATGCAGATTAAACAGATTAAGGCACACAACTACAAGACGTATCTTGACCTCTGTCTTGACTTGTCGGTTACCGATCCCAACCGCCCCATCATTTTGATAGGCGGTGAGAACGGCGGTGGTAAAACGACCCTGTTCGAGGCTATTTACGGAGCCCTTTACGGCTTGAAGATTGAGAATGCCGACCACTTTCAGGAACTGCTGAATGCGGGTGCACTGGCCACCGAGAAACCGGAAATAGTGCTGGAAATCGTCTTCACTGGCTGGGTGGCGGGCAGCGAGAAGAAATATGTTCTGCGGCGCACCTACAAACTGAACGACGCCCGCAGGCCGCTGGAAAGCGTTTACCTGAACATGGATGGTTGCACTTTCAGTTATGGTACGGCTACACCGCCGAGCCAACGTGCTGAAAACGAAGAACAGATCAACAAAATCATTAAGGCCAATCTGCCCGAGGAACTGAGCCGCTACTTCCTGTTCGATGCGATGAAGAGCAGCCAACTGCTCGATGCCGGCGTCTTCTCGGCTATGATTCGCGACAATGTGGAGAATGTGATGGGCTTCAAGAAGTACCAGCAACTGCGGCAGGCGGTTGAGAACATACAACAGCAGAAGGCGAAAGAACGGCTGGAGGCCGAACAGGAGGCGAAAGAGTATGAAGACCTCTGCAACCAGAAAAAAGGGAAAGAAAAGGATTTGGTAGACAACGCTGCCGACCAAGAGCGGTTGAACAAACTGCTGATTGCAGAAAAAGACAACTACGAGGCGGCAAAAGCCGGCGCTACCGAGACCAAGAACCTGCAACTGCAGATTGATGCGATAGACGGTCAGATAAAGGATATACAGAAAAGGGCGAAGGAGTATGAGGAAAGCCTCAAAAACTTTACAAAAGAGTTCGAGAAGAACGCTTCTATTCCCTACCTGGCGGCTGAAATGGCTAACGAGATAGACCGCCTGCTGAAGGTGAAGGAACAGGCCCGCAAGAACGGGGCCAGTGCCTATACACAGCAGATGGTGGACGAGATTATAGAGAAGGCGGTGGCGCACCTGAAAGAACTGCAACTGCTGCCCGACAGCGTGAAAGCTGCCGATGTGGCGGCCTACATCATGTCGGTGCAGAAAAGCAAGGAGGCGGCCGACGAGTACGCCTATCTCGACGAAGACGAGGTGCGGGCGCTAGCCGACTGTGCCAAGGGCAGTTTTACCAACCTCTTCCTCACCCTCGACAACCTGCGTCCGGGCCTCAATACCGAGCTGGAATCGGTGCCCGACTTGCAGAAACAGAAGGAAACTTTGCAAACAGCACTGGTAAAGGGCAACGATGCCCTGATTAACCAGTACGACGGCTGGAAGGCGGAACTGCAACAGCTGAAAATGGCCGAAGATGAGCTGAAGGGTCAGATTGAGGTGCTGAAAAAGCGCATCAACACTTTCGACATACAGGTGCAACAACAACCCGACAAGAAGTACGATACCCTGGTGAAACTGGAAGATTTCTTCAGAAAGGTGACCGACCAGCTGCTACAGACCAAGAAAACCCGCATCGAGCAGGAAATGCAACAGGCGCTGAACCGTATGCTGCTTTCGTACGAGGGACAGATAGACCGGGTGGAGCTGGCCGACAGTATGGAGAACTTCAACATAAAGATGTACCACAAGGCAGGCAACCCGATAGCCCTTTCGCAGTTGAACACCGCTTCGAAACAGATCTTCATACAGGTGCTGCTGAAAGTGCTGCGCAGCCTGGGCGACTACAATCCGCCGGTGATGATCGACACAGTGATGGGCGTGCTCTCGGAGAAAAGCCGCGACTTCTTGATGGAGGAGTACTTCCCCGACCTGGCCGAACAGACCATACTGCTGTGCACCACTACCGAGATACGGCCCGACAGCGACTACGAGAAACTGGAGCCGTTTATCGCAAAAACCTACACCTTGCAACGCAGTGCCGAGACGCAGAGCAGCGAAGTGGTGGAGGGCTATTTCGGCACATTATTAAAGTAAAGAAGGCTTATGGAAATATCATTCGATAATTTGAGGTTGGCTGAGCATCTGCTGGAGGAGTTGGATGAATTAAGAGATCGGATAGTTGAACGGATAACCTTGTCGGTGCAGGTGACGGATAACACGCAAAGTCCTATTAGCGGAAATTCCATTATGCGTATCTGCCTGTTGGCCGGATTGTCGCAGAAGGGAGAACGTGATATGGATGCCGTCAGGGCTATTAAAAATTCAAGCAATCGTATTTTCTCTGGTTCTTTCAATCAAGAGCGGTCGCTGTTTTCTGCCTTGTTAAAACTCCGTTACAACGCATACGGGGTAGACTGGAAAGACAATATTTTGTTGTCTCACATCTTGTCGTACGAGATGCGGCGGGGTTGTGTGTACTTGCTGCAGGGCGACCATTTGGAGGCGTTGTTGCATGCGGTGCCGTCGCATTCTACCTTTGGCGAGATACCGAAACTGAACCTGGTGGTTGGAAACTACAACGGCGACATGGATGCCGTGATTGACATTAACAGCCGTAGCATCAGCAACTCGCAGATTCTGGTAGCTGGAGCCACGGGCTCGGGCAAGACCAACCTGCTGATGGCGCTGATGAGCCAGTTCCGTGCGCTGAGCGTCGAGACCCGCTATCCGGTCAACTTCCTGTTGTTTGACTACAAAGGCGAGTATTCCGACCCGGCCAACGCACAATGGCTGCGCCTGCTGGAGGTGAACCGCAGTGCGATACTCGACCCTATGGGCAAATCCATACCGGTGACCCCGTTCAAGGACTTTACCAACCAGCCCGTCAACGAAATCAACCTCTATTCGACCGAGATGGCGACAGCATTCTGCTCGCTTGACCGTACCAACATCAGTGCCAATATGAGCAACCGGCTGAGCGAGGCTATTATAGCGTGCTACAGAAAGACCCATGGGGCGCCGATTACATTCCAGACGCTGTTGGAAGAATATCGCAGGCAACTGGGCGATAACGACAAGGAAGACAGCATCACCTCGGTGCTGAACCAGTTGGTCCGAAGCCATATATTTGCCGACAAGGACCAGATAGACCTGGTGAATGGCAGCTACATTGTGAAACTGGACCGTTTTCCGCAAAACGGCCCTTTGGCCAAAGCCATCGTCTACTTTCTGATGTCGAAGATGAACAACATTTACGAGCGCTTGGAAAAGCAGGCCATGAGCGACGAACGCATACAGATTCGGCACTTCTCCATCATTGACGAGGCGCACCACATGCTCTCGTTCGACAACGCGCCGCTGCGCCGCCTGATAGCCGAGGGACGAAACAAAGGGTTGAGCATCATACTCGCCACCCAGAATATGGCCGACTTCAAGAGCGACTATTTCGACTTCTACGCCAATGCGCAATATCCGCTCATCATGAAACAGCAGACCATAGCCGACGGCGTGCTGAAAGACCTGTTCGGTGTGAACGGCAACGAGTTCAAGGAATTGAAAGAGGCTATATCGGGTTTGCAGAAGGGCGAGGTGATCTTGAAAAACCAAGACGCTTTCACGCTTGGATTTGGTAAAAAATGGAAGAAGTTTATGGCAAACAGAGTGGTGTGAGAAAAAAACGAAAAACGGAAAAGTTTATGATTGTTGAAAGTTTGGAAAGGATACTGAGCCGTATTGCGGCGTGTGCTACAGGAACGGGTTCCTACATCGGACGTAGTTATGTGAAAGGCTTGCAAGGCTCTTTTTATGAATACTGGTTCTCCAATAAGAACTATAACGGTTCGCATCTAAGGCAGAACGCCGAAGTGGGACAGATTGTAGAGCTGTCGAAAAACTCGTATTGGGGAAGAACTGTGTTAGAAGCTAACGTTGTGGGCGATGTCGAAATACCAAGAAAGGGACTTCCCGCGTTGAAGGCTCATATATATAACACATCGACCTTTGTTCAAGATGGGTACCAAACCCAGAAAATTAAAATCCGCCTTGAGGATGACCCGTTTTTGCGACAATATCCGGTCTTAAAACAAGCCTTTATTGATATTGCGCGGGAGAAAGCCGACCGTGAGGCGGCAAGAAAGGCGAAAGAGGCCGAACTGGAGCGCCAGAGGAAGGAAGCCGAGGCTAAGTTGGAGGAAGAGGCGTTGCAACGCGAATTGGAACGTATTGAGGCAGAAAGAAGGGCTGAGGAGGAACGCTTACGGAAAGAAGAGGAGGAAAAGAAGGCCGAGTATGCACAACGCATTGCCGAGGCAATGGAAAAACAGGAGAAACTGACGCAGGTAGCACAGTTCATCAGAAAGCAGGCCAGCCTGCAGAAAAACCCGATTTTGGCAAGAGCTCAAAATGAGATAAAGTTCTCGCATCTCTTCGATGGAACAGCCTTGGTGATAACTGGCGGACCGGGTACCGGAAAAACGACTACGCTTATCCAACGCCTACAGCTGCTTATGGATGTGAGTGACTTACGTGCAGACTGGAATGTAAGGCTTAGTGACGAGGAAGCCGCCCTTATCAGCCGAAACTCGGGGAACTGGATGTTCTTCTCGCCAACAGAACAATTGCGCAGTTTCTTGCGCGACAATATGGACTATGAGGGTTTGCAGCGTATAGAGGAGAAAACCTTTGTTTGGAATGACTTCTTGAAAACAGTGGTGCGAGACAACTACCAGCTGGCAGGTAGCGAGGCCCCGTTCTCACTCTCGAAAAAAATTACGGGTAGAATGTTCTCTAATACTTTGGATGTGGTGGATACATTCTCGTTTTTTTATGTGGAACGCTTAAAAAATAGGTTGCTGAATCTTTCAAAAATTGTTGCCGATAATTTCGAATGGAAGCATGTCGGGAAAAAGGTAACTGAAAGATGCGGTGATGCGCAAAAGTGCACAAACATAAAGGACTTGATACGGTTGTTGGCTGAGTTGAGCAAATTGAGTGATTTGGATATGGGTCCAGTGTTGTCGGTTCGGCAAATTATAGAAAGAAATCAAACGGGTATTAGGGAACTGTCTACCGAACTCCTGACAAAACTGAAAACGACACATTCTGAACTTTACGAAAAACTGTTGCTATGGGTGGAGCAGAACTACAAGATAAAGCGGGAAGAAGAGTTGCCTGATGGAATTAGCTATGACGAAAATACCGAGCGCCAACTCTATGAAAAAGTGCGCGATGTGCTCCGCAAACGTGCGCTGATGATGCGTGACGAGACAGTAAAGATTGAGAATCTGGAGGCTGATTTATTCGATATGATTGCCGAAGAGGTAAATGTGGAAGGCCTAAAAACATTGGCAGACAGCGAGTATTTCAGACATTACCTGTATCCGATAGTCCGCGATTACGAAACCTTCTTGTTGAGCGACATTCCCGATGCGTACAAAGTGTTCCGTAGGGCCATGCTGAAGATGGAGTCCGAGCATTGGAACTTGTCGCTTTTAGGACAAGTGGTCGAGGAAAAGGAAAACACGCTGCTGGTGTCGGAGGAGCAGGCGCTGCTTGTGGGATTCATAAACAATATGGTTAAGCAGATAAAGACGCAGGATCCGACCCGTTTTGAAAACTTGAAACATCGCTATGCTATGGCATACAAGGACCTGTGTCGGCCAATTATAGGAATAGATGAGGCGACCGACTACAGCATGGTCGATTATTATGGCATTGCCTCGTTACGCCATTATCTGCGTTCGGCAGTCACACTTTCGGGCGATACTATGCAGTGTCTGCAGAATAATGGAATAACAGACTGGAATATGCTGCGCAATAGCTCTATTTTCAGAGATATTGATGTAAAAGAACTGACTGTATCGTACCGGCAGAGCCCGAAACTGCTCGATTTGGCTAAACGCCTATACCGAACGGTGATGAACAAACGTACAGCTCCATATACATGCTCGTTAGAGTCGCTATCAAATGCTCCGAAACCGTTATGGCATGAAAGCGAAGACGAGGAGGAAAAAGTGGAGTGGGTGGCCAAACGTATCGAAGAGGTACAACGAGCGTACGGCGAATTACCTTTGGTGGCAATTCTGGTGCGTGATAAAAATGCGGCAAGGGACTTAGAGGAAGCCTTGCAGGAACAGTTTGAGGAAGATGGTGCTGGTATTGATGTAGTTGACTGCAGTAGGGGCGACCTTTCGTCGAAAAATCCGGTGAGGATATTCCCTATCGATATGGTGAAGGGTATGGAGTTCCAGGTGGTGTTTTTCCATAACATCGATGAGGTGGAGCACCGTGAACTGATAGATAAATACCTTTATGTGGGGCTGTCGCGAGCTACATTCTTCATGGCTGTGACTACGTCTGATACCAATCTGTCGGGTCTTGCCGATTTCTCCGACTCTTTCGATAAGAAAGGTAATTGGGAAAAATATAAGCCGGAATAAATAGTGACGATTATATGAAAAACCAAGACGCCTTTACCCTCGGTTTTGGCAAGAAATGGAAGAAGTTTATGGCAAACAGAGTGGTGTGAGAAAAACGTCAAAAGGAAACATCTGCAAACGAGAAAGCCGGATGCAAAGGCAAGGGCCTTGTCGCATCCGGCTTTTTTTTACATTTAATGCGCGAGATCAGCGTCTGATGGTAATAGCGTGTACGCCAGATTCGAAATTATAGCTGGCAGAATGGCTGTTGCTATCGTAACTCTGAGCGTTCTGAGTGTCGAAAGAACCGCTTATGAAGTATCCGTTACAGTTGCCTTCCCATCCCCAATTGTTGTGAACAAAGTCGACGTTGAGCTTATGATAGATAGTTTTGCCAATTAGGACAATAGGAATGTTAATCGTCATAGTACGGTATCCGTCTTGTGCCCAACCGTGTCCGCCTTCAGTCGCATAACCATAAATAAATACAGGTCTGTTATAACTTCTCATGAAGTTTTTAACGTTGGTCCAATCGTATTCAGACGATTGAGCGACAAATCCATTATTGTTACTCCAGTAGGTGACCATTTCTGGATTAGCACCGCTGCCGCCATGTGCGCCACAATGAAAGTCAGTACCAAGAGCGATAGCGACGTTCTTCATAAGAATGGCAGTGTTCTTTTTTCTAACCATTTGTGCGACAGAAGAAGTAGAGGTACTGTTAATGGTGTTCCAACTGATGGTAGTACCATTGATAACAGCAGGATATCTGAACACATTAAGAATCTGCGAGAATGCGGTCGCGGCACAGCCGGTGACGGCTTTGTTCGTACAGCCAGGAGTGGTACACTGTCCGCATTCTCCGTTATAGTATGAACCCTGTCCCCAAGTGGTAGTGATGAGAGGTGTCATTACGTCGGTGATGGTAGAAGAGCTAGAAGCACGGAGTTGTGACTTGCTGAAAGAACCCTCTTTTTCGGCTTTCTCAACTTGAGCCAGGAATGCGTCTTTGTTCTCTTCGAATGAGTTGATAGCGTTGGCGATGTAGTTGTTCGTCCTTTCAATCATATAAGCTAGCTCTGGCTTAGAACTAATAGTCTGTTTGTCGATATTGGTGTTTTCAAAGAACGCAAGTACAGGATAAACGACACGGTCGTCGGCGGCAACATAAGCAAAACCGGCACTATCGGCAAAGTTAACAATATATGCGAGTGTGTCGGAAATGGAACTAGCAAGGTTGAAACGGAGTGAGTTGCTGGTAATGAAAGCCTCTACTTTCCCAACTTTGAGTGCTTTGCCACTTTTCAAACCATTTTTGTTGGCAGCAGTCAACGCGTCGATAGCGTACTGTTCGGCCTCGTTTTGTTTGATTTTGTGGTTGCTGGAATAAAGAGCCTTGATGTTGCAAGAGGCTGTTGATTCCTTAGGTTGAGACTTGATTGAAGCGCTTTCTTCTTTATCTTGACAAGAGTACAAGAACAGAGATGATAGTACTAGCAAAGAAAAACAATACTTTTTCATTGTAATTATAATAAAAACAATGCAGTCGATGAATAATAATCAACCATATGTGACTGCTTAACTTATGATTGACTTGAAAATAAATTGCTTATATAGAATATGTTGTATTTTTTTAAATAACTTGATATAGCAAAGATAAATATATTATTAGAATTAATCAAAAATAATAAATGGGAAAATTAATCTTTTCGTTTGATTATAAATTATAAGGGCGCTTTATCTGCTTGAAATTGTGCTTGGAATGACAAAAAATAAAATTTTTATTGTATGTGTTACTTTCTGAAGAATATTGTTCATACGATTTTTTTAATATCAAAGGTAGCTTTGAACGCAATGTCTCGTGGCCGAGTTGATGCCAAGTATTTGTTCGAGATGGGAGGAAAAACAAAAACATTGAACAGCTTAGAGAGTTGCCCGACAGTTATCTGGCGGTTGATGGAATTGAAATTGGCCACCATAACCGAATACCGTTATGGATGTTCGGACTGTTGTATTAGTATAAGTGGGCATATGCGGTTACAATTTTTTTTAATAGATATTCTTCGTTGTAAAAAATGTCAGGAATGTGTCTTGATTTATATATTTTTGTCTAAAATATAATTTCATATGGCGAACGAACTAGACGAATTGAGAAACGCATATAATCTGTCTCCCGACAATGTGTTCATCCAGAAAATGTACTTTAACCAACTGAAAATTGCTGGTAGCTGGGCGGAGGCTAAGCCCGTGCTGCAACGTTTGCTGAAAGCCGAACCCCATGAAGACGGGTGGAAGGCCGAGATGGGTCGTTTGCTTTATGAAATGCGTTCGTTGTCGGAGGGTATCCTCTTTCTGGAAGATGTGATAGGGAAAGGAGGCCGACGTCCCGAATACTATTGTTTCTTGGCCAAACTCTATGCACGCGAACATAGTGTGGACAACGCAAACTTCTATTTCAACAAGTTGAAACGCGAATTTCCGGAATATGAGGACAGCGAGTTGGACGACTTGTTCCGGCAACCGGTCAGACAAACGACGGGTTATGGCAGCAGAGGCGAAATGGAAGAAGACGGTGCGTATGAGGCACAATCTGTGAGGAGCCGGAAATTCGAGAAAATGGAGAAACCGGATGTTTCCTTCAAGGATGTGGGCGGCATGGAACAGCTGAAAGAGGAGATTTCCATGAAGATTATCAATCCGATAAAGAATTCCGATTTGTTTAAGGAGTACGGGCAGACCATAGGTGGCGGTTTGTTGCTATACGGCCCTCCGGGTTGTGGAAAAACCTTTATTGCCAAAGCAACCGCTGGCGAAATAGATGCCGCGTTCTTCTCGGTGGGACTTACCGATGTTCTCGATATGTATGTAGGTCAGAGCGAACATAACTTGAAAGACATCTTCGAAGAAGCGCGTGCCAACACCCCCGCCGTCCTTTTCTTCGACGAACTGGATGCGCTGGGCGGTAACCGTACAGACCGGAAGAATTCGGCCTCGCGTGAACTGATTAATGCCTTTTTGCAGGAATTGGATGGCGTGAGTGGCTCGAACGACGGCATCTTGTTCCTGGGGGCGACCAACACGCCTTGGTATATCGACACGGCCTTTAAACGTCCGGGACGTTTCGGACAGGCTATTTTTGTGGCCCCGCCTGATGTAGTGGCCCGAGAAGAGATTCTGTCGATACACTTGAAGGGAAAACCCGTGGAAGAACACCTCGATTTGAGAAAGGTGGCAGAAAAAACGGAGTATTTTACAGGAGCGGACTTAAAGTCGCTGGTGGACCTGACCATACAGGACAAACTGAAGGAGATTATGAAAACAGGCAGGCGCGAACCTGTCACAGCCAAAGATTTGTTGAAAAAGTGCGCAGAAATACATCCGTCTTCTAACGAATGGTTTGAGACGGCCAAAAACTACGCTATATATTCCAACCAGCACGGCCAATACGACGAAATTTTGAAGTATTTGAAGATTAAAAAGTAATGGCTGAAGAGGGAACCAAAAGGCAGATGGAGCAGTGTGTACGCATTATCCAATCCCTCACTCGAAAACAATTAAAGATATCATAAAGAATGGACAGCACATACGACAGAATAGAGGCCCTTATAGAAATGCGCCGGTACGATGAAGCCGTAAAACTCGTAAGGGAAAGTTTAGAGAAGGAACCCAACGACGGCGAACTTTTCACACTGTGGGCCAAATGCGAGCTGCTGAAGTCGAATTACGCCGATGTGGAGAAACTCTGCAAGAAGGCTTTGTCGATAGATGCCGAAAACTTTAATGCAAAATTCCTGTTGGCCTGCGGGTATAACGACAATGAAAAATACGACCAGTCGTTAAAGGTGCTAAAAGAGTTGCTGAACGAGAATCCGGAAGAACCGGGGATCTATTATCTGTTGGCTGCCTCGCTCTATGGGAAAGGTGATTTTGCGAGAGCCTTGAAGGCTGTTGACAAGGCTTTGACTTATGCGCCAAACGATTCCGACTATCTGGTGCTAAAGTCGCGTATCTACCGTATAAAGGGAGACAGGGCGCAAGCGGAGTTCTATGCCAACAAAGCGGTGAATTCGGCGCCCGACGAGTCTGACGTCCTGGTTGAAAAAGGCTGGGTGGCAATCGAGCGGGGGCGAGTGGCCGAGTCGCGGGAACTTTTTGCCCAGGGTTTGGCCATTAATCCGACCAACGACTATGCGAAAGAGGGGTTGAAGTATGCCCTGAAATCGGAGAACTGGTTCTTCAAGATAGTTTTCCGTTTTTCGTTGTTCCTGCGTGGGTTTTCCGGAAACGGACGTTTTTTGTTCATGATGGGCATTGTGGCGTTGGTTACGGTATTGCGACAGGTAGCAGACAAATGGCTAATGCTGGGTGTAGTGGTGGCAGCGGTCTATTTATTGCTGGTCGTAGCCGTCTCAACCATCGATCCGTTGTCGAATCTGGCGTTGGCAGCCAACCCCTATGGCCGCAATTTGTTGCGGAAGGAAGAACTGTTAGAGGCGTATGTGGCGTTGGCCATCTGGGTCGTGTTCTTTCTTGTACTGGTCGTGAACTTCAGCACCGGGCAGCCTGTGTTGCCTGCCTTTTCGGTGTTGTTACTCACCTTCCCCGTGAAGCGGACATTTGAACGGTGGGGAAAGCCAAGTTTCAGAAAGTTCCTGGCATTTACAGCGCTAATGGTCGCTGCGGTGTTTTATTTCTGTATAGGAACGTGGCTGGGCGTGGAAATAGAGAAGACGATTGTCGGCTTGTTCATTGTGGGCGCAGTCGTGACGTCGTGGATGAGCCTCTCGCAACCTTCCGATTGAAGTGTGGAAGAACAAATGAAAGAGCCGTTTGATTTAGAGCCAAAAAATACTGTTATAGATAATCATTTTATTAAAATAAATGTATATTTGTGCAATGTTGTCTCTAAATTTGAAAAGAATATGAAAAAGATTGTTTCTCTGTTCCTTCTCAATGCAGCGTTGGCTTTGAACAGTACGGCGGCCGATTGGCAAATGGTTGGCCTCAGCTCGAAAGTGACAGGCGTACAGCCTATGACGGGGTTGGTGTTGTGGCCCGAAGAAGCCAAGAAACTTTATAGTACTTATGGCGATGCCCATGCGTTGGAATACTCGTATCTTGCTCCGTGCAAGGTGGTGAAAAATGGTGAAGTGGACGGCCCGATAGAATATGACTGGACGTATTTGGAAAAAATTTTGGATGACGTCAAAAGCCGTAACCACCAAGCCGTTTTGCGTTTCTTCTATGAATATCCGGGTGTGCCGATGGTAGATGGAGATTCTGGAACAACGGCTGTGCCTGCCTATATAAAGGCCCAGAAGAACTATAGTGAGCTTTTTGTAGATGTGAAAGAAGACGGTCCTACCTACTATGCCGATTGGAGTAACAAGGAATTGAAGCGTTTTACCAAACAGTTCTATACCGATTTCTCGAAACGCTATGGAAAAGACCCCCGCATAGCCTTTTTGGAGGTTGGTTTCGGACACTGGTCGGAATACCACATTTACAACGAAGACGGGGTGGATTTACAGTTGGGAAAGAATTTCCCTAGTAAGGACTACCAGAAAGAGTTCTTCCAGCACCTCTCGGAGGTGATGGAAATACCATGGGCCATCAGTATTGATGCCGCAGACGATGAATACACCTCATTTGCCACAGACAAAGCTTTGCGCAAACTGTCGTTCGGACTTTTTGACGACTCATTTATGCATAAGGGACATGAACTAGGTTCTGATGATGGCTATAACGAGGAATGTTGGAACACGATGGGTGAAAACCGCTGGAAAACGGGTGTCTGTGGTGGTGAAATAAGTTACTACAGCAGTTCGGACCAGAAAAATTTCACCAGCGAGAAAGGTATGTATGGCCACACGTGGGACGAACAGTCGGACAAGTACCACATCACGTTTATGATTGCGAACGATAATCCGTCGAAAAACAAGTACAACAACGTTGGTCGCTTTAAAGAGTGCAGCATGGCGACGGGCTACCATTTTGTGGTGACCAGTTGCAAGACCGACGGAACGCAGACCAAGATTGTGGTGAAGAACGATGGCGTTGCACCATTGTACAAGGATGCCTATTTCGCCATCGGGTCGATACGTTCGGGCGAAAGTCTGCGCGGTTTGTTGCCGAAAGAGTCGGTTGAGGTGACAATTGACGCTGCGCTGGAATGTGACGGAAACGGGAACGCACTGGTAAAGCCTGTTATTGAGTCCGATTATATTCTTGACACGCAGACGATAGAATACGACTGCGACATTGCAACGACTGGCGCAGAAGTGGTAAAACAGTCGGCCGAAGGCGGTGAACAACAACGGTACACTGTTTTAGGCAAAAAAGTGTCGGACGACTATCGGGGAATAGTTGTCACAAACGGGAAAAAGGTAATAGAAAGATAAATGGTCCATTCCCTCTCTGTAAGGTAGCTTATGGAGAGGGATTTTTTTTGAGTGATAGGGAAACCCTAGCCACAGACCTGCCGCACGTTGGCAGAAAAGTCTGGAAAAACAGCGTAGCCGATGTCGGTAAATCATAGCATTGGAAAGTCGGTAGGCAAACCATCGACAAAAATGTGGTTGTAGGTTGTCTTTTGCCCCTGAATGCTTATATTTGCGTATAAATTCAAAAAAACAAACTAAAAAACAAAACCACATACAAATTATGGCAAATATTCCAGAATTCAAGTATGCGCCAATGTTCCAGTTGGGCAAGGATGATACTGAATACTACCTTCTTACCAAAGAGGGCGTATCTGTAAGCGAGTTCGAGGGTAAACCAATCTTAAAAGTTACAGAAGAAGCCCTTACGCGGATGACCAATGCCGCTTTCCGCGATGTAAGTTTCCTGCTTCGCCGTTCTCATAACGAACAGGTAGCGAAAATCCTCCGCGACCCAGAAGCATCGGCAAACGACAAGTATGTAGCGCTTACCTTTCTCCGCAACGCCGAAATTGCCGCAAAGGGCAAATTGCCGCTTTGCCAGGATACAGGTACCGCAATTGTTCATGGCGAGAAGGGCCAGCAGGTATGGACTGGTTTTGAAGACGAAGAGGCAATTGCAAAGGGTGTTTACAAAACTTACACCGAAGAGAACCTCCGTTATAGCCAGAATGCACCGCTCGATATGTACAACGAGGTGAACACCAAGTGTAACCTGCCTGCACAAATCGACATTGAGGCAACCCAGGGTATGGAATACCGTTTCCTTTGCGTAACAAAGGGTGGTGGTTCTGCCAACAAGACTTACCTGTACCAAGAGACCAAGGCGCGCATCCAGAATCCGGGCACCCTTATTCCGTTCTTGGTAGAAAAGATGAAGAGTCTGGGTACTGCAGCGTGCCCTCCTTACCATATTGCAATTGTTATTGGTGGTACATCTGCTGAAAAGAACCTGCTTACCGTTAAGCTGGCTTCTACGCACTATTACGACTCACTTCCAACCACTGGCGACGAAACTGGCCGTGCTTTCCGTGACATTGAACTTGAAAAGCAGTTGTTGCAGGAAGCCTACAAGATTGGTCTGGGTGCCCAGTTTGGTGGTAAGTATATGGCCCACGATGTGCGCGTAGTACGTCTGCCACGCCATGGCGCATCTTGCCCTATTGGTTTGGGCGTAAGCTGCTCGGCAGACCGCAACATCAAGGCTAAGATTAACAAAGATGGTATCTGGATTGAGAAGATGGACGACAAACCATACGAACTTATTCCAGAAGAACTCCGCAATGCAGGCGAAGGCGATGCTGTTAAGATCGACTTGAACCAGCCAATGGCTGACGTTTGCAAGATTTTGACCAAGTACCCAATCGGTACTCGTTTGAGCTTGAACGGTACCATCATCGTAGGTCGTGATATTGCTCACGCTAAGATCAAGGCCCGTTTGGATGCTGGCGAAGGTATGCCTCAGTATTTGAAGGATCACCCAATTTACTACGCTGGTCCTGCTAAGACTCCTGCTGGCATGGCTTGTGGTTCTATGGGCCCAACTACTGCTGGCCGTATGGACCCATACGTATACGAGTTCCAAGACAACGGCGGCTCGCTGATTATGTTGGCCAAAGGTAACCGCTCGATTGACGTTACAAACGCATGTAAAGACCACGGAGGTTTCTACCTCGGTTCAATCGGAGGTCCTGCTGCAATCTTGGCCCAGAACAATATTAAGAGCATTGAATGTGTAGAATATCCAGAATTGGGTATGGAAGCAATTTGGAAGATACAGGTAGAGAACTTCCCTGCATTCATCTTGGTAGATGACAAGGGTAACGACTTCTTCAAACAGCTCCAGCCAAATCCTAACTGCACTATCTTGAAGTAATATTGTTTCATTTTAGTGAAACTTTTTCGCCCCAAGTCCGACAAAATCGGATTTGGGGCTTATTTTTTTGTCAAAAAGAGAACTGGTGTTGTTGGTGTTGACCGAAAGATTTAATTTTGAACAGAATTACAATAAGCATAAACTAATTACAAATTATAATATGGAAAGACTTAAACTTCTACTGACAGGAATGGCTGTTTTCGGTGCAGTTGCGACAAATGCCGAAGCCTTACTCTACGATTTTGAGGGTGGAGTGGGAACGTTTGGAGGAGAAGGCTGGGGACAGACCGTAACTTCAGAAGACAATCCGTACAGCTGTGGTAACACTAGCGCAAAATGTGTGAAGATAGCCACCGAAGGGTATGGTGTAGCCGGATTTTCGGGAAACCTGGACATTACCACCAAGGTGTTGGCCGTTGATGTTTTCTCGTATACCGATGTTGCCATCCGTTGTAACTCGTCGTACGAGACCGACCTTACCCAGTCGGTACCGGCTAAAGTGTGGACTACCCTGTATTACGATTTCAGAAACTTGGTAACAGCACCGGCAACATCCATCTGTTTTGGTGTGTCGGGCGAAACTGGCGTGTGCTATGTCGACAACATCCGTTTGGTAGATGCCGTAGGCTCTACCTATAACTGTGAGCCATTGTCGAATATAGCGGCAGATTTGGATTACACCTTCGGCCGTGTGCAGATAGGCGGAGGCGGATTTGTGTCGGGCTTGGTTAGTGTGCCAGGCAAGGTGAAACTGGCCAGAACCGACGTGGGAGGCGCCTACAAGTGGGATGCCTCGAATTGTGAGTGGAAACAGTTGTTCGACTTCGTGAGCAAGGCTAATATAGGTCTGCTCAGTGTAGAGGCTATGGCTGTAGACCCTAACAATGCCGACAATATGTACTTTTTGTGCGGTTGCCAATACTACAGCGACCAAAAAACTTCGGTACTTTATACTAACGATGGAGGCGCAACCTTCAAGGAGGCCGAAGTTACCAATGTTCCGCTCTATGTACATGGAAACGGAAACGGACGTAACGCGGGAGAAAGAATAGCCGTAGACCCTAATAATGGGAAAATAATCATGGCCGGAGGACGTGCGGGCTCGCCTGTTATTATCAGTACCGATGGCGCGGCTACATGGAAGCCTTTGACCTCGTTCCCAAATGTGTATACCAAATCAATCAAGTGGCCTTCGTGGGTAGACAACCTGCAGGGAACCACAGAAAACGAGAACGGAGTGGTTGCCATTGTGTTTGACGAAACCGCCAAACTGGCTAACGGAAACACTGGACGCATTTTTGTTGGTGTGTCGAAGAGCGGAGACGACAACATTTTCGTGACAGAAGACGGTGGCGCTACTTGGAAGGCGGTGTCTATAAACAACAGCCTGATGCCTGTACGCATGAAGATGGACGGTGCAGGAGACCTGATTGTAACCATGGCCGACAAGTGCTGGGGCGCATCGGCAGGAGCCATCTACCGCTATAATGTGATGAATGGAAAGGTGACCGACATATCTCCTTCGAAACTGGCTTGTAGCGATGTGGCCATTAAGGCATCGAATCCAAATTACATGATAACATCGACCAACAACACCTGGGTAAACCAGACTTGGGACGATGGAAAGACCGCCAATGGTGACATTATTTGGGTGACAAAAGACGGTGGCGCTTCGTGGACCTCACTGCAGGACAAAATGGTGTTGACCAACAATGGGGTGACTTGGGTTCCGGGTTATGCGTTGCACTGGTGCGGAGGTATCTGTTTGGATGCAGATGACGAGAACAAGGCTTCGTTTACATCGGGTAACGGAATATGGACTTGCGACAATATTTGGGAAATACTGGACAACCCGTCTGCCAAACCGCTTGTTTACTTCGATGTGCAGGGTGTAGAAGAGACCGTGCCGCTCGATATGATCAGTATAGAAGGGAAAGCACCTATGTCGGTAATCGGCGACTATACGGGTTTCGTGCATGAATGTGTGGCAGAATATGCGCCTATTCACGATCCAGCGCCTGGCACCACCTATGGTATTGGCTATGCGGCAAAAAATACTGATGTGATAGCACGTGTATCGGCGTCGGAATATGCATCGCAGAACTCGTATATCACCACCAACGGAGGAAAAACGTGGACCAGTATGGGCGATGTGGCCGCCTACCATGTAGGCTTCTCGGCCGACGGCAAGAAGATGTTTATCTGTACCAAGGCTGGAGCGTTGAAAGTTTCGACAGATAACGGTGCAACCTGGGGGGCTACAAGCATAACCTCGGGTGCTAGTTACGTGATTGGCGACCCTGAGAATCCTGAGTATATTTATGCAACAACCAAAGTGCAGAAAGACGGTTGGATAGACATTACCACATTCAATGTCAGTACCGATGGTGGTAAGACCTTCAAGGCAACTTTGGAAATGGAATACAATAAGTATTCGCGCATTACAGTTGTTCCTGGTCGTGAGGGACTGGTACTTGTGCCAAGCCCTAGCAAGGGTGTGTTGGTTTCAACAAACTATGGCGCAACGTTTGAGAAACTCGGACTGGTTACTTGCGACGGTGTGGGCGTAGGAAAGGGCCAGACAGCGGGTGGTTATACGCTTTATGCGTTTGGAAACGATGGAAAGTCGGAAGGCTATTTCCGTTCGGTAGACGAAGGCAAAACCTGGCAGTTGACCAACGACAGTAAACATAATTATGGCGGACTGGGCAACGGCCAGTTCATAATTGGCGACATGAATGTGTTCGGCCGTTTCTATGTGGGCACCACCGGTATGGGTATTGTATATGCCGACGAAACCGCCAACTTCGAGGCTCCGGTCTACAAGTGCGCATCGGGTAGCGCGTCGGGCATAGACGAAGTTCTAGCAGAAAACGCACAAGAAGGATTGGAAGTTGTGCCTAATCCGGCAGAGGGTGGATTCTCGTTGAACGAGAGCGGCCACCTTGTGGTAATGAACGTTATTGGAGTGGTTGTTTACGATGGCAGCTATGTGGCCGGAACAGAAATAGGTGTGAATTATCCGTCGGGTATTTACATCGTTCGTATAAACGGCAGTGTGTGTAAGCTGGTTAAGAAATAACACCCTATAGGGTAAAAGATATGATAGCCGGAAACGTGAACCACGTATCCGGCTATTTTGCATAAAAAGCGTATATGAGATTGCATAAAAACACATATTGTTGATAAGTTGCTTAATTTGGTTAACGAATGTTAATGATATGTCGTTTTTATGTTTTACAATATGTTTTTTTTCTTGGTAGGATGGGCTAAAGGTCGTTCTTTTGCAGTCGAAAAAACAAATAACAATCTTTTTACCTTATAACTAATATCGGAAAAAAGGCGGTAGTGATACCGCCTTTACTTTTTAGGGGGACCAAAGAAAAATTTGTTCAAAACTGCGTTATGTGGTAAATTTGAAAAACAAAAAGAAACAGACCCATGGCAGACCGTTCGGAAGGTGAAAATATTGACTACAGCAAGTTAGAGAAAGTAATAGACATCGACAGGGTGGTGGCGACAAAGGCCCCCAGATTGAAGAAGTGGATTCCTAACTTTGTGTTGCAGTATTTGAAAAACATTTTGCACGAAGACGACTTGAACTATTTTATGAGCCTGTATGGCAAACTGCAAGGCAAGCCGTTTGCAGAGGCAATACTGTCGCATTTCCACATAACCATCAATATTGAGGGTGAGGAAAACATGCCGGAAGACGGCCGTGTTATATTTGCGTCGAACCATCCGTTAGGAGGTTTGGATGGAGTGGCATTATTGAACTTCTTCAACAGTCATTACGAGTCGGTGAAGTCGCCTGTAAATGATGTGCTGATGAATGTGCGCCAGCTTACGAACTACTTCATCCCTGTCAATAAGATGGGAAACCAGAGCCGTGAGGCGGCTGGTGAGCTATATGACACCTATGCGGCCAACGACACCATATTGTTCTTTCCGGCAGGAAAATGTTCACGCAGGATTGATTTTAAAGGAACTATTGCTGACCTGGAGTGGAAGAAAACCTTTGTTGCAAAAGCTGTGCAGTACCAGCGAGACGTTGTGCCGGTCCACTTTATAGGGAAAAACAGCAAATTCTTTTATGGCTTGGGCTATTGGCGGAAAAAGCTCGGCATAAATGCGAATATGGAGATGTTGTACCTTGTGGACGAGCTATACAAGGCAAAGGGCTCGACCTTTACCATCAAGGTTGGCAAACCCATTCCTTATACGACATTCGACAAGAAACAGAAGAACTATAACGAATGGGCCGATTGGGTAAAACAGAAAGTGTACGCTATATAAAAACATTATATGCTCCTTTATATGTTTTGAAGCATTATGGAAGAAAAGATTATAGATCCGATAGATGTTGCAGTTGTAGAGAAAGAACTGCAGGGCCGTATGTTGCGTAAAACCAACAAAGCGGGAAACGAAATATATGTGTTCGACGGGTTGGAATGTCCGAACACCATGCGCGAAGTGGGCAGGTTACGTGAAATTGCGTTCCGCACGTCGGGTGGTGGTTCTGGATTGAGCTGCGATGTCGACCAGTACGATTATCTGCCTACGCATCCGTATAAACAGCTGGTGGTGTGGAACCCAGAGGAAAAAGAGATAGTCGGTGGTTACCGCTACATACACGGAAAAGATGTGCAGTTCGACAGCGAGGGCGTGCCAATGTTGACGTCGGCACACCTGTTTGCCTATTCCGACAAATTCTTAAAGGAGTATCTCCCCTACACTATAGAGTTGGGTCGGTCGTTCATCCGTCCAGAATACCAAAGTACGAAGAGGGGGACGAAAAGCCTTTTCGCCCTCGACAACTTGTGGGACGGTTTGGGCGCACTGATGGTATCGGTGCCCGACACGCATTATTTCTTCGGCAAGGCAACCATTTATCCGTCATACGGTATAGAAGCGTGCCAATTGTTGTTTTACTTTTTGCGTAAATACTTTGGCGATACTGAAAATTTGGTCTACCCACACCGCCCAATGCCAATACCGAACGACGACGAACGACTCTCGAAGGTCTTTACTGGGGCGAATTACAAGGAAGACTATGTTATTCTGAAAGAAGAGGCCAAGAAGCTGGGGCGTACCATACCGCCGCTGGTGAACGCCTATATGTCGTTGTCGCCAACGATGCGTATTTTCGGCACATCGGTGAATGACGAGTTTGGCGATGTTTGGGAAACGGGACTTATTGTCAATATTGCAGATATATTTGAAGAGAAAAAGGCCCGTCACGTCAATACCTACGAGCGGGACTTGAGCCCAGATGAAAGATTGTGAACGGGAATGTATAAAGAGACGGAAGGCGGGTGAATTTTTTGCCCGCCTTTTCTTTTTTCTCTGTCGGAATGACTACAGATGGACAGAATGTCTAAAAACAAAGGTCAAGTTGTCTTTAAATCCGGGTAAATGTCCTATCAAGCATAAAAATGTTTATCTTTGCCCTATAGAAAAATAGAAAATTTACAATCAGAAACAGATTATGTCGTTACAATGCGGAATAGTCGGATTGCCAAACGTGGGCAAATCCACTTTGTTTAACTGTCTATCGAGCGCGAAGGCACAGGCAGCAAATTTCCCCTTCTGTACCATTGAGCCAAACGTGGGAGTCATAACCGTTCCAGACGAACGTTTGAACAAGTTGGTAGAACTCAACCAACCAAAGAACACCGTACCGGCAACTGTTGAAATAGTCGATATAGCGGGATTGGTAAAGGGCGCCAGCAAGGGCGAAGGCCTTGGCAACAAGTTCTTGGCAAACATACGCGAGACCGATGCAATACTTCATGTGCTGCGCTGCTTCGACAATGGCAACATTACCCATGTTGACGGCAGCATCGATCCTGTCCGCGACAAGGAGATTATTGATACCGAGTTGCAGTTGAAGGATTTGGAAACTGTAGAAAACCAACTGAAGAAGGTAGAAAAACAGGCCAATGCGGGTGATAAGGACGCAAAGACATTGTTGAGCATACTGAAGCGTTTTCATGAAGCCCTGTTGCAAGGAAAGTCGTGTCGTACGGTAGAACTGGAAAAAGAAGAGGAGCCTTTGGCACGGAATTTGTTCCTACTGACTACGAAACCGGTTCTTTATGTATGCAACGTGGACGAAGCCAGTGCGGTGAACGGAAACAAGTATACAGAGGCCGTAAAGGAAGCGGTGAAGGACGAGAATGCAGAGGTGCTGATTGTGGCAGCTGCAACCGAGGCCGATATCGCCGAACTGGAAACTTACGAAGAGCGTAAGGAGTTCCTAGAAGCAGCAGGTTTGAAGGAAAGCGGAGTGGTCCGCCTGATTCATTCAGCCTATGCTCTGTTGAATTTGGAAACCTTCTTTACAGCCGGACCTGACGAATGCCGTGCATGGACCTTCAGAAAGGGTATGAAAGCACCTCAGTGTGCAGGTATTATCCACACCGACTTTGAGCGTGGATTCATCAAGGCAGAAGTAATAAAGTACGAAGATTACGTTAACTTTAAAACGGAAGCTGCATGTCGTGAGGCTGGAAAGATACATATAGAAGGAAAAGATTATGTGTTCCAAGACGGTGATATAACCGTATTCCGCTTTAACGTATAGTTGTAAATGAACAACATATATAAAATTTTCGGAAAAGGAATAAAATATCTGACCTTTTGATTGGTTTTCAAAAAAAAACAGATAAATTTGTAGTGATATAAGGCGTCTAAACCTTAAGCTCAAATTAAAGATTATTGAAACTTTATTGTCTAATTAAATAATTTAAATTTTATCAAAATGAAAAAGATTTTCCGTCTTTCAGCTATGGTAGCTATGGTTTCTATGATGGCTACATCTGTATGTGTTTCATCTTGTTCAGACGATGACGATGACGACGATTCAACTGAAATCGTAAACAAGGACAAAACTGAAACTTTCACTTTGCAGGTTGGTGGTACTAATTCTAAAAACTATGGTTCTTTCATCTCTATCCAGAACAAGAAGGTGTATAAGATGAGCGAACTTGATGAAAATTCAGGTGTAGAAATCGTTTTCAATGGTAAGCAATTTGTTTCTGCTGCTTCTGCAGACAACCCACTTGTTAGCAGTACTGGCTTGAAGGCTGATTTGACTACTGTTGTAGCTGATCAAGAATTCGAATTCACTACCAATGGTGCTGAAAAGGGTGGTAAGAGCTACAGCGGTACTATCAAGGTTACCAAGGGCACTATGGGTTCTTCTGATGCTGAAATCACCATCACTGTAACTCGCAAGTAATCTTAGCTGTAGGTTAAGAAAGAAAAAACATTTTGGGCATCTGGCTTTTGTCGGATGCCTTTTTTTGTTTTTCCTGCATATATTTATTATTTTTGAGTAGATTAAATAAATTATCTTATGAAAAAACTTTTCCGCCTTACGGCGTTGGCAACCATGGTTTCTATGATGGCAACCGCTACAGTGGCAACTTCGTGTTCGGACGATGACGACGATGAAAATGACAACAAAAACAATCCGGCGGTGGTGGACACTACAAAAAATGATACTGTTGTTCCACCTGAGCAGACAGATACAGTGCCTGTTGTTAACCAAGAGGAGGTGTTTGTGTTAGAAGTGGGAGGTTCAAAATCAAAAGCTTCTTCTTTTATCTCAATACAAAACAAAAGAACATATACAGTGTCAGAAGTTATTATGTCACAAGGCAGTGGTATTGAAATTGTGTTTGACGGTAGCATGCTCTTTAGCGCAAGTGGTTCAGCAAATGAAGTTGTTCGCCAAAACGGTTGTGCTGCGGTACTCATAATGGAGTCGGATAAAGTATTTAAATTTGTTACATCTTGTGGTGAGAATGGGAAGGACTATTCTGGTAAAATTGAAGTTATTGAGGGTGAAATGAAAGGAGCAGATTCAACAATTAAAATCAAAGTGACTCGTTATAATAAAAACTAAATCTTATGAAAAAACTTTTCCGCCTTTCGGCAATGGTAGCCATAGTTTCTATGATGGCAACCGCTACAGTGGCAACTTCGTGTTCGGACGATGACGACGATGAAACTCCGGTTGTGTTGGTAAAAGACACCACATTTACCGTAAATATGGGTGGTTCTGGGTCGACTGCCGGCTCTTTCTTGTCGGTTAAAGATGGCAAGGTTTATAAAAAGTCAGAGGTGGCTGCGCATGGAGACAATGTGGAAATTGTGTTTACCGGCTACACGTTTGTGTCGGCAGACAAGAGTGAAAACTCAATTGTGAATTCCAACAATCAATCGGCGACCATCAGCCAGACCAGTCCGCTTACTTTCTCTTACGAGACATCGACCGGTTACAAGGGCTCGCTGACCTTGGTGGAAGAACCTGGCGATGCGGGAGCCAATTATGTGGTGACGGTAATCCGTCAGATAAAATAAACAAGTTTGGAACAATTTATGGGCATCTGTAGACTGCAGGTGCCTTTTTTTTTATTCTGTTTGCACTACACGGGTCAAAGTGCTAATTTTGCATAGTCTTAAAAAACAGAAACAATGAAGTTGAATTTCGATGATAGCTGCCATGGCTTGGTGCAGGCAGTAGTGCAAGATAAGCGTACGCAGAAGGTGTTGCGTGTTGGTTACGTGAATGCGGAAGCTTATGCGCAAATGGAGGCTGAAAAGGTAGTAAAGCTATACAATATAAGGAATAACAGTATAGAAGTGGTGACAGGGGGCGAGTACTTCAAGCCTCTGGCCGTAGACCAGTTGCTTCCGAACGAAGACGGTAGCGCCGTGGTTATTTTTGCGCTTCCTGAGGGCTCTACTACGGGTGCCGACACCTTCCTCGGAAACAAAAACATAGAGGATTTGGCATTCTTTACAGAGTTGCAGGATTTTATTGAAAAACGTTATCAGGAAATGCCGGAAGGCAGCTATACCACTAAATTATTTAAAAAGGGTGTGAACAAGATGTGCCAGAAAGTGGGTGAGGAAACTATAGAGGCAATTGTTGAAGCTACCAATGGAACTAAAGAACAGTTCATCTACGAATGTAGCGATATGTTGTATCACCTGATCGTTCTCTTGACTTATAAGGGTGTCCGTATTGAAGATCTTGCCCGTGAGTTGAAGGCAAGGCACTAATAAGCCCTTTTTGAGGCGCTATAAACGCAAAAGTCCGTCCTTATGATAACTTGTAGGGACGGGCTTCTTTTTTGAATCAGAGCGAAAAATCTGATTCTCTGTCAGTGGTATCTTGTCCAAAAGGAGTTGTTGGTGGTGAAGCAGGAAAAAAGAAAAGGACCGAAATCGTAGAAATCGGTCCTTTCTTATAAATTTCGTATAAATTACTTGTCTAAAACCTTCTTGAAGCGAGCCAAGAATTCATCCGCTTCGGCCATGCTGAGGCAAAGCGGTGGTAACAAACGGATGGTGTGTTGGCCGGCTACGCCAGTGAACACTTTCTGCTCGTAAAGAAGGTTGGAGCGAATTTCCTTGATAGGCTCTTCAAACTCCATACCAATCATCAAACCGCGGCCACGTACTTCCTTGATTCGTTTGAAGCCTTTAAGCTCTTCTAAAAGGTGAGCACCGACCTTTGCCGCGTTTTCAACCAAGTTTTCCTTGTTCATAATGTTCAGCACCGATATAGCTGCAGCACACGCCAGGTGGTTGCCGCCAAATGTGGTGCCCAATTGGCCAGGCACAGCCTGAAATTTAGGCGCTATAAGTAAGCCTGACATTGGCAGACCGTTGCCGATACCTTTTGCAACACTGATAAGGTCGGCTTTGATGCCAGCGTACTGGTGCGCGAAGAATTTACCGCTTCGGCCGTAACCAGATTGAATCTCGTCAAGTATTAGAACGGTGTCGGTGTCGTCGCAAGCCTTGCGTAGTTCTACTAGGAATTGGTCGTTTGGAATTTGAATGCCTCCAACGCCCTGAATGCCTTCTATAATACAGCTAGAGAACTCTTTTGTGTCAAGTTTGGCGCGAACAGCGGCAATGTCGTTCAAGTCAACAAAGTCGACTTCAAATCCCATGTAAGCGGCAGGGCTGAACTTCGGGTTGTCGGTAACTCTGGCCGCAGCGGTAGTGCGGCCGTGGAAAGAGTGGTGGAAAGCCAAAACCTTTTTACGGTTGTTGTAGAAAGAGGCCAGTTTAATCGCATTCTCGTTAGCCTCGGCACCAGAGTTGATAAGGAACAGACGGTAATCGTCGTAACCAGAAGCTTTGCCCAGGAGGTGGGCTAACTCAACCTGTAGTTTATTGATAACAGAGTTCGAGTAAAAACCGATTTTAGCCACTTGTTCGCTGATGGCCTTAACGTAATCGGGATGTGCGTGACCGACCGAAATAACGGCATGGCCGCCATACAGGTCGAGGTATTCTTGTCCTTCCTCGTCGTAAACGTGGCAACCCTTACCGCTGACCACATTTACGTTGAAAAGAGAATAAACGTCAAATAATTCCATTTCTGTCTCTATGAATAGTTGTTGTTTTTTTTGTTTAGAATGCGTTTGCCTTGAGTCTGAGACCCGCCATTTCGTCGATACCGAACATAATGTTCATATTCTGGACAGCCTGTCCGCTTGCACCTTTCAACAGGTTGTCGATGGTAGAGGTAACGAGTAACTTGTTTCCGTATTTCTCGACGTGAACCAACGCCTTATTGGTATTAACGACCTGTTTCATATCGATGGCTTTGTCGCTATAGTGGGTGAAGGCGGCATTCGCATAGAAATCTTTGTAAGTTTTGATGACTTCCTCAATGTCGACGTTCTCGTCCACTTTAATCACTTCGGTCGCGAAAATACCACGAGGGAAATTGCCACGGTAAGGGATAAAGTCTATTTCAACATCGAATTCGCCTTGGGTCTGTTTAAGGCTCTGCTTTATTTCTGGAATGTGCTGGTGCTGGAAAGGCTTGTAGATGCTTAGGTTGTTGTCGCGCCAGCTGAAGTGGCTGGTAGCCTGTGGCTTGAAACCGGCACCTGTGCTGCCCGTGATGGCGTTCACGTTGATGTCGTTTCCTTTTAGCAAGCCGGCTTTTGCCAAAGGCAGAAGGCCCAACTGGATGCAGGTGGCGAAACAGCCAGGGTTGGCCACATGCATAGCCTTGCTGATGGCGTCGCGATTGATTTCTGGTAAGCCGTAGATATAATCGTGGCTTGGGTCGGCAAGACGGAAGTCTTGTGCCAAGTCAACAATTTTCACATTAGATGGAATGGTATGCGTGCTGAGGAATTCGCGGCTTTTTCCGTGGCCAAAGCAGAAGAAAACGACGTCGACCTTTTCGAACTCCAACTGGTCGGTAAACACCAGTTCGGTTTCTCCGATAAGACCGCCGTGGACATCGGTGATTTTGTTGCCGGCGTTGCTTTCACTGTGAATGAAAGTGATTTCTGCCTCAGGATGGTTGATGAGGATGCGGCAAAGTTCGCCAGCAGTGTAACCGGCACCGCCAATAATTCCAACTTTAATCATATAGTGTTCTTAATTAAAATGTTTCGTTATGTAATGCAAAGTTATAAAAAAACGGATGCAGACATTTCCGCATCCGTCTTTTATTCTACAGACTTTACGAATTAAATGTCTTTGCTCTCGTCTTTGTGGTTAGTGTAGTATACACGTAGAGGGGTAGACATGCACTTGATGAAGCCTTTGGCTTCGTCGGCAGTCCAACCCTTAGAAGTCTCACCATATTCACCGAACTTCGTTTTAACGAGGTCGTCTTTAGAGTCAACACCAATAGTGCTGAAAGAGAGCGGACGGAGTTCGAGTGTAACAATACCGTTGACGTTACGCTGTGAACTTTCGAGCATAGCCTCGATGTCGCGCATAACAGGTTCCAAGTACTGGCTTTCGTGTAAGAACATACCATACCAGTTGGCAACCTGGTCTTTCCAGTACTGCTGCCACTTGCTGAGGGTGTATTTTTCTAGGAATTTGTGTGCGCCGATGATAAGCATAGGAGCCGCCGCTTCGAAACCAACGCGGCCCTTAATGCCGATGATGGTGTCGCCAACGTGCATGTCGCGGCCGATGCCGTATGCCGAACCGATTTCCTCCACCTTCTGGATGGCTGCAATCTTATCGTCGTAGTGGACACCGTTAACGCCACAGATTTCACCGTTCTTGAATTCCAGGGCGAGGACTTCGCTACCGGTTTTAGTGACTTGTTTCAAGTAGGCCTCTTCAGGCAGGCCTTGCTTAGAGTCGAGAATCTCGCCACCGCAGATAGAGGTACCCCAAAGACCGACATTATAAGAATACTTCAACTTCTTGAAGTCAGCAGGGAAACCGTGCTCGTTCAAGTAGTTCACTTCAAATTCGCGGGAAAGGTTTTGGTCGCGTGTCAGGGTGATGATTTCAACGCCAGGGGCCATCACCAAGAACGTCATATCGAAACGGATCTGGTCGTTACCAGCGCCGGTAGAGCCATGGGCGATAGCGTCAGCTTTAATTTCGTTGGCATAACGTGCGATAGCCATACCTTGGAAGATACGTTCAGAAGAAACAGAAATTGGATAAGTACCGTTACGGAGAACGTTACCGTAAACCATATACTTGAGGCTCTTGTTGTAGTATTCCTTAGTAACATCGAGAGTCACGTATTTGGTCGCGCCCAATTTGTAAGCGTTTTCTTCGTTGGTCTTAAGTTGTTCGGCGCTGAAACCGCCTGTGTTAGCACAAGCCGCATATACTTCATAACCTTTTTCTTTAGCCAGGTACATCACGGTGAACGAGGTGTCGAGGCCGCCGCTAAAAGCGACTACAACTTTTTTCTTTTCCATTTGTATATTCTGTTTTTATATTCAAATTAATGGGTTTCTTCAGCTTCGTCGGCAGGGAAACCGTTAGGGAAACGGTCTTTGATGATTTGTTCAACCAGCTCCTTGTCGCTTTCCAACTCTTCTTCAGCAATCATTCTGCTGCGTTTGTTTTCAGGGTCGTAGAGCATACCTGTGCAGATACAGTAGCGGCGTTCGGTACGGGCCAGCACATCGTGGTTGATGCATCCTTCGCACCCGCGCCAGAAAGTCTCATCGTCGGTCAATTGGCCAAAGGTGACAGGAGTATAACCGCAGTCGGTGTTCAACTTCATAACAGCCGCGCCAGAAGTCAGGCTGAATATTTTAGCGTGAGGCCAACGCTTGCGTGCCAACGAAAAAGTTACATGTTTGATTCGTCGGGCCAGGCCATGGCCTCTATAGGCCTCTGGCACAATCATGCCCGAAGTGGTAACATAATGTTTGCCACCCCATGTCTCAATGTAGCTGAAACCGGCGAACTTGTCGCCGTCGAGGGCTAATACCGCCTTCCCTTTTCGCATCAGGTCCTCAACGTATTTAGGGTTACGTTTTGCAATACCTGTTCCTCTTACCTTAGCGGCTGCTGTAATAGTCTCGAGAATCTCGTCAATATAGTGGATATGACTCTCGTCGGCAATCATTAGTTTGATGTTGTCCTTAACCATTTCTTGCTCCTGAAGAATTATAATGTCGTTTGTTTCGTTAGATTGTACTTTGTTAACTTATTGTTGTCTTCCCTTTAGAGTGGGAATGAAAGAGGCAAGGGCATCGAAAACTTCCTTTTTAGTAAGCCCTTCCTTAATGACTCCAATAATAGTGTCTTCACCTGCAACGGTGCCAATAATAACGCTAGGAATGCGTTCGTCAATCTCGTAAGCAAGACTGCTGGCATAACCCGAGCGGGTGTGAAGCACAACGTTGTTGCCTGAAAAATCGATAGTAGTTAGCGAATTGGCAAGGTATATATTATGTTCCTCGCTGCTTTTCAGCTCGTTAGGCAACTTGTAGATGTATTCTCCTGATACGTCAGGCGTCTTTGCAACTTTCATTTGCTTCAGGTCGCGCGACAATGTTGCTTGCGTCAGTTGGAAACCGCGCTCGTCAAGCAGTTGCAATAGGTCTTCCTGGCAGCTAACTGTATTTGTGGAAATGATTTCCTTGATTGCTGCAAATCGTTTAATCTTGTTTTTCAATTTTGACTCAACGTATTTGTTTATCAAATGAATAAGAGACGAATAAACGCTTCCCAAACATATTTATTCGTTGCAGAGGACAAAGTTAAGGTCAATAGTTGAATAAACATAATAAATTGACACCAAATTTTAGTGAGTGTGAATAAAAATTCAAATTTTGTATTTCCGCGTGCGCACTTTAAATTTGCACTTGTAAAATTAAGTAAACGACAATGGAAAAACTTACCGTTATAAAAGTAGGTGGCAAGATTGTAGAGGAAGAAGCCTCTCTTTTGAACTTGCTGAAGGAATTTTCGAAAATCGAGGGCCAAAAAGTGCTTGTTCATGGTGGTGGCCGTTCTGCCACTGCACTCTCGACCAAACTGGGTATAGAAAGCCAGATGGTGAACGGACGACGTGTGACTGACGCAGAGACATTGAAGGTTGT
Source organism: Bacteroidales bacterium UBA3297 (assembly GCA_002362105.1). Classification (GTDB taxonomy): domain Bacteria; phylum Bacteroidota; class Bacteroidia; order Bacteroidales; family Paludibacteraceae; genus Physcocola. The sequence continues at coordinate 361,643 of DETD01000019.1, forward strand.
TACGATGGTCTATGCAGGATTGGTGAACAAGAACATTGTTGCCCAGTTGCAGGCTTTAGGCTTGAACGCGTTGGGACTTACCGGGGCAGACCTTAACTATATGCGAAGCGACAAACGTCCGGTAAAGGAAGTTGACTATGGCTTTGTTGGGGACCCTAAAGAGGTGAACTCTGAACTGTTGGCAGGCCTGATTGCACAGGGCGTAGTGCCTGTGCTGGCTCCTATTACACACGATAAGCTGGGACACTTGTTGAACACCAATGCCGATACTATTGCTGCGGAGGCTGCGAAGGCATTGGCTAAACATTTTGAGGTGACCCTGATGTATTGTTTCGAGAAAAAAGGCGTACTGAGTAATCCGGACGACGACGACAGCGTTATCCCCGTCGTTGACGAGGTCTTGTTTAAGGAGTATGTTGATAATGGTTCTATCCAGGGGGGTATGATCCCGAAAATAGAGAATTCGTTAGCCGCTGTAAAGGCCGGCGTTAAGCAGGTCGTAATTACGCAAGCGAGTGATATAGCGGCAGGAACTGGCACGATTATCAAACTGTGACAAATTATAAAGTTATAAGAGAAAGGAGCTTCCGAATGAGGGGCTCCTTTTTCTGTTTAATTTTATGAATGATAAATTAGTCGTCAAAAAAATGTATTATAAAATTGTATTCAGCGGGTAGTTGAAGATATTATTTATGTAAATTTGTCCGTTAGTATATTATATATTGCTTGGATTTAAAAGATGAGGTTTTTTGTGGTTTTCATATTGTGCTTGTACCAATTGAGTTCGTTTGCTGGAATACGTATCAATGAAGTGATGCAAAGCAATGTCAATGGCATTATGGATGATCTCAATGAATTTCCTGATTCATGGGTTGAACTCTATAATGAGGACACAACGGCTTTTGACTTTACGGGTTATTCTATTTCACTCTCGAAGGATTTCTCAGAGTCGTTCCCATTAATGGAACCCACAAAAATTAAACCCAACGGATATCTACTAATATATTGTGATAAGGAAGATGGGCGAGGTCCTAGACATACGGACTTCCGTTTAGAGTGTGACGAAGAAAGTTGTTTGTATGTTTTCGACTTGGATGGAAATATTGTCGATAGTTTGGTGATACCAGAAATGTTAGCTCCCGATGTTTCGTATGGACGTATAACGGATGGAAACGACACATTGTCTTATTTTAAAAGAGCGACGCCTAACGCCCCCAATGGCGGATTTTATACCACTCGAATACTAAAGAAACCACGATTTTCTGTGGAGGGAGGGGTTTTTAACCATCCTTTTTCATTGCATCTATCTTTGCAAGGGGACTGCCCTGCTGATGCGGTAATCCGGTATACCACTAATGGAAGTGAACCATCCGAAGATAGCCCTATTGCTCCCGATTCCCTTTATATAGAAGAAACTACTGTTATACGTGCAAAAACGTTTAGTGATAGTGCCTTGAGTAAGGTAAGTAAAACGGAAAGCTATTTATTTCTCGATAGGGATGTTACTATTCCTATTCTTTCTGTTGTTGTTGATAGTCTGTTGATGTGGGATCAAAAGGTTGGTATATATTTGAATATTGACGATGAATTCTTTTGGAAAAGCTATTACGCGGTAAATCGTCGTCCTGCTAATTTTGAGTATTTTGTCGATGGGCAGTCTGTTATTAATCAGTTGGGTGAAATGAATATCGGTGGAAATACTACTAAAACCGTAGATTTAAAGTCACTTGTACTAAGAGCAAATAAACGGTTTGGAGAAAAGCATTTCAAATATAAGTTCTGGGATGCAAAGGACATAAAAAAAACTAAATCCTTATATGTGAGAAACTCAGGTCAAGACAACATCTCTGTTTATATGAGAGATGCGTTGATACAGACTGTCGCATGTCCACATATTGACATCGATTGGGCGGCATATCAGCCGTGCGTTTTATATATTAATGGAGCTTATTATGGCGTAATGAATTTGCGTGAGCGTTCCAATGAAGATAATATTTGGCAAAATTATGGCGGATTGGAGAATATAGATTTGATTTCTCAAACTTTTGGCTACATGAATGAAATAAAAGAGGGTGATGATGTGGAGTGGGAAAAAACAGACTCTCTGTTCGTTTCGGATTCTAGCACGTATGCCGATTTTGAGAAAAAACTGGATGTAAAGGAGTTTATTAACTTCTTCCTTATCAATTCTCTGTTTGCTAATACAGATTTCCCGGGGAATAATACGGTGTTTTGGAGGGAACGAAAGGAAGACGCAAAATGGCGTTGGATATACAAAGATGGAGATTGGGGGTTAGGTATGACCACTCCTTACGATTATGCCTATTTGAATTATCTGACAAGAATAGAACCCTTTGATGATGAGTCTGAGACTCCAAATCGTAATCCTGAATCGGCAAGTTTCCGATATAGGAGATTTTTGTCGTTACCAGAAGTGAAGAACATGTTTGTGGATATGAATGCTGTGTATCTGGGTACTTTTTTGAGTTCTTCTAATTTTACACATGTCGCGGATAGCCTTTTTGATAATGTAAGGTCAGAAATAGAGTATATGCAAAAATGGCCTCGTTCCCCAATACAGGGAGAATGGAATGAAAACACTGAATTTGTGAAAAAATGGTATGATTTAAGAACTGATTATTATTACCAACATCTGGTAGATTTCTTTTCTTTGGGCGACACAACCTCATTGAAAATTGTCTCGTCGAAAAGAAAACTCTATTTTAATAATGTTCTTGTCGAAAATGGACGGTTTGATGGACGTTTCTTTAGTGGACGTCCTCTCTACCTTTCAGAGAATGATACTGCTTTTAAGTATGTGGGTGATAGCATTGCTATTGTAAAGGAAGACAGTGTCTCGAAAAAAGAAGATGGAAGTTGGTTCGTGTCGTATGTGTTGGATGATGCTAATGTGAAGAAGCGCTACTATGGGAAAAGTTTATTCTTTGTAATACCAGAGGGAGCGAAGAATGTCTTTATTACGGATGAGGGAACGTTGGGCGTTTTAAATTGCGATTCGTTGAAGGATATTTCCATTGCGGTAGAGAACTTTGATTGTGGTGTTTCGGTGGAAAGTGTTCCTACAACCCTCGATTTGGGATTTGACGTTTTCGGCAACGGTTGTGAGGCTCAAATGGATGTTGACCTTGAGGCTTTCCTTATTGGTGCCAATACGGTAAAATGGTCGTATGTCGATGCTTTTGGCGACACCTCTGTTTGCAATCAAACGATATTTGTTGAGGACCTTGCAACTCCTGCTTTGGACAATTGTGAGGCGATGGATACGCTTCTGCTTTATTTGGCAGAAGGCGAAAACACTGTGTTGGCGGATGAAGTTTTGAAATTCACACCACAGGCGGAGGATAACTGCGCTGAAATAATAGAAGGCGTATGGTACAATCAGCGTGACACCCTTTATGTGGGGGAATCGACAGTCGATTGGATCTTTTCTGATAAAGGAGGAAACTTTTTGCAGTGCCAGCAAACCGTCGTGGTTAAAGATACGATAAAGCCAGTGGTGGAAAATTGTGATTCGTTGCCTGAATTGCAACTGACTATACCAGACGACCAGTGTGGCTTTTCTGTGAGTGAGGTTGGATTAACGGCGCAGCCAGCGTGGGACAATTGTGGGAGTGTCGAATATGAACTTCTTCCCTCAGACTCTCTTTATATAGGAGAAAATAACCTATTATGGGTCTATACCGACGAGGTTGGGAATGTGACGCAATGCAGACAGCTTGTGACGGTTCGTGACGAGTATGCGCCTGTCTATGCGGACTGTGACAGCATGCCAGACCTGACATTTGAGGTGTTCGACGATGCGTGCGGACTGAAATGGGAAGAACTGCATCTGAGCGCTCCCGTTGCAGAAGACAACTGTTCTTTAAAGGTCGTCGGAATTCCTGTGGCTACAGCTTTCTTCTTTTTAGGGGAAACCGTTATGCAGTGGAAGTTTTGTGATGTTTCAGGGAACAAAATCTATTGTCCTCAGAAGGTGACGGTCTTAGACCGATATGTGCCAGTATACGAGAACTGTGGTAACATGCCACGTATGCCGTTTTATGTGACAGACAATCTGGGTGGATACCCGAAGGAGAATATGAATCTGCCGGTGCCTGTCGCACGTGATAATTGTAATGCATACCTACTTGCTGAATGTGATTTGCCAGAAATTGTGCCAGTGGGAGAACATGTGGCACATTGGCGTTTTAAGGATGCGGCAGGAAACGAGTTGGTATGTGAACAGCGTATATCGATAGAGAATCGGTTCCCTCCAGAATATGCTGATTGTGAATCGATGCCAGAAGTAATCTATGATATTAGAGAAGATTATTGCGCAGTGCCTTATGAACAGATAAAACTAGATATACCGGTTGCTACTGGATATGCAGGAGATGTGATTCCAGGTACACTGGAGTATGTTCCGTTTGTGTTCCCTATAGGAGAAACAAAAATAAACTGGCTGTTCGTCGACTCCGATGGGAATATGACTAAATGTGGACAGACTGTGGTGGTGAACGATCGTGCAGCTCCGTTTGCCGATTGCTCAAAAATGGATACCATCTTTGTTGAACTCCCTGTCAATGCAAACCAAGTGGATGCGTCTTCGGTGGAGATCCCTATACAGAAGGCGGTGGATAACTGTAATGTGGTAATTGTCGGACAAATGGAGGCAGAGCCTTATTATAAAGTGGGGGATAATACGATTCGCTGGACGTTTGCTGATGCGGTAGGGAATAGTAGCACCTGTTGCCAGGTGGTGAAAGGTGTTAAACACTTTGTAAAACGTTTGTATCCGAATCCTGTTGAAGACTTCCTTTATGTAGAAGGAACTGAAGTTGGGGACGAAATAACGGTGGAGAACACTTTGGGCCAACGTATGTGTGTGATAAAGGCAGATGGCAATCCGACCATTCTGTCGTTTTACAGATACGCATCGGGTGTGTATTCTGTTTTTGTGAATGGAGAACTGTACCGGATTGTGAAGAACTGATTTTTTTTGTATATCGCAATTATTTGAAAATCAGCCGAAGTAAAAATTTCTTAGAAATATTTCGTGCAAATAGTTTGCCAGTTCGGATAAAACGCCTAATTTTGCATCCGCAATCGGGAACAACGCCCGGTGCCCCTCGGGAACAGCGGTTTCGAGGGACTCACGAGAAGAGAGATCTTTGAGG
>DETD01000028.1 GCA_002362105.1 Bacteroidales bacterium UBA3297
CTCCCTCACAGGTGGCGGTAAAGCCTGCGGTGGCTATATTGTATATCTGTTTTACACTGTAGTTGAACTCTCCTGCCACCGCATTCGATATGGTTGGCTTGGTGTCGGAGAAGGCTCCGCCCTCTGAGTTCCACTGCAAGCCGCTTGCCATCAGATACTGGGCTGTGTTCGCATTCAAAGTCGCGTTCAGTTCAGCCACATCCCTGTCGCGGCAGAGCATATAATCCGTTTTCGCTACGGTTGGGAGGTCCACACCATAGGTTGTTACGGTAAACGGAACCGGATCACTCTCGCCTCCCTGACCGGTTTGGGTTGCATAGTAGGTTACTACGCCAGGGGTGGCTGTCGATGGTGCGGTGGTCATATCCACTGCGTTGGTCTTATCCTTATCGGTATAGACCTTCAGCGTATAGGTGTCTGGTATCTCGTTATTGATCGTCACACGTTCACTGAGTGGACCCGCAGGTGCACCCTTACAGTATTCAGCACTGGTCACTTTCGGAACTGGTGCGCCATAGATGTGGGCCGTGAACTTGGCGGTCTCGCCATAACAACCTGTAGCGGTATTCTTCAGGCGGACCTCATAGTCTATTGTCTCCTCGGCCGGGCTGGTCGCATCCTTCACGGTTGGAGTAGGCGCTGTTGACGACCAGTCGGTTGCACCGGCCAGACGCCATTCAAGGGCTGCGCCCTTGTTCTCAGGTGCGGAGGCATCGTAACTTGCGGCCACAACACTTGGAGCGCACTGGGTCTGTACATCTGTAAACGAGGCAGCCTTGCTCTTCAAGTAACAAGAAGGGTCGGCTGTGGTTACCAAACCAGGAACAGCCATTACTGTCACCTCTATAGAGTCTGCAGACTGGCAATAGCCGGTAGCTGTTGCTACTGCCTTCCATTCGGCCACATCCTCGCCAAATTTGAACACCGTCTTCTCGGAAGCCGGAGCGTCGTCGGAATAGTAGGTCAGCGTTGCTCCCGCAGGTGTGGTGACTGCACTCACCGTGGTTTCTCCACAATCAGCAGTAGCTGTCAGTTTGACGGTGGTGGCCAGCATTACGGTGAACTCGTATTCCTGAGGTTCGGCCTTACATCCGGTTTTAGCGTCGCTCACCACATAAGTCAGCTTATAAGGGTCAGACTTGCCGTCTAATGCGTTCAGGTCGGCAGCCGTTGCCGCTGGCGTCCATTCTATGCTGTACTTGCCGGCGTCATCAGCGACAGGCAGTGCAGCAACAGTAGACTGTTTTGCACAGAACGGTTCGATTGCTTCAACCTGATATTCTGGTATTGCATTAACCGTAATGGTGATCGAGGCAGGCTCGCTCACGCAACCGTCCGCACTGGTCAATGTGTACTGGAATTCGTATACACCCGCAGTCAGAGTCGAGAAATTTGGAGCTTGAACCGGACTAGCCGTACCAACACCAGCGAACAAATCTTTCAAATCTTGATAATATGTGTATTTTTCTCCAGCACCTGCAGTTGGAAGCACATCGGTAGCACCAGGCTGACCCTCGCAGAACTCAAAAGTCAAGTTTTCAACTTTTGGCTGTTCTAGGAATTCAACAACGATTTCGGCCTCCTTAGTACAATTAGACGCTGTAGGGAAATCAGGATCATACACATTTACTTTCCAAGTATACTTACCTGGTTTATCATTATCGCCATAAGTAATGGTATTTGACTTTGCCTTGTCAAGAGGACTGCCTGACAACGAACTTTGCACATTTCCGTCTTTCAACCATTCAACAGTGAAGCCCTTAAAGTTCTTAGAAGCCCATTCTGATTTATCAGGTAAGAGATTTTTGGTGGTAAGAGTGACACTTTCACCCTTACACAACTTAACAGAAGTCTTCGCCTTGCCTGTTTCATCAACAAACTCTATATCGTTAGGTTTTGTACACTTATCACACTTCAGAGCCGCAACGATAGGAATAGAAGAAATCGAAATAGCACGACAAGGAGAGAGAGCGCTCATTGTTTCCCATTCTGTTCTATTATTCGACAGATAATCAGTCGTTCCTATCACAACACGGAAATATACATTTAGTTCATCGCCATCAAGTAACTTTTCAAAAGCCTTATGTTTTGCTGGATTGTCTATTGTATATTCTCCGTTAGGTTGGATTGTACTTAAATCGTACCAAGTGATTTTATCGTCTTCAGTCTCGCTCGGATCCTCATATGCATATTGGAAAAGGTAGCCGATTGACGAGCCATAGAAATTCTTAGAGGCTTCTGATATTTCCGCCTTCAGAGTAAGAGGTTTGTCCTCACAAAGATCTAACAACTCTTCAGCAGTCAGCGAAGCTTCCACTGCCACATCGGGAGGAGTACAAACAGTGAACTTGATATCATCGATAGCATAGTCACCTTCCGAATTATTAAACGATTCCTGACGGTTAATCACCTGCATAACCACGCAATCGGTATTATCTTCCATCTTGAATACGGCTTCCGCATTATACCACTGGCTAGAACCGTCGAGTTTTCTTCGTTCTTCCTTCAGTATTTCACCAGTTGCAGAACCCTTTCGCAATACGATAGACAACTCACCAGTAGTAGCAGAGTTGTTGATTGCACCAAACGCAGCACTAAAGTTAATTTCCTTTCCTTTACACAAACCGCATACCTCACGTTCGTAAATCACCATATCTTTGACAGACACGCCATTACAAGAGGTACCAGACAAGTCGAAAACAAACATACCACCACGTCGGTCACCAGAAGCATCACCTTTCACACCTGGGTTATAAGGGTTAACATTGGTAATTGCATAAGAATCATTCAATGAACCCGATTGAGAACATGGTTTCAACGCTTTATTAACCGTAGAACCAGGCTGTAACTGAACAACAGCGCGTTTTTCATCGCCATCACCGTAAATACCCGTAGTTTTAATGGTTTTCACATTCCCCTTTGCGTCGGTATACTCATAAGTATTCGCATTTACAAACATACCGAAATCGTCGTAGAAGATGTTGGTTTCAGCCATTGGCACATCATTTCCACTAGCATCTTTCATTGTACAGCATTCCTTCGTCTCTATGGTAAAGTCGGCAGAAACCTTAGGACAGCTACCAAACTCAACAGAGCCTGTCACTTTATACGTTTTTTTCGCCTCATCTGGCGTATAGGCAAAAGAAGGTCCAGAGCCTGTAGCACCACCAGGACCCGTCCAAGAATACTTAGCACCAGAAGGATAAGACTGTTTGAAAGAAAGCAATACAGGGTTTGCCGGACAGACAGGCATCTTTTTTTGTGCTACAACAACAGGTTTTATAGAACCCGTTACCTTAATATTATCTAAACCTATAGGGGCAAAGTTAGCACCCGCATCACGCATGAAATAGAACACAGCATTACCATCTCCATCAGCTTTTGCGGTTAAGGTGATACTTGTTTTACCACCCCAGTCCATTTTACCCGTAGACTTCTTAATTCCAGCAGGTTGACCATATTGCAACTCAGTACAAACTGTAATGCTTCCCTGATTTCCATTTATCTTTCCTGAGCCCTTAGTCAATGTAGCTCCCGAGCTCTGCATTCCAAATGTCAAATTACCAGGAAGTTTTATTTCCCGAACTAAATCACTCGAACTAGTGACTCCATCATTCGTTATCAGCAATTGTTTCTCAAGAAGGGCTGGGTCAAGCAAGTTGTATATATCTACAGACAACGTCACATTTGAGCCAGGAGCCAATCCGCTCACTGAATAAGAGAAGAAAGGGGATTCATGACTATTGGCGACAGCCATAAACATATTAGACCCACTACCTTCATTCAAATAAGGAGATAAAACCTTAGGATTAGCAGTGATGGCACCAAACCCTGCTCCAAACGTATTTGTTATTTTAGATAAATCCTTCCAAGACAGGGCTGAGCCTGGAGCAGAAAAAGTTCCAGACATACCAGTCTGAATCACATCACTAATCGCGGCATAATAATCGCAAGTACCGCATTCATCGGCAAGCAAATCTGCCACATCCTCACTAAACCAACCTTTTTCATCCTCGCTCAACGTAGGATTAAAAAGTGAAGATGGCACATCAAATTTAGTACCAGCCAGTTCACACTGTCCATACGCCAATGAAGGCGCACCGAGCAACGCGACTGCAGCAATAAATTGGAGGAAAATTATCCCTACCCTATTCACCATTTTACTCATTATATATAATCTTTTTTGTTTTTCATTATACTAGATGCCAAGCCACACTTAATGGTCCTCAACAACAGATGCGATACCGCATTATAACTCAGCAAACTAACCCTATTAATGCAATATACATTAAACAAATTTGCTAAATTAAATGATAATTATTTAATTTCAAAAAACGAACCGAAAGAATTTATAAACAGCTAGTAAGGATTTCACAAAAGAGGACCATATTACTAAACCAAACAGGCATGACAGATAAATCTTCCTTACAATAAAAAGCAGTATATTTGCAAATGAAAGGAAAAGAATAATGAAAAAAAGTATTTACGCGATAATCGCCACCCTCCCCCTTCTATTTGCAACTAGTTGTAGCAAAAATGAAGACGATGCTGTAAACAACGAATCGCTAAGTGTTGCCATAAACGGCACCTGCCTTATGGTTAACATGGGGAACTATAGTGAAAGTAACGGCAGCATTTGTAAAATGCAATATGCGCAACCCATTGACCAAAACCTATTTAAAAAAGCTAACGGGTATCCACTACGGTCGATTATAGAAAGCGCCACCATTACCGATAAATACATTTTACTTATGTGCGGGAATGAAGACAAAGTGGAAATTTTAGACAAACAGTCGTTCAAAGAAGTCTGCACCGCCATAACTGGCATCGGCCTGCCACGCTATGCCACCATAGTAAATGGTTTCGCCTATGTAACCTGCGTAAATCCGTCGTGGACAGATAGTGTGGGGCACATCGCAAAAATAGACCTTTCAAGCAAAAAGGTAACAACAAAAATAAAAGTCAAAGGCAACCCTGAAGGCATTACACACAGTGGTGACCAAGTTTATGCTGCATCGGCAAACGGCATCTACCAGATAGACACCAAAAACGACAAAACGGTGAATTTCATCGAACTAGACTCGAAAACATCCACCGCTCGGTATTTCGTGACAGACGCTGACGGCGACTTATGGCTGTCCTACTCCAGCTACGACGCAAAAGGGAACGGCGTAAACTGCGGAATTGCCGAATATACACCAGGGCAAACAAAATTCAACAAAAACATCGCACTAGAAAAAATGAACGGAGACGCCTACATCGACGTTACGCCAGACAAACAGACCCTATACTACATGTATAGTAGCGAGATTGTTGGAGGCCAAAATCCGGAAGCAGAAACACGCATCTACGCAGTAGACCTAACTAACGGAGAGGTTAAAAACAACGCCACTTGTTCGGGTTACGGGTTCTACGGGTTCAATGTGGACCCTAAAACCGGCAATATTTTCACTGCCAATGTGAATGGATTCATCACCAACAGCATGATTTCAATTTACAGTCCAACCGGGCATCTGTTGCAAGACGGACTTATGGCAGGAGTAGGAACCTGCAGATTCTACTTTTACCAATAAACTAAGCCCCCCTCAAAGAAAAAGAAGAGGATATATGCAAATACACCCTCTTCTCTATATTAAGTCGTTTCAACCGACTTGAATCACTTCAAATTTGCCTTAAACTCAGCCTTTAATGCATCGGCCTTGTCGGTCTTTTCCCAAGTAAACAATTCAACCTCACGAGAGATGAAACGGTCCTCGCCCACTGGAATCTGCTTTACAACCTTCTGATAATGACGGCCAACATGACCATAAGAAGCCGTTTCTGCATAGATAGGGTTACGCAAACCCAGTGTCTTTTCGATATAATATGGACGGAAGTCGAACAAAGAGCCATTAAGGATACGGTCGGCCAACTCACCATCAGAGATATTCAACTTTGAAGTACCGTAAGTGTTGATATAAAGGCTCATAGGTTTTGCGACACCAATAGCATAAGCCAACTGAACCAAACATTCGGTAGCCAAACCAGCCGCAACAATATTCTTAGCCAAATAACGCGCAGCATAAGCTGCCGAGCGGTCTACCTTCGAAGGGTCTTTACCAGAGAAAGCACCACCACCATGAGCGCCCTTACCACCATAAGTGTCAACAATAATCTTACGGCCAGTCAGACCCGTATCACCATCAGGACCACCGATAACGAAACGGCCTGTAGGGTTTACGAACAACTTGAAGTCGTTTTTCGCGAACAGTTTCGCATAGTTGGCATCAAGTTTAAGGACACGTGGAATGAGAATTTCACGTACATCCTTCTCAATCTGAGCCTGCATCTGTCTGTCTGCCTCTTCGTGAGAGACACCCTTCACAAATTCGTCGTGCTGGGTAGAGATTACCAAAGTATCGATACGGGCAGGCTTACCATCTTCTCCATATTCGATGGTAACCTGCGATTTAGCATCAGGACGGAGGTAAGGCATCAGCTTACCCTCTTTACGAATGGCTGCCAACTCAAGCAAGAAAGCATGAGAGAGGTCAAGCGAGATAGGCATAAGGTTAGCCGTCTCGTCGCAAGCATAACCAAACATAATACCCTGGTCGCCCGCGCCCTGGCTTTCAGGATCTACCCTTGAAACACCCTGGTTGATATCAGAGCTCTGCTCATGTAGGAAATTGAACACCTCACATTTCTTGTCATCGAAGTTGATGTCAGGATTAGTATAGCCAATCTTGCGGATAACCTCTCGGGCGATACCGTCGAAGTCAATTTTCTTGGTACCCAAAACAGCCTTCACCTTATCGTCGTTCTTGCCAATTTCACCAGCAAGAACAACCTTCTGGGTGGTTGTAAGGGTTTCACAAGCCACATGGGCATTTTCGTCTAAGGCCAACAGAGCGTCAAGAACGGCGTCTGAAATCTGGTCCGACACCTTGTCAGGGTGTCCTTCGGATACTGATTCTGAAGAGAAATAGTATTTTGCCATTTTTTATAAAAAAAATAAGTTAAGTAATAAATACAAAAGAATAACCGTCCTTCCAAAAAGAATGGACAAACTGAAAAAATAGCAAAATGGAAAAGATTGGAATTGCCAGGAACGGCAGAAATCATTTTAGCATTTTTTTCTGTGGTTGCAAGCAGCCAAATCTATCCACTTCATTTTCCGCAACAAAATTACACAATATAATGAAAAAACAACTATATAAAGCCTAAAATTTATGAACAAAAAAAGAGGTTACTCCATCTGGAGCAACCTCTTCTCGTATTTTCGCGTTGAAAATCAACGTCTATGCATATAACCGTCGGAAGACTGTCCCTTAGTCTCCTTCACCACTTCGATAGAACCCTTAACGGCAGAGCCATCGCGCATGATTACCACATAGAAGTAGACACCCGGATCAGCCATCAAGCCACGGTAGGTGCCATCCCAACCATCACTACCCTGGAACACAAGCTGACCATAACGGTTATATATGGTAAGCTGGAATCCTGGCATAAAGACATCGTTCAAACCATCCTTGACATAAGGAGTAAACGCGGTTGGAAGTTTGCTAACCACATCGATAGCCACCAGGTTAGAGGCAACGGCAGGACAAACCGAGTCTGAAATCACCACATAGTAAGATGCGCTGTCGGTCAGTTGCTTCAAATCGAGGTTGTAAGGGCCATTTTCACCACCCACATGGTCAACAGCCATCAGATAGTCGTCATCGTCCCAAGCATTAACCAGATTACCAGCAAGGTCATATCCGGCGTTACCCGCCCCATCGAACTCGCCCACGGCACGGTACCACCAAACAGTCAGCGGATTGCGGTTCACCTGCAAATGGATAGCAGCATCATCGCCACGCCATACACGGGCCTTATTCTGAGGAGTTGAAGTAAGCAACAAGTCAGTGGCCTTATATTCCTTATGAACATCCACACCAATGAACTTGTTCATACTCAACGAATCGCGCTTGAACAACAGGTAAGCCTCCAAACTACCAGCCTCAGCCAAGCTATCGGCATAAGAAGTAGGAGAACCGTAGCAATTGAGGTAGAACGTACTATCGCTCCTACTAGTACCACACATATTGGTTGCATAGTAAGTCAAACGACGGAGAGAATCGCCTACATAAGCGACAGGGTCCCCATTCTTATACATCACGCCATCAATCATCCAGCCTTCATCGGTAAGCTCAGAACTCATGTCATCTATGCAGACGTTGAAGTCGGCATAGAGTTCTTCTAGATTAAGCGAACGTCCGTCACAAACAGCAACAGACCCGAGGTCGAGGGAGATACGAGGTCGCTCACGGACAACCAAGTCAAGACCAACAGTGTCGGTACATTCGGTAGTAGTATCCATTGCGACAAAATAGTACCTTCCACTCTGATATGCACGGATAAGGTTCGTCAACGAGTCGCGCTTAGCCATCGAGATATTACCATCGGCATCAGCGAATCGGCTTGCATAAGTCTTCCAGTTATTACTGAAGACGACAGTAGAAGCAGAAATACTGTCGCGGTAAACATCCCACATCAAAGTACTTGGAATTTCTTCCCAGACACCAAACTCATAAATCCAAGAAGTTCCATAACCACGACGGATTTCATTCGACATGAGTCCAATCGGTTGTTCGTCGTTAGCACAAATAGTGTCGGCCACACCTATAGCTGTAACGATGCTCTTTCTAGAAGGAACATAGAGGTATCGTTTGATAGAATCGACATTACCACAAACGTCCTGAACATACAAAGTAACATACGTAGAAGCCAAAATGGTATCACCTTCCACAGGAGCCTGCCATATATTCAGATGCTTGTAATCGGCGCAATTGTCAGACACATGCTTATTGGTCAGCATATAGGTCAAGTCTGGAACAGCGTACATACAGTGTCCAATAGCATTTGCCAAGTACAAACTGTCGGTCCAGCCATCATGGAAACTGATAGTAGGAGCCTCCTTATCGCTTACTTGATAGGTGTACGTCAACGTATCAGACACATTACCATACATGTCTTTCGCCAAATAAGTGCGTTTTGCGAAGTAAGTATAGAACTCACATTTGGCCGGATTATCAGAATGGTTTGTTGTATCGGTAATTGAATATGTCACATCACTGCAGTTATCGGTTGCAGTATATTCAGGGAAGTCAGGCAACTCGTCAACACAAGAGAGTTCAACCACAGCAGACTTCACATTGTTGTCCCACTCAGGAGCAATCCGGTCGTCAACCACCAAAGTCTGAGGGCAGTAACTAGAGTTACCATCTTCATCTGTGAATTTCCAACGCAACTTATAAGAGCCTACAGTATATTCATCCTTGCTGTCAACCAAGACACCATAAACCTCACCCGAGCACTGGTCTTGTGCGACAGGAATAGTGAACTCAATATCTTTGAGTGCAACGGTACAAGAATAAGGTTTAACATAAGCCCTTGTCACAAAAGACTTACAGCTGATGGCAGGAGCCGATCTATCGGTAACAATCACTTGCTGGTAGCAGAAGCTGTTATTACCCGAAGCATCGGTAAACGTCCAAGTCAGGTCGGTGACACCCTTACCAAATGGTACACCCTCCTCCTTATCATCGGAACGAGCCAGTTTACCAGTCAGCCAACCGTCACAATTATCGTAAGCCTTCAAGATTGGCAAGTCCACATTCGCCTGACAACCAGCCTCGGCCAACGCCTCGTATGGTTGACGAGGACAAACATTGTTTGTATCGGCAGGAGTAGTATCACGAACAACCACATTCTGACGGCAGAAGCTACTATTTCCAGAAGCATCGGTAAATGTCCAAGTAATCTCCGTCACGCCCTTGCTATAGGCTTCGGCCAAACTCAAACTATCGCTACGGGTTATAACACCAGTAATAATACCGTCGCAATTGTCGAGAGCCTTCAAGACTGGCAACTCTACATTAGCGTGACAGTCAGCATCGGCATAAGCGACAAATTCGGTTGTCGGACAAACGCCAGACTTATTCGGAGCCGTTGTATCAGACACAATCACATCCATATAGCAGAAGCTTTGGTTTCCACTATTATCAGTGAACGTCCATGTAATTACAGTAGTACCCTTCTGGTAGAGTGCAGAGAGTTTTTCGCCATCCGAACGGACAGGTTCACCCAACAGCGCGTCATCACAAAGGTCGTGGATAACCAAGCGAGGCAACGCAGGAGCCTTAGCCGCACAATCAGCATTAGCCACCAAACGAATAGGTTCTTTAGGACAAACACCAGTGGTATCTGCACCAAACGTATCGATAACGGCCAAATTCTGGTAACATATAGTAGAATTATCCGAAGCATCGGCAAACAACCATGCTACCCTATAGTTACCAATACCAATCCAATCAGGCATTTTTTCTTCCGCATCATCACCCAAACGGGCAACACCAATCACTTCGCCACAAGCATCGGTAGCTGTATGAACGCCCAACTCATCGGCAGAGACGAAACATTCTTCGTTCTTAAGAGTGTATAGCTTGAGGTCAGCCATGTTATCGCATCCAGCAAATACAGGAGCAGTAACATCCTTCACAACCACACTACCTTGGCAAGACGACGAATTGTCATGTGCATCAGAGAACGTCCAAGTTACCATAGTTTCTCCCAACGGATAAACAGCATCAAGAGACAAGCCATCGGTACGGACAGGAACTCCGACAATATCGCCATCACAATCACCCACCACCTTCAGTTCTGGCAATTCAGCAACAGACCCACAAAGGTCAGCAGGAGCATTTACAACAAGCGGTTCACGAGGGCAAACGTCCTTCAAATCAGGAGAGATTGTATCATAAACAACCACGACTTGAGGACAGGTGCTAGTATTACCCGCAACATCGGTGAATGTCCATGTGAAGGTAGTAGGACCTACAGGGAAATTGTTAGGAGCATCGGATGTCGTTGCATCAACCAACACATCACAATTATCCTTAGCGACTGGTGTACGCCAACGTAACTGGCTGAAAGGAACTGTACAATCACCCTTCTTCAAGTAAGTTTCAATAGTAGCTAAAGAGTTGCAATCTATAACAGGAGCGGTGCTATCCTTCACAAAGATCCATTGGCTGCATTCGCTCTTATTTCCACTATTATCAGTAAAGGTCCAATAAACCTTAGTCTGTCCCTTCGGATAAACAGCATCAACAGCCTTACCATCAGAACGGCGTGCAACACCTACAAGATCTCCATCGCAGTCATTTTTAATAACCAGACGAGGCAGATCTAATTTTCCTTGACAATCAGCATTAGCCGCAACGTATATTGGCGACCTCAGACAAACGCCAGAAGTATCACCCGGCGTGGTATCGGTAACAACTATATTCTGAGGACAGTATACCGCATGACCATACTTGTCTTCAAATTTCCAAGTAATAGTGGTCAATCCCACGCCAAATTCGGCAGGCAATGGATTCTCAGCAAGATCTCCCATTCCGGCTACACCCTCAACCATAATCTTACCATTGTATTCGGTAGCTACAGGTCGTTTGATTTTAAGTTGTACATCAGCCAAAGCGACACCACAATTAAATCCTACCATAGTATCGAGAACAGGAAGGATAGTGTCACAATCAATTTCAGGTTTTCCGATACTTTCAATAACAATCTGCTGAGGGCAGACAACATCGCCCGTTCTACCGTCATTGAAGATCCAGTTGACAACATATTCTCCTGGAACATAGGTTGAAGCAAACGATTCTTCGGCAAGTCTTCCATTCAGCAGACCGGCAGATGCATCGTTAGTAGTAGGTAAAGGCAACGCCTTCAACGAGTCTGCCAAATCTGCACCAGACATTTCATCTGTCAGAATCAAGAATGAATCCAGTGCAATAGCAGGACACTCAGGCTGAGTAACATCAATAACAATAACAGGCTGAGGACATGTACGACTATTGCCAGTGCTGTCAGTGAAAGTCCAATTAACACTGAGTTCACCATCACCTGCATTGTCAACAGTGTAAGGAGTTATAACACTTTCAGAAACATACGTTCCAAAGATATTACCCTCACACGCGTCTATAGTATATACAGACTTCGAATTCTGAATCTTCTCCAACGAATCAACCACCATTTCGTTTGTAAACTCTTTCTGGTCTGCAGCCAAAACAAGTTTCAAAGTATCGATAGTCACACATTCAGGAGCCGTCACATCTGTAACCACTACAACCTGTTTAACAACAGTAGACAAGCCCGCAGTATCTGTCACACTCCAGTTAATTGTAGTAACGCCAGCAAAGTTGGCATCAACCTCCTTATCATCAGAGCGTTCAACTTTGATTGTCACATCACTACAATCAGTAACATTCAAAGACGGAACATTATAGGCTACATCACAGCCATCGGCAGGAGCCACCAACTTAACCGTATCGGCAACAGAAGCGACTACAGGTGCGGTTACGTCCCTTACAATAACCGTCTGCTCACAAGTATTTGTCAACTGGGCAGTGTCGGTTACAGTCCATGTTATAGTCGTCGTTCCGAGAGGGAAGGCAGCTGTCAACTCGGCATTGTCGCTTCTTGTAACAACAGTTGAAGTACTGCTACAATCAACCACTCCGATAGTTGGAATTTCGTATGCAGCGTTGCAGTCCGATGTAGCATCAAGAACCTTCTTAGCTTCAGCACAAGTCAAGACAGGAGCAGCGCCATCGGATAAAACGAAGGTAGAAGAGCAAGTTGTTACATTAGATGAAGAGTCAGACAAAATCCAAGTAATGATGTTAACACCATGATTGAATGTCAAGTTCTGAGTGGTAGTGTTTGCATCAACACTAGCCTCTGCAATCTCTGTAGCACCGCTCACGCTGTACTTGATGTTCTTGATTCCGCAGTTGTCACTGCCGGTGAACGTCAACTCGATGGTTGTATCACAAGCGGTCTTCAATGCCTTCGCGATAGGAGCGATTTCTGTACATACTGGAGCCTTACCATCAGTCAGGCTAACCGTTGTCGAGCATG
>DETD01000008.1 GCA_002362105.1 Bacteroidales bacterium UBA3297
TTTCCTCAAAGATCTCTCTTCTCGTGAGTCCCTCGAAACCGCTGTTCCTAAGGGGCACCGACCTTAGCGCCGATTGCGGATGCAAAATTAGAGGTTTTATCTGAACTGGCAAACTATTCGCAGAAAAAATTTCAATAAATTTCATTAAACGCTGATTATCAACGGCATTTTTATATACAAAAAGTATATCCATTCTCTCCATCCGCATTCGCCACTTCCCCGTTTACAGAACAAAGTCCAGCCTCTTTTGTCAAAAATCGGAAAGATTGATACATTTGTGTTATGACTACATTAACAAAAATAGAAGAACTGCTTGAGGGAAGGCTTCACGAAAAAGACCTTTCAGAAATCGCCAATCTGGCAGAAGATAATGCCAACGGACTTATCGACACCCTACTGCAGCATGTTTACGAAGAGAGTGACGACCCATCTGTAAAAAAAGCGTCAGACAACGCTACATGGGCGCTACAGCACCTCCACCCCAAAGATCGTACGACCTTCGTGTACCCATATAAAGACCAACTTATACAACTAGCGATAAACACCCAAAGTCCATCGAAGCAAAGAATGGTATTGGCTTTATTACGGGAAACAGAGTTCGAAAAAGCCGACCTACAAACCGACTTTATCGACTTCTGCCTCGCCACCATGGTTTCATGCGAGCACGCGGTTGGCATCAGGTCGCTCTGCATACATCTGGCATTCAAACAATGCAGGCATTACCCAGAACTGGCACAAGAGCTGAAGCAACAGCTAGAACTTATGGAGGACGGACTACTCCAACCAGGACTTAGGAATGCAAAAATGAACACGCTTAAACTAATAAAGAAACTGCATTATGAAGACGAAAAAGAGTTGGATTGACAACGCCTACATTTACCACATTTTGGTAGACCGGTTTGGCGGTGATACTACCCGAAAAAACGCAAACCAGTTTATGGGGGGTACACTCAAATACATAAGCAGGCACCTCGACTACATTCAACACATGGGCTTCAACACTCTTTGGCTCTCGCCTATTTGCGAAAGCAAGAACTACCACGGCTACCATATAACAGACTTCTACAAAGTAGACCCTCATTTCGGGACAATGGATGATCTTCAGGAACTGATAACAAACGTCCACAGCCGGGGAATGCGTATTGTTTCGGACTTCGTGCCCAACCATTGCGCCGACACCCATCCTTTTTTCGTTGAAGCCAAGACTGAGATACACAATCGGTACCGCGACTGGTTCTACTTCAACGAAGACGGCACCTACAGGTGCTTTATGAACTTCGACGAACTACCAAAATTCAATCTGGACCAAGAAAAAGTCAGAAAGTATATGACTGATGTCGCGAAATACTGGTGTGAAGCTGGATTTGACGGGTTAAGGATAGACCATGCAATAGGGCCATCGTTCAACTTTTGGAAAACATGGATGGCAGAAATGAAAAAGCACTACCCCAACAAACTATTCATCGGCGAAGTATGGTGTGCCGGACTCACACCCGACCTCTTCAGCACCGTACACCTAAAGCACGAATGGAGAAAGAAAAAGCAAGGAATAAGCCAGGAAGAACTACAAAAAGACTACGTTGGCGTTCTTGACGGAGTGTTGGATTTCGCTTTCCGAGACATCGTACTCAGACACATATACAAAGGAGAAAGACTCATCGGGAACAAAGATTTGGAATGGGAGGTGAAAAGGCATTTCAGTAAATACCCGAAGAGCTTCAAACTCATCCTGTTTCTCGACAACCACGACTCCGACCGCATCCTCTTCCACTGCAAAGGAGACCTAACCCTTAGAGATGAAGCCATCGACTTCTGCAAAAGCCAGCGCCGGCCATTCATTATATATTATGGTACAGAGGCAAACATGAGCAACAAAGAAAGCATTTTCAGCGGCATACCCTACGCTGACCTAGCAGTTAGAGAATGCCTAAAAATAGACGACAAGGCCCCCAAAGCGCAACGGCAAGAAAAAGTTCAACAATAGAGGCACTAGCCGCATTACATATTGCACACATACTCATCACTTTAGCTCAATTTTCAAGAAGGGCAGAAGAGCTATTATTTATTAATATACAAATGGTTATTATTGTAAACCAATCATATTCTTTTAAAAATATTTTTTCAATTCAAGTTTTAAAACTTACGAAATATAGGCTAACCTTGAAGTAAATTTTTTAATTTTGCATAAAAGATAATTTTATAAGAACAGTATTAAAGATGGATTCTATTAAAATTGGTGATTTGACACTGCGCGTGCCAATTATACAAGGTGGCATGGGCGTTGGAATATCACTGTCGGGCTTAGCCTCAGCAGTAGCAAACGAAGGTGGCATAGGAGTCATATCGAGTGCAGGATTGGGGCTCATCTACAAGAAACTAAGCCCCGACTACATCAAGGCCAGCATACTAGGTCTGAAAGAAGAGATTCAAAAAGCGAGAGAAAAATCACAGGGTATAATTGGCGTGAACGTGATGGTAGCCATGAGCAATTTTGCGGACATGGTAAAAACAGCCATCCAAGAAAAGGCCGACATCATATTTTCTGGAGCCGGACTGCCATTAGACCTGCCATCGTACCTGACGAAAGACTCGACCACCAAGTTGGCTCCTATTGTTTCGTCGGCACGCGCAGCAAAAATCATCTGCGAGAAATGGAAACAGTTATACAACTACCTGCCCGACGCAATAGTTGTTGAAGGCCCTAAAGCAGGCGGACACCTCGGCTACAAAGCCGACCAGTTGTTCGACGAGCACTACTCTCTCGAGAAAACCCTTCCTGAAGTTGTTGCGGTTGCCAACGGATACAAAGACGAAAAAGTAATACCTGTATTTGGAGCAGGAGGCATCTATACTAGCGAAGATGCCGACCGCATCTTAAGTTTGGGAGCCAGCGGCATACAGATGGGAACCCGGTTTGTTACCACTAAGGAGTGTGACGCGGCAGAAGAATTCAAACAAGCCTACATCGATGCGAAAGAAGAAGACATCTCCATCATACAGAGTCCTGTAGGTATGCCAGGACGCGCCATCGCCAACAGTTTCATCGACAAGGTGGAGAAAGGTGAAAAACACCCTAAACGCTGTCCGGTCCACTGCATTAAAACCTGCAAAGGCGAACAGTCGCCATACTGCATCGTCATGGCCCTCTACAATGCCTTTAAAGGCAAGTTGGAAAACGGCTACGCTTTCTGCGGGTCGAACGCCTTCAAAGCGAAAAAGATTGAAACCGTGAAAGAAATTTTCCAAAGTTTCAAAAAATAACTCCAATAGAAAATTGAGGCAAAAACACCACAAGAAGGGGAGATTTTCGTGCACTGCGCACGGAAATCTTCCCTTTCTTATTTTACAATTCTATATATTTGCAAACTACTAACAAATACAGACCATGTCGGGAAAAACCAAAATACTATTTGTGTGTTTAGGCAACATCTGCCGTTCGGCGGCGGCAGAGGCCATCATGAAAAAGCTCACTGAAAAAGCCGGAGTCGCCGACCAATACGAGATAGACTCTGCCGGCATCATCAATTACCACGAGGGCGAGCCTGCCGACCGCAGGATGCGCGAGCACGCCCGTATACACGGCTACGAAGTCACCTCCATTTCAAGACCCGTGCGCACTACAGATTTCGACTATTTCGACCTCATCATCGGAATGGACAACAACAATATAGAAGACCTGAAAGACCGCGCACAAACTCTGGAACAGGAGCAAAAGATACATGCCATGCGCGAATACTTTAACGCCGACACCCAAGAAGACTATGTACCCGACCCATACTACGGAGGCGCACAAGGCTTCGAACTGGTAATTGCCCTTTTGGAAGAAGGCTGTTCCAACCTCATCAAGAGCCGTTAACGGCATCATTCCACAAACAAAACAAAAGATGGAACAAACAAAACAAACAGACTGGAAGAGCGCATTAAGTGCAGAACGGATAGGACTGGCGGTTTTCTTCGCCTTCTCGCTCGCCCTACTAGGCGGCTACAACTACGAATACCTCTATAAAGTACAGAACTGCAATCTATTTCTCGCGAACAAAATCTTTTTCAACGAAATGTTGCAGCATTCGGCAGGATTATTCAGATATGCAAGCCGCTACCTTACCCAATTCCTTTACTATCCGTGGTTAGGGGCGCTATTCCTATCACTCGGATTGCTAGCCATAAAAAAGCTGACCGACCACTTAACGGGAACGGACGGGAGATGGGCAGCACTTAACTACCTGCCATCGTTTCTCTGTCTACTCGCGCAAACGACGGTAGGCTACACACTATACTGCAATTTCGAGAGCGCCTTCATCATAGAATTAGAGCTAGGCCTGATTGTCAGTCTACTTTTGGCAAACGCCATAAAGCAGAAATCCAATCCAATATGGCTAGTTGCAGCTGCATTATTTTGTACCCTTCTGTTCTTTGCTATTGGCATCTTTGCCTGCATAGCGTTAATGGCAGCCGCAGTGACCTGGTTACGAACCAATCGGAAAGCAGGTGTAGCCGGCATAGCCACAGCCATGCTTTTACAAAGCCTACTCAGCCACATTTCAAGCCGCTACCTGTTGAACGAAGCCTACAGCTACGCATTTTTCTCGCCACTTCCAGACAGCGTCTACAGCCAGACGTTCACACTTTCGCTATTGACGTTACTGAGCATAGCCCTACTTCCGCTCGCCTACCAAGCAACAAATGATAGTAAACGACAGCAGTCTATCAACATCGCCCTTTTTGTAGCAGGGCTTCTCGGGATAGTGTTCCTCACCAACCGCGATTCCAACTTCAAAACAGAGCTAAAATTGCAGCACCTTACCGAGGAGCAGAAGTGGGAAGAGGTAATAGAAACCGCCAGCAAGGCAGAACGTCCGACCAACATAACAGACAGCTACCGCTTCCTTGCCCTACACCAGACCAACCGGCTATGGACCGAGGCATTCAAGCATTCGGGCAGACTCGACACAATAAAGTCGCCCTACCAAGAAATAACAGATTTGGCATTCACCCCCGACCTCTACTTTTATTGTTCGCTAGTTAACAAAGCCTACCGTTGGGAGATGGAGAAATGGGTTACGACCGGACGAAATGTGGAATTATTGAAACAGTTTGTAAAATACGCGTTAGTGCGAGACGAGCAGCCATTAGCTAAACGCTATACCAACTTGTTGAAACAAACCACTTTTTATGGCGACTGGGCCGCAAAAATGGAAACATACATCGGCCACCGCGACCAATTGTTTGCAGACTACCCGAGCTACAAACGGGTGTTCGACGGCCAAGTAAACGAGAACATCTACACCGAGAACTGTAACCTGCACACCTCGTATACAAAATATAGGCGTCCAAATGAAGAACAGATGCAGCTACGACTGATGTTAGACCTCTATTATTTGAACTTGCAGCAGTTTTTTGCCGATTTCAGGTACGCCAGTGATGCCTACCGGCACCAAATGCCCGTTTACATGCAAGAGGCTCTAACCATCTACGCAATGCAAAACAAACAGCCAGAGCTAGTGCGGATGTTCCCAGTCAGCACCCCGGTTATACAACAATGCAACGACTTTTTCCGCGAGTTAAGGCTATACCAAGGCCATCCAGAAGCCGGAGCTGAGCAAATGGCAAAATACAGAGGTACGCTCTGCTACCACTTGGCATTCTGCAATATTTACGACTATAAGGAAAGAGGAAAATAAAAATGAAAACAAGACATACATTATATATATTAGTAGCAGAAAGCCTACTGTTGTTGGGCAGTTGCACCAACAAACTGCCCAACCAGTTCGTTGAAAACGGAAAAGAAGCCCGACTCTATCCCGATTATACCAATATAGAGATACCCGTCAACATAGCCCCACTGAACTTCCGTTTAGATGAAGAAGCAGAAAAAGTTATAGTAAGCATAAAAGCTGGCGGAGAGGAGTATGTAATTGTAGGCGACAACAAACTAGAAGTATCCATTCCGGGAAAAGAATGGAAACAAATGCTACATGTAGCAGCAGGGAAAGAAATCACCTACAACGTGTATGCCCAAAAGAAAGGACAATGGGAGCACTACAAAACATTCAACAACCGCATCAGTGCCGACAGCATAGACCCCTACCTGACCTACCGCCTGATAGAGCCATCGTTTATGGGTTCGGGAGAAATGGGTATATACCAATTTAATTTGGAAACAGGAGAGGAAGAAGCCATTTTCACCAACCACCACGACCATATAAGGGGCAACAACACGCAACAGAAATGTGCAAACTGCCACACGGCACAACGCAACCACCCCGAGAACAAGATGTTCTACTACCGTGGACCGAACGGAGGCCTTATGCTTACTTACAATGGGAAGGTAAAAAAAATCAACACCCGTTGTGGCGACATGCAGAACCCAACCATCTATCCGGCATGGCACCCCAGCAAACCGATTATCGCCTTTTCGAGCAACAAAGTACTGCAGCGCTTCTGTTCGAACGACAACTGTAAAATCGACGTCTTCGACGATAACAGCGACCTTGTACTCTACGACATCGAGAAAAACGAAATCAGTCCCATACGGAAAACACCAGAGCAGCAAGAAAGCAACCCCTGCTGGAGCGGTGACGGTGAATACCTCTATTTCAACAGTACCGACAGCTGCTACCAGAAAAGTATGAACCCGCGCAACCTGCTCTACAACATCTACCGTGTAAGATATAAGGGAGCAACGGAATGGGGAGAGAACGAGCTAGTGTATGAAGCGGCCAAAGAGGGATTGAGCGCCACATATCCGAAAGCCTCGCCCGACGGCAAGTATCTGCTTATAACCGTATCGAGTTTTGGACCATCGACCCAGACCAACAAGACCGCCGACCTGCATTTAATAGACCTAAAAGACAATAAAGTAAAGGCATTGGAGACCGTCAACTGTCCGACCGAAAGCGACAGTTACCACGATTGGGCAAGCAACAGCCGTTGGATAGTATTCTGCAGTAGAAGGGAAGACGGTAACTACGCACGCCCATTTTTCAGCCACATCGGAGCCGACGGAAAAGCCAGCAAGCCATTCGTGCTACCACGAGCCAACAGCCGCTACCACGAAGACTTGATTAAAAACTATAACGTGACCGAGTTTTCAAAAGCCCCAGTCACCACCAGCATACAGAAAATTCAGGCAACGTTGGAACAAGCCGAGCTAAAAGCCTCCTACAACGGACCTATAACGGCCCCAACCACCGACGGACAAACCAGTGCCTCACAAACACTGAAGAAACAATAAGGAAGTTTAACACCGTGTCTTTAGAAGAAGGCACGGTTTTTGTATCTTTTCTGATAAGCGACAAAAAGAATGGAGATTTAGAGAAAAGCAAAGAAATACATGTTGTAGAACATAAAAAAAGACATTTTAAAGATTTGTTCATATTTTTAGTAAAAAAATCCTTTGTAATTCGCTAAAAAACATTCATATTTGCCCTTAAATAGAAAATGTATACAGAAAGATACATGACTATTGCAACGAGCACCCCTTTATTGGGCTACTTAATTTAAGACTAATTTTTCAATTCATATTACTAACAAAAAAAGTTCAAAGATGAAGAAATCTTTATTTCTTACAGCTGCACTTTGTGGTTCTATGGCCGCAAATGCAGAGTTGAGCAAAACTGATTTCGCTAACAACGACTACATTGCAGAATGGGGCCGTTTGAAGTTGGTAGGTAATCAGTTGAGTTCACAAGATGGCAAAGCCATCCAGTTGAAAGGTTGGAGTACCTTCTCAATCAACTACGACGAGGTTAAAAACTGTTTGACCCAAGACGGTTTCAAAGCCATGAAGGCTTGGGGTGCGAACATCGTCCGCTTGGCATGCTACCCAGAAAACAGTAAGGGTAAATATGCAGAATACCAGGACAACGACATCCAGAAATACATCAAATGGGCATCAGACCAGAAAATGTATGTATTGTTGGACTGGCACGTTCTTGAAGGCGACGGTGGTAGTGGTAACCCAACAAAGTACACTAACGACGCAAAAGGTTTCTTCCAAAGAAACGCAAGCTGGTGCAAAAGTAACGGCTTTATCAACGTATTGTACGAAATCTGTAACGAGCCAATGGGTCAATCTTGGGATCAGTTGAAGAATTATTCTAATGAAATTCTTCCAGTGATTGAAAAGGCAGACCCAGGAGCTATGGTTGTTATCCCTACTCCACAGTGGGACCAGAATCCACACGAAGCAGCAAACTCACCAATCAACAAGACTCAATACAACCTTGGTTTGTTGTACTCTACCCACGTGTACACTTGCTCACACATGGGTGACGTTGTTCCACGTATGGTTGGTGCAACCACTTCAATTCCAATCTTCGTATCAGAGTGGGGTGCAGTACGTTTCGACGGAGATGGTAACTTGTGTACCAATGAAGCGAACCAGTTCTTGGCTCGTCTGCTGCCAAGCGGTAACAATGGTGGCCAGTTGATTTCTTGGTGCTATTGGGCATGGGGTGAAAAGAACGAGCAGTCTAACTGTATCAAGAACTGTAGCCAACCATACAATAGCTCTAATCTTCGTCCTTCAGGCGAATACATCGTTCCTGTTATGAACGGAGGTACCCCAATTAAAGAAATTGAGCCTTCAGAAGAATGGGCGATTCAAGAGATTCCAATGCTTGGAAAAGACTACGGTACCTTGAATGTAGGATGGTTCGACAAAGGCGGAGAAGGTATTGCCTACCATGACGCAAACTCTTCAATGTACGTTGACCCAGAAACAAAGGCTGACGTTAAGACTGGCGATGATGCAAAAGGAACAGAGGCTGAAATTTGTAACATGGGCGTCATCTATTCTGGCATTAAAGATTATGAAACTTGCTTCCGCTACGATGAATGTGTAGACGTAAGTAACTCAACCTCAGGTTTGGGTGCAAACTGGGCTGCCCCTGGTGACGGTTACGGTACAACTGGTGCCGATTTGCACAACCTCTGTATGACAGAACCTGGCGAATGGGTAATTTACACCATCGACGTTAAGAAGAAGGGTTACTATACCGTTCGCTGTATGACCAACTCAACTACCTCTTCTGACGGTACAATCGGTTTCCAGATCGCTAAGGGTACAAACCCTGGCCAGAACGGTAACATCATCCGTAGCTGGGCAGAGCACAACGATCCAGAAGCTGAAGCTTGGGGTTCGTTCCAACTTACAGCAACACCTAAGTGCGGTATGTATCCTGACGGAACCCAAGACCCTAGCGGTGCAGAAAAAGGAAATAAAGGTGAAGACTGGACTTGTTGGGGTTGGGTTGATGCCGGTGCAGACCTTGCTGACGACCTGACCGTATTGTTCAAGTACGAAGGTGTTCAGAAACTCCAAATGACCATTTCTCCTGACGCAGCAAAACAGCCAGGTGACCTTTCTAACTTCATGTTCACCTTCAAGAGCGCAGAAATTCCTGACTTCGAATATGAAGATAACAGTCAAGATGGTGTAAACGCAGAAAGTGCTGATTTGTCTTCTGTAGCCGTATATCCAAACCCAGCTGAAAACGAATTTACCGTTACAACTGGCGGTGCTGCTAACGTAAGCATCTACAGTGCTGCTGGTGTTATGGTTTACAACCAGAATGTTGAAGGCAATGTTGTTGTAAACAACAACTTCCCTGCAGGCATCTACACCGTTCGCGTTGCTAACGCTAAAGGTATTAAGAGCATCAAGTTGGTTGTTAAGTAATCTGTTTACTTAAATAACAAACATATTTGAGGGCCTCCCTTTCGGGAGGCCCTCTTTTTTGTTGCCCAATTTTGCGCAGTCACCGACATCAAGTATAGAAAACGTCAGGCGGAGCATCTTAATTGACGCACCCGAATGACGTTTTTATATTATGTTCGCTCTCTTAAAAGCAATGCGTACAACAACAAATCAGTCACCCCTACACGGTAAGGAACTTCTGTTCTGTGCAGAAGGTAGTGTCAAACCTAAACACACGTTTGCCTGTTTCCGACAAGCGCTTGTCACATCTCTTTGCGTCAATCTGCGCAATTGCTTCACTAGCTGGCTGGCGCACTGCGCTTGCGCCCAATGATGCTGGCAAATTTATCCGTCTTAAAACTATAGGGCAACCGCAGTATTAGAAATAAAAGAGCACTGTTTATTTAGGCACAGCAAGAGAATAACATATTTAATAATAATATGTTCATAACTTGTTATGAATTTATTTCAAAACAACCAATATTATAATTTATTTTTGCATAAGAATTAAAATACACCGTATTTTTATACTTATTAATAATAACACTAGTGTAATTATAGAAGAAGAAAGGGTGAACAGAGTTCCGCCAGTTCGTCTTCATTTAATCATCAACAGAACTCTAAAAAAATAATTTTATGTTAAAACAATTTTTTATTGCTGCAATTCTTGCTTCAGCTTCTACCAGTGCCTTTGCGCAAAACAACTTCACTAGTCCTATTGACATCAATGTTAATTTAGGCGTAAATAGCAAATTGATAGAAGCCAAGAACAACATTTATACAGGTTACAACACAGTATTCTATGTTGCGGGAGATGGAGCTATTGGAGGAAAGGGTTTATATTTGAGCAAAGAACAAGTTGGACTTTCATATTGCGCAAAGATGTCTATGAGATATGACAACAGTTCAAATTTTGAATTCAGCACTAATAGTTATCCAAATAAGTTCTACCCTATTATATTCAGAGCATCGGCCTTCACATTCGACAATGCCACATCAATGACCATCAACTGCCCTGTAACCTGCAAGAACTCGTTCGACGTCATTTCACTTAACGCCAACAACATCAAGACCAACGACATCACAGTAGACTTGTCAAACGCCGCAGACTACGTATTTGAGGACAACTACAACCTGAAGTCTCTCAGCGAAGTTGAGTCATACGTTAAAGAGAACAAGCACCTCCCTGGTATGCCAAGTGCCTCTGAATTCGCAGAAAAGGGAATGAGCGTTAGCGAAATGAGCAACAAACTTTTGGAAAAGGTGGAAGAGCTGACCCTTCACTTGATTCAGTTGGAAAAAGAAAACACATCATTAAAAAAACAAGTTGAAATTCTTAACAATAAGGTAAAATAATGAAGAAAATACTATTAGGGTCTCTACTTTTGCTTTCTTCATTTGCGTATTCTCAAGACAAATTCCTTTCGTTCCCGAACGGATATGTAGAGGCGACAAAATTCAAGGTGCACAAATCAATTACCGAAGGTACATCTTATATTGACGTAACTTATACTTTTGATGGGGCATATATTGACAATTACAAAGAGGAAAGCAAAACATACCAAAAAATCTATATGCCAGAAGGAAAACTTCTGACAACAAAAGGAGCCCCCGAATTACCATATTACAGCGATGTTCTCGCTATAGGTTCAAACAAGGGAGTAAAAATCACAGTAAAGTCCTCGAAGTATAAAGAATATAATTCCTTCAATGTAAGGCCTTCTGTTGGCATTACGATTCCTGGGTCAGAAATAAAGAGGGCAGAGGAATCTGAAGTATATACAGAAAACAAGCTATATCCAACAAGCATTGCAAATTTACTTGAGGTAGAAACACGTCGTAACGTACCAATAGCAACAGTAAGACTATACCCAGTCCGTTACAATCCCGTTTCAAAAAAACTACGCTGTTACACTAGTATAACATATAGGATTGAGTATACCAATTCAAATACGACATCCACATTATCGAATACAATGTCAGACGTAGTAAAGGGAATGGTTATAAACCCTACAAGCATAGACAAATATAATGCTTCAGGATTAAAATCTGCAACGGCCACAACGCCAGAAAGTTATGTTATTGTTACCACAAACAAATATAAATCAATTGTTGAAAGATTTATAAAGTGGAAATCAATGCAGGGTTATAAATGCAAACTTATTTGTAAAAGTTCTTATACGGTTAGCTCTCTAAAGAGTTTGTTGAAGACCGAGTACAACACGAAAGTGCCAGAATACTTGGTAATATTTGGAGATAATGAAGATGTACCAGGAATTCAGTTCTCAATTTCTCACAATCGAGAAGATATTCCAAATCCTGTCGTGATGTACACCGATAATCTGTATGCCAATTCTACATATATAAAAGGAAACATGTCGGTCACCTCCATAACACCATCTTCTGCAGACAATTATAATTTTGTTCCAGACATTATAACAGGACGTATTTCTGTTTCTAATACAACAGAGGCGAATAACGTTGTGGACAAAATTATTAATTATGAGAAAAATCCTCCAGTTTCTGAAAATTTTTATAATAAAGCTGTTCATTCGGCCTTTTTTCAAAACAAACCATATTATAACCCCAATGACGGAAAATGGCACATCGATGGTTTTGAAGATGTAAATTTCACATGGTCGAGCGAAGCAACCTACAATACGGTTACTGGAAACAGCGACATTCAAATTGAACGTATATATACAGTTGAACACGATCTCATTCTACCCATGAATAGTTTTTTACCATTAGAGTACAGAAACTCCTGGGATCATTGGAACTATAGTTCTGGAGCGCAATCAAAAATGATTAACGCTATTAATAATAACGTTAATTATGTGCTCTATTCTGGGCACGGGAATCCTGATGGATGGGGCAACTCTGGTTTTACAAACAATTCAATTGCCCAATTGAATAATGGCGACAAACTCCCATTCTTCTTTGGCGGAATTGCGTGTCAAACGGGTATGTACGAAAATGCATCATGCTTTGCAGAAACTGCATTACGCAAAAGCAATGGCGGAGCCATTGGCATAACAGCAAACTCTCAATACGGCTGGCTCCCCTTATGTACAAACAATTCCGTTGAGTTATTCAGTAACATTTTTATTGATAAGGAAACGAATGTTGCGAAATCAATGCACTCCACATGGTTTAATAATTTAGAGGACGAAGAAGAGTATCCTTATAAAGCACATATTTGTTTGAGCGCTCATTATTTTGGCGACCCAAGTCTTTGCATCTACACGCAAGAACCTATTTGTTTCACCCCTACCATCACAAAAAATGGAACAACGGTAAAAGTGAACACGAATGGAGTTTCTAATTGTAAAATCACGTTAACAAGTCTACTTAATCCAAGCGACGCTTCCCGCATGAAAGTAATGCTGGGAGACAATGTTTCGTTTACTGGAATTAATTACCCTTATGTGATTACAATTCAGAAAAACAACTACGCCACATATATAGGCAGCAGCGATGTATACATTCAAAACTACACCTTCTCCAACAACTTAGATGTATACGGAAATAGCATTTATGCAGGCTCTGACGTCTCAACCAGCCCAACAATGGGTTCATCCACCTCTGGTCCTGTTTTGGTTAATGCCGGGCCCGTTTATTTCAAAGCTTCAAATCGTATTTCGATGAAGTCAGGATTCTCAGTCAAAAACGGAGTTCGTTTCGGAGCATATATAGAAGAATGCATGCATGGCGGAACTGAATACAACAGTTCTCTAAAATCTTCTAATTCGGTTATCACAGAGTATAAACGAATGTATGATTCACAAAACGAACTATTACAAGAAGAAGAATCTGCCTTCGCCCTCTCTCCTAACCCAACCAGCGGACGATTTACAATTGATTTGGGAGAGCAAAGCGGTTCCGTTCGGGTTTACGACACCCAAGGCAGAGAACAGAGAGCCTACAGTGCAGTTGAAGGAATGGTTGAATGCGACCTTACCGATATGCCAGCAGGCATATACATTGTGGAGATCAAGACTGTTGATTACACCATCAACAAGAAGGTTATTAAACAATAACCAACATGTTAACCACGATTAGTATTTCACAAAAACACTAATTTCCAGACAAAAGAAGAACGGCGGGTAACCTTTTTAAGGGTTGCCCGCCGTTATTTTTCTTTTTATTAGAAGATTTATTCTAAAAAACAAGGGAAAAGTTTACAAAGTTTAGCAAACTAGCAAAGACTGCGACAACGCTAAGTTTTATTTTGGAACTTCGAGCAAACAGGGCAAGAAGGATTCGGTTTAAAATTCAGCGTGCGGTACTGCATGGCTAAAGCATCGAAAGTGAGCAGGCGGTTGGTCAGCAACTGGCCCACCCCAGAAAAATACTTTAAGACTTCGGCCGCTTGTACTGTACCCAACATACCCGCCACAGCCCCGAAAAGGCCGTCGGCTTTCGACACATCGGGTTCCGAGAAAAGACAACGGTAGCATGCAGTTCCCGGCAAATGGGTAAAGGTTTCGCCTTGAAACCGAAGAATGCCTCCATGGGAAAAAGGTTTTCCCATTCGCACACAGACATCGTTTATCAAGAACTTAACAGGAAAATTATCGGTACAATCAACAATAAAGTCGTACTGTGCGAACAAAGTTTCCGCATTATCGGCTGTCAAAAGTTCGGCATGTGCCACTACCCTAACGTCGGGATTCACATCCTCAATTTTGCGGCGCGCACTTTCCACTTTCAACTCTCCCAAATTGGAAGTGAAATGGATAACCTGACGCTGCAGGTTCGAAAGTGAAACCACATCGGCATCAATCAGTCCGATAGTACCGACACCGGCCGCAGCCAGATAAAGAGCAACGGGTGAACCTAGGCCGCCAGCACCCACTACCAACACTCTGCCATTCAGTATTTTCAATTGTCCATCAGGGCCGACACCATCAAGCAGCAAATGCCGCTTATAGCGTTCAACTTGTTCACTTGAAAGTTTTGTATACACCATATATAACAAAAATGACATGTAAAATTAAAAAAAAGCAGAAGAAAAATATGTCATAAAGGAAACTTTCATATATTTGCCAACAGAACATAATTTATATTAACCAAAAATTTCAATTTATGAGGAAAACAATACTACTAACAGCCAGCTTGTTAGGCTGGATATCCGCAAACGCGGAACTAAGCCAAGTGAATTTTTTCGACAACAACTACACCCAAGAATGGGGTCGTTTGAAGTTAGTAGGCAACCAGTTGAGTTCTGAAAGCGGCAAACCCATCCAGTTGAAAGGTTGGAGTACGTTCTCGATCAACTACGACGAAGTTGTCAACTGTTTAAAACAAGATGGTTTCAACGCGATGAAGATGTGGGGCGCAAACATTGTCCGTTTAGCCTGCTATGCCGAAAACAACAAAGGCACTTATGGCGAATACCAAGACAATGCCATCAGAAAATACATCAAGATGGCAAGCGACCTGAACATGTACGTATTGTTGGACTGGCACATCCTTGAAGGTGATGGTGGAAATGGCGACCCAAACAAATACCTGAACGAAGCAAAGGGCTTCTTTGAAAGAAACTGTGCTTGGGTTAAGGAGAACGGCTTCACCAACGTTTTGTACGAAATCTGTAACGAGCCTAAAGGTCTTTCATGGAATGAATTGAAGGAGTATTCAAACCAGATTCTGCCAATCATCGAGAAAGCCGACCCTGGAGCCATGGTCGTAATTCCGACTCCACAGTGGGACCAGAATCCACAGGAAGCAGCCAACGCTCCTATCAACAAGAGCCTATACGACCTAGGGTTACTATACTCTACACACGTATACACCTGCACACACATGGGTGACGTTGTTCCACGTATGGTAAGCGCAGCCGCAGCAATTCCTATCTTCGTTTCAGAGTGGGGTGCAGTCCGTTTCGACGGTGATGGTAACTTGTGTACCAATGAAGCAGACCAGTTCTTGAGCCGTATGCAACCAGGCGGGAACAATGGTAATCAGCTGATTTCGTGGTGCTACTGGGCTTGGGGAGAAAAGGACGAGACCTCGAACTCCATTAAGAATTGCTCACAGCCATACACCCTAGACAACCTCCGCCCTTCGGGGGAATACATTGTAAAAATACTGGGAGGAGAACCTTGGTGTTGTCTGCCGGATACTTCAGTGCCATATGCGATTCAAGAGATTCCAATGTTGGGCGAGAATTACGGAACACTGAACGTTGGATGGTTCGAGCGGGGAGAAGACGGAATAGCCTACCACGACAACAACTCATCGGCATACGTTGATCCAGAAACAAAAGTTGAAATCAAGACAGGGGAAGAGGCTAAAGGAACAGAGGCTGAATGTTGCAACATGGGTGCCATCTATTCCGGGAAAGAAGACTTGACCAAGTGTTTCCGCTTCGACGATTGTGTAGACGTAAGTCACTCAACCGCAGGTTTGGGAGCCAACTGGGCAGCACCGGGCGACGGTTTCGGAACAATGGGAAGCGATTTGCATAACCTGTGTATGACAGAGGCAGGAGAATGGATGCTTTTTGACATTGACGTTAAAAAGGCAGGCTATTACACCGTACACTGCCTTACCAACTCCGGAACAAGTTCGGCAGGCTCTATCGGCATGTCAATTGCCCAAGGAAAAAAACCTGGGCAGAACGGCAACATAATACGCAGCTGGGCCGACCGCGATAATCCGTTAGCAGAGCCATGGGGTTCGTTCCAACTTTCACCAACCCTTAAATGCGGACTCTACCCCGACGGGACTCAAGACGAAAACGGAGCAGCAAACGGCGACCCTACAAAACCACACACCTGTTGGGGGTGGACCGCTTGCGGTGGTGTAGACGCCAACGACCTGACCGTCTTGTTCAAGTATGAAGGAAGACAAAAATTACTTTTGTTCATCACACCAGACGGAACAAAAACACCAGGCGACTTCTCTAACTTTATGTTCACCTTCAAGAGTGCTGAGATACCAGATTTCGAATTATTAGACGGTGTAGAAGCCTACGCAGCCGACATGACCGCAGTAGCCATCTATCCGAATCCGGCAGAAAACGATTTCACTGTAACAACCGACGGAGCAGCCAACGTCAGCATCTTTAATACAGCAGGCACAAAGGTATACAACCAAAATGTGGAAGGCGACGTTGTTGTAAACAACAACTTCCCAGCCGGCATCTACTCGGTACGCGTATCCAACTCAAAAGGCGTAAAAACAATGAAACTTGTAGTAAAGTAAAACAAGTTGACGAACCTACATTCAGGGTCTTCCGAAAGGAAGGCCCTTTTTTATGCCAGCCCACCCCTAACAGCACCAAAGTAAGATGAAAAATTCCTAACTTTGCATATAAAAGAAGGTTCACACGCAAAAATGGGACAAGAAAGAGAACACACGAGTTTGTATTGGGAACTGTTCATTACATTCGTCAAAATAGGAGCATTCACCCTTGGCGGAGGATACGCCATGCTTGCAATGGTAGAGAAAGCGGTGGTAGAACAGCGGAAATGGATTACAGAAAAAGACTTTTGGGATATGATAACCCTGGTGCAGACACTACCCGGCGTATTCGCCATCAACACAGCCCTCTACGTCGGCTACCGAATAAAGGGAATAAAGGCCTCGCTGGCAGCAATGGTTGGTGCCGCCCTCCCCTCGTTCGTCATCATCATCGTACTGGCGACCTACTTCAACACCATGTGGGAGAACGAAGTGGTAAATGCCATATTCAAAGGCATCAGGCCCTGTGTGGTGGCCTTGATACTCGCCCCCTCGTTGAAAATGGTGAAAAGTGTGGGACTTAGCGCAAAAACCATATGGATACCAGTATTGGCGGTGATAGCCGTTTGTGTGTTC
This sequence comes from Bacteroidales bacterium UBA3297, assembly GCA_002362105.1. Lineage (GTDB taxonomy): Bacteria > Bacteroidota > Bacteroidia > Bacteroidales > Paludibacteraceae > Physcocola. The sequence continues at coordinate 17,528 of DETD01000008.1, forward strand.
TATCTATCGCCCATTTACGTCATTTTAGCGGCAGCTCTGGGCGGACTGCTTTGGGGCATAATCAATTACAGCCTTATGGGGAAGAAAGGAGGGGAACCATGCTAACCCTGTGCCAACAGTTGGCAACCGTATTCTTCCACATAGGCCTGTTCGGTTTCGGAGGCGGTTATGCCATGATTTCGCTCATCCAATTCTCGGTAGTGAACGACTATGGCTGGATGAACACCAGCGAGTTTGCCAACCTGCTGGCCCTGTCGCAAATGACACCCGGCCCTATCTCCATCAACGCTGCCACCTATGTGGGCTACCAAGTGCCACTCAGCCATGGTTACGGACTGCCAGCCGCAATTTCGGGCTCGCTAACAGCAACTTTTGCCCTTGTACTACCCAGTCTGCTAATGATGTGGGCCGTAATAAAATTCCTATTTAAAAACGAGAAGAACCGATATGTGCAATACCTTTATTCCGGGCTACGGCCAGCCGTTGTAGGACTGATTTTCAGCGCAGGACTACTAATGATGGTCGACTGCGACCTGATACACAACTACGTAGAAGGAGCCAGCAGCAATTTGGAAATAGCATGGAAACAGGAAAACTTTGGAAGCAACCTGAAAGAACACCTGATAAGCGCGGCCATCTGCATAGCCACCTTTGTAGCAGTGTTCTTCTATAAGAAAAATCCGATATACCTGATTATAACCTCAGGCGTATTGGGTTTCGCCATCTACTACCTATAAAACAAAACACAGGAAAAAGAAAAATGACATACGACGTAGTAATAATAGGAGCCGGACTGGGCGGACTAGAATGCGCTTATATACTCGCCAAACACGGCATGAACGTATGTGTGCTGGAACAAGGCATACAGATGGGCGGCTGTCTGCAAAGTTTCAAACGCCGGGGGACCCACTTCGACGCAGGCTTCCACTATGTGGGCGGACTAGACGAAGGCCGTCCGCTGAATCGGTTGTTCGACTTTTTCGGACTAATGGACCTACCCTGGCAAAAAATGGACGAGCAGTGTTTCGACGAAGTGGTAATCGGTCACGAACACTACCGCTTCGCACAGGGTCACGAAGCCTGGCAGGCCGCACTAGCCGAACAGTTTCCTGACCAGAAAAACAACCTGAAAAAATACGACGAGGCACAAGCCAACGTAGGGGCACACCTGTTCGACGCCCTAGGCAGCCGCACAGCCGACGACTTCTACAACAACGAGGCATTCACTACGCCAGCCTACCAGGTACTGGCCGGAACCATCGGCGACGAAAGGCTCAGAAACGTAATAAGCGGCACCTCACTGAAAATGGAATTGCGTCCTGAAAGCCTGCCCTTCTACGTGTTCGCACAGATAAACAATTCCTTCATAGAAGGAGCCTACCGACTGGCCGGAGGGGGAGAAACACTCACCAACCGCATGTGCGAAAATTTACGCAAAATGGGCGTCACTCTGGTAACCAAAGCGCAGGTGACCCAATTGGAAGGGGAAGCGGGAAAAATAAGTGCGGCCCTCTGTTCAAATGGGGAGCGTTACGAAGGCAGGATATTCATATCGAACGCACACCCGGCCACCACACTCAGCCTGGTCAGTGAAGAGGTCGGACTACGAAAGCCCTATAAGAAACGCATTGACCGTATGGAGAACACCTACGGAATGTTTACCGCCAACATTGCCATAAAACCCGAAACACTACCCTACCAGAACAAAAACCTCTACCTCTACGAAGAAGGGGCCGATATTTGGAACATCAGTTCACCAGAATGCCCGAAAGGGCTTCTCGTAAGCTACGGATGCACAACACCAGACCAAAAGTACGCAAGCAGCATAGACCTGTTATGCCCTATGCAGATGGAAGAACTTTCCGAATGGAAGGACACCAAAATAGGCCACAGAGGCAGCGACTACGAAGCCTTTAAGGCTGCAAAAACAGAACAGTGCCTTCGTATAGCGGAGAAACAGATACCAGGCCTGCGCGAGGCAACAGACCGCATATACACCAGCACGCCACTGACCTACAGAGACTACACCGGCACACGCGACGGAAGCGCCTATGGTTTGCGTAAAGACGCCAACAACACCCTGCTGACCTTTCTACCACCCAAAACGCCAGTAGAAAACCTGTTGCTTACCGGGCAGAATTTGAACCTGCACGGGATTTTAGGAGTAAGCATGACCTCGTTCGTAACGTGCAGCGCACTGATAGGCATGGAAGCCGCGACAGACGGACTTAAGACCAAGTGAAGAGCTCAAAAAAAACAAAAACAATTAAGTAGAAACAAGCTGAAAATTGCGTAATTTTGTGACGCCTTTAGGCAGTCAGCACCCCAAGTGCAGATTTTAAAAGGGAATCCCGTGAAAGTCGGGAACAGTACCCGCTGCTGTAAGTTCCACAAAAAACAGAAAGGCATCCGCCAAAAAGGAGGAAACCGCCACTACCCGACGGGTGGGAAGGCCGCCAGAACTGGGAACAAGTCAGAAGACCTACCTAAAAGCATACTTCTAAAGCTCTCGGGATTAAGAGAATAGGAAAAACATAGCAAAAGAGTTCTGGGAAAAAGAACCGGAGGACTCATTATGTATATATTCCCCCCAAGACTTTTAGGAAATTGAGGTAAAGAACAATTAATCACTAAAAGTACCCATCATGTTAAAAAACAAATTCAAATTCGTGTATCTGCTCCTCATCGGTGCAGTAAGTTTCGGTATGCAATCGTGTAGTGACGATGATGACGAAGACGAAAACATGCCCATAACCACGCAAACAACAATCGATTTTGAAGATCTGGAAGTAGACAGCAAAGGATATTGGAAAGGCGACACCACCGGTGTAGCAAGCGAAGGACAATGGGGAGCTACCGACTACAAAGGCAGTTTCACCACAAAGACAACAACATTCGGAAACACCCTAAGCGTTAGCAGCTATGGACAGAGTTGGATGGGTTTCGGTTATTCGACACTTGCAGACAGCACAGTGGATGGCGTATACACGAACGAGATGTACGTTTACGGGACCAGCGGCGCTAACGGTTCAAAGACCTTCGCCATTGCCTATGCCGACAGCGCAACCATCACCTTCGACAAAGCAACCGACCTGAAGAGCGTAATGGTGAACAACAGCACCTACGCCTACAAAGTAATCCGCGACGGCAACGATTTTTCGACAAAATTCTCAAAAGGAGCATGGTTTGCGGTAAACTTCACCGGTTTCGACGCCAACGGCAAGAAAGTTGGAGAGACCACTTACTACTTGGCAGACTTCAGAAACAAAAAGACCTATATCTGCGGCGAGTGGACAAAAGTTGACCTCAGCGCCCTGAAAGGAGTGAAAAAGGTAGTACTGACCTACGACGGCAGTGACAAGGGAAGCTACGGCTTGAACACCCCAACCTACGTCTGCCTCGACAATATCGTTTTCTAAAAGCAAACAACGTTAAACACTATACTTGCGCCATGTATGCGGGAAGACACCCACACGCATGGCGCTTTTTTATGGATAAGCCTATTTTTTCTGCAAAAAATGAACTAACTTTGTAAAAATTTTTTGAAAGGAAGATGATAAACAGAATTTTGCTCCGTATTAAGGTGATTCAGATTCTCTACGCCTACTACAAAGGAGAAGACCAAAACCTGGGAAAGGCAGAAGGAGAACTGAAAGACAGCATTGAGAAGACATACGACCTGTATATCTACCTATTGCTACTGATTCCAGCCATCACCGAATATGCTGAAAACCGTTTGAAAAAGAAGGGTACAGAAGCCGGAGATGGTTTAAGAATGCCGAGCAAAAAATTCATTGCCAACAAATTTGCAAAGCAAGTTGCCGAAACAGAGGAACTGATGCAGTATGCAGAAGAACACGAGTTGAGTTGGTCGGCAAAGAAGAACACAGTTATCAAATCGCTGCTGGAGGCCATTATGGCGTTTGACCTTTACGAAAAGTACAACAACGAAGGTCTCGACAGCACCTACGATGAAGACAAAGAGTTGTGGAAGAAAATCTTCCGTCAGGTTATAGCAAGCAGCGAACTGCTAGGCAAGGATTTGGAAGACACCTCTATTTACTGGAACGCAGACTTGGAAATCGTCCACAGTTTCGTCGTAAAAACCATTAAAGCCTACAAAGAGGAAAACGGCACCAAACAAGAACTGTTGCCAATGCTGAAAGACGAAGAAGACCAAGAATACGTCAGCACCTTGTTGAGAACGGCTATTGCCAACGAGAAAGAGTACAACGAGATGATTGACAGCCACATCGACACAAAAAAGTGGGACACTGACCGTATTGCGTTTATGGACCGCATCATTATGCAGACTGCGCTTGCCGAGCTCATCAGTTTCCCAACCATACCTGTCAATGTAACCCTCAACGAGTATATTGAAATAGCTAAGGAATACAGCACAAGCAAGAGCAACACCTTCATTAATGGCGTGCTCGACGCCCTTGTTGAGGACCTTAGAAAAGAGAACAAGCTGATGAAGGTGGCCTTCTACAGCAACAAACAGTAAACAAAACACAAAAAAGAAAAGAAATATGACAAACTTAGTTTTACTTCAGGCACAAGGCGGAGCTAGTGCAATGGGCTCTATATTTATGATGGTTGCCATTTTCGCCATTATGTACTTCTTTATGATCCGCCCACAGCAGAAGAAACAGAAGGAAATCCAGCAGTTCAGAGCTTCGCTTGGTGTTGGCAGCAAGGTCGTAACTGGTGGCGGCATACACGGCGTTATTAAGGAGATTAACGACGTTTACGCAATGATTGAAATTGCACAAGGCGTAAAAGTTAAGGTAGACTTGAATTCAGTCTTCCCATCAGTAGACTCTGGCGTCAAGCAGATTTAAAAATAAAAGCGAGTAGGATGAGTAGGAAGGAAGAACCATTCCTTTTAAAGTATCTGAAACACGAAGGGAAAGAGATTAGAAAGTTCCTAACCAGTAGGGACCTTCTAATCTTTGTTTTTTTCTTAATCGTGTCAACAGGCTTGTGGGCCCTACAGGCAATGAGAAAGGAATACGAGACAATCATACAGATACCTATCACATACGAAAAGGCTCCAGAAGGACTGGTACAGCAAGCCGAGCTTCCCCAACGCCTGCTAATAACCGTTACCGACGACGGAACTTCGCTGGTAAGATACCGCTGGATGCACAGCTACAATCCTATTGCCATCGACATCAGCGCTTACACCGACGGAACCTACAGCCTACCAACAGCAGAGTTTGAGAGCCAGATACAAAAACAGTTAAACCCATCGACCAAGATTCTAAGGATATCGCCCTCAAGCATAGACCTGGAATTTAAGGAACTGACCAAGAAAGAAGTTCCCGTTGTTTTTAACGGAACCGTTAGAATGGCACAGCAATACATCCAGCAAGGCGACCTGGAAATAAAACCGAGCCATATCACCATTTTCGGAATAAAATCGGTAATTGACTCGATAGACCATATAGAAACTGAATATGCGGAACTTACCGACATAAGTGGAACGCGAAACCAACGCGTAAAACTAATCGACGCTCCAAACGTTTCTTTCTCACAAGACAGCGTAAACTGCATACAGCACTCGGAACGCTACACCGAGAAGGTATTGGAAGTTCCTGTCAGGACAAAAAAAGCAAACAAGGGATTTAAAATAAGGACGTTCCCCGTTATGGTAAAAGTAAAATTCCACGTTGGGCTTAGCAACTACGACAAAGTAACAGCCGACAAGCTGACCGTGTTTGCAAACCCAGAAGACGCGGTCGGTTCGAGAATACCATTACGAATAACTGGAGCAGAAGACATGATAAACTCGGTAGAGATTATGCCTTCTTCGGTAGACTACGTAACAGAGAAAAATGATTAAACTTGGCATTACAGGCGGCATAGGCAGCGGCAAGAGCGTTATTTCAGCGCTTCTGCGCATAGCGGACGTACCCGTATACGACAGCGACAGTCGGGCAAAGGACCTGCAAACCTCTGACCAAGACTTACGACGACAATTGATTGAAGTGCTGGGAGCGGAATGCTATTTGGCTGACGGACAACTCAACAAACCCTTCATCGCCAACAAGATTTTCAACGACAAGCAACTACTCTCTGCGATAAATAACATCGTACACCCAGCAGTCTGGAAAGATTTTGAGCAATGGGCTGCACAACAAGCCGATAAAGGACACCAGATTGTGGGATTCGAATCGGCCATCTTGTTCCAATCGCATTTAAATGAGCGATTCGACTATATATGGACCGTTGAGGCGCCTACTGACGTCTGTATAGAACGCGCCTGCAAACGAGACAACAAACAACGCGAGCTAATTGAAGCCCGGATAAAGAACCAACAACCAGTCAACGGACTTGGTGATACCAGCATAAACAACGACGGCAGACACAGCCTTATCGAACAAGTGATGGACGGCATTGCCAAGCTCAGGCTCCAAGCACAATTGGATTTGTAGATTAAAGTTCCTGTAGCAGGAAACGCAAAAGCGTCGAGAAACACCATAAAAACAGGAGTGGCGGACAAGCAACTTGTCCGCCACTCCTGTTTTACATCACTACCCTATATATTAGGATTTCAGCAGTTCATCAGCAAAAGTTTTCCGCAGTCCGTCGGCATCCATACCCAGAATAGCATAGAGTTCATCTTGAGAACCGTGTTCAATAAAATGGTCTGGGATACCAATACGGTGGACAGGGATAGAGAGTCCCGCATCGGCCAGACACTCTAATACGGCAGAACCAAATCCACCTGCGAGAGCCCCTTCTTCAATTGTAACGATGCGTTTATAACGCTTGGCAACCGCCAGAACCAAATCAGAATCGAGAGGCTTGGCGAAAACCATATTGTAAACACCAATACCATCTTGCGAAACTGCATCCATCAGTTCCAAAGCCTTTAAAGCCACATTACCACGCGGTCCGAGAGACAACACAGCAACCTTGGCATCGGCACCGGCATCGTGAATACAGCACCCCTTACCAACAGGCAAAACATGCATAGGCAAATGCCAGTCAGCCACATAACCACGTCCACGCGGATAACGGATAATGAAAGGTCCCATATTTGGCTGGCTAGCGGTAAACATCAGGTTACGGAGTTCAATCTCGTTGAGAGGAGAAGCAACCGTAAGGTTAGGAACCGCACGGAAACAAGCCAAGTCGAACACCCCATGGTGAGTCGCGCCGTCGGCGCCAACAAGTCCGGCCCGGTCAAGACAAATAACCATATTGAGGTTTTGCAAGGCCACATCGTGAATTACATTGTCGTAAGCCCGCTGCATAAAGGAAGAATAAATGTTACAAAACGGCAGTTTACCCTCCTTCGCCAAACCCGCCGAGAAAGTAACGGCATGCCCTTCGGCAATACCGACATCGAACGTGCGGTTAGGCATTTCATTCATCATATAAGTCATAGAGCAACCCGTAGCCATAGCAGGAGTAACACCAACAATTTGGTCATTATCGCGCGCCAACTCCAAAAGAGTGTGTCCGAAAACATCTTGGAACAGCGGAGGCTGGTCGTTCTTAATTTCAGGAACAATACGTTTACCCGTATTCTTATCAAACCTACCAGGCGCATGCCATTCGGTAGCACACTCCTCAGCCGGTTTAAAGCCCTTACCTTTTTTTGTACGGATATGAATGATCTTCGGACCATTAAAGTCCTTAACATCTTGCAGAATCTTCACCAAATTCACCACATCGTGTCCATCAACAGGTCCGAAATAACGGACACTAAGTCCTTCGAAAAGGGTATGTTGGTTTGTGATAAACGCTTTAAGGGAATTGTTTCGCTGGGTATATTTTCCAAACTCGTCCTCCTTAATCCAACCCATTTTCCGGAACAGCCTGTAAACCTTGGTGCGGAACGAGTTGTAACGCTTAGAAGTGTTGATGCGGACCAAATAGTTACTAAGTCCACCGACCACATGGTCAATAGCCATATGGTTATCGTTGAGGATGATGGTAAGATTATTGCGGCAAGAAGACGCATTGTTCAAGCCCTCAAAAGCCAGACCACCAGTCATAGCGCCATCGCCAATAACAGCAACAGCCCGCTTGGCCGACTTGTCGAGCGTCTGTCCAACAGAAATACCCAAAGCGGCAGAGATAGAGTTAGACGCATGCCCCGCAATAAAGGCATCGTATTCGCTCTCTTTCGGATTAGGGAAGCCACAAATGCCATGCAGTTTACGGTTTGTAGCGAACTTGTTTCTCCGGCCCGTCAGAATTTTATGGGCATAGGCCTGATGCCCCACATCCCAAACAATGGAATCGTCGGGTGTATTGTACACATAGTGCAATGCAACTGTTAGTTCAACGACACCAAGACTAGCACCAAAATGTCCAGGATTAGCCGAGAGTTCATCAATAATGAACTGGCGCAGTTCAGCACATAATTGTGGAAGCTGGTCTATAGACAGTTTCTTGAGATCAGCAGGCGTATTTATTTGAGACAAAAGCGCCCCAACAGATTCGGTCATGTATTCAATTAAAATATAAATCCCACTAAGGGGGAATCGAACAAAAAACGTTTTTACGATGCCTGACAGTCCTAAAAAAACGGGGAGCCAGTCACCAAGAATCCATATAGTACAAAGGTAACACATTATTATTATTAAAGCAAGATTAGAACAATAGAGAGGAAGCCATAAAAAATGACTATATTTGAGAAGAAATCGCACAAAATAAGGATGAAGATAAGCGCACACATAGGAAAGGCCATAATAGGCTTGGGCACCGCACTGACAGCAACACTGAACGTACAGGCACAAGAGGGGAATGGCTATACGCCAGACACACAGCGGCTTGCGGCTCTTTTCGAGACCCTTAGAAACAGCGACAGCGACAGTTTGAGCAACGTTGTGAGCCAGCAAATAGGCCAAGAACTAGGGCTGCTACTGCAAAATGACAGCACTTTTGACTACCGTTTCGAAGAACTAGCCAACATGGGCAAATGCTACAGCGACGACAAAGAACTTCGCATCTACACCTGGAACTATCCGTTAAGCGACAAGACATACGGCTACGGAGGCTTCCTTCAACTAAAGCCCAACAAGAAAAGAACCAAGCAGAAGGTCAAACCCATTCCATTGAAAATAAAAGGGAATTCGTACACACCAGGCACCGGTAGCCGTATTGGCACCGACAACTGGTACGGAGCCCTCTACTACAACGCAATAAAGGCCAAAAAAGACGGCAACGAGTATTACATTCTGCTCGGCTGGGGGGGCGGAGACGCCCTGACCGACTTTAAAGTGGCAGAGACCCTGAAGTTGTCTAAAAACGAGAAAACAGCCACATTCGGCAGCGTGTCGCCATTCAAAGGTGCGGGCAAAACCAGCAACCGCATTGTGCTGCAATACAACAACGAGGCCCGTGTGGCCTTGAACTACGACAAAGACAACAAACGGATAGTGATGGACCATTTGTCGCCATCGGAGCCCTTCTACAAAGGCTTGTACTCGTATTACGGACCCGACTTCACCTACGACGCCTACCAGTTCGACAAAAAGAGCAAGGGGCAGTGGATTCTGATAGAGAACATAGACGCAAAAAACAGCGAATAGCCAATCACATAATACAACAATGAAATCAATAAAGACAAAATTTATAGGCATTATGACAGCTTTGACAACAGCCGGATGCAGCAGCGTTTCGACAAACAACGACGCAACCACGTTTGACTACCACGTAGACCGGTTCTACGACCTACAGATATTACGCTACCAAGTGCCAGGGTTCGACACCCTGCCACTACAGCAGAAAAAACTGATTTACTATCTGACAGAAGCGGCCCTTCAGGGAAGAGACATCCTTTTTGACCAGAACTGCAAATACAACCTGGCCATCCGCGACGTTCTAGAAGCCATTTACCAACACTATCCGAAAGAGAAAGACGCCAAACAGTTTGAACAATTAGAAAACTACCTGAAACGTGTTTGGTTCTCGAACGGCATACATCACCATTACGGTATGGACAAATTCCTGCCTGAATTCAGCCAGACTTACTTTGAGACAGCAGTCCGGAGCATCGACAGCAAATACCTTCCACTCTACGCCTACAACAACAACGTAGACGAGTTATTGAAAGAGTTGGTTCCTGTCATGTTCGATCCGTCGGTTTGCGCAAAAAGGGTTAACCAGGCAAAAGGTGAAGACCTGATTGCCACATCGGCAAACAACTACTACGAAGGTGTCAGCCAAAAAGAGGTGGAGAAATTCTATGGTGCCCAGAAAGACCCTAAAGACGCCACCCCAATCAGCTATGGTTTGAACAGCAAACTGGTGAAAGAGGGCGGAAAACTGGTTGAAAAGACCTGGAAGATTGGCGGTATGTACTCGCCAGCCATCGAAAAAATAGTCTATTGGTTGAACAAAGCAATGGAAGTGACCGACAGCGATCCGCAGAAGCAGACCATTGCAAAACTCATCAGTTTCTACCAGACCGGAGACCTGAAAACATTTGACGACTACAGCATCACCTGGGTAAAGGACACCACCAACCACATCGACTTCTTGAACGGTTTTATTGAAACCTACGGTGACCCTCTGGGAATGAAGGCCAGCTGGGAAGCGATTGTGAACTATAAGAACCTGGAAGCAACCAAGCGAACAGAAATTCTTAGCGATAACGCACAGTGGTTTGAAGACCACTCGCCTGTTGACCAACGCTTCAAGAAATCGAAAGTCAAGGGTGTATCAGCAAAGGTGATCAATGTTGCCATTCTGGCGGGCGACTGCTACCCTGCCACCCCTATCGGCATCAACCTGCCCAACAGCAACTGGATAAGGCAAGAGCACGGTTCAAAAAGCGTGACAATAGAAAACATAACCAGCGCATACGACGAGGCAGCCAAAGGGAACGGATTTAAGGAAGAGTTCGTATACAGCCAGACAGAACGCGACCTTTTAGAAAAATATGGCTTTATAACAGACAACATCCATACCGACCTCCACGAATGTCTGGGCCATGGTTCCGGACAGTTGTTGCCAGGCGTGGACCAGGATGCCTTGAAAGCCTACGGAGCCACTATAGAGGAAGCCCGTGCCGACTTGTTCGGCCTCTACTACGAGGCAGATCCAAAATTGGTAGAGCTTGGCCTACTGCCTAACACAGAAGCCTACAAAGCCGAATACTACAGCTATATGAACAACGGACTGATGACCCAGCTAATGCGTATTGAAGATGGCAAAGATATAGAAGAAGCGCACATGCGCAACCGCCAACTCATAGCTCGTTGGATTTACGAGCACGGCAAAAAAGACAATGTGGTCGAGTTCGTCAACAAAGACGGGAAAACCTTTGTCCGCATCAACGATTATGAAAAGATGCGCACACTCGTCGGACAACTCTTGGCAGAGATTCAGCGAGTAAAGAGCGAGGGAGACTTCGAAGGAGCAAAGCATCTGGTAGAGGAATACGGCGTAAAGGTAGACCAAAAGCTACACAAAGAGGTGAAAGAACGCTATGCGAAACTCAACATAGCCCCTTATAAAGGTTTCGTAAACCCAGTATACGAAGCCGTCACCAACGACAAAGGCGAGATAACCGACATCAAGATACGCTATAACGAAGGCTACACCGAACAAATGCTCCGCTATAGCAAGGACTACCACACTTTGAAAGTAAAGAATTAAGAGTCCTGCACGAAAAACAATGTTGAACAGCATAAAAGGCTGGTTTTTACAGATTTATTTGTAAAAACCAGCCTTTTTACTTGTATTAATCAAATAAAATATGCTATATTGCAATAAGAAAAACACTGCTTAATTATTAACAATTTAAATCAGAAGAGCCATGGAAACTAAGAAAGCTTTTGATGCCGATTTGGAAAATGAAAAGTCGAGCATGTTCCTGATGGGACTACTAATCGCCCTATGCGCATCTTTCATTGTGTTGGAATGGTCGAATAAAGACGCAAAGCATTTTACCATTAAAGACATGATGCCAACTGCAATAATAGAAACCGACCCTGTTCCAATTATAATAAGTACGCCGCCACCGCCACCACCTGTTATAGAAGAACCCCAAATTACGGATCCTGTATTCAAAAAAGATGAAAAGGCCGATACAAAAACCACACCTATAACAGGAGAGTTGGACCCAACAAAAGAGACCCCCGACGCCTCTATACTGACAAAACCGATTGAAATAGTAAAAGAAACAGATCCAGATGACAACATCATCTGGGACTACAAAAAGGTAGACAAAACCGCAAAATACAACGGAAATCTGAGAGCTGATCTCTCAAAGAACCTCGTGTATCCGAAAGCAGCACTAGAAGCAGGTATCACAGGAACTGTATTAATAAGATTTACCGTCAATAAAGACGGCACAATTGAAGACATTACGGTTATACGCGAAATAGACCCGATTTTGTCCAGAGAAGCCGTCAGAGTGGTTAAATTACTAAACAATTGGGAACCAGCCGAGAAAGGAGGAAAGAAAGTACGTTCGGTCTTCCAGCTGCCCGTCAATTTTAGTTTAAACAGATAAACCCAGAGAAAAAAGGCTTGTGGAAACACAAGTCTTTTTTGTTTTGGAATCGGAATTTAAAACAGAGGAGACAAGCAAAAAAAAGAAAGATAGTCCATAACAAAAGTGGAAAATAAATTCGTAATAATGAATTTTTGATTAAATTTGCGTAACTGATGTAAAAAACGAAAAACAAAAACATAATAAACAAATGGAGATCAAAAAATCGTACGAAGCCGATTTGGAAAACGAAAAATCGAACTTCATTCTGATGGGTCTTCTTATCGCAGTCTGTGCAGTGTTCATTGCATTTGAATGGAGCCAGCGCGATTTGAAACCTGTCACAAAAGACGAAGGCATCCAGATGGAGGAAATCGAGGAGGAAAGTGCTCCAATTACCGAGCAGAACACTCCACCGCCACCGCCACCACCAGCACCAGAAGTAATTCCTGAGCAGATGCCAACCGAATTCAAGAAAGATGAAAAGGCTGAAACTAAAAAGCTCGATTTAAATACTGAAGATACTGGTGCCGAAGTTAAAGACGCGAAGCCAATTCTTGACGAACCAGTTCAGATACAAGAAGAAGAGGATAACGATAACCAGATATACATCAAGGTTCAGAAAAAGGCTGAATACCCTGGCGGTATGAACGGTTTAAGAAGCTACCTCTCAAAGAACCTTGTATATCCAAAGGCTGCTCTTGAAACCGGAACACAGGGAACTGTTATCGTACAGTTTACAGTTGAGAAGAACGGTACAGTAACAGACGTTGAGGTTGTTCGTTCAATTGACCCAGCACTTGACAAGGAAGCTGTTCGAGTTGTTAAGATGATGAAGGGTTGGGCTCCTGCCCAGAACGGTACCAAGAACGTACGTTCTAAGTTCAAACTTCCTGTAGCATTCAAAATTGGCTAATAGCTGACCAAACAATAAAAAAGACTTGCGATACCGCAAGTCTTTTTTTTGACACCTGAAACAAATAAGAGACATGTTAGACCAACTGATAGCAACAGACAAGAGCCTGATGGTAACACTGAACCTGAGTGGCCAACATAACGCATTTGGCGATACCACCATGTGGCTGGCATCGCAGATGCTGATGTGGACACCTTTCTATCTGGCCCTGCTCTACGTTGTGGTAAAAGACAAAAAGAAGGAAAGCATAGCGTTAATACTTTGCGCAGCGCTAACCATATTGCTCTGCGACCAAATCACATCAGGACTACTGAAACCGCTTGTGGCACGCCCCAGACCGAGCCACGACCCCAGCATAATGGACAGCCTGAGCTACGTATGCGGATTCAGAGCCGGTCCATACGGATTTCCATCGAGCCACGCGTCGAACTGCTTCGGTTTGGCACTTCTGTTCGCCCTACTGTTGAAACACAAGGCGGCGACAGTCTGCTTGTTCACATGGGCGGCAATCTGTGCCTACTCGCGTATTTATCTGGGTGTCCACTATCCCCTCGACATTTTCGTCGGCACCATTATTGGATTAACCTGCGGATATGGTTGCTATAGGCTATACATAGCCATTCGCAAGAAGACATGGATGGATAAGATAACGACAGAAGGCGATTTCAAGCCCACCAGCGGCAGAATTGTAGCCATATCGATAATTGGCACCATTTTCTGCATATTCTTCGCAGGGTGTCAAGCAATGCGTCTTGTTGCAGGCTGACAGTTTGTAAGAAGAAGATAAGAAGGATTACCACATTGGGAAACATTTCCCCCACTTGACGGACAACTATAAAACAGTATTTGCATTTATTTAATTCCAGAACATCTATCTTTGACCGTTTATGAGAACAACGAAGTACCTATTATCATTACTCCTATTCTTAACATTCACAACCACAAAAGCGGGAGACCAAGTTATGGGGTACAAATACAATCCTTGCGCCAAAATAAGAGTAGAAAGTGGAGCGATTGGTAACGAGTTCTATGCCTGGTTTTATAGCGACTGGGAGATAAAAGATTTATTGGAAAAAAATGGGCGAGTCGACAAACAAGACACAGATACAGTCGAACAGCAGGAATTAGAGCCTGCTACAGGCGACATAAAAGAAAACAGGCCAGGCATCGACAACAATAGTTCTTTTGTCTTTAATGCAGGAAAGGACTCTATTGATTTCTTCAGACTCAGTTGGAACAAAGTTTATCACACAACAACAGGAAAACTGTCAGTTGACTTAAATTGTTATGAATTAGATAAAAGAATAGCAGTTTACTTCCCCGAAACCGGCAAAATATACGTTAGCCAATTCGTTGATTTAAAGCAAGAAACTATCAATTTCTACAAAATTACAGGAGATGTAGAGCATCCATTCAAGATAACCACAGTCCCAATGAAATGGATTTTAGCGCTTTTCGTAGGGTTATTATTTATCTCTTTAATGACGATATTTTCTATTTACACGTTAAAATCCCTTGGTTATGAACCTGACAAACGGAGCAAGTTTTCAATAGTAATAATCAGTTTACTTTTTTGGCTGCTATTCAGCAACGTAATAGTATATACCGACTTTATTGGAGCTATACTAACCTTTCCATTCTTTGCACTACCAACGCTCACACTTGTATTCATCACACAACTGCATCTGAGGATAGAGGGTAAAAGGAAAATCAAGCGGCTATTGGCGTATACCATTATGCAAAATGTATGGATTATGCTTTTCACATTACTCTATTATATTTACGTTCACCAGTATTGGGGTTAAACCCTGCACACCATTTCAACGCCATACCAAATCTCACCACCGATAGAATACGCCTCTTGACCCACAGTAACAAAACCTACAGCCTGGTAACAACGCTTTGCAGAAGGATTGTTTAAGAACACGCCAAGGGAAACCGATTCGGCATTCAAAAAGTTTTTCGCATAATCGAGCACACACCCCACCAATTCGCGCCCATAGCCTTTACCGCGCAACGCAGGATGGAGAATGACAAATCCCATACGGAACTGGCGAGGTTTGTCTGGATTGGGAACACGCAGAATAAAGTGTCCGACAACATCTCCAGCATTATTTACAGCAGTAAAGGGATAAACAGAACCCGACGAATAGATAGCCACCATATCGGCTGGAGAAGGAGGATAAGACGGGTAACGGTCGGCACTCCATTTACGGAACTCCAACTCGTCAGCAATCCAACCAAGAATTATCGGGGCATCGTCCTTACAAAAAGTTCTAAGTTTCATAAAGCAATAAACTAAAAAAGGGAACCGGTTACGGTTCCCTTTTTTATTTAGTTAGAACAACTTAAGCGTTCTTAACCTTGTCGATGATAGCCTTGAAAGCCTCAGGGTTGTTCATAGCGAGGTCAGCAAGGACCTTACGGTTGATTTCAACACCAGACTTGTGAACAAAGCCCATAAGCTTAGAATAAGAGAAGCCTTCGAGACGGGCAGCAGCGTTGATACGCTGAATCCACAAAGCACGGAAGGTACGCTTCTTATTCTTGCGGTCGCGGTAAGCATAAGTCAAACCTTTTTCCCAAGTGTTCTTGGCAACGGTCCAAACATTCTTACGAGCGCCATAGTAACCGCGGGTAAGCTTAAGAATCTTCTTTCTTTTTGCACGTGAAGCTACGTGATTGACTGATCTTGGCATAATTTAGAAATTTGTGAGCGTTAGCGTCCCAAATAATGAGAACTTAGAGAGCTAGACGATCGGTTAATAAAATCAAAAATTAATAATAATTTAAGAGAGAAACAACTTAACGGAGACCGAGAAGTTCGCGAACAGCAGGCATGTTAGCGTGCTGAACAAGGCCCCAGTGAGTAAGGCTGAGTTTCTGCTTCTTGCTCTTCTTAGTCAAGATGTGACGTTTGAAAGCGTGCTTTCTCTTAATTTTTCCTGATCCGGTAAGAAGGAATCTTTTTGCGGCACCGGAATTAGTCTTTAATTTTGGCATTTTACTTAAAATTTTAATAATTATATAGAAAAATCTATAATCTTAATTACTTAGCCTTTTTAGGCGAGAGCATAATAGAGAGTCTCTTACCCTCGAGCAAAGGCTGCTGGTCTACCTTAGCCAGTTCTTCAAGGTCGGCCATAAAGCGTCCGAGGATTTCCTCGCCCTGATCCTTGAAAAGGATAGATCTACCTTTGAAGAAAACATAGGCTTTCACCTTATTGCCTTCTTTAAGGAACTCTTCGGCGTGCTTCAGTTTGAAGGCGTAGTCGTTATCGCCAGTCTGCGGACCGAAACGAATTTCCTTAACCTCGACCTTTTTCTGTTTGGCCTTCTGTTCCTTTTCACGTTTTTTCTGTTGGTAAAGGAACTTCTGGTAGTCAGCAATTCTACAAACAGGAGGAACAGCAGTTGGAGATATTTCGATGAGGTCAAGTTCCTGCTCATCAGCTATCTGCTTAGCCTTTTCGATAGGATAGACACCCTGTTCAACATTTTCACCAACAAGACGAACCTCAGGAACACGAATTTGGTCGTTAGTCCTGTAAAAAGGCTGGTCGTTCTTCTTTGCGGCGCGGTTGCGGTCGACGCCATTATTAGCGCCTTGATTGTTTTCAGCAGTATTTCCAGCGCCTACTCGAGGTCCTGCAACACCAGTGCCGGCAGGTCTCTTTTGAAAAGGTTTTTGCGGTGCGATAATCGTATCCTCCTATAAATTTGTTTGTACTAAATTAGAACTTGAAGCTAGGAGCATTTGAGTCAGCCTTCCATGCGTTGAGCTGTTCATCAACCTCTTTGCACAAATTGTCTGCAAAATTAGTAATTTTTATTGAACCTTGGTCAGTTCCGCCCTGTTTTCTTACAGAAACTTCTTCATTTTCTTGCTCTTTTTCACCTACAATGAGCATATAAGGGATTCTCTTGAGCTCATTGTCGCGAATTTTACGGCCAATCTTCTCGTTTCTGTCGTCAACAATAGCGCGTATATCGCGCGTATCGAGGTATTGAGCAATTTTCTGAGCGTAATCGTTGAATTTTTCTGAGATAGGGAGGACTGCAACCTGGTCTGGGGTGAGCCAGAGAGGGAAGTGACCGGCGGTGTGTTCGATAAGCACGGCGGTGAAACGCTCGAGTGAGCCGAACGGAGCGCGGTGCAACATAACCGGACGGTGTTTCTGGTTGTCTTCACCAGTATACTCCAACTTGAAGCGTTCTGGCAAGTTATAGTCAACCTGGATTGTACCCAACTGCCAACGGCGGCCAAGGGCATCTTTCACCATAAAGTCGAGCTTAGGACCATAGAAGGCAGCCTCGCCATATTCTACCTTGGCGTTCAAGCCCTTCTCTTGGCAAGCTTCAATAATTGCCTGCTCGGCCTTTTCCCATACGTCATCGGCACCAATATACTTTTCATGGTCGTTTTTGTCGCGCAAAGAAATCTGAGCCTCGTAGTTTTCGAAGTTCAACGACTTGAAAATGATGTTGATGATGTCCATTACACGCAGGAACTCGCCCTTCACCTGGTCAGGACGGCAGAAGATGTGCGCGTCGTCCTGGGTAAATGAACGTACACGGGTAAAGCCGTGAAGCTCACCACTCTGCTCATAACGGTAAACCGTACCGAATTCCGCACAACGGAAAGGAAGGTCCTTATAAGAACGAGGTTTGCTAGCAAAAATTTCGCAGTGGTGAGGGCAGTTCATTGGCTTGAGCATATACTCTTCACCTTCTTCTGGGGTGTGGATTGGCTGGAAAGAATCCTTACCATAGTGGTCCCAGTGACCAGAAGTTACATAAAGCTGCTTGCTACCAATGTGCGGAGTGATAACCTGCTGGTAGCCGAACTTCTTCTGGATGCGTTTCAAGAAGTCCTCGAGGCGGAGACGGAGGGCAGTACCCTTTGGCAACCAGATAGGCAGACCCTTACCAACACGGTCAGAGAACATGAACAATTCCATCTCCTTACCAATCTTACGGTGGTCACGCTTCTTAGCCTCTTCCAACAAAGCCAAATACTCATCGAGGAGTTTCTTCTTAGGGAAGGTGATACCATAGACACGGGTCAACTGTGTGCGTTTCTCATCGCCACGCCAGTATGCGCCTGCAATAGCTGTCAGTTTAACCGCCTTGATAGGGCAAACATCAGGAAGGTGTGGACCACGGCAGAGGTCGGTAAAAGAGCCCTGCTCGTAAAGAGTGATTGTGCCGTCTTCCAATTCCGAGATAAGCTCGGTCTTATAGTTTTCGCCACGATCCTCAAACATCTTCATCGCATCTGCCTTGGTAATGTCGACACGGGTGAGCGCCTGCTTGGAAGCGACGATTTCCATCATTTTCTTTTCAATGGCAGGAAGGTCTGCATCCTTCAACACGTAGCCATTAAGGTCGATATCGTAGTAGAAACCATTTTCAATGGCCGGACCGATACCGAATTTAACATTAGGGTAAATCATTTGAACAGCCTGAGCGAACAAGTGCGCAGACGTGTGCCAGAAGGTCTTCTTTCCCTCAGGATCCTCCCATTTGAAGAGCTTTACAGAACAGTCTTCATTAATTGGGCGGTTGAGATCGCGGATTTCGCCATTGACACCAATAGAAAGTACATCTTGCGCCAAACGCTGGCTGATGCTTTCTGCAATTTGCATACCCGTAGTTCCGTTTTCATACTCACGAACGGAACCGTCTGGAAAAGTAACTTTAATCATAAAAACTATTTGTTAAGGGAGACTTACAAGCGCCCCCTGAATTTATTCATTTGAATAAGGGTAAAAACCGTTGCAAAAATAGCAGTTTGGACCGAAATAGCGAAAAATAGAACAAGAAAAAAGGCATTGCCGATTAAAAAATCGGCAATGCCCGTATTATTTTCATCTGTCAGCCTGTTTACCAAATAGAGACGCGCTTTTCAGGCGCCACATACATAGGGCTGGTTGAATCGATGCCAAAAGCGTCGTACCAAGCCTGCACCTGAGGCAGTGCGCCATTCACACGCCAACGGCCGAGCGCATGCGGGTCAGTCTTTGTTCGGCGCAGAATCTCTTCAGGGGTGATGTTGGCAGCCCAAACACCGGCATAGGCCAGGAAGAAGCGCTGGTCGGCAGTCAGTCCATTAACCACAGGGAGTTTCTTTCCCGCTGTAGCCATCTTATAGGCCTGGAAGGAAATCTGCAAGCCTCCATGGTCGGCAAGGTTTTCGCCAAGGGTGAAGTCACCATTGGCATGCACGCCAGGAGCCACCTCAATAGCGTTAAAGAACTCGGCCATAACACGCGCCTTCTTACTGAAGTTCTCGCCATCAGTCTTTGTCCACCAGTCGTGGAGATTTCCGAACTTGTCGAACTGGCGGCCCTGGTCGTCAAATCCGTGAGTCATTTCGTGTCCGATAACCACACCAATAGCGCCATAGTTGAACGCATCGTCGGCAGACATATCAAAGAAAGGCGGCTGCAAAATGCCAGCAGGGAAGCAAACCTCGTTGGTGCTTGGGTTATAATAAGCATTAACTGTTTGTGGAGTCATGTGCCACTCTTCCTTGTCGACAGGTTTACCAGCTTTCGAGACTGCATAGTCGTTATTGAAGCGAGACACCGCCTTGCGGAGTTCCCACAAATTAGCGCCCGAGACATCGAGTTTCGAATAATCGCGCCATTTGTCAGGGTAACCAATCTTAACATGGAAAGAAGACAACTTGTCGATAGCGAGAGCCTTAGTAGTGTCGCCCATCCAAGCCAGCGACTGCATACGTTCGCCAAGAGCCGTCTGCAAGTTCTTCACCAGCTGGACCATACGTTTTTTATTAGCCTCTGGGAAGTATTTTTTCACGTACATCTGTCCAACGGCTTCGCCTAAAGAGCCGCTCACCTGACTAACCGCACGCTTCCAACGTGGTTGAGGTTCCTTTGTGCCAGAAAGCACACGGCCAAAGAATTCAAAGTTCTGGTTGAAGAGCGTGTCGCCGAGCGAAGTTGCCGCGCGGTCGATAAGTGCCCACAACATATAGTTCTTCTGTTTTGCAAGCGGAACAGTGGTCATAATGTCCACCGCCTCGCGGATTGGTTCTGGCTGAGAAAGATTGATAGAATCCAATTCAGGCAGACCCACGCCCTTAAAGAAAGCACCAAAATCGAAGCCAGCAAATTCCTTTTGGAAATCGGTCATAGCCATCTTATGATAGTTCGCCTGAGGATCGCGCAACTGCACCTTTGAGTAATGCGACTTTGCGAGACGGTTTTCAATCTCCATCACATCGGCAACAGCAGCCTCGGCCACCTTGGTAGAATAGCCACAAAGTTCAAACATACGTTTGATGTGCTTTTTATACTCGTCGCGGATGTGCTTCATATTATCATCCTGCTCGAGGTAATAATCACGTTCACCCAATCCAAGACCGCTCTGATAAGTATGTACAATGTTCATATCGCTATTTTTGTCATCAGCGCCCACATAGAGGGAGAAGTAGACATCGACATCGTATGATTGGAGTTCAGCCAAAAGAGCTGGGAGTTCCTTAACATCTTTCAAAGCCTCGACCTTAGCCAAATCGCCCTTCAAAGGCTCCACACCAAGTTGGTTTTGCTTGACGCTGTCCATAACGGCATTATACAAAGTAGCAATCTGGTACCCCACGGTACCCTCTTTCTGAGGTTTGTCTGCCAACTCTTTAATTATGCCATTAATCTGTTCACGGTTGTTTTCCGCCAACTGGTCGAAAGTGCCGAAACGAGAATAGTCGGAAGGGAGCGGATTGTTTTTCATCCAGCCACCGCACGCATACTGGAAAAAGTCGTCAGAAGGTTTGACGGTAGTATCAAGATTTGACATTTCGATACCCGACGACAATTTTTCATGATTAGAGCAAGAAGTCATGGTCAAAAAAGAAGCTGCCAAAGCAGCTTCTATAAGTTTAACATTCATATTTATATATTAGTTTATGCGAACAAAAGTCTACATTTTCAAGACACCGGCACTTAATCCTGCCAACGGAACGTAGCCAGAATTTCATCGGCCTTTTCCCAGAAAACAGTAGAAGTAGCAGGGCCCTGCACACGGATACGATAGGCATGTTTGTTATTTGGATTGAACAAATAGTAGCTTATGAATTTAAAGCCCTCGTAATTGTAAGTGATAGCTGTAGCATTTATACTCTGCTCACCCAAAAGAGTGTCATACATCGCAACACCGTCCAACTGGCTAGTTGCATCATAAATCAAGTACTCCTCGTTAGCCTGGTCTTCAACCATATCTTCGTTAACCTCATCAGCAGATTTGTAAAACAAGATATAGCAGGTAGTGTCGGCCTTATATTTGGTCACATTGACAATCTTGTCATAGTTGTAAACGACAGAAACTTTTTTAGAAGACTCATCCAAATCGGAATGGTAGTGGTTGAAAGAACCGAAATCGTATCTGGCATGAAAACCATCTACATTAAGGTCCATCTTAGTTGGAATATAAATCGGATCATCCTCTTCATCCTTACACGAAGTTGAGATAACAGCAACAAAAGCCACCAAAAAAGCTAAAAATTTTGAAACCTTCATAAATAGAAAAATTTAGAATAAGATTTAAACTAATTAATCAGTCTGCTAATATTATAAATATACCAAATACAAAGGTATAAAAATAAGGCAGAAAAACAAAAAACGCTGCAATAAATTATTGCAGCGTTTTTAAGTGCGGAAGATGAGACTCGAACTCACATGTCCTTAAGGACACTACCCCCTCAAAGTAGCG
>DETD01000010.1:0-32764 GCA_002362105.1 Bacteroidales bacterium UBA3297
GTGGAACGGGGGACTTTTCTTTTTTGACGCTTTTTTGTGAAATAATCCGTTTATACGGTCCGTTTATTTATAATGATGTATGTGTTATATTTGGCGCTTTTATGTGCTGTAGCGGCCAAATAAACCCCTAAAAACGATTCTTTATGATGTTGTTAGATGTTTCTTTCGGAATCTTTGCCTTTATGCCAATAGGTTGGGCTTTTATGGCGTTTGTTATCCTTTGTGAGGCTTTCTGTATGTCAAAGTATCTGACGAACGCAAGGCTAAACAAACGTATATATTGGACCGAGTTGCTCAGCAACGCTGTTAGCGGCCTTACGGGTATCGTAACCTCTATGGAACTTAATGGAGGCTGGTGGTTAGTGGTGTGGTTCCCCTGGGTAAGTAAACACGAGGTCAATATTCACTACGAATGGTTTGGTTTGTTGGTTTATTACCTTGTCGCTTTCCTTCTCACTCTTGTAATTGAATTCCTTGTTAATTTTGCTTTTCTCCGCAAGTTTTATAGCTTGGTACAGATTGTTAAGGCTACATTATTGGTGAATGTTGTTACCTATGCTATTGGGGCGATTCTTATTTTCTTTCTTGTTTTATAAGTTACAAGATTAGCTGATTCAAAAAACGTCTTACGCTTAAAGTTAATAGGCAAAACGGCCAGTGGTGAAAAGGTGTGTCCCCGTGTAGGGCGCACTTTTTTGTTTGGTTAATTTAAAAGTATTATTGATAATCTCTATTATGTCGTTTTCTGTGAGATTTCCTAAAAAAGAAAAGGAGCACTCTTATGAATGCTCCTTTATATTGGATTAGTTTTTAAGGATTAGTCCTTAGCAGCTGATTTCTTTCCCTTCTTTACTGGTGCAGCAGACTCAGTCTCGTCGGCAAGTGTAATGCCATAACCGGTTTTCTTAACTTCCTCGTTACCGAGTGCCAAGTCAACCATAATTCGGCCACAGTACTCACAAACGATAATCTTGTTGCGCTGTGCGATATCGATACGGCGCTGAGGCGGAATCTGGTTGAAGCAACCACCACAAGCGTTACGTACGACACGTACAACAGCCAAACCGTTGCGGGCGTTCTTTCTAATCTTGTCGAAAGCGCTCAAGTAGCGTGGCTCAATCAGGGCTTCGTGGGCTTTAGCCTCTTCACGGAGTTTGTCTTCCTGCTGTTTGGTTTCAGAAACAATGGCCTCCAATTCCTGCTTCTTCTGGTCGAGGTCGATGCTACGTCCTTTAATAAGGTCGTTGGCCTTTTCCAAATCGTCGCGTCTGTCTTTAACGTTAGCCTGGTATTCTTTTATCTTCTTTTCGCACAACTGGATGTTCAACTGCTGGTACTCGATTTCTTTTGACAAGTTCTCGTATTCGCGGTTGTTCTTTACGTTGTTCTGTTGCTCAGTGTATTTGCTGATAGCGGCCTTGTTCTCTTCAATTTCAATCTTTCGCTTCTCGATGTTGCTGGTTGACTCTGAAATTTCAGCTTCCAGATTGCTAACACGGGTGCGTAAGCCTTCAATCTCGTCTTCTAGGTCCTGAACCTCAAGCGGAAGTTCTCCACGAAGTGTCTTGATTTTGTCGATTTCAGACTTGACCAATTGGAGGTCAAACAAAGCTCTTAGTTTGGCTTCTACGGAAATCTCTTTCTCCTTTTTCTCTGCCATACTTTATAAGTATTTTATCGGATTTGTGTTTATTTCTGATTTATGAATTACAAAATTACTATTTTTTTCGTAAATCACATCATAAAAAATCTCTTTTGTAAATTGCTCGCTTTCAAAATGCCCAACATCTGCTAGAACTGTTTTTGTTCCTGCGTCGAAGAATTCGTGGTATTTGATGTCGGAAGTGAGGTACATGTCTGCGCCCATAGCCTCTGCCAAGCCCAAAAACTCATGTCCTGCGCCTCCGCAAAGGGCCACTTTGCGAACTTTTTCGCCTTTAAGTGCGGTGTGGCGTATGCAACCCAGTCCCAGCAGTTTTTTTACCCGGATCAGGAAGTCGGTCTCGTCCTCTTCTGCCTCTAGTTCACCTATACAGCCAAGCCCGACCGGACTATAGCCGATTTTGCTTTCGAAAAGGTCGAAAGCCGGTGTCTCGTAGGGGTGGGCGTTAACCAGCGCCTTTATGGCCTTGTTCTTGTCGCATGCCTTGACGATGACCTCAAGCCGGTCTTCGGGTTCGGTGTGCCTTTCTCCAATAGTTCCGCAGTAGGGTTGGCAGCCGTTGTTGGCTTTGAATGTGCCGTTTCCACTACTGCGGTAGCTACATTCGTCGTATTCGCCAATGGTGCCGGCTCCGGCTTTGAATAGGGCGTCGGCAACTGCTTCGGTGTGGCTGTTAGGGACAAAGGTCACTAACTTGTATACGGTTTCCTCTTCGGTGGCCAGTGGTTGGATCTTTTTCAGTCCTAGCTTTTGTGCCAGCCTGAAACTTACGCCATTGGGCATCTTGTCTAGGTTGGTGTGGCAGGCGTAGAGGGCTATGTCGTTCTTTATGGCGTAGGCCACACAGCGTTGAACATAGTTCCGGCCTGTCAGCTGTTTCAATCCCCTGAATATAAGCGGATGGTGAGAAACCACCATATTGCAGCCTTTCTCTTTGGCCTCTTCAAGCACTTCTTCCGTGCAGTCGATGCTCAACAATACGCCTGTAACAGTGGCGCTAGGGTCGCCAACAAGCAGCCCGCTGTTGTCGTAGCTCTCCTGGTACCGGAGTGGGGCATAGGCCTCGAGTTTGTTCGCTATGTCTCTAACGGTGGTCATAGGTTCTTTTTCTCTAGAAGGACAACATTTTCCACGTGGTGTGTGTGGGGGAACATGTCGACTGGCTGTACGGCCTTAACCGCATACTTGGCGTCTAAGAGATTCAGGTCGCGCGCCTGGGTGGCCGGATTACAGCTGACGTATACGATGCGTTTTGGGGCAGCGTTCAGTATCACATTCACCACGTCGGGGTGCATACCGTCGCGTGGAGGGTCGGTAATGATGACGTCGGGACGGCCATGACGGTTGATGAACTCGTCGGTCAGGATGTCCTTCATGTCGCCTGCGTAGAAAAGGGTGTTGTCGAGCGAATTGTTCTTCGCGTTGATTTTAGCATCTTCAATGGCTTCTGGCACATATTCAATACCAATAACCTGTTTGGCTTGTTTGGCTACGAAGCAGGCTATGGTTCCTGTACCTGTGTAGAGATCGTATACCAGCTCGTTGCCAGTCAGGTTGGCCAGGCTGCGGGCTACTTTGTAAAGCTCGTATGCCTGTGTGGTATTGGTCTGGTAGAACGACTTAGGACCTATTTTGAAGTGGAGGCCTTCCATTTCTTCCTCAATATAGTCTTTCCCGTGGAAAAGGTGTGGCTCTTGGTCGGTCAGCGTGTCGTTGCATTTGCTATTGATGTAGTAGATGAGCGAGCTGATTTGAGGGAATGTCTTAACCAAATGGCTCAGCAGGCCTTCTCTGGCTTCCTTGTCTTCGTGGTAGAAGACAACAATCAGCATTACGTTGCCGGCCTGGGTCGTACGGATGATGATGTTGCGCAAGAATCCGCTTTGTTCACGGAAATCGTAAAAGTCGAGGTGGTGCTCAACACCGTATTTCTTTATTTCAAGACGGATTTGGTCCGACAACTCCGATTGAAGGTAGCAGTGCTCAATGTCGAGTACTTTGTCGAATTTGCCAGGAATGTGGAAGCCGAGGGCATTCATGTCGTCGTAACTTTCTCCGCTGTTAATCTGTTCCGAAGTCAGCCAGCGTTTGTTGGAGAATGAGAACTCCAACTTGTTGCGATAGTACATGGTTTTGGCAGAGCCCAGAATAGGGGAGATGGCGGGTAACTCGACTTTCCCGATGCGGGTAAGGCAGTCTTCCACCTGTTGTTGTTTCTGCTTAATCTGGTCCTCGTAGGGCAGAATCTGCCATTTGCAACCGCCGCAGACACCATAGTGGCTGCAGAACGGGTTGGCGCGCCTATCGGAATACTTCACGAAGCGGACCACACGGCCCTCCATGTAGTTGTGCTTCTTTTTGGTAATCTGTAGGTCGACAATGTCGCCAGGTACGGCGTATTGCGTGAACACTACCATGTTATCTAGTTTAGCCAGCGATTTACCCTCACCGGCTATGGCGGTTATTTCAACCGCTTCCAATAGTGGCAGGTTCTTTTTTCTTGATGCCATTTTATCAGTAATGAATTTGTTTTATGCAAAAATAGCAAATTTCGGTGGCTCTTGGTGTTAAGTCGTCTGTGTTTTGTTGCTTTATAGACGTTTTTGTGATAATTTTGCACGGAAAATTGTACAAATTTCATATAATGATGAAACGTTTACTATTTATTTCTTTACTTGCTGCCTCATCTGTTTCGGCTCTTGCAGACGATTTGCGCAGCACTGCTGTTTCCGAAGCCGGAAAGCACGAGAAAGTAAGAGCTGAAGTCTCTGCCGATGCCGATTCTGTTCATTGGAAATTTCCGTGCAAAGTAGGGCTTAATTTCGGTCAGACCGCTTATGAACGTTGGGCCGAAGGTGGCGATAACTCGATTTCGTTCAGCGCTTTTGCCGATTTGCAGGCCAACTACAAGAGTGGTAAGAAAATGTGGAATAACGAATTGTACGGTGAGTATGGACTTATGTTCTCTGATTCGTACGACCGCTATAAATGGAGGAAAAACCTCGACAAACTGACTTTTACATCTAACTACGGATACCGTTCGATGTTCAAATCGTGGTATTATTCAGCCCTGTTGGACTTCAAGAGTCAGTTGGCTTCTGGTTATGAATACACATTCGACGATTCGCTCGGAACCCAGAAAAATCCGACTTCTGGCATATTCTCTCCTGCCTACCTCATCGGGTCTCTTGGTATGGAGTATATTCCGAACAAGTACGTTTCGGTTTACATTTCGCCAGTTGCGGGCCGTTTCACATTCTGTGAGGATTACCGCTTCCGTGAAAAATATGGTATGGAACAGAATTCCGATGGTAGTTTCAAGTGGCATAAAGAGGAATTTGGTGCCTACCTGCGTGTCATTAACGACTTCGATGTTATGGAGAACGTACACTTGGCAAGCAAGTTGGACTTCTTTACTCCTTATACTGAAGACTTCGGTAACGTGATTGTAAACTGGGACTTGTTGCTGACTCTGAAGGTGAACAAGTACATCAATGCTTCAATCCGTACGCAGATGAAGTACGACGATAACATTTCGCACACGTATAAGACACCGGTTAAGAACAACGGCAGAGTTGTCCGCTCCGATGACGCTAATCTTAGCCAAATCGGCAACGGACCAGTCCGTGTAGAGTCTGATAAGAGTATACACTACGACCGTGGTGCCCGTCTGCAGTGGATGGACGCTATAAATGTGGGTATTTCTTACAGCTTCTAATCCGTTCTGTATTAAATCAACGAATAGGGAACAAGTCGAAATTTTGCCGACTTGTTCCTTTTTTTGTGTTTGTTAGGGGCTATAAACATTCTTTTTCGTAAATTCGCAGTAATTAGTTATCATTTAAGGATGAAAAAGTTTTTAGTTCCCTTCTTTTACTTGTTGGCTGGATGCTCTTCCGCATTTGCCACAGGATTTAATCTGAGTTCTGCTGAAAGTGTCGCTTATTCCGATACGTATTTGAAAGGTACGGGCGGACAGCTTTCCGTTTTACTCGTCAACTCAATGAAGAGTGGGGCTACTTTAGTTTTTTCTTGCGACAAGCAGGAATCTCTTTCCCAGGTGAAGTGGTATTCGTATACCGACAATGTCGAAAACCTTACTGAAATAACTTCGGGCATTGAAACAAAGGCCGACTCTACTGTCTTGTCGAAGCCAAAGGCCGATTGTGGTTATGCCGTGGAGTATGCCGACAGCGAAGGCAACAAGACTTTCTCTTACATCTGGCTTACCAAGTTCCAGCCTCTTACTGCTGCAACTATCGACACTACCATGTTCTATTGCGATAACCTTCCTATTAAATTGGAGCCGGTTATGACTTACCGTACACTGTATGGCAACCAAACGAAGGTGAAAAGAACTGAAGAGGTTTCTTATTCGGTCTTCGAGATGGACCATGGCAGACTGGTGGACTCGAAAACAGAACTCCTAAGCGGCGACTCGGTGTTGTACGTCCCTACGGTCCCAACTGTCGATACGCCTTTCGAATTGGTTAACTCGCTTTTCCGTACCTCTCTTACTACCGATACTTTTGTGTCGTATGCGGTGAATGCCTTCCCGGTAATGACAACCACGCAGAAGCATATTGCCGAAATTCAGAATGGCGAATATAAGACCGACGAAAATGGAAGAGTTGTGCTGTATTTTGACGAGGGGGGCGCTTTCCGCACTTCTTCTCCGTTCGATATCGACATCAAGAGTAATTGCAGTCCAAAGGTGAACGAGTTTACTTGGTATATTGCCCGCGACAGCTCATTTAAGAACGCCATTCCTTATTATAACTGGAAAGAAGAGATTATTGGCTATTCGGGTTTGAATACAAAGGGTTCCCACTGCATCAAGTTGGAAGTGTCGAACTCAAAATCGGGCTGTAGTTTTTCATCTATGGCATGCTTCTCGATCGATTCTTCGCGGCTGTATGTCCCTAACGTGTTTACACCAAACGGAACAGATAACAAAGAGTTCAAGGTTGGCTATTCCTCTATCAAGTCGTTCGAATGCCGCATTTATAACCAGTGGGGTAGAAAGGTGTTCGACACCTCAGACATCAATGAAGGTTGGGATGGCACTTTTAACGGACACGAACTCCCTACGGGCGCCTATTTCTGTGTGATTAAGGCCGAGGGTTTTGATGGTCTGCGACACGATAAGAAGAAGACGATAAACCTCATTAGAACCAAGGATTGACAAGCCTTTTTGCAAAAAATGCAAAAAAAGAGCACTTCTTTAGAGAAAAAGTTTTTTTATTAAGAATAAAAGCTTAATTTTGCGTCGAAATACGAAAGCCCAAGTGGCGAAATTGGTAGACGCGCTAGTTTCAGGTACTAGTGACTTCGCGGTCTTGCAGGTTCGAGTCCTGTCTTGGGCACCACTTCAGAATTCCAATTGCCTTTTTTTGGTGATTGGAATTTTTTTATAAAACGTTGATATGATTGAGTCCCAGTTAAGAACAAAAGCTTTATTGGTTGATGTGGCAAGGCAACTTTTTGCTGAAAAGGGTTTTGGCGCAACAACGATGAACGATATTGCCGAATTGTCGAATAAGGGAAGGCGTACGCTATACACTTATTTCAAAAGCAAGGAGGAGATTTATTCGGCCGTCATCAAGACCGAGTTGAATCTTATTTCCGACAACCTCAAGTCTGTTGTTGGCCGTAAGGACCTCGATCCTGATGAAAAACTGGTTCAATATATCAATGTGCGCATGGATGCTGTGAAGGATGTCGTTATCCGAAATGGTGAGTTGAAGGCCGAGTTCTTCCTCAACACACAGTTGGTCGAGAAAGTACGCCGCCGCTTAGATTTTCACGAAAAGAACATTTTGAAGGACATCCTGATTGAAGGTATGGAGAAGGGTATGTTTGAACGGCGCGATCCTGAGTTTGCCGCTTTGTGTATGCACTATTGCTTGAAAGGATTTGAATTGCCCTATATTCGTGGCGAGTTCGACCGCATCACCCTCCGTAAACGTGAACTGATTATCGACATGCTGATGAACGGCTTGCGTCGCAGACACCGACCAGTCTGATTTTTCCCTGACGGCTGCCTGCGTGTTTGTTGTCGTATATAAAAAATAGGCCTATTTGCCCCTTTTGGGGCGTATGCAAACGAAAAGAGCCTTCTGCGGACACCCGCAGAAGGCTTTTTATTCCCATTTTATCGTGTTTTTTGGACCTTAGTTTTATTATTCAACGTATTTTCACTAAATTTAGCAGAAAATAAATACTATCGTGAATACTAAAGACCTCATAACTACCATAAGGGGGCAGCAAAGCCTTTCTGCTGAAGAGGCGGAAAGGCTTTTCGATGCTACCGTTAATGCCATCAAGAAACATTTGCTCGATGGCAACTTGGTCGCTGTGCAAGGATTTGGACAGTTCGAACCCAAAAAGAAGAACGAGCGTATTTCGGTGAACCCGGCAAGTGGCGAACGTATGCTGGTGCCGCCTAAAATTTCGGTCGCATTTAAACCTAGTACTGTTTTGAAGGATAGATTTTCCAATGATTGATTCCCATGAATGAAAAGATACTGACTGCCGATTTGGTGAATGCGGTTGCCGAGCTGACTGACATTCCAAAAAACCGTTGCGACGACTTTGTCAAAGCGTTCTTCGAGGCTATTGCCAACGCATTGGCAATAGACGGAATCGTCAAGGTTAAGGGACTGGGTACGTTTAAACTCATTGTGGTGGAAGAACGCAAGAGTGTGAATGTGCAAAATGGTGCTGAGATGATTATCCCGGCCCATGCCAAGGTGTCTTTCACGCCCGACAAGACGCTTAAAGATGAAATCAACAAGCCTTATGCGCACTTGAAGACATACGTCCTCAATCCAAACGCTCCGCTAGACCCGCCTGATCCTGATGATGACGAGGCGATTGACGACACGGTTTCTGATGCCGGCGTTATGGACGATGATGCTGTGGCTGAGTCTGCGACTTCTGTACCTCCTGTCGACGAGGCTGTCGCACAGGCCGTTTCTGAATCACTTTCGTTGACGGAAACGCACATTACGGCCGAAACTGCTAAACAGACAGAGGCTGTACCTCCTGTTTGTGAGGCTATTGCGCAGGCTGTTTCTGAATCGCTTTCGCAGACAGAAACACATATTACGGCCGATGGTGTACAGGTTCCGGAAAAGAACGTTGCTCCGTCTGTAGAAGTACCTGTTGAGTCTGTGGTTGTCGATGCTGCCGCTCCAACTGAAACTGCGGCTGTTGAACCTGAAAAGGAAGAAATTTCAGAAGAGGCGAATACCGCAAAATCGGTGTCTTCGCATTCCGACTGGTTCGATAACTGGGAAGTGGAGTATGAGGGGGAAGATGTTGAAGACCCTAACGCTTTGCTTGCTGACAAAAAGGTAGAGACTCCTGTCTATGTCCAGCCTCCGGTTAGTGTTGTTGACGAAGTATCGGCTTCCATCGAGGCCGATGTTCGTGAACCGGCTGTTCCTGCCGATGAACCTGAACAGGTCGCAGAGGTTCAGGCTGAATCTGAACCGGTTGCTGAGGTGAAGGAAGAATCTGCTGTTGCCGCCGAACTTGAGGATGGGGAGAACCGTGCCGAAGCCGTTGTTGCAGATGATGCGCCTGCCTGTGGTAACGAATCTGACGAGGCTGCTGGGGTAGACGGACAGAACGAGGCCGAGGCGGCTGCTGTTTCTGGAACTGAATCAGAAACTGAACCCGTCAAGGACGATAAAGCGCCTATCGAGGGCAAGCCTGTCGCAACTGAACAGGTCGTATTCCCTACGGCCAACGATTTGGCCAATGAGCCTGAGGAAGAGGTACAGCATGGAAAAGTGCTGGGTGTGGCTATCGTAACATTCGTAGTATTGTTGATTGCCGCATTCTTTGGCTTGAATCATCTGGATCCGGACTTTTTCAAGGGATTAAAGGCGTCGTCAGATAATCCGCCGGTTATGCCTTCCGATACTACCTCGCTCGCGCAGGAATTAAGCGTATATGTTCCAGAAGCCGATTCTGTGGATAGTCCGGATGCGTCCGATGGAACAGAGGAGGCACCTTATGTCGACGACAGCCAGTCTGCTGCATCAGAAACAGTGGTTGCTCCACAGGCGTCAAATACGGTTGATCCGCTTTGGAATGGTGAGTTCGTGGCCTATATGAAGCGTCAGCATAAGGATGTGAGCCTGGCCACTTCCGGACTTATTGGCGAAACTACCATCAAACCCGGATTGTTCTTGACAATGGTTGCATTGCAAAACTATGGCGATAAATCGTATTGGATTTATCTCTACTTATACAATACCGACCGTATTAAGAATCCGAACAATGTGCCTGTAGGTACTAAAATACGTGTCCCTAATCTCGACGAGTCGTTGGTGAACGGTCCGAACGAGGAACAGGTGAACTTGGCGAAAGAGATCCGCCAGAAGTTCGCCAAATAATATAGATATACAGATAAAACATACATAAAATGGAAGTTGACGTTAAAGAAAAGAATAGTGGTCTTGAACCGGCGCAGTTGTCAGAACTGAATGCGCGTGTTCAGAAGGAGAGTGCGTTTGTCGATGTGCTTGTTAAAGGTATGGAACAAGTCATTGTTGGTCAAAAACACCTGGTCGAGTCTTTGCTTATCGGTTTGTTGGCCGATGGCCACGTGCTGTTGGAAGGTGTGCCGGGTCTTGCTAAAACTTTGGCGATTAAAACCCTTGGCCAGCTGATTGATGCCGATTACAGTAGAATACAGTTTACACCAGACTTATTGCCTGCCGACGTTATCGGTACCATGATTTACAGCCAGAAGACGGAAGAGTTCTCCATCAAGCAGGGTCCTATTTTTGCGAACCTAGTATTGGCCGACGAGATTAACCGTGCACCGGCCAAGGTGCAGAGTGCGTTGCTCGAAGCCATGCAGGAACGTCAGGTAACTATTGGTGAGCAGACGTTCAAGCTGCCAACCCCTTTCTTGGTTATGGCGACTCAGAACCCGGTAGAGCAGGAAGGTACCTATCCGTTGCCTGAAGCCCAGGTCGACCGCTTTATGTTGAAGGTGGTTATCACTTATCCGCAGAAGGAAGAGGAAGAGCTCGTCATCCGTAATAACCTCAACAAGGTTAAGCCAACCGTCAACGCTGTGCTGAAGCCTGAAGCCATTATTAATGCGAGAAAGGTTGTGGAAGACGTGTATATGTCTGAGAAGATAGAAAAATATATTGTCGATATCGTATTCGCAACCCGTTTCCCTGAGGAATATGGTTTGGAGCACCTGAAAGAGATGATCTCTTGCGGTGGCTCTCCGCGTGCCTCTATCAACCTTGCGTTGGCTGCCCGTGCGCATGCCTTCATCAACCGTCGCGGATTCGTCCTTCCTGACGATGTGCGCGCTGTGGCTATGGATGTGCTCCGCCACCGTGTTGCCCTCACCTACGAGGCAGAGGCCAACAACCTGACTTCGGAAGAAGTGGTTTCTGAAATTTTGAATGCAGTTCAAGTTCCATAATTTGTACTTTTAGTGAAAACTACTAGTGAACTCTTAAAACAGGTTCGGAAAATTGAGATCAAGGCGCGCGGCCTCTCTACCGAAATATTTGCCGGCGAGTACCGCACGGCTTTCAAGGGTAGGGGTATGACTTTTGCCGAGGTCCGCGATTACCAGCCGGGCGACGATATCCGTAACATTGACTGGAATGTTACGGCACGTTTCAACCGCCCTTATGTGAAGGTGTTCGAGGAAGAGCGCGAAATGACCGTTATGATTATGGTCGACGTTTCGGCAAGTGGTGATTTTGGCTCTTGTAATGAAACCAAGCGCGAGTTTATGACCGAGATTGCGGCTACTATTGCTTTCTCGGCAATTCAGAACAACGATAAAATTGGTATGATTTTCTTCTCGGACAAGGTCGAGAAGTTTATCTCTCCGCAGAAGGGACGGAAGCACATTCTTTACCTTATCCGCGAACTGCTGACTTTCGAACCCGAAAGCCATGCTACCAATATCGGTAACGCCCTCCGTTATTTCACGAACGCCATAAAGCGCCATTGCTCGGCATTCATTATATCTGACTTTCTTGGACCTAGGTTTGCGGACGATTTGATAATTGCTAACCGCAAGCACGATTGTGCTACTATCCGTGTCTACGATCCGCGCGAGGAGACCATCCCCGATGTGGGCCTTATCTGTATGCGCGATGCTGAGACGGGTGAGGAATGCTGGGTCGATACTTCGAGCAAGTCGGTTCGCGACGCTTACAAGGCCTATTGGCAGCAAAAGTCGCTCGAAATTGTCCAAGCCTTTCATAAGGCGGGTGTCGACTCTACCGTTGTCGCTACCGACGGCGACTTTGTAAAAGCGCTGGTCAAAATGTTCCACGAAAGGGCGCTCCGCCACTAATTACACTTTGGGTATGCTACGTATTGCAAAACATTTCTGCTTACTCTTTTTTCTACTCTTTGGCGTTGCCGCCAAGGCGCAGGTCAAAATATCCGCCTCTATCGACTCTCCGTCTATCATGATGGGGCAACAGACGGTGGTGCATTTCCATGTGTCGCAACCACAACATTTGGCGGTGCAGTTGCCTGTGTTGAGCGATATTCTCGCTCCTGGGGTTTACATTGTTTCTGTGTCGGGCGACACAATTGCCGACGGTTCCACCATCTCTATAAACGATAATATCGTTATTACGGTGTTCGAGCCGGGCGACTATGTTATTCCTCCTTTTGTCTGCCGTGAGCAGAATAAGGAGTATAAGACCAGTGAGCTGAAATTGAAAGTGAGCGATGTCCCCGATGTCTTTGTAGAAGGCAAACTGCCTGCCGACATCAAGGAAATAAATACTCCTCCTTATTCAACAACCCTTTGGGTGGTTTTGATTGTCTCTGTGGTTTTGATGGTTCTGATGGGTATCTGGACCTATTACTATTGGCGCAAGCACAGAGAGGATCCCGAACCGTATGTGAAGAACAGTGCTGTTGCCGACTCTGCACAGCCCGAGAAGACGGCTTTGGAACTCATTAGGAATCTGGCGGCTGAAAAATGCTGGCAGACTGCAGGAAACGAAAAAACGTATTTCACCCTGCTTACCGATGTGTTGCGGCAGTATTTCTACCGCAGGTATTCGATTATGGCGTTGGAAATGACATCTTCTGAGTTGATTGATGCTTTGAAGAAGACCAATATGCCAATCAAGTTGCGCGAAGAGGTGCGTGAAATCTGTTTCACAGGCGATATGACCAAGTTTGCCAAGCACAAGCCTACCGACGGCGAGTGCGTGCACTGTGCGGAACTTGCCGAACAGATTGTCTTGAAAACGATGCTGGTTGAGAAGCCAAAGGAAGGCGGTAACGCCAAGGGCGCTGCTGCTGATGCGGCTAAGGCCGATGCCAATGTTAAAAATGTGTGATTATGATTTTTGCAAAACCATATCTCTTGTTGTTGCTCCTTCTGCTCATCCCCATAATTGTGTGGTATGTGTGGAAGCGGAAGTCTGTTACGGCTAAAATGCAGATTTCTTCCGTTGAGCCTTTCATAGGAGCCAAAAGAACCTATAAATACTACCTTCTTCATTTTCCGTTTGCCCTGAAGATGATAGCGTTGGCGATGGTCATCGTCATCATGGCCCGTCCGCAGGCGGCTAACGAGTGGGATAGTAAGAATGCCGAGGGCATTGACTGTGTGCTGGCCCTTGACATTTCTGCCAGTATGATGGCGCAAGACTTGAAACCCAACCGTTTGAAAGCGGCCAAAGAGGTTGCCGGTAACTTTGTGCAGCAGCGGACCAACGACAACATTGGTCTGGTGGTGTTTTCTGGCGCGGCTTCTTCCGTCTGTCCGCTCACTACTGATAAGAATGCGCTTTCTAGCCTGATTGCGTCTATCGATACCGGAATGGTGCGTGCCGACGGTACGGCTATCGGTGTCGGGTTGGCTACTTCGGTAAGCCGTTTGAAGAACAGCCAGGCAAAATCGAAAGTGGTGATTCTGCTAACCGACGGTGAGGACAACGGTGGTAAAATATCGCCTCAGAAGGGTGCCGAACTGGCAAAGTCGTTCGGGGTGCGTGTCTACACTATCGGCGTTGGTACTAACGGTATGGCGCCTATGCCGTCGTTCAACAAAACAACCAACAAGTGGGAAGTGAAGATGGAGCCGGTTGTAATTGACGAGCAGACGTTGCAAGATATATCGTCGGCAACCAACGGCAAGTATTACAGGGCCCAGAATACCGACGAACTGAATTCTATTTATGCTGCTATCGACAAGTTGGAAAAAAGCAAGGTGTCTATTTCTAACTTCTCGCACCGCAAAGAGTTGTTTATGCCGTTTGCGTGTGTCGCTTTAGCGGCTATGTTGTTATCACTTATTCTTTCAACAACCGTATTAAGACGTAATCCGTAATGTTTAAATTCGCATATCCTATAGTCCTTTTATTGTTGATT
The DNA here is from genome assembly GCA_002362105.1 of Bacteroidales bacterium UBA3297. GTDB lineage: Bacteria > Bacteroidota > Bacteroidia > Bacteroidales > Paludibacteraceae > Physcocola. The sequence continues at coordinate 14,063 of DETD01000010.1, forward strand.
GTTGCGGTCGGCTTGTTGGTATGGTATGTCTATAACGAGTTCCGACGAAACAGGCAGATGAAGGCGTTTGGCAATATGAAGCTGTTGTCGGGTATGATGCCCACCCGCTCCCTATTCCGTCAGCGTATAAAGTTCGGCCTTTCTTGGCTGGCCTTGGTTTCGCTTATCTTGGTGACCGCAAGAATTCAGCTTGCGGGCAATTCTAATGCCGCTGGTACGAGAATGAATGCCGAGATGGTGGCTGTGGTCGATGTCTCGAACTCGATGTTGTGTACCGATGAAACCCCATCGAGGTTGGAAAAGGCGAAAATGATCTTGAATGCGTTTCTCGACAATTCAGAGAATACCAAAATGGGTTTGGTCGTGTTTGCCGGTACCTCGGTTACCCGTATGCCTATTACGTCCGACTTGGGTTCGGCCAAGATGTTTGTCAACTCGCTGTCGACAGAAGATGTTTCTGTACAGGGTACGGCTATAGGGGCGGCATTGCGTCAGGCGCAGCGCAGTTTCTCGAAAGACGAGGGTATAGCCCGCTGTATTCTGCTGTTGACCGATGCCGAGAACCACGAAGACGACGCTATTGCAACGGCTGGTGCCGTAAACCGCGATGGACATGTGTACGTGAATGTAGTGGGACTGGGCTCCCGCGAAGGGTCGACTATTTCTATTGGCGACACTCTGTTGCGCAGTGCGGAGGGCGACACTGTGGTGTCGAAGTTCGACGAAGAATTGGCAAAGAATGTTGCCAAAGCGGGCAAAGGCTTCTATGTGACTGGCAAGAGTCCGGCTGCGGTTGTCGATAAAGTCTTATCGCAGTTAAAGACAGAGGCGGCAAAGGCGTCGAAGGTTTCTTCGTCGGCCGTTACCTATACCGACAAGTTCGGTATTTTTGCCTGTGTGGCCTTTTTCTGCCTATTGATAGACGCTGTGCTTATGGAACGCAAAAACCGGTTGTGGGAGCGTGTTAAGGGACTTAAAGACCGTATATTTAAAAAGAAGTCTGCTGAATAAATGCTTATGAGGTTATCATCTTTATATAGACTAATTGTTCTCGCGTGCGCTACGGTGTTGCCGCTGGTGGCCAGCGCACAAATCGAGAATCACGATATTCGTGTCGGCAATACTGCCTACAGAAGCAAAAACTATGCTGTGGCTGAAAAAAAGTATCGTTCGGCGTTGTCGAAAAAGGAGTCTTCCTACTATGCCAACTTCAACCTTGGTAACGCCCTGTACCGTAAGGGCGAGTGGCAAACGGCCCGCAACTATTACCAGAAAGCGGTTGCTTATGCGCCTTCAGTGCGTTTGAAGGCTGAGGCCCTGCACAACATGGGTACCACCTACCTGCAAGAAAAGAAGTACAAGGAGGCGGTCGACTTTCTGAAGAAGAGTATGCTGGCCAATCCGAACTCTAACGAGACCCGGAAACTGTTGGCTTATGCCATGAGGATGGACAAACGCAACAAGAATCAGAATCCTCCGCCAAACACCGGCGACAAGAAAATGGAAGACGACTCGCAGGACAACAACCGCAAGATACTGGAAACGCTCGACGAGGACGAGGAGAATAGAAAACCGAACTCTGGCGCCAAGTCAATGGTTAAGAATTGGTGAGTAGCTTATACTATGGCACGGGTTTTGCCGTTTTTACTAGTGTAGTTTATTTCATTTTTTGAGTGGTCGTATGAAACGTTTGTTGACTTTACTGTTTTTTAGTGCTTTATCACTAGTGACTATTGGCGCTTGGGCGGGCGGGGCTGTCAATGTGACAGCGTCAGCTCCTTCTGTTGTCACTGAGGGGCAGCGCTTCCAATTGATATTTACCATACATAATGCCCAGGCCGATTCTTTCCGTCTTCCGAAAATCAAGTCGCTGAAACTTCTTTCTGGCCCTTCTAAAAGCTCTAGTACCAGCACCCAGGTGGTAGGCGGTCGCATTGTTTCTTCCACCTCTGTTTCGCTAGTCTATATTGCTGTTGCCGAAAAGAAAGGCACGGTGACCATACCGGCTGCCTCTATCTGGAGCAATGGCACCAAGTATACTACAAATACGGTTACTATTACCGTACAGAGCCAAACCGAACAACAAAAGAAACAGGCCGAAGCCAAGAAAAAGGCTGAGGAACAGAAACGGCTGCAAGAGCAAGCCGAGGCCGACGAAATTACGGCCGAAGATATGTTCATCCGTACCGAATGGGAGAACGACAAGGTCTATGCCGAAAACCACAACAACCTGCTCGTTAAACTATACTACCGTGTAAATGTGGCCGGATGGGATAATGCGGAATGGCCTTCTGCCAAAAACTGCGAGATTACCGATGCCGGCATTGCCCGTAGTTCGCGTTACGGACGTGCCCAGGTCAACGGTATCACCTACAATACGGTGGTGGTGCGTAAGATGGATGTTGTTCCGGCAAAGGCTGGAAAACTGTCGTTTGCAAGCGGCGAGTTGGACGTTATTGTGAATGTGCCGAACCGTAACGATTTTTGGGGTGGTTACCACCGTGTTTCCAAGCATATGGTTATTCCTGGCATTGTTACATCTGTCAAACCTGCCTCCGAGAAGCCTCAGCAGGTAGAGGAGAAACCGGTTGAACAACCTCATTGGAATTTATAGTTATGGCGGTAAGGGCGGCTTCTGTTCTGTTTTCGCTAGCTGTGGCGTGTCTTGCTGCCCGGGCGCAAAACTTCCCTATTGCCCCTTACTGCGGTGGGGAGGGCAGCACGGTGGAATCGCTTGAAGGAAGGGGGGCTCCGTCTAAAAGAGTTACCTCGGTAGACGATTTTGCCAAAGGTCTCTTCCTGCGTACCGATGTTGATAGGACCGACTTACTCGAAAACGAACTCGTTCAAGTCAAATGGGTGCTGTATTACCCGAATTCGCCTAAACTGAATGTCGACTACCAGATAACCGACTACCGACTTCCCGATTTGCCCGATTTCATAAAGGAATGGAACATCATTGCGAAAGAAAACGACTCAACTGCGTTTGGCAGTGCGGTGGTGAATGGTATGCCCTATAGGTCGAGGACGCTGTTGTGTTTTTATATGTATCCCTCGAAAGACGGCAAGGTGTCTGTCGGAGAGGGCCGAATCAATATACAGCTTTATGGAGCCGACGGTAAGGAATATGGAGTTCCGCTCAGCCTGCGGTCGAAACCGGTGGCGTTGTCGGTGCACAAACTCGAGAAGCCTGTTGCATCGTTTACCGGTGGAATAGGCGGCTTCAAGGTGGAAACTGAACTGCTGAAGGCAGACTCGGTCCGTGTGGGCGAAACGGCAACCCTGCGCATAAAAGTGAAAGGTTGCGGCAACTTCAAATACGTTAATGTACCAACACCTGTGTTTCCCGATTGGGTAGAGTGCTATCCGGCAAAACCTTCCAACAATGTCCGTTACTCTTGTCGGGAGTGTAATGGGGAACGGGTGTTCGACTTTTTGTTTATACCGCACAAAGTCGGTTCTTTTTCGGTACCGCCGCTAAGTTTCTCTTATTTCGACAGTCGTTCGCGCCGGTTCAAGGAACTGAAAACCTCTGCGGTTAAAGTGTCGGTGTTACCCGCACAGTCCGCCAAACCATTCAAAAAAATGCCGAAACCGTTGCAGAAGGTCTCTGCTTCTCCTTATTGGTGTTGGATTGCTGTGGTAGTGGCTGCTGTGGTTGTGCTGGGTATGCTGTTGGCCGTGGTTTGGAAAAGGCGCAAACGCAGGTTGGCCGTCAATTTCGAATTGGAGGCGTACGATTCTTTGAACGAGGCGAGAGAAAACCTGCAGGGCGACGAACTGTTTAACCGATATGTGAAGATCCTTATTGCCTACATCGGCAACAAGTTAAACTATCCGGTGGCAACACAGAGTAAGACCGTTTTAGCTGATATCCTTCGGGAAAACGGTGCGTCTGAAGCGTCGGTAACCCTCGTTCTTACTGTGATTAACGAATGTGAAAAGGCATCTTATACGCCTTGTTACGATGTAAAAGAACAACACAACATTTATAAAACAGCCGTTTTTGCTATAACCCAGTTACAGCAGGATTTCGATTCCTCCGTCCGTTGTAGTACCCTGTCTTGACGTTTTGTTGTATTAAATAAACTCGCTGATGAAAAAACTGAAGTATTTATTCTATATCCTATTCCTTTGCGGAGGCATTTTTGTCGGTTTCCTAGTGTTTATGACGCTTAACGATTACAGCCCTTCGAAGAAGGTTGATATTTGTTCGTCTGAACAGCCCACGGTTATCGATGTCAAGAATCCAATCAGATGTCTTACTTGGAACATCGGTTATGCGGGTTTGGACTCAGGTATGGACTTCTTTTACGATGGTGGTTCGCAAGTCCGTCCGTCTGAACACCAGTCCTACCTCAACCTGCGTGCGATATCCGAATTTTTGAAGTCGAAGTCCAACGAGGCCGACTTTATCTTTATTCAGGAAATTGATTCGGTAGCCAAGCGCAGTTATGGCATGAACCAAGTCGATACCTTAAAGAACCGTCTGGGCTTCCAGTCTTATTTTGGGAAAAACTACTCGGTGGCGTGGGTTCCTATTCCTTTGTTTGAGCCAATGGGTGGTGTTGAGAGTGGAATAGTGCTGTATACAAAAGCGCAGGCATCGCTTGTCAGCCGTTATGCCTTCCCTGTGAATTTTGAATGGCCGTTGAAAGTGTTTATGCTCGACCGTTGTTTCTTGGTGTCGCGTTATCCAACATCGAACGGGCGTGAGTTGGTGATGGTCGTCACTCATAACTCGGCCTTCGACGATGGCGGCGAGTTAAGAAAGGCAGAGTTGGTTTATTTCAGAAATTTTCTGGTTGGCGAATATGAAAAAGGAAATTACGTTATAGCGGGTGGCGACTTTAACCAGTGTCCGGCCTCGTACAAACCGAATCCCGAAGACAAATTGTTCGACTACGAAGACTTCCACACCATACCCGACACCCTGTTTCCTGCCAGTTGGCAATTTGTATACGATGCTAGTCTGCCAACCAACCGACGTGTGATAGAGCCGTATAACAAAGAAACGACTAAAACCACACTTATCGACTTCTTTATCACTTCGCCGAACGTGAAATCGGAATCTGTAAAGTGCACCGACCTTCAATTCGCCAATACCGACCACAATCCGGTGCAAGCCTCGTTCAGACTGGTAGAGTAGTGTTTTATTGATTTTGGAAGTTACGTCCGTCGCATAGAGACTGCGCTCGGTGGAATGAACCTGCCATTTCATCGAGCCTGTTTTGGGGAAATACCGTTGTTTGGGGAATTGTATTTCGTTATAGCTCTTCTATTTCAGAGAAGGAAAGTCCTGTAATATCGGCAATATCTTTGGTGGAAAATCCCTTGGATTTCATTTTGCGGGCGTTTTCTATTTTCGCTTCTGTTTTTCCTTCCTCTCTACCTTTCTCCAAACCGATAGCCTCACCTTCCGCAAAGCCAGCATCATGTCCACTGCGTTTGGCCGTATCGAGGCAGTTGTTTAAGTCCCACAGGTTCTTAAGGCTTTCCTCGTAAACTGAACGCTCGTCGGGGTTATATGAGGCGATTTCTGCCACCTCGAAAAGTTTGCGGAAAATTCCTTCTGTCAGTGCTTGCGGTTGCTCGCGCAGTTTGTACAGATTCTTTATCACATACAGCCACTTGTCTAGGAAAGTGGATAGCTCGCTTTCCTTTTTTGTGAATTTTGGCATTTCGAGGAATACGAAATTCAGGTTGTCGGAGAAATCCCTATTCTTGTGGTCTTTCAATTTGACGCGGGTCAAGTATTCGCCATCGTCAGATTTTCCCATCTCGAAGTTCAATATGCCTACCACATACACAGGAGACAGCCTATAGTCCCACGGACGTTCCCGATTCCCTTTCACCGCCTGTTCGCGAATGGCGAACGAAGAGTAGTAGATAGTTCTGTCGCGGAAATTGTCTTGCTGTGCCTTCTGCATCTCCACTATAAAACGCTCGCCTCTGTTGGTTTTGCAGTATACGTCGTAAATAGCGCGCCGTTCCTGTATGTTGTCGCCCAGTTGCTCGGTGGTCAGATAGGTTACATCCGAAATGGCTGCGTCACCTTCCAGATTAAAAAGTCCGTTTAGGAAACTGATGAGCAGATCCTTGTTCGCTTCTGTGCCGAATATCTTCTTAAAGGCGAAGTCGGTATAGAAGTTAATGTAGCGCGAAAGTGCTGTCCCGGGTATACACATAGGCCGAATAATTTAGTTGTCTACAAATTTAGCAATAAAGCGGTAACATTACAACTGAAAGTCAGGAAACGGGGTTCAGCCCCATTGCCTTTGACAAATGTACTATTTGCCATATAGTTTCTCAATGGAATCACCAATATACATATATGATTGTGGACTATTTTTAATGTTCAGTACACTTAGTGGTTGTGGAACGTTTAGTTTATAAATATTTCTAATTTTAATCGCATGTGCAATTTTTTTATACTTAAAATATGACGAAAAGAAATCTTTTGAAATGCCTGATTGTTTTTTCGTCTTTTGCCAGATGATATTGGGGGTGTCGGAAATGACTTGTTCTACTTCAATTATCGCTACGATTTTTTTTATAGGCATAGTTGCATATACGATAATTTTATTGAGATTAGAAGGAATTTTTTTTCTATACTCATATGTTTTCTCTCCTGAAAATATTTTTTCTATATGGCATGGATGTATGGATAGAATGATATTTTTATTTTCCATATATCAGTTTGATATATTGTTCGTCACTAATTTTTCTAATACTTTGTATGTTCCCTTGGATTCTAGCTGAATGTAATTCCTTGGAAGTGATTTCTTTTTTTAATGCAATAAATCTGAATAAAAAAACTAAGGTCTTTTTCTCTAGAATTTTTGTTAAATCAGAGTATGAATAGACTGTCCGTTTAGCAATTTGAGGGAATACTATTTCGATTTTGTCAGAAATGAATGTGTCTTCGACAATTCCTATACATTGAATCGATTTTCTGTCTTTGCTACGATAGAACAAGAGTATGTCTCCTTTTTTTACCTGTTTTGTGTTTGCATGACATAGATATGCTTTCTTGATCGTATTACCTTGACAAGAATACATGTTTTGATCGCTTTCAAATAAAGAACCTTTTAAATCGCTAAAATCAGGAAATAAGTCTTCGTGATACTTTGGTCGAATTGGAACAATGAATTTTTGTACAGTATCATTGTCTTGGAAAAATGGATAATACTTTATTAAAGATTCTAAACTGCCGAGATTGTCTTGTCTCAATTTCATGGATTTTATATACACATCTTCATTTCTGTATTTTCCGAGATGATAAAAACCATATTCTTCACATAAACCTACTAATGTTTGTTGCTCATTTCCATAAGTGTGCAAATAAACCCAATCAATATCATTTTTAACACAATAATCGAAAGCGATATACAAAAGACGTTCACCCAGTTTTTTCCCGCGAGCTGAAGGATCAACTTTGAAAGTGCATAATTTTAGAATTTTTCCCTTGACTACATCTCCATCATCAACAAGTGTGGCATTTTCTTCGTGTTTATAAATGCAAATAGCTACCACAGTCTTCTTGTCATCTTCAATACACCAACATTTACGCTGATTCTCGGCACTTTTTTGATACCAGTCGTCAAATCCGTCATAAGCTATGCGTAATGAATCGAAAAAGGCTTGATTTTTATTGATTTCGTACATGTAGCGTTCCTTAACTCCTGTATAAGTATAGGTTACGATTTGATTAGAATATCGCTGCAAAAAAACAAGAAACTGTTCTAGCCGATACACTTTATCTTGAATTCCGACCCGGGAAGCTTTCTTGTGTATTCCTTCATCATTTGTCACAAGCACATGGATGGCTCCACGATATAATGCAAAAAGTAAATTGTTGTCAACCATATCGTTTTCGTTAGATTGAGCTAATCCTAATCCAATGCGTTCTTTATCAGAAAGAATAGGAGGGTTGTCAATTCTCGAATATTGATTTAGACGGGATAAAACGATAGTTTTCCTTTCCTGATTCTTATCCCGATTAATATCGGCAATTTGCATCGGATGAACATACAGACAATGTCGCAGTTTTGCAGTCAATCTCCTCAGTTCTGCAAAAGAAGAATCCAGTATTCTGCTGGTATCCTCTAATGGGATGATAATGTTTGTGTCTAAAAGTATGTTCATGAGTAATACTAATGTTTTTTTATTAATAAAGGATTAAGGTCAGACAAATCGAAGGGTAGCTTTATCCGTATATTATTTTCTAAAGGAGAATGAGCGTTTATATTCCTCCATTCTTTATATTCAGTTATTTGGGGGCCCGACATACATATTGCATATTCAATGCCTGAAATGGCAACAATATAGTATATTTCTGCTTCTATTGTATCGTTTGCGCATTCCTTGTGGCTTTTAATAAAAAGCATCATTTCAAACAGTCGTTCTTCGATTATATTCTTTTTTGTATTGTATACTAAAGAGCCTTCCGAGTATATCCTTTGTTGATGGTAAGGCCAAAATTCGCCTTTGCCATATCTTGCATACTCCCTTAGTTGCTTCAATAAATCGTTCTCTTTATTTAATAATTCTTGTGCACATTCGTTATATTTTTCTTTCGGAAATTGATAAAGGAAATATTCATATGCGCATTTTGCTAGAAAACGAGACATTATTGTATTGGGATATTCAGGCTCATAAATATACGGAATACAGATTTGTTTTATTCCTTTTACGTTTATGTCCTCGTATAGTTCAACCTCTTTTTCATCTATATGTATTATTAATCCGTTCTCTGTGTTTTTTTTCACAACTTCAGCATCCCTTGATAAATCAGAAAAAATAGCTTTTAGCTTTACATCTTTTCCTTTTTTTGTGTGAATTTCGCACCTGGATCGCAAAGAAACAAAATAGGGTTGCGCCAGCAATTCTTTTTCAATTTTTGTGGCGAAGTAATTGTTGCATTTGTCACAAACGTATCCTTGTGGCAAAAAATAATGTTTGTTCCCTAACGATTCGGGAATAATATGTTCAATACTTTTTGAATTAGAAGAATCTTTGTGACAAAAGATACAATGCATAATTATTTTATAGATCCTTTTCTTTAGTTTTAGTGATTTGTGGATTTTTCTATTTGCTTTTTAAACAAAAATAGATGATTTTCGTCGAAATTCGTTTTTTTGTATTTGTATTTTTTTCATGATTATAGTCTTTTTTTCTTTTTATATGGTTTCGATGAATCCTTGTCATAAAGGATGTGTTAACTTTCAATATGGATAATTTTTACAAGCATAGAACCTTCCATATTTCCCTTTTTGCAGTACGAGTCTTCCTTCGCAACGTGGACAGTATCCGTTTTCGATGTCATTTATGACTTTATATTTTTCAGGTAATTTAAACTTGATGTATAATAAGGTGCATCAATAAAATCCAGTATGAACAAAATATACAAGTTGGTTTTGACATCAATTTTTTTCTCAGATAAAAGCAGTCTGTATATTGAGTTTTTTCTTCGAAGAACGTTGTGGGGGGATAAAAAAAGCGATAGCCTGTCAATATCTCAAATCTGTTGGTTTATGATGAGGACAAACTAATACAACAGACCATCAATAAGAAAAAGACCTTGGCCGATTTAACATATTTGTTCTCTTGGATTTAGCTGAATACTCAAGTGGGAAATCTAGGTCGTTTAAACGTTTTATATGAACAAAGGCACAGAACCGTAATCCTGTGCCTTTGTATTATTGTGCAAAAGAGAGTGGAGTTTACTCCAGCTGTTTCTTCAGCGATTCAGCCTTCTGTTTGGCTTTTTCCAAGTTGCTCTGCACTTTCTGCAGGTTGCCTTTCTCTTTCTCTACAGATTTCTGGGCTTTACCGATGGCTTCTTTCGCCTTGTTGACGCCTTCTTGCGCTTTAGAGACTTGTGCTTTGGCCTTTGCTATCTTCTCTTGTGCCTTAGTGGCCTTCTCGTTAGCTTTCGACTGTTTTTCCAGCAGTTTGGCTACAGTCTTGGTCTGTTTTTCGTAGCTGTCGCTCTTGCCGTTGGCTACAGCGGTCTGGGCGTTGGCGTTAGCTTCCTGAATCTGTTGTGCGTAGCCGTCGGCCTCGGCTTTCAGGCGTGCTGCCTCTTCTTCAGCCGACTGCAGGTTGTTTGTAGCGTCTTTCAACTTGCTTTCGGCGCTGGCAACTTTAGCCTGCTGGTCTTTAACCTTGCCTTCGGCCTTGGTGACGCTGGCGGCTTGTTTCTTCAGGCTGCCTTCCTGTTTTGCCACATCTTTATCGGCACTGGCCGACTTTTTCTGAAGGGCAGCATAGTTGGCGCTCGCTTTTTGCAGGTCTTTGTCGGTAGTGATGTGTATACCCTGCACGAAGTTGCCTCTAAACTCGCCGTATTCCGAATTTCCGACTTTCACCTCACCCTCTTTGCAGTAGAGAATGGTGAAGTCTTTGCCAGTTGTGGTCTGCACAATACCCGAAATGGCCAGTGCAGGAGAATCGGCTGTACGGAAGAACACCAAGTCGCCTTTCTGTAGTTTGGCCACGTTGGTGATGGCTTTGCCGAGGCGGCTCTGCTCTTCGCGGGTGGTAGGAATTTCAATACCCAGTTGTTTGTAGAAGTCGGCGTTAAACTCGGCATCGTTCATGCTGGTGCGCTGGTTCAGTTTGCTGGCAATGCAGGCATCGATAGTCTTCATTGGCGCGTTGAATACCGACTTGTTGTTCAGGTCTACGGCATTTGCAGACAGCGAAAGCAGCGCAAATGCGAATAATAGTTCTTTTTTCATCTTCTTAAACTGTATATTTTATGTTTATTTGTTAATCGTTGATTGATTGGAAGGCGTTTTTCAACCGTTGGATTTCCTCGGCCGACAAACTCTCCTTCAGTTTCTTAATGTCTTCAGCTGTGAAACATTGTTTCAGGGCCTCGATGTCTTCTTTGGTAATGCTGTTCTTTAGTTGTTCGAGGTTCTCCTTGCTGATGTTCTGTTTTAACTGTGCAATGTCTTCGTTGGTCAGGGTGTTGCCCGTCAGCGCGGCACCCATAGCCGCCAATCCGGTTACAATGTTATTGACTTGTGTGGTGTCGATCTTGCTCAGCATATTGCCAAGCTGCTTACCGCCTTCCCCCAAGGTTTTAGCCATCTGGTTCAAGCCAGTGGTGTCGAATTGGCCGATAAAGTTGTCGAGGGCCTCTTTCCCGTCGCCCCCGGCGAATTCTTTCATAAATCCGTCGGCAACATCAATCAGTCCTTTCAGTCCTTTTATGATGTCGTCGGTGGTTTGCGAGGCATAGGCCTTGAGGTAGCGGGCCTCCATCTGGCCAATTTCTTTACGTTCGTCAGACGTAAGGTCGCTGTTATACTTAATGAGTTGGCTGTTCAGACGCTCATATTCGTTTTGGGCGCTTTCGAGTTCTTTTTCGGTCAGTTTTTTGTCTGTCTCAACTGTTTTAACCAACTTCCTCCAGTCGTTCATATACTGTTCTTTCTCGTTGGTGCAGCCCGCTAGTACGAGGATGGCGGAAATTGCGATAATCAGGTGTCTTAATTTCATCTTCATTCCTTTTTAAGATTATAGGTGAAGTGTACGTCTTTCAGACTGCAAAAATTGGACAAAAAAGTCAAATATTCGTAATTTTTGGATAAAAAAAATGTTTTAAAGTCCCGAACTGCGTTGTTTTCCTCAAAATCTATATATATTTGCGATAGACTACTATTATTTATTTTTTTTGTAAACTCGAATTGAACTGTTATTTTTCGACGCACACTTAATTATGTCTTTACGTAGTATTTGTATCGTCTTATTGGTATTTCTTGGCTGTCTGCAGTCGTCTGCCACCTATAAGAGGCAGTTCTTCTTTATGCCAAGTAATTACAAAAGTGAGATTACCCACATAGCCGCCGACGATTTAGGCTATATATGGATATCGACCGATGAGGGACTGGTCCGTTACGACGGTTTTTCATACCTCCGAATCGAGCATCGTCAGGGCGACACACTGTCTCTGCCGAACAATGGCTGTAAGAAAGTACTCATCGATAGTCGGAAAAACTTTTGGGTAGGAACCAGCACAGGACTGGCCTTGTTTGACCCGCGCACTTATGCCTGCCATTATGTCCCGGTCGATTCTGGCGAAGTGGCCATTATTGATTTGGAGGAGGATGTCGACCATACCTTGTGGTTGTTAAGTTACGATGCCATCTACCATTTTTACCCCGAAACAAAAAAGGTGGAAGCCTTCAGGGGTGATTGGGGAATCCGGTTTGCGGTAACTGATACTGAATTGTGGGTCACTTCTGAAACAAAGGGACTGACGGTCATTGATAAAAAAACGGGTAAAGCGGAAAAAGTAGGCGGACTTTCAAACGACCTTTTCCGGGTATTCAAGACCTCGACCGGAAAAATGTTCTTGGGCTCGCTAAATAACGGCCTATACATTCTCAACCAAGACCGGAAAGTGGTCAAACACTATCTGGCCAAGAAAGATGGAGCTTTGTTCTCCAGCAACTGTATCTGCTCGTTTGCCGAAGACGAAAAGGGAAATGTGTGGGTCGGCAACTTGAATGGTAACCTTACTATTTATAACCTTAACACCATGTCGTTTGTTCCTTCGCGGCTTATCTTTCCTGAAGGGGTGAACGACAACCACCTTACTGTCAGTTCAATCCTTTGCGATGCGTCAAACAACATTTGGGTTGGAACCTACCGCTATTGGTTTTACAAGTCTTCGGCGAGCCACCAGGTGTTCACTTACCACCGGTTGTCAGACGGCTCTCCGGTTTCCTCTTTTCTGTACCGGCAGGGAAAGCCGCTTTTAGTGGCTTCTGATGGTGGCGGCATCTTTACGTTCGACGCAGAAAAAAACTATTCGTTACAACAGGCATTTACAAACAACAAAGATTTGTGTGCAGCCTCCATCAGGAAGACCGAATCTGGTAATGAGGCGTACATTGCATCGTGGGGCAGTGGCATATTTAAAACCGAGGCAAATAGCCTTAAACCTGTTTTCAACAACAGGTTGCCGTCGTTCAAACTGCAAGATGTGTTGCCAACCGATTCTGGTATGTGGGTGGCTATAGACGAATATGGGGTACTGTTTCTGAAGAATAATGGCCGTATTCTGGGCAGAGGTTTCCCTAATTCGGCTGCCTTCTCTTCCATGCCCCATTATCCGCACCATTTGTTTGTCGGCCGTAACGGCAACCTGTGGATTTCGACCAGTAACGGACTTTGTGTCTGGAATGGGGTGAAATTGCGGAAATACTTTGTGCCCGAAGCTAACAGTAACGACGACATCATGGCGGTTGAAGACATGAAGAAAAGGGTCTGGTTTTTAAACAAGACACACGGTTTGTGCTGTCTTGACACTCAGACTGACTCTATAGCGTTTTTTTCCCAGCGTTACGGATTGCCTATCGGCTTAAAGGCATTGGCAGTTGACCATAAAGGCTACTTGTGGATAACCAGTTCTGATCACCTTTATTGCATTGACCTTGAGACGGAGGATATTAGAAATTTTGATATCTCAAGCCAGTTAGGCATCGATGTCTTCCATCCGCGTTCGTTGACTGTTTGCCCCGACGGCATGCTCTATGCGGGCTCTTCGTCCGGTTTCTTGGCCGTGCAAACCAACGATATACTGCCTCCTGTTGAAAAATCAGTGGTTTTATCTTCTTTCTCGCTGTTTGGAGAGGTGCAGAAACCTGGCGAGTCTGATATCCTTACCGAGGACATCTCGTTATGCGGAAAGTTGGAATTGTCGCATGAACAAAACCTTTTCTCTTTCTCATTTGTGTGCCCTAACTATTCAGGCCCGGACCAAATAGAGTTTTACTACCGTCTGACAGGTTTGTCTAAATCGTGGGTGAAGTCCGACGGCCATTCGGCCTCGTTCTCCAGTCTTCCTGCCGGAACCTATAAGTTAGAGGTGAAGGCAATGGCCGGCAACCATTTGTTGGGAACCCTGGCAAAGCCGTTCACGTTGGTCGTACGTCCGGCGTGGTGGAATACATGGTGGTTCCGTACCTTGTTACTGTTACTAGTTACCGGTGTCGTTTTCTTGTTCGTATCGTACCGTATACGTTTCTTAAAGAAGCAGCAGCTGGTGCTTGAACAGCAGGTGGCCAGCCGAACCCGTCAGCTTGCCGACCGTAACGAGGAAATTTTAAAGCAGAACAAGGATATTGAGTCGAAAAATGCCGAACTCGACAACGCATTGTCGACAAAAGACAAGATTATATCGGTAATGGCGCACGACCTGCGCAACCCGTTGTCGGTAATTACGGGTATGCTGGGACTGTTGCAATCGAATAACGAAGTGTCGAAGTCGCCTGTCTTGGCTAAGCAGATTGATACCGCCAGCAATGCCGCAAATATACTTCAGGGACAGATGGAGAACCTGCTACAGTGGGCACGGTTGCGTTCGAGCAGTATTGTGTTCTCTCCTACTGAGGTTTTCCTTGCCTATGCGGTTAAGGGCGCTATTACATTGTTGCAGGATGTTGCACGGCAGAAAGGGGTCTGCATAGAGGTGAACGACAGCTCTACGCATGCCGCTATTGCCGACGAGCGTATGGTGGCTACCATTGTTCGCAATCTGCTGGCAAACGCAATCAAGTTCTCATACGCCAATGCAAAAGTGGAAGTGGAAATTTCAGAGACCGACGATTTGGTACTGCTGAAAGTTAGAGACCACGGAACGGGTATTGCCCCAGAGTTGCTTGATTCGTTGTTCGCCGATTCTAAAGCCAAGTCGCTGGCTTCTACCAATGGAACTGCCGGTGAGGAAGGTTCTGGACTGGGACTCCGCATCTGTTACGATTTTGCCACTCGTTGCAAAGGAAACCTCAGTGTTGAAAGTACCGAAGGCTTGGGCAGTGTGTTTACCCTGGCTCTGCCAAAGTGCGCTTTGGAAAAATCTGCCGAAAAGCAAACAGATGTTGTTGGTGAAGCCGTTCCTGACAACCTTGAGCAGCCTGTTGTGCCTGTGAAAGAAGAAGCAGAAAAGAAATCAATCCTTTTTGTAGATGACGATGCTAACCTCCTGGGTTATCTGACGGCTATCTTCCAGGGTGAGTTTGTGGTAGAGACCGCTTCAAATGGAGAAGAGGGGTTGCAGGCGGCGCGTAAGTCGTTGCCCGATATCATCATCTCTGATTTGATGATGCCGCGTATGAACGGTAAAGAGTTCTGCGAGCAGATTAAAAAAGACAGTCTGACCCGCCATATACCGGTGCTGTTGCTTACCGCAAGCGATTCGGACGTGACACATGTAGAAAGTCTAACGGTGGGTGCCGACGACTACATCCTCAAACCGTTCCACCGTGATATCCTTATCGCCAAAGTGAAGTCGGTGTTGCATAACAAGGAACTGCAGATGCAGTATTTCAGGGAACAGGTGTTTGCTATCAAGCCTGACGAGGTGGCCACTTCTTCGCCTGAGGCTGAGTTCATCAACAAGGCCACGCAAGTGGTGAAGGAGCATGTGGCCGATTCTGACTTTACGGCCGAGGTGTTTGCCTCAGAGCTGGCCATCAGCCGAGTGCAGTTGTTCAGGAAGTTTAAAGCGGTGATGGCAACCTCGCCGTCTGAATTTGTCCGTCAATACCGTTTGGTTTATGCCGAACAGTTGTTAGCCGCCGGAAACTCTTCGGTAGCCGACGTGGCTTATGCGTGCGGATTCTCCGATCCGAAGTACTTCAGTTCATGTTTTTCTGCAAGATATGGCGTGTCGCCATCGCAATATGCGAAAAACAAGTAAATTTGCATTAAAATAAACGATTATAGCTATGTATACTTACAAATATCCGCATCCGGCTATTACCGCCGACTGTGTTGTGTTCTGTTTTGATGGCAACAACTTGAAAATACTGCTTATCCAGCGTAAGAACAACCCTTATGCGGGTTGCTGGGCTTTCCCTGGCGGATTTATGGATATGGATGAAACGGTAGAAGAGGCTGCAAAGCGCGAACTGATGGAGGAAACCCGCTTCGAGTGCGCTGGTTTGACCCAGTTCTATGTATCGTCGACCGTCGACCGTGACGAGCGTGAAAGGGTGGTTACCTGTGCCTGCATGGCTTTTGTGAAGATGGGCAAGGTAGAGGCCTCAGACGATGCGGGAAAGGCCGAGTGGTTCAACTTCCACAACCTTCCGGAGTTGGCGTTCGACCATCGTGAAATTGTCGAGGTGGCTAAAACCAAGTTGAAGCAGATGCTCTATTTCGAGCCTATTGCCTTCTACCTCTTGCCCGACACGTTCGATATGGCGTCGTTGCAGAAGGTGTATGAAGAGATTTTGGAGAAGAAACTCGATGCCGCTGTATTTGCAGAACGTATGCTAGGCTTGGGCCTGCTTGACGAGAAGGAAGACGGCCTTTACTCGTTGAACAAAGAAAAGTTCAATGCGTTTAAAGAGCGGAATCTGTTATCGAATTTCTGACTTTCTTACAACCGATAAGAACAAGTTCTTTATTCATAAGGGTGGTGGCGAACAGATACAAGTCACCGCCCTCTTTTATTTTTAGCTTTTTCCGGATGTCCTCCTGTCGCAGGGGGCAGTTCCTGATGGTAAGGTTGGCCTTCTTGGTGTCTGGGAAGGTCTTGTTGAAGTCGTTCTGGTTGATTTTGCAGGTAGCGATTACCTCGAAAGCCCTGCCCTGCACTTCGTGCTTGAATGTTTGTGATGTATAGAGGTGGCTGTTTTGTTGCAGTGGCTCGATGCCCCAGGCCTTGCAGATGCTTTTGAAAGCGCCGGCTTTCATAATAGAGCTGTTGGGCTCGTACAGGAACCGTCCGATGGAAGAGGCGATGGTTACAGTGGCCTCTTTTTCCCTGTTGAGCGATGTTTCAAACACATCGGTCGTTGTCGGCTTAATATTGACGCAGGAAATCTGGATGTCGGAACAAACGTCGGCATCAAAATTCTGGATAATCAGCAACTCTTTGCATTCGTTCGCCACGCTGATGGTGTAAATGCTTTCAATGTTGTTCAGTTCGCGGATGGCGGTGCCGATGTCGAGCATTGGCGAGTATTTGACCATAACTTTCCGCGCCGAAAGGCGGAAAACGTCTTGTAGTAGGGTGAGGTCGGGCGTGCAGTCGGACGGTGCAACTGTCTTCCTGCCGTTGGCATCTCTTCTGGCGGGGTCGACAAACAGCAAGTCGAACCGCTGGCCGTTGTGCTGTTTCAGATAAGATTCGGCGTCGGTGTTGAACACCTGCCAGTTGGTGAGTCCGAATGCGTGGAGGTTGTTTTCCGCAATTTTGCAGAGGGTTTCGTTGGTCTCCACATAGTCGGCCTGCTTGAAGCGTCTGGAAATAAAAGTGAAGTCGATACCGAATCCGCCGGTGAGGTCGGCCATAGCGTCGCCGTCAGCCACCAGTTGGGCTTTAAACCGTGCAGTCGCCTCTGAAGAACATTGCTCCAGTGACAACTGGACCGGATATACGACCTTATCGTTAGCGGCCCACGACGGCAGTTTCTGTTTAGCCTTCTGTAGCCCTTCAATCTGTTGGAGTGCGGTTTTCAGGTCGTCGCCCGAGAGGTCGCACTTGCATAACGCAAGTTTCCTGACATCATCAGTGGCGTGTTCTTTAATAAAACTAACGATTGATGGTGTCAGGAAACTCATGGTATAAGTCTGTAATTGAGATGTTTTTTTAAGAGAATATGACGGTTCTGTTCTGGTAAACAAGCACCTTGCGTTCAATGTGCTTTTCAATAGCGCGGCTCAGCACAATTTTCTCCAAGTCTCTACCTTTGGCAACGAACGTCTTGACATTGTCTTTGTGGGTAACGCGCACGACGTCTTGTTCGATGATAGGGCCGGCGTCGAGTTCCGAAGTCACATAGTGGCTGGTCGCGCCGATAATCTTCACGCCACGGCTGTAGGCCTGGTGGTAGGGTTTTGCACCGATAAACGCAGGCAGGAACGAGTGGTGGATGTTGATGATGTTGTTGGGGTAGGTTTGAATCATCTCCTCAGAGATAATCTGCATATATCTGGCAAGGACAATGAAGTCGATGTTGTTGTCTTTCAACAATTTCATTTCTTCCTTCTCCAGTTCCGAGCGGTTGTCCTTGTTCAGTGGGATGACATGGAACGGAATGCCGAACTTTTCGCCCACCCATTGCAAGTCGGCATGGTTACTGATGATGAACGGAATGTCTACATTCATTTCGCCTGCCGTGTAACGGGCAAGGATGTCGAACAGACAGTGGCTCATTTTTGAAACGAACAGCGCCATGCGTGGTTTAACATCGGTGAAGTAGATGTTGAACTGCATTTGGTATTTGCTGGCAAACAGGGTTTGGAAATACTCGTTGATTTTTTCGTCAGGGATAAGGAACTGGTTCAAATCCCATTCTACACGCATAAAGAAAACGTTGTTCTCGTGGTCGACGTACTGGTCGAGGTATATAATGTTACCTTTGTTTACATTAATGAAGTCTGTAACAGCAGCCAGAATACCTTGGGTATCGGGGCAGTGGAGTAGCAGTATGGCGTTCTTGTTCTTCTGTTCCATAAGGAGTCAAAATCTCTTAACTTTAAATTATACAAATTTACAAATATGTTTACATAAATACGCCCAAAAAGCCATGAAAAAGACACTTTTTCCGTGATGGAGATAAAAAAATAGCAAGATATTGCCCTAAAAATTTGTGAGAACGGAATATTTAATCTAATTTTGCGTCACGAAACGAGAAAATTCGTGGAACTGGTGCGTTAGTTCAGCTGGTT
>DETD01000010.1:32827-72430 GCA_002362105.1 Bacteroidales bacterium UBA3297
GGGTTCGAGTCCCATACGCACCGCATAAGAGAGAATCTTCAAAACGAAGGTTCTCTTTTTGTTTTTCCACTTTTTTCTCCGCAATACACATCCGAGACGCATTTATATTTTGTATCTTTGCCTATATACATTATTTTTTTCGTACTATGGTTAAGCATATTGTATTATTCAAGTTTAAAAGTTTTGAAAGTGCTGAAGAGAAAGAGCAAAAACTCAAATATATCCAGTCTCAGTTGCTGAACCTGAAAAATATCATCAAGGAGATCGCAACCATGGAAGTGGGCCTGAACGGCAATCCGAAAGAGGCGTTCGACTTGGCGTTGGTATCTACCCATAAGTCGTGGGAAGACTTGGCCGTATATGACCAACACCCAGACCATGTGGCCGTGAAGAAAATCATTAAGGAGGTGCTCGACACCCGTTCGGCTGCTGATTTTGAATTCTAAACTAATCTTATTCTAAATATGAAATTAAAAATCTGGTCATTATTTGTCCTATTATTCTGTTCTGTTAGCGCCTTATTCGCACAGATGCAGAATCCCGTACACTGGACTTACGAGATTTCTCCGATTCAGTCGAACGGGACTGTAACTATTACGCTTACGGCCTCAATCGACGAGACGTGGCACATGTACGACGTTAAGGAACCAGAAAATGGTCCTGTGCCAACCTCTGTAAAATTCACGAATTTGCAGAATGCGACCGTCTCGGGCGAATTGGTATCGAAGTCGAAGCCAATCAGAAAATTTGAGCAGGCTTTTGGTATGGAGTTGTCTTTCTACGAAAAAGTGGCTGTCTTCCAGCAAAACTTGAAGGTGAAAGATGTTAATGCCCAAGTGGTGGCAGAGGGCTCGGTTGAGTATATGTGTTGTGACGACCAGATGTGCCTGCCTCCGACAAAGGCAAAGTTCTCTCTGACTGCGAAGGGCTTGGAAAAACAGGCTTCTGCGGCTGCTTCTCAACAAGCGCCGGCTGAAAAAAAAAAGACTGAGCCCTACGAAATAAAGGAGCTGGAGGTTCAGAAACCTTTGGCCGACACCCAGAAAACGGTCGTTGCTGACTCTCCAAAAACAGTTGATACCACTGCTGTGGACGCTGCTGAATCAGTGGCGGCCCTGACGGCTTATGGCGACTCGGAAGACGAAGGTAATACCTCGTTGTGGAGTATTTTCCTGTCGGGACTGCTGGGCGGTTTCATTGCGGTGGTAACCCCTTGTGTCTGGCCAATTATTCCGATGACCGTATCGTTCTTCCTGAAAAGGAATACCGACAAGGCGAAGGGACGTCAGCAGGCGTTGCTCTACGGCTTGTCTATCATTGTTATCTATGTGGCGTTGGGTCTGTTGGTAACAGGTTTGTTCTCGGCTAATTCGCTGAACGAGTTAAGTACCAATGCCGTGTTTAACATTTTCTTGTTCCTCTTGCTGGTTGTCTTTGCCTGTTCCTTCTTTGGCGGATTTGAAATCATGCTGCCAGCCTCTTGGAGCACCGCCATCGACTCAAAGGCAGAAAAAGTTTCTGGCTTTTTGGGCATTTTGCTCATGGCCAGCACCTTGGTTATAGTCTCTTTCTCTTGTACGGGTCCTATCATTGGCACGTTGCTGGTCAGCGTGGCCGACCAGGGTAACATATTGGCCCCAGCCGTCGGTATGTTCGGATTCGCTTTGGCCTTGGCAATTCCATTCTCTGTTTTTGCCTTCTTCCCAAGCATCATCAGCAGCTTGCCCCGTTCGGGTAACTGGCTGAATATGGTAAAGGTACTGCTCGGCTTCTTCGAGTTGGCCTTCTCGCTGAAATTCCTTTCGGTAGCCGACCAGGTTTCCCATTGGGGACTGTTGAGCCGCCCTACGTTTATAGCGTTGTGGATTGTGATTTTTGCAATGGCAGGTGCCTATCTGCTGGGTAAAATCAAGTTGCCGCACGATACCGATATGCCGAATGTATCGGTGCCCCGCTTTTTGTTGGCAATGGGGTGCTTCTCGTTCGCCGTATACCTTCTACCCGGTTTGTTTGGTCGTCCGTTAAACGTCATCAGTGCTTTTGCGCCTCCGTTGAAGACCGTAAAGGCCCAGTATTACGATTACGACGAGGCCTTGAAAGTGGCTGCAGAAAGTGGTAAACCGCTGTTGGTGGACTTTACCGGACATGGTTGTGTCAACTGCCGTAAGATGGAGGCCGCAGTGTGGTCGAATCCGGAGGTGGCCAACCTGATGAATGAAGAGGTGGTCCTTGTTTCGCTCTATTGCGACGACCGTACACCTCTTGCCGAGCCAATCAAGGTGAAGGAAAGCAACGGAGAAGAAAATGAATTAGAAACCGTCGGCGAGAAATGGAGTTACTTCCAGAGTAGCTGGTTTGGCACAAATGCGTTGCCCTATTATGTGATGGTAAGCCCTAACGAAAAGGTATACAACCATTTCTTCAAGTTTACCGAAACAGCCTCAGATTTCAAGAACTTTATTCTCGACGGTATAAAAACTTTGTCAAACTCAGAAAAAAAATAGTATTATGGGAAGTGTGAAGTCGGTGCTCGACAAGCGCTGCACTATTCGTAAGTATTCGAATCAAGTGGTGGCCGATGATTTGTTGAATGAATTGTTAGAGTCGGCTGCGCGTACGTCAACGTGTGGCAACATGCAACTTTATAGCGTGGTAGTCACCCGCGATGCGTCTGTACGCGAGCAGTTGGCGCCTTCGCACTTCAACCAGCCTGCCTCGCAGGCACCGGTGCTGGTCACCTTCTGTGCCGATTATAACCGTTTCAACAAATGGTGCTTGCAGAACAAGGCGGTGCCCGGCTACGACAATTTCGAGTCGTTTATGTCGGCATTGGTCGACACGGTAGCCCTGGCGCAGTCGTTCTCGCTACTGGCGGAGGAAAAAGGGTTGGGTATCTGCTATCTGGGTACAACCACCTACAACCCAAAGGAAATAGCCCAAACGCTGAAACTGCCTAAAATGGTTGTCCCTGTCGTTACGCTGTCGTTGGGTTATCCGGACGAACAGCCTGCCCTGACCGACCGTATTCCGCTAAAGGGATGGGTTCACAGCGACGTGTACCACGACTATACCGAGCAGGATATAGATGACATCTATTCGTATAAAAACGATATTCCTGAAAATAAGGAATTCTTAAAGATTAACAATAAGGAAACTTTGGCCCAGATTTTTACCGACATCAGGTATACGAAGAAAGACGGAGATTTCTTCTCGGAAAAACTTCTCGCATTCGTTAAGGAACAGGGCTTCTTGAAATGATAAAGTACCCGAAAGAAGTTATACTGATTGATTTAGACAATACGTTGACCGATACGGAGGGCAATTCGTGCGCTGCCATGCGGTCGATGTATAACGAGCTTGGTCTGTCTGCCCAATTCCCCCCATTCGAGTCGTTTTGGAACGTTTATAGCACGTGCAACGACGACTTGTGGGGCCGTTACCGGCAGGGAACGCTGAGCAGGGAGCGCCTGAACGAGTTGCGCTTTACCTGGCCTATGGCGTTGATGGGGGTGGAAGACGAGACCTTGGCTGCCCGCATTTGCGAAGTGTTCTACAAATACTTCCTTCCGATGACGGGTACTGTGCCGGGTGCCTACGAACTGCTTGACTACCTCTCGCAAAAATACCGTCTGGCCGTTTTGTCGAACGGGACAAAGAGTTCGCAAATTGTCAAGATGAAGAATTTCCGTTTCGAGCCTTATTTTGAGAAAGTCTATCTATCTGACGACATTGGCTATCCCAAGCCCGATGTCCGTATTTTCCAGTATGCGTTGAACGATATGGGGGTAAAGCCGGAAAGCGCCTTGATGATAGGAGACGACTTCGAGGGCGACATTGTAGGAGCAGCCAATGCGGGTATAGAGCAGGTTTGGCTGCATGCTGCTGGTTGGAATGGTGAAAGTCCGGCCCCTTCGCTTACCATACGCACCCTTGCAGAACTGCATAGCGTATTGTAGTTTTTTCTTATTCCATACCAAAACCAATAGCCTCAAGGGCGTTCTTCAGGTCGTTTTCTTGAACCGACCCTACAATTTTAGCCTCACCGCTCTCTAAGTCAATCGTTACAGCCTCTACACCGTTTACACGTAAAAGTGCTTTCTCGGCAGCCGCTTTACAGTGGATGCAGCTCATGCCGGTTATGTGTATCACTTTCTGGCTTGTTGTGGTAGCCTCTTGTTGCTGTGGAGCGAGGAAGTGGAATTTCTTGCCCAGTTTTGGCAACAGCAGCGCGTTTATCAGTAACAAGAACAATAGGGTCGTACATAACCATGCGAAGGCAGGGGCGTTTGCGGTGCAGCAGGCACTGCCGGTGGCCGTCAGACCACTGGTGAAGTTGACAACGCCGTTGAATTGCAGATAGTCGATAAGAATGCCGAACGAAACGGCCCCCAAGACGATAGCGGCCAGATAGATGAAAAGGGTCTTTGTGCCCAGCACTTTCTTCACCACCAGCATCGACGCTATGTTGCAGGCCGGACCTGCCATTAGTAAAACGAGTCCGGCGCCGGGTGTCAGCCCTTTCATAATCAGCATAACGGCAATCGGAATAGAGCCGGTGGCGCACATGTACATGGGTATAGAGATGCAAAGAACCAGCAGCATAGAGGCCGCCGTATTGTTTTGGAAGGTGGCGAAGGCATCGTTCGGAACCAATACGCCAATTAATCCGGCCACCACTAGTCCCAGCATCAACCATTTGCCGATGTCTCCCATCATTTCCACGTAGGCGTATTCCAAAGCCACCTTTATTTTGTTTCCCCTTTTCACGCTTTCCCGTTGCGACGGTTGGAAGGCCTGTGCCTGTGCGCCGTTGTCGGCTATGCTCGATAAGAACCCGCCAAACAGGGCCGTAACGATGGCGGCAAATGGGCGGACAATAGCGAACGGCCAGCCCATAAGGCTGTAGGTGGCTATAATGGAGTCGACACCCGTCTGTGGGGTGGCAATCAGGAATGAGGTGACTGCCGTTTTCGAGGCTCCCTCCTTGTGTAGCGACATGGCTGTTGGTATAACTCCACAAGAGCACAGTGGCAGCGGTATACCGAAAAGGGTGGCGTAAACCGAAGAGCGGAAAGTGGGTGCCGAAAGGTATTGGTTGAAGTAGTTTGCGGGTAAAAAGGCGTGCATAATGCCTGCCAGGAGAAATCCGAGTAGCAGGTAGGGCGACATTCCGTTAATCAGGTGTATAAGTTCTTCCATCTCTATCTGTTTGGTGTTATAGTGCAAAAGTAACGAAAAAAGGCATACTATAACAACCGTATAGTATGCCTTTAACCTCTTTATAAGAGGAGGGGAGTTACTTGTTATTCTTAGCCTCGGCCTCCTTAATCATCTTGTCAGATTTCTCTTGTGCGTTCGAGATGATGGCGTTACCCTTGCTAGTGGCATCGGAAACCAGTTTAGCCTTCTTTTTCTCGGCTTCCTGAACCAGTTTCTGGGCAGCTTTCTGCTTAGCCTTCTTCTCGATAGGGTTCTTGCTGGAAGAAACCATCTTGTCGCCTTGTGCCTTCGCTTCGGCAACGAGTTTGTCGCCTTGCTTTTCAGCCTCGCTCTTCAGTGCTGAAGCCTGCTTTCTAGCCTCGGCCAGCAGTTTTTGCTGTTTGGCTTTCGCCTCTTCCAATGCCTTGTTCACCGTCTGTTTCACGGTCTCTTTCACCTTTTCGGTTACGACTTCCTTCACGTCGTCGATAGCGCCCTTCGCATCGACTTTAATCTTCGGATTGGTGAAGGTGCCGCCTACAGAGACATTGAACTTGAGCGGAATGTTCGTTTTAGCTGACACGCTGTTAGGTACAGCCATTGTCATTGTGTAGTCTAATGTCTCGTCAAGGCCCGACGAACCGGAAACATCCATCTTCGTGCCCGACATCGAAACATTGAACGGCTCGGTTGTAATGCGTCCGTCTTTGATGGCAAACTTGATCAGCACGTTTTTAAGGGTTGAGCTTTCAGACAGCTTAGAGAAGTTCACTGCCGAAGAAACCTTCTTCATAACGTCAAACTCTTTCAAACCGAGTTCGGCAGTAGAGAAAGAGCCTTTGGCGTTGATTGTGTTCAGAATAGGACTCATCGAAGCGTCGAGCTTAGAATCTAGATCCAACTGCATATTGAACTTACCTGTAGCGTTCGAGAGCAATGGAACGAACTTTTTAGCAGTATTCACCGTTGAGAACACCACTGGAATAGACATCTGTTTGATAGACATGTTGGCCTTGAATGCCGAATTGTCTTTCGCCTTCGAGTTGTAAGAACCCGACATGTTCAACGAACCTTCCATGGTGTTGGTCGAGAGGTTAGAGATGGTAGCCACCCCGTCTTTAACGATGACCGCACCCTTAACCTGGTTCAGCTCGATGTTTGAATAGATGACTTTCTCCATAGCCATGTTCATCGCAAAATCGATGTTAGATGGAATAACGACAGGCTCAGAAGCCGCCGTTTCAGGTTCTTCCACAGTCGACGATGTAGAATCGACAGCAATGAAGTCGTTTACATTGAAGTAGTTAGAAGCTACGTTCAACTTACCTTTAATGGTGCCGTCGCTGAAAATATAAGGCAGGAAGTTTTCGAGCTTACCCTTGAGGGCGAGGTCGTTCTTGCCGATTTTCACGTTGCAGTCGGTCAGGTCGAGCGCTTTGTTCGAGAAGTCGAGGTTGGCTAGCTGCACCTTGATGTTGTAGCCGACCGACTTGCCGTTGATGTCCATATTTTTAACGTTCAAGTTACCGTTCACAGAGAATTTCTCGTAGTCTTCCTTTTCGACATACGACAACCGACCCTGTGCCGATGCGTCGGCCGTAAGCAGACCGCTGAGGTTCAGACCGTCTAATGCGATAACGTCTTTGATGGAGTTGAAATCGATGGTACCCTTCACACCACAGTCGAAGTCAGGATCCGACATTGGGGTCTTCAGCACCATGTGTGCCTCGAACGGATTGCCTGCCATCTTGAACGAGAACTTGTTCACATCGACAACCGTCTTGTCGAGGATGCCGCCCGGATTGTTAACCTCGGCAACCACGTTAATGTTGTCAATCTGCTTAGGAAGGTCAGGATATTTGAACATTGCGTTTTCAACAACCAGCTTCACGTCGAACGCAGGGAAGTTTTCGCCCTGCATACGGCCTTTGGCAGCGGCGTCTAGGGCCACTTTACCGTTTGTCTGAATCTTGGCGAAGTCGCTCTTATAGATAGCCGGAATTAAAGAAAGTATGTCTTTAAACTCTAGCTTAGGTGTGTTGAACTTTAGGTCCATATCGATGGTGGTAGAGTCCACCAACTGAACAAAACCAGTCAGGTTCGCCTTTATTTCGTTAAGCGACAGTGTGTTTTCGCCCAGTGTGTACTTGTTGTTGGCCAAGTCGGCAGCAACATTCATGTCGGCGTCCACCTTCACGTCAGACAAGTATGGGATGTTCTGCATCGAGAAGTCGAGCGCGCTGATACCGAGTTTGCTCTTGAGGTTGGAAACGGCTTCAGACACATCGCCCGAGAAATTGAAGTTGAAGTTTTTCAAACCAGCCGACATTGTGGTGTCGGCGTAGCCGATAGAGTCGGCTTCAACCTCGAAATCGGAAATGTTCGCCAAAATTTGGTCGGTAGAGTTGAATTGGCCAGACAGCACCATATCGAGGTGGTCAACGCGTGCACTGGCGTTGTCTTGCTCGTTGATGTACTGTACGTTCACATTGTCGAAGTTCACCCTTCTGAGCGAGAGTGCGAATGGTTTGGCTGCAGTCGTGTCGATAACCTCTTCTTGAGCGGTCGTGTCGGCCACCAGAATGTCCCAGTTAGCGTTACCGTTCTTGTGGACCACCGCTTTCGCATAGGCGTTTTCGAACTTGAAGGCGTTAACCACATAGTGGTCGGTCAGCAGGCTTCTGGTGCTCACCACCACAATCAGTCTGCCGGCATTCAGTAGCGTGTCGCCCTCGAACTCGCCCTTGCCCGCAACACCGAAATCGTAGAGTGTGATAGAGGCATGTGGAAAATTCTTGAAGAAACTTAACGACACATCGCCGACGTAAGCCTCCGATTTAAGCATTTTGTTTGCTTCTGCCAAGGCGATATCCTTAATCTTTCCTTGAAAAGCAATTGGAATGACAAACAACGCCAATAGAATCAGCGCAAATCCAATTCCAATGAATTTTAGTACCTTTTTCATTGTTTATTATTTTAAACCTTTTTTCTTTCTATAACCAATGCCAAACAGAACCTTAGCATTTAAAATTACAACAATACTATATTATAAACGCAATTATACGACTTTTATGTTGGCATATTTCAAAATTAATTTCTTTTCGCCCACATTTTGGAAGTGGACGCAGATTTTAGCCATAGGCGTACCGGCCCCCTCCAACTTGGTGACAACGCCCATGCCGAACTGTGCATGTATAACCTTGTCGCCCACTTTCACATTGGTGTTGTTGTTAACGTGTAGGTTTCTGATGGAACCCGCCTCGGCGCGTGAGAGCGGAGTGAGGTTGCGTGCTGTATTTGTTGCCGGACTTCCGATTTTCGGCGGTTCGACGTTGAAGTGGTATCTTTGCTGTGGCCTTTCGGCCGTTGGTCTGATGTTGAGCGTGTCGTGCCGTGGCTTCAGCGATTGGAAGTGCAGGTCCATTTCGTCGGAAGATGCAACCCTCGAGTACAGTTTCACGTAGTCTGGAGCCATCGAAAAGTCGAGCATGCTGGCATCAATATCCTTGATGAATCGGCTAGGGTTCGACGGATTGGTGGCACCGTTGCGCATACGGCTTTTCGCATAAGAAATGACGCAGAAGTCTTCGGCACGGGTAATGGCCACGTAAAAGAGTCGGCGCTCTTCCTCAATGCCCTCGGCTGTGCCGGTACTCATAACTGAAGGGAACAGCTCTTCCTCTGCGCCGACAATAAACACGTTTTTGAACTCGAGGCCTTTCGCCGCGTGCACGGTCATCATCGTCACTTTGTCGTCGGTGTCGTTGTCGTCGAGCGAGGTCATCAGCGCCACCTCGGCCATAAAGTCGGCCACCATCAGCGGTTCGCCGTCTTCCTCCAGTTTTTGTGCGGCCGACGAGCTAAGTCCGTTCAGCAACTCCTCCACGTTCTGTAGGCGCGACACGCCTTCGGGGCTGCGGTCGGCATTCAGCGCCGTCCACATACCAGAGTTGTGAACCACCATTTCTACAAACTCGTAGGCGTCTTTCTCTTCTTTGGCAGCAACGAGCGAGTCCATCAGTTTCTTGAACTCGGCCAGTTTGGCCAGTGTGCCCGCGTTAACCGGAAGGGCATAGGTCATAGGGTCGGAGAGGACCGTCCAGCAAGACACGTCGTTGTTGTGCGCCGTTTCCAGAATCTTGCCCACCGTGGTGTCGCCAATACCTCTGGCTGGCGTATTGATGATGCGTTTGAACGCTTCTTCGTCGTTGTTGTTGATGGCCAGGCGGATGTACCCCAGTGTGTCGAGGATTTCCTTGCGCTCGTAGAACGAGGTAGACCCCCACAAACGGTAGGGTATGCCTTTCTGTCGGAGCGTCTTTTCCAAAACGCGCGACTGGGCGTTGGTACGGTAGAGGATGGCGAAATCGGAATAGCGCATACCCGTCTGCCGTTTAATTTTATCTAGCAACTGCGAGACCTTCAAACTCTCGTCGGTCTCGGAATAGGAGTTCATCACCAAGACCGGGCTGCCTGCCTTGCGTTCCGAGAAGACGTTTTTCGGAATCTGCCCCTCGTTCTTTTTAATCAGGCTGTTGGCCACGCTCACAATATTAGGGGTAGAGCGATAGTTCTGTTCCAGCTTGAAGACTTTGCATTCGGGGTAGTTCTCTTTGAACTTCAAGATGTTCTCGATGCGGGCGCCGCGGAACGAGTAGATGCTCTGCGCGTCGTCGCCCACCACGCACACCTTATGGCTCTTGTTGGCCAGTTTCTGCACAATAAGGAATTGCGAGAAGTTGGTGTCTTGGTACTCGTCGACCAGAATGAACTTGAAGATGTTCTGGTACTTTGCCAAGATGTCGGGGTGGTCTCGGAACAAGATGTTTGTATAGAGCAGCAGGTCGTCGAAGTCCATAGCGTTGGCCTTCTGGCACCTGATGGTGTAATATTTGTAGAGGTCGCCAAACAGCGGCATCCGCTGGTGCAGGTCATAGTCGTGGAACTCCTTTTTCGACCTGTACGCCTCGGCGGTAATCAGGTCGTTCTTCATCTGTGAGATGCGGTTTGCCACCTTTTTAGGTGCATACGTCTTGTCGTCGAGTTTGCGCTCCTTGATGATGGATTTGATCAGGTTGTTCGAGTCGGCAGTATCGTAGATGGTGAAGTCGGAGGTAAAGCCCAGCAGTTCGGATTCTTTCCTTAAAATACGGCTGAAAATAGAGTGGAAGGTGCCCATCCAAAGTCTTTTGGAATTTTCGTCCCCCACCAGTTTGCCGATACGGTCCTTCATTTCGCGTGCGGCCTTGTTGGTAAAGGTCAGTGCAAGGATAGAAGACGGCCTGATGCCCTCCTCAATCAGTTGCGCTATCTTGTAGGTCAGCACCCTGGTCTTGCCAGAGCCTGCCCCCGCCACAACTAGCGACGGACCACTGTTGAAGCATACAGCCTCACGCTGTATGCCGCTAAGTTCATCTAAAAAATTTCCCATGTATTTCAATTATATCATTTCTCCAGAGATTCCAGCATTCTCAAATACTTAATGCAACCCTTGTTGTATAAATAGTTAAACTTGTTTTTGAAAGCCTTCTCCGTAATCGATTCGTTCTCGTTTTTCCATGACGAGATGATGCGGAACGTCAGTGCCTCCAGAATGTTAGGGTCGGAATACTGTTTGTAGTACACATCGAAATCAGCAAAATGCGACTTGTTTTGGAAGTGTTCGAAAAGGAAGTCGCCAATCTGGTCGTCGAACGCCTCGTTCTGGTGGTCCTGCAAATAGTTAAACAGCACAATGTATTGTTGTTTGGTCAGCGTATCGGCCTTCCAGAACTCCGCATCGGCCAAAAGTTTGATGCGTTGGTCGTCGGTCATCTCCTTCGAGTTCGATTTGAGTTCGTTGCAAAAATCGGACTGGCAGTCGAATTCGGCAGAATCGGACACCGCAATGGTGTTTTCTTCATCAACAACCGTCAGGCTGTCGTCTTCGCAGGGTTGGACTTTCGAGGTAGAATCGGCACCGCACGATGCCAAAAACACCATTATTGCTATAATAAGATATTTACTCATTTGTTGCTAGTATTTTCATTAAAAGTATTTCTCAGTTGTGCCAGAAACGGGTATTTGTTATAGTGTTTGTGCACAATAACACCGTCAACCTCCACAATGTCTAGGTCTAAAACCACATTCCGTGAGTTCTTTTTCCGTCCGGCCTGTTTTTCCAGTTCCTTCAGGGCGAACTCCATTTTCTGGTAGTCTAAAGGCGATTGAATCCTGACCATCTGGTTCAGATACCAGCACTGGTAGGGTAGTCCGATGCCTTCGGTTCGTAGAACTTCAGAGAAAGAGGCCGTAGCGAAGCAGGCCGACAGCAAAGTGTTAGCGGCGCGGATGTTGACCTCTGGATTAAAGTTCGAACCTATACTCACATAATATGTATAGCATACATCCATACCGTTCAGAACCCGTTTATAACCTTAACCGCATCGTTGTAGGCAGTCCATTCCGGGTCATCCATGCTGTAAATGGTAAGCGGTAAAACAGGGAAGAAGCCCAGCACATGGTTGAGTTTCACGGTAAAGTTTTGAATGTTGCGCGCATACCAAGAGAAAAGGTATTCGGTTTTATCTTCTTTCATCAAGACCAGGAAAGCGTCTCGTTCTTTTTCCATGACGTACATCAGCTGTTCTTCAGCTTTCGCCGTCAGGTCTTCATCAGAAACCTTGTCGTCCGATTTTTTCCAATGAATATCAATACGGAAAGGGTACATTCCCGATTTGGAATGCTCTTCCATTCGTAAACGGCCCTTTAACCGGCTGTCATCAACAAGTTCTGCCACGAACCAATCGCCATTCATACGCTATCGTCATTATACAATATTCAACAAAATTAAAAATAAAAACTGACACTAGGAACACACATTCCACAAACATTCTTTTCATTTTGTGGGGCTCATACCTTGTGTGGCGTAGTGCCGAACTTTCAGGGCTACCAAAGTGTGTTTAAAATTAGAGCCAGCTTCTGCACCGAACATAAGAAGCTGACCGAGTGGGGTGTGGAAGAGCAGATGGTGGTGGAATTTTGTTCTACAGTCGTAGGTTTTGCGATGATAAATCTCCTCAAATAAGATTTAAGCCAACGGTTTGGGCTCTAAGAAGGTGCTAAAAGAGAAGTCTCAGTGTTAATAGAAGGTTTGGAGTTATGAAAATTGGATTATATGGTTTAACTTTATAAGTGAGAATAAGGCTTTAATTTTTAATAGCGTATTGTACTCAATAGTAAGCAAAGAAATTATAAAAGTCTATTATCAGATATCATAACAAATTATATGTTTTGAAATCTCTTTACGTATATAAGTTTAATACTGTTTTTAATGCAAATACCACAATCTGACCTATTGACAACAAACCGTCTTGGAAAAATATTTTCAAAAACGGTCGCTACGTACAAGTATTTTTGGTTCTTGTCGATTATGCAAATTCATGCAAAATCGGACAATTTAAAAATTAGTGTATGGGATGTTGTGACAAGAATGGTGGCTAATGCATGGTATCCTATCCATTATTTTCGTTTGTCGTTTGGCAAAAGTGATTCACTTTTTGACATTGTTGTTGAGTTACAGCAAATCACACAAATTTCAATAGATGCTAATATTGATTCTATAATAAATGGTATTAAAGAAAGGTCAGAGGATAAAGAAATAAAAAAGTTATTGAATATCCTTACTTTGAATGTGCCATATCGCTTCCTTCGTCCTTGGATAGACACGTCAGATGACAAAGAAATGGTGCAACGTTCACAAACTTTGGAGAACAATTGTTTGTATTCATTACATAAAAATGGGAATGAGTTTTATATAGTATTGAATCCTAAGTGGGATCAGTATCTGCATAACAACTATAATATATTAGTTGATTTTGCCTATTGGAATCTAACACAGTTTTTGCAAGTCCGAAATCCGAATGTACCTGCGATTACTAGCAAACTGATTCGTCCAGAAATAAGAAACTCTCTACAAAGGCAGCATGATTATTGGGATATGGTGATGAAAATAGGAGGACCGATTCATTGTATATACACAAATAAAGAACTTCATCTCAAGGATTATGATTTGGATCATTTTATACCATGGAGTTTTGTATCTCATGATTTACTTTGGAATCTAATACCTTCGGATGGTAGCATTAACTCTTCAAAGAGTAACAAACTTCCTGATTTAAATTTCTATCTACCCAAAATGGCAGAAATGCAGTATCATGCTTTGCAAATAATGATTAATGCTAATAAGGACCTTAAAGTGATGGAGGACTTTATTTCATTGGGGTATACAGTACAAGAATTAGTAAATATGAACAATGTGCAATTTCTTGAACTATATAAAAGGACGTTTAATCCCATCAGTCAAATTGCTCTCAATATGGGTTTCGAAACATGGAAGTATTAAAAGCTATGGAATTAGAGAAAATCAATCATCCTTACTTGACGGCTATCAATCGAACGGAATTGTCCGTGCCGACTCGCTTCCTTTTGCAACATAATTTGTTGAGAGGAAGAATATTAGATTTTGGCTGTGGCTATGGTTTCGATACTGATGAGTTAAAACGACAAGGTTATGACATCATTGGCTACGACTATTATTATCGTCCAAATTTTCCTGATGGAAAGTTTGATACAATCATTTGCAACTATGTGTTGAATGTATTGGAGCCATACGCGCAGGCTGAAGTTTTGATGAATGTTTCTAACTTATTGTCTCCCAATGGGGTTGCTTTTTTTGCTGTACGTAGAGACCTAAGGGAAGAAGGTTTTAGGCTGCATGCCATTCACAAACAATATACCTACCAATGTAATGTTAAATTGCCTTACGAAAGTCTTGTCGCCAATAAAAGTTACGAAATCTATCAATATAATCATTTCAATAAACTTCCGCGAACCGAAGGTGAAAACTGCCCTTTCTGCAAACTATCAAGTAAGGTTGAAATTATATGCGAGACCGTTACTTGTGTTGCATTCTATGACGGATACCCTGTTTCTCCTGGCCATGCTCTCATTATTCCAAAGCGTCATGTCTCTTCATATTTCGATCTTACGAACCATGAACGTGAGGCAATGAACATCGTTTTGCAATATGTCAAGCAGAAGGTGGATGAACGTTTCCATCCTAATGGATATAATGTTGGCATAAATATTGGAGAATATGCTGGGCAAAGTGTATTTCATTGTCATATGCATTTAATTCCTCGTTACAAAGGTGATGTTGAGAATCCTAAAGGTGGAGTCCGGGGTGTTATTCCTAGTAAGCAGAAGTATTAAAATATAGATATTAAAGATTTAGAACGTTAACATATCGGATGTATCTACCATTGTATGCTATTTGAGTTAGTCAAGGACTTTGTTCCCATAAACAGTCGGAGGTCGAAGAGAGAAAACGATACGAAATAACGACTTAAATGCATAATAGAATGTAATTTGTCTTATTTTTGTGTTTGGAGAAAAGACGCGCCTATGACGACGATAATAGCCAACCCGATATACGATTCGGTCTTCAAATATCTGATGGAGGACCAGAAGGCGGCCAAGATCATCCTGTCCGCACTTCTTCAAAAGCCAGTGGTGGAATTGACGATGAAGCGGAACGAGTATACGCAGGCCCATGTGGAGGGTGTCTCTGTCTTCCGCATGGACTTTGCTGCGGCTATTGTCGACAGGGATGAGGACGGTAACGAGAAAAGGGAGTTGGTGACCATCGAACTCCAAAAGGCATGGATTCCGAGGGAGATCTTCCGCTTCCGCAAGTATCTGGGCAACCAGTACAGCGACGAGGAGAACAGTTTTGTGGTGTCGGAAAAACCTTTGCGTAAAAGTCCGACGCACATCATAACCATCTACCTGCTGGGGCACTCTTTGCACGAGCTGGAGATACCTGTAGCCTATATCTACCCGAAAATCTACGACCAGTTCAGCAACAAACTGGATATGGAGGTCCGTAAAATACCATTCGCCGATGCGCTGGTGCACGACATGATAATCGTTCAGATTCCACGGCTGACTAATATGAGAGTGGTGTCGCATCTGGACAAACTGCTGAGTATTTTTGACCAGAGCCGGAAATCGCTGTCCAAACAGCAGCAGATTAATATCGATAACGACTTCTACAGCAACGATAGCGATATAAAAACGGTGGTATCGAGGCTGGAACACGCATTCCATGACGACGAGACCCGAAAGACCATGGATATGGAGGATGAACTGAGCGCGATGTTCGACGATTTTGAACAGACCATTAAGGAAAAGGAGCACGAACTGAAGGAAAAGGACGATGCTCTGAAGAAGAAGGACGATCAACTGCTTACTGCCATCAGCTTGTTGCGGTCTTTGGGACTGGATGACAAAAGCATTGCCGAGAAGTTGAACATCGACGTGAAAGACCTTTAAACTGCTTTCGTTTCAGGTCAAAGAGGTAAGAATAAGATAGAACAAAAAAAAGGATGCCCATTAGCGGAGCATCCTTTTCTTGTATATAAACACGTATGTTTAGTCGAAATAGCTAGAACCGTCGAAACAGTGGGTGCACACCTGCTCTTTAGGCAAGCCGATGGCTTCAACCAAATCTTCGATGGTGCTGAATTTTAAAGAACTCAGGTTGAACGACTGGCGGATTTCTTCGACCAGACGGTTGTATTCAGGAGAGTTTGTTGTCTTGTACTTGTCTAAGTTCTTATCGTGACTGCCTTCGAACTTCTGGATGATTCGACGGGTAATCAAGTCCAGGTCGCTGTTTTTCGAGGCGAAGTTCAAAAATTCGCAAGGGTAGATGAGGGGAGGGCAAGAGATACGCATATGTACTTTCTTCGCACCATAGCGGAAGAGCGCTTCAACATTGTCTTGCAACTGAGTGCCTCTGACGATAGAGTCGTCGCAGAAGATAACCTCGCTGCCCTTCAGCAGTTGTTTGTTCGGAATAAGTTTCATTTTGGCGATGAAGCTTCTCTTCTCTTGTGTTGAAGGGGTGAAGCTGCGTGGCCAAGTTGGCGTATATTTGATGATGGCGCGTTTGTAAGGAACGCCTTTACCGGCAGCGTATCCGATAGCGAAACCGACACCCGAGTCAGGAATACCGGCAACGAAATCGGCCTTGCAGTCGTCTTTTTTACCCATCAGGCAGCCAGCGCAATAGCGCGAGCAGTCGACGTTGACATTCTCGTAGGTAGAGACAGGGTAGCCGTAGTATACCCAGAGGAAAGAGCAGATCTGCATCTTCTTGTTAGGAGCGCGCATCTGCTTGTATCCGTCGGCGGTGATTTCCATAATTTCGCCGGGTCCCATATTGTAAACAGACTCGAAGCCCAGGTTGTGGAAAGAGCACGATTCGCATGAAACGGCATGAGCGCCCGGCTTTTCAGCAATCTGCATAGGTGTTCTTCCCAGTTTGTCGCGGGCAGCCACCAGTTTGTCTTCCATCAGCATCAGTAAAGAGCAGGAACCCTTAATCTTGTTGAAGACATTTTCAATGCCTTCCTTAATGGTCGGCGCGTCGATGATGAGCATGGCCACCAATTCGGTCTGGTTGATTCTTCCTGAACTCAACTCAGAGAAATGCATATTTTTCGAGAGCAGTTCGGCAGCCAGTTCCTCGGCGTTGTTGATGCAGGCGATAGTGACTAAAGCGAAACGGCCCAAGTGCGAATTGATAACGATAGGTTGCGCATCGGTATCGCTGATGACGCCTATGCCAGCATTGCCTTTGAATTTTGGAAGATCTGGTTCAAACTTGGTTCTGAAATAAGAATTTTCCAGATTGTGGATGCTGCGTGTAAATCCGATTGTCTTGTCGAACATCGACATACCACCGCGCTTGGTGCCCAGGTGCGAATTGTAATCAGTTCCGTAAAACAAGTCAGTTACGCAGTTCTCTTTTGAAATTGTGCCAAAAAAGCCGCCCATATTTTATCCTATATTTATATAAATGATTTTCTGTTGGAAATCCGTCAGCCAAGCGGGTAGAGAAGTTCCACTTCCGCACATTTTCCGTTTAGCACCACAAAATTAGTTCACACACGGGAAAATACAAGGACGTAATTGTAAAAAATGAGTTAAAGTTTGAAGAAAAAAAAGCAGGTCGGCGTCAAACTTATCACCGAAAAGCCCTAAATGCTTACAAATTGCTTACTAACGAGTGAAAAAAGAAAAAACCGTGACGGGGAATCGCTCCTCATCACGGTCGCTTATGTTTATAAAAACAGAATTATAGAGATGAAAAATAGCTTATCTTTTTCTTTCTCCAAAGATAGTATAAGGAAGAATAATAAACAAGCATTCATTATGTGCTACAAAACATATTGACGTCGGTTTTTTGTGAAAGAGTGGAGTTTGTCCAAATCTTAAAAAGTGGTAACAGGCCGGGTGAAACACTTCTATTTATTAGTAAACTCCGAAAAAATCCTTTAATTTTGCAGAATAGAGGAATTTCACTGAATGCTAGATTTATGGCACTGATAAACGAGAATTATCTCAAATTACCAGGAAACTATCTTTTCAAGGAGATAGCAAGAAAACTTAATGTGTTCCGGACGATGCGTCCGAATGCTAAGATTATTCATTTGGATAGTGGCGATTCTCGGAATATTTCGAAAGGGATAGTCGCTGAATCTCTCCATAAATCGGTGGAAGAAATGACTTTGTCGGGTGTGACAGCCCAGATGCCAATCACAGACCTGACAAAGAACCTGATAAGCCGTATTTTGAAAGTTGATTATGAGGCTTATGGCGTAAAGTTGACTCCAGAAGAGATCTTCCTTAGCAATAATGCCATGAGCATTGAATCTGATATCTGTGACATGTTTAGTACCGACAATGTTTTGGCATTCCTCGACCCGTCGTATCCTGCATATATTTATTCTGCGGTAAAATCGGGCCGTTCCGGATACCGGGGCTCCGATGGCCGTTGGTCGAATTTCGTGTACATACCGTGTAATTGGACCAATAAGTTTATGCCGGAGTTGCCGAAAGAGCATTGCGACGTCATTTACTTGAACTTGCCCCATAACCCGACGGGAACAACGTTCCCTACCGAGAAGTTGAAGGCGTGGGTGAAGTATGCGGCCAACAACGACTCGCTCATCATATTCGACGCTTCGCACTCGCACTATATCACCGAGAAGGGAGTTCCCCATTCCATATATGAGATAAAGGGAGCGAGAAAAGTGGCCATAGAAATCAGAAGTTTTTCAAAGACTACCGGTTTTACGGGAACGAATTTCGCCTTTGTGGTGATACCGAAAGAACTGGTCGCCTATTCGTTGAAAGGAGAAGAGGTGTCGTTGAACACTATATGGCAGCGCCGCCAAATCTCGATGTTCAGCGGCATACCTTATCTGACGCTGTGTTCGGCAAGCGCGCTCTATTCAGAGGTGGGAGTGGCAGAGCGGAAGAAACTGATCGAATACTATATGGGAAATGCCGAGATAATAAGGAACTCGCTTGCCCAGATGGGTTTCAAGGTACAAGGTGGAGTGAATTCGCCCTACATTTGGGTGAAAATTCCGAATAATACAGGCTCGTGGAATTTTTTCGAGCGACTTCTTTACGAAACAAATGTCATTTGTTCGCCAGGCGTGGGATTCTGTCCGGGAGGCGAAGGCTCGGTCCGAT
Organism: Bacteroidales bacterium UBA3297; assembly: GCA_002362105.1. Classification (GTDB taxonomy): domain Bacteria; phylum Bacteroidota; class Bacteroidia; order Bacteroidales; family Paludibacteraceae; genus Physcocola. Next base: position 51,617 of record DETD01000010.1, read on the forward strand.
TCACCAGCTTCTCGTCGAGAGAGGAAACAGAAGAAGCGATGGAACGAATAAAAAAGTGGCATTCATTATAAAATATTGTGTTGTATGTGTGGTATTGTTGGATATATAGGAACAAAACAGGCATTCCCAATACTGATAAAGGGATTGCATAGGTTAGAATACAGAGGTTACGACAGTGCGGGCGTTGCCCTGATTAATACAGACAAACGTCTGAACGTGTATAAGGCAAAAGGCAAGGTGGCAGACCTTGAGCAGGTAGCATCCGATAAAGACATATCGGGAACTATCGGCATTGGTCATACCCGTTGGGCTACGCATGGCGAGCCTAGCGACGTGAACGCGCATCCGCATATCTCGCAAGACGAAAAAATAGCCCTTATCCATAACGGTATTATTGAAAATTACGAGACCCTGCGCTCTCAGTTAGAGGCGGCCGGCTACACGTTTAAGAGCGAGACGGACACCGAGGTGCTCGTTCAGTTTATCAACTACCTGATGGAGTTGAACCATACAGACCTGTGCACGGCTGTGCAGATGGCTTTGAATCAGGTGACTGGTGCTTATGCGATTGCTGTAATAGAAAAGGGAAATCCTGACACCATCATTGCGGCAAGAAAAAGCAGCCCGTTGGTTGTAGGTATCGGCGAAGGCGAGTTCTTTTTGGCCTCAGACGCCTCTCCGTTTGTAGAGTATACGCAAAAGGTCGTGTATCTGAACGATGAGGAAATTGCCATATTGTCGCGTGGAGAGGAGTTGAAAATCAAGACCCTCAACAATATAGAGAAGACCCCTCAGATAAAACTGTTGGAAATGAACCTCAGCCAGTTGGAAAAGGGCAAGTACCCTTACTACATGGAGAAGGAGATATTCGAACAGACAAAAACGCTGAAGACCTGTTTGAGCGGCCGAATCAATCTTGATTGTGACAACATAGCCATTTCAGGCTTTTTCGATAACAAAGAGCGTTTTTTGAACGCCGAGCGTATCGTAATCACCGCTTGTGGAACCTCGTGGCACGCCGGCTTGATAGGTATGTATGCTATAGAGGAGTTTGCCAGAATACCGGTAACCGTTGAGTATTCATCTGAATTCCGCTACCGTAATCCGGTAATCACCAAAAACGACGTTGTAATAGCCATCTCCCAGTCGGGAGAGACCGCAGACACGCTGGCCGCAATGGAAATAGCGAAGAATGCCGGTGCGTTTGTTTTCGGCATCTGTAATGTGGTCGGTTCATCCATCGCCCGTCTGTCAGACGCCGGTTGCTATACGCACGTAGGTCCGGAGGTTGGTGTGGCAAGTACCAAGGCCTTCACCGCACAGGTGCTGGTGTTGCAGATGCTGGCGCTTACGATAGCCAAAGAGCGGAACTGCATCTCGAAAGACCGTTTTACAGCGTTGTTGAGCGAGATGAACAAGCTCCCTAAAAAGATACAGACCATCCTCAAACTTAACGACAAACTGGAGGCGTTCTCTAGAACCTTCACCTATGCGTCGAACTTCATCTACTTGGGGCGCGGATACAACTATCCGATTGCGCTAGAGGGGGCATTGAAGTTGAAGGAAATCTCGTATATCCATGCCGAGGGATATCCGGCTGCGGAAATGAAGCACGGCCCAATCGCCCTAATCAGTGAAGAGATGCCGGTGGTAGTGATTGCAACGAGCTCGTCGACTTATGAGAAGGTGGTGAGCAACATTCAAGAGATAAAGGCCCGTAAGGGTAAAGTGATAGCGATAGTGACCGAAGGTGACGATGTGGTCAGCAAACTGGCCGACTACTGCATACAGATTCCGAACACGGAAGAGTGCCTCTCGCCAGTGCTTACGGTGGTACCGTTGCAGTTGTTGGCATACCATATAGCGGTGGCGAAAGGCAAAGACGTAGACCAGCCTCGAAATTTGGCCAAGTCGGTGACTGTCGAATAAAAAAATCAAAAGAATAATAAGTAACATTGAATATATGTGTGGAATAGCTTTTATTAGATTGAGAAAGCCGTTAGAGTACTATTACAACAAATATGGTACTTGGAAGTATGGACTTGACAAACTGTACCTCCTTATGGAGAAGCAGCACAACCGTGGCCAGGAAGGCGCTGGTCTGGCATGTGTAAAGTTGAGGTCAAAACCCGGAGAAGAGTACATCTACCGCGAAAGAGCGGAGGGTACTAGCGGCATTAACAAGATATTTGAAAGCGTTCATAAGAATTATAGCAATTTGTCGGCAGAGCAGTGGAAGTCGCCTACTTATGCGGCAGAAAACCTGCCATTTGCCGGTGAAATATATTTGGGCCATTTACGGTACAGCACAACAGGCCGTTCGGGCATATCGTATGTGCATCCGTTCTTGCGCAGAAGCAGTTGGAAAGACCGTACGATGGTGCTTGCCGGTAACTTCAATCTGACCAATGTCGATGAAATCTACGCAGAACTGACCAGCATAGGTCAGCATCCGCGCGATATGGCTGACACCATTATAATGCTTGAGAATTTGGGTCACCAGCTAGACTTAGAGGTGCAACGCAAATACGACAAGTTTATGTCAGAGGGAAAGGACTACAGAGAGGTCAACTCGTTGATCGAGGATAACATCGACGTAGCGCAGATTATCCGCAACTCAGAGAAGAGTTGGGATGGCGGTTATGCCATCTGCGGTATACTTGGACATGGCGACTCGTTCGTGTTCCGTGATCCGAACGGTATAAGGCCAGCCTTCTACTACATCGACGACGAGATTATTGTGGCCGCCTCGGAGCGTCCGGTCATTCAGACCGTGATGGACCTTGAGATAGACGATGTGAAGGAATTGGAACCAGGAGAGGCCCTGATTGTTAAAAAGGACGGATCGTACAGTTTCGAGACCATCCGTAAACAGCAGTCGTTGAGGAAATGCTCGTTCGAGCGTATCTATTTCTCTCGAGGTAGCGACCGTGACATCTATAACGAGCGTAAGGCATTGGGACGGTTGCTGACGCCACAGATACTGAAGGCGGTAGGTAACGACTTGCACCACTCGGTATTCTCTTACATTCCGAATACGGCCGAGACCGCGTTCTTCGGTATGATGGAAGGTGTAGAGAACGAGATGATTGACGAAAAGAAGCGTTTGCTCACGTCTGGCAAACAACTCTCGGCAGAACAGCTTGACGAGATACTCAACGCCCGTCCTAGACAGGAAAAGATTGTCATAAAAGACATCAAGATGCGTACATTTATCGCGCAAGACAAAAATAGAAACGATCTTGCCGCCCATGTGTACGACATTACATACGGAACCGTGCGCAAAAAAGTGGACAACCTTATTGTGATTGACGACTCGATTGTGCGTGGTACCACATTGCGACAGAGCATTATAAAGATTTTGACCCGTCTCGATCCGAAGAAGGTCATTGTTATATCTTCGTGTCCTCAGATTCGTTATCCCGACTGTTATGGTATTGACATGTCGCGTTTGAGCGAGTTTATTGCGTTTAAGGCCACCATCAGCCTGTTGAAGAAGACTGGTCGCGAAAACGTGATAGAAGAGGTGTACAAGAAGTGTAAGGCACAGCAGAACAAGCCGAAAGAGGAAATTGTGAATTACGTGAAAGAGATTTACGCACCGTTTACCGATGACGAGATTTCGCGCCAGATAGCTCTTGAACTTACACCAGAAGGTATGACCATGCCGCTTGAGATTGTCTTCCAGTCGTTAGACAACCTGCACAAGGCAATTCCAAACCATTCGGGAGACTGGTATTTCTCTGGCGATTACCCAACCCCTGGTGGAAACAGGGTAGTGAACGATACGTTCATTAACTATATAGAGGGTAATGCCAATAAAAGAATAATGTATTAACCCTTATTAGAATAAGTTTTTAATAGTTGGACAATTTGTTAAAATACTTCCGTCGATTTTTGTCGTTAGTCGCAAAAATTGGAAAGGCATTAATGGCAAAACGCTGGTTAAGAAGGATTGGCGGTGCCATTCTTACGCTTGTTCTTACGATTATCCTTTTACTTGCAGCAATCAATTATAATCTGTTCAACCTGTTCGGCGATATGCCGACTACCGAGCAGATTGACAATACGGCGCAATGCGAGGCCTCTGAGATATTCAGTGCGGATGGCAAGCTGATGGGAAAGTATTTTAGCGAAAACCGTTCGCCCGTCTTGTATGAAGAGGTGTCGCCACGTTTGATTGAGACACTGATCTGTACCGAGGACGCGCGCTTCTACCAACACCATGGCATTGACTGGCGGGGTTTGGTTTCCGCCGCCAAAGATATGGTTCACGGAAAGGCACGTGGTGCAAGTACCATAACCCAGCAATTGGCAAAAAATATGTTCAAAATGCGTTCCGACAAGTTGAACAAAGGCCTTTTGTGCGGCAATGGCGCTGTTGGACTGGTTATAACCAAACTGAAAGAATGGATTACCGCCTTTAAGATAGAGTCGAGGTACGACAAGCAACAGATTCTGACAATGTATCTGAACACCGTCGATTTCGGAAGTAACGCTTTCGGAATCAGAACGGCCTCGAAGACGTATTTCGGAGTGTCGCCAGACGCTTTGACTTATTCGCAGTCGGCCGTGTTGGTGGGCTTGCTGAAGGCTACCAGCTATTATAATCCGAAACTGAATCCGAAAAACGCTTTGCAGCGCAGAAATGTGGTGCTGGGCAACTTGCGTGACTTCCACTATATTACGAGGGAAGATTATGCGAAATTGTGCAAAGAACCTATAAAGCTGGACTATAGTGTAGAAAAGAACTACGACGGTTGGGGACTGTATTTCCGCAGTGCGGTGGCAGATTATCTGCGCCCATGGTGCCGGAAGAACAACATTAACCTGTATACGGCGGGACTGAAAATCTACACCACCTTAGACTCCACCATGCAGCGTTATGCCGAGCGGGCCGTCTTTGTGCAGATGAAGGAAGTGCAGCGGCGTTTTAACAACCACTGGAGCGACAGAGTGCCATGGCAAAACGAACAGCACAAAGAAATAGCCGGATTTGTAGAGAACGTGGCAAAGCACTCTGAGTGCTATGCGCCACTTGAAAAACGCTTTAAGGGAGACTCCGCCAAGATTTTTGCGGTGTTGAATACCCCGCGGAAAATGAAGGTCTTCGACTATAAGGCCGGTGGCATTGATACGTTCTATTATTATGAGGACGGCGAGAGAAAACAGTCGATTGGCGCGAAGCCGGGTATGAAGGATACGGTGATGAGTCCGTTAGACTCCATACGTTATACGTTGAGATTCCTACACTGCAGCTTTGTGGTAATGGAGCCTAACACTGGTTATGTGAAAGCGTGGGTCGGCGATTTGGATTTCCCTGCATGGAAGTACGATAAGGTGAAGGCTTACCGCCAGCCTGGCTCTACCTTCAAACTGTTTGACTATACAGAAGCTTTCAAACAGGGCATGTGCCCGTGTGACGAGCGTCAGGACAAGTATGTTACATGGGAAGTGTGGGATAAAGGCAAGCGTGTGAAGTGGGCCCCACATAATGCCGACGGTGTGTTTACAGGCCGTGAGTTTTCGCTAAAGGCCGCATTTGCGCGTTCCATTAACTCCATTGCGGTGCAGGTGGCGCAAGAATGTGGAATAGCGAATATCAACAAAACGGCGAGAGACATGGGTATACACTCATTCTTAAACGATACGGTGCCGGCCACAGCGTTGGGTGCGTGTGACGTTTCGTTGTATGACTTGGTGAATTCGTACTGCACGGTTATAAACGATGGTTACTACCATCAGCCGATTATGGTGACTAAGATTGAAGACCGTAACGGAAAGGTCATCTATGAGGCAAAGACCGAACAAAAACAAGTGCTGGATTATGAGGTCGCATTCTTGATGCAGGAGATGCTGAGGGGTGGTCTGACCGAACCAGAGGGAACGACTGGTGCTCTTTGGGAATACATTCACCCAATTCTTAAGGGAAATGAATTCGGAGGAAAGACGGGAACCTCGTCGAACCATTCAGATGCGTGGTTTGTAGGCGTAACACCAAAACTGGTGGCCGGTTCGTGGGTCGGTGGTGAGTACCGTTCCATCCACTTCCGTACGGGAGAACTCGGACAAGGTAGCCGTACCGCACTGCCAGTATTCGGTTACTTTATGCGCTACGTAATGCAAGACCCTGAATTGGCGAAAACGTACAGTGGTATGTTCCCAAGGGCAAAACAGCGTATATCTAGAAACTATTTGTGTAAGAGGTACTATAATCCGCAGCCAGTAGATGCCGATTCGTCGAATTGGGATGCAGCGGGAGCGGATGGAGAATTACATCTGGACGAATAAACAGGGGAACTGTACTGAAAAAATGTCAGTTTTCCGCATAATGATGACAAAAATGTCAGTTTTTGCCTAAGTTTTTGTAATATAGCTGAATACGTGATGTTTTAAGGAATATGACAGACCGTTATTCACTTGGTACATTTATTGAAGACTACTAGTTATTAGTGTTTTATTATTAAGAAAAGGAAAAAATCCATAGATATGGAAAACAATAATTTTTCTCAACGAGTAAAAGATGTTTTAATATATAGCAGGGAAGAGGCTAACCGTTTGGGTAACAAGTCGATTACCCCTGCGCATTTGTTGTTGGGCATCATTCGTGACGGAGAAGGTGTTGCTATAGACGCGTTGTTGCAACTGGGCGTCGATTTGAAGCACCTGAAGTCGAGAATAGAGGACGAGATAAGAGAGCCGATGCACGGTTACTCTGATGAAAATATACCAATGGACGAGCAGGCAATGAACTGCTTGAAGTACTCGACGTTGGAAGCCCGTAAACTTTCGTGTTCGGTTGTCGATACCGAGCATTTGATATTGGCGTTCTTGAAGACCAACAACAGCAAAGCCGCACAGGCCTTGTTGCTGAACGGTATAACATACGACAAGTTCTTCTCGGTAATAGAGAAACAAGATAACGACTCTTCGTTCTTCGAGGATAGCGACGACGACAGCTTCATGTCGGATGACGACGATGAATATGAGGATGCCGCTACGCAGAAAACACAGAACGATGGCCCGTCAAATTCGCCGACCAGCACACCTGCGCTTGACAGTTTTGGGATTGATATGACCAAGGCTGCCGAACAGGGTAAATATGACAAAATGGTGGGTCGTGATGCCGAGTTAGAGCGCGTGATACAAATTCTTAGCCGAAGAAAGAAGAACAACCCTGTGCTGATTGGTGAACCGGGTGTCGGCAAGTCGGCAATTGTGGAAGGTTTGGCGCAGCGAATAGTAGAGAAAAAAGTTTCCCGTTTGCTATTCGGTAAGCGTGTTATTTCGTTAGACATGTCTACAATAGTGGCTGGAACAAAGTACAGAGGACAGTTTGAGGAACGTTTGAAAGCGTTGACAACAGAATTGGAAAACAGTCCGGACGTTATTCTCTTTATTGATGAAATTCATACGATTGTTGGTGCCGGAAACTCCCAGGGGTCGCTCGATGCCGCCAATATCTTAAAGCCAGCGTTAGCCAGGGGCACTATACAGTGTATAGGTGCAACAACCCTTGACGAGTATAGGCAGAATATAGAGAAAGACGGCGCTTTGGAGAGACGTTTCCAAAAGGTGATGGTCAATCCGACTACAGAAGAGGAAACCCTCCGCATTCTAGAGAATGTAAAAGAACGCTATGAGGAGCACCATTGTGTGAAATACACCCAACAAGCCATAGAAGCTTGTGTGAAATATACTGAGCGGTATATAACGGACCGCTGTTTCCCTGATAAGGCCATTGATGCGCTAGACGAAGTTGGAGCCCGTATGCATGTGTCGAATGTGGATGTACCAGAGTCGATTCTTGCATTGGAGCGTGAAGTGGCGGAAGCGCAGAAAGGCAAGTCAGATGCAGTGAAGTCGCAGAACTACGAACTGGCCGCCGGTTACCGCGATAAGGAGAACCAGTTGACACTGACGCTGGAGAAGGCGCGTATGCGCTGGGAAGAAGAGCAGAAGCACAATCCGGTCTCTGTGTCGGAAGATGATGTGCGCAACGTGGTTTCAATGATGTCGGGGGTACCTATCCAGCGCATCAATTCAGATGAAAACCAAATGTTGCAAAACTTGCAGTCGGTGATTCAAAGCCAGTTGATGGGGCAGGACAGCGCTGTAGAAAAAGTAGTGAAGGCCATACGTAGAAATCGTTTGGGATTGAAAGATCCTAACCGTCCGATTGGTTCCTTCCTGTTCCTCGGTCCAACGGGTGTTGGTAAGACACATTTGGCCCAAATACTTGCGAAGGAGATGTTTGGCTCGAAAGATGCACTTATTCGTGTGGATATGAGCGAATTTTCAGAGAAATTTGCCGTGTCTCGCCTCTATGGAGCACCTCCGGGATATGTAGGTTACGAGCAGGGTGGTGAGTTGACTGAAAAGGTAAGGCGTAAGCCTTATTCGATTGTTTTGTTAGACGAAATAGAAAAGGCCCATCCTGACATCTTCAACGTGTTCCTACAAGTGCTAGACGAAGGCCGACTGACCGATGGCCAGGGCCGGGTTGTGAACTTTAAGAACACCGTGATAATAATGACTTCGAACGTAGGTTCAAGGCAGTTGAAGGACTTTGGTACAGGTGTCGGATTCTCGATGGCTACAGAAGCGGAAAATAAGGAATTGGCCAGAGGGGTAATAACGAAGGCATTGAACAAAACCTTCCCGCCAGAATTCCTGAACCGAATAGACGAAGTGATTACATTCGACCAGTTGTCGAAGGAAGTCATCAACAGTATTGTTGATCTGGAAATCGCTCCTGTCCGTTCACGTGTTGAAGCTATGTCGTTCCACTTGACAATTACCGATGCTGCTAAAGAGTTTATCGCATCGAAAGGATACGATGTCCAATATGGTGCAAGGCCACTGAGAAGGGCAGTACAAACTTATGTGGAAGACGAAGTTGCCGAAGTGATGATGATGAACAAGTTGCAACCGAATGATGTGATAGTTTTGGATTATAATTCCGAAGAATCGAAGATTATCAGCAAGGTTGAATCGGTAGAATGCGAAAATGCAATTCTCTCATAATCTTAAAAGCCACCTGAATGGTGGCTTTTTTTATGTACGCGGTCGTATTAGGCAATAGCCAGGTTAGGCCTGTTTGTTCTTTCTACTTTTAATAATAACGAAGGTTACAACCGGAGCTCCGATAATGGCGCAGATGGCGTTTATGGGCAGCGTGTAACCGTCTTTTGCGGACTGCGAAACAATGTCGCATCCAAGTAGGATGATAGCACCGGTGAGGATAGAGCCGGGAATCACATAAAGGTGTCTTGTGGTGTTCAACAGCCCTCTGGTGAGGTGTGGAACAGCGATGCCGATAAATCCAATGGGTCCGGTAAACGCGGTTGTAAGTCCGGCCAGAATGCTGGTGATAAGAATACAGCAGTTTCTGAAACTGCGGACACTGATGCCCATGGTTGTGGCATATATGTCGCCCAACAGCATTGCATCGAGCTGTTTCGACAGGAACAGGGTTGCTATCAAGCACAAGATAGAGACCGGGGCAATTAACTCCAACTGGGTCCACGTAATGGCGTTCAGGCTTCCCATGGTCCAGTTGACAAACAGTTTGAGGGAGTCGGGATTGCTAAAGTATTGGATGATGCAGATGACTGCATTAGCCAGACTGGCAAACAAAACACCAATAATAAGAATGGTTATAGAGTCGTTGAGCTTGTTTGAGAGGGCAACGATAGCCATCATGACAACCAGTGTGCCGAAAACGGCAGTAATGCCGATGGTCCAGTTTCCGAGCGCGTATATGGAAACGCCCGTGAGGGAGGCCAGCATGGTGACTACTGCGACGGCTAAACTGGCACCCGAACTAACCCCAAGCACATAGGGCCCAGCCAACGGATTCTTAAATACAATTTGCATTATAGCGCCAGAAACCGATAGGGCAGCGCCAGTGAATATGGCGGCCAGCGCCTTGGGCAGCCTTATGTTCATTAGAATGGTCGTGGTGTTGCCCGTGTCACCGTTAATATATGCGCGGAACGTATCGAAAAGACTGATTGGACGGCCTCCAATTTTTAGGTCAGCGATGAAAAGAAGGACCAGAATAGTGGCCAGCGCAAAAAGCAAGAGTATTTTCCTATTTGTCTTCATAGCACAAATTTACAAATTTGAATGCGGAAAAATGAACCGAATTGAACCAAGAAAAACATATTCCGAATGTGTGCCCCTTCATAATTCGTTATGAATCGTTATTTTTGTATGTTAATAGTGAATTGGAATGGAATTTAAGATCACATCAGAATATGAGCCGACTGGTGACCAACCGGCAGCAATAAAACAGCTTTCGGATGGCATTAAGGCTGGTACCCCCTACCAAGTGTTATTGGGTGTTACAGGCTCGGGTAAGACCTTTACTATGGCTAACGTGATAAACGAAGTAAAAAAACCGACGCTTATATTGAGCCATAACAAGACGCTGGCCGCCCAGTTGTATGGAGAATTTAAGAAGTTTTTCCCCGACAACGCAGTGGAGTACTTTGTCTCATACTACGACTATTACCAGCCAGAGGCTTATCTTCCGAATTCGGACACCTACATCGAGAAGGACCTTTCGATTAACGAAGAGATTGAGAAATTGCGAATGGCCACCGTATCGGCCTTGTTGTCGGGTCGACGTGACGTTATTGTGGTATCGTCAGTCTCGTGTCTTTATGGTATGGGAAATCCGGAAGACTATTACAACAGCACTATTTTCATAAAAGTAGGCCAGACACTGCCACGAGATACCTTTTTGCGCCAATTGGTAGACATCTACTATACCCGTAACGAGGTAGAGCTTAATCGCGGTTGTTTCAGGGTAAAGGGCGACACCGTCGATATCTACTTGTCGGACTCAGACTTTATTGTCCGTGTCAGTTTCTGGGGAGATGAGATTGATTCGATAGAGTCAATTGACCCGATGAACAACACCCATATTGAGAGTTTTGACGGTATAAAAATATATGCGGCGAACTTGTTTGTGGCCAGCAAAGACGATATACAGCGGGCATTGTGCGAAATAGGGGATGACCTGGTGGCCCGTGTTAACGAACTCAACGACGAAGGGAAGGTGATAGAAGCCAAACGGTTGGACGAACGCGTTAATTACGATATGGAAATGATTCGCGAGTTGGGCCACTGTTCTGGCATAGAGAATTATTCGCGTTACTTTGATAGAAGGCAACCGGGACAACGTCCTTTCTGCATTATGGACTATTTTCCAGATGATTTCTTGATGATGATAGATGAAAGCCATGTTACCGTGCCACAAATCAGGGCCATGTATGGAGGTGACCAGGCCAGAAAGAACACGCTGGTTAACTACGGTTTCCGTCTTCCTGCCGCAAAAGACAATCGTCCGTTGAAATTTGAGGAATTTGAGTCGTTGGTGAAGCAGATTCTGTTTGTGAGTGCCACTCCTGCCGACTATGAACTGCAAAAAGCCGGAGGTGTGGTTGTGGAGCAGGTTATCAGACCTACAGGCCTGTTAGATCCGGTGATTGAAGTGCGCCCAAGCCAAAACCAGATAGACGACCTTATAGAAGAAATACAGGTGCGTGCCGACAGAGACGAGCGTGTGCTGGTTACCACACTGACCAAAAGGATGGCGGAAGAACTGCAGGCCTATTTCGAGAAGATGGGCATACGTAGCAACTACATTCACTCTGATGTAGAAACTTTGGACCGTGTGCGTATTCTTGATGACTTGCGAAACGGATTGTTCGACGTGTTGGTGGGCGTTAATTTGCTCCGTGAAGGTTTGGACTTGCCAGAGGTGTCGCTGGTTGCGATACTGGATGCAGACAAAGAAGGCTTCTTGCGCTCGAACCGTGCCTTGACGCAGACCGCAGGCCGTGCGGCTCGTAATTTGAACGGATTAGTGATTATGTACGCCGACGTGGTAACGGAGAGCATGCGGCAAACGATAGACGAGACAAACAGAAGGCGCTCTATTCAGATGCAGTATAACGAGGAACACCATATTACACCAGCTGCGTTGAACAAGAGCAGACAGTCGTCGGTGTTGGCGGCATCGACACCCGATGGTGCTAAAAAAGAGCAGAAACCGAAATTCTATCTGGAAGAAGAGGCTGCAAACTCAGTGGCCGCAGACCCAGTTGTGGAGTTTATGCGGGTAGACGATTTGAAGAAACTGATAGCAAAAACGCAGAAAGCAATGACCGAAGCAGCGAAAAACCTAGACTTTATAGAGGCTGCGCAATTGCGAGACGAACTGATAAAACTAAAAGAACAACTGTCGAAACGGGAAACGCCGTAAAGGCTATTTTTTCTTTTCTGACTTGCTGTCCTTCAACTTCTCTTCCTCTTTGTGGGCACATTTACTACATATACCATAAATATAGAGCGTGTAGTGCGATGGGGTGAAGTTGGTCATTTTCTTGGTCTTGATTGCCCTTAGGATGTTTTGGTCAGAAAATTCCTTTACTTTTCCACAAACACTGCAAATTAGATGGTTGTGCATGCCTGTATTGTACGACTTCTCGTACTGGGCAATATTGTTGTTGATGTGGTGCTTGATGAGCAGTTTGGCATCGATAAGGAGGGAAATGTTGTTGTAAAGGGTAGCCCGGCTAACAGGATATTTGGCATTAATCATGTGTTCGTACAGTTGCTCAATGTCAAAGTGTCCGTCAATAGAATATATCATATCCAATATGGCAAACCTTTCTGGAGTTTTCCTTAAAGAGTGGCTTTTCAAGTATTCGGTAAAAATCTGTTTGACCGAATTTTTAGTCTGCTCGTTTTGCTTCATAACTTTAGATTCATTCTACATAAGCAAAATTACGAAAATTTGTTCAAGAAACAAGCGTTATTTAGAATGATTCTATACATCATAGGTGCTTAGTTGGAAAACGTGCCTTCTTCCTCAATGTGGTCGAAATAGAAATTGCCGTCCCAATTCTTGTAGTAATAAAACCTGAAAGACTCGAGCCTCAGCATGTTGCTGATTTCTTGAGTAGGAGTAATAACAGGGACAAGTCCGTCAGATTCAATGAGGGTGTACGAGCCGCTGGCTTTCCGTTTATAGTCTTCAATATCGTTAGCCTCCACGTAGTAAAGTTTTTTGTTGGTAGTGTCGGCAGTAGCGGGCTGAATAGAAATGGCAGTAGAGTTGCCGTTTTTTTCTTTTACTTCAACCTTGAAGATTTGAAGTTCCCTCAGCGAGTCGAGTTGTGAAGAAGTCACTTTGAAGGCACCTACCTGGTTGTTTTGTTCGTAGACGAGGAATTTGTCTCCATTCGTGGTGGTGTGGCAGTCCGTAATTTCGTAACTGGAAACTGTTCTCATAGTAAAAGGGCCGTCTTCATTGGTGCACGAGGACAACAGACTAGCGAGTGCAATGCAGAGTAAAGTGTTTTTCATAAGGATAAAAATAAAAAGACGCGTTCAAAACGTTTGAACGCGTCTTGTGGTTAATACGTTTCAAATTACCAAGCGAACATAGGGAAGTTCATCATGATGCTGTTAACCTTTTCTCTAACAGCCTTGATGTTAGCTTCGCTTTCTGGGTTAGAAAGAACGGTGTCGATCATCTCAACAATTTCAACCATCAAGTCTTCCTTCGCACCACGGGTAGTGATAGCAGGAGTACCGAAACGAAGACCAGAAGTCTGGAATGCGCTACGGCTGTCGAAAGGAACCATGTTCTTGTTGGTAGTGATGTCGGCAGCAACAAGGGCCTTTTCAGCCACCTTACCAGTCAAATCAGGGAACTTGGTACGGAGGTCAAGCAACATGCTGTGGTTGTCGGTACCGCCAGAGATGATTTTGTAACCTTTGTCGATGAAAGCCTGTGCCATAACGGCAGCGTTCTTCTGAACCTGACTAGCGTAAACCTTGAACTCAGGTTGGAGGAGTTCGCCGAAAGCGACAGCTTTAGCAGCGATAACGTGCTCAAGCGGACCACCCTGGATGCCAGGGAAAACAGCGCTGTCGAGCAACTGGCTCATCTTCTTTATTTCGCCCTTAGGAGTAGTGTAACCCCAAGGATTGTCGAAGTCTTTACCTAAAATAATAACACCACCACGAGGGCCACGGAGGGTCTTGTGGGTTGTGGTAGTAACGATGTGCGCATACTTAACAGGGTTCTTAAGCAAACCTGCAGCGATAAGACCAGCTGGGTGAGCCATATCGACCATAAAGAGTGCACCGATTTCGTCAGCCACCTTTCTAATTCTTTCGTAATCCCATTCGCGGCTGTATGCAGATGCACCAGCGATAATGAGTTTTGGCTTTTCTGCACGGGCAACCTTTTCAAGGTTGTCGTAATCAACACGGCCTGTTTCTTCGTTCAAACCGTAACTGCAAGCCTGGAACATCAGACCAGAGAAGTTAACAGGAGAACCATGAGAAAGGTGACCTCCGTGGTTCAAGTCAAGACCCATAAACTTGTCGCCTGCCTTCAAGCAAGCGAGGAATACTGCTGCATTGGCTTGAGCACCAGAGTGAGGCTGTACGTTAACCCATTCTGCACCGAACACCTGTTTCAGACGTTCCTGTGCAAGACGTTCTACCTCGTCTACAACTTCGCAACCTCCATAATAGCGTTTGCCAGGAAGGCCTTCCGCATATTTGTTGGTTAAGCAAGAACCCATAGCACGCATAACCTCTTCGCTTACGAAGTTCTCAGATGCGATAAGTTCAATGCCTCTTACTTGACGTAGATGTTCTTTCTCGATTAAATCGAAAACGGCGTTGTCTCTATTCATAAATATATTTTTATTTTGGTGCTTATTTTATTGCTTGCAAAGTTAACGCTTTTTCACAAATTATAGTGCCTTTTCCCTAAATATTAATGCATTTGAAAGTAATGTCTCCTTTTACCTTCGACGCATCGTAAATATACACGATGCCGCCGGTTATTTGTGAAGATGCTAGTTGGCCGTAAAGGTTGACATAAGCCTTCCCTTTTTTCGATTTGCATGTGGTCTCCTCTCCAATCGCGATTTTGCATTTTTGTGGCTTCCATTGGTTTAATGCTTCAGTCAGTTCGGCTTCGTTGCCGTTGGGCAGAATGGAAACGCTAAATTTGGCATCGGCAAGCCTAGCCGCAACACCCATTTGCAGAATGAAGCGGTCGTCGTCGTTGATGCCATTGACCGCAAACACGGTTGACTGCTCCTTGTCGGACACCGCAGTCTTAACAATGGTATCGATGGCAGTGTCGATGGTATTCAGTTTGTTGAACGGTATGTAGCAATCTCTTATCAAGAAGTTCTTGAAAACGTCCCAATTGGTTGGTTTCTTTTTGAAGAGGTTTAACAGTGCCATTTATTATTTTCTGATGTTGATTTTAAGTTCGGTTTGTGAACGGACCACCTTTCCGTCTTTTTTGGCAGGTTCCCAGTTCGGCATTGCAAAAACCGTGGCAACGGCCTCGGCATCGAGTTCGTTCCCTTGTGACTGTTTCACCTTCAGGTGTGAAAGGGTACCATTTTTCTCCACAACGAAGGCAACGGTTACAATACCTTGTTTGCCTTTGGCGTGGGCTGGATATTTGACAGCGTTTTTAAGGTAGGCGGCAAGGTCGTTGCCGGCAGCAAAACGCGCTTTTTCCTCAACTTCGTTTTCCAGGTAGATGTTGTTGTCTTCTATAATTCTGGCAGACTTGATTTCGGAATTAAGAGAAGAGTAGACCATGAAGCACTCTTCAAGGGTGCCGTCGGCAATAGACAACTGGTCGTTAATATTGTCAGTAGCCGATTCTTCACGTACAATCTCATAAGTCTTGTTGTTAATGTGTTTGAACTCCTTCCAGCCGAGAGCATTGTGGAAGGCCTCTTCGGTACCTTCAGGAACCCTTAGCTGAATAGTATCGGTCAGATTGTAGAAAGTGAGAATGTTGGCTTTAGGCGGATTGCTAGCTTCGACCTTTATTTCGGCAAGGTCGTCGCAACCAACAAACGAACTGATACCCACGCTGTCGACTGTATTCGGAATTACAATGCTCTTCATTTTCGAACAGTTGACGAACGAAGCGTAATCGATGGTGCGCAGTCCGTTCGGAATATCCACTTTTTCAAGGTTACCGCATCTGGCAAAAGCACCGCCTCCGAGGCGTGTAACACTCTGTGGCAGGGAAATGGAAATGAGTGCCGAATCGGCAGCAAAAGCCGTTTCTCCAATGTCGGTAAGCGAATTAGGCAATTTCACCTCCTTCAACTTGCTACAAAAAGCAAAGCATGATTGCGGTATTTCGGTGATTCCTTCCGGAACAACGATGGACTCGATAGACGAACAGCCTTGGAAAGACTGTTTGCCAAGTTTTGAGACTTTAGACGGTATTTCAATAGCTTTCAGACTGCTACATCCAAAAAACGAGTTACTACCGATGGAAGTAACCTCTTGTGGGATTTTAAAACTAGTCAGGCTGCTGCATCCATAGAACAAGTCGGGCTCAATTTTGGCGATCTGTTCTGGAAACTCAATGTCGGTCAGGTTAGTACATTCGTAAAAAGCACCATATCCCACCGATGTACAGGTGGAAGGTATTGTAATCTTGTTGATGGCCTTACTGCCAGAGAAGGCATAACTACCAATACGGATAACGCCGTTTGGAATAGTGTAGAGTCCACCTTCTTTACCGGCAGGGTATTGGAGGATGTATTTACCGTCTTTACTGTAAAGAACGCCTCCGGCAGTTGAACAATACTTCTTATTGTTGGGGTCTACCTTAATGAAAGCGAGTTTCTGGCAACCGGCAAACGCGGCACCGCCGATGCTGGTAACTTCGGCCGGAATTTCAATTTTTGTCAACTCCAAACACCTGGCAAAAGCCTCTTTACCCAACTTTTTGGTGTGTAGCGGCAACTTGATGCTCTCGAGCGAATGACAGTCGGCAAAGCATCCGTTTGGAATGTTGGTGATGTTTTGAGGAATGTTGATGGTCTTGATTTTCTCGCATTCGGCAAAAGCATAGTCGCCAATAACAGACACTTTTTCCGGAATGGTTATACTTGTCAGGTTCTTGCAACCACCAAAAGCGGAATTACCGATTTGACTGATGCTGGCAGGAAGCACGATTTTTGTCAGATTCGTACATTCAGCAAAAGCCTCGTCGCCAATAGCGAGCAGCTCGGTTTGGCTCAAGTCTATAACCGACAGTTTTCCACTGTCGGCAATTGCCATTGTCTTTAAAGTTGAAATGTCTTCGGCATTTAGCGGTCCGGACACAACTATGCTGGTGATTGTCTTTAAGTTCTCCTCTCCGATTTTACTTTTCAAACTACCGGCACTAGTGCTGGTAATGGAGGTCTGCGCAGAAAGAGCCGCGCAGCTGGTTATTAAACCTATGATGACAGCTTTGAGTTTAAGCATACTTTCTAAATTAGTTATTGCATAAAGATAATGAATTTTTTGATATTACCTTTATTCCATCTCCAAAATCAGCCTGTGAAATGGCTAATTACTGTATTTTTGCATCGAAAAAACGAATATGAACTTGAAGGTTGATAAATACAGTCTGGCAATTGTTCTAGGACTTGTCATCGTGGTTATTTGGGGAACGTCTTTTCTGTGTTCCAAGGTGTTGGTTGTGAATGGAATGCAGCCAAACGAGGTCTATTTCTTGCGGGCGTTTATCTCGTACGTGTGTCTACTCGCGTTGTGTCATAACCGCCTGTTTGCCGACAACGTGAAAGATGAACTTAAACTGGCATCGTTAGGCATTTTTGGCGGTACACTATATTATATTTTGGAAAATACCGCCTTGGAATATTCATATACCACAAACGTGTCGCTGATAGTAAGCGCATCGCCGCTGATAACCACATTTATTTCTCTTTTGCTTTGGAAAAAGCAGTTGTCTGCGAAATTCTGGATAGGGGTAGTGCTGGCAGTAACCGGATTGGTCCTTTTAATTTCGAATGGTAATTTCAGTTATACGGTTCGTCTGTTTGGCGATTTAATAGCTTTGTGTGCCAGTTTCTGTTGGGCATTGTATGCCGTGTTGGTAAAAACCATACCGTCGAAATACTCCGTCTTGTTCATGACAAGAAAAGTATTCTTTTATGGGGTGTTGTTCGTTATACCAACGTTTCTGTACACGCCGTTCACCTATCCGGTAAGTCAGATTTTCACCTTCTCAGTCCTGTTCAATCTGCTCTATTTGGCGCTGTTGAGTTCCTTTTTGTGCTTTGTGGTGTGGAATTTTGTCATTCGTCAGATAGGAGCCATGAAAGCAGCTAATCTGGTTTATCTGAGTCCGGTTTTTACTTTCATCGCTTCCTATTTTTTACTATCCGAACCCTTGACGGTTTATTCGGTAGTGGGTTCGATGTTAGTATTGTATGGTGTTTATTTGAGCGAGCGTGATAAATGAACATAAAAAGAGGATGATAATCAGTCAAATTGTTTAGTCTTTTTGTCTATTTTTCTTAAATTTGAGTAAAATTTAAATCAAAACTTAAATTATGAAGTTATCAGGAAGACGCGAAAGCAACAATGTGGAAGATCGCCGCGGTGGAACTGTCAAGGCTGGCGGTATTGGTCTCGGAGCTGTAATTCTTGGCATTATAGCTTATGCCACAACAGGTGATTTGGGAACCGCCATCAGCACCGTAGTTTCAAACTCACAGACAACAACAGAGACGACCGGTGAGTACCAAGGCACGGCTTTAGAAGATTCATTGGAGCGTTTCAGCCGTCAGATTCTTGCCAGCACAGAAGATGTTTGGAAAGAAGAATTCAGCAAATTAGGTAAAACATACCAGCCACCTACGCTGGTTTTTTATAAAGGTACTACCCAAACGGCATGTGGAACAGGTAGTGCGACTTCTGGCCCGTTCTACTGCTCTGGCGACGAGAAGATCTACTTAGACCTCGATTTCCTGGCTACAATGAAACAGTCGTTAGGTGCTTCGGGTGACTTCACTAACGCCTATGTGATTGCCCACGAGGTTGCTCACCATGTGCAAAACCAGTTGGGCTATCTGGGGGCGGCCCATAAGCGGATGAATGCCGCAAGAAGTGAATCGGAAGCTAATAAGATGAGTGTCCGTATCGAATTGCAGGCCGACTACCTGGCTGGTGTATGGGGTAACAAGGAAAATGCCAAACACTTCTCTTTGGAGGTGGGCGATATGGAGGAGGCTTTAGACGCCGCCAAGAAGATCGGTGACGATTATTTGCAGCGACAGGCCGGCTACAACCAAGTACAGTCTGACGCATTTACCCACGGCACATCGGCACAACGAACCCGCTGGTTGAAAAAGGGACTCCAAAGCGGTAATATAGCAGGCGGTGATACCTATTCAATAGATTATAACAGTCTGTAACCTATAGCAGATGAATATACAAGTCGGGCTTCGGTCCGACTTTTTTTGTCCGTTTTATTTTCCATTGGGTAATATCGTTTAATTTTGTGAAAAAATAATTTATGGAAGCTAATACAATATGTGCTATCAGTACGGCACCAGGGGTTGGTGGTATAGCCGTTATAAGAGTCTCTGGTCCCGATGCGTTAACAATCACCGATAAGATATTTAAACCCTTAAACAAGGGTGTCACGCTGAAAGAGGCAGCAAATAAAACGGTGTGGTACGGCGATGTGTACAGCGAAGAAGGTGTGTTAGACACAGTGTTAGTTTCCGTTTTCCGTAACCCTCATTCCTTTACGGGCGAAGATACCACCGAAATCTCGTGTCACGGCTCGCTCTACATACAGCAGCAAATCTTACGTCTGTTGTTGAAAAACGGGTGTGTCATGGCGCAGCCTGGAGAATTTACCCAAAGGGCTTTTTTGAACGGAAAATTAGATTTGAGTCAGGCCGAAGCTGTTGCCGACCTGATAGCTTCAACTTCCTCAGCTTCGCATCGTCTGGCACTGCAGCAAATGAAGGGCGGCATATCGGACGAATTGCAGACCTTACGGGAACGTTTGCTGGACTTTGTATCGTTGATAGAACTGGAACTTGACTTCAGTACAGAGGATGTAGAGTTCGCAGACCGTGAAAAACTGAACGAACTTGTTCAAACTATAAGGAAAAGAATATCCAAATTGTGTGATTCGTTTGCGTTGGGTAATGCCATAAAGAACGGTGTGCCTGTTGCGATTATAGGACAGACGAATGTGGGTAAAAGCACGTTGCTGAACTGTATTCTCAACGAAGAAAAGGCTATAGTGAGCGATGTGAGGGGCACTACACGTGATGTGATAGAAGATGTGTTTGTTTATGGTGGTATACAGTTCCGCCTGATTGACACCGCAGGGCTGCGGGATACAGCCGACGTAGTGGAAAAACTGGGGATAGAACGTTCGTATAAAACGATGGACGAGGCGTCCGTCGTGCTGTTGGTGTGTGACTCGACCGATTCCGTCCCAAATACAGAATCGTTTATCCGTGCGTCTATGGAAAGGGTAAAAGGCAAGAATGTTGTCCTGGTGTTTAACAAGTCGGATATTATAGATGCGGGAAAACGGGCCGAGCTCATGTCGATAGAAGTAGAGGAAGACGTGAAAAAAGTCTTCATTTCCGCCAAGTTGAAAGATAATGTCAATGAACTGTTAGACTGCATGTTGTCGTTCTGCCAAACCGACAAACTGGCGGAAGATTCCGTGATTATCTCAAATATGAGGCATTATGAATCGTTGCAGAAAGCGCAAATCGCAATTGGAAGGGTAGAAGAAGGCCTTAATCTTGGGCTGCCATCCGACTTACTTACACGTGACATTCACGACTGTATTGACGCCCTCGGTGAGATTACAGGCCAAATATCCAGTCAGGATGTACTGAACAATATATTTAGCAAGTTCTGTATCGGAAAGTAGATTTTGCGTGGGAAAGTGATTTTTTG
>DETD01000023.1 GCA_002362105.1 Bacteroidales bacterium UBA3297
CCTTTCGGAAGGCTATCCCCGTTTTGCGGAAAGGTTGCATACGCGTTACTCACCCATTCGCCGGTCGCCGACACCGTATTGCTACGGCTCGATGCCCCTCGACTTGCATGTGTTAGGCCTGTCGCTAGCGTTCATCCTGAGCCAGGATCAAACTCTTCATTGTGAAAAATGTTTATTTTTTTATCCTTTTCAGGGAGCTTGGATGTCAAGCCTTGCGGCCTGACTGTTACCTTGCTTATGCTACTTTAGTCTATCGGAATTTCCTCAAAGATCTCTCTTCTCGTGAGCCCCCTGGAACGCTTCCCAAGGGCGTCAGGTTTTACAACCCGAAAGCGGATGCAAAATTAGGCGTTTTATCCGAATTGGCAAATTATTCAGGTAGAAAAATTCAATAAATTTTATTAATCACTGATTATCAGCGCTATTTTTCTCACATATTCCGACTTAATTTTCCAAAAGCTCTTCCTATACTAAAATTCTCACATCCGAAGACGAAGTGCAGGTTATAGAACCCGTCGCACCTTAAATTTACTGTTTTATGGTATTTCCTACTTAAGGAAACCTCTTTCAGGGCCGTAAATGCACCAACAGGGGGGGGGATTTCATCTCTGCAACAATCGAAGGCGTTTAAAATAAAGGGACGTTTTTGCGTAGTGTCTAAAATCACTCCGGCATCACCGTCCCATGAAGAAGAATTTATATGCGTCGTGGTAAAACCATACGATGCAGAGACTAATTATTGGGCTGGTATCCACTTGCAGCGTACCTGCGACACGATGGCACCCTATTTCTTCAGTTCGGCAAATGCCTTGTCCACTTCCTTGCGGTCGATACCTGTAAATTCAGCAATCTTGCCAGCGTTGACGGGAGCACCGAACTCGCGCATGGCTTGTATATGTACACTCTGAATGAATTCCTACCAATATTTGTTGGTGACATTTTAACCGGAGAAGGCTGGGATAATGGAATTTACTGTTTAGAAACAAACGCAGTAAAAATCTTTCGTACTAACTTGACGCAGGGATATGTTTCCTGCTTCGCCTTTATGCTGGTTGAAAAAGGGTGGATAACAATCCATTACAACGGGAAAGAACTAACGTTTCACCCCAACGACCTATACATATATTCGCCATGCCTCCCTGTGACAGTTATCGCCACTTCCGACGATTTTCACGGCTACTGCCTTATGGTCGACGAGCACGTCTCCATTGAGACTCCATCTGTTCACGACCTCGCACACATAGCCTACCTGCCCATCGTGCAGTTGCACGAGCCAAAACAGACACTGTCTTCAAATGCCGCACAGCACATGCTTATGAAAATGCGTGAGATTGTAGAATATCTTCATTCCAACCATATATATAAAGGTGAAGTATTGCGCATGCTCTATTCCATATTCCTACTTGACCTGCAGAATGCCCAGAATTGTGTCAACGTACTCCGCAAGACACCTCAGCGTGTAGAGGAAATATTCATCGGCTTCATCCGACTGTTACCCCGTCACTTTGCCCAGCACCACGACACCCCCTTCTACGCCGACCGCCTCCACATCAGTCCCGTCTACCTCTCCCGCATCGTCCGTCTAGTCAGTGGCCGCACTGTCGTCGACCAAATCAATCAGATGCTACTGGCAGAAGCCACCTTCCTGTTGCAAACCACCCAACTGAGCATCGCCCAAATAGCCGACACCTCAATTTCGCCAACACCCCGTCCTTCAGCAAGTTTTTCTCGCGCCTGAAAGGAATGAGCCCGAAGGACTATCGGAAAAGATGAAGGGCAAACTATGCCATTCCGAACAGATACGCACCCTACTAAACAAGTATCTAGTATTCTATGATAACACAATAGTCTAAACCATCAAACGCAAACGAACGCTGTGGAGTGAAAACCGAAACAACTGATGAAATAGGTCAAACGGGAAATGTATAACAGGAATAAAAGGTAAAAAAGAGAAATACTTCTAAAAAAGTACAAGAAAAAACACGCTTTCAGACTCGCACATAAAATACAATAAATATACACTTTCAGTTTTTCAAACACGCCACACAAAGTAACAAAATGAAATATCAAATTGCGCTTTTTTATACAAAAACAATAAAAAATTTTAAACTAAACGACACCTTTAAGGCATATAGTCATCAAAATATCAAAATTTCGATTTATTTGATATTTATACAATATTCAATTATGCATTTTTACACAGCCGGATTTATGAATAAAATATCAAAAAACTTACAAAAAATTGCATAAATCTATTGCAGAATAAAAATATATACTTAACTTTGCAGTGTCAAGGAACAAGAAAGGGACACAGAACCATTCAAACCAAGACACAGTGTTTAACAATTAAAATTTTACGCTTATGGTACTTTTTGGAATTCTCTGCTCATTATTCGTTCTCAACATCGCTTACAACTTCAAAATCAAATAAGAACCTTAAAAAAGAACGATTTATGTCACGCAGTTAGTAAACGGGCACTTAATAGAGAGTTGTCCGTTTTTTTATTGTCCATAGACGTTCACAAACACACCCCCGAAGAAGTTTTTCAAAACCTATTATAAAAAAAACAGGTCCGCCCCTTTCCCAGGAGCGGACCTTTAAATATTTGTAGTTACAACTCAACTATACAACTATAAAGACAATCATCATTAATTTAGGTAGCAATAAAGTAGTTAAGTGAGTTCAAGAAAAGCGATAAACGACTCTTGTTTTATTTTTTTTCGTAAGTAAAATTACAATCTTTATACTAAAAGCACAAGATTTACGTTTATGCTACACAACATGTTTATCATATTAATTGTTTCATGCCCGGAATCATTTTTTCCTTCTATTCGTCTCTATAATTAACGAAGCAGTCATAATTTCAACAAGTTGGCACAGCATCCAGGAAAAAGCAGCGCCCTCTACCCCAAATTTCGGAATTAGCAGCCAACAAAAAAACATATTCGAAAGAAAGACCAAAACGCCCACTAAAGGCGCATATCGCTGCAGCTGCATGCCAAACAATCCCTGAACGGTCAGCGTAGAAGCCACCGTATAGAGCAAAGGGAGAGGAGTCATAACACAGAGAAGCGACACCGAACGCGCAAACTTTTCGCCCAACATCAGACCTACTGCCATCGGCGACAGAAAATAGACGAGTATACTGGCTAAACCAGATATAAAGGTTATAAGCACGAGGCACCGGCGCATAAAAAGAAAGCCTTCTTGCCTGTCGTCAGCAAACTTCTTGCTCATCCGCGGAAACAGCGCTATAAGGAACGGTTGACTAACCACCATTAATATTGCTGTCATTATTTTCTGCGCGCCTGAGTAAATGCCGACGTCATAATCGGACATCAGACTTCCTACAAACGAAACACCCACAAACACATTACAGTTTACCAAAAAGGTATTCAAAAATATCGGGAAACCTTTCCTTACAGAAGGACTCGATAATAACGACTTTGGCACGCTGTAACCGATATTGTATTTGCGGATAACATAAAAAAAAGCGACAAATCCTACAACCACATTTGATAACGATAATGCCAACAAATAAAGCAGAACATGGTCGGGCGACTTCACAAAGGCAAACACGACAACTGCCCCCAACACACGCACGAAAAATGTGAACAGACTCATCTTCGCTATTTGTTCAACGCCCTGCAAGAACCACGAAGGGAAGACCACACACCCCACATTCAACAACGCCGCAGCAAAAACCAATGTTGCATTATGCTGTTGGTCTGACAACAAGAACAAGGCGATAAACGAAATCACCAGCAGCATCAGTTTGAATGCCACCACTTCCCAAAATGTCTGTTGCAACTTTTCGGGGTTATTCCTGTTTATGGAAACCTCCTGTGTAGCCGAAAAATCGAATCCAAAATTCACCAGCAATGTCGCATAGCTGGCCATATTCTGAGCGAAGCTAGCCGTTCCGAAAAGTTCAGGTCCAAGCACACGGGTCACATACGGGATCACCAGCAAAGGCACCGCATAGTTCGCCAACTGAACAAATCCTTGCGAGAATATGTTCTGAAGCAGTTTGTTTTTCAGCAGTGTACTCGGTTTCATCGCATCATTTTTGCATTCTACCCATCACTTTCATCTGACAGTTCTTGCAATCGAACTCCAAACGTAGACGGTTGTTGTTAGGGTCTACCAGAAACAACTGGCCGGGCAATGTCCTTGCCCCCTCTGTTTTTGTACATGCGCCCATGCTGTAGCGAATGCAGTGCTTGCACAGCATCAGTTCCACTTCGTCGGAGACCTTACCCGTTTCAAAAGCAGGTTCTACGGACTTCACCCCATGCTGCAAATAAAAGTCGACCGCCTTTTTGTTATAGGCATTTGCCCTGAAATCGAGTTCAGATGCCACATAATTGGTAGTCGTATGGGGAAAGATGGCATCGTCGTGTCTACGCACATGTTCCCGCTCTTCAAGCAGAAGTCCGACAAGTTGGCGCCGCCACCCCGCTATAATAGACGATGGTACGAAGCAGGGTTCTTCCATTTTCACCCCAACTTCATCTACCACAAACACTGTATTTCCGGTTTTGGCCAGTTGCTGTTTGAGGGTGTCAACAGCCATCGCCTCGTTTTTCGCTTTTTGATATTCACATTCTACCGGCAAAAAAACCGACACGCCATCTTCATCGACAGCCGTCAGCGAAAAGCCCCCGTCGCACTGGTCCACAGTTATACGAACCGATATTTTCCGATCGGCACTCGGTTTTGACAAAAGTTTCTCAAATGCCGCATCTAAATTTCTACGGAGCGTTACACCAACGTTCAACTTGGGCATCGTCAGCGGAAAAACGCGTCGTCCTTCCACTCTATTCACCTTTATTCCCTCAAGTTGTCCGGCCACATTTACAAAACACAGGCCATCTCCATTATTCATGCTTTTCGGTGTATCAACATCAATATAGTTTTTTCCAACAGCACGTACCTTTCCTAATGGTTCGCCCTGCGATTTCGGGCTGTCGAAGGAAGTTATATTTTTATTACGTTGGTGAAAGAAATAATCGGTAAAACCTCTGTTAAAACTTTTCTCCAAATCTGGAACGAAAGTATAAGACGACCGGCCTGAACTCGTGCGTTGGTAAGGTTTGTCCGAACCGAGAATTGCATCGAGGGTCTGACGGTAATAGGCGGTCACATTCTTCACATACTCCACATCTTTCAAACGCCCCTCTATTTTAAGGGAAGACACTCCTGCAGCGAGGAGTTCCGAAAGAGAAGCGGACAGATTCATATCGCGCAGCGAGAGCAAATGTTTTCCAGTTGAGTAGCAGTGTCCGTCGGCATCGGTCAGTTTATAGGGAAGCCGGCACAGCTGCGCACAAGTTCCTCGGTTAGCGCTACGCCCGGTTAACGCGCAACTCAAATAGCACTGTCCGCTATAACTGACACACAGCGCCCCATGAACAAAAGCCTCAAGACGGACAGTTGTGGCCTTGGCTATTGCCCTGATTTGCTCTAACGACGATTCACGGGCTATAACAACCTGTTGGAAACCGACATCCTGCAAGAACTTGGTTTTTTCAGGTGTACGCGTGTCCATCTGCGTACTGGCATGCAGTGCAATTGGAGGAAGGTCCAACTGGGTAATGCCAAAATCTTGCACTATCAGTCCATCGGCACCTGCCTCATACAACTGTTTCAACAGCTTTTCTGCTTCTAACAGTTCCGAATCGGTCAATATAGTATTCAGCGTGACATACACTTTTGCATAATAGGTATGCGCCACGCTGCACAAGTCTGCAATATCGGCCAATGAGTTGCCTGCAGCAGCGCGCGCGCCAAACTTAGGGCCGCCAATATACACAGCATCAGCGCCATGCCATATAGCTTCTTTCCCTACCTCCGCATTACGCGCCGGTGCCAACAGTTCTATTTTGTTACGAGCATCCATAAATTAAGACAAAGATACAGGTTTAAACAGGTACCACCAAAAAAACTAAAGGGACGTTTCACAACGTCCCTTTAGTCCATTTAACCTAAACCTTAACTATGAAAAATCTATCTGTTTTGTTTGCACTACAAAGTTGCATAACATTTTTCATTCCACCAAACATTCTGCACAAAAAATTGACTAAAATCAAGAAATTTAGAAAAACAAGACACTTTGTTGCTTATAACAACCATTTTATTCCTTGTTTTTCAGTAGGGTCTGATAACAAATCGAGACCAAAAGACATCTTGTTCATAGGCAGATACAACCCTCTTCGGTACAAAGAGAGATATGTTGGCTGGTCCGCCAGCTGTGGCTGTCACTACAGGCGGGACCTCGGAACTGCAACTCAAGCAAGTCAATTTACAGGTGCTTGGAAAAGACCAAGACACGAGCGATACGGTATGAGGTATAATCAAAGCTGTATTTCTAGCTTCCGGACAACATATCAATGTTGTTTGTTCCTTATTATATAGTACGCCGTCAACGCTCTGCATATTCTGGTTGCCTTCTTCTACTGTAATCGTCTCCAAACTAGCACAACCTTCAAATACTGAAGGATCGAGTTCGTTGACCAAAGAAGGGAAACTCAACGCCTTAATATTCATACAACGGCTAAAGGCTCCTTTCCCGACAAACGCCAGGGTCTTCGGGAAATGTACGGCAGGGAGGGCTGTGCACCCGGCAAACGCATTGTCGCCAACATAGGCTACACCCTCGGCCAAATAGACATTGTTTAAATGGTCGCAGTCTTCAAAAGCAGACTTCCCGATATAGGTTACGCCTCCTTCCACAGTAAGCGACAAGATATTCTTGCACC
This sequence comes from Bacteroidales bacterium UBA3297, assembly GCA_002362105.1. Taxonomy (GTDB): domain Bacteria; phylum Bacteroidota; class Bacteroidia; order Bacteroidales; family Paludibacteraceae; genus Physcocola. The sequence continues at coordinate 6,763 of DETD01000023.1, forward strand.
CCCTGAAGGCATTATTCGACACAGTTGTCACATTATAGGTTTCACCCTTGAAGGAGACCGAACTTGGAATAGAGACATCGAACAAGGCAAAATTTCTTTTTATTTCCTGTTCTACTTTCAAAGTTGTGCCACTCACCTCCGCCTCTTTTGCTGTTTTATCGAGTATGGTAAAACAGAGGTTTCCCTCCACAAAATCGTGGTACAAGGCCTCTTCTTCAAAATTTTCAGCATTTACAGACAGAAACTGCGAAAGGAGGAGGATAAGGTATAGTAGTCGTTTACACATGTAGATAATATTTTGACAAAGTTAGCACAAAATTATAGAAGTTGACTAACCATCAGAAAAAACTAAAGGGACGTTTCACAACGTCCCTTTAATCCATTTAACCTAAACCTTAACTATGAAAAATCTATCTGTTTTGTTTGCACTACAAAATTGCATAACATTTTATAATTCTCCAAAAATATCGAGAAATATTTCTTGATTTAAATCAACAAAACGAATAATATACGCTTTTTATTCCCAAATAAGACATTTTATACCCTCTAACAAGAGACCTAATTCATGTTTCAGGGCAAGAACCACAAACAGAAGAAAAAAATTTAGAGCAGAAAATTCTATTTTTGTAATACAGAATAAAAGCATCAAATCAATGAAAAAAGCGCTACTTTTCGCAACTACTCTTACTTTTGTCTGTTTTAATACTGCTCTATATGCGGCCGACCAATACACCGACGGCACAACCAGCGCATCGCAGACAACAGAATCTACCCATCAAGAAAAAAAGGTGAAACCTAAAAAGCAGAAGAAAGAGTCCAGTCCCGCGCATAAAGACAGCACACAGAAAAGCGGAAAATAAAGAGACATTGCCGCCAAACACAAGAGGCTGAGTGCCTCCATAAAGCGGTTGAAACATACAAATCGTTATATTTGCATTACAGGTCAAAATCTTTATGGAAAAATACATTATAATAGTAGCGGGAGGAAAGGGTCTGCGCATGGGTGGTGATATACCCAAACAGTTTCTACCTATTGGCGGAATGCCCGTTCTTATGCGCACTATCGACTCGTTCGTCGCATACGATTGCAATATCCACATCATTGTGGTGCTACCAACAGACCAACAAAACTACTGGGCCGAACTCTGCAAAAAATACAGTTTTAAAGTTCCGCACCAGATAGCAAACGGAGGTGAGACCCGGTTCCATTCGGTAAAGAACGGCCTGGCGCTCGTCCCTAACAGCACGAACTGTGTGGTTGGCGTTCACGACGGCGTGCGCCCATTCGTCAGTCGCGCTACAATAGGTGACGCATACGACACTGCCAGCCAGAAAGGTACTGCCATTCCGGTAACAGACTGTATCGATTCACTCCGGCAAATAACCGAAGACGGGAACAAGGCAGAAGACCGTAGCCGCTACAAACTGGTGCAGACGCCACAGGTTTTCAAAGCCGACCTTTTGCACAACGCCTACAAACAAGACTTCACCCCAATGTTCACCGACGACGCCAGTGTGGTTGAATATGCGGGGCACACCGTAGAATTAACACAAGGCAACAGAGAAAACATAAAAATCACAACACCGTTCGACCTGATGGTTGCCGAGGCGCTTCTTAAACAATAACTGCCTACACGAATGTCAGAACTGGCCAAAATCGACATAAAGTATCTGAAGGGGGTCGGTCCGAAAAAGGCCGACATCCTCAAAAGTGAACTCAAAGTTGAAAACGTTGAGGACATGCTCTATGTTTTCCCTTTCAGATACGTAGACCGCAGCAAGTTCTACAAAATAAGCGAGGTTGACAGCAGCATGGCCTACGTTCAGATTAAAGGTAAACTGCAGTCAATCCGTACGGTTGGCGAAGGAAAGTCGCTCCGGCTTTCCGGCATATTCACCGACGGCACTTCCTCTGTTGAATTGGTTTGGTTTAAGGGGGCTAAATACATAGCCGACCAACTGAAAATTGGCAACGAATACGTCATGTTCGGAAAGCCTAACTACTACAACAACCAGCTGAACTTTGTGCATCCAGAAATGGAGACCATAAACAGCGCTGAGGCTAAACGCACGTTAGGCGGACTTCAAGGCGTATACAACACGACCGAGAAGATGAAGAATGGTTTTCTGAACACGAAAGGCATCCAAACCATCATCTTCAACATTATGCAGACCTACATGGGCACCTACCAGTTGCCCGAGACGCTGCCAGCCTACCTACTGAGCAAACTGAACCTACCCACGTTAGACACCTGCATCCGGAACCTGCACTTCCCGAAAGACAAAGCGCTTTTAGAAAAATGCCAGTTCAGAATGAAGTTCGAAGAGCTGTTTTACATCCAATTACAGCTATTACAGCGCAACAGCATACAGAACAAAAAGGCGGGTTTCGTTTTTTCTACCATAGGAAACTACTTCCTCACCTTTTACCGCGACTACATACCTTTCCAACTAACAGGCGCACAAAAGAGGGTGATTAAGGAAGTACGAGAAGACGTCAGAAGCGGCAAACAGATGAACCGCCTATTACAGGGAGACGTCGGCAGCGGGAAAACCCTTGTGGCGCTAATGTGCACGCTAATTGCCCTCGACAACAATTTCCAAGCCTGCATAATGGCTCCGACTGAAATTTTGGCGACACAGCACTACATCAGCATTTCAAGAATGTTGCAGCCTCTGTCGGTTCAGGTCCGACTACTGACAGGAAGTACAAAAACCGCTGAACGTAGAGACATACACGAAGGGCTTGAGAACGGAACACTCCAGTTGCTAATCGGCACACACGCCCTATTGGAAGATAATGTAAAGTTCAAAAATCTGGGGCTCGCTATAATCGACGAGCAACACCGCTTCGGTGTTGCGCAAAGGGCTAAACTGTGGGCAAAAAACACCTGTCCGCCACACGTACTGGTTATGACGGCTACGCCCATACCACGCACTTTGGCCATGACCCTCTACGGCGACTTAGATGTCAGCGTCATCGACGAGTTGCCACCAGGGCGTCAACCCATCAAAACTATACACCGGACTGAGAACAACCGGTTAGGAATATACGACTTCATCAAAAGGGAAGTTGCAAAAGGCAGGCAAGCCTATATTGTATACCCTCTCATTAAAGAATCGGAGGCGCTCGACTTCCAGAATCTGGAAACCGGGTACGAACAACTGAAAGGCATATTTCCTGAGCCACAATACCACATCAGCATGGTGCACGGCCAATTGCCGGCCATAGAAAAGGACCAGGAGATGCAGAAATTCGTTAACGGACAAACTCAAATTCTTGTGGCTACTACCGTTATCGAAGTGGGTGTAAATGTTCCTAACGCTTCTGTCATGGTAATAGAAAGCGCCGAAAGGTTCGGACTCGCCCAACTCCACCAGCTACGCGGACGGGTAGGCAGAGGTGCTGAACAAAGCTACTGCATTCTTATCACTTCTACGAAACAGTCAAAAAACACCCGCGAACGGATGGAAATAATGACTAGCAGCACCGATGGATTTGAAATTTCGGAAGCCGACCTCCGACTAAGGGGACCGGGCGATTTAGAAGGAACCCAGCAAAGCGGCATGCCATTCGAACTGCACATTGCCGATTTAGCACGAGACGGACAAATTTTGCAGGTTGCAAGAGATATGGCACGGCTGATTCTGACAAACGACCCGAATTTGGAGACTCCCGAAAACAGGATATTGAAAGAGCAACTGCAAAAGAAAGCCCCTACCGTCGACTGGGGAAGCATTTCCTAAAAGTAAGTAGTAACAACTATTTTAAAATTCTTTCAATCTTAGCAAGTTAGATAATAAAAATGGCACGATTTTTGTATAACTTTTATAGTCAGTCGTGAGACTCACAAGAATCTAATTTTTATTTTTAAATTGTAGTTTATTTGAGTTTAAGAAGAGCGAGGTCGTAAGATCTCGCTTTTTTGTTACCCCACACAAGAATAAAAAAAGATACAGCTACCAGCAGGTCACAAAAGTACACATGACACATCTGGCAGAAAAATGTCAGAGTCTCCACTCAAAAAAAAACATCCAAACAAGCACATTGTCAGCTGTCATTTTGGCACGATAATTGTATAACTTTTATTGGTCAGTCGTGAGACTCGCCAAAATCTATTTTTTATTTTAAATTGTAGTTTATTTGAGTTTAAGAAGAGCGAGGTCGTAAGATCTCGCTTTTTTATCAGTGTTCACAAAGCCTTGCAAACACTGGCCTCGGAGGTGAAAGGGCCAAGCCCCAGGCTCTCACAAAACAGAAATTCAATCAAATACAGACAAAAAAAAATAAAAACAAGAAGCCGATTTGGCACGGTAATTGTATAATATTTATTGGTCAGTCGTGAGACTCGCCAGAATCTAATTTTTATTTTTAAATTGTAGTTTATTTGAGTTTAAGAAGAGCGAGGTCGTAAGATCTCGCTTTTTTGTCGCATAGGGCTTAACTTTTTTTATAAATTAGTACTGACTTACAAACAACAATAGAAAGAATATGAGAGAAATCATTTTCAATACTATCACCGAACTATATAAAGGTCATTATCTATTAAGACTTAACGATGACGAATATATAAAGCCCAATCAATTTATCGACAAACGCTATAAATTCGTTTGGCTACCGCAATACCATGACGAGGAGTTCTACACTTGGACAAGGTCAGAGACACGCCTGTTTGGAAAAAAAACAAGCGAAAAAGATAATGTGTTAATAAGGAAAATGCAAAGCGACGTTCTTGTGGAAGCAAACAAGTACATAGAATCTTATATGGGCATAAAGAACTATACGTACCATGTGATACAGACCAACATCATACCACCCCATTATGTAGATGTCGAGAACTTAAAAGGAGCAGTAAGATACAATCTTCTTCTGGAAAAAGCAGATTACCTATACGAACTAAATGGTCCCGGCAGCGATTGCGATTTCGACACGTTGGTTAGTCCCGACAAAGATTATCTGACACGTGTTCTAATCGCATACAAATTCAAGACACCACTAAACGCATTTATCTACACAGATCAGTACGTACTAAAAGGCCACCCCATAACAATAGTGAAACACGATCTGAACGGCGAATGGCAGTTTCTTTCGGGGAAAGCAACCACAGAAGAAGAATACAGAATAGAGCTACTAAACGAAATTATAGCATCAGACGATACCCTCATGGCACTCTCTACGTTAGAGAAAGGAAGTAGTGCAACCAAAGACGTTGTTACTAATTTATGGCAAGAAGATTAGTGCAGCCATAAAAACGGCAAAAACAAAAAAGCGCGCCTCAAACGAGACGCGCTTATTGTATAAGTTTATTTTCGTGATTACTTTGCGTAACTTACGGCACGGGTTTCACGGATTACAGTAATCTTAACTTGACCAGGATATGTCATTTCATCCTGAATCTTCTTAGCTATTTCGTACGACAGTGTTTCGGTTTCCTTATCGTCAATCTTGTCGGCACCCACAATAACGCGGAGTTCACGACCCGCTTGAATAGCATAAGTTTTCAATACACCAGGATAAGAAGCAGCCAACTTTTCAAGGTCGTTCAAACGTTTGATGTAAGCCTCTACAATTTCACGACGGGCTCCTGGTCGAGCACCCGAAATTGCGTCACAAGCCTGAACCAACGGAGCTATAAGGGTTTCCATTTCCACTTCGTCGTGGTGGGCACCGATGGCGTTGCAGATGTCTGGCTTTTCCTTGTATTTTTCCGCCAACTTCATACCCAGAATAGCATGTGGCAATTCTGGCTCGTCGTCTGGCACCTTACCTATATCGTGGAGCAGACCTGCGCGCTTAGCCTTAGCAGGATTCAAGCCCAGTTCTGAAGCCATTGTAGCACAAAGGTTGGCCGTTTCACGGGCATGTTGCAACAGGTTCTGGCCGTAAGAAGAACGATACTTCATCTTACCTACCAAACGGACCAATTCAGGGTGTAAGCCGTGGATACCCAAATCGATAGTCGTGCGCTTACCTGTTTCCACAATTTCGTCCTCGACCTGCTTGCGCACCTTGGCAACGACCTCTTCGATACGTGCAGGGTGTATACGGCCGTCGGTTACCAACTGGTGCAACGCCAAACGAGCAATTTCACGACGAACCGGATCGAAAGCAGAAAGTACAATAGCGTCAGGAGTATCGTCAACGATGATTTCCACACCAGTTGCGGCTTCAAGAGCACGGATATTACGTCCTTCACGACCGATGATGCGGCCTTTCAATTCGTCTGAATCGATATTGAAGACGGTTACAGAGTTTTCAATGGCAGCCTCGGTAGCCACACGCTGAATAGTTTGGATAACGATTTTCTTCGCCTCCTTATTCGCGTTCATCTTAGCGTCTTCCATAATTTCGTTGACGTAAGCCATGGCATCGGTCTTCGCCTCTTCCTTCAAGCCCTCAATAAGGCGTTCTTTCGCCTCTGCAGCAGAAAGTCCGGAAATAACTTCCAAACGTTCGTTTTCCTGCTTGCGTAACTTGTCTAATTCTATTTTGCGTTGTTCAATAATCTGCTGTTGGTTTTTCAAGCTCTCGCGAGTTGCATCGTTTTCCGCACGCGCTTTCGACACTTCGGCCTGCAACTGGTTCAATTGCTGTTCGCGCTGGCGGACCTTAGACTCTGCCTGCTGCAATTTAGAGTTACGCTGGTTAACCTGTGCATCGAACTCGTTCTTTAAATTCTGGTACTTTGCCGTTGCCTCCTGCACTTTTTTGTCATGAATAGCTTTAGCTTTCGATTCAGCATCGGCAATAATATAGTCGGTACGCGATTTAAGGGCGGTAGACTGAATCAGCCATACAATCAAACCTCCTATCAAAAGCGCAACAACAGCAATAATTACGACGGTAGTTACTGACATTATTGTATTTAATTTGTTAATTAATAAATATATATAAAAAACGCATCACTACTGCCTACGCAGTAACGATGCGGGTATTGCAAAATAATTAATGTATCTTTTTCAGACAAAGCACAGCAACAGACACAGAGAGAAAGTATGCCAGGCCACACCTTATCCTTTTAAGAAATCGTCCATTTTACCGGAAATAACCGATAACCGTTCCATTTCTTCTTTATGCTTTTTCTGCTCGTCTTCCAAGAGTAAAGCCAATCGGAAGGCGGCCATACTGAGTTCAAACATTGATCCAAACCGAGAATAAGTATCTCTATTTTCACTCAATATATCGTTCACTCTTTTCTCAGCCAGTTCGTAAAGTTCCTTGGCCGCAGGCTCAACTTTGAGGTGGAGAACCTGTTCTCCAATTTTTATATCAGCTGCGACTTTCATGTTATCCATACGATTACGTATTCAAAAGAGCGATACATTTATCAATTTCCCGCACCAGTTTCGAGAGCTGTGCCTTATTCTGTTTGGCAGCGACCACCGACACATCGCCCAACTGCATCGACTGCAAAGTGCGATTTTTTTGTTCCAGTGTTCTGATTTTCGCATTAGCGTTCGCCAAATCAGCTGCAATTTCGGCGACACGGTTGAGGGCCGCATCGCGTTCGGCCTTTAATTGTTCGCAGAGTGAGATCAGATTATCCACATTCTCTGCCAATTTTTCCAAAGTATTCTCTTCGTTTTCGGCCATTCTCTCAAAATTCGAATGCGAATATACCAAATTAATTTGACATTACCGGCAACTAGAGGTGCAAAAATAAAAAAGCACCCAAGGATTGGGTGCTAATTCCAATCGCCACTAAAGCAAACATGGCAACCGGAGCAGTCGGCAACAGCCGACCAATCAGAGTAAGTTAAAGGTTGTTTAGTAGGACAAATATAAAGCATTTATTTGAAAATTGCCATTTCATTACTTATTTTTGCATATCATTAAAATGGAGTGCCATGTGCGCTCTGGATTTTATCATTATTTTAAGGTTACAATAAGAGAAAAATGCCACAAACATCTAAACGGGGACAGATTATGCCAGCTTCACCAATCAGGAAATTGGTGCCATTTGCTGACGCTGCAAAAGCAAGAGGTGTAAAAGTGTATCACTTGAACATCGGACAACCAGACATTGCTTCTCCCCGAGCGGCAATCGACTATCTGAAAGGAATCGACCTTCCTCTTATGCCTTACACGGCTAGTAATGGAAATTTGAGCCTTCGCCAAAAGTTGGTCAAATACTACGAAAAGTTCAACATCAATGTTACCACCGACGACATTATTGTCACTTCCGGTGGTTCGGAAGCTGTTAACTTCGCTTTCATGACCTGTCTTGATCCAGGCGACGAAATTATCGTTCCAGAACCTGCCTATGCCAACTATACTGCATTTGCAGTTGCCTGTGGAGCGACCATCAAACCCGTAGTTACGACCATTGAAGAAGGTTTCCACCTGCCACACATCGAGAAGATTGAGGAAATGATTACCCCTAAAACCAAAGGTATTCTGATCTGCAATCCGAACAACCCGACAGGTTACCTCTATAGCCGCGACGAGATGAACCAAATTCGCGACCTGGTAAAGAAATACGACCTCTACCTGTTTAGTGACGAGGTTTACCGTGAATTCTGCTACAGTGGAGCCCCTTATATTTCGGCTTTCCACCTGAAAGACATTGAAAACAACGTTGTATTGTTTGACTCTGTTTCTAAACGATACAGCGAATGCGGATTGCGTATTGGCGCTATCGTTACAAAGAACGAAGAACTGAAGAAAAATGTAATGAAGTTCTGCCAGGCCCGCCTCTGTCCGCCTTTACTCGGCCAGTTGGTTGCTGAAGCCACCATCGACGGCACTACTGAAGAGTATATGCTCAATGCATACAACCAGTTCGAGGAACGCAGAAAGTTCCTTGTCGACGGCTTAAATAAAATTCCAGGCGTCTACTCCCCTATTCCAATGGGTGCCTTCTACACCGTTGCACGCCTTCCTATCGACAACTCAGAAAGTTTCTGCCGTTGGTTGCTCGAAGAGTTCGAAGACGAGGGACAGACCGTTATGCTTGCCCCTGCCAGCGGTTTCTACACCGACCCTGAAATGGGCAAGGACGAGGTCAGAATCGCTTACGCGATTTCAAAAGAAGACTTGGCCAAAGCGCTTAAAGTGCTACAGCACGCGCTGGCCGTCTACCCTGGCCGTACAGTCGATGTTAGAAACATTTAAAGGCAGTTTGAGACAAAATAAAAAGGAAGCACGGCCACGAGCAGTGCTTCTTTTTGTTTTCAGAAAAGCGAACCACCCACTATTATGAATTTAGAGTATTACATAGCCAAACGAATTGCTTCGGAAAAGAACGCGGGAAAAGAGGAGACCAAACCTGCGGTCCGCATCGCCATTGGCGGTATTGCCATCGGCCTGATTGTCATGCTGCTTGCCGTTGCCATCGTTATCGGCTTTAAAAGCGAGGTGAAGAACAAACTGATAGGTTTCGGCTCTCACATACAAATAAGTGTGGCGGTCGACAAAGACAGCGCCGTCGAACCCTTGACGATAGATTCTGCCATGATGGCAAGGCTTGAGTCGGGTAAGGCTATCTGCCACACACAGGCAACGGCCACCCAACCCGGCATTATTAAGACGGACGACAATTTCCACGGTATTGTGCTGAAAGGCGTAAGTAACGATTTCAACTGGGATTTCTTCAAACAATACCTGAAAGAGGGGAAAATACCGGCTATAAGCAAGGATTCGGTCTGCAAGGAGGTGCTTGTCTCGAAAAAGGTGATGGAACTGATGAAACTGAGAGTGGGCGACAAAATTCGCACATACTTTATCATCGACGGGAAAGTCAGAGTCCGTCCACTGACAATAAGCGGCGTCTATTCTACAGGCTTCAGCGACTACGACAAACTGGTCATCATAAGCGACATAAAGCACATACAGAAACTGAATGGATGGGAGCAGAACCAATGCGGCACAATTGAAGTGCTAACCGACGCCCCCGAAAAAATTGACGAAGCTAACGACGAGGTTTTCTCTGTGATTGGGAACAAAGTGGACGTACAGAGCCAGAAGTCGCTGCGTTCGCGTACCATTCGGGAAATGAATCCTCAAATATTCAGTTGGCTCGATATGCTCGACATGAACGTTGTCATTATTTTAGCGTTGATGATGCTAGTTTCCGGCTTCACCATCATATCGGGGCTCCTTATCCTCATACTGGGAAGAACCAACATGATTGGCATACTGAAAACGTTGGGCGCTCAGAATTGGAGTATCAGAAAGATTTTTATATACCAAACATTGTTCCTTGTCGGAAAAGGGATGCTGATAGGGAACATTGTAGGACTGACTCTCTGTCTGTTGCAAAAGCAGTTCGGCCTTATAGGTTTAGATGCCGAAAACTACTATGTCGACACCGTTCCCATCAGTTTGAGTTTTACCAACTGGCTACTAATCAACATCGGTGTACTTGCCACATCTGCGCTGATGCTGGTAGGCCCAACCTATATCATAACTAAAATCAGTCCCGCAGAAACCATTCGTTTCGAATAACATGAGAAAACTTACACCTGCACTGGTACTTGCTGTTTCTGTTACTGCCTGTACCGACACAAAGACCATAAACGACTTTGAAGCCTATTGCCAGACAATAGACTCCACAACCATCGTACTAAAAAGAGTAAACAATGTAGAGGAATTCCAAAAGATAACAGCTGAATTTGCGAGAACCGCGCAAGAATTTGAAGAAAGGCACAAAGACGCAGTTGTTGCGGAAGAGCTTCTACAACAGTTGAAAATTGCTTCGGCTGCCTATCAGGAAGCGGCCAACGCGAAAATAAAGGAATTCGAGACTAAAAACGTCAAATAATACGACCTATTTCACAACTACAGGTCTTACCGAAAAGCCAAAATAACGGTTGTCGAAACTGCCCTCCATGCGTGAGGCATCGAGGATTATAGAGTACGCACTGTCGTTTGCCTTTTCGTACAATGTTGTGGTGGCATAGTGGCCGCACTTGCCCGCATCTTCCACCTTCTGCAGGCGATAGAAACCAGCGGCTGGCAAAAATATGAAATTGCCGTTTTTCGCAGTCACCTTATAGCCGGGTACGCCCGTGTTCCTATAATTAGGCATCCACTTCACCTGGCACTTCTTCATCAGTTCATTATATTCTTCCATAGTCGGAGTACGCCACTCCGCGCCCCAGTTGGCAGTAGCCGCGTCGTCGGAGCTACCCAGTTCTTTCCGTCCATCGGTCGAGCCGAAAGCGGGCAGAACGCAATACTTTGTAATCGATTTTGCATCGCCAGAGCAGTAGGCATAATTTTTCCAATCGTAGACCTTTTTAGTTTTCACCTCTCCCCAGGAAAAATAATCGCCAGCCTCAGCCGGTTTATTGGCACCTATGTTGCAGGTTGCCCACTTGACACTAAGGCCTAAGTCGACAGCCTTATGTCCTCCAATTTCCTCTGTTTTTTGACCAAACACACTAAAAGATGTGAAAAGCGACACTAGAACGAACAAAATCTTTCTCATAAACTACATATAGAAATTATAAAACACAGAAGTAGCAAGAAAAAAAAAGTCTAACTACCTATACATTTATGCGTTAAAGTTAAAAATAGTTGACGAAACCGCCATCATTTCAGGCGGAATCGTTTTGTTATATCATCGAAATAGTCGATACGTCTGTCACGGAAGAATGGCCAAATACGGCGAACATCCTCCGCATGGGCAAGGTCGATATCAACCACCAGGTTTTCGGCTTTATCGGTTGAGGCCTGCGCCAATATCTCGCCCTGCGGTCCGGCCACAAAGCTAGTTCCCCAGAAAGGGATGCCTCCGGTCACGCCAGAAGGGTCAGCCTCATATCCTGTGCGGTTTACAGTAACCACATAAATGCCGTTAGCAACCGCATGACCACGCTGCACCGTCTGCCAGGCATCGCGCTGGCGGGTCTTTTCAGCATCGGTATCGCTAGTTTCCCACCCGATTGCGGTCGGATATATCAGTATTTCAGCACCAGCCAGCGCCATAAGGCGAGCTGCTTCCGGATACCACTGGTCCCAACAAACCAGCACACCAAGACGGCCGACAGAGGTGTCGATAGGCTGGAAGCCCAAATCGCCAGGTGTGAAATAAAATTTTTCGTAATATGCAGGGTCGTCAGGAATATGCATTTTCCGGTATGTGCCGGCAATAGACCCGTCTTTTTCTATCACTACAGCCGTGTTGTGGTACAGACCAGCCGCACGACGCTCGAACAGCGAGAGCACCAGCACAATTCCCAATTCGCGGGCAACCGCGCCGAACATCTCGGTCGATGGGCCAGGAATAGGTTCTGCTTGGTCAAAATTGTCGGTATCTTCTACTTGGCAGAAATAAAGGCCATTATGAAGTTCCTGCAGAACGACCAACTCGGCTCCCTGTTTGGCACACTCATAAATACCTTTGACCAAGTTTTGCTTATTCAATTCCATATCGGCCGTATTGGCCTGTTGTACAAGTCCTACTTTCATAATTTTGTGTTCATTTTTTAGAAATATCTGGGTTGTTGACCACTAAACGGACAACATCTATTCGGGAAGGGGAACGGCGAACGACCTTGAACGAGTATCTCTCGCCAATTTGTATTACATCTCCTACCGCAGGCAGGAAAGCATTCTTACTCAAAATAAGTCCACCTACAGTCAGATAATCGTCGCCAAGAGGGAGGTCCAAACCCAGTTCACTATTTACCTCTTCAATTTCCATTCGACCCGAAACGACATATTCGTTCGGCCCTATTTTTTTCGAGACCAGTTCGTCGGCATCGTCAGCATCGTGCTCGTCTTCTATCTCTCCGAATATTTCCTCCATCACATCCTCAATAGTAAGGATTCCCGAGGTTCCACCAAACTCGTCCACCACCAAGGCCAGACTCTTTTTCTGTTTTAGGAAAAGACGGAGCATATTGTTGGCGGTCATTGTCTCCGGTACCACAATAATAGGGTTCAGCATTTGTTCAACAGAAGCCGGATTGTCGAACATATCGGCAGAATGAACATAGCCAAGCACATTATCGATCGTATCGCGGTAAACCAAGATACGGGAAAAATGGGTTGCTACAAAGAGTTCCTTCAAATCGGGAAGAGACGAATTGATATCAATGGCGACAATTTCGGTCCGCGGCACCATTGAGTCTTTTATCCTTACCTTTGAAAAATCGAGTGCGTTTTGGAACATAACCACCTCGTCGCCGAAATGATTGTCTTCACATTCGTTATCGGCAGGTACGGCATCCTCATGAACCTGGTGTATACGGTTAATGCTAAACGAGCAACTGGTATCAATCTTCAGAAGCCCGCCTAGCGTAACGACAAAAACAACAAGTTTGGCAATTGGCAGAACTACCCAGTAAACGATAAACAACGGATATGCCATCAGCATAAAGACGGACGTCGCACTGAAATAGGAGATGGCGTGCAAGAGCAAGTCTACCAACAGAATGGTAAATGCAATACAGAGCAAGACAGTCCCCACCATCTGCAAGAAAGGTAGCGTGCAGACCGTTACATAGACCTGACGTACCAAAAGAAAGAAGGCGATAAAATCGGCAACAAAAAGCACATTCGAGAAGTCGGAAGACCTCTTAAAAAAGAAAGCGTGCAGTTTGTTGTGAAAGTGCTCGTCCCTCACCAGTTCCAACCGCAGTCTATTAAAAAAGGCGAATGCCATCTCCCCTCCGAAAAAGAAGGAAAACAGCAAGGCCCACAGTATAATCATGAGAACGTCACTAACCATACCTAGTCTGAAATTGGTATAATACCATCAGGGTGACTGATTTCGTAGTGCGTCATTGTTTCATTCGACACGAAGCCACGTCCGTTTATAATGCAGTTCGGTTGCTGTATTTTAATCTTCTTGTCAGAATAAACCTTTGCATTAACCTGGTCCCAGAAGAGTTGGTCGGTTTCAAACTTCTCGCCCTTCCGGTTAGTCACCTTCACATTACCGTCAAGCCTCCAAAGACGAAGGGTTTGGTCGTAATGGGCTTGGTCGCAATAAATATTGGCCTCAGTTTCAAGATGTGTATCGAACTGTTCTATACGCAAGCCGTTCGGAAAGAACCAATACGGACTTTTCACATTATTATAAATCAGCCATTCGGGAGTGGTAGCCCTGTAGCGTGTAACACCCGAATCGGAAATAACTGTCGAGACCTCTAGCGCCCTCAAAGTAGGGGCCGAGCTGTCAATTCCGCTATTCTGTCCTTCCGACTCGCCCGAGCAAGCTCCAAAAAAGCATACAGCAACCGCTGCAAGAACGGTTGCCGTATGTTTAAGATATGCTGATAGTAGCATCATTCGAACTATTAACGAACAGTTGTATTTTCATTAATCCAGCCTGGCACATGGAAGGTACCAGAAATCTTACGCATGAAGCACTCCTTCTTGTCTGGGAAGTACTTCTTGTAGCTGCTGATAAGGCTGTTAGCAATACCAGTACAGTTAGAGTCAACGGCCTTAGCCTTCTCGAACTTGTCGACAGCAGCCCAGTATGCGGTGCGCTGAATGAAGGCATCGGTGCTGATGGTAGAAGCAGAAGCTGCGTAAGCGTTACCAATGAGCAAGTATGCGCTACCGTTGTTAGAGTTGTAAGAGAGCGCCTTCTGTGCATAGGTACGAACCTGCTGGTAGTTTTTCTGCTTGTAGTAGAGGTTGGCAATCTTCAACATAATGTTAGACTTGTCAGACTTGCTAGTAGCCAAATCACAAGCTTTGTTCAAATAACCAATTGCACCGTTAATATCCTTCTTACTGTAGGCCATAGCAGCCAAACCGTTAGCAGCAGTGTAGGTAGGCTCAATCTTATAAAGGTATTCAGACGCCTTGAAGTAAACGGTAGAGCCATCGCAGTCGGCCATATCGTAAAGTTTCAAAACATTCTTCAACCAATCTTTGTCAGCCTTGTGGGCGTCGACCTGCGCAGCGTAAACGGCGTTCAACTGGTTACAGTCAGCAGCGCCAGAACGTCCGAAGTCGAAATCGATAGCACCCTTCAACTGGTCGTAGGTAGAGTCAGCCTCAGAACCTTCCGACACACGCTTACCCAAAAGGTCGGTCAGCATAAGGTAGTCGTTAACGTACTGCTGACGGATGTTAGTATCGGTCTTCTTAGCATCGAAGATGCCCTTCGAGATAACATAGAACTGCTGGAATACGGCAAGTTCGTTATCAGCACCACCCTCATCGAGTGAAGTCTTCAACCAACCGTATGCGTTCTGCTTCAGCGGGTCAGTATTCTTGTAAGTAGTCTGCTCCATGTTAGCCACATAGTCAAACGCCTTACGGCCGCGAATGTAGTAAGAAGGCTTCTTGTTAGAGAAGTACTTGATACGGTCGTCGTAAACCTTCATCATCTTGTCGAACAGCTTGGTTTTAGAAGCTACGTCGGTAGCCTGCTTCATCTGCCACTTCAAGATGTTTGGTCCTTGAATATAGATTGACTGGCTCGACTGAGGACAGTTTGTATAAACGTACTCCCAAGGAGCAACTGCATCGGCATAGTTACCACTCTTTGCAGCCTGTTTTGTATATGTACCCATCAACGACAGGTTCTGAAGACATTCGTCCTTGTTAGCACCATAGTCCTGTGCAAATGCTTGTACAGAAATTGCGCCCAGAAGAGGGGCGATGAATAATTTCAGTTTCATATTAGTGAATTTTTAATTGTTTTTATTCGAATTTGCGTTTAACGAACCAGCGTTCGTTGACACTCAGATTAAGCGATATTTTGAAATACTGTTCAAGAATCATGTCTACAGACTTCTTTCCTGCCCTTCCGTATTCAAAGCCCAAATTAAGGTAGGTTGGGTTCACCACCCTGCGCAACGGTATACCAAAACCTGCAGTCAACGCCAAGTGGTCGAACTCGTTGTCGTTAACCTCGAAATAAGAGTTCGAGAAGTTAGCGCCAACCCTATAGGACATACGCTTAAAGAACTTCTTGCTGAGTCTGTCTGGCAACAATTCAGCACCACAAGCGAAACGCTGGCGGTCGTTGAAGACCTTTTCTCCGAAGTATTCAACGTCAGACCACTTCTGGAATTTGTAGTCTGCGCCAACCCTCCAGCTTTCATTTAGGTCATATACAAAACCTGCGCCAAAAGAGAGCGGAAGTCCAAAAGAATTGTCAAAATCCAAAGACACCGTATCGACGCCCGACGTAACTATCTTTTTTTCAGCAGTTGCGCTCAGTTTAGACGGAAGGTCTAAAGTTGCACCAACCGTTAAATTTCTTTTTTCGCTAAGGGGATAATCGTACTGGGCACCAAAACCAACATTCCAGTCATGCACCGATATTTCGTTTTTCTGGAACGTCGAGTGGTAATTCTTGTTGTCGAAAGAAACCAAACTGCCATGGGCAAGCGTACCGAAACCATAGTACACATTCATACCCAGGTTGAAATGTTTGAATGGTTGTACACCAATACCGAAATATAGTTGTGTTATATCTCCCGAACCAGCGTAGTTAGTGTGAACGGCAAGCGTATCGGTAGAGATGGAGGATTTTGAGACCTGTTTACCTCCAAACTGGTATCCTACAACACTGAAAGGCTGCAAACCCGCGCTAAAGCCCATCCATTTGGTGATGGGGAACTGGAAGGCCAGATAATCGAGGTTCTGGTCCCACGATTTTGCAGTCGTATTATTGTTATCGGTATATTTTGAGCACTTGATAGAAGCGCCAAACTCAAATCTGAACCCCAAAGAATCGATAGCCGTAAAAGAAGCCGGGTTAGCACTGTTGATGTGATTGCTGTTGCGAATGCCTGCTGAGAGTCCGCCCATCGCTTTGGAGTATCCGAATCCAGGTTCAATCAACTCACCATAACCATAACGGGTATAAGGCGAACTTGTGTTGTTCTGAGCACTCAGGCTTGAGACAGCCAGCGCGGAAACGACCAAAATAGAGGTTATCTTACGCATTAAATTGAAGAATTCTGTTTAAACCGACCAACAATAAGTTTGGATTTACAAAGATGCCACTTTTTAAGCGCTTTTCAAAGAAAAAAGCGTCCCCACCCGTCAAATAAAGTGAAAGATTAGGATATTTTAGCGACAAATTCTTACAATAACCTTCCAATTCGTAGGTAATAGCCTGTACTACACCAGACAAAATGGCATCGTGCGTATTTTTCCCGATAAGAGGGACGTCGTCTTCGGCAGCTACCAGCGGCAAGGCGCTTGTGTACTGGTGCAACGCCTTGAAACGCATCGCCATACCTGGCGAGATGTTCCCCCCCAGGAAACGGCCGTCGGCAGTAACCACATCAAGAGTAATACATGTACCCATATCCACTACCAGCAGGTTGGTGTCTGGCAACAAATAGTTAGCACCCACACACGAAGCCAGACGGTCGACGCCCAAAGTAGCTGGCGTTCCATATTGGTTAACTAGCGGCACTGGCGTCTGGGCTGAAAAGCGGACGAATCGGGGGCATACCTTCTGTAAATAGTCAAGCGGCAGTTTTGAGGTGTCGCCAACCGTTGACAAGATGGCCGCTTCAACCGGATAGTTTTCCAGCAGTTGGTCTATTTGCCTTTCATCTAACTGGGTGAAACGTAGCGTGGTAACCAATTGGTCACCATCGAACAATCCAATCTTAATAGCAGTATTGCCCTGGTCAATTGTAAGATTCATTATTAGAAACGAAAAGCAACGACAAATTATTGCCGTTGCTTCTTTTTTATTTAAAGGGTTAACATTATCGATAATTGACGATTCCGTACTTACCGTCTTTTGCAACTACGGCATACTTGTCGGTTACCTTTGCCACCTTCTGGTAATAAGGGTAAACCTTAATATTGCCCCTCTTGTCGATGACACCGTACAAGCCTGTTGCCTTGTCCTTTACAATCTGTCCGTCTACATCGTAGCCCTTTGGCAAGAGCGGAAGCGCGTGCTTGTCGAACAGCTGCACATCGCCGTCAACTTCGGCAAGGACAATCGAACCGTCGAATGAAATAATTTTGTTAGCGAACGCAGGCACTTCAATTGTACCTCTAGAATTTAAGATACCCCACTTACCTTCGCCAGTCCTATAAGCGAAATAGATGCCCTTTTCGGTCTTCAACTCACTAATGTTCGAATAAGAAGGCTTAACGAGCACCTCGCCCTTAGGGCCAATCAGAGCACATTTTGCATTGGTGCTGAAAGCGCCATAGGCAGCCGTCTTAACCACACAATAACCATTATTGGTCCTTCTCAGTTTCACCTCATCGTTAGTTGTGAAAAGGGTTTTACCCTCTTTCATGACAATATTGGTGTTTTCCGTGCCATTTGCAACCGAAACGAAAATCGTATTGTTGACCTTTTCGTCGGCAAAGGCACCACAATCGTTCGTGAAGACGTAGGCAGGGTCTTGCAAACGGTCGTATTTAGAGTCAAGAGCTATATTGTTCTTATAGTACAAGCCCATCTTGCCTTCCTTTGTTACTATCGAATAGCCGTTGCAATAGCGGGTCATCGACGAATACTTCGCAGGTACAACAGACTGTCCTGCGCGGTCAATGACACCTTTAAGGCCATTTTTAGTAACCACAATATAATTATTGGAAATATGCTTGTCGAAATCGTCAATGCCATCCACTTCAAACCTGTTGCCCTGCTTGTTGATCAGAGTCAGGTGCTTGCCGTTTTTCACAACCAGCATTCCACCAATAATCTCACAGGTTTCGTTGTTTGAGCTCAGCGTATAAATGGTATTACCTGCACGGTCGATATACTTCCACTGTCCACCTTCCTTTACCTTGGCGAAACCGTCGTTAAAGCACTCGCCCACTGCATTATACTTCAGCGGCAGGTTGCCACCTTTCTGTGTCTTGTCGAGGAAGCCCCAGGTACCACTCACTTCATAAGCAATCATTTTGTCGCTAGAGCCACAGTCTTTATACGAAGAAAGTCGGTCGTAATACAAGAAGTTTCCTTTCGTATCCATCCAGCCTTCCTGGAACAGGTTCTTCAAGATTGCGATACCGTCTGAGTCGAAGAACGGAATCATATCGAACTGTGGAGCAAACATCAGGTAACCGGTAGGACCTACGATACCGTATTTCTTGCCAGAACGTACCTTGATGAACTTGCTGTCGATGCTGGCAGAGGTGCTCCATGTAACTTCGTCATAAAGGCTGTCGTGCGCAATCACACCCTCAGCAGTAGCTGTACGGAGGTACTTACCATCGGTAATAGCTACGCCTCCATTGTCAATCAGTTTGTAGTTGCGCTCACCCAAAGAGCCAGAAACAAAAGGTGCTACCAACTGGTCTTTGCCTTGGTAAACCAGTCCCCATGCGCCGTTTTCTTTCACCGCAGTATATTTAGGTGTCAAGAACTTGATGTCGGAACTAGACGCCATATTAGCGGGATAGGTAACAGTACCGTTGTCGACATTGGCAAGACCCCACCGGCCGCCCATCTTAACGACCAACAGTCCGCTATAAACACCGGCTACATCTTCAAACTTAGGAGAAACAATTTCGGCACCGGTCGAATTCAAGACGCCCCAAGCCGAAGTCTTCACCAAGACGTATTCCTTTTTAGTTATAGAGTCGACCGCATAACGCGCGTCGCTATACATAGGGTCGATTTTCCACACGAGAGAAGATTGTTCACTCTGAATTTTCGTCTGGAAGAATTTTACATTCTTGCTGTCGGGGAAGTTGGCGATGTACTTTGCATAGGCGTTGATTGTACCATCGTTCTTCGCCTCATCGTAAGCCAGTTTCTCGACCTCTTTCTTCAATTTAGGGGTATAAATGGAATTCGGATAGTCGTTAATATATTTTGTATAGGCATCGCTTGTGTTTGGCAACTCGGCATAGGCCAGCGAGTCGCGCAAGTGTTCCGCATCCTTACGCTTAGGCGAATTTGGTTCCGCATCGAGGAAAGCCTGCACATCGGCCAGTGTAGCGCCAGAAAGCGTATTGTTGAAAACCAAGTTTTCCTTCGCCTTCTTAGCCTCATTCAAATAAGAGCAGCCCTGGCACGCATTGATAATCTGGTCGTATGCCTCGACAGTGTTCTGCGACTTAGCGTTCTTCAACAGATTAGCCTCAATCTCCAAACGGAGCTTATCCATATCTATCTGTTCTTCGCGCATTACATTCATCACCTTTGTATCGTAAAGGCGGTCACTGTAGATGATACGGTTATAAATACTGTATGCCTCAAGCGGATTATAATTCGAATACTTCGGATTGTTGAACATCAACGCTTTCGAGATGTCGCCCAACAAGTTTACCGAGGCATCATTACCCATCAACTTATTCTGTAGGGCAATAGCCTTAGTAAAGTTATTTTTCTTAACTAATCTGATCGCATCCTGTATATCAGCAGCAGAAGCGGCATAGAAACAACCACCCAACAGTGCAACCAAAAGTAACTTATTATTCTTCATCAGTCTATACTATTAATTAACCCTTATAAAAAAGGTGACAGGTTTATTTTTTCTTTTGTGAGAAAATCCAGCGTAAAAATCCCTTCGAGTTTGCCGCAGTACGTACACACTCCGCTTCGTCCTTATTTTCAAGTTCAAAGACAGGTTCGCAGGCCTTTGCACCCGCAGCCTGCAACTCGATATAGACGTCGCGGACCAACGTCAATGGGACATCAACAATTGCGTCGGAAGAATAAAGACGTAAAGGCGTTTTACGCAACGCTTTCGTCCTATTCGGATGAATAGCACCACCAAGAGACACCACTGCCGCAAAATACTTTGGTTTGCGTGCTGCCAAGTCGAGGGCGCCGCTACCACCCAAGGCACCGAGGCCTATCAAATAGATACGGTTTTCATCAACCGGATAGTGTTTGATGTAGTACTTGACCATGCCTTCCAGCAAGTCGCCCGAATAGGTTTGCTCCGGATCTTCGGGGAAAGCCACCACATTTCCAGGGGTCGACACCCCCATTTCGGCCCAATGGTCACCTTCCTCACATTGCGGATACAACACAATAGCAGGGAAAGAGTCTTTCACCGTATTTTGTGCAAACAGTTCGGCCACAGGCGAACTTAGTTGTTTGGCATTATACCGCTGCCCCTGTTTGGCCAAAGCATCAGCCCCGTGAAGGACCAACACCAACGGATACTTCTTTTTTGTATTGTCGGCATATCCCTTCGGATACATCACCCTATAGAAAAGGGTATCACCATCGGAACTAAAAGAGCGACCATAAAAAATATTCGGGTCTTTCTCTGCTGCAAAACCTACGCTTGCCAGCACAGACGACACGAACAATAACATAGATAGGCAATAACTCTTCATGGTATTTTTTTTACAATATTAACGATTTATTACCTTTCAAGCAATATTCGCCAACAATTTTTACAAAAGTGTACACCTCTAACCGGCTTTATCTGCTCATCCTAATAAAGTAAGGCACCGCAACGCCATATACTAAGGGAGCCACCCACACCTGAAGAAGCGAAAAACCCACAAAAATCTCAAACTATCATATTTCCGCCCATAGCGGGAAAAAGTAGAAATAAAGACACAAAAAGACAGAAAAAGGAACAAAATGCAATCCAAAACCACAATATGAAGACAACCACAAAGAGAAGTTGTCGAATAAATGAGCAAAAAGTTAACGATTATAAGCAACACGCATCAAAGTAACGCAACTTTATGCATTCAAAATACAGAAAAACACATATGTTCGAATTTTTTTTTGACAAAATGGAAGATTTTCTTTGTATTATATTACACTTTCACTATTTTTGTCTCAAGAAACAAACAAAAAGTGAAAGTAAGGGACAAAAAGTTTCTAAAAACTTTCACTTCTTGCAAAAAGATTCAAGAAAAAAATACTTGAAGCGCTTAAGTGAACATAGAATATAATAAAAAAACAAATAACACTTTAAAAAACAAGTAAAATGGTTGCATTAAAAGAATTCATGGACAATCTTATCGCCAAGAACCCAGGCGAACCATTGTTCCACCAAGCAGTACAAGAAGTAGCAGAATCTCTTCTTCCATACATCCAGGAACATCCTGAATATGAAAAGGCAAAGATTCTTGAAAGAATGACTGAGCCAGAAAGAGTAATCATCTTCCGTGTGCCTTGGATTGACGATAAGGGTGAATTCCAAATCAACCGTGGTTTCCGCGTACAGATGAGCAGCGCAATCGGCCCATACAAAGGTGGTATCCGTTTGCACCCTTCAGTAAACTTGGGTATGCTTAAGTTCCTTGCTTTCGAGCAGGTTTTGAAGAACAGCTTGACTACCCTTCCTATGGGTGGTGCTAAGGGTGGTTCTGACTTCGACCCTAAGGGCAAGAGCGACAACGAAGTTATGCGCTTCTGCCAGAGCTTTATGACTGAATTGCAGCGTCACGTAGGTGCCGACACCGACGTTCCTGCAGGTGATATAGGTACTGGTGCCCGTGAGGTTGGTTTCATGTTCGGTCAGTACAAGAGACTCCGCAACGAATTCGTAGGCGTTTTGACTGGTAAAGGTCTCGAATACGGAGGTTCTTTGATCCGTCCTGAAGCAACTGGTTACGGAACTACTTACTTCGCACAGTACATGCTCGCTACTAAGGGCGACAGCCTGAAGGGCAAACGTGTTGCAATCTCTGGTTCTGGTAACGTTGCACAGTATGCAGTTGAAAAGTGCACTCAGTTGGGCGCTACTGTAGTTTCAGTTTCTGACTCAAACGGCTGTATCATCGACGAGGCTGGTATCGACGCTGAAAAGCTCGCTTACATCATGGACCTCAAGAACGTTAAGCGTGGCCGCATCAAGGAATATGCTAGCAAATATCCATCATCTAAATACTACGAAGGACAGCGTCCTTGGCAGCTTGTAAAGGTAGACGTTGCTATGCCATGTGCTACCCAGAACGAGCTTAGCGAAGCTGATGCAAAGGCTCTTCTTGCTAACGGCGTAATCTGTGTTGCTGAAGGTGCTAACATGCCTTCTGAAATCGGTGCAGTTAACGCATTCTTGGCAGCTAAGATCCTTTACGCTCCTGGTAAGGCTTCTAACGCTGGTGGTGTAGCTACTTCAGGTCTCGAAATGTCTCAGAACTCTGAGCGTTTGTCTTGGACCCGCGAAGAAGTTGACCAGAAGTTGCAGCGCATCATGAAGGATATCCACGACAACTGTGTTAAGTACGGAACTGGTGCTGACGGTGTAGTAAACTACGTTAAGGGTGCTAACATCGCAGGTTTCGTTAAGGTTGCTAACGCAATGCTTGCACAGGGTCTTGTTTAATCCCTGGTATAACCATAAAGAACCCCATTGCCATCGCAATGGGGATTCTTTTTGAATAACAGTTGCGAGTTTCATGGGAGGTTCTATCCCAACTATAGAGACACAAAAGAATAATAAAATATAACTTTTATGAACAAACTAAAAGTAGCCATTGTTGGCTATGGAAATATCGGTCGCTTCAGTTTAGACGCTGTTAAGGCTGCTCCTGACATGGAATTGGTTGGTGTTGTACGCCGTGCCGAGTCTGTAGGCAACAAACCGGCCGAATTGGCCGATGTAAAAGTCGTTTCTAACATCGACGAACTAGGGAAGGTTGATGTCGCAATTCTTTGCGGCCCATCACGCAGCATTCCTGAAGTGGCTCCACTTTATTTGGCAAAGGGTATCTGTACTGTCGATAGTTTCGACATCCATACCGATGTTTACGACCTTCACGAACAACTCGACGCAATTGCGAAAAAAAATAACGCAGCCTCTATCATCTCTGCCGGATGGGATCCAGGATCTGACTCTGTAATCCGCACTATGATGTTGGCGATGGCTCCTAAGGGTCTTACTTGGACCAACTTCGGTCCTGGTATGAGTATGGGCCACTCGGTAGTAGCACGTTCCAAGAAGGGTGTGAAAAACGCTCTTTCTATGACTATGCCTCAGGGTGCTGGCATCCACAGCCGCATGGTTTACGTTGAACTGGAAGATGGTTACACCAAAGAACAGGTTTACGACGAATTGAAGGCGGACTCTTACTTCGCTCACGACGAACTCCACGTTATTCCAGTCGACAGTGTTGACGACTGCAAAGACATGGGTCACGGCGTTCTGTTGGAACGTAAGGGTGTTTCTGGTGCTACCCAGAGCCAGCGTTTCAAGTTCGAAATGACCATTAACAACCCTGCGCTTACCGGCCAGATTCTGGTTTCTTGCGCACGTGCCGTTGTTAAACAGAAGCCTGGTTGCTATGTAATGCCAGAAGTAGCTCCTATGGACTACTTGCCAGGTGACAAAGAGCAGCTTATCCGCTCTTTGGTTTAATTTCTGAAATCTTTTAAAATCATACTGAAATAATTTCTACTTAGGCGTCCGTCCCGATGTGAATCGGGATGGACGCTGTCTTTTTCACCCCCTCTCAGAACATGCACCAAGGCCATACACGCAAAAAAAACACCACTGCAGGGACCTACCCTACAACGGTGTTTTTTATTTAAGTTGACTTATAGTTCTGTGTTCAAGCCAGATTTCACCACATTAAAGCACGTGGAAGGCTACGGTCAGACCCGCCATAACGATAGACACCATACTCATCAGTTTGATAAGGATGTTCAACGACGGGCCAGAAGTATCTTTGAACGGGTCTCCAACCGTATCGCCCACAACGGTGGCCTTATGGTTGGCAGAACCTTTACCATTCAGATTACCCTCTTCGATGTATTTCTTTGCATTGTCCCATGCGCCGCCGGCGTTTGACATAAATACAGCCAACACGAAACCAGCTGAGAGGCCACCAATAAGAAGTCCTAACACTCCACTCACGCCAAAAATAACCCCGACACAAATAGGGGTAACGATAGCAAGGATGGAAGGGAAGAGCATCTCGTGCTGCGCACCCTTGGTAGAAATCTCAACACAACGGGCATAGTCGGGTTTTCCCTTGCCATCAAGAATACCAGCTATTTCGCGGAACTGCCGACGAACCTCTTCCACCATTTTCTGGGCGGCTCTGCCGACAGCGTTCATCGTAAGGCCACAGAACAAGAATGCCATCATAGAGCCAACGAACATACCAATCAGCACCTTAGGGTTCATCAGGTTCACCTGGTAGTACTCCATAAAGTCGATGAGGGAAGCATCGGCCGTATTGACTACCCTTTCACCAATTGAGAGAGTTGATTCTCCAATGCGGACCAGAGCTATCTTAATTTCCTCTACATAAGAAGCCAACAAGGCCAAAGCCGTCAAAGCCGCAGAGCCAATGGCAAAACCCTTACCCGTAGCGGCAGTGGTATTGCCGAGCGCATCTAGCGCATCGGTACGTTTGCGGACTTCAGCGCCCAATTCGCTCATTTCGGCGTTTCCACCCGCATTGTCAGCAATAGGGCCATAGGCATCGGTTGCCAACGTAATACCCAAAGTAGAGAGCATACCCACAGCCGCGATACCAATACCATACAAACCGAGGCTCAAGCCCTTAGGAGTAAAGAAAATCTCCATATCGAACCCAATTGCGCAAAGGTAAGCCAGAATAATAGCCGCACCGATAGTAATAACAGGAATAGCGGTAGAGACCATACCCAAACCGATACCAGAAATGATAACGGTAGCAGGGCCTGTTTCTGAACTTTCAGCCACTTTTTGTGTTGGGCGGTACGTATGCGAAGTATAGTACTCCGTCGATTTACCGATAATGACACCGGCCAGCAGTCCACACACCACAGAGAAGGAAATACCCATCCAGTTTTCGATTTCCAACGAATACAAAATAAAGAAAGTAAATACAGCCACCAGCAAAGAGCTGACATTTGTACCCCTTCCCAACGAGCCAAGCAGTTCCCTCATGCCCGCACCTTCCTTCGTCTTAACAAGGAAAATGCCGACAAGAGAGAGCACAACTCCGAACGCAGCAATCAGCATTGGCGCAATCACCGCCTTTTCCTGCATCTCGCCACCTACTGACGAGTAAGCGGCTGCTCCGAGTGCGGCCGTAGCCAAAATGGAACCAGCGTATGATTCGTAAAGGTCGGCACCCATACCGGCCACATCGCCCACATTATCGCCTACATTATCGGCAATAGTAGCCGGATTACGTGGATCGTCTTCTGGTATACCTGCTTCTACCTTACCCACAAGGTCGGCACCGACATCGGCCGCCTTAGTATATATACCACCACCCACACGGGCGAACAATGCCTGGGTAGAGGCTCCCATACCAAACGTCAGCATGGTGGTTGTGATGGTTACCAGTTTTTGTCCGCCATCGGCATCCACAAAGGCATTCAGCACAAGATACCAGATGGCAATGTCTAACAAAGCCAAACCTACCACGGTAAGTCCCATGACCGCGCCAGAGCGGAACGCCACCTTCAAACCACTGTTAAGTGAGTTTCTGGCAGCATTGGCCGTGCGCGCAGACGCATAGGTGGCAGTCTTCATGCCAAAGAAGCCGGCAAGTCCAGAAAAGAAACCTCCCGTTATAAAGGCAAACGGAACCCACTTGTTTTGTAATCCGAAAACAGCCATCACAGAGAAAATGATAGCCAAAACC
This sequence comes from Bacteroidales bacterium UBA3297, assembly GCA_002362105.1. Taxonomy (GTDB): domain Bacteria; phylum Bacteroidota; class Bacteroidia; order Bacteroidales; family Paludibacteraceae; genus Physcocola. The sequence goes on from DETD01000023.1 coordinate 33,176, forward strand.
ACAAAAACAATGCCCACCACCTTGTACTGTTGTTTAAGGTAGGCCATTGCCCCTTCACGCACATACTGCGCAATTTTCTTCATTACTTCTGTTCCTTCGTCTTCCTTCTTCATTGAAGAGTAAAAGAAGAAGGCAAATCCTAACGCCAAAACGGACGCAAGGGGAATTGCATAAAATAAACATCCCATAAGCAATATAATTTTTATTTCCCCTTGTTAACAGGGGCAAATAGTTTAAAAGTCTAAGAAGTTGATGTGTTTGCAAAGAACAAATAGATGTACAATTATACATACAACTAGTTTAACAAATATAAAAAACATTTCAGAAAATCTCAAACACGGTTTTCCGGCCACTTCCTTTTCTTTCCAAGTCCGTTTTTGAGTATGAAGAAACTTTTTTGGAGCCACAAACCCTGCGGGAATCAAAGCAGAGAAACATATCAAGACGCTTTTTGCAGAATAAGCCAATATATCTCTATACACCAACACGCTACTCTAGAGCGCCACACTATTATGTTGTCAAACATATTTATAAGGGGCAATAACCCACAAGCAACAAGGCATAAATTGGGAAGACAGAACAAAGCACTGGCATTTTCATCACCCCCAAATAGGACACTATCAAACAATAAATCTTACAATCTGGAAAAATTTAGTTTCATTTTAGTAATTTCGCATAGAAACCAGAACGGAAAGTAATATGAAACTAAAATACCTTTGGCTTGCAGCCACAGCCACATACGCATCGGCCCAAAACGAGGCATCGTTTTCTGGAATCAGCGCCGATTCAGCCATCTCCATTATCGAAGAACAGACAGAGGACCTTTCCGACGCCAATTACACAACAGTCCGTTTAGAAGCAGTAGGCCACAGCAATGGCGACTTTTTCTTCCTGCACGACTACCCTAGCAGCCAATTCGACGGGCAAACCCTATCGTTAAATGTAAACGCTTTACAATTCACCCGCGACGCCGAGTATTTTCTACCCGAAACCAAAGGTTACACTGCGGTAGGCTTTTTTCTGACTCCTACCTTAAAATTCCGCACCCGTAGTTGGGAATCGTTTAACGTCGAGGCAGGAGCACAGGTGCTAGGTATTGCAGGAGACGATCACCGTCTACATGTAAAACCAGTCTTCCGTATTGAATACGAGCCAAATGAATGGCTACGCCTTGTGGGCGGTACCATCTATGGCAACGTCAACCATGGTCTGTACGAGCCCATGTACGACTTCGACCGATTTTTCTACAATAATCAGGAAGATGGTCTGCAACTGATGATTTTCAAAAACTGGGAACATTTCCGCTTCACCAGCGACACCTGGCTGAACTGGGAGAACTTCCTAGAGCCAGGCGAAGCCGAGCAAGAGAAATTCACCATAGGCAGTAGCAACCGACTTATGTTTGGTAGCGCAACGCACAAATGTTTCCAAATTCCTATCGACATTATGGGCACCCACCGTGGCGGGCAATTCAGCGCTTTACAAGATACCTGCCTGGAAACCCTCTTCAACGCCGCAACGGGTATTGACTGGGCCATAAACACCCACTGGCGAATAACCGCTATGGCTTTCGGCTACAAGAACAACAGCAACGAGATGTACACACACTTCAAAAGCGGTTATGGCCTCTACCCTATGGCAGCCTACTATAACAAAAACTTCGCCCTATTTGGCGGGTATTGGTACGGCAACGGATATATAGGAGCGCGCGGCAGCCACTTGTTCATGTCGGTTTCAAAATACGACCCTCTGTTCGAGCAGAAAGAGAGGAACATGATAACAGGTAAATGGTTCTACCAACACGGCATATTCGGACTAGAGGCACAAGCCTACTACGATCTAAAAGAGAGCAAATGTGATTTTTCTTTCGGTCTGTACATGAAATTCAACAAAGATTTCGGTTTAATGAGTAGAAATCTATAAAAAGCTATATTACAGTACTAAGGAACAAAAAAATTACTATATTTGCAAACTGCCAATCATTATTTGACGAATTAACACATAATGCATAATAGGGTAATCGGTACATATTTTTACACGGCATTGGCATTCTTGCTTTCTTGTCTTCTTTGGTCACAGCCCGCTATGGCTGGGACAAACGATTGTAGTACCGGTAACATTTGGAGAGGTTACCTATACAACGAAGAGAATGACGAATGGACCGAATACATGCCAGAAGATTTTTTTATCGACAGTATAGGCGCAAAATTACCAGATTACGACACCGAAAATCCGAAACTACACCCCTACTTCACGATGAAAGACACCACCTGTTCATCTTACAATTGGAGCATAAGGTTTACAGGCTACTCACATTTGTCAAGTTGGGGCGAGACGCAAGCGATAATTGAAATCGACGTAATCGGCTTCACAAAAGATCCGTCATTAGCCCAAATCGATGGGAAGCCCCAAGCCCCCATACGCTTTCAGGTGAAAGACACATGCGACAGCAAACACAAACCCATTAAAGGATTAAAAGCAGGGCTTTCGAAATACGAGATGGGATTCGATTACCACGACGACACCCTCTACTTCTACCGGAACGGGTACATCTACCAGAAAGAGGCCTACCACATCTGTAAAATAGTCAACCCTGCCGCCTATTGGAGCAAATTCGGTGGTTGGCTCGAAAGCATCGATTATTGGGACTATGCAAACGGAGCCGAGTACCACGAGACGTTCAACGACTGTTCAAACGTGCAGACATTCCCAGAATGCGAGCCGCAACCAGAAGTGACACTTGAAGCGTTTTTTGACTTGCCTGACTGTTCAGACAGCACACTCTATCTTTCTGCTATCTCAAACCTACTAGTAGACTTCCACTGGGAAGGTCCTAACGGATGGACGTCAGACGAGCAAAATCCAAAAATCAGCTATAAAGATGCTGCTTCCGGCAAATACCTTGTTTGGGGAAAATTAGACCCATGTAGCGATGCGGCCTACGTCATATTGGACATCAACATTCCAAAATTAAAAAAAGACACTAATTACCAGGTATCGACATGCCACGGCGATACCGTCAGGATTGGAGACCACTTATACACAGAGAGCGGAACTTATATCGACACCTTGAAGACGGCTGCCGGTTGCGACAGTGTTGTCTATACGGTATTAGATTTCCACTACAAACAAAGTACATCTACCGAAACAATCTGTACTGGCAGCACATACGACTTCCATGGCAAACAACTTTCCGAGGAAGGCACTTACACCGACACTGTAAAAGTGGAAGGTTGCAACTGCGACAGTATTGTAACACTCATTCTTGAGACCTTCACAATCACCAATGAAGTATACGACACCATCTGCGAAGGACGTTCTTACGAATTTGGCAACAAATATATAGGACAAAGCGGCGACTACACCCACACCTTCAAAACGCCAAATGGTTGCGACAGTACCGTAACCCTACACCTGCACACCTATACAATCACCAACGAGGTATACGAAACTATTTGTGAAGGAAGTGCTTATGAGTTTGGCGGCCAGCTTATAGAAAAGGCGGGCGATTATGTTCACAAATTTGAAACACCGGAAGGCTGCGACAGCACCGTAACCCTACACCTGCACACTTTCCTGATTACTAACGACGTTTACGACACCATTTGTGAAGGAAGCACTTATGAGTTCGGTGACCTAGTTATAGAAAAGGCTGGTGACTACGTCCACAAGTTCAAGACCCCAGACGGATGCGACAGCGTGGTCACATTACACCTGACCACCTACTTGATTACCAGCGAGGTGCACGAAACCATTTGCGAAGGGGGCACCTACCTGTTCGGTGACCAAATTTTAGATAAAGCGGGTGACTACGTCCGCAAGATAAAGACCGCAGAAGGGTGCGACAGCGTGGTAACGCTGCACCTGCACACCTACCTGATTACCAACGACGTATACGACACCATTTGCGAGGGACGCACCTACGAGTTTGGCGACCTTACAATAGAAAAGGCAGGTAAATACACCTACACGTTCAAGACACCGGAAGGTTGCGACAGCACCGTGACCCTGCATTTGAGCACCTATAAAATTACCGGTGTGGCATACGACACCATTTGTGAGGGAAGCACCTATGAATTTGGCGACCTTACAATAGAAAAAGCAGGTAAATACACTTACACATTCAAGACGCCGGAAGGTTGCGACAGCACCGTGACCCTGCATTTGAGCACCTATGCGATAAAGAACACCGACACCGTAACCATCTGTAAGGGCAGTTCCTACCTGTTCGGAGACACACTACTCAGCAAAGCCGGTGTATACGTACGCAAGTTCAAGACTCCAGACGGATGCGACAGCACCGTAACCCTGCGTTTGAACGTCGAGGAAATACATTCGATTGAGACAGAAAGCATCTGCGAAGGAAGTACGTACTTGTTCGGAGACACGCTACTCAGCAAAGCCGGCAACTACAAGCGAACCTTCAAAACACCAGACGGATGCGATAGCACCGTCTATCTACGCCTAACCACCTATACCATAAGTGCCACCATATACGACACCATCTGTAAAGGTCAGGAATACCATTTTAACGATACAATCTGTACAAAATCTGGAACATACAAATACGTTAGCAAAACAGCCGGCGGATGCGACAGTACCACCATATTACGCCTAACCGTAACCAGGCCTGGAGCACCAACCGTCATACCGATTACCGTCTGCAAGGGCGACAGTCTGATGTATAACGGGCACATTTTCAATAAGCTCGGCACCTTCCGCGACACACTGTCAGACAGGGCAGGTTGCGACAGCATCATCGTTTATAAGGTTGATTACGGCTACCAGCACGACACCTCCTTCGTATACCGCACTTGTGCCGACAACCCTATCCAGGTGATAAACGGAGAATGGATAAACAAAGACACAAGTTTCACCACCCTGATGGAATTTGACAACTACGAGTGCAAGGTAAAGACCCGCATTGTTGTATTTGCAGCGCCAAGCGTACATTCAGACGACACAACATTCCACCTTTGTGGAAAGCATCAGTTGCGCGTCCACCTCGACTCTTTTCCAATGACGAAGTTCCAATGGGAGCCAGTTACAGGCGTGGCTTGTCCTACCTGTAGCAACACCGATGTTTCTTTCACAGGCGACGCAGCAAGTTACCGGGTTATGTTAAACAACGGCTACTGCCAAGATACCATAAATGTAGAGATTGAGACAACACCAAATCCGATTATAATAGCCGCAGGAGTAAACCAAGAAGGGGAAAACCTTGTCGTGCTAGTAAAAGACGGAACAGAACCATACTATTACCAGATTGACAGTTTAGGCGACTGGCACAACAACAGCACCGACTTCGAGAAGCTAGATATAGGAGTGCACACGGCGTATGTAAAAGACGACAAAGGCTGCATTGCGAAAAAACGCTTCAGTTACTATGTGCCTGTCATTCCAGCCAAAGTAATGACTGATAACGGAGACGGCATTCGAGACAGATGGGAGATTAAGAACCTTGAGCTCTACAACGAATACACCGTCGAGATATACAACCGTTGGGGAAAGAGATTGAAATACTACCACAACAACTACGATGGTTGGGACGGCACCTACAACGGGCACAAAATGCCGTCGACCGATTACTGGTACAGAATAGTAGTACAATTGAATGACCAAGAAATAACAGGGCACTTCACATTAATACGTTTTTAGAAGACAAGTTCTTACTCGCATAAAAATTATGCGTATATTTGGGCTGATTGAACCAATAACGAAGGAACATACTAATAGGGATAATATTATGAGAGACACTTACAAACTTATTACAAGTGTGCTTTTTCTCTCTTCTTTAGGAGCTACTGCCTCCGCACAAGTATTTGAGAAGGAGCAATACCAAAAGGCACTGTGGATGACAGCACGCTTCTACGGCGCACAGCGCTCCGGGAACGGCCATAGTTGGCTGATTGCCGAACATGAGCCGACAAAAGCGACTTCGGATATATCGCAATACCTGGGAAATTTTGTAAAGGGACAGGACTTTGTGAAAGACGCCGACGGCGACTACGACCTGACAGGTGGCTGGTTCGACTGTGGCGACCATGTAAAATTCGGCCAGACCGAATTCTACTCAGGCTATATGCTCGCTTTGGGTTATAGCGAGTTTCCAGCCGGTTACGACGACTACTATTCACAAAACTACGAAGGCTACATTGCGGCCAGCGACTACACGTGGGAGGGAAAAGCAGGAAAGCCCAACGGCATACCCGACATTCTCGACGAATTGAAATACGCAACGGACTACTTCATGAAATGTGTCCGTAACGACAAAACCTTCTATTACCAGGTGGGCGACGGCGACACCGACCACAATGTGTGGTGCACCTCTTCGGTAAAAGCCACATTGCCAAGAAGCCAAGGTGGGGAACGGGAAGGTTCGCGTCCCGTGAAAAAAGCTGAAGGTGGTACCACCTCTATGACCTCCCTTTGCGGTGCGGCCTTAGCCTCGATGGCCCGTTCTTACAAGCCATTCGACCCTGAATATGCGAAGCAATGTCTAGAAAAGGCTAAAGTAGCGTACGACTATGTAGACAAAACAGCAAAGAGCAATGCCGATGGTGGAGGTTACTATCCGGCAAAGGATAAATACGAGCCCGACATTGTCATCCTCTGTATGGAACTTTACAGAACCACTGGCGACGAGACCTATTTGACTGAAGCAAAAAAGCATGCGGGTTGGATGAAAGAGGAAGCTGACTACAACCACAATTTCTCGCTCTGTTACAACAACACCGAGGACCTCGCCTGCTACCTGATGGCCATGTATGGCAGCGGAACAGAACAAAGCAACGCCAAGACTGCCCTTTCGTTTCTGGCCAACCTGTATCTGCCAACCAGCGGACACCTTATGAACGTAAAGAACGACGGATGGGGAATACTCCGTTTTCCTGCTAACCAGTCGTTCGTAAGAGGTCTGTATGCCAAAATGAACGACGATCTCACAAAAGTAGACCCTTACGCACTTGCCTCCATTGAATACATCATGGGAAGCAACGGGAATAAATTCTCTTACATCGTTGGATTTGGAGAAAATTACCCACACTACCCACACCACCGCAACTTCTACGGTTTGGACAACAATAGCGAAGCCAACCTTTCTACCCAAGAGAAGTTCATGCAGTTAGGCTATATGGTGGGCGGCTCGTTGAACAATGGAGAATACATCGACGACGAAAAGAAATACACTTACTCTGAAGGCGGCATCGACTACAATGCTGGGTTGGTAAGCGCACTGGGCTACATCAATTCCATCATCAACACCGTCAACACCAACAAATTTGGCCATCCCACACCTGAATTGGGAGACGACAAGAGCATTTGCGGCCTAGACGCCATCACCCTCGACAGTAAAGTTGCCGCCGATGGTAAAAAGACTTTCACTTGGTTGCTCGATGGTACCCAAGTGGAAAAAAGTACCAGCGCAAGCAGCTACAAGGCAACAAAGGCTGGCAACTATACCTGTGTAATAGACTCAGCTGGCGAATGGCAGACAGAAGGCAGCGTGACAATTTTGGCAGAGCTACCAACACCAAAACTCGCTGAAAACATCACTCTTTGCGACCCCGCATTCTACGAACTTGACGCAAGCGTGGATGCAAACGTCACCTACAAGTGGAGCAAAGACGATGAAATCATTGCCAATGAGACAAGCAGTAAGCTTACCGTACGCCAAGGCGGTGAATACGCCGTTATCTTGTCGGCAGCAGGCTGTAGCAGCAAGAAGGCGACAAGTATTGTCACCTCCAAACTTCCGATAGTTTCAGATGCAATCTCGTCTGCCGACGGCACAGTCGTGCTGAAGGTGGAAAACGAGGGGGAATATGAGTGGTACGATGCCGCAACAGACGGAAAACTGTTAGCTTCGGGTAGCACCTACACCACAAAGATTGGAAAGAGCACCACTTTCTATGTGCAAAACGCTGGCAGTTCTTCCTTTGTGGCAGGTCCGGAAAGAACCAGCTTCACCAGTACCATTGTGAACTGGGGAGAAGTGAGCGCAACCTTCACCGTAAAAAAACCGTTGCAAATTAAGGGTTTTGACATATGCATCGAAACAGTCTACACCCCAGGTGTTCAAACCGTCACCTTTACACTTGACGGAGACGCAAAAGGGACATTTGTGTCAGAATCTGTAGAAATTTCCAAAACCGGATGGTATACCATAACGCTGAGCGAACCCATCTCGCTTGAGCCCGGCAAGTATCAAATTTCAGCAAAGCCAAGTAGCAGCAGCATAGGATTCTTCGAGAAGGGGGCACAATACAGCACCTACCAGAATATGGGCGACGCCATTGAGATAACGGGAGCCACCAATGGTCAGGCAAGCAATGGCGCAATGACCGCATTGGCAAACTGGCAGATTGTGGCCGGCAGCGGTTGCGGAAGGGCTATAGTAAATGCCATCTACAATCCGTATTCAGGCACAGAAGCCCTCAGCAACAACAGTTGCAAACTGTTCCCTAATCCAACAAAAGACGAGTTGAACATTGACCTTGCGGAGCAAGGAACAGCAAAAGTGCAGATTCTGAATGCTGCCGGACAGGTAATAAAGACAACCGTACTCAATGGTCCAGTAAACGTGTCTACTCTTGCCAAAGGCATATACACCGTGCGTGTATTAGCCAGCGATGGGGTTTACATGAACCAGTTCATCAAAGAATAAGAGCAGAAACAGACCATACTTCTAAAAAACAGGCAGAGAATTCTGCCTGTTTTTTTTGTTAACCCATTGAAATAGTTGTAAGCACACAACAAGTAAAAAAAATCGTCATTTTAGAATGTTAAAAGATTGTCTCTCAATTGGATTTTACGGAAAAAAAAGATAAATTTGTAAATACTGATAACTTAAACAATATGAAAAAAGTCTCAATTCTACCCATAGCCGCACTAATCGCACTATCTGGATGCAACAATTCCACGCCTCCAAAAGTAACGACCTACCAAGTTAATGGTTTCTTTTTCAAGATGATTGACGTTAACGGAGGTAAATTCAAAATGGGAGCGCAAGCAACAGACCCAGAGAAAGACAATTTCGACACACTGGCATACGATTACGAAGGGCCAGTGCACAAAGTCGTATTAGGCGACTTCAGTATGGGAGAGACCGAGGTAACGCAAGGTCTATGGAAAGCGGTCATGAAAGACAGCAGTCATTTTAACAGCGAGAACGGTTTAGGCGACAATATGCCCGTCTATTTTATATCGTTCAACGAAGCGCTCCAATTTATTTCGGCATTGAACGACAGTCTGCACGCCAGCAAACAGCTGACAGAAGACAAAAATGTCTCACTCCCGACAGAGGCCCAATGGGAATATGCCGCAAGGGGCGGAAACCTCGGAAACAACTACAAGCACTCGGGTAGCGACGACGTAGAGGAAGTCGGCTGGTACGAAGAGAACTCAGACGACAAACTGCACGCAGTAATGCTAAAGAAACCGAACGAGCTGGGTATATACGACCTGAGCGGAAATGTTTGGGAATGGTGTAGCGACTTCAAGGGAGATTATCCTGCTTGCAAGCAAAAAGACCCAACCGGTCCTGAAAAGGGTTCGCTACACGTGCTTCGCGGTGGTGGTTACGGATACGACCTGCATGGTTGCCGAAACACTTGCAGAGGCTACAACGTAGCAAACTATAAAGACCGCAATCTGGGATTCAGAATCGTGATTAAATAAACAAATAATAGAACTTCCATCAACAAAAAAGACAACGCTCAACGCGCTGTCTTTTTTCATTTAACACACAATTCTGTCTAGGTTAAAAATAATGTAGTTATGTTGTTTCTAGTTTGCTTTACACATTGCAAAGATATATGCTAATAGGGAAAACGCGGTAAAAATTAGTATCAATCAGGGGGCAAAAAAATATCAAATCGAATGTTACCTTTTTCCACAAAAAGCACCTAAAAAATTGTTATACAGTAAATTTTCAAAAAAATAATCTCAAAAAAGTATACAACTTTACAATAAAGAATTACTTTTGCATATGCTTTACATTTTATCATTACACATTATTTATGAACAAGTTTTACACTAATACAACAGCTATTGTGTTAAGCGCGCTTTGCGCCAACACAGCGAGTGCCGAATACGCGTTCGACTCGATCCAATACCAGAAAGCACTATGGATGACAACCCGTTTTTATGGAGCCCAGCGTTCAGGCTATGGTCCGAACTGGCTTTTAGCCACCTACGAGCCAACGAACGTGGATCCAGACATGCTGGAATATGCCAGCTATGCGAAAAAAGGATTATCGTTCATTAAAGATGCAGACCCTTCTGACGGATATGACCTGACTGGAGGTTGGTGGGATTGTGCCGACTTCGTAAAATTCGGGCAAACCGAGTATTATTCTGCCTATATGCTATTGTTGGGATACAGCGAGTTTCCACAAGGTTATAGAGACTACTACAGCAGCGACTACAACGGCTATATCGGTAGCGACGACTTCACTTTTGAAGGTGGTGCCGGTGTACCTAACGGTATTCCTGACATTCTTGACGAAGTTAAGTATGCTACCGACTACTTCCTCAAATGCATCCGCGACGAAAAGAGTTTCTACTACCAGATTGGAGAAGGAGGACCAGACCACAAGATTTGGTGTACCTCAGTGTTCAAATCGGCTCTTCCAAAAGAAATCGGTGGCGAGTTGGAAGGTTCACGCTCGGTATACAAACTTTCAAAAAAGGGAACCTCAATGGTTGCATTCTGTGGTGCGTCGTTGGCCGCAATGTCACGACTCTACCGTCAGTACGACTCTGAATACGCCGACAAATGTCTAGCTAAAGCCAAAGTCTGTCTACAGTTCATTATGGAGAATGAAGAGGGCAACACGGGTTCGGCAGGCGGCACCTTCTATGGGGCAAAACCTAAATACGAATCTGACGTATGCGTACTATGCACCGAACTGTACCGGGCAACGGGCGACGCTTCCTACATCATCACATTGAACGAAGAGGGCTTCACTGACTTCGTATTCAACGACAAGACCTACACCCACTGGTACACCATCTGCTACAACAACACTGAAGACCTTGCTCACTATATGCTTGGTATGTATGCAGGCGAAGTAGACCCTGAATTAGCAGAAAAGGCGAAAGAGCGTTTGGCTTCAATCGTCAATTCCTACAAGCCAAAGAGCGGCTACTTCTTAAATGTGAAAAACAACGAATGGGGCATACTTCGTTATCCAGCCAACCAGGCGTTCGTCTACGGCCTATACAATAAGATGATTGGCAACTTGTCAACAGTAGACCCATACGCACTAACCACCATCGAATATATTATGGGTAGCAACAAGGACAACTACTCGTTTATCGTCGGCTTCGGCGACAACTATCCAAAATATCCACACTACCGTAACATCTTCCACGACGACTCGAACGTCCAGAGTAACTGCAAAATCAGCGAAAAGCACAGCCAGTTGGGTTATATGGTAGGCGGATCGTTCACGCCATCGAGCTATCCTGACGACATCGATAATTACAAGAGTGGCGAAGGCGGTATTGACTACAATGCCGGGTTAGTGGGCGCTCTTGGCTACATCAACGCCATCGTAAACCCATCAACCGAAACAAGGAGCATCAGCAACGACAACATTCAATGCTACCTCTATCCGAACCCGACAGTCGACGTTATCAAGCTCGACTCAAAAGCTACTGGCGAAGCAACTGTCACCATCTACGACGTAGAAGGCAAGGTAGAGATGCAGTTCACCAGCAATTGGGAAAAGTTGGCAGAAGGCATCAACGTGGCAAAGCTGGCAAAAGGACAACACGTACTGAAAGTTAGCGGTAAAGAGGGCAAAGCAAACAAATTGTTTATAAAGAGATAGTCTTCTTCCACTGATATTTAAATAATTTGAAACAGAAGACGGGCGGGAATAAAATCCCGCCTTTCTTTTTTCCCCATAAGGAGTAATCTATGGTAAAATTCGGAAATATCATAAAATTCCGTTTCTTTTGCATAGAATTATGACGAACAAAGAAGAATACCAGCAGATTTGTGCCCACAGCACCAACATCCCCATCTATTCGCAACATTGGTGGATGGAAGCCGTGTGTACGGGGAAAAATTGGGATGTTGTTATAGCGCACGACCCATCGGGGGCCGTCACCGCCACCCTACCCTACCTGATTGGCACAAAGCTAACCCAACGCTTCATACTAATGCCCCCACTAACCCAAAGCAACGGCATCTGTTACCATTATCCGGTTCAGTTCAGCGAAAGGGAAAGGCTGGAATTCGAGAAAAAGTGGGCAAATGTCGTCATAGCCCGGCTAAAAGAACTGAAAACAGACCTGTTTATACAAAACTTCTCGCCAGCAGTCAGCAACTGGCTACCATTCTACTGGGCCGGATTCCACCAAACGACGCGCTATACCTATACAATAGAAGAGCTAAAGAACCTAGAAAAAGTCTTCAACAGTTTCAGCAGCGCCAAACAGCGCCAAATCAGGAAAGCAGAGCGCAACGGCTTGGTCGTAAAAGAGAACAAACTGACCCCCTCGGACTTTTACAGCTACCACAAAAAGTTAGTTGAGCAGAAAGGGGAGAAAGACGAAATTGGAGAGAGGGTCTTTTTGTCGCTCGCAAAAGCAGCAATAGCGCGCAATCAAGGAGCCATACTGAGCATAGAAGGAGAAGACGGACAAACACAAAGCGCACTGTTTATGGTATGGGACGACAACTGCGCCTACTATCTGGTACCGGCAAACGACCGCAAATACAGCACAACAGGCGCACCCACGCTATTGGTTTGGGAAGCGATAAAGAAGGCAGCAGGACACAGCAAATCGTTTGACTTCGAAGGCAGCATGACCGAAAGCATCGAGAACTCGTACAACCAATTCGGAACAAAGCAGACAGCCTACAGCGAAATCTGCAAAGCAGACAGTCTGGTGGCCAAACTTTGGTTAAAAAAGCAATATTAACTTCCTAATTTAACAGTATAGGCAAAAAACAGCGTGTAAAAAAGAGTACAAAAGCAAAAAAACACTACATTTGCAAATTGTAACAAAGGGAAAATATAAATTAAATAAATAGTAACTTAAAAAATGCAAAACAAAGGATTTGTCAAGGTTATAGCCACACTATTAGCCTTGGTATGTATTTACTACCTTTCTTTCAGCATTATTTCGCACAGCTACGAAAGCAAAGCGGAAGCATATGCGCAAGGAAGCAATGCTAAATACAGTGCTTTCCTCGACTCTGTATCAACAGAGCCAGTATTGGGCGGTTATTTCTTCGGCTACAATGTAAAAGACTGCCGCGAACGTGAACTCAGTCTCGGTTTGGACTTGAAAGGCGGTATGAACGTAGTAATGGAAGTATCAGTTCCAGACGTTTTGAAGGCTCTTGCAGGAAACCAGAGCGAAAGACCAGAGTTCGTTCAATCTATCAAAGATGCAAACGAAGCCCAGAAATCAAGTAGCAAACAGTATCTTGAATTGTTTGTAGAAGCTATGAAGAAGAATTGCCAGTCGAACTCAAGATTGGCCGACTACTTCTCGAACAGCAGCACAAAAGACAAAATTAAGAGATCTGCCTCAGACGAAGAAGTCATCAAGGTTCTAGCAGACTGCATCGACATTGCAATCGACAACTCATTCAACGTACTCCGTAACCGTATCGACCGTTTCGGTGTCATCCAGCCTAACATCCAGCGCCTTACCGGTTCTAACCGCGTGCTCATCGAGATGCCAGGTGTAAAGGAGCCAGAACGTGTACGTAAGTTGCTCCAGGGTTCTGCCAACCTCGAATTCTGGGAAACAAGCAAGTTACCTGAAGTATTCAACAACATTATAGCCCTCAACACCGCTATGCGTAGCGAGGTTGCAGGCCAGAAGTTGAAAGAAAACAACAACAAGGAAGAAGAAAAAGCAGCTGCCGACACTGCAAAGTCTGGCAACGACGACCTGCTTTCACAGCTTGGTGCTAACGACAGCGCTTCAGCAGCCAACGCAGCCGAAGCTAAGAAGGCAGAAGAAGAAAATCCGTTGTTTTCTATCCTCCAATTGAATGTAAGCCAGCAGGGACAGCCTTTCGAAAGTCCAGTCATCGGTTATGCGCAAGCAGCCGACACAGCCAAGATTTCGGAATACTTCCGCAAAGGTCACGAGAAGGGTATCATCCCTCACACCCTCATTGCTAGCTGGACCATCAAGCCAGTCAACAAAGGCGAAGTCTACGCTTTGATTGCGATCCGCAACAAAAACGGTAAGGGTAAAGAGCCAAAACCAGTGTTGACCGGTGACGTAGTAACCGACGCTCAGCCAGACTTTGAGCAGAATTCGGTTAACGCAAGCGTAAGCATGACCATGAACGCCGAAGGTGCGCGCAAGTGGGCGAACATCACCCGCGACAACATCAACAACTGCGTTGCAATTGTACTCGACGGCTATGTATACTCATATCCACGTGTAAATGGTGAAATTCCAGGTGGCCGTTCATCAATCACAGGCGACTTCACTCCAGAAGAAGCAAAAGACTTGGCGAACGTGCTCGTTTCAGGTAAGATGCCAGCTCCTGCACACATCGTACAGGAAGACATCGTAGGTCCTTCACTGGGTCAGGAAGCCATCACCAACGGTTTCATCTCGTTCTTGGTAGCATTCTGTATGATCCTTATCTACATGGTATTCTACTACGGTAAGACTCCTGGTTTGGTAGCCGACACCGCACTGATTGCCAACGTAGTTTTGATTTTCGGTGTATTGGCATCATTCAAGGCCGTGCTCACACTGCCTGGTATTGCCGGTATTGTACTGACACTGGGTATGGCAGTCGACGCGAACGTGTTGATTTATGAGCGTACCCGTGAAGAGTTGAGAAGCGGAAAAGACGTGAAGACCGCGTTGAGCGACGGTTACTCAAACTCATACAGTGCCATCTTCGACTCTAACTTGACCAGTATCCTTACCGGTATCATCTTGTTCTACTTCGGAACAGGTCCGATCAAAGGTTTCGCAACAACACTGATTATCGGTCTTTTGTCTTCATTGTTCACTGCTCTGCTCATCAGCCGTCTCATTTTCGAGCACTTGTTGAAGAGCGAAAAGTACAACAACCTGACATTCACCACCAACATTACTAAGGGTTGGTTCCAGAACGTTTCTTACGACTTCATGAAGAACAGTAAGAAGTTCCTTACCATTTCAGGTATCTGTCTCTTAGTTTCTGTTATCTCCCTTGCAACTAATGGTTTGAAGCCAAGTATCGACTTCACTGGCGGACGTAACTACATTGTACGTTTCGAGAACCCAGTAACTCCAGAAGAGATTAAGGGCTTGCTCAGCAACGAATTTGAAGGCGTAAGCGTTGTAACAATCGGTTCTTCTAACCAGGTACGTATTTCAACAAACTACCGTATTGAAGACGAGGGTAACACCGTTGACGACGAAATTGAAGCAAAGCTCTACGAAGGTTTGAAGAGCAAGCTGGGTGAAGGCGTAAGCAAAGACCAGTTCATCCACCGCTATGTAAGAAACAACGGCGAAGTGAAGACTGCCGGCGTTGACGACGACTCAACATTCGGAATTCAAAGTTCTGCGAAAGTAGGTGCAACAATGGCACACGACATTTTGGAACACGCCGCATGGGCAGTTGCATTCGCATTGCTCGGCATCTTCCTGTACTTGTTGCTCCGTTTCCGCGACGTAGCCTTCTCAGTAGGTTCAATCGCATCGTTGGTACACGACACACTGCTCATCTTCGGTGTATTCTCACTGTGCTACAAGTTCATGCCGTTCGATATGTCAATCGACCAGTCGTTTGTGGCAGCGATTCTGACAGTGATCGGTTACTCAATCAACGATACTGTGGTCATCTTCGACCGTATTCGTGAGTTCCGCAAGAACTATCCAAACCGCAACCAGAGCGAGGTATTCAACAGCGCGCTTGGTTCTACATTGAGCCGTACGTTCAGTACCTCATTGTCATCAGGTATCGTATTGATCATCATCTTCGTCTTCGGTGGTGCGACCATCCGTGGTTTCATCTTCGCAATGTTGTTAGGTATCATCTTCGGCACTTACTCTTCAATCTTCATCGCATCTCCTATTGCCCGCTTCATCTTAGGCAAGAAGGCAGAGAAATCGACCAAGGAAATTGCAATTGAAGAGAGAATGGCAGCAGAAGAGGCTAAGAAGAACGAGATTTCAAACCTCTAATGTAAATTCAACGAATTACATAAGCTCTTTATAAAATAAGTCTGGGTTCACTAAGAATCCGGACTTATTTGTTTTTAAGCGCATAGTGCAAACATGTGCAGAATTAAGTACTTTTGTATAACAATTAAATATGCGTATGAAAAGACTAAGTTACGCTGTTATAGGCACAGGCGCCATAGGAGGATACTACGGAGGACGGTTATCGCTTTCCGGGAAAGACGTCCACTTCCTTTACCATAGCGAATACGATTATGTGAAAAAGAACGGGTTGGATGTAAAGTCGGTGAATGGAGACTTCCACCTCAACAACATGCAGGTTTACAACAACACGGCCGACATGCCAAAATGCGATGTCGCCCTGGTTTGTATGAAGACTACACAAAACGACAAACTGCCCCAACTGCTTGCGCCAATCGTTAAAGAAGACACCGTTATAATACTAATACAAAACGGATTAGGATACGAGCAGGAACTTGCGAAAGCATTTCCAGCACAAGCCATAGCCGGCGGCATGGCCTTCATCTGCACATCGAGAGTCAGTCCGGGGCATATTGTGCATGCCGACTATGGCGCACTCACCACCGCCTACCTCGACAACAAGTTCGACCCAGAAACAGCAGAACAAATAAAGGAAGACTTCACCAATGCTGGCGTACCCTACACCCAGGGAGACGACCTGAACCAGTTCCGTTGGCGAAAACTGGTTTGGAACATACCCTACAACGGGCTGACCGTAGCATTACGCACCACAACCGACAAACTTATGCAAAACCCGTCGTCGCGCCAACTCATTACCGACCTGATGGAAGAAACGGTGGCAGGAGCGAGAGCCTGCGGTGCCAACATAAAGGACGACTTCGTACAAAAAATGCTAGCCAACACCGATAAGATGGAGCCCTATGCGCCAAGTATGCGGCTTGACTACGACAACCACCGGAAAATGGAGATTCAGGCCATCTACGGGAACCCCATAAAGATGGCAAAAGCAGCCGGCTACCACATGCGGAAGGTGGAAATGCTGGAACAGCAGCTACTCTTCATCGAGCAGAACGAGTATAGTGCCAAATGAGCACAAAAACAGCCGTTTATTGGTGCTAAATAATTAACTTTGCAAAAAAGAAAAAAACAGGCAATGAAATTTACAGTAACCCTTATAACTTTACTTGCAGCTTGTTTGACAAGCGCATTCGCCGAGAATATATTCGCTGACCTGAAAACACCAAAGGAAGGACAGGGCGAAGTGACCATCTCGCAATCGGCCGCAATCAGCAAGATGCTCGACAAGAAAAAAGAGGCCTGGAGCAACAAGAAGCAGCTGACATTCTCGGGCTACCGCGTCCAAATCTATATGGGTAACCACCAAAAGCAGTCGAAAGACGAGGCCACACAACGAGAAGCCAGCATAAAGGCCCGTTATCCTGAATTATCGACCTACCTTACCTTTTCATCGCCTTTCTGGCGTTTGAGAGTAGGTGATTTCAGAACCCATGCCGACGCGCTGATTTTGGCAAACAAACTAAAAAGCGAGTTCTACAAATGGGAAGGCGACATCTACATCGTCCGCGACAACGAAGTGTTTAACACAGATTTCGAGAAAAATGAGCAATAATTGGTTTAAACATACAGGCATAGGCCTTATGCTGTTATGCCACACTTTTGCAGCCAATGGCTTGACAAAATATGAAAGCGATTCTTTAGCGAACGAGCAAGCAGTCATCGAGACTGAAGTGGTGAAGAAAATCGAGATTGAAGAGGTGAAGATGATATTCAACACCCCTACGGCAAGACACACCGCCATCGAAAACTTCGACTATGCTATTGCTTTGCCAAACACTGGCTACAAACAAAGCAGTTTAGACTTCACCTTCACCAGCATTTTCAAAAACGAAGTTGACGAGGCTACCATTACAATCAGCCAGCACAAAGACAACGCAATTAATGCAATTACCGGACAGCAGAAGCACGAACTTAATGCGCAGAAAACAGACACATACAGCATCAATGGCGTTATCGCCACGCTCACAAAAGGTATAAACAAAAGGGGAGATTATGTTCAGACACTAGTTTTAAACACTAGTATTCCATTGACCGTTGAGGCTTCGTGCAACGGCACCGACACCATCAACATCAACAAACTGGAGCGCAGCCTGCTTTCTATAGTATACACAGGTCCGGTACAAAAAGATAAAAACACCTACAGCACTTCAAAATTCAGCATCGGCAAAGAAGGCTACAAGGTGGAAAACTCTGGTTTGCAGTTTACCGTACTTACTGAGAGTGGGGACTATATTTCGGAAAAGGAAAATAACATAAAGAACTTCCTTCAGTTGGCAAACATCAATTTTGAGGTTGCCAAGAAAAAGCAAAAGAAAGAGGCCGACAAACTAATGAAAAGCTTTTATGAAAAAGACGAGAGCAAAATCATAAAAAGCAAGGCCATCGATATTAACGGAAAAAGCGGATTTGAATATGACTTGGTAAAAACCGATGACAACAAGAATGTAACAGAAAAGTCGTACGCCATTGTCATATACACCGAAGACCACTTATTCCTTCTCTACGCAAGCGCCAACCAAAACATTGACGCTAACATGGCAAAATTGAAAAAGATAGCGCAAACCCTAAAAATAAAATAAGAGGAATGGCAGACGACATACAGATGAAGCCTTGGGACAGGGTTAAATATCCCAACGAAGAAACCACAGAAGCCTTGAAACCCTTCATTAAAAAGGCCATCAGCCTTTTGGGAGAAGATGTGGAGAGAGAGGGACTTATAAAGACCCCAGAACGCGTTGCAAAGTCGATGCAGTACCTGACCTACGGCTACAAAATAGACCCGAAAGACGTTCTAAAATCGGCCATATTCAACGAAGACTACAACCAGATGGTAATAGTCAAGGACATTGACTTCTTCTCGCTCTGTGAGCACCATATTCTGCCATTTTTCGGGAAGGCACACGTGGCCTACATTCCGCAAGGGAAAATCACCGGTCTTAGCAAGATTGCGCGCGTGGTAGAAATACTTTCAAGACGCCTGCAAATTCAAGAACGACTCACCACCCAGATTAAAGAATGCATCGACGAGGTGCTTCAGCCACAAGGTGTGATGGTAGTGTTGGAAGCGCAGCACATGTGTATGCAGATGCGCGGTATTGAAAAAATGCACAGCGTAACCACCACAAGCGACTTTACCGGCGTATTTAACAGCAAAGCAACTCGTGATGAGTTTATGAACCTGATCGCAAACAAATAGGAAAAACAGATATCTAATAGAAAGCGTACCTTTTAGGGTACGCTTTTTTATTAAAATTTGATGTAGATAGAATCTCCTCGCTCTACCGTTTCTTGCCTCCTTTTGCCTGCAAAGTGCTTACAATCGGCAATAAAAGCGTCGATATCCGCTTTAGAATACTCGTCAGACAAATAAATTTCAAGAGAAGTAAAAGCATTCGCTTTCGTTGCCTTGGTGTAAGTATAACGTTCAAACATCATCTCAGAAAGGAGCATCTCTTTAAGAAATTCAAATGCCGATTTATGGAAAGGAAATTTCTCAAAATTAAAAGAATCTTTCTTTAAGTCTTCAAGCGAAATTCTAAGGGCCTTAGCTATAACAGAATCGAGAGAACCACCTTGCTTATATCTATTATTATAAATCAATCCTACAAAATTCAAAAAAGCTTTCTTGTTCTGCTGCACCTCTGGTTTAATCAATATCGTGTCGGACTGATATGCTTCTAAAAAAGAACATAGAATCAAACTGTCTTTCAAACTTGATTGTTCTGGCACTTTAGCGTTTGCAGCAAACACACAGAAGAAAAGGAACAGAAGCATATTTTTAATTTTGGAAACCATAAGCGCTGATGTAATAATTCAAAAATAAATTAGGCAGGATTTACATCCTGCCTAATTTATTAGTTTGTTTACTTCATTTACAAGAATGTAGGAGTAGCGTAAGCCTTAACGTCGTCGACAGTGATAGTGGTACCACAGAGAATAATCAGACGCTCGACCACATTATGCAACTCACGGATATTACCCGTCCACTTGTACTTTTTCAGTTCCTCAATAGCATCGTCGTTAAACGTTCTAACAGGCACACCCTGCTCGTTACAGATGTTTTCGCAGAAGAAGTTCACCAGCAAAGGAATGTCTTCCGTACGTTCGCGCAAAGGCGGCACATGAATAGGAATAACACTCAAGCGGTGGTACAAGTCCTCACGGAAATTGCCGTTTTCAATTTCCTTTTTCAAGTCTTTGTTAGTAGCGGCCAGCACACGCACGTTCACCTTGATGGCCTTGTCGCCACCAACACGGGTAATTTCGCTTTCTTGAAGCGCACGCAACACTTTCGTTTGCGCCGACAGGCTCATATCGCCAATCTCGTCAAGGAAGAGGGTGCCACCGTCAGCCTGCTCAAATTTACCGATATGCTGTTTAAGGGCCGAAGTAAAAGAACCCTTCTCGTGGCCGAACAATTCGCTTTCGATCAATTCAGGCGGGATAGCCGCACAGTTGACCTCAACGAAAGGACCCTTGTTGCGGTTACTCAGTTCGAACAATTGACGGGCCACAACCTCCTTACCCGTACCGTTTTCACCCGTGATAAGCACACGCGCATCGGTAGGAGCCACACGCTCGATAATCTCGCGCAAATGGTTAATAGCAGACGATTCGCCCACCATTTTGTTCGATTTAGCCACCTGCTTCTTCAAGACCTTGGTTTCAACCACCAGGCTGCTGTGCTGCAACGCATTGCGCGCGCACACAACAAGGCGGTTCAGGTCGAAAGGCTTTTCCAGATAATCGAAAGCGCCCTTCTTCAAGCACTCGACCGCAGTCTCAATATTTCCATGACCGGAAATCATCACAACCGACACTTCCGGATAGAGTTCCTTAATTTTCTCGAGGACCTCAATACCATCCATTCCCTCCATTTTAATATCGGAGAAGACGAGGTCGAACTTCTCGTTTTTCAAGCAGTCAAGGCCCTTGAAACCATCTTCAGCACAAGTCACCTTGTGTTGTTCCAGTTCCAACGCCTCCTTCATCACATTGCGGATGCTGCGTTCATCGTCAATTACTAAAATCTTAGCCATAAGAGCAAATGCTGTAGTTTATACTGTTTTGAGTTTTACACTATTTAATTAAAGAAGTAACGGGATATTTTGAATTAGTGTAGTCGGCCAACATAGCCTTTACACTGCCCACCTTTATCTTGGCCTCAATAAGCAGAGGCACATGGTTCATATCGTCGCTGACATATATGACCATATCGTCCTCATTCTTGAACAAGTCGCCAGTAATAAGTTTAGGGACAAACTTCAAAGCCTTGTACTTCTTACCATTTTTCAACTTCACCGTTGTCTTACCTTTAAAAGTGAGACCCAGATTGTAGATATCGTCATCAAACAACATATTGAAAGGCACCGTCTGGTTGTAAACCAGCTTGTCGGTATTCAGGTTACGGAAATTGTAACAGCTGAAAATCAAGTCGTTTGTCTTCATGTCGAGCGTAATATGCTTCTCGTCTAACTTTCTGCGTTTGTAACGGCGCATAAAGGCATCGACATAGTTCTCTTTATCGGTGTAAGTGTATGTAAGCGCAGCAAAATAGTTGTCTTCGTGCTTAACCTCGCGATAGAACACAGGGCGCATTTTAGCCGGATTGAGATACGACTCGAACGAATCGCGTATGCAATACATCTTGTCGAATGTCGAGGTAGTAGTACCAGCAACAAGCAATCCAAGCACCTTTTCATTATTATGAGTGCGTTCCTGCGTTTTAAAGCACACATCACCCGCATGTATCCATACAAAGCCCAAATTATAATAGAGATTATAGGTAGCCTTCTCTCCTATTTTAAATACAGGTTCTGTATAGAACTCAGCATCGGCAGCCCAGCCTACTAGCTGGGAAAAAGCCAACAATATTATAAGAGCAATTTTTTTCATAATTCATGCAATTTCGTTGTATATAACAACAAAGTACAAATAGAGTGCCAAAATTAGGAACAACGCACAAAAACGCTATTCGTGTCCAACTGTTTTAAGCAAGCGGTCGGTACGCAAACTCTTGTACCAAGGTGTGTCTTTATCGAATGAGAGCCAGATAAACAGAGGTTTACCTACTATATGGTCTTCAGGAACAAACCCCCAGTAACGAGAGTCGGCCGAATTATGGCGGTTATCTCCCATCATCCAATAATAATCCATCTGGAAGGTGTATTCGTCTGTCTTCACATCGTTAATATAGATGTCGTTTCCCTCAAGCCGCAGCTTATTACCTTCGTAGGCGACAATACAGCGCTCATAAACAGGTAAGTTGTCGACCGTGAGTTTTAGCGTTCCTCCCTTTTTCGGAATATAGATAGGACCATAATTGTCGCGAGACCAGTGGGTATCGGCCTTCAACGGATAAAGGTCACCCTCGTTATCGAAAATAGAGCCATCGTCCTTCATCACCTTTTTCACATCGCGGTTGCTTTCAAGAACCGCCTTCATATCAGCAGTAAGCGGAAGGAAGAACACATAGTCGTTAGGCGTTGCGCCCAAGCGCTGGAACTTAGCAGCCATAGACTCTTGTCCAGGAACATCAATCTCGTTATACGGAATAAAGCGCTGGTCGTCGAGGCTTACTCCCAGCTGGGAGAGGTAGACCTGCGAGAATGGCACCTTAGAAACAACGTAGTAGTTGAACTGTGTATTCTTCGGATTCTCGATATAGGTTCCATTAATATAGACATTGCCATTTTTAATTTCCAGCGTCTCGCCTGGCAAACCAATGCAACGCTTCACATAATTCTCGCGGCGGTCAACAGGTCGGGTTATCACATCTCCAAATTGTTCCCTGCCAACACTCATCAAAGTTCTGCGTCCTACAGCAGAAATAGAATCTATCCTCTTGTAATACGGCATTTCACGAAGGCGGGCAATCGCCACCGAATCATGCCAAATAGCCTGTTTGCCAAGTTGGTAGCAAATGCTATAGTAGTCCGGATTTTCCACCTTGCGGCATACGGTATCGCCAGCAGGGAAATTGAAGACCACCACATCGTACCTTTCCACTTCGCCAAGCCCCTTCAAACGACGGTACTTCCACGCAGGAAAGTCGAGGTAAGACTTAGTATTGACAATCGGCAACGTATTCTGAACCAAAGGGAACGAAAGCGGAGTCATTGGCACACGCGGTCCGTAGCTCAGCTTGCTTACGAACAAATAGTCGCCAACAAGCAACGACTTCTCCATAGAAGAAGACGGAATCTTATAATGCTGGAACAAATAAATATGGATCAGGTAAACAGCCACCAAAGCGAATACAATAGCATCGACCCAGCTGGCAATACATTTGAGGGCAGGGTTATCGCTTTCCTTCCATTTGTCCCAATTAACGAACTTAGAGATATAGAGGTCGAAGAAGAACAAGACGAAAAGGAGAATCCACCAATGTCCCATCCAAACCGACAATATTACGCAGACAATCGAACAAATTGAAAATTTCACCTTTTCCAACAAGGAAGAAGCCTTCACACGTTCAGCAAAGGAAAGTTTGGTCTGTTGTTTCGATGTTAATTTTTCAGTCATTGCAGGAAGAGATTTACTTTAAGAAGTCTAGCATATCGGTCATACCTAAGAAGCCCTTCTTTCCTGCAGTAAACTCAGCAGCAAGAACAGCGCCAAGGGCAAAGCCCTCTCTACTTTTCGCATTGTGATCGATAGTGATGATATCGGCCTCACTCTCATATACGATGGTGTGGATGCCAGGCACCTCGCCACGGCGTATCGAGCTAACCGGCATTTCGTCGGCCTTGCAGTTTTCAGAGCCAGTGACAGTACCGTCGGGAGCAGTCAGCGTACCCTTCACCCACTTAGACTTGCGGTCGAGATTTTCAACAACGCCCTCAGCTAGAGTAATAGCAGTACCACTTGGCCAGTCGAGTTTGTGCACGTGGTGCACCTCGCTCATCTTGACGTCGTAATTATTGAAGCCGTTCATAATCTTAGCCAAATACTTGCTAACCGCATTGAAGATATTTACTCCAATGCTGTAGTTTGAAGACCAGAACAAAGTACCATTACTTGCCACCATATCTTTCTTCACATCCTCCATCTGGTCGGCCCAGCCAGTAGTACCGCATACGACAGGAACACCGGCAGCAAAGCACTTGCGCACGTTTGCAGGAGCAACCTTGGGGATAGAAAATTCAATAGCCACATCAGCACTCTTAAATGCGGCCGATTCAAAGTCTTGTTGGTTGTCGATGTCTATAATAGAAACAATTTCGTGTCCACGAGATTTAGCAATACCCTCAATGATTTTGCCCATCTTTCCATAACCTACAAGTGCTATCTTCATAATTCTATATTATTTTCAATTTTATTTTAATCTACAAATATACATAAAATATCGGCCATTTACGCTTTTTAAGTCTGCAATGCGAAAAAAATGGAAACAAAAAAGCCGGAAAACTAGAAGTTCTCCGGCTTAAAGCGTTATTTTCAAAAAATCACTTTTTGTCGTATACCAAATAATAGGTAGTGTATTTATCAGACTTGATTGTCTTCTTTATCAAGTCTCCGAACTTGCCACCAGCAGATTCATAAGCGCCATCTATGAATTCATCGTTAAAAATATCCTCATTATAAGAAGCTGTTACAGTCATAGTAATGTATAGTTTGTTACCTAGCTTTGAAATCTGGTGTTGCGTTAATGTATAATACATAGGGGTTGTGGAAACCTGAGACGTAAAGAACTCAGCCAAATCCGCACCCTTTTTCATTGTCATTCTATAGGTTTTATCACTAGTTGTAGACGAAGTATCATTATATGTCGTCAACTTGTAAGCGATGTCGTAACTACAAGTGAACTCTTTACCATCGATACTGTATGTACCTTTTGAGGAAGCTCCCGACACTTCACAATCAGCAGTTCCATCAGCATAGAATTTTACAGAAACAAGATAAAGCCCATTAGCATCAGAAGAGTTCAAATTAGAGAAACCAGAAATGCCATTCATTGTGGAATAACTTTTTGACTCACCATAATTAAGGACCCAAGTATCGCCTGAGATTTCTTCTGGTGAAGTTGGATTACCTACTAAAATAGGAGTTGAATCCTCGTCATCATCGTCACTTCCACAAGAAGCAAAAGAGAAAGAAGAAACTGCGATTGCTGTAAACACGAAAAAACGGAAAATTTTATTCATAATTTTTATTTAATAAAATGTTAACAAAAACTTCTAGAATTGAGCACAAAATTAGAAAAATAAAAACTATTCTGTCAATTATTTATCTAATTCTTTCAAAAGTTTTTCAACGGCTTCGTTTGTCGAAAACAACTTCTCCTTACAAGCCTTGATAAGATTAGCAGCTTCTGCCACCTGCGAGGTTAGCTGGTCAATGTCCATTTCTCCACTTTCTATCTTTTTCACAATACCTTCCAGACGTTCAACCGATTCTGTATAATTCAGTTCTTTGTTTTCTGCTTTTTTCCCAGCCATATAATATTCAATTAAATTATTTCACAATACTAGTCCTGCGTCCATCCGCAAAAATGGTTTCTATCTTGTCACCTTTCTGCAAGTCATTGGCCGACCGCACCACCCTGCCATTATTCAAGGTCAGACTATAGCCTTTTTTGAGCAACGTCTGTGGCGAGAGCAGGTCAACCTTTTGTTCCATCAGTTCTATTTTCGACTGTTGAGAGGTTATTAGCGTACGAACCGCATGCGAGAGTTGAGGTATCTGAGTACCGACACGCATCTCTGCCGAACGTACCATTAAACGTGCAACCGACTTCAAAGTAATCATACTATGTTGCAAGCTGGCCTCTGCCGTTTTACAATTATCCGAAACTGCCACACGTAAAGCAGCACAAAGGTTCGTCAACCGGTTTTTCTCTTCTGCCAGTGCTAGCGGAACCGTTTTTGCGAGCAACATATTGGCAGTCGCGAGTCTGTTTTTTTCCTCTTTCAAAATTTGTCTAGCTCCTGTCGCCAACGCCAATGTGGCATCCTCTACACGGGCATACGCCTGTTCCATACAGTCGACCAACAGGGCACCAACAGCCGTTGGTGTCTTACAACGCCGGCAAGCGACCAAGTCGACTACGCAGGTATCGCGTTCATGGCCCACACCCGATATGATAGGAAGAGGAAATTGCGCACAACACGAAGCAAGGTCGTAATCGTCGAAAGCCAGCATATCGGCCGACGCACCACCACCCCGCACAATGACTACCACATCGAACAACGCTGCATGTACGAAAACCTCGTCAAGGGCAGCCATAATTGAAGAAGGGGCGCCATCGCCCTGCATTACAGCAGGGAACAAATGCCAATAAAATTTAAACTGGCGGTCATTATGTTCTAGTTGGTTGATGAAGTCTCCAAATCCGGCAGCTGTCTCTGAAGAGATTACAGCCACTCTTTGCGGCAACAGCGGTATCTGCTGTTCATGGTTCATATCCCATACGCCGTCGGCTTTTAGTTTGTCGATCACCTCCTGCCGCCTCCTGGCCATGTCGCCCAAAGTGAACGTCGGATCAATATCGGAGATTATCAGCGAAAAGCCATAAGCCTCATGAAAATTTGGGGATACCCTTACCAGCACGGTCATACCGCGTTGCAAAGGTTGGTGCGTAACCGATTCGAACATCGGAGCGACCATATTATAGAGATTCGCCCAAATAATAGCCGCAGCCTTAGCACAGACATTCATCTTACCCGACTCCTCTTTTTCCACCAATGTCAGGTAGCAGTGTCCCGAACCGTTCACCTTCAGTTCACTAATTTCGGCACGGACCCACACATCAGCCTCCACATGGCAGGCAACAGCCTGCCTAACCGAAGCGAGGTAGTCTTTTAGGGATATAAAATCCATTTCCTGTTTATTATTGCTGGGCACGTGACCCATTCAGGCGTTTGTCGAGTTCGTCATATTTACCGGCATCTATAACCTTCTGGTTTTCGTCGAACAGAGCGCTACTCTTTTTAAGTTTCTGCTTTTCATCGGTAGCGATACCCCCAGAATAAGAGGTACCATCTATTTTTTTGCCGTTTTCATCGTAGATTTCCCAATCGCCACTTCTTTTTCCGTTTTTAAACTGGCCGACCTCAACCGGATTGGCGTTTCCCTCGTACAAATGGTAGGGTCCATCCATCACACCATTTTTATAGGTAGTGGTAGAATAAAGTTTCCCATTTTCAAGGAATTTCTTTTGCACACCGTTCACAAGGCCGTTCACATAAGGAGTTTCTTCAATAACAGCCCCCTTCGCATAGCTTTTAGCCACGCCATGACGCTGTCCGTTCAAGTAAATTTCCGTCATCACTAATTCGCCGGCCGAATAGAACTTCCACTCGCCCACCTTCTGTTTGCCATCGAAATGTCCGACAGTAGACACCGTCTTACCATCGGAATCGTAGAAAGTGACATCGGAAGTGTTTCCCGCATCGTACACCTGCACACACTGCAGTTTGCCATCTTCGTAATAGCGGTAAAAAGTACCAGTCGGCTTGTCATCGACAAAGTGACCTTTATACTGGACGCGTCCGTTCTGATATGTTTTCACCCATTCGCCCTGCTTGCGACCTTTTTTATCTGTTTTATTAATGTCTGCAGCCACGGCATTGCCAATAAAAGAAAGGGCTGCAAGAAGAAAAAGAAATTTTTTCATAATAGAAAACCTGTTTTTATTTTAGCACACTAAAAAACGTGCCAAACAAAATTATAACAGACAAAAATAGTAAAAATTCAGGTCAGACATAGCCAAAGTATTGAGAAAAGGTTGATATTTAGCCACAAATAGACTCGCAGCAACAAATGTAGCAGGTTTTACCGCGAGCCCTCAAAAACAAATAGTAGTGTGATTTTTAAGTAAAAGCCCATACTATTCCATTTCTTTTTATATATTTGCAAGATATAAAACACTCCAAAAATCTTATGAAAAAGATACTTCTATTCATTTCTGCAATAAGCGCAATATTAATGAGTTCGTGTAGCGAGGATGGTGAATCGACCTACTCCTATACTTATGTAACCGTCAGTGGAGCTTGGCAAATGCACGTTACCGCGCACGACGGCGTGTCTGACTCTATCATCTACAGTCCTCAGCGTATGGTGAACATGACTTGGTCGGACATGACATACGACAGCCTCACAAACGTCACCACCATCAACAGCCAGGTGACCATCGGCAACGGAGTATGGAGACTGACATCGCTCATCAATGGCAACGGTACAGGCAACTATGCTATGATCGACAGTAGCTATGCCACCTACACTTACACCACAAAGCCAAACAGCCACGATTCCCTCACCATTGTCAACTACGCTTTGGGAGGTACAATTGGTTGGGTAAACAGTAGCGACCGTTACGGAAACTTGAACCTTGAAGCTACAGCCGTTAACGCTGCGGGCGAAGTTGTCAAGTTCAGTGGTATTGTAAAATCGGCTCTTGCACAAAAGCCAGACCCTAAAGTAGAAGAAAAAAGCGAAGAAGAGGATAATAACGTATTAACCCTCGAATAACAGATTGTTTTTTCATCTACACAAATACAAGGTAAGGCTCCACTTTAAGTTGGAGCCTTTTTTGTTCCCTTCCTAAGGGGGAATATCAGATTGCAAGTACAGTCAGACGGATATCGCCTCCCGACAAAAGGACAAGATGGCAATATAGTATAGAAAGACACAGGCACCCAATTGAAGGCGGAGCCTGCTCTTGTTATTTCACCAACAAGACAAAAGATTACTACTTAGAGAAGGGGGGAAACGATACTGTTTCCATACACTTGAAGTTGTGTTTTATTTAAAGAAAAAAGTATAAGAGTTCCAGAAAAAACACACAAAACCCAACAAAAAAAGGGGTAAATCAGGTGTAAATATTGTGGATTTTTTAACGAAAAAATCACACTTAAAAATAAAGAACAAACTGATTAATAACTTTATAAGACAAAAAGAAACATCAAAAAAGTGCACATTCTGCCGATAATTTACAACAAAGCCTTTTCGCAAAACTTCCACATCATTTTTTAATATCTCCACATAAAAAAACAAGAATAAGTCTAATATTGCAGTGTGAGAAACGAAACAGGATCTCACATCAAAATTTGACCCTATTATATAAATATACTATATCCATTGAGAAACTTTGTTGTGAAACAAAGCTTTCTTTTTCCCTTTAAGGGAATAAAATCCGGGACGACTAGTTCCGGATTTTTTGTTGTAACTTTGCATTACAGAAAAAACAGAAGACAAGAAAATAGTGAAACCGAAACTCAAGAACAGATACCGAACCTATCGTCCCCACTACAAAAAAACATTGTTGTTGGCACTCCCCATCATGCTGTCGCAGCTCGGCAACGCTATTGTCATGCTAAGCGACACCCTGATGGTTGGGCATATCGGCAAGAACGAGTTGGCAGCGGTAGCCTTCGGCAACGCCATTTTCATTGTGGGTTTTGTCTTAGTGCAAGGTGTCACCTTCGGTTCCACCCCCCTTATCGGTTCCAGTTACGCGTCTGGCCGTCACCGCTATGCGAGCGAGCAGTTTGCCAACTCGCTGATAGTTGACCTCCTTGCCACCTTTGCTGTAGGCGGCCTAATGTGGGCAGTCAGCTACGCAATGCCGCACATGGGTCAGGACGAAGCAGTCTGGCAGTTGGCAATTCCCTACTACCGGGTATTAGTTCTATCATTAATACCATACGTGGTATTTCTAGCCTTCAAACAGTATTTAGAAGGTTTGGGGAACACACGTTATTCTATGAACATTACCCTGGCATGCTGCCTGTTGAACATTTTATTGAACTACATTTTCATATTCGGCAAATGTGGTGTACCACAGATGGGGGTGTACGGTGCAGGTCTAGCCACACTAATAGCCCGTTTGGTAATGCCCGTCCTCTACCTTCTACTGTTCCGCTACAAAAGTAATTTATGGCGACATTTCTTTTTCTTCAAGGCGAATGCTCTGAAATGGAAAGAGATGAAGAAACTAGGGGCCGTGGGGCTACCCATTGGCGGCCAGATGTTCATTGAATGCCTCGCTTTCAGTTGCAGTGCCATTATGGCGGGCTGGTTCGGTGCGGCAGCATTGGCCGGGCATGAAATAGCCATGAACATGTCAAGTCTTACCTTTATGATGGTGACAGGCATTTCTTCGGGGACAACCATCTGCGTATCCCACCAAAAGGGAATGGGGAACCAGAAAGGAGTGAAAAAGGCAGGGAATGCCGCCCTGCAACTCGGCTTCTGCTACAGCATAAGTTGCGCTCTGATTCTGGCTCTCGGCAGCAAGGTCATACCTTTACTATTCACTACCGATGATGAAGTTATAGGAATAGCCTCAACACTACTCTTGTTTGCCGCAGTTTACCAGATACCAGACGGCATGCAGTCGATAAGCCTTGGAGCCCTGCGCGGCATCGCCGACGTCAAAATGCCAATGTACATCTGCAGTTTCTGCTATCTGGCCGTAAACTTGCCTTTCAGTTATCTGGTTGCCGTAAAAATGGGGATGGGCATAAATGGCATCTGGTTGGGATTCATAATAGGGCTAGGTACAGTTTCTGCCATCATGATAACTAGGTGGAGAAGAAAAACACGGGGCTAGATTCATTTTTCACCACCAATCATTTTAATCTACATTTTTTTATTATATTTGTATTAGTAAAATCTATTTATCACCAATAAAAAATCGAAAAAATGGGAAACGAACTTGCAGAAGACATCGTGTTTAACGCAACCGAAGAAAATCTACTAGGGGGAAAAGAACTGCTAGTAGCAACCGAAGAGACAAAACAATGCCTGCTTGACACCTCTAAATGGGTGAAAATTTTGGCTATATTTAGCTGTATAGCATTAGGCTTTTGTGTTATATTTGCAATAACAATACTAATGGGGAAAGCTGTTTTTTCTAATGCACTTCCCAAAGACGACGAAGTAGCATCATTAGCATTCGGCACAACTGGTTTCATATACATCATTATAGCGGCTCTATTCTCTTATCCGATTGTAAAGATGTTCAAATACGTCAAATTTATAAGAGCGGCAATCCAAGAAAATGACGATGATATGCTGGCTAACGGCTTTAATGAAATGCGTAGGGTTTTCAAATTCTTTGGATGGATTATACTCGGTTATCTACTGCTTATAGCATTTGCTATTATTATAGCTATAATAATATCATTATTCGAGAGCTTTTAACCATAAAGAGAGAAACACAGAAAAACTAGCGTCCACTTTTAACAAAAAAACAGAAAAAAAATGGGAAACGAACTTGCAATGGACAATGTGTTCACCGCAGAAGAGAACAATGTCAACAACACAAATAACAAACTTGTAGTAAACGATAAAGCAAAAGAGAGTCTGCTTAGCGCAACCAAATGGATTAAATTCCTTGCCATAATGCAAGTCATTATGATTGTCTTTTTGATAATGTTAGGTATTTTTGGAGGTTTTGCTATTCCTTTCTTTGGCACCTTTTTCTCTATTATTTATATTATAATAGGACTCATTTCAATCTATCCCACGTCAAAAATGTTCAAGCACTGCAAAAAGACAAGGGAAGCTTTGTTAGTCAACAACGATGTCATTTTCACGGAAGGTATGCATGAAATGCGCAAGCTGTTCAAATTTTACGTGATATACACTATTGCGTCAATTCTATTTACAATTATAATGTTCATCGTTGGGCTAACAGCAAGTATAAATCTTATGGGATCCGCATTCAAATTTTAGCACAATAAAAAATAAGGGCGTGTTTTTTGAACACGCCCTTATTTTCTTTTAACTCAAATAACGCAATCAAAGGTCAAGCACCAATTCAACAGGACAATGGTCAGAGCCAAAGATCTCGCTATGAATAGAAGCACCGGCCAATTTATCGTCGAGCGACTTCGAGGTTAGGAAATAATCGATACGCCACCCCGTATTCTTTTCCCGGGCACGGAAGCGGTAACTCCACCAGCTATAGGCATCCTTTAAATCAGGATTGAAGAAACGGAAAGTATCGGTAAATCCACTATTGAGCAAATCAGTCATTTTTGCTCTTTCTTCATCCGTAAAACCAGCATTTCTACGGTTTGTTTTCGGATTTTTGAGGTCAATTTCTTGGTGTGCCACATTCATATCACCGCAAACCACCACAGGTTTCTTCTCCTCCAGTCTTTTTAAGAACGACTTAAAGTCATCTTCCCATTTCATCCGGTAGTCCAGCCGTTTCAACTCTTCCTGGGAATTAGGCGTATAAACTGTTACCAGATAAAAATTGTCCATTTCAAGAGTAATGACACGTCCCTCATGGTCGTGTTCGTCAACCCCCATACCCATCGTCACGCTAACCGGGTGGTGTTTGGTAAAAATAGCCGTACCCGAATAGCCCTTTTTATCGGCATAGTTCCAATACGACTCGTATCCAGGGAAAGCTATATCTAACTGTCCGGCCTGCATTTTCGTTTCCTGCAGACAGAAGAAATCGGCATCAAGTTGGAGGAACGACTTTTCGAAGTCCTTGCCCACACAGGCGCGGAGTCCGTTCACATTCCAAGAAATCAGTTTCAGCATAAAAAACAAACTTTAAATACGACTGCAAATATAGAATATAATAGATTAACAAAAACGACTCACTAAAAAAAAGGCGGTCAAAGAGGGGCAGGCAAAATATTAAAGAGTAATTTTGTAATTTGATAAGAATAGGGAGTAGAAATGATTAAAGGTAGCATAACAAAAACAACACGCACATGGATAAAGTTGTTCCATTGGTGCCAAACTCACATCAGCGACAAACAGCTCGTCATATTCCTTGCCTTTTTAGTAGGTATAGGCTGCGCTATAGCCGCCACCCTATTGAAGTCGATTGTTGAAGTGCTTCACCACTGGGTGAACACCGCATTCAGCGCAGGCAATTTGAACTACCTCTTTTTGGCGACCCCTATCGTTGGTATATTCCTGGCCAGTTCCTTCGTCAAATATATTGTAAAGGACGACATCAGCCACGGAGTAACAAAAATCATGTACGCCATTTCACGCAACAAGGCAATCATAAAGGCGCACAACATGTGGTCGTCGGTGGTAGCCAGTTCGCTAACCATCGGATTCGGCGGTTCGGTCGGAGCCGAGGCGCCTATTGTCCTCACAGGTTCTGCAATCGGTTCAAACTTAGGCAAGCTGTTCCGTCTTGACCAGAAAAAACTGATGTTGTTGGTCGGCTGTGGAGCCACCGGAGCCGTAGCCGGCATCTTTAAGGCGCCCATCACCGGCGTGCTGTTCACCCTTGAGGTTCTGATGCTCGACCTGACCATGGCCTCAATAGTGCCGCTTATTGTCACCGCCATCACCGCAACGGTAATCACATTCTTCATTTCGGGCACCGAAAGCCAGTTCGCATTCGACACCACCGTAAGCATCATACCTAAAAACATACCCTACTATGTGTTAGAAGGTATTGTGTGCGGTTTTGTCTCGCTCTACTTTGTTAGAGGAAGCAACAAACTGGAATCCTTTTTCCGCAACATCAGCAGCCGTTGGAAGAAACTGGCGGTAGGAGGTTGTCTGCTCAGCCTGCTCATCTTCTTCATTCCACCACTCTACGGAGAAGGATACGATACTATTTCGAGTCTGATAAACGGAGACGCACAATCGATAACCGATTCCAGCGTATTTTACGAATTCAGAGAAAACTTCTGGATGCTTTGTCTGTTCTGCCTGCTTATCGTCTTCTTCAAGATATTTGCAACGGCGGCAACCAACGGAAGTGGAGGTACAGGCGGTATATTCGCCCCTAGTTTGTTCATGGGGTGCGTATCTGGATTTGCGACAGCCAGCATCATCAACCACCTGCACATTTCCAACCTGCCAACCAAGAATTTCGCTCTGGCAGGTATGGCGGGCGTCATGTCGGGCGTTATGCACGCACCACTCACCAGCACCTTCCTTATCGCTGAAATTACCGGTGGTTACGGGCTCTTCATCAGTATTATGACGGTAGCGGTAACCGCCTACATCACCATTCGAACCTTCGAGCCACACAGCCTCTATGCTATGCGTCTGGCACAAAAAGGCGAACTCTACACCCACCATATTGACAAGAATGTGCAGATGATGCTAAACATAGAGGGGCTGATAGACAAAGACTTGGCTACCATTAAGCCGAAGATGAGCCTGGGTGACGTGGTAGACATCATCAAGAAATCGAACCGAAACATCTTCCCGGTGGTGGAAGACAATGTGCTAAAAGGCATTCTCACCATCAACGACATACGAAATGTTATGTTCCAACCCGAATACTACAAGACCCTGAAGGTGGAGCAACTGATGACTGGCGCATCGGCCCTCATTTACGTGGAAAATACGGCTAAAAAGAATGAGGTGGAGGCTGAGATAGCCGCAAAACACGCCGAACTGGAGAAAAAGGGACACACCATCTCGGCCAGCCAGAGGGAGGAAGAACAAGAACGAATTAAAGAGTTCAGCGGCGACACCGTTGACGAAATCATGAAGAAATTCGCTTATACCAAAGCTTGGAACCTGGCGGTAGTGAAAAAGAAGTCGAAAATATACGTCGGTTTCTTAAGTCGCGCCAAAGTCTTCAATGCTTACCGCGACCTGTTGCAAAAGATGAGCGAAGAATAAGAATAAAAATATCCAATTCTGGGACAGATGCAGGTCTTCCCTTTTTTATAAAAAAGTCAAAAGAACAGATGGCAGACTTAAAAGAAGAATTGAAAAAGAGAATTTTGGTACTCGACGGTGGTATGGGTACCATGATTCAGCAATACAATTTGCAAGAAGAGGACTACCGAGGTGAGAGATTTAAAGATCTGCCAGGTCAACAGCGAGGGAACAACGACCTGCTTTGTATTACACAGGCAGACAAGATTAAAGAAATCCACACGAAATATCTAGAGGCTGGTGCCGACATTATAGAAACCTGTACATTCAACTCGCAGAGCATTTCGATGGCCGACTACCATTGCGAGCCCTACGTGCGCGAGTTCAACCTAGAGGGAGCCCGCCTAGCCCGCGAGGCCGCAGACGAATATACACGCAAAGACCCGTCGAAGCCCCGTTTTGTTGCAGGTTCGGTAGGACCAACCAACAAAACAGCCTCTATATCGCCCGACGTGAACAATCCGGCACTGCGAGGTGTCACCTTCAACCAACTGCGCGAAGCCTATACAGAACAGATGCTCGCGCTAATAGAGGGCGGAGTTGACGCCCTGCTGATAGAGACTATTTTCGACACCCTCAACGCCAAAGCGGCTATTATGGCCGCCGAAGACGCTATGGAGAAACTTGGCAAGAGGGTTTACCTGATGCTCTCGGCCACAGTTGCCGACATCAGCGGCCGTACATTGAGCGGACAAACCATGAAGGCCTTCCTGGCCTCTGTGTCGGGTGCCAACCTTCTTTCTGTTGGTTTGAACTGTTCGTTCGGAGCCCGCGACCTGAAACGCTTCTTAAAGGAGATTTCAGACAACGCCCCTTTCTACGTGAGCGCCTACCCCAACGCCGGACTCCCTAACCAGTTCGGACAATATGACGAGACTCCTGAAATAATGGCGCCACAGATTGAGGAATACCTGCAAGAAGGGTTGGTGAACATCGTCGGCGGTTGTTGCGGTACTACACCCGGCCACATCGGCGCCTACCAGCAGTTTGTCAACAACTATCCTCCACGAAAACCGGTAGCAAAGAGCCACGATATGGTCCTCTCGGGCTTGGAGGAACTCGTCATCCGGTCGGTTAACTTTGCTGAGAATCCCGATGCGCCACGCTCGCTGTTCATGAACATCGGCGAACGCTGTAATGTGGCTGGTTCGAAAAAGTTTTTGCGCCTAATCAGCGAGAAGAACTACGACGAAGCCCTTAGCATAGCCCGCAAACAAGTGGAAAACGGCGCACAGGTGATTGACGTAAACATGGACGATGCCATGCTCGACGCGAAAAGCGAAATGGTCACCTTTTT
Organism: Bacteroidales bacterium UBA3297; assembly: GCA_002362105.1. Taxonomy (GTDB): domain Bacteria; phylum Bacteroidota; class Bacteroidia; order Bacteroidales; family Paludibacteraceae; genus Physcocola. The sequence goes on from DETD01000023.1 coordinate 69,315, forward strand.
GAACCTGATTGCTTCTGAACCCGAAATATCGAGACTGCCAATTATGATCGACTCGTCGAAATGGGAGGTGATTGAGGCTGGCTTGCAGTGCGTACAAGGCAAATGCATCGTCAACTCTATATCGTTGAAGGAAGGCGAGAAAAAATTCATAGAGAAAGCTAAAAAGATAAAGGCCTACGGAGCCGCCACGGTGGTGATGGCCTTCGACGAGACTGGCCAGGCCGACACGTTCGAACGCAAGAAGGAAATCTGCAAACGTGCCTACGACCTGCTCGTCAAAGAGGCAGATTTTCCGCCAGAAGACATCATCTTCGACCCTAACGTGTTGGCAATAGCCACGGGTATAGAAGAACACAACAACTATGGTGTCTACTTTATACAGGCGGCACAATGGATACACGAGAACCTGCCATACGCCAAAATCAGCGGCGGTGTCAGCAACCTCTCTTTCTCGTTCCGAGGCAACAACATTGTCCGCGAGGCTATCCATTCGGTGTTCCTCTACTACGCCTACAAGGTGGGTATGGACATGGGTATTGTGAACGCCGGTATGCTGCAAGTATACGACGACATTCCAAAAGACTTGCTAAAGTGCGTGGAAGACGTCATCTTCAACCGTGACCCGGAAGCCACCGAGCGGATGATTGCCAAAGCCGAAGAAATAAAGGCACAGCACAGCGGCGAAACCCAAACGGTACACGTCGACGAATGGAGAAACGGAACGCTGGAAGAGCGACTGCAATATGCATTGGTTAAAGGTATCAGCGACTATTTGGAAGTGGACCTGAAAGAAGCGCTTGAAAAATACCCTAAAGCCGTTGAAATCATTGAAAAACCGCTTATGGACGGTATGAACTACGTTGGCGAACTATTCGGTGCGGGTAAGATGTTCTTGCCACAAGTGGTGAAAACCGCCCGTACGATGAAGAATGCCGTCTCTATTCTGCAACCGACCATCGAGGCGCAAAATGCGAGCGGAGGCGGACAGAAAGCCGGTAAAATTGTAATTGCCACCGTAAAGGGCGACGTACACGACATTGGAAAAAACATTGTGGCTGTGATTATGGCCTGCAACAACTTCGAGATGATTGACTTGGGCGTTATGGTTCCAAGCGAGACCATTATCGAAACGGCAATACGTGAAAAGGCCGACCTTATTTGTCTGAGCGGTCTGATTACACCTTCGTTGGAGGAAATGTGCCATGTGGCCGCCGAAATGCAGAAGGCCGGACTCACGATTCCGTTGCTGATAGGCGGTGCCACCACTTCGAAAATGCACACCGCCGTGAAAATGGCTCCAAACTACAACGGTTTGGTTGCCTATATGAAAGACGCGTCGCACAGCACCTACGCGGCATCGCAACTGCTGAATCCGAAGACCCGCGACGCCTTTATCAAGAACATTAAAGACGAACAGGTCCAGTTGCGCAAACAAAACGCTGAGAAACAAGAACAACTGATGACCTTGGAAGAGGCCAAGAAGAACAAGCTAGACCTTTTCTAAAGGTCGTATGCGCAGCAGACGCGTGCAACAACCTCTGTTTTCCTTTTTTGTTCCTGCCTTTCAACGATTGGAGATGAAAAGGGACCGAGGTTCATTATAATTTCGTATTTTTGCAAATAAGAGGCTTTTCAGAGAAAGGGCAGCGACTTCTTTCGGGAGAAGCCTTAAAAACTTAAAACCTGAGGTAAGATGAAAGTAGTCAAATTCGGGAGTTCCGCAGTAGCCACTGCAGAAAAAATCAAGGCATCGGCAAACATAGCCGCTGCGCACAAAGGCGAGAACAACATCATAGTGGTTTCTTCCATAAAGGGGACCGCCAACTGCCTTATGGAGATAGCCGACTATCTTTACAAAAAGAATCCTGACGGCGCTAAAGAAATGACAAACGCCCTGGAACAGAAATACATGCAGCTGGTGAACGAACTTTTCACCGACAAGCAGCACGCCGACGCCATCAAGAAGGAACTTTCCGCACGTTTTGACGATATCCGCAAACTTTCGCAAGACATCTTCACCCTTTTTGAAGAGAAACGTATTGTTGCACAAGGCGAACTTTTGGTCAGCTACCTCTTCACCGAATATTTGAAAGGTTTAGGGCTGAATGTGAAAAACATTCCTGCCCTCAACTTTATGCGCATCGACAAAAACGAAGAGCCAGACACCGTTTTCATTAAAAAGAATCTGGAAAACCAGTTGGAGACGGCTGGACATGCCGACCTGTACATCACCGAAGGCTTCATTTGCCGCAATGCCTATAACGAGACAGACAACTTCAAGCAAGGCGGTAGCGACTACACCGCTGCACTGATAGGTTCCGTCTTACATGCCGACGAAATACAGATATGGAGCGACAAGACGGCCATCTACCGCATCGACAACAGCATTGTGAAAGATGCGCGTCCGGTCGAGAAGCTGAACTTCGACGAAGCTGCCGAATTGGCCTACTTTAGTGCGAAGGCTCTCCACCCTATCTGCCTGACGCCAGCTAAGTTAGAGAACGTGCCAGTGAAGTTGCTCAACATCAACCAGAGCGAAGACAATGCGACACTTATCTCAACCGCATTCACCTCGAACAAAGTAGAAGTGGTAGCGGCAAAAGACGGCATCACGTCAATCCGCATCAAGAGCAGCAGAATGCTGTTCGCCCACGGTTTCCTACGCCGTGTGTTCGAAGTTTTCGAACAGTATAAAACCTCTATCGATATGATTACCACATCGGAGATCGGAGTATCGGTGACTATCGATAACGAGAAAAAGTTGGAATATATTCTTGACGACTTGAAAAAATTCGGAACAGTCAGCACCAACCGCAATATGACCATCATTTGCGTAGTCGGCGACCTGACCGACCAAAACAAGGGCATACAGAGCAAGGTTATTGCCGCTTTGGGAAATCTGCCTATCAGCATGATTTCATACGGAGCTTCGGGCAACAACATCTCCATTCTTATCCACAGTGAAGATAAGGAGCAAGCCCTCATTGCACTGAACAACGAATTTTTCGCTAAATAAAAACAGAATTAACATTGGACATTCACCAAAAGGATGCCACAACACGCAAAAAACATGACAAAAGGTAATTTCCCAATCGAGAAATTGAAAGGTCAGCAGACCCCATTCTACTACTACGACGCCGCTCTGTTGAAAAAGACAGTGGAAACACTGAAAGCCTCGGCGGACAAATACGGTTTTCTACCCCACTACGCTGTAAAAGCTAACGCGAATGAGAAAGTTTTAAAGCTAATTGCAAGTTATGGCATTGGTGCCGACTGCGTTAGCGGTGGCGAAGTGTTGGCCGCTGTAAAGGCCGGATTCGCTCCTGAAAAAATTGTATTTGCCGGTGTTGGTAAAACCGACTGGGAAATTGAAGCGGCCCTCGACAGCAATATTTTCTGCTTCAACGCCGAATCGTTGCCTGAATTAGACGTCATCAACGAACTGGCAGGTAAGAAGGGCAAGATTGCGAACATTGAGTTGCGCGTCAACCCGAATGTCGATGCCCATACACACGCTAAAATCACCACTGGTTTGAACGAGAACAAGTTCGGCATCAACCTCGAGAATCTTCCTGCAACCATCAAGTACGTTGAAGGACTGAAAAATTTGAAGTTTATCGGTCTCCACTTCCATATTGGTTCCCAAATCACCGACAACAACACATTCATTCCTCTTTGCGAAGCCATCAACAAGCTACAAGGCGAGTTACAGGCGGCTGGCGTAAAAGTCGAGAATATTAACGTTGGCGGCGGTCTCGGCATCAACTACGAAGATCCCGACGGCAATCCGGTGCCAGATTTCGAAGGCTATATGAGCACCATCAGCAAGCACCTGCAACTGTTGCCAGGCCAGCACCTGCACTGCGAGCCAGGCCGTTCGGTAGTAGCACAGTGCGGCACACTCATCACAAAGGTCACTTATGTAAAAAAAGGCACTGTAAAGCAGTTCGCAATTGTAGACGCCGGCATGACCGACCTTATCCGTCCTGCTCTTTACGATGCCTACCACAAGATTGAGAACATTACCTCAGACGCGCCAGCCGAGAAATACGATGTAGTCGGCCCTATCTGCGAGTCGAGCGATGTATTCTTGAAAGACAACGAGATGAACGGAACTAAACGCGGCGATCTGTTGGCTATTCGTTCAGCGGGTGCCTACGGCGAAATCATGGCCTCACGCTACAACCTCCGCCAGTTGCCTGGCGCATACCTGTCGACTGAATTATAAAGAAGACTACAAACTAAACTCAAATGAGCGAACTTATACAACAGTTGGTTGAAATGGAATTCGGCTACCAGTTGCTACTGGGAGCCGTGCTTCTGTTTCTCTTCATCCAGCTGTACTATTATTTCTATTACTTTGCAGCTCCAATCCGCAAGTTAAAAAAAGACTTTTCAACGAAAAGTTCGGGCAAACGTCCTAACGTTTCAATCATCGTCTGTGCACAGAACGAGCAAGAGAACCTACAAGCCTTCATTCCGAAACTGTTATCGCAGAAGTATTCTGCGAAATTCGAAGTGGTGGTGGTCAACGATGGTTCAACCGACGACAGCATCGACGTATTAGAGCGTTTGGCGCAGGAGCATAGCAATTTGAAAATCAGTTTTCTGCCAAAAGCAGCAAAGTATATGAGTAGGAAGAAGATGTGTCTTTCTATTGGTATTAAAGCTGCCGCATACGACACGCTGGTTTTCACCGACGCCGACTGTAAACCAACCAGCGACCTGTGGCTCGACAGCATAGCCCGTCACCACAGCAACGAGAACAACGTGGTGCTAGGAGCATCGCGCGTAGAGAAAACAGAAGGAATGATTGGCGAACTTATCGACTACGACAATTTGTTCAGCACCATGCAATATATGGGCTACGCCATCTGCGGCAACCCGTTCAGGGGCACAATTCTGAACTTGTCGTACACCAAAGGCGTTTACTACAAGGCTAAAGGATTCTCGCAACATTTGAACCTTGAGTCGGGCGAAGACGACATCATTCTGAATGACGCTAACATCCAGAATGCCGAAGTTGAGTTAAGCGCCGGCTCTATAATCGTAAGCAACCGGGCCCTTACTCCTAACTCGTACCGCCATGCGAAAGAGCAGCGTCTCGACAACAAAAAGCGTTACAGTACAAGTATAAGAACCAGCCTGTTCATAGAACGTGCCAGCCGTATGCTCTTCTACCTAACCACGCTTGTTGCAATCTTGTTGCTCGGAATCAGCACACAATGGGTAGGATTTGGAATTGCTGTTCTAGCATTCTTGCTGCGCTATCTGGTGCAGTATTACGTATTGTCGAACAACTCAAAATGGTTGGGTACGCCAAACCATCCGTTCGGTCAAATTTTCTTCGATTTCTATTTGCCCATCTACGAATTCTACATTAACACCATTGGTCGCATAGGCCGTAAAAAATGGGAAATGTGGAGGGAATAACAGCAACAGCACCTCTTTTATGGCTATAGGTCTTGACAAACAGAAACACGCCGACGCCCTTAACCGGCTGTTGGAAGTGATGGACACCCTGCGAAAGGAATGTCCGTGGGACAGCGTCCAGACCTGGCGTTCTATACGTCCGAACAGCATAGAAGAAATGTTTGAGTTGCTCGATGCCATAGAGCGTGACGACACCAACGAAATAAAAAAGGAGATTGGCGATGTTCTTCTGCAACTGGTTTTCTATAGTTTATTCGCCCGCGAAGAAGACAGGTTTGACCTGGCAGACGCTATCAACGCCCTTTCCGACAAACTCATCTACCGGCATCCGCACGTATACGGACAGAAAGAAGCCGGTAAGCAGTTGACATGGGAACAACTGAAGCAGAAGGAGAAAGACGGCAATAAAACCGTATTAGGCGGTGTTCCTGCCAGTCTGCCCTCGCTTATCAAAGCCTACCGCATTCAAGACAAAGCCAGAAATGTGGGATTTGTACGCGCCTCAAAGCACGAACTTATCACATCGATAATAGAACGCCTCCAAAAACTAGACGCCATTGAGAACGAAGATAAGAATCCTGAGATTGAAACTGAATGGGGAGGCATATTGTTCGACGTTATTGGCGCAACACGTTTGGGAAACGCGAATCCGGAAAACGGATTGGAAGCCGAATGCGGAAAATTCACCTCCCGCTTCAACAAATTGGAAGAGGCGGTAAAATCCTCTAAAAAGGACATAAAAGACCTGACACAAGAAGAATTGAAGTCCATTTGGGAACAAAGCAAATAAAGCGAATAAAGAGGTCTGAAGGCTATTTTACCTTCAGACCTCTTTCTTTTAACTGTAGTAAGCATCCAACCGGTTAAACCAACATATTGGATGTTTTCTTTTTATTACACAAATTTGCCTTACTGCACTTTTCTGAAAGCGTCCTCCCAGACAAACACTTCCCCACCTGTAAGGCCCCTCACAACGATGCTTATGTTGCAACCAAAAGAGCGGTTGCAAAAAGTAAACACACCATTATCAAATGTCAATAGGTAAGCACAGACTTAACGTCTCCGGCCACACATAAAAAAAACGAGTACGAATGTACCCGTTTTTTTTGCTATAGGTTTATTGGCGTTTAATGTTTAATCAACTTCATACGATGGATATTGCCAGAAGTGACCGCCTCGAGCAGATAGACGCCTAGAGGCAAATGCTGAACGTCAATAGTACTAACTTCACCACTTTCACGCAGAACAGCCGTACCACTCGTGCTATAAATAGTCACTGACTCAACAGGCATGTCAGACTCGATATTCAAAACATCGGAAACCGGATTTGGATAAACTCTGACCGTTGTTTCCTCTGCTAGCGACAACACGTCGTTCATATAAGACATTTCACAAATCGAACCATTTTCCTTACCAGGTGTGGCTGCATACGCGCCCTCGTCTAAACACTCGGTAAATACCACCCATTCATTATCGTTGTCAGTCTTTCTACCATAAGAGAAGTTGGTAGGGTGTGTCGCATATTTAACACAGTCGACATCGTCTTGCGTATTCAAGTACGACAAGCAAATGGTCGATGCCTTATCGTTATCAATCTTGAAGTTCAGGTATTTCGCACCCAGAGTATTGTTACCCTTCGCCCACAACACTTTGTGACCGCCAGCCTTGATAACCATATTACTGTTGAGCGGCAATTCAGAAGAAAGATTGTACTTGTTGTTGGTGAGAATGAAACCAGACAAGTCGATGTCTTTTTCTCCATAATTGTAAAGTTCAATCCAGTCTGGATATGAATGGAAGTCGTCGGCATTGCCAGACTGCGAATCGCTACTAGCACAAATTTCGTTGATGACGATAGTAGGAACAGCCTCATCACATTTCTTGAAGATGGCATAGATGACAACACTCTTCTTCACAACACCCGACATCTTACCAGGTATGAAAGCGTCTTGGGCTCCAGAAGCATTTAACGACTTAATGCTTGACGAATCGGAAATATCCCAGCCTTCGAACTTATAGCCCATAGGAGCATAAGCCTTAAGGTCGAAATCATAACCAGCAATATACTTGCCGTTATAACTGGTCACCTTCTCGCCGTTCAGAGCGAAAATGGCGCCGTCGACATCACACTTAATGCTAAAGTCGACAACAGAATCGCCTTCGACATACGAGTTCAGATGATTGTATATATTTTTAGGTCTTTGCAATGCGAATTCGCGCATTGACTTCAGCTGACTGTCGTTACCACCCGCAGCACAGAACTCGTCGCTAACCAGTTCGATGATGCTGTCGAAAACATGGTTGATGTTCTGTTCATTGAACCGGTCGGCCAAATTGATAAGGTATTTGGTGGTGAACTTCTTCTTAAACGTTTCGTTCTGAGACAAAGGGTTGAAGATGTTGACCATCCACGGCACCTGGTTTGCCCATGAGGTCGTGCCCTTACCCTGGCACCATTTTATCATATTTTTGCCCGAACTATTCAGCCAATTATATTCGCACAAGCCGAAGCCGAAGTCGGTATCGTAAACAATCCAACGGAAAGTGCCGTTATCTTTAGCCCTCCAAATTTTAGAGTTGTTGCCAGGCCAGTCTGTATTGACAATGAACTGTTCGAAAATCTGATAGTTGATATACTCGTCCATATCCATTCTCTTACAAGCCCCCTCATAATAACCCTCTGCTTTCGGATCGTTATCGTTCAAGTAGCTGACCAATTCGTTATAACTGTCGAGCGTTCCTTTTGAAGCACGAATGCCCAACTGGTCAGAAACAGAAACGAGGTCAATTTCGTCGTCTTCGTAACCGTAATTTGCCTTAATGTAATCGGCATTTGTACGTTCGTTCAACGCCATCAAACCAATATACTTACCATTAAAGTAGTAGGCCACAGGTTGGTACGCCTGGTAATCGATATTCATACCGTGCGTAAATGTCTGCATCAGACCATCACGGAAAGGGATACAGCGGTAAGCGGTTCCTCCGTTACGCAAATGAAGCGTTTGATGGCTGACACTAGGTTTAGACGCGAAGAATTTATAGTCGTATTTAGAATTACCCGTCTTCTTTGATGTTTTCAAAGAAATAGACTTGATTTTCTCGTTACGAGAGCATCCGCCTTCAATAGCAGCCTCAACCTCTTGCGAAAGCACCTGTTTTCCATCAACAATATATTCAAAATTCAGAGGACGTTTCCAATCGCGGTTATAGTTTGCTTTCTCACTTTGGCAATTCTTTTCTCCCTGAATACCATTTGACCCCACAACAAACATACCATACATCTTGTCGTCATAATAGAGGCTGTCGATAGTGATGGAAACAATTGGCACCGTGAAGCCGTTACATTTAGAATGTGCATCATCCATAAAGATATACGAACCCGTCGAAAGTTTACTAGGAAGCATGCCCTGCTTGTAGGCAATAGCCCTTATGTTCATGTTTTTCGATACAGAAATAGGTTCCGTATACTTTATACCATTAGAAGCTGAAGGAGCAGTACCGTTTAAGGTGTAGTAGATATCAGCGCCAGCAGTTTTCGAGGTCAGTTCAAGAGTTGTTTTAGCTGAGAGAATGCCAGGGCTTACACTGAACATAGGTTTACGGCAACGTGAAGTATAAACTTCGGTGTTTTCTTCTCCTGGTGTAGGCTCCATCATGCCGGCATTGTCGCCATAGCGTCCGTAAGCCACATGCACATCAGACTCATCGTAAGCAAAAGAGTCTACTTGAATACCTTCAGCAGCCAAAGTCAGATAACCGCCATCAGGATCGAGTTTATAAGGAGCATGGCCTGCTTTGCCAGTTTCATCCATCCAGATAAGCGTATACGAGTTTGGAGTAACCTTCAGCGAAGAAGTTATATTCCACACCCACTTCACCTCATAATCGCCATTCGACTTCTTCTTATAGTGGGTCAGAGTACAATTTTCGAGATTAATGGTGTGTGCTGCCGGATTATGGATTTCAAGATAACCCACAAAGTTGTAGTCATCTTTGTTTATAATGGTAGAGATGTTGCAAGGCATCACCTCATTGATTTTCAAAGTGTAATAATCTTTGATATCAAGTTTAGGAACAATATTGTCGATAAAGGAATCATCGCAACGGCTACAAGTGTGTTTAGTATAGCCCGAATCCTTCAAAGTAGGTTCAACCACCTCAATCACATAATCATGACCTTTTGGAGCGAGAATCTCTTCGTAGGAATCTTCACAACGAGTGCAGGCATAGGTGTCGAGACCTTCCTTCGTACAGGTCGCCGACTTATGATCGATACGTTCATAGTCGTGGCCTTTTGGAGCAAGAGTATCTTTGTAAGAATCTTCACAACGGGTGCAGACATAGGTGTCAAGACCTTCTTTTGTACAGGTTGCCGATTTATGTTCGGTACGTTCGTAGTCGTGGCCTAAAGGTTTAGTAGTGACCTCTTCTTTGTAGCCACAAAGTTTACACTCATGCAATTCGGCACCGCCCTCCAAACAAGAGGCCTTGGTAATTTCTTTTATATTAAAATCGTGCGCTTTTTGAGGCAAAACACTTAAGGTGTCGGAAAGCCCACATTTTGAGCACGTGTTGATCGCATAACCCACTTCCGAGCATGTTGCTTGTATAGTGTCCGTAACAAATTCATGTTCACACGGCACATCCTCCGAATAGGCATTAAAACAACCAAAAAATGACAAGAAAGTCCCTAATAAGACGGATTTATAAAAACATTCCATAAAAAGAATTGCGTAAACGGAAATAATTTGAGCTATACAAATAATGTATATCCCACAAAATTAATGCAATTACGCCATTTAAAAAAATTATTAAATGGCAAACAGTCAAGCGACCCGCATCATTTCTTAAATCTAACAACACAGCGTTGTCTTTCTTCGTTATTAAGAAGAGGGAAGCGTATACATATTTTAACTTTTTGTATATGTAGACTAAGGATAATAATAAGTAACTTTACAAGAATGGGAAAAAGGCGCCGGAAAAGCCTTTGTTCCGCCAAGTTTTTACAACGCGCAGGAGGCATTTGTTCCGGCAGCAATTAACAACATAAGAATAAAAGAAAATGATATATATAAATGACAAACAAGTGGGTTTTCAATCCTCTGACGGATGAACAAGAAAAACAGAAGGAAGCCCTCTCGAAAGAGCTAGGCTTCAGCCCCGTCCTCTGTCAACTGCTGATAGAGCGAGGGGTGAAGGACGCTGAAAGCGCCCGACATTTCTTCCGTCCCCAGTTGACCGACCTCCACGACCCCTTCCTCATGAACGATATGGGGCAGGCCGTAGAGCGCATCAACAAAGCGATGGGACAGAAAGAGAAAATTTTGGTTTATGGCGACTACGATGTCGACGGTATTACTGCCGTTGCTCTAGTCTACAAGTTCCTAAAGAAATTCTACTCAAGAGTAGGTTTCCACATTCCAGACCGCGATACCGAAGGATACGGCATTTCTAAAAAGCGGATTGAATGGGCGGCCGAGAACGAGTTCAAACTCATCATCATCCTCGACTACGGCATCAAGTCCTTCGAGGAAGTTGCCTATGCGAAAGAGTTGGGTGTTGACGTCATTATCTGTGACCACCACACACCAGACAAGAGCGGCAACCTGCCAGAAGCGGTAGCTACACTTAACCCGAAGCGCTACGATTCGACCTACCCAGACAGTAATCTGGCCGCATGTGGAGTCGGCTTCAAACTGATGCAGGCATTCGCCCAACGCAACAGCATTCCTTTCGAGCAATTGACGCCAATGCTCGACTTTGTGGTTGTAAGTATAGCGGCCGACATTGTACCCATTATCGGAGAAAACCGTGTGCTAGCCTATTATGGGCTAAAGCAATTAAATAGCAATCCGAACCTCGGTTTGAAAAGCATTATCGATGTCTGCGGACTGACCGATAAAGAAATAACCATCAGCGATATTGTCTTTAAAATAGGGCCACGTCTAAACGCGTCGGGCAGGGTGCAAAGCGCAAGCGAATCGGTAGAGTTGCTGATTTGCAACGACCTCACACTTGCAAAAGAGAAGAGTGACGCTATCAACCACTACAACCAAACCCGCAAGGATTTGGACAAGAGCATAACCGACGAGGCTTTTGCGCGGTTGGAGGAACACACCAGCGAGATGGCACAAAGCAAGTCTATTGTCATCTACGATGCTAACTGGCACAAAGGTGTTATCGGCATAGTCGCATCGCGCCTGACCGAATTGTACTACAAGCCAACCATCGTACTGACCAAGACCAAAGACTTCTCGACGGGTCAGGACTTCATAACTGGTTCTGGACGTACCGTACAGGGATTCGACATCTATAAGGGAATTGAATCGTGCAGCGACCTGTTACGCGATTTTGGAGGCCACATGTATGCAGTCGGACTTTCAATCGAGAACGAAGTAGACATCAAGGAATTCAAGTCGCGTTTCGAGCAATACGTTTCCGAAAACATCCTTCCTAGCCAGTTACAGCCACAAATCAATGTTGACGCTGTTATCGACTTCAAGGATATTACACCGAAGTTTTTCCGCCTGTTAAAGCAATTCAGCCCTTTCGGTCCGGAAAATCCAAAACCCGTTTTTGTCACAAAACGCGTTTTCGATTATGGGACCAGCCGCATTGTAGGAAAAGTCCAAGAACATTTGAAGTTGGAACTCATCGACTCTAATTCAGAATGTATTATGAACGGCATAGCATTCGGTCAGAGCGACTTTTACGAGTATATCCGTAATCTGAACCCGGTCGACATCTGTTATACTATAGAAGAGAACGGATTCAGTGGGAACGGCAGTACACAGTTACGGATAATAGACATCCGCAAGTGCGAAGAGAACAAAAGCTAACATTTCTCCATAAACAGAAAGGGTGTATCACAAAACCACGTGATACACCCTTTCTGTTTATTTCTCTACCAGACATTCAAAGATTAACAACACTGTATTTTCAGACTTTACTTTTTGAAGTCATCGCCACTTAATTCGAAATAGGGATACTCCAGATTTCCCTTTTTTATCACAATGACACTCTCACGGTCACGGATTAAACGGTTGTCAAAATTTGGGCTGTTATAGGTTCCAAAAATATACATAGAAGATGAATACTCATAGGGTTCTTGTGAGTATAAAAAATCCTTAAGTTCCACACCATTGTAAAACACCTGGATTTTAATAGGTTTGGTTATATCGATATATCCTTTTGAACGGACAACTTTTTTAAACAATCCCTTATTATAGACTATAAAGTAGGCGACATTTTCCTTCAAATCTTTCTTACGGTCTCTAATTTTTGTACTATCCCATTCATGTATTATTGACAATGTTTGTTCGTTTCCTTGCTCGTCTTGCCCTATGAATTTCAGAATTCTAGGATTTCTATATAAAACCCTTTGGTCAACAATATTTTTTTCTTTATCAAGTTCTGTAATCCTTATGCTGTCTGCGCCTGCATTTGGAACAATCGACACCACAACAGAGTAGACATACTGGCCTTGATAAACACCCGTACGGACACTTTTAACGGTTTCGATTTTTCCGTTTTCTATTTGTTTATATCTTTTGGCGTTTTCAGGTTGAATTCTATACACGAGTTCAGATTCGCTACTTTTAAAAGAAAGGACATCAGGGATAGTATAATTTATAACACCATTTGAATCTTGAGCAGAAACACGTTGAAACGCCATCAAATTCAGCACAACAAAAGCAATACAACGTATTGTATGTATTTTGAAAATCTCATTCATAACTGGTCCTACTTGTTTGTCAAAAATACAAATAATAAGGAATTTGACACAGCTAAATTGGAAAATTCCAATACACATACGATTAGGATTTAAGCTTTGAAAAAGTTCGGATATCAGAGAGCTACAAGACAAAAAAAATCGAGGTTCCTACTTAAGAACCCCGATTTCACTTGAACTTATTATAAGTTATCGTCTAATCAGTGTGAAATGACCGGTGAAGACCTTGTCTATTTCGTGGACAGTCACCTCGTACCAGTAGTCGGTAGACGGCTGTTCGTTACCCTTGTACAAGCCATCCCATCCCGGATCGGCACCCGTGAACGATGCAACCTCCTTACCATAGCGGTTATAGATCTTGATAACGGCTTCCGGATAGGTCTGCTGGATGTTGACTGGTGACCAGACTGGTGCATTTTCGTCGTCGTTTGGTGAGAACCAGATTGGGAAGACGATTGCTGGCTGCTTTACATAGAACGGCAACGCAGCTACACAACCCACAGCATCTTTTACATAGGCGGTGTGGATGGTATACTTCAACTCGTCTTTTATTGGATCGAGGTCGTACGTGGTCTTGTCGTCTACCGCATAGTAGAACGGAGAGGTTCCGAACGACTCGTCCAGCGTTATCTGTACCTTGCGGCAGTCGAGACTGTCGACTGACACAATCTTAGGGTTGGTGTTCACATTGACGGTCATCTCTGCC
>DETD01000014.1 GCA_002362105.1 Bacteroidales bacterium UBA3297
TTTCCTCAAAGATCTCTCTTCTCGTAAGTCCCTCGAAACCGCTGTTCCCGAGGGGCACCGGGCGTTGTTCCCGATTGCGGATGCAAAATTAGGAGATTTATCCGAACCGGCAAACTATTTGCACGAAATATTTCTAAGAAATTTTTACTTCGGCTGATTTTCAAGCATATAAAAATTAAAAATTTCTTGATTAACATCAAGATTTTTATCTAAATCAGCTATTTTTCGTTTAGCCAGAAACGATAAAACTTTACGACAAGCCAAGCACAAAAATCGAGAAATGACGGAAAAAAGGCAAAAGATGGGTATATTTGTAGTATTACGTACAGCACAACACCAAACAATATGAACATAAAACATGCGGGGCTCAGTTTCCTGGCCTTTTTTCTAGAGATAGGCACCTACATTGCCCTCTACACCCTATTAGCAGGACTATGCTATGAAGCCCCCACCCCAGAAGAAGCATCAGCCATGCGCTACACATGGTACGCTTTCATTCTGACAGCCATAGTCTGCAACTCGTTCAACCAACTACTCTACCTACAGATTCTAATCTGGGGAATTATAATAAAGTTTATGTACAACACCAGCTTTCCATGGCTGTGTCTGGCCATCTTAGGAATTGGGCTGGTTGCTATAATAGTAAACATAATCTTGAGGCTCTACCTAAAAAAGAAACTCAGGACCAAATAACAGAGAAAGCCGGCTAACGACGGCACAACTAACGACAAAAACAGAAAAACGAATATGAACGACAAATTAGAAGAGTTTCTACTCGAATTGTTAAATACACCCAGTCCTTCTGGCTACGAAGGCAAACTGATGCGGAAATTCCGCGAGTTCATCTTTCCATACGTCGATGAAGTAACATCGGACGCCATGGGAAATATAATTGCCCACAAAATCGGGAATCCAGAAAAAAGCATGATGATAGAGGCCCACGCCGATGAAATAGGATTAATGGTCACTTACATCGACAAAAACGGCTACCTCTACTTCAAACCTTTAGGCGGTGTAGATGCGAACATCCTACCCGGCATTCAAGTTACCGTGCACGGCCAAAATGGCCCGGTTGTAGGCATCATCGGCAAAAAGCCCATCCACCTGCTTACCCCGGCCGAGCGCGAGAAACCTTCAAAAATAGAAGACCTGTGGATTGACATCAGCGCCGAAGACCGAGAGCAAGCCGAGAAGATGGTGACAGTAGGCTCTCCGGTCACATTCCGCACCCCGGTTGTGACAATGAGCAACGGACTGATTTCCTCAAAATCGCTTGACGACAAATGCGGCCTCGCCGTGGTTGCCGGTGTGGCGCAACAATTGGCAGAACAGAAGGCTGACAGCGACATAGACCTTTACTTTGTGGCCTCGGTTCAAGAGGAAGTCGGCACACGCGGAGTGCAACCAGCAGCACAAAGCATTCACCCCAAACTCGGTATCGCCATAGACGTGACCCACGCCACCGACTATCCGGGCGTCACTCCCGAAAAATTCGGCGATTTCAAAATCAACAAAGGCGCTGTAATCGCAATGGGACCAAACATTAACTGGAAACTCTGCAACGGGTTGAAAAATGTGGCGGAAGAAAACAATATAGCCTACCAACTTGAAGCCATACCAAGAGCGACATCGACCGACGCAAGAACCATACAGCTGGTACACGAAGGTGTGCTAACAGGATTACTTTCTATACCCTGCCGCTATATGCACACGCCAAACGAAATTGTCTCGAAATACGACATCCAGTCGGCAATAGACATCCTTACCGAATACTGCAAAACGGACTTCGATGTAGATGAATTTCTTCCCATCAACAACGATTTAATACAATAAGCCTGTGCCACTGGTCCTTTTCTGGAGGGCAGACGGTCTGCTTTGAGAAAGCACAAACTCGTCTACAAAACAGTAAGCAACGAGGGGGCGGAAGTTGTTTTCGAAGAATATAACATATCTCTCACAATTGATTCGTTATTGCAGATACAATATGAAGAAATTTATATTATCGCTTACCGCATTGATGATGATGGTGTACGGAATAAACTGCACTACGCTGAAGAAACAGGCCTCTACCAATCCAACATGTTCAGGACAAGTGACAGGTCACAACTTTGTAGACCTCGGTTTACCAAGTGGCATACTATGGGCAACCTGCAATGTGGGAGCAACCCGTCCAACCGAATACGGCGACCTCTTCGCCTGGGGCGAGCCCAAGCCAAAAACAAGCTATTGGAAGGACACCTACAAATGGTGTGAGAACAAAAAGACAGACAGTTTGGGTGTTCCGCACGATTACACCAAATATTGTACTGACAGCGCCTACGGAACCATTGACAACAAAACGGAGTTGGAAGCGGAAGACGATGCAGCGACAGCCAACTGGGGGTATCCATGGCGCATGCCAACTCTTGATGAAATCAGAGAACTGTATTATGGTTGCGAGTGGGAGTGGGCAAACAATTACAACGGCACTGGCGTAGCCGGAATGGTTGGGACCTCAACAAAAAACAAAAACACAATATTCTTGCCTGCCGGAGGTTTCCGTCTCGGGCCAGACCTCTACAACAGCGGTGAACACAACAACTTACACTGCGGCTACTATTGGTCGTCTTCGCTTTATAAGGGAACTAGCGTCGGTGCACACAACCTCATTCTCAGCAACAAGTCTCTTCCTTATAACCACATTGACTGGCGCAAACCCTTTACTCGCTACTACGGTTTAAGTGTTCGTGCCGTTGTGAGGTAATTCATAGACTAGGAGCAGCAAAAAGGGAAGACAACACCTCCATCAGCGAAAGCAAGCATAAACCTTATTTGGACTGCTGGCTGGTAGTACCGAAAGGCCACGATTTTTTCATCTTGAAATGTTTCACTTTATCCTCTGTCCCTATCCTAAAATAGACACTGATGTAAACACGATCATTAAGCCAAGGCTGTCCCGAAGCCCCAAGGGATCTGCCACGAGCAAGAAATTCCCTCAGATTCGCACTAAGAACACTTCCTCCTTCTTCGGGTAGAGAACAATCCATACAGTCAAATTTTGAAAATCTGACTTTCGAAATAGGAGGTGAAATTTTACCGTCTCTTGTTTTCAAAAAAAGTCGTATGTCCTTCTTGTAGTCAATGTCATGTTCAAACCATCCGTTACTCAAATTGGCAGTATATTTCTTTTGGTCTGTCCCCACGTATTCAACGTATAAATCAATAGGCGTTAACAAGCTGTATACCTTATCAAAAATCGGCGTTTGGGAGGCATCTTCAACTTTCACCCTAATCGTCATGCCAGCGCTGTAGTTAGGGGCACAGACATACAGGCCACGCAACTCGAAGCCATGGAAAAATTCATTGTTGACTTTTCCCCATTCCAGTTTAAAGGGCAGGTCTGCTGTTAGACGATAATCTTGTTTAGAGCCAACCAACAACATTTCGTTTTCGCTAATGCGTTTGAATTTCACAATGTTGCACAGCGGGTTGTCGCTGTCTACCGCATAGTTGTACTTATTTTTTATCTTCAAGTGGAAAGTGTCACCATCAAGGGGTTCTGCGTAGGACCTATCAGAACCTTGAGAGGTTAAATTCTGGGCAGAGCATATACTGCTTATACAGAGGAATATAGCAAATACTATCTGTTTCATATTCTTAAGGCACTTAATTTGACGGCTATTTCTCTAACTATTTATGTACAAATATAGCTCATTCTTAGAGTTCAGAGTAACTGAATCCCATTTTATCGTATTATTTCATACACTCTTCTCACACTCTTTGTGCCATCTTTAGAAATGACAGTGATGTATATTGTAGTAAAATCTCTATTGACAAAAACGCTTTTCAAATCCTCGCGGAGGGTACCCCCTTTGTTATCTGGCAGGAGACCGTCACAACGGTCAAATCTTTTAAAACTCATTTTCTCAATGGGATACATTGTATCTCCGCCTCTTTCTTTTAAAAAGAAACGTATATCATTTTGGGGATCGAAGTCATTTTTAGGCCATCCGCACTTCAGGTTGTCAATATATGTTTTTTGGTCTTTCCCAACGTATTCAACATATAAGTCAACAACCCGTAATGTTCTGTACTCCCTATAGAAAATAGCTTTTTTGTTTGAATCCTCAATTTTCACACTAATCGTCATGCCAGAGTTGTAGTCTGGCACATAGGCACGCAGGCCCAACAACTCGAAGACATGGGAACTGCCTTTGTTGATTTTCCTCCATTCAAGTTTAAAGGGATAGTCTGCAGTCAGGCGATAGTTTTGTTTGTCGCCAATCAACAACATCTCGTTGTCTTTAATGCGTTTGAATCTCAAAATATTGCACAGTGGATCGTCGCAGTCTACCACATTGTCACTCCATTCTCTAATCCCCAGATAAAATGTGTCACATGCCCAGTAATTAGCATAAAAGTATTGGGGCTTATCGGGACTTTTGGAAGTTGTCTTCTGTGCAGAGCATATACTGCAAACACAGAGGAGCACTGCGAATAGTATCTGTTTCATATTCTTAAGGCACTTAAATTGACGGCTATTTCACTAACTATTATGTACAAATATAGTCTATTCTTGGAACAAAGAGCATCTGTATGCCATCATTTTCCACTTTCTCGTTTCATATAATGAGATATTTGACAAGACTCTGTTCCATCTTTAAATTCGATTATGACGAAAATTTTTCTCAAGCTACTACAACGGGCAAGATATCCTCTCAAATACTCGCTGAGGGTATCCCCATAGTTAGCTGGAAGGTTACAGTCATAACAGTCAAACATGTGAAATCTGATTTTCTCAATGGGATACATAGTATCTCCGCCTCTTTCTTTCAAAAAGAAACGCACCTCCCTTTTGGGATCGAAGTCTGGTATAGTCCATCTGCACATCATATTGGCGATATGCGGCTTTTGGTCGGTCCCTACATATGCAATATATAAGTCAACAGGCCTTAGCGATCTGTACTCCCTATAAAAATTAGTTTTTTTGTTTGAATCTTCAACTTTCGCACTAATCGTCATACCAGGGCTGTAGTCTGGAACACTGGTGCGCAAGCCTAACAACTCGAAGCGGCCTTTATTAATTTTCCTCCATTCAAGCTTAAAGGGATAGTCTGCTGTCAAGCGATAGTTTTGTTTGTCGCCAATCAACAACATCTCGTTGTCTTTAATGCGTTTGAATCTCAAAATATTGCACAGAGGTTCGTCGCAGTCTACCACTTTGTCGTTCCATTTTCTGAACTCCAGGTAAAACGAATCACATTTTAATGAATAAGCCAAAAAATATTGGGGCTTATCGGGACTTTGGGAAGTTGTCTTCTGTGCAGAGCATAGACTGCAAACACAGAGGAGCACTGCGAATAGTATCTGTTTCATATTCTTAAGTCACTTAAACTGGCGGCTATTTCACTGACTATGTACAAATATAGCTTATTCTTGGAACTCAAAGCAACGGTAAGCCTTCACTTCCCTCTTTTATACGTCATTCATCTTTTATATAATACGACGTCTTTATTCTATTCTTTTGTCCAGTTTCATATTCTACATAAATGCTTACTCCATCGTTACGTTTTCTACGATATGCAAGATATCTTCTCAAATTCTCGGTGAGGGTATCCCCTTTGACTGCTGGCGGGAGACTATACTCCATGGATGAAGGTGTACGCATGCTGAGACTCTTAATGGGAGGCAGAATTTCTCCTCCTCTTTCTTTCAAAAAGAGACGCATCTCCTTTTGAGGATCGAAGTCAGGTTTAGGCCATCCGCACGATAGGTTGGCGATATGCGGCTTTTGGTCTGTCCCTACGTATTCAACATATAAGTCAATACTCGGTAACAATCTGTACTCCCTATAAAAATTAGTTTTTTTGTTTGAATCTTCAACTTTCGCACTAATCGTCATACCAGGGCTGTAGTCTGGAACACTGGTGCGCAAGCCTAACAACTCGAAGCGGCCTTTATTAATTTTCCTCCATTCAAGCTTAAAGGGATAGTCTGCTGTCAAGCGATAGTTTTGTTTGTCGCCAATCAACAACATCTCGTTGTCTTTAATGCGTTTGAATCTCAGAATGTTGCACAGAGGTTCGTCGCAGTCTACCACTTTGTCGTTCCATTTTCTGAACTCCAGGTAAAACGAATCACATTTTAATGAATAAGCCAAAAAATATTGGGGCTTATCGGGACTTTTGGAAGTTGTCTTCTGTGCAGGGCATAGACTGCAAACACAGAGGAGCACTGCGAATAGTATCTGTTTCATATTCTTAAGGCACTTAAACAAACAGCTATTATTAATTACTGTATACAAATATAGAAAAGAAACTTTTTAGAACAAATAAATCCGCATATTTCAAACGAAGGAAAGATGTTCCTAAAAGAACAGCCGGCACCACCCTAAGGCAATGCCGGCCGCTGTTTTTTATGTTTAATTTTTCTTTTTCTTATAACGTGCAAGTCCGTAAATGTAGCGACGGAACCCCGGTTGGTAAGTCAGCACTTTATCGAACCAACCCAGACGTTGGTTGACAAAACGGACAACCAGCCCGACAGCCACCATAGAAACAAGAGTGCCAACGCCAACAATATGGGACTGCCATGCACCAAAGAAAAGGAAGCAGGCCAAAATGCCCAATAATACCATAACGATGTCGAGAGCAATCTTCACCTTAGGGAAAGAGAAGCCCGTAACCTTGCTTACAGCAGCGGGGAATCCCTCGCCCGGCATAGTTACAGAGCCACAATGAACCTCAAGCGAGATGCCAACGCCCAAAATGATACAACCGGCAACCAGCGTGCAAACCTGCTGCCACAACTCGGTAAGTACAAGCCCTTCGGTAAGCAACATGTTTAAATCGAGAAGCATTCCAAACACGAAACCGATGAGTAGCTGGAAGAACTGCACCATTTCAAACTGTCGGCGTAACACCGCAATCTGTCCAACGACCAACAAAACATTCATCAAATAAGTATATTGGCCGATCGTAAAAGAGGGAACTCCGCATCCGCCCGCGCCAGCACTTTGGAACGCATACGGCAGAACAGAAATAACGCTAGACCCCAAATTAGAACGCACCAATGCGGCCACACCCAGAGTCATCACAAATAAAGAAAACAGCAACCACAGGTGCTGCCAGAAAAATGAAATTAGGAGTTTCTTATTTCTCATACCATATAACTAATATTCGAATTACGCCACAAATATAGCAATGAAATAGTATACTTCGCTAAAAGAGAACTATCTTTGTTCACAAAGAAAACGCTTTACACTAAAAATACACATTTTTATGACGAAGACAACCAGTAAACTAGAGATTTACGACACTGAAAAGCAAACACGTGTAGTAGTCAAAGAATTTCCGACCTTAATTGAGGCCCCCAATTGGACGCCCGACGGCAGATGGCTTGTATTTAACAGTAACGGCCGCCTATACAAATTGGCTGCCGACGGAACAGGAGAGGCGACAGAAATATACTCTGGCATTGCCACCCGCTGCAACAACGACCACGTCATTTCTAGCGACGGCAAGCAAATTGCAGTCAGCCACCACACCGCCAGCGACGGCAACTCACGCATCTACACCTTTCCATTCGAAGGCGGCGAGGCTAAAGAAATTACACCTGTTGGTCCGAGCTACCTACACGGATGGAGTCCCGACATGAAAAGTATGGCCTACTGCGCCTTTAGGGGAGACGCCCATGTGGTACACACACTAGATTTGGCAAGCGGCATTGAAACAGCCCACACCAAAGGCGAAGACGGATTAAGCGACGGCCCTGAATATAGTCCGGACGGCAAATACATTTGGTTTAACTGGGTAAAGACTGGCCTGATGCAGCTATGGCGCATGAAGGCAGACGGAAGCGAACAAACCCAGATGACGTTCGACGAAGACCTGAACTCGTGGTTTGCGCACGTGTCGCCAGACGACAAACAGGTTGTTTATGTGGCCTACCACAAGGGCGACCTAAAACCAGACGAGCACCTGCCTAACAAGAACGTGGTTTTACGCCTGATGCCGGCAGAGGGTGGGAAACCGACGACAATTGTTGAGCTTTTTGGCGGACAAGGCTCCATCAACGTCAATTCGTGGGCACCAGACAGCAAACGCTTCGCATTTGTAAGCTACGAGTTATCGGAATAAAGACAAAGAAAAACGCCCGTAAGAAGATTTTTCCTACGGGCGTTTCCATTTATCTGCCATTACATATATATATCCACATAATCGACACAACTGCCATTATCCATCTGTTGCAACCGCCAGAACTTGCGTCCTTTGGTGTTCAAGAAATCCATAACACCCTTACGGACGTAAGGTTTACCTTTATAGATGTGTGAAACACGGCATTCGACAGTTCCGTTAAACAGCAGGTGTTGCGCATTAACGACCTTAATTTCGCCATCAATCTTCAAATAATCATCATTACCAACGCCATCCTGTCCGCCCACACATTTATAAACGCCCTCTTTAGTCTTCGAAATGGTCACGTGGCCCAGTTTGGTATCGGAAACCCATTGCAGCCGAACCCCATGCTGGCCAAGCAGTTTCTTCTCGAACTCGGGACTGACAGAGGCCATACAATCCAAGGCAGAAGCCTGAGGGACTTCCACCGCAATTTCTTTCACACAAGCGTAGCAAGGTACCTTGCCTTTTCCAAGCGTCAGCGGATTACCATCGTTACCGCTTTTATGTCCATAACCACGGCCGTTACAATCGAAACAAGCGTGTCCCCAATCACGGCCATGTTCAGCATCTGGAGTGTATATAAATCCCTCACCATTACAAGAAGGACAATTCACTTCTTTGGTACCGTTGCAATAGCTGCATTTTTCCTCGCAACGCACGTCAACAGCGTCAATCTTATAAGCCCCGTTTTCATAGGCTATATAAAGACTAACATCAGCCTTCACTCCATTATCGACAATAACAGCGGTAAACACATTGTCGTAGACCCGTAAAACCTCCTTCAAGCCATCGCCAGCCTGACTTTCCTGGGATTTGGTTCTAAAATCCCATACAGCGTAACCATCAGGGTCATCGAACTCATAATCGTCCTGCAGTTTCTGGGCCATCCGCTTCGTGCAGAAACGATCGACAGCCTCCTTGTCGAGTCCATTTTCTCCAAAGACATAGCCAGTGTACAATTCCGTAATCAGGTCGACCATGGCTGCGCTATCAGGCTTTGCCTCACCAACACTCCCACTAGGCGAGACAACCTTTGAAGAATCGGAATTTGTGACTATTTTGATTGAAGACGGATTGTTGCAACCCGCCAACGCCACCAAGCACAAAAAGGCGGCAAACTTTGATTTCAATACTTTCATTCTACATAAAAATAAAGATAAGCAAATATAGCGATTTTTTTATACCACTGCCCCACCTACAAGTGAAAGGAGGGAAGAGATAGGCAGATAGAATTGGCAAAGAGCCACAAAACAGATACTTTTGCACCGTAAAAAAAATAAAAAATGCCAGGATTCCGCTTCAAACAATTCAACATAGAGCAAGACCGGTGCGCCATGAAGGTCGGCACCGATGGTGTCTTAATAGGCAGTTGGTGCAACACAACCGGTGTGAAAACGGTACTAGACGTTGGTTGCGGCACAGGTCTGATTGCCCTTATGGTTGCCCAACGCTGTAACGGCGAGGCAACAATTACTGGTCTGGAAATAGACCAAGAAGCGGCAGAACAAGCAAAGGAAAACGTAGCAGGAAGTCCATGGAGCAAGACGGTGACCATTATACACACAAGCATGCAAGACTATAGACCAGACACAACAATAGACCTCGTCGTCAGCAACCCGCCCTACTTTACCAATGCGCTAAAAGCACCCGACGCAAAACGCAGTGCAGCCCGGCACAACGACAGCCTGAGTGTGGAAGACCTGGTGCATTTTGCCAAACAACACCTTTCTGCCACAGGCCGCTTGTCGGTAGTGTTACCATGCGAAGAGGCGAAACGACTCGTTTTCGAGGGCATAGCCTGTGGACTGTATCTGCAAAGAACCACTTCGGTGCAGACTAAAGCGAACAAGCAACCCAAGCGGATGCTGGTGGAACTAGGGAAAGAAAAAGCACCCTCGCCACAAGAAGACACGCTGGTCTTAGGCGAAGGTGCCGATAACAAAATGACCACACAGTTTAAAGCGCTGGTCAGAGATTTCTATCTGTATGTCGACTAACCCCTGATAATGGTAACAGCCCCGTTAGCCTTCAACTTGATGATTTTCGACGGTTTATGAGGAGTGTTGTCGTTCTGACGGTACTTCACGATATAGTCGACCTGCGACTTTACCTCGTCGGAGATGTCAGCAAACGACTGCGGACTAGGCTGCCCAGATATATTAGCAGAAGTGGAAACAACTGGACGACGGAAACGCCGGCACAACTCAGCAGAGAACTTCTCGTACGTCACACGAATACCCACACTGCCATCTTCCGCCAAAAGGTTAGCAGCCAGATTGCGCCCCCCATCATAAATAATAGTCATGGGCTGATCGTCGGCACAAGCCTCAATCACATCGTAAGCCACATCGGGCATATCGGCAATTCGGGAAATAAGGTTCGGATTATCGGTAAGGGTAATCAACGCCTTAGAGTCGTCGCGCCGTTTAATCTCATAGACACGTTTAACCGCATCTTCGTTGGTCGCATCACAGCCAATACCCCAAATGGTATCGGTAGGATATAGAATGACTCCACCCTTCTTCATGACCTCGATAGAAGCCTTCAGGTCATCTTCCATCTCAGAAAAATCGTTCTTCATATTTTCCACAATCAAAAATTTCTTCGTCTGAATTCTGCACACGTAATGGCCGTAGCCACAGCCACATTGAGCGACTCGGAGGTAGGCTCGTTAGGTGGGAAACTCGGTATGAACAGCTTGCTGTTTACCAACCTTTCCACTTCTTCCGATATTCCATTCCCCTCGTTTCCCATAACGATGATGGCTTTCTGTGGCAAGTCTAACTGATAGATATTGTCCCCCTCGAGAAACGTACCATAAACAGGGAACCCGTCGGGCAGACTTTTCAGAAACGGCACCAAATCGGTGTATGTGACCCGCACGCGCGCCAAAGCCCCCATAGTAGCTTGAACGGTTTTCGGGTTGAAGACATCGACCGTATCGCAACTACATACAATGTTACGGATGCCAAACCAGTCGGCAATACGCACAATGGTGCCCAAATTGCCCGGATCCTGCACACGGTCAAGAACCAGCGTCAACTGGCTGGTGAGGGCATCGAGGTTACAGTCTGCCGCAGGCAACCTGAAAAGGGCGATAACCTGTTGCGGAGCATTCAGAAGCGAAGCGCGCTCAATATCGGCATGCGTCGTTTCAACCACCTCATCGGCCTGCAAACCAGGATGCTGTTGCAAAAAGTCGGAAGTAGCCAGCAACAAGCGGCACGAAAACGCAGAGAACAAATCGGGAACAAGTTTGTCACCCTCGGCAACAAAAAGCCCCGTCGCATTACGTTCCTTCCGCTGTGCTAACGAACGAACCAGCTTAATTTGATTTTTAGTAACGGGCATAGCCAAACTTATTCAACACGGGAAACCCAAATTTCATAAAACATCGGGCGGTAATCGGCCGCATCGGAAGTTGTACCACCATATATATTGTTGTTGTAACCGTTACCTATTTTAAAAGGAATGATAACTGTGCAATGTCCGCCGGCATAGAGGCAGCGAACAGCCTTCTGGAAACCTTCGGCATAGATGTTGGAAGAACTATTAGGAGAGGCCAGAATGCGGAAATTGGTAGGACTAACGGAAGCCTGTTCCGACCAGTCGTAAATAACAGCGCCATCCAAATTTTTTCCCACATAACGCAAAGTAACCGTATTACCCACTTTAGGCGCCAAAGTAGTCGTATCGCCCTTATCAATCAAGTGGAAATACAAACCATTGCTGAACTTATAATAGACCGGATTACCATTAGGGGTCAACCATTCGGTACTCTGGGTAGGCATGAAGTCGACAGTAACAATCTTGTTTTTCGCTATAAATTCGTTAATCTTATCTTTTTCATCTTCAAGATGCTCGGCATACGTCTTCTCGTGGTTACAAGAACTAAAAGAGATAGCCAACGAGGCCACACATGCGAAAGACACAAAAATTGATTTCAATGATATCATATTATTATTTTTTTTCAATAGCGTTTAAAACAATAGAACAACGGACAGGGGAATAAGGAGGCACACAATTGTCACGTCCGGAAACGCCATAGGCCAACAGTGCTGGAATAATGAAATCGCCATTCCCGCCAACAGCCAGCATAGACACCGCCTTTTCAAGGCCGACAGGCAGTTTTCCCTTCCCCATCTCCACCTTAGTTTGTCTGTTGGTCAGATCGGGGCAAGTTGTTCCATCGAGCAAAGCAACCGAATAGGTAATAGTCACCACGTCGCCATTGACCGGCTTTCGGCCTTTGCCGTCTTTAACGACAAGATACCGTAACCCTTCGGCCGTTTTATTCATCTTAAGTTGTAACGAATCGGTATAGTTATTTATTTCGTCATCTTCAAATTCAACGTACTGCCGATTGTATTCAATCAGGTTTTCCTTAGTGTGGTCGACCGGCAGTTTGTTGACCGGTATTTGCGGAGCATCGTTGCCCCCACAGGCAGAGAGGCAGACAACAACAAAAGGTAAAAGGAATAAACGGTTCATATTACTCAGCAAGTTTAGCCATCTCCTTATCGAAGTACTCTTTGTAACGAGGCAAAGCGTCGCGCAAACGCTGAGCCACATCTTCAAGCCGTTCGCCATGCGCCTCGCCACCCGAGGCATTCAAGTGTCCGCCACCGCCAAAATTCTCAGAAGCGACAATATTGCAAGGGAAATCGCCCTGCGAGCGAAGCGAAACTTTAATCAGGTTATCTTCCTCCTTAAGAAAAGCCGAGAAAAAGACACCCTTGATAGACAACGGCATATTAACAAAACCCTCGGTATCGCCCTTTCGGTAATTGAAACTGTTGAGTTCGGCCCGAGACATGGTAATAATAGAGGTTCCGTACTCTGGAATAATTTCCATCTTGGTCAGTGCGTACCCCATCATTTTATAACGGTCGGCCGTGTAGTTGTTGAACACGTTCCGGTGAATTTCGTCCTTGTCGATACCCGACTTGATGAGGTCGGCAACAATATAGTAGATATCGGGGTCATTCGAGTTATAAGAGAAAGAGCCCGTATCGGTCATCATACCAGTATAGACGCACTCGGCAACATCTTTAGCCACCAACTGGCCACCGTTCCAGATTTGCAGAACACGGTAAAGCAGTTCGCAGGTCGACGACATTTGCGGGTAAGAGATGGTAACATCGGCAAAAAGTTCAGGATTGAGGTGGTGGTCAATCATAAGCTTTTTACAATTAGTGCCCCTAACAACAGCAGGCATACCCTCTTCGCCAAGGCGCTTCAGTTCGTTATAGTCTTGCGAGATAATAAGGTCGGCCTGGTTGATTGCGCCAATAGCCGCACGACGGCAATCTTTAAAGATGATGATTTCGCGCGCACCCGGCATCCACTTGAAAAAAGCGGGAAAGGCATTAGGGAGAACAACGGTGGCCTTCTTTCCAATAGACTTCAAATAGTGACACATAGCCAGAGCTGAGCCGACAGCATCACCATCAGGCGAGACATGGGCAGTAATAACAATATCGCTGGCCTGCATAACCAAATCCTTAGCCTGAAGGGCCAAACTTTCATCAACTTTTTGGGTAATCATATTTAGATTGTTAGCTTCATTCAAATGTCAACTTGTAAAGTTACGGAAAAACTTTCAATCAGCGAAAAATGAAGATTGTAAAAGACGAAACAGAAGCAAGGGGCAACAACAAAAAAAGCACAACTTTGCAGTTGTGCTTTCTGTGGTAGCGGATCCGGGATTCGAACCCGAGTCTCAACCGTGAGAGGGTCGCGTGCTAGGCCTCTACACTAATCCGCCATACATTTTAAGTAGCGGGAACGAGAATTGAACTCGTGACCTCCGGGTTATGAATCCGACGCTCTAACCAACTGAGCTATCCCGCCATTCGCATCATTTTCGTAATGCGTTGCAAAGTTAGAGATTATTTCGGACTTTACAAATCTTGAATGGCATTTTTTACAAGAAATTTTCTAACCTTGTGGAAAACAGCCACAAAAAAAGTGCGATAGAGAAAGGCAACGTCTATGCCTTTGTTCCTGCCAGCCTTCGCACCACCCTGGCAGGATTTCCAACGGCTAAAGAGTCGGCTGGAATATCCTTCACCACAACACTACCCGCGCCTATAACGGAGCGGTCGCCAATGGTCACGCCCGGACAGACGATGACGCCGGCACCCAGCCAGCAATCTTCACCTATTACTATAGGACTACATGTTTCTTGTGGAAGACGGCGCTCCAAGTAGTCAATTGGGTGGTTAGGAGTCACCAGCTGACAGTTCGGCCCTATTTTTGTCCGGCTCCCTATGGTAATCAGTCCACCGTCGAGCATAGTGGCGTTGTAATTCACAAAAACATTTTCTCCCATCACAATACCATGTCCGTGGTCGCAATGGAAAGGAGGATTGATGCCAGACGAGGCAGGGAGTCCAGGAATAAGTTTTTCCAAAATGTTCCTGCATTCGTCTTCAATTAGAGTCAGTGTTTGCAGCTTTGCGCACAAGTAGTTTGCACGGCGCACACTTTCAAGCACCTCTTCATCGTCGAAACGGTAAAGCAACCCACTGCGCATCTTTTCAAATTCCGTCATCTTCTTTCCTGGTTATTCAATTTTACTGGAGCCTCTCGTCACGCAGGTATTTCCAACGTTATTTTCTAGCCGGAGAAAGTTCAGCCACCTCGTCGGGCTTGACAAACCCAGTTGCCACAGTGACCAATCCGCCCAGGCGAACCACAACGCACCGGTTTGAACGCACCCGGAGGTACTCCCCCACAACATCCTTAAAAGGTCCGTCAGCCACCACCCTCACCATAGGTCCGTGCTTCACATTGATTTCACGACGAGAATCGAGGAAAGAAATACCTTCGTGGTGTTGCTTAGCCACCTTTATAAAGTTCTGAACCAGCTGGTTATCGAACTGAAGCTGGCGTCCGGTTTTTGCATCCATCACATACTTCAGTTTATCGCCGTCGTACTCGCGCTTAATTTCATCGAGACGTTCAAGTGGTCCCTGAACAAAAACATGTCCGGGCAACACCTGCACGCGGGTAACAGCACCGTCCACCTCGTCAAACTTAACAGGGGCAAACTGGTTCACGCCATTTTGGTTAAGATACAGGATGATTTTTTGGAAGTCTTGCGAAGGGAAACGCAAAACATACCAACAAGTTGCGTCTGAATGTGACATGATAACATCGTATAATTTACTGGCAAAATTACATAAAAACGAAATTAGGCATACAGATAGCAGTGTTTTTTGGCACAAAAACGGGGAAAAAATAAAAAAAAAAACTACTTTTGCGTGGATTTTGATAAATAGGAGCATTAAAAAATAGGGATCTGTCACCAAAAAGAAGGCGAACTAACTACTCCGAAAAGAATGGCAGAAAAGTTCTTAAATATCAAATACATTATTAAAGAGGTGATTTGGCGTACACTAAGAGACGCCCCTAAACATAAAAAGATAACAAAGATAGAGTAATGGAAAGAAGAGTTGTGATTACCGGCGTAGGAATTTATTCCTGCCTAGGAAAGAACCTCGACGAGGTCAAGCAATCACTTTGGGATGGCAAGTCAGGCATCATATTCGACGAAGTCCGTAAGTCAATGGGCTTCCGTTCCGCATTGACAGGCCATGTAGACCTTCCGAACTTGAAAGGAGTGTTAAGCCGCAACCAGCGTGTATATATGCCCGAGCAGGCACAATACGCCTATATGGCAACAGCAGAAGCCCTGAAAAACGCTAAATTGGACCAGGACTATCTCGATGCACACGAAGTAGGATTGCTCTATGGAAACGACAGCAGTGCCGAACCTGTAGTGAAGAGCGTTGACACCATGCGTGAGAAAGGCGACACTACCCTAATCGGCTCAGGCGGCATATTCCAATCCATGAACTCTGCAGTCACCATGAACCTGTCCTGCATCTTCAAGTTGAAGGGCATCAACCTCACCGTATCCGGAGCATGTGCCAGTGGCTCGCACGCCATCGGTTTGGGATCCCTCCTCATCAAGTGGGGTTTGCAAGACATGGTCGTATGTGGAGGAGCGCAAGAAATCAACCCATACAGCGTATGTAGCTTCGACGGCATCAGCGCCTTCTCAACCCGCGAAAGCGAACCAGCGAAGGCATCCCGTCCGTTCGACCGCGACCGCGACGGTCTCGTTCCTAGTGGAGGCGGTGCAACCGTAATTATAGAAAGCCTAGAAAGCGCAATAAAGCGTGGTGCGCCAATCCTTGCCGAGGTTATCGGCTACGGATTCAGTTCGAACGGCGACCACATTTCAGTGCCAAATGTAGATGGGCCACGCCGCTCATTAGAGATGGCCATCCGTGAGGCAGGCATCCGTAAAGAGGAAATCGGCTATGTGAACGCCCATGCGACATCGACCCACGTTGGCGACCAGAACGAGGCAAAGGCAATTGCATCGGTTTTCGACGACTATAAGCCAGAAGTGACATCGACCAAGAGCCAGACCGGCCACGAGATGTGGATGGCAGGTGCCAGCGAGGTCATCTACTCAATGTTGATGATGAAGAACGACTTTATCGCAGCCAACATCAACTTTGAGAATCCAGACGAAGATTCGGCCAAGTTGAACATTCCTGGCCAACGCGTCAGCAAACACTTCGACACGTTCCTGAGCAATTCGTTCGGTTTCGGTGGCACAAACTCAACCCTTATCGTTCGCGATTTCAAGGGCTAACAAATCAGTTGACAACAAACAAAATAAGACAATACAATGACTAAAGCTGAAATCACCAGCAAAGTTAACGCTTTGCTTGCAGAAGAATTTGAAGTAGAAGAAAGTGTAATCACTCCAGATGCAAACATCAAGAAGACTCTTGAACTGGACAGCTTGAGCCTTGTTGACCTTGTTGCCCTCATCGATAACGAGTTCGGCATCAAGACCAATGGAGCTGAAATAAGCAAGGTGGGCACATTCGGCGAACTTTACGACTTCATCGAGTCAAAGATTGCGTAATCGGAAAAAATGCAGCAGGGCGAAGAAATAAAGCAGCTGATTCCACAGCGCGAACCCATTATGATGATTGACACCTTCTACGGTGCCACAGAAACAACGGGTAAATCGGGATTGACCGTTTTGGCTGACAATGTGTTCTGCGAAGGAGGGCAATTGCGTGAGATGGGCGTTATTGAACATATTGCCCAGACCTGCGCAGCCTACAATGGCGTCAAGAACAAACAGAACAACGGCGAAGCCAGCAAGCCGAAACTCGGCTATATTGGCGAGATTAAAAAATGCCAGATTGTGCGCCTTCCCCGTGTGGGCGAACAGCTAACCACCGATGTGGTAGCCACCGCACAGGTGATGAACGTCACCCTAATGGAAGCCACAACCAAAATTGGCGACGAGACGATTGCCTCATGCCAAATAAAATTGTTTGAGGAGGATTAACCATGCTGAAGAACGATTTTTTCACCATCGCAGGCAAAGAAAACGGAGAAGGCCTGGTAACCTACCATGTTGTTCTGAATCCTGACCACAACATCTTCAAAGGCCACTTCCCTGGCAATCCGATATCTCCAGGTGTCTGCAATATAGGCATGATTAAAGCCTGTGCAGAAGAAGAAGTGGGTTGCGGGCTGTTTATTGAGAACCTGAAGCAATGCAAATTCAGCCACCTCATTACTCCTAACGAGAACAAGGAACTAGACATTGTGCTGAAGTTGGAAACGACAGAACAAGTTGTTAAAATTGCGGCCACAATTGTCAAGGGAGACACCAAGTTCATGGATTTGAAGGCTGAAGCCCTGAAAGAGCAAAAAGCATAACAGAACAAAAACGGCCAACACGACAGTTGGTAAAAAAACAAAAGTTTCATATCTTTAAGTTGCGAACAACTGAAGGTGTGAAACTTTTTTAGTGAAGAATGGTTTCCTTTCAGGTTATTAAAATTCCTTAAAGCGGATATGAAGATAATCTATGTAGAAATAGCGCCAGCGGACACATTCAACGACAACGGAGCACAGCTACTACAACAGCAGTACCCCGAAGGAGAGGTCATTGTCCCAAACCTGCCCGCTGACCCGACCGAAGCCCTAGCCTCGCTCAACCTTCTGGTTAAGTCTGAAAAAGCCGACATAGTGATAGGAGTGGGTATAGGCGGCACACTTGTGCAAGCCCTATACGGACAATACCGCATTTTAATCAATCCGATATTTGTACTCCCCCACTGCATAACAGACGTATGCATATCGACCCCAGAAGGCAAACGCGAAATTGTGTTCACGCCAACCCAGCAAGGACATATCCGGCATTTCATGCCCAAACAATTCAAATATGTACCACGCGGCGAGGAACAATACATCTACGGGCTTTTCGCAGGAAAGAACGACTTCCTACTCTACAGTGAAACCTTCTTCAAACAGCACTTCAAATACAACTTCAACTACGACGGCACCGGCCTGCTAACTGCCGACGACTGGGCAAACAACGTGGTTCCCATTCTGCACATGCTTAGCGACCAAATTAACCATATACAGAAACCAATCGCCTACTTCGGGTTGGAAGGTGTTCTGGCCGACATTGACAAAGCTGAAGCATCGCTAACCGACAAAGAGAGGGAACAATACAAAAACCACATTGAATGTGTGCCTGGAATATACCAGGAAATGGAACCAGTACAAGGCGCAGTGGAAGCATTTAAGGCATTGAGCAGACACTACGACCTCTACATACTGACCTCAGCCCCCTGGAACAACGAAGACGTATGGAGTGAGAAAATAAAATGGGTGAAAAAGCACCTCGGCATCTACGGCTACAAACGCGTGATAATGACACACCGCAAAGACCTGAACGAAGGCCAGCTATTGGTTGACCGACGTGCGGGAAAAGGAGCCGCCCAATTTGAAGGCACATGGCTGCAGTTTGGCGAAGCACCAGTCAGCAATTGGAACGAAACGCTAAAATACTTGCTGGGGACTGAACCGAAAATATGCAACGGCGACAAAGGGGAAGCCGACCATTTTGCAGCGGACAACCGGCCGATTCTGTACCTCGATATGGACAGCGTGCTGGTAGACTTTGCAGGAGCCGTAAAGCATAAGCTCACACCCAAGGAGACCGAAAAATACCGCGACCACTACGACGACGTGCCCGACATTTTCTCACGCATGGAACCGATAAAGGGAGCAGTAGAAGCCTTCGACCTGCTAAGCGAGCACTTTAACACCTATCTGCTTTCGACCGCACCCTGGGATAACAACAGGGCATGGAGCGACAAAGTGCGCTGGGTGAAAAAATACTTGGGAGAAAAGGCGGAAAACCGTCTGGTACTCAGCCACCACAAAAACTTAAGCCAAGGCAGTTACCTCATAGACGACAGCAGCAGAAACGGCGCTAAAGAATTTTGCGGGAAATGGTTCCAGTTCGGGAAAGCACCCTACGAAAACTGGGGAAAAATGCTGGGAGCCCTAAAAATGATGAATATCTTATAAAAACAGAAAACATACAACAGATGGATTTAGAGCAGAAAATTCAAGAAATTACCGACCGAATGGCATTAAAACAGCTTGTTGACAGCTACGCCATACTGGCCGATGCACAAAACGGACAGGCACAGAAGACCCTCTTCACGACCGACGCCGTCTATAAAACCTATGTTAACGGCGAATTGAAGATGACACTTAACGGCGCCGAAGAAATCGGCAACACCATGCATAACTTCCTCAACACGCTTGATTCGGTCTTCCACCTGAACGGACAACAAATGCTGAACATAAAAGGAGACCAAGCTATTGGGCGCTGCTACTGCCAAATAACACTAGTCGAAACCCAGAACGGGACACAATGCACCACACAAGAGAATGTCTACTACGATGATGAATACAAAAAAATAGACGGGAAATGGCTGATTGCCAAACGGAACAGCAACATTCTACACGTCAATAAAATTGGATAAAATCGAAAGGAATAAAAAACAAAAAAGTCAGCGGAAACGCTGACTTTTTTTGCCTTTAGTTTTATCTTAGTGCACTTTTGTCAAAAAATTCCAAAAAAGGAAATCTCACAGACAAAAACAACAAACACAAAAGAACAACCTAGGCCCTGTAGTGTCTTAACTTATTTGAAGGTATCCCCTATAACAGGTACTTTTAAGGTAAAAACCTTGAGCGGTAAACGGGACTCGAACCCGCGACCTTCGGCTTGGGAAGCCAACGCTCTACCAACTGAGCTATTACCGCAGACCAGACTTTTGCGGGCACAAAAATAATAAAAAGAGAACACAGAAACAAATTTATATTTATGCAAACTAGTTAAAATTAAGTTATAACACCTTAAATATTGCCTCCAACAACGATAATAATAAGCCACCTATAAATCTGATACACAACAAAATAAGCAATATTGTTAACAATGTTAAATATAAAACATTAAGAAAATCAACAGAAAGAAAATAAAATACTCTAATTTTGCGCCGTATTTGATAACGACACCCTACTTGAACTACAATAATTTGCGTGATAGCAAAGAAAGGAGAGGGTATTAAACAAAAAAGAGTAATGAAAAAAATCGTACTATCGGGCACTGCGATGCTAATGAGCCTAGCCGAAGCAATAGCCGGTGGCTTGAACACAAACACTAACCAAAGTGCAGAGTATTTGAGAAATCCTGCCCGCGATGGCGCTATCGGCATCGACGGCGTGTATTCGAATCCAGCAGGTGTAGCATTTCTTGACAGCGGACTGCACGTATCATTCAACATTCAGAGTGCCCAACAGCAACGCAACATTATTTCAACATTCCCCGCATTTGCCTACGGAGCCACAAACAACAAAAACATAACCAAAAAGTTTGAAGGCGAAGCTAGCGCTCCATTAGTACCTTCGCTCCAAGCCGCCTACAATTGGAACGGATGGAGTTTCCAGTTAAACACAGCTGTAACCGGAGGAGGTGGCAAATGTGAATTTGCAAAAGGACTGGGTTCTTTCGAGAGTAACGTGGCACTATTGAACGCATTTGGTGCAAAAAGCGGATTTCTGGGCAACGGCTACTACGCCGACATGTATATGAAAGGCCGCCAATACTACATTGGTATCACCCTGGGAGCCGCAAAAAAAGTAACAGATAACCTTTCTGTATACCTCGGCGCACGAGCTCTTTACGGCAATGCCAGCTACAAAGGACACGTTAAAAACATTATGTTCATGGACCCTAATTCCGGTAAATTGGCAAAAGCCGGCGCCATTGCCGACACCTATAGCGAAATGGCAGAAGGATACCAGGCGAAATTAGACCAACTAGAAGCTGCCGGTATGGGTGAAAGCGACAACGCAAAACAGCTGAGCGAAGGCATTGCCAAACTAAAAACTGCTGAAGCGGCTAGCCGGAAAGTTGGAGCTGTAACCGACGAGGACGTTATTCTAGATTGTGACCAATACGGTTGGGGAGTTGCACCTATCATTGGACTCGACTATAAGATAAACAAGTGGAACTTCTCTACCAGATACGAATTCAAAACCAGCATGAAGTTGAAAAACGATGCGGTTAACAGCAAATCGGCAGCCAACTTCAGCGCCCTGCAAAAATTCAAAGACGGCGAAAAAGTGGAAGAAGACCTTCCAGCCCTGTTCACCGTTGGTTTGCAATACGAGGTTTTGGACAATCTGCGTCTGATGGGTGGCTTCCACCTATTCTTCGACAAGCAGGCGAACCAGTATAAAGACCGCCAAGAACTTCTTGGTGGTAACACCACCGAATACTTGCTCGGCTTGGAATGGGACATCTGCAAGCACTTGCAGTTCTCAATTGGCGGCCACCGCACCCACTTCTGCAATACCGACGAATACATCAGCGACATGTCGTATAATGTCAGCAACTGGGACCTCGGTACAGGATTCGGAATACCTGTTAACGACCGTCTGAAATTCAACCTGTCGTTCTACAAATCGTTCTACGACGACTATACCCGCAGTACAAACGACTACAACAACCTGAGCGCAACAGCAGCAGCCTTAGCAGGTGCTGAGACTGCGAAACAGTTGAAAGAATCGGGTATGTTGAGCGGAGAAGACAAGTTCGAACGTAATAACTACGCATTCGGTATTGGCGTCAACTACCGATTCTAAGCAACAATTTAACAAACCATAAAACGGGTACAAGAGTTCGTCTTGTACCCGTTTCTTTCTAACCATACAGGAAGGAATGCCACAGTTCGCATCTACAGCCATAAAAGCAGACTCATAAACCAAAAGAAAGATTTTTTGTACATTTACAAAAAGTATGAATCAATGGAACAACAAATAAACGAACTAGATGCACAAGACCTAAAAGTCATAGCAGAAAGAAACGAATGGGTAAAAGGTCACCTGAAAGATGACGTACAAGACCAATACGATACGTTTGAAGGGAAGCTCTACCTACTTCAAGGCATTCTGAAGGAAGGCTACTACCAAAAGCATGAGACAGCAGAACTGCAAACACTAGGCTACTGCCTTGGCGAACTGCTGAACGAGTTGCTCGGCACACATTGGGTAAAAGTGACCGACGAGAAAGGAACTGACTACGCAATACGCTACAAAGACAGCTCCATATTGTTCTTCCCTGTCACTATGATATCGAAAAGGATTGAACGCGGAGAAACTGTTGACATAGAATTCCTGTTAGGCCAAAGCAGCGACCAGTTACACGAAATACTATACGACGAACTGTCGGACAAATGCCGTTACTATGCAGGCGAGGACGAATTTCCTGAAGACGCCGACGAAAACTACTACGACCTTTGGGCGGCCGAACGCGCATGGTTTGAGTTTGAGATGCAGCACCAACCTATAATAGACGAGTATGTGAACTTTTACAGGGCAAACGGGATGTCTGACTATAGGAAAGACGACGGAACGCCCGAATCGCTAAAAGCTTTGCTGTTTAACAGCTACAGCTACTCGAAAAACGGAATCGTCGATATTCCCGGTTTCAAGATTTGGTACGAGAAACATTATCACTGATTGCCTAGACAATAGCGGGCGATTAACAAATAATTTCTTCGGAACATGTTCCCTAACCACCAGTTTAGCAGCATGTAGTTATCTTTCCAGTTCGTCGTCCTTTACAACCAAGGTGATGTCAGAAACAAAACCTGATACGATGTGAAGTAATGTCCCATAGCGTCCCCGTCACCCTTCTCAATTTTACGAGCGTTGTTCTTCCTATACCAGTTTTGTGCCAGCTCCTACTTTGTATTTTGTGCCAGACTCTCAATCTTCTACTCAGTGACAGCACGGACTGAAAAGCCATCGGATCTGTCTGTGTTACTCCAATAGTAATATGTTGGTTTTATATAAAAAAAGACGCCAAAGATAAAGTCATCAAAAGTTGAAGAAGTCCAATATGTGCCCATTGTGCCAGAATAGTTTAGTTCAGAGCCTACTCGTATTCCGGCAGCCGGAATGAAAATTGAATTGTTATTTGGGCCAGTAACTTCATAGCCATTCACACCGTTCAATGTAGTCCACTTCCACGTACATTTTTCCCTAAGTTCCATCAATTCATTAATAGTAGGAAGACGCCATGAACCGCCCCAATTCACACATGCAGCATCATATTTTGCGGTAAGGTTCCCATTGCTGTCCAAAGCCCCCTTTGAAAGAAATTTTTCTTTATCAAAGTCTTTTAACAAATAATCAGCAGATAACTTTTTCCACACATTGTTGTCATCCGTATAAGTATCCTTTGTCGTTGTTTCTCCACGAGCAAAATAATCACCATATTCTTCTGGTGTGTTAGCACCCACGTTACATTTTGCCCACTTCACACTAAGTCCTAAATCTACAGCCTCGTGTTTTTGATTTTGGGAAAATCCTTCAAATGAAAGCCCCAAACCCATTAGAACAACTAACATTATCTTCTTTCTCATACTTAGAAATTATTTAGGTTTTAAAGAGCGATATTTTATTTATTTTAAATCAGCAATTTCATCTCCTAGAATCAAGCAAATTTACGAAAATAGTGAAAATATAGCTCCACGAAGTCAACTTGAATTTCACCTGATGTAAAATAACAGTTTTTGGGGAATAGCACTGAATGAATTTTGTACTGGAAGTGCATAACTACATATCCCCCCATAAAAAAGGAGTTGCGCAGCTTGCACAACTCCTTGACTTTTAATATTATTCGGACATGGTTTAAGCCAAAGGCTTCCTGATTACAAGTCTGTCTCGTTACCAATTGCCCCCAGGGCCTCCACCAAATCCACCAGGGCCAGAAGAAGAGCTGGCAGCCCCCAGTGCCGTTCCATTTGCAATGGTACCGCCTTCGCTATAAGTAAGTGTCGAATTACCCGTCCAACGGAAGTTCACCGTTTTCGTCACATTTGTCAGCGTTCCGCCAGAAGTCAGCGAAGCAGACGAGTCGTACAAGAAGTATAGGTTATTGGACGCTTTGGTAGTAGTGAACGAAGATAACACCACCCCATTGTTGGCCGCCGTATAAAGCGTATTGGCAGAACCAGCCGCACCCGACGTTGTAGTTGCGCCCGAAGGCGAATTCTCAACACCCGAGCCAAAAAGCATAAGTTTTCCTCCCTTGTATGTAAAACTGTAACTACCGCCATCACCACCATCAAGCGTACTTCCGCCCTCAACAATCAACACACCGCCAGTAAACGTCATACCTCCGTTGCTGTCAAGGCAATCGGTATCGCCACTTCCTACATTAAGATAGTGGTATCCACCATTAATGGTTATAGAAGGGGTTCCCGACAAACCCGAAGACGACACAGAGGCGTTCCAACCGTCGTTAGACGCATAAATAGAGGTAATACCGCCATTCATTGTCAGGGTTATTGCCTCAAATGCCTCGTAAGAGTTACCGACGTAAATGTCGCCACCATTAACAGTCAGCGTGTTGCGTCCATGAATGCCCTGGTCGTAAGGAGCATCGATTGTAATTTTACCACCATTAATGGTAACATCGCGGCCTTTTATGCCTGTATCAAAAACCTTAGCCTCAATAGTTCCACTATAAATGTCGATAGTCTTATCGCAATTGATAGCCTTAGGTCCGGCACAATACTTAGTTCTAGAGTTTTCACCCCCCTTGACATAGGAAGCATCGGAAGACGTACCAGCCATAACCACAAGAGACAGATCATCGTCGTTGCCTTTTTCATTACCGATAACGACAGCCTCGTCGGAAGTGATACCCTTTCCGTGCGCACAAGTAAGTTTAGTCACGCCACCCGTAATGCTGACTAATTTGTCACCACGTATACATTTAGGCGTTGAAGAGTTGACTGTTGTAGTAGAAGAGTTGCCAAAACCGCCAGGGCCTCCACCGAACCGCCCACCGCCCTGGCTAGAGGAAGATGAGGTAGAAGACGTGTACCAGTAACCGCCCTTATTATTAATCGTTACATCGCCACCAGATATATAAACATA
The DNA here is from genome assembly GCA_002362105.1 of Bacteroidales bacterium UBA3297. Classification (GTDB taxonomy): domain Bacteria; phylum Bacteroidota; class Bacteroidia; order Bacteroidales; family Paludibacteraceae; genus Physcocola. Next base: position 25,527 of record DETD01000014.1, read on the forward strand.
TTCGCCCTTTATACCCTTTGAAACATTCGAGCTGTCGCCAGTGGAGATGCTGACAACGCCATTTGAAATGCGGACATCTGCATCGGCCTTGAATCCACAAACAGAAGCTGTATCGGCATTAGCCGTTTCCTTATAGTAGTAACCGGTGAGTTCGGCCTCAACCGAGCCACCAGTGACCTCAATACTGCCATCGGCACTCAATGCCTTTGCGGCAACACCATTACCCTTTACAACAACAATCGCGCTATCGGAAACAACAATGTCTCCATTTGAGGTCACAGCCGTGTTGTAACCATAGTCAGTATCATCGTCCGTATTGACATAAGGAGCAACAGCCGAAAGAGAGGCTGTAAACGTGCCACCACTAATAGCGACCAATTGTCCCGCTTTTAGGCCCTTCGAACCCGCACCTAAGACAGATACACTGACGTTTCCCCCAGAAACAGCCACAAGGCTATCGCATTTAATTGCCTTGGTGTCGTCAGCATCCGAATCAACATTGACAGTTCCACCCGCAATTCGAACGACTTCAGAACAGTCAACTCCGTCGCCAACAGTACCGGAAACGAACAACTCTCCGCCATAAACTTCTACCCCATCGGCATTGATACCGTCACCAGCAGCACCGTCAATGTTCAGTTTGCCACTATAGAGTTCCACACGTTTAGCACAATTCACGGCATGTTTGGCATTTCCCTTTACCGAGATTGACGCACCCGTATAAAGAGAGTCGGCACTAATTTTCAGTTTCGACTTTGAATAGACAGCGCCTTTTAACGGACTGCCAGCCGCATCGGCCAAATACGAATTACCCCTAAGGTGTATGGTAGCAGCATAAGATTCACCATCTGCGCCTTTGTTCAGACAAACAGGAGCAGAAGACGCACTTGTTAAATCCAAATTATCAAGGCAGAGTGTGAAACCGTGGTCGGGTGTCAATGAGAACGAACCATTGGAAGAAGAGCCAGTCAAATAATAAACAATGCCTTTTTTCCCTTCTTGTGACGAGATTACGACATCGGCATCCGAAACATTGGCAACGACAGAAGAATACGGATTATCGACAACCACACTGTTTCCGTTATATGTTATGAAGACCGTATCGCCCGCCACGGCAGTCTGATCGAAAGAGAAAGTGGCACTGTCGACATCGGCAACGGCATACTGCTTGTCTGGCCCTTCAACAGACATAACCCCATCGTGGAAACGAATAGTATCGATTACACTAATACCAAAAGACTCGGTCAATCCGCCCAACAGATGGAAATCCATCTTGGATTCAGCGAAAAGCAACGCAGAAAAAGAGCCCGCCGCCAGAAGCATTAAATACTTTTTCATAATTTACTGAATTTTAAGATTGAACCATTAATTCTAATCAAGAACACACCTTTCGGTAGAGAAGAGATGCCGATGGCCTCGTCTGCAACAGCTATTCCCTGAAGCAAAACACGCCCCGAGAAATCAACAATCTGGTAGGTAAAACTGCCAGATACCCCGACTACAGAAATCTGTTCTGTTGCAACAGCTGGAATAACAGCCATAGCCGACGCGTCGTTCAAGACGGAGACGTTGCCCGAAGAAGAGGACTCGAAAGTAGAGAAGAGGATCTTATCGACTTTTTTCAAATCGGCAACCACGGTATTTCCATTGCCTATTGTATCGATAACAAGGGAAGTGTTACCAGAAAAGTACATTTTCCCAGAATCGTACATCGTAAAACTTTGCGATGCACCGTTTTGCAAAACCGTCACCTTCGTTAAAAGTTGCCCCTGATCGGCAGCAACACCTAAAGGCAATGCGGTAAACAGCAAAACGCATTTAGTTAGTGTTGTGTTCATAGTAGCTAGTATTTATAATTCTTTTTCGGGAATAAAAATACTCCGTTCGGATGAGTTCTGGTTTTAAATTCAACCAACATCGTTTTTTATTTAGGGAACAGACAAGATGACAGAGATAGCAACCAAAAGCACGGGAACGAAAGGATAGTTTCAAAAAATAAGTTATATTTGTATATATATTTAATTAATGGAGGCACCAGCATTAAACACCGAGAACCTACTAAACATAGTAGTAAACGTCACCCTAAAACATATTGGGGTAACGAGGGATTTGCTGACCGAACAACACATGCGCATAACACAAGATATAACAGATGCCCGGACCATAATAGTCAAAGTTTCGTTCTCACTAAACATACCCATAAGCGCAATAAGGCGGGTACTGAAGCGCGACAACAACACCGTAGTGTATTATCTGGCCCACGACGTTGACGAAATGAAACTGTATGAAATTAAGAAAGAGATAATACAATATGTAGACCTGATGGAAAAAGGCACTTCAGATGAAAGAGAAGAAGATAAAACCGTATAAAGCGACAAAACACAAGATTTATTTCTAATTTTGCAATCAGAAAAATCATTAAACTCCTATATGAATATAGCCGTAATAATAGCAGGCGGTTCTGGCCAGCGCATGGGTCAAGACATACCCAAGCAGTTCATCAACGTATACGACAAACCAATCCTCATCTATACCCTCGACAGTTTCCAGCGCCACCCGATGATTGACGCAATTGAGGTTGTATGCATTGAAGGTTGGGAAAATGTTGTATGGGCCTACGCCAAACAATTCGGCATTGATAAGTTGAAATGGATTGTCAAAGGTGGTAAAACCGGACAGGAGTCCATCCGCAACGGAGTTTACAATTTGGAAGACAAAGCGAGCGCTAAAGACATCATCATCATTCACGACGGCATCAGACCCCTGATAGAACCCGCAGTACTGACCGATGTGATACAGAAAGCCCATGAATATGGTAACGCCGTTACCTCAATGCCCTACAACGAGCAGATTTTCGTAATCAGCGAGGACGACGAAACGACCACAACCAAATTCATCCCCCGCGAGACCCTCCGCCGTGTATCCACACCACAGGCCTACCGTTTTGACCTGCTCGACGAGAAATATCACGAGGCATTCGAGAAAGGAATAGGCATCTACGGCTCGCACTATACCAACACCATGATGGTTGAGTTAGGCGTAAAACTGCACTTTGCCGCAGGAAGCGACAAGAACATAAAACTTACCACAAAAGACGATTTGGAAATGTTCAAAGGCTACCTTTCACGCGACAAAAACAACTGGCTTAAATAAACCAGCCATAAAAACAAAAAAAGACCGGCAACAGATGAAACTGAACAAAAAACATTCCCTATACCAGGAAGATATCAAATACATTCTCAGCCAAAAAGATATAGAGCTACTACACGGCAAAAGTTTTCTGATTACTGGAGCCACTGGCATGGTAGGCGTCATGCTGATTGATGCCCTTATGGCCATGAACGACGTAAAAGTGTATGCGGTTGGCCGGAACAAAGAGAAAGCCGCCACACGCCTTGGTGAATACTTCAACAACCCGAACTTCGAGTTCATCCAGCAAGATGTCTGTCAGCCATTCAGCAACGATTTGAAGGTAGACTACATCATACCTGCCGCAAGCAACACCCACCCTATGGCCTACTCGAAATTCCCAATCGAAACCATTATGATAAACATAAAGGGTGCGGAAAACGCTTTGAACCTGGCAGAAAAATGCGGAGCAACAGTCATCTACACCTCAACTAACGAAGTATACGGAAACGCATTGAAAGACGAGTGGTTCACAGAGGACTACAATGGACGCCTGAACCTGAGCAACGCCCGTTCGTGCTACAACGAATCAAAACGGGTAAGCGAAGCGATGTGCCAATCGTATATAGCAGAAAGGGGTGTTAAGGTGAAAATTGCCCGTCTCTGTAGAATTTTCGGTCCTACTATGCTGGAAGAAGACAGCAAAGCCTCTTCGCAATTCATTAAAAACGCCATAGCAAACGAAGAAATCGTACTAAAGAGCCAGGGCAACCAGTATTTTTCGTACACCTACGTTGCAGACGCCGTCGCAGGCCTGCTCCAGGTCCTTCTACACGGTGAAATTGGCACCGCCTACAACGTCAGCAGCGAAAATACAAACGTCCACCTGAAAGACTTCGCCCAACTCTGTTCTGAATACAACGGAAAGAATGTGGTGTTTGATCTGCCAAACGAAACAGAAAGCAAGGGATTCAGCATAGCAACCACAGCCATCCTCGACAACAGCCGGATAAAAGCGATAGGATTTGCACCACAATACGCAATGAAAGATGCCGTATGGCGCACCATAAGAATTCTAAGCGAATAAGCTGATATTGTTTTTACCGGGGTTCGATAAGCCCCGGCGAAACAAAACATAACGGCGACTCTGGGAAATCTTCCAGAGACAGACTCCGCAAAAGATAAAAACCCCGATGCTGTGAATCGGGATGCGGCCCAGGTTTATGAGGTTTCTGCTGGTAGGTTGAGACAACTTCGGCAGAGAGGAACCGCCCTTCGGGGACATAATAACGGATGCGGAAAACAGCCGACACGCCACAAATACCCGACACACTGATATCGCTATAAGTAGCAAAATTGCCCATGCTGTAAAGAATCAGCTTCCCCTTATACAACTCTGCACCACGCAACACATGCGGCCCGTGCCCCAACAACAAATCGGCACCGGCATCAATCAACATATGTGCGAACTCATAGGAATTACCCCTGTCAGACCCCACATAAAACTCTTTTTTACGAGTCACATGCTGATACTCTGCCCCCTCGCCACCAGCATGGAAGGAAACGATAACCACGTCGCACTCCAGTTTCTTTTTCAAATAAGTAACCATAGCTTCAGCCCGCTTCTTCAGCGCCAAATGGCAGACGCCAGAATTTGGAGAAAAAGCACAGAAACCATATCGGACACTATCTTTTTCAAAAACAGCGTAAGGCCGTTTCAAATGTCCTGCCCAATATAGACCAGCCGAATCGAGGACGGCAGCCGTAAGTTTGCGGCCATCTTCCGAAAAATCGCCCGAATGGTTATTGGCAGAGCTCACCAATGTGAACCCCGCATCGCACAATGCGTCTACATAAGATGGTGGGAAACCAAATCGATGACTGATTTTGGAATTACGCATTTTGCGTATAGCCATAGAAGTATCGGCAAAACAGCCCTCCAAATTACAGAAAGTGACATCTCCACCCGCCAAAACAGGCTTTACATCGTTAAAAAAACAGCAAACGGCCTCATAAGAGGGCAAGTATTTCAAATCGGGATAAAACGAACCCAGCTGAACATCGCCAACAGCCACAATAGTGACAGTATCTTTCTTAGCTGCAGGGACAGGCGCGTCGGCTACAGAATCAAGTAGAGACATAACATCTGTCACCGAATCAGCACCAGAAAAAATTGGAGAATGCGAAGAAAACCGTACAATAGGAACTGCACAAGCCAATAAAACAAAAACCAAGAACAGACGTTTCATAACTCATGAAGACTAGCTATCTTCGGGCTTAATTTTAGGTAAACCAATACCGAAACGAACCGAGAGCACCCTGGTAATCACTATAAGAGACGCCGAGAGCAACTGATTTACAGTTTGGTCAATACCCAGCCGAAGGCCGACATAATAACACAAGCAACCGGCAAGACAAGCAGAGGCATAAATCTCGTTACGGAAAATAAGCGGAATTTCTGCGATTGAGATATCGCGGAGCACACCACCAGCCACACCAGTCATAATGCCCATAATGGCAGCCACCCAAAACGGGCTATGGAACGCCAGCGTTTTTTCTAAGCCAACCACAGTAAACAAAGCCAAGCCAATAGCATCGAAAATAAAGAAAGTGATATTCAGTCTGACAATGTATTTACGGAAGACAATTACGAAAAGCAATGCGATACCGGTACAAACCATATAGCGAGAGCTAGACATCCAGAAAGGAGTTGTCTGCAACAAGACATCACGAATGGTACCACCGCCAATAGCCGTCAACAAGCCAACCACATAGGCCCCGAACAAATCGAATTCCTTTTTTGCCGCCAACCGTATACCCGAGATGGCAAACGCAAAAGTACCAATCCATTCAATAATATCGACAAATGGAATATCAGAAAAAGAACCAACAAATCCTAAAATCATAACACATCGTCGGCATCCGCCTCTTTACCTTTAATAATATCATCATAAACGTCGACCAGTCCCTGAAGTTCGTTACGTATAGAAATAAGTCGCTCCACAACCGAGACGTTGTCGGAAGGCACCTCACCATCGGCACCATTATTGCGTGCGCCGCGTGCTTTAAGCGTCTTTTTTGCCCCCTCAATGGTCATACCCTTTACTTTCAAGAGGTATAGCAAGGCACGACAATTTTCGAGGTTCTGTTTTGAATAGCGCCTGGTACCCTTGTCGTTTTTCCGAGAAAGAAAACTCGGCATATCGGCAAACTGGGTCTCCCAAAAGCGCAAAGTGCTTTGTGGCACATCTAGAACCTCGGCAACCTCGCCAATTGAATAATAAAGTTTCTCCATATAACAGGAACAAAATTAATCAAAAAACTTGGTACCTCCCACTATCAAGACCAATCAGAAACAGCCATAACGCTACTCGTCGAACAACTCGCGATGACGGAATGGCTTTTTCGAATACGTTTCGCCTTCAACCTTAAGTTCGTTCGGATCTTCCTTCTTGAAAGAAATACGCGAGAACGGATTCTTCACACGGTTGCCAAAATCGGCCATATAATAGCCCAAACCAACCTCAAAGTCTTCAACAGCATCGAGGTGAGACTTTAAAGAAGTGGTAGCATACAGGTGCTTGGTGAACCTATACTTGGTGACAAACTTCCAATACATAAAATCCTCACACCGGTTCGGCCAAGTGTAACCTAACTCGTCAACAGCCGGAACCTTGATAGGATTGTACGGATAAAAACCGATATGAATACCAGCAGAGAAACGCTCAATCGTCATATCGTTAGCCCAAAAGATACCACCCCTTATCTTATTTTTAAATTTGTCTTCCTTTATAAAGTTGTAACGTCGACTATATACACGCTGTTTGCCATCGTAAGCCGCATTAAAGAAGCCATCGAGGCCAAAACCCATACGGTACGCATTAGAGAACGGATAATACAAGCCGACATTTAACGAAACATTCGGATAGTATTTGATGCCGTCTTCCGCCCCCAGTTGGTTGACACCACCCTGCACGCCTCCTTCGAGACACATTACATGCCGGACAGGACGGGCCGGATGCTTCATAGGCAAAGGATATACATTCGGAGTGTATTTCAAACCCAAATTAGCATAAGGAATAAACATTACCATGGTATTGCGGTCGATGAAGCCATCGTGCAACCACGTGCAGTTACCACCAAACGTAACCTGCCATTGCGACAACGGATTTCCATAGCGTGTAGCTAAGAAAATATCGCCAGTAAGACCAGCGGAATAAACACCCACATAAGGGAAATAGCTCTGATGGCGACCGTTATCCTTATAATCGATATACATACCACAACCGGTAGCCAAACGCAAATTGATGGCCACACGCGGAGTATGTACAAAAGGATACAAGAAGTATGGATACGTATAGGCGATATTTGAAATGGAATCGGTACCCATAAGTTTCATATATCCCACAGCAAAGCCAACAGTAGGGAATTTGTAGGTATAATGCCAATTCTTCTTACCGAACTGCGGCAATTCAAAAGCATACTCACCACCGACCATAAATTTGGAATCGGTAGAGTTAACCTCATTCCCGTAAAAGGCTTCGCCCTTATACCGGAAAACCATATTGTGCTGCGCACTGACAGGAAGCAGAGCGACGATAGTAGCTAAAACTGTAAATAAGAAAAATTTCCTCATAAGTATCTAAAATAAAACCACCACTAATAAGGCTTAGTTTTGGGTTTCGGAGGTCCGTAAGAATTTATATTAAGCGAGACTTTTATACCCGCATTCATATACTTGATGACCGGTACCACTTTATCTGACTCATAATTCTTCATGCCAGACAATAAACTGTTGGTAACCACAGAAACGGGAACCTCGTTAGTTGTGCCAACCATTGATTCCTGATCTCCGACATTATCCGTCAACTGACTCTTTCTGAAACTGATGGAAGAAATAGAATAATCGATGTATGCGCCCACGCCAACAGAATACTTTCTGTTTAGAGGGAACATATATTCCACATCGGCAGCTAACATACAGACGACAGGAGCCACAGCAAACTTGTTGTCGGAAGCGAACTGGCTGTAATAGCCACACCCCATCACCCAAGAGTCGTCAATATAATCATCGTACTGGGGGAAATAGGCAGAAGTGGTGACACCTTTCATCGACTGATTGTAACCCACAACCAGCGGGAAGGCCATCTTAAAACCCGCGCCGACCATCAGTTTCTTCCAGTGGTAAACCAGTTGGAGAGGTATGTCAATCAAATAAGCGTCATAATCTTCCGATACAGATTCAAAATCGTACTTGTAACGTACTTCGTCGTATTCTTGGTCAATCTTCACAAATTTATCTTGGAAAGCACCCATTTTAGCAGACGAAGAAGAATAATTCAAACCAAGTCCAGTACGGAAGCCCCAATTTGGAGAAACGAAGTGATTGTAATGAAAGCCAAAACCGAGTCCGAAATTTCGTTCGGCAGTAGCATCAGAGCGTTTGAAAGCGAAGCCCGCATACCCACCATTCAAGAAAAAAGAGAAACGGTGTTTCACATCGGGAATAGTATCTTCGTTCTGACCAAAAATCGTCAGTTCAGGGAAATACTGATAGTTCAACCACCAGGCGCGCTTACCCGTATAAGCCCTCGGATTCATTTTAAGCGCTCGGTTGGCAGACTGGGCAGACGCCACAGGAGCCGTCAAGCACAGACATGACAAGACAACCATAAAGAGTCCTACCATCCCGAGCTTAGAATGTAACCTATGACGATTGCTTAAAAGCATGTAGACGTAATTTGAATATTTATTTAACAATCAACTTCTTTCCAAGGACAGTACCCTCAGCAACTGCCAGTTTCAAATAATAGTTCCCGGCATTTTTAAATACGTACGGAATTTCAACATCGGAACCCGATTTCGCATTGAACTGTCCACGATAAACCTTAACACCAAGCATATTGTAGATCTCTATAGTGGCGTCTTCCACTTTAAAGTTACACTTAATTGAAACCTTGCCGCCAACAGCAACAGGGTCTGGATACAAGTCGTAAGAGAAAGATACTGTTTTTGACGGATCTATACAAATACTTTCAGACTCCATTTCCTGTTTGCCGAACAACACATGCACCTTATAACAGCCCTCTAAGGCCTGGTCTTCGGTGTAGTACGACTGGTTAGCTCCAAGCAACAAGTTATCTTCGCCATCTTCCACCTTGTACCACTGGTAGCCGGTAATATGGCTAGAATTCACATCTTTTGTCAGTAAATCCTTATTCAGGGCCAGAATCCAGTTGTATTTATTAATGATAACCGGATAAGGGTAGCATGGGTTAACATTCAACTGAACCTTAGCAATAGAGTCACAACCATTTTCGTCGGCACCCAAACGGCGGAAGAAAGACTGGTTTTTAGTGTATACCGTGTCGCGACCCGCTACAACGTCGTAGAGATTTGCGTTCAGATAACTGCTAAATTCAACCACCTTAAGTTTTGGATAGGTGAGGAACATACAACTGTCGAGCACTTGCTGAACAACAGCAGGTTCAAAGACATCGATATTAATCGTAGTAACAATACTATCGCACTTGCAGCCACTCTTATAACGAACTGTATCATAAACGACATCGGCACTCTTATACGTTTTTGAATTGAACGTCAAGTAACCACATCCCGAAATAGTAGTGTCTCTATAGATAACCGGATGCACAATAATCTTCACCGTATCAATGCTGTCACAACCGTTAACACTGGTAAAGCGTTCGATAAGTTGGGCATCTTTCTTATAAACCTTACCCTTATACTTCACTTCGCCACAGCCTTCTTGAGTAACCGATTTATAAACAGACTTACTCAAAACAATCTTCACATGGTAGTAAGGATTGATGTTAACCGAATTAGGAGCATCGAAAGACGCATCGGCATAATACCACTGCTTAGGCTGTTCGTCGAACGTACCACGAATAGAGTCGTCGGCCACACTCATCGCAATCGCATAAACCGAGTCGCAAGCCGTAATAACGGTATCTCGCCAATCGGCAGGACGGATGCTCACCTCAGTAACAATCAAACTGTCGCAAGTATAGGTTGTGCCATCGGCAAGTTTAACCGTAACCGCATCAGGTATACGCTCCTCAATAACCGTATCGGAAGTAATTCGCGTAATAGAGTTATCGAGCGGACTAACATAACGATAGAAATCTGTCTTCTTTACAATTACATTAGCAGGCTCAACCTTATGAACAATAGCATTGACAGGGACTACACTATCACAACCCGTGCTGTTAACATAACGGCAACGGAACATAGTAGTAGTTGAGAAGGTGGTATCTTCTGCCACCATATTGGTAGCCGGACCGGAGCGGTGGAAAGTCACTTCATCGCAGCCACCGACATAAACCGGCTTAATTGTGCTGACAGGAGTTGTAGTACCCACCTTGATACGCCATGTCTTAATCACACTATCGCACCTTGCAGTATCGGAAGAAGGGATATGGTAACGTACCGTATCGGTGTAAACAGTGTCGCTATAGAACTTCATCTGCTCGTGGTGCAAATTGTAGAAAGTAGCCATATCGCACCAGTGCATTGTAGTATCGATAATCTTACAAGGGTACATCTTAATCATAGCGAAATAAGAAGTATCGCATCCTCCGGTAACAGAAGGGAGCACAACCTCGATAGAATCGTGGGAGGCGACACCTTTCTTGAAGTCAGGCTCTTCGTAAGTTTTGCCATCGAACACGAAAGGCGCATAGGTGTGGTCGACATAGAAATAGCGACGACCCAAAGTGTGCTGACCATCGTATTCCACATGGAAGGCAATCACACTGTCGCAACCAGTAACCGTATGCATGGTATCGTGCGCCAACCAATAATAGTGGGTGACATAACGGCCGGTTTCGGTGCGTTCGCGAACAGTATCAAGAGCAACGACACTCGGATTCCTCTTCTTAACAATTTCCAAGAAGCCCTTTTGGTTGGCAGACTCAGAACTTACAGGAATAAACGAGATCGTCGTATCAGCATTCCAAGCATTCGACTTACGCACATAAGTCAGTTCCTCAGAGAAACGGCATCCGAACAACGTAGTATCAAGTTTAGTGTCTGCCGTTGGATAGAAAGGAACGCCAACAGAGAAGCTATCTATACGGATGATAGAGTCACAATCGCAAACCCGACTCTTCAACGTATCGTATACAGTGATAGACTCTGAGATATCGAACTTAGACCCATCGAAACGGGTATATTCCCGGAACCCGCAGACAGGTTCTACCTTAGGCTGTATCACCTTTGTGGCATGCGAGCAAACGGTAAGGTTGAAAACAGTATCACACAAATCAGGATTAACGTTCTTCCACACATCAGTAATAAACGTTGAATCGATAATAGAAGGGTTATCGCCCAACTTAACTGTCACTGAACCACCCTGACGCTTCTTGTAAACGAAATCTCCACACACATGGAGAACTGAGTCTACAACGACCGGTTCAATAATAGAAACCTTTACCGGAATAACACTGTCGCAACCGAACTTAGTAACCAAGGTATCGTTAAACGCCGTATCGGCATTACATACAATTTCGTTACCATTTTCAGAAACATAGGTATAAGACTGGCAAGCGACCACCTCAACAGGCACGCTCACAGTAGCAGGATAAGCCTTGTGGATAGTTATATCGGACGACCTGATAATGCTGTCGCAGCCCAAGATGTTTCTAAGCGTATCGACGATTACGGTATCGTTAACAACCTCAATACCCGCAATAGACTTATTGAGATAGGTATAGGTATAAGTACCACAAGATTCTATCTTCTTGCTCACATACTTAGGCGAGAATATCTGTACCTTAACATTCCAAATGCTGTCGCAACCGCAAACAGGGACAACCCCGACAACAGTATCGGCGAAAGAAGTGTCGGAGCGGATAATCAGAGTACGGTTATCACGGGTTCTATAAACTAGAGAGTCGCAAGCCCGCAGTTCTTCCTTGGTAAAGACAGAAGAATTGATTCTAATCTTGAATGGAGTTTCTGTTCCACACGTATTCTCGTCCTCTGCAAACTGAATGACCTCAACATAGTCGGACTTTTTCTTAACAGAACGACTTGTAGAATCCTTTTTATAGGTGAGTAAGTCGCAGAAACCGACATTGGCAAACTCGTCACCCTTAATAGAGCTCAACACAAGCGGCAACTCGCAAGTCATACACTTTTCAGCCGTATGGCTACCAATATATATGGTATCGTTAACGGATGAAATACCTTTCAGACGAACCTTGATTTTTGCTATAGTTACAGGGCAACCGTCATGAACAATTTGAGGATATAAAGATTTCGGATCATCAAGGGCAGAAATCTTAAGTGAATCGTAGAAAATAGTATCATTCAGATAACGTTTTCCTTTGAGCACAAGTTCCTCACCATTAGACAAAGTAATAGTCTCGGAAGAACAACTCTGGCCCACATACGAGGTAGTATCGGTTTTGTAAACCGACTTGAAAATGCGGACATTAACAATATTAATCCGGTCAAATTCCTTTCCTGTGGTAAAGTTAGTATCACGGTAAACCACATTCTGGAAATCAGCATTTATATAATACTCGTTCGGATCGCGTTGTTCAAGCGGGAAGCCAAGGGTTATGATTTCGCCATTTAGCTTCTGGTAGTCATAGGTATTACATTGCTCTTTGGCAATCACCGTCTCGAAGACAGCAGTAGGAATAGTTACAATAACCCGACGTATAACAGAGTCGCAATCGCAAACTTTGCTTCTAATGTGGTCGACAAAAATCAAAGAATCGATAATAGGTTCACTAGAACGTTTAATCGTATAGTTCTTCCCATCAGACCCCTTATAAGTATAAGACTCCTTATAACAAGACAATTTGACGATAGAGTCAACCTCCAGAGCCTTTGGATATACCGAAATACTTACATAGTCGCAATTCTCATTAGTGAAGAAAGTGTCCTTCTTAAACACTTCTCCATTATATTTATATGACCCACAACCAGTAAACTTAAGCACCTCACCCGCAGTACCAACAGAAACCTTCACTTTTTTGAGATGCACAACACCACAATCGGCATTAGGGTCCGTATTGTCGGTAATCTCAGATACGTTCAACTCCGTGTTTTTAGTATAGGTAACACCAGCATACACGTTGCAAACCTCAACATCAGGTTCAACCACAGTATCCCATGCACACGCAATCGTAATAGGGACCCTGCGCGTAAAATTACCAGAAGAAGCAATAAGTGTATCGTTACCGGCACGAACACGTATAACCTTAGTGCCGTCGACCTTAAGCAGACCTTGGGTAGACTTCCATGTTACACCAGAAGCGACAGAGAAATCGTGCTTGACCTTATCAGCAGAATCAATCTTGTTCAAGAACACAGGAGCAGCAGCCACCTTGGCAGCCACACCACTCAAAATCTGCGGATAAAGCGTATTAGGAGAAGAAGTCCATCCCGGCAATTTTTCGTTTGTCAACTTACGAGTAGAGTCGGATTTTGCCGTAGCATTACCGGAAGCTGCCAAACTGTGCTGATTATCGTAGATGCCCCCATGAATAACAGGAGCCGCAGTATTTTTATAGATAAGGGCATCTGATTTTTCCGAACCCTTTACAGCGCCAACGTTAATATTATTCGAGAACACAGGACTGACAGCGGCAGAACCACCCGTCATGACGACAATACCAGCAGCAGTAGGAGCCTCAACCACTCCACCATTGAAACAGTCAGAAACATCGAGATCAGACTGACTGCAAGTAGTAATACCACCGGCAAACTTACCACTATAGACGGTACCAATGTTCACACAATTGGCGATAGAGCCAGTAGCAGCACCGGCAATACCACCCGCGAACTGGCCTTTTGCATATACACTGGCATTGTTTACACAACCCGTAACCTTACCAGAGTTAAGGCCAACAATACCGCCCACAAAAGTTTTATCTCCATTTCCAGTACAGGTCACAGAACCCGTAACACTAATGCGTTCAACAACCCCACCGTTCACACAGAACAAACCGACAGGAGAAGTGTTAGAGACCGTAATTTTCACAGGGATATTGAAACAGCTACCCGCCTTACTGCGGAAAACGCCCTTAAAGTAATTGTTCTGGTTCCCGATAACAGACGTCATAGGTCCATCGGTAATATCGTTCTGCACCTCAAAGATCCGGCCTTCACCACCATTGTTAACGGCATCATTAACATAGCCACGCAATTCTTCCAAATCCTTGTTCTTGGTAATCAAGAAAGGAGAGAAGACATTACCATATCCGCCAGAGAACCTGGTAGCTTTAGCCACCACAACAGGAACAGAACGAACGACACCGCCCTCAGCGAAAGTCAGCATTACATTACCCTGAGCGACAGGCAGGAACGCGCCTACATTATATTTCAAAACCGAAGTGTTCGAGCAATTCCAGCTAGAAGAAACGGCTACCGAATCGACATCGTTATTTGCCTTATTTGCACCAATAAAGTATATAGGCTGTTTCGCCACATTACCTATAGCAGACGCAGCAACAGCCGAAGGAACCGGATAGAGGCCCTTTTCGGAAGACCAGCCGGGAAGTAGTCCGAACTCTTGTCCAGCAGACATCGTGAACATAGTTGCGCCCGTTTGTCCCGCAACCGCCAAAGCGCCATCGAAGAGGCAATTAGAGAGCGAGCCACCATTAGAAATAGCAGCACCCTCAACATATCCAGCACTCATGCAGTTCTTTACAGCACCAGTAGCACGACCAGCAATACCGCCAGTAGTAGCAGAACTAGAGCAGTCGACAAAGCCCATGTTAGCACAATCGGTAAGAGAGGCAGCCTTTCCGGCAATACCACCAACGTAAGAAGTTCCCTTTATGTTAGCCACGTTAACACATCCGGTAACAGCGCCAGTTGAAGAACCGACAATACCACCCACATTTGAAGCACCAGTAACAACAGCGCCATTCGCACAATCGGAGATGGAAACTGTTCCAGTAGCCGAGCCTACAATAGCGCCCACATTATCGCCACCCGATACACTACCGACCGTGTAGACATTCTTAATTTTCGCACTGCCAGCGGCACAACCAATAACGCCCACATTACCGCTCGTTCCGGCAATAGCCATGTTAATCGTATGCGCCCCACCGTCGAACACGCCCATGAAAGGTTTGGCAGGGGTACCGATAACCGTAGTAACCTCACCAATAATGTCATTATCGACAATAAAGGTCTTGTCGGCACTCCACCCTGCCTCGTGGTCAGCCACCATTTTAGCGGCAGAAACCATATCAACAACCGACTTAATGTGGAACACCGTCTGTTCTGCGCCACAAGTAGGCATCTTTGTTTTCAAAATATCGGCGTCGGTTTCTGTTATAACCCCAACAGTGACCATAAAATCAAGCAAAGCATCACTTTGTGCGAAAGGTACAGGATAGTCGTTAAAACACCCCTTTCGGTGAGTCCAAATTATATCGTCAAGGTTAGACAAACCTTGGTCATCATTCATTCTTATCGCCAAACAGCCAGAACGCACCGAGTCCTTAGAAATTAGTGTGGCATGGTCACCATAAATTTCACCAACCTCGCTCACCAAGTAGTTGCCCTCTTCCATATACTTGTAATACTCTCGCGCATTATAGCATGTGGCAGGCAGCTCAAGTTCGTCACCTGACTTGTTATGTCCATAAAAGGCATTCATTCCTGCCATCTTATTCGTACCGCGTTCATCAGAAAAGAATAAGCGTCCTGTTGCATATATATTATTGAAAGACACCTGTTTATCATTAACAACACCAAATGCGCCACCTGTATTTTGAGGATTATAAGCGTATGATACAAATACACTTATAGAATCGGATGTTCCACAATTTGAGACATCGGCATGACCCAAATAGCCAACAAGGCCACCATTATTGCCCAAGTCGTCACCCTTTCCCATGTTTATATACCCAGTGGTATAGCAATTCTCAATAACCGTATTCTTTCCTGTATTATAGGAAATCATACCAACAAGACCACCTGCACGGTTTTCCGCATCAAGCAGATTGGCATTAACATAGCAATTCGAAATAAAACTTTGAGCAGCAATGTTACCCACAAGACCGCCAATCACAGAACCAGCACCTGGGGGATTGTCAAATTCAACATTATTTACAATACAATTTCTGACCGTGCCACTATTCAAATAACCAACAATACCACCGGCTGGATAAGCACCTCCATAAATATAGGAGTTTAAGAGCGCACAGTTCTCTATTGTACCCCCGGACATATTACCACAAACACCGCCATTGTTACGGGCACTAACAAAACATGACCAATCTTTGTTCGCCACATAATTCTTAACTATCAAGTTCCTAATTACGCAAGTGGTATTTCTCGCAAAAGCTACCACTCCCGTTTCATAGCCCGAGCGATTAGATGTGAATGCAAAATCTGTGATATTGGAAAGTGTGTGATTCTTACCATCGAGAGTACCTATGAACGCATTCTGCTGGTTATAATTGTAATTAGCACCAAGAACAGACAAACCGCCAAAAGGAACGAATTTCACTCCAGTAAAATCCAAATCTGCAGTTATCACATAGTCGTCCTTTAACGCAGTCTTATTACCTTGAGCCATCTTCTTTGCGATAGCCAACCACTCATCGGTTGTAGAAATTTCAGTAACTGCATACAAATTCGTAGGGTTCAAGGTTAGACACACGAGCAAACCGGTGAGCCAATATTTGAGTTTAGAAATAGAATACCGCATAAGTATCTTATATTTTGTAGTTCCTGCACGTCCAAAAAACTATGAATAGTCCATTTGGACAACAAGTTTAGATTGAACAAATAAAATAACATAGAGCCAAAGTTGGGGAAAACATGTTTGTAACTATTAAGCCAGAAACCATTCTCCCGAAAGGGTTTGCCTCCAATTTGACCAATAAATTTAATAATAAAATGGGAAACCAAGCGGTTTTTTCGGTAAAAAGTGAATCTCTCACTCACATTTGATGCAAACAAATACAAACAGATTGTATAATAATTCAACGAAAGTCAAGTTTTATTCTGCCTTACACGTATAATAGGCAATTCGGTCACGACACCTTCAGAGCGCTCGAAAACGAAAACACGGTCGAACATAGAAAGATAACGATGATGCAGGGCACGGTAGGCTTTTTGCGGATCGTACAAACTCGACATCAAAAAAGAGTTTTGGATAATCATGAGCCACATACGGCAACATTGCGTATTGTAGTGCGAAATTTTCAAGTTCTTGTCTGCAATGCGCTGCCCCACACTCTCTACCGACATAGGCTTAACCATGGCAGAGATGCCCGCATACCAAAGTCCATCGGCATAACGACCAGTCACATTTTTCACATAAACAGCCTCGATGATAGATGGCAGATTCTGGAAACCGTACTTACTACGGCGGTCTACAACATATTGTTGGCCTGTTGCCTCAGGCACATTCTCACTCACTATCTTTAAAATGGTTTCCTTCAAGCCGTCGTGCAAAAGTAGCGAAGGTTCGTCTTTAGGACGGGAGACGGCAGGACCGAGTTCGTTAAAAAAATGGACGTCGACAATCAGTTTTTGGTCAGAAGATTTTTCAAACTCCTGCTGCGCTCCTTCCATTATAGACTCTAACCACTTTTCATGTCCGCGCGGATTAAACGCAACATTCTGCCGGTCGTACTTGAGTTCGGTCAGTTCAATGCCCAAGAGTCCCTTCTTTGTGTGGACCAAAAAATCGGGGCACTCCGATTTCTCAATTTCACCCAAAGGGAAAGAAGAATAGGAAGAACGGAAAAGCAGCATGGTAGCCCATTCGTGCTTGTCTTTCCTAATTTGATTTATGTTCAAATCTTCACCCATCGGCATTTGTTTTGAAAACCACTATAAATATATAAAAAAAGTGGCAGAAACAACAGTCTCCGCCACCTATTTATGTTCCTTCGGAAAAAGCCTTAGGCATTCTGCTCCTTGTCGTGAGCTTCCTTCAATTTCATTTCCCATTTCCAGCAAGAAGCCAACGTGTCTTCCAAAGAGGCTTCTGCCTTCCATCCCAGTTCCTTATTCGCATAAGAGGCATCGGCCCAAACCTTCTCGATATCGCCCTCACGTCGCGGAGCGAACTCGTAAGGAACGTCAACCCCCGTAGCCGCCTTAAAGGCACTTACAATTTCCAGAACACTCACACCATTGCCCGTTCCAAGGTTGAACACCTCAACCGGTTTACGGTTCTTCTTATCAAGCATTCTTGAAACAGCCACCACATGGGCTTTCGCCAAATCGACCACATTGATGTAGTCGCGGATGCAAGTGCCGTCAGGAGTATTGTAGTCGTTACCAAAAATACGCAGTTTCTCACGGATGCCCATGGCTGTTTGCGTAACATAAGGCAACAAATTATTAGGCACGCCATTAGGCAACTCGCCAATTTCGGCAGAAGGATGCGCACCAATCGGGTTGAAATAGCGCAATAGAATCGCCTTCATACCATGGCAAGCGCGGACCGTATCGCTAATAATCGTCTCGCACATCTGCTTAGTGTAACCATAAGGAGAAGTTGCCGGCTTAATAGGGCTCTGTTCTGTTACAGGAAGCGTATCGGGCTGTCCGTAAACCGTGCAAGAAGAAGAGAACACGATGTTGTTGATATCGTATTTTGGCATCAACTCCAACAAGTTCAACAACGAAGTGATGTTATTGCGATAGTAAAGTAACGGAAGTTTAACCGACTCGCCAACAGCCTTGCTAGCGGCGAAGTTGATAATAGCCTCTATACCCTGGTTTTTTTGAAAGAATTTGTTCAGCGAGGCATAGTCTTTCAAATCGATGTTCTCGTACACAGGAGATACTCCCGTTATTTTTCGGATACCGTCAAGCACACCGATATTGGAGTTGGAAAGGTTGTCAATAATCAAGGGTTCAAACCCCGCCTCTATCAACTCGACAACAGTATGAGAACCGATATAACCGGTACCACCAGTAACCAGAATTTTTCTCTTCATTTAAAACAATTTAGTTGGATATACGCCAGCATTGACGAGATCTGCAATTTTCTGCACAACAACCGGACGGTCTTCAATATAGGTAACGCCGAACCACTTGCAAGGAGTTTCCAACACCTCGATAGAAGCGGCACCCGTCTCGATAAGTTTGTTTACCATTGTAGGAATACCATATTCAGCCTTCAAGTTATCGGCATTAGCAGCCAAGAACTTGCGGAAATCGGCATCGGAATGTTCGAAATAGTCAGGAGTAAATCCCCACATATTCATCGAAACCGGAAGATTCTCGTCGATAGACTCAAACTGTCCATTCTGCTGGTTCTTGAAAATAACGTCACCATTTTCGGTACGTTGAACCTCGTAATGTTCCTCAACCGAAGTCAGATGGTTCTGCGCGTTCTTAGTGCATACGCCACGAGAAACAGAGCCATGATCGCTAAGCGTATTGCCGAGTCGGTAAGCCACCATACAATAAGCGTTCTGCTTGCCCTGCATAGCGTTCAAGCCATCGGCCAAAGTCTGGAAACTTTCCTTACCGTAGAAATCGTCGGCATTGATAACCGCAAACGGTTCCTTAATTGCGTTTTTCGCCATCATAATGGCGTGGTTTGTTCCCCAAGGCTTAACGCGTTCAGGGTTCAAAGAGAAACCCTCTGGAAGCGCATTGAGCGATTGGAAAACGATATCGACAGGAATAGCAGCCTCGTACTTAGAAAGGATTTTTTCGCGGAAGTCTTTTTCGAAATCGTGACGAATAACGAAAACAACCTTGCCAAATCCTGCACGTATTGCATCGTAGATAGAATAATCCATGATGGTTTCGCCAGAAGGGCCCACACCATCAAGTTGTTTCAACTTGCCATAGCGGCTACCCATACCGGCCGCCAGCACCAATAAAACAGGTTTTCCCATTTCAATTATATTTTAGACAAAAGAAGCAGGAAGCCCGGGAAGGGATCCCTGCCTGTTCAAAAAACATCAAATTTAGTTACCCATCTCAGAGAGGAATTTGATACGCACAAGGCGTATTTCTTCTTCCGTATAGTCGCCGCCAAGTCCTTCGACAGCATCGTTGATATCGTCAGACTCAGACTCCTCACGGAAATAATCGAAGATATCGTTAGTACGGTCTTCATCCATAATCTGGGTCAAGAAATAGTCGATGTTGATTTTCGTACCAGACTCGACAATAGACTCAATTTCGGTAAGCAGTTCATCGAAATCGAGACCTTTCGACTCAGCGATGTCATCCAACGGAATCTTACGGTCGATAGCCTGGATAATAGACACCTTGAGTTTCGACTTATTTGGTACAGAACGAACCCTAAGGTCTTCAGGACGTTCAATTTCGTTTTCAACGACGTGCTTCTTAATCAGCTTGATAAAGTCCTCGCCATAGCGTTTAGCCTTGCCAGCCCCTACCCCAGGAATATTCTGCAATTCCTCGATAGAGATTGGGTATACCGTAGCCATAGCCTCAAGCGACGGATCTTGGAAGATGACATAAGGAGGGCAATCGAACTTCTGTGCCACCCTCTTTCTCAAATCCTTCAACAAGCCATAAAGTTCAGGATCGACAGTAAAAGAGTCAGCGCCAGAACCGTTAATCGGAGCTTCCGCATCCTCATCGGTACTATCGTCGTCGTCGTCCGCAATCTTGAAGGCCTTTGGCTTCTTCAAGAACTTGTTACCATCGGACGTAACCGATATAAGGTTGTCATCGTCAGCATCCTTTTCCAAGTAGCCTTCAACGACCGCCTGATTAATCACATTAGACAAGACACCTTCAGAAGAATCCTTAGCTTCGCCAAAAGTCTCAAGTTCGTTATGTTCGTTTTCCTCAATTTCGTTAGTTGTTTTTCCGAGAACAATATCGATAACGTAATCGATAGACGCCTTTCCATTTAGCGCGTTCACAGTATCTAAAACCGTTGTTAATAGTCCTTTTGCATCCACTTGACTTTTCTGATTATTCTGTTTTAAACAATTGTCACACTTTCCGCAATTATCACTGTTATATTCCTCACCAAAATAATGCAACAGCACCCTGCGTCTACAAAGCGAAGTTTCGGCATAGTCGGCAGTCTCCCTCAGCAATTGTTTACCAATTTCCTGTTCGGAAGGCGACTTCTTCTGCATGAACTTCTCCAACTTCTGAAGGTCCTTTTTGGAATAGAAGGCGATACAGCGCCCCGGATTTCCATCTCGGCCGGCCCTACCCGTTTCCTGGTAGTACCCCTCCAGACTTTTCGACATATCGTAATGGATAACGAAACGCACATCAGGCTTGTCGATACCCATACCAAAAGCAATGGTAGCCACAATGACATCTACCTTCTTAAAAAGGAAGAGGTCCTGGTTTTCGGAACGCAGCCCCGACTCCATGCCGGCATGGTAGGCTAAAGCGCTAATGTTATTAACTTTGAGCGTCTCGGTCAGTTCATCCACTTTTTTTCTGCTCAAGCAATAAATGATACCCGACTGGCCAGAGAACTCACGAGTGATGAGTGTGATAATCTCCCTGTCGATATTGTCGGTCTTAGGTCTGACCTCATAGAAGAGGTTTTCCCTGTTAAAGGACGACATAAAGACATCGGCATTGGTCATATCGAGACATTTCTGTATGTCTTGTTGTACTTTTTTTGTAGCCGTAGCAGTGAGAGCAATAATACCGATATTGCTACCCAATTGTCCGACAACCGGCTTGATATTTCTATATTCCGGGCGGAAATCGTGTCCCCACTCAGAAATACAGTGGGCCTCGTCAATTGCAATGAACGAGACCTTGACTGTTTTCAGGAACTCGATATTCTCTTCCTTTGCAAATGACTCAGGAGCCACATAGAGCAGCTTTGTCTTGCCGCTTCTCACATCAGCCTTAACCGACTCGACAGCCGATTTGGTTAACGAAGAGTTGAGGTAATGGGCAATTCCATTATCGACACTGAAAGCACGAATAGCGTCGACCTGGTTCTTCATTAGCGCAATAAGCGGGGAGACTACAATAGCAGTACCCTCCATCAACAAAGCCGGCAACTGGTAACATAGCGACTTACCGCCGCCAGTTGGCATAAGCACAAAGGTATCCTTACCAGCCAACACATTCTTTATGACAGCTTCCTGGTTGCCTTTAAAGTTGTCGAACCCAAAATGCAGTTTGAGTTGGTCTTTTAGCTCTTTGTCTGTTACCATAAGAAATCCTCCTTAAAAACATCCGCAAAAAGTCGAAAAACGCCCATAATGCATTTGGAGTGCAAATGTATAACACTTCAAATGCATAACAAAACCTTTTGCAGAAAAATATCACTCGCTAGCGAACCTTGCCAGTTCTTCACGCGAAATCTTCTGTTTAGCCTCGTCGAGAGTAAGGTGGAAAGACTTCTTGCCGGAAGACGGCAGATTGAACATCTCATCCATCATAATGGTCTCGACAATGGAACGAAGTCCACGCGCCCCGAGTTTAAACTCTACCGCCTTGTCTACGATAAAGTCGTAAACCTCTTCGTCGATTTTCAGTGTAATACCGTCCATCTTGAAGAGTTTGATGTATTGCTTAATGATGGAGTTCTTCGGCTCCACCAGAATACGCCGCAAAGCACTTCGGTCCAATTGGTTCAAATACGTAAGC
Source organism: Bacteroidales bacterium UBA3297 (assembly GCA_002362105.1). GTDB lineage: Bacteria > Bacteroidota > Bacteroidia > Bacteroidales > Paludibacteraceae > Physcocola. Next base: position 48,237 of record DETD01000014.1, read on the forward strand.
ATTGGCAGACGGCCAATGATTTCAGGTATAAGTCCGAAAGACTTCAAGTCTTGCGGAGTTACATATTGTAGCAGATTGTCGGTGTCAATCTTTTCTTTATTCTTAGCCGCACTGAAGCCCACTACTTGTGCATTAAGTCGGCTTGAGATACGGCGGTCGATGCCCTCAAAAGCACCACCGCAAATAAAGAGTATATTTTTAGTGTTGACCGCAATCATTTTCTGGTCAGGATGTTTGCGTCCGCCTTGTGGTGGAACAAGCACAACCGACCCCTCAAGCAATTTGAGCAAACCCTGCTGTACGCCCTCGCCACTAACGTCGCGGGTTATAGAAGGGTTATCGCCCTTACGCGCAATCTTGTCTATTTCGTCAATAAAGACAATTCCGGCCTCTGCAGCAGGCACATTATAGTCAGCAGCCTGCAACAGACGGGTAAGTATGCTTTCTATATCTTCGCCCACATAACCGGCCTCGGTAAGAACGGTGGCATCGACAATAGTAAACGGCACACTCAGCAATTTAGCGATGGAACGCGCCAACAGCGTTTTTCCAGTTCCAGTAGAACCGACCATAATGATGTTCGACTTTTCGATTTCAACATCATTCTCGTCCTCGGGCTGGGTCAGACGCTTGTAGTGGTTATAAACCGCAACCGAAAGAATCTTTTTAGCATGATCCTGACCTATGACATACTGGTCGAGGAACTCCTTAATTTCAGAAGGCTTTGGAATAGGCTTATTACCGAGATTAAAAGCCCCTTCGGTCTTCTTTAAGGTATTTAGCATGTATTCCTGCACCTGCTGTGCGCACTGGTCGCAAATAAGGGCGTCGAGCCCAGAAACCAGCAACTTGGTCTGCGACGCAGGCCTTCCACAGAAACTGCAGTATTGTTCACTTTTTTTTGCCATGATTTAATAAGAAACGCATCCGCTAATCACGGATAAATTTGTTTGGGAATCATTTATCCTTGTGACGAGACAACACTTCATCGATCATACCATATTCCTTAGCTTCCTGGGCAGTCATCCAGTAATCGCGGTCGGCATCGGCATAAACCTTTTCGTAAGAAGTGCCAGAGTGTTCTGAAATTATATCATACAATTCCTTCTTCAACTTCAGGATTTCACGTGTAGTGATTTCCATATCGGTTGCCTGAGTGCCAGGAGCCACACCGCCCATTGGCTGGTGGATAAGGACACGGGAATGAGGGAGCGCGAAACGCTTGCCCTTTGCACCGGCCACCAGAATAACAGAAGCCATAGATGCAGCCATACCCGTACAAATAGTAGAAACATCACTCTTGATGAACTGCATGGTGTCGTAAATGCCCAAGCCATCGTAGACAGAGCCACCAGGAGAGTTGATGTAGATGGAGATATCTTTACCAGGATCGGCAGAATCCAAATAAAGGAGCTGAGCCTGGATAACATTCGCAGTATAGTCGTCGACCTCGGAACCCAGGAAAATGATACGGTCCATCATCAAACGAGAGAAGACATCCATTTGAGTCACATTGAGTTGTCTCTCTTCCAAGATACTAGGGTTGATGTAACTGTCGGTAGCCTTAGCATATTGGTCAAGCGCCAAGCCATTCATACCGAGGTGATTTACCGCATACTTTCTAAAATCGTTCTTCATATATCTATAATTATTATCTTATTCACTAACTAGAACACGAAACATACACTGTCAAAATCCACATAAAACAAGCTATAAGCAACCCAACACTTCGTGAATTTTACGTCTTTCGTTATATAAAGATATACGAAATATATGGGAATAAAAAAAAATCTCGGAACAAAATTCCGAGATTTTCTTAGAGCTTATGTAAATTAGAATCGATTACTTAGCCTCACCTTCAATAAGTTTGTTGAAATCGTCCAAAGAGATTTCCTTCTTGTTGAGCTTAACAGCGCCTTTAACAACACCGAGGACTTTGTCTTCGAGAACACGGTCGAACATGTTCTTTACAGCCTCTTTATCCTTCAGCATGTCCTTAGCATAGTTTTCAGCCACCTCGTCAGGAACTGACATCATGCCATATTGTGCGAACTGAGCGCGGGCAACCTTCTTACCGAAGTTGATCATATCGTCGTCGTTGATCTTGATGTCGTTCTTCTTAACGATCTGCTCTTTAGCCAACTGCCACTTCAAGCCCTCAATCATCTTAGGGAACTGATTGTCGAGAGCTTCGTCAGACAAGTTTTCCTTATGGGTAGACTTCAACCAACGTTTCAAGAAAGCTTCAGGGAACCTAAGGTCTTCCATCTTCTTGAGAACAGTAGCACGGGTATCAGCGAGCAACTTGTAGTCGCTATCGATAACGAGAGATGCAGAAAGTTCTTCCTTCAACTTAGCCTTGAACTCTTCTTCGCTCTTAACAACGTCCTTACCGAAAGCCTTGTCGAAAAGATCCTGGTTGAGAGGAGCATCGTTGAAACGGGTAATCTCGTTGATAGTGAACTGGAAGTCCTTATCGGCAACAGCAGCATTTTCCTTGTCGATCTTCAAGAAAGCAGCCACCTCAGTATCAGACTCCATAGCCTTCTTAGGGTTGAAGGTTACAACAGCACCCTTCTTAGCGCCAACGAAAGCCTTTTTAGCCTCTTCAGAAACATACTTAGGGCTGAGGATAGCAGCGTCGTTCTTAACACCGCCTTCTTTAACAGCGCCATTTTCCAACTCTTCAACAAGACCCTTAACAAGGTCGTTCTCTTCAGCCTGATCGGCCTGAGAATAAGAGCCAAATCGGCCAGTGTACTGTTTAACAGCGTCCTCCATCATCTTGTCGTCGATCTGGATTTCGTACTGTGTCAACTGGTTACGTCCGTTCAATTCAATGTCGAAAGCAGGAGCAAGGGCAACATCGAAAACAAGTTTAACTGGCTTGTCAGAATCCAAGTCAACATCACTCTTTTCAGTTTCGCTTGGAAGTGGATCGCCCAAAACCTGAAGGTTTTCCTTCTTGATATATTCGTAAAGGGCTTCACCAACCTTCTTGTTCAACTCTTCAGCCTCGACAGCCTTACCATATTGTTTTTTGATAAGCCCCATAGGAACACAACCACGGCGGAAACCAGGAATGTTGGCATTCTTACGGTAGTTCTTAAGAGCCTTGTCGACAGCCTCCATGTAGTCGGCCTTCTCAACCTGCATTGTGAGGGTCAAGTTCACCTCATCAATGTTTTTTCTTTCAATATTCATTTATTTTTACTAAAAAATTTATCTAAAAAAGCGCTGTTATCCAAACAGCCATGTTTTGAGTGGCAAAGGTATGAAAAAGTAACTACAAATACAAAAAAATCTATTCTCTTGAACTATTTCCTGATAGCGACAAATTGTTCAATATTTTCGTCGACGTAAGCGGCAATAGTAGCCATAGCGGCAGGTAGTTCCGCCTCCACTTCAATTTCAATTTTTTCGAACAGCGGCTGCATTCTGTCAAACAATGCGCCAAAATCGTCGTCGTTATCGGCCACCGTAGTCAATTCTGTACGGTTTGCATCGAACACACGCTTGGCCTTATATACAAGCTGGCTCAAGTCGTGTGCCCCCCACAGCCTCAAAGCCTTGGCAAAGGGGTTGTCGAAAATATAGGGTCCAAAACCATCTTGTGCGAGATTAATAAAACCGCCCGTTTCAAACTCGTCGCGCAAAATGCGTAACGAATTAAGCGCATGCTGGTTACCGTTCAGTTTAGCCATTTCATCAGCACCGAACTCGTCACCCGTAACTTCGCCAATAGCGTCGAGTATGAGGTTCAAGAACGCCACAGGACCATTCTGAGCAGCCGCCTGCAAGTCGGCATCATTCAAAACCACACAATTGTTCTGTTCCATTTACATATATAATATAAAAGTGTCTTTAAAGGATGAATTCTTTCTGACATTCTCCATCATTTTGTTAGCAAGTTCCGGATTCTGAGTATTGGCACATGCCACAGTAACAAATCCTTCTGTTACCGGAACCACAGCCAACTTGTCGGAGAGTCGGGGTTGCCACTGCTCTACAAACTGTTCCGCCTCGGAGGTTGTAGCAAAACTCTTCAGCACCACATAAAAACGTCCGTCTTCAGCGGCAGGAGCAACTTCTACACTTTCCTGAACAGGTTCCTCTATTGCAGCCGCTGCCTCGCTAACACGGGCGGCATTTTTCGACACGGCCGACAATGCGAACTTGGTCTGGGTATTGTTGAAGGAAAGCGGGAGCAAAGACGCCATATTTTGGAAGGCCGACTGGTTATAGGAAGGGACAAGCAACACCGCCGCCAAAGCAGCGGCAGCCACGCCAGCACCCACCAGTTTCTTCAACTGTCCATCGGTTCGACGATGGTTCGACTTAAGAGTCGGCAAACGGAACTCCTGCAAGCCGAAACCTTCACTAAATCCCTGTTGGGCAATTGCAGAAACGAACGAATAGTCTCTTCCGTGCAAACGGAGGGTGCCAAAGCCAGGTACACACAAAGAGCCCTTAGCCGCTATTGTGTTCTTCACATCCTCGACAACCACTGCAACCTGCTTTGCCGCATCGACTAACGAACAGCGGTAACGCGCAGCCCATGCCTGACACAGGAGTCCATCGTTATGGTTCAATTTCGGATTGAACACCACTTGAACAGAAGGCGGGCAGAACAACCCCGAGCGAGCATCGACAGACGCCGCCTTACGGTTAGCCACAAATCCGCCTAAACCAGGCACAACCACACATGCATCGGAATGCAAGAGGTCTATCACAAGAGAAAACAACTCTTTCATACGTTTCAAGCAATAATTACGGCAAAATTGCAGAAAAAGGAGACACAAACGACCACGGGAGCCTGTGGAAATACAAACAACTTATCAACAGCCCCGCAAAAAGTTGTTGATAAGTTGATAGACGAGAGAAACGGATTGAACACAGTAAATAGCCAGAAAAAGGGTGCCCGTAACTCTATATTTACGAACACCCTCTTTTTCGTTATAGTTTGTAAAACTCTGTTTTCACTCTGAAACGGCACGAACTGAAAAACCGAATTCGCAATAGCTACTATCTATTTTTATATTATTTACCACATCTAGACAATCCCCTTGGTAATCAGCATAAGCATCATAGGCACTATAGGACAATGTAGATGTCCAATAGTAAATTTTGGAGCCCTTATAGTTACTAAAAGTACAATTCATAAGTCCTGCCGCAGGTAAAAAGATGGTTTTTCCATTAGATTTTGAAGTTCCAATCCAACCATTAACACCCGATCCCATATAGTCCGTCACATTCTCCCAAGTACAAGCATCCAGCAGTTCCTGAACTTCTTCCTTAGTAGGCATACGCCAAGAATTCTTCCAGTTAACGGCTGCCGCGTCGTCTTCAGCGGCTATTACAGTCTTATAATCTGGATTTCCGAACACGTTTGTCCTTTTATATTTAAGCAATTGGTCTCTGTTACCCACATTCCAATTATAGGTGTCAAGTTCATACGAATTTTTTGTAGCAGTCTCAGCCCAAGCGAAATAGGCACCATATTCGGTAGGTTTGGACGCACCCACATTGTAGGTAGCCCATTTCAAGCCGCTTGGCAAGCCGAGGTACAGTTGTTTATTTACGGATTAGTTTGAAAGATTTTTTCCCTACAGAAAGCACATATACGCCTTTCTGGTCAGGCAAACCTACGGTAGCTACGCCAGCCTGGTCGGCTACTGCGTCTAATACCTGCACACCCTTAGCATCATACAGTACCACCTGCAAACCAGCACTGGCATTCTCTACCCTTACAGTGTTTTCATCAACGCTGACAATGCGTAACACATCCGCGTCTAAGTTTACCACCCCACTTTGGTCATTCTCGGTAAAATGATAGTTTTTCACGCCACTAATGGCATAACTAGTAGCAGTACTGCCGTTCACCACTAAATCACCGTTGCTATAGGTAATCACGGGTTTGTCGTCGAGCAAGAAACTGAATTTTTCTCCATTTTTCTGTTCAACCGTCATGTACTGTGCAGCAGCATTTGCACACATTGAGCCTACAAACAGCCCCCAAACGACTAAAAGACTTTTTCGCATTTTTACTTTTCAACTAGGTATTTGAGAAAACATCCAGACTGTAAACAAAACCTTTTACAACTCAAAATCTACGCTTACAAATATAAATACAATAATGCGAAACACACCAATCACTCTATATATTTCAGTTGAAAGTGTGCACAAACACTCTTCGTCCGTTACATTTCACATAATGTTCCAGACATTTACATAGACAAAGACTATAAATGTGATTAGAAGAACAGACTATCAGAAAAAAAAATGATTCAACTTATTTGAAAATCAACTCCACGATTAGGAATTAATTCTATAATTTTGCAAAAAATTTCGTAGAGCATGTCGTTAAACTATAATTACTAAGGTAAACACTGCAATTCGAAAAACGATATCTACCAAAAGATAGATGTTTGCTAGTATAAAAAGTGAAAATTCTTACAAAAAAATGAATAGAAACCGCAAATCTTTCTTTGTCCTGTTACTAATGGCAATGTTGTGCTTATTCCAATCGGTTTCAGCCGAAGGCACACAAGAAACGAACGCAGATAATCAAGAAGAGACTAATGAAGGCAGTCTGCCGACTCCTCTCGGTTCAGAAGACCCTTCCACTGACCAAGAAGAGACTCCAACAGACATTCAGGTTTCAATCACAGGAACATTCACCTACAACGGTCTAGAGCAGAAACCAGAAATAACGGTCACCTACAACGACAGCGAACTTGAGGTAGGAACTGACTACACGCTAGAGTTTACAAACAACGTAAACGCGGGTACGGCTAAAGTCACAGTCATCCCTTCTGAGAGCGCTTCGTTCACACAGAAAGACACAGAGTTCACCATCGCCCCTGCTACCATCACCGTAACGGGTGGCACAGCAACCAAAGTGTACAACGGTAGCGTCAACATCACCGCCACAACGACCATCACTCCTACATTCACTGGCAAGGTGGGTAATGATGCCATCAGCGTTTCAGTAAAGGCGGGCGAGTTCGCACAGAAAGAGGCGGGCGAGACAGAACTGACTGTTACAGAATTCCAACTTGTGGGAGACGAGGATATTCTTAACAACTACAAGCTGGATGATGAGGTGCCTGCCCTGACTGCGACAATCGAACCAAAGGAAGTGGAACTCACATGGAGCACACCTACTTCGTTTGACTACGACGGCACAGAAAAGGAAGTGACCGCCACTGTCAATCCGGCCTCTATTGTCGAGGATGACGAAGTGACTGTTTCTGAATACACCGGCAACAAGTCGGCTGAAAAGGGAGAACATACTGCAACAGCAACCGCTTTGAGCAACGGCAACTACAAGCTGCCTGACAACGCAAGCATAGACTGGGTTATCACCAGCGGACTGGTTATTACAGGACTGGACGACGAATTCGTCTACAACGGTAAAGAACAGCAACCCGCTATAACCGTCACCTACAACGACAGCAAACTCAAGGAAGGAACCGACTACACGCTTACGTTTACCGACAACGTAAACGCGGGTACAGCAAAGGTCAGCGTCATCCCTTCTGAAGACGCGACTTTCTCGCAGAAAGACGTCGAATTCACTATCGTCCCTGCTACCATCACCGTAACGGGTGGCACAGCGACCAAAGTGTACGACGGTAGCGTCAACATCACCGCCGCAACGACCATCAATCCTATATTCACAGGCAAGGTGGGTGAAGAGGACATCACCGTTTCAGTAAAGACGGGTAAATTCGCACAGAAAGAGGCGGGCGAGACAGAACTGATTGTTACCGAGTTCCAGTTGGAAGGAGACGAGGATATTCTTAACAACTACAAGTTGGATGACGAGCTGCCTGCCCTGACTGCGACAATTGAACCAAAGGAAGTGGAACTCACATGGAGCACGCCTACTTCGTTTGACTACGACGGCACAGAAAAGGAAGTGACCGCTACTGTCAATCCGGCCTCTATTGTCGAGGATGACGAAGTGACTGTTTCTGAATACACCGGCAACAAGTCGGCTGAAAAGGGAGAACATACTGCAACAGCAACCGCTTTGAGCAACAGCAACTACAAGCTGCCTGACAACGCAAGCATAGACTGGGTTATCACCAGCGGACTGGTTATTACAGGACTGGACGACGAATTCGTCTACAACGGTAAAGAACAGCAACCCGATATAACCGTCACCTACAATGACAGCAAACTCAAGGAAGGCACCGACTACACACTTACGTTTACCGACAACGTAAACGCGGGTACAGCAAAGGTCAGCGTCATCCCTTCTGAAGACGCAACTTTCTCGCAGAAAGACGCCGAATTCACTATCGCCCCTGCTACCATCACCGTAACGGGTGGCACAGCAACCAAAGTGTACAACGGTAGCGTCAACATCACCGCCACAACGACCATCACTCCTACATTCACTGGCAAAGTGGGTGAAGACGCCATCAGCGTTTCAGTAAAGGCGGGCGAGTTCGCACAGAAAGAGGCGGGCGAGACAGAACTGACTGTTACAGAATTCCAACTTGTGGGAGACGAGGATATTCTTAACAACTACAAGCTGGATGATGAGGTGCCTGCCCTGACTGCGACAATCGATCCAAAGGAAGTGGAACTCACATGGAGCACGCCTACTTCGTTTGACTACGACGGCACAGAAAAGGAAGTGACCGCTACTGTCAATCCGGCCTCTATTGTCGAGGATGATGAAGTGACTGTTTCTGAATACACCGGCAACAAGTCGGCTGAAAAGGGAGAACATACTGCAACAGCAACCGCCTTGAGCAACAGCAACTACAAGCTGCCTGACAACGCAAGCATAGACTGGGTTATCACCAGCGGACTGGTTATTACAGGACTGGACGACGAATTCGTCTACAACGGTAAAGAACAGCAACCCGCTATAACCGTCACCTACAACGACAGCAAACTCAAGGAAGGAACCGACTACACACTTACGTTTACCGACAACGTAAACGCGGGTACAGCAAAGGTCAGCGTCATCCCTTCTGAAGACGCGACTTTCTCGCAGAAAGACGCCGAATTCACTATCGCCCCTGCTACCATCACCGTAACGGGTGGCACAGCGACCAAAGTGTACGACGGTAGCGTCAACATCACCGCCGCAACGACCATCAATCCTACATTCAAGGGCAAGGTGGGTGAAGACGCCATCAGCGTTTCAGTAAAAGAAGGCGAGTTCGCACAGAAAGAGGCGGGCGAGACAGAACTGATTGTTACCGAGTTCCAGTTGGAAGGAGACGAGGCAACCGTTAGCAACTACATTTTAGCAGACCAAAAGCCAGCATTCCCAGCAACTATAGAACAAAAAGAGGTGGAACTCACATGGAGCACACCTACCACCTTCATAGTTGACGGAAAAGAGAAAGAAGTGACCGCCAAAGTCAATCCTTCGTCTATTGTAGAAGGAGACAAAGTGGCTGTTGAGACCTACACAGGCAATAAAGCAGCAGAAAAAGGGAAATACATTGCATACGCTATTTCACTAAACAACGACAACTACAAGCTGCCAGCTAACGCCAGCCTCTTATGGGAAATACTGAGCGGCCTAGTCATAACTGGTTTGGAAGAGCCTCTCACCTATAACGGAACAGAGCAAGAACCGTTAATCTCCGTTTCATACAATGATGTGAAACTTGTAGACAAGACCGACTATACCGTTGAGTATACCGACAACATCAATGCGGGAACTGCAACAGTGACCATCATACCAATCAGCAACGACTCAACAGGCACTACATTATTCAATCAGAAAGATCTACACTTCACCATCAACCCTGCAGTTATCACCGTTACTGGCGGTACCGCATCAAAGGTGTACGATGGTAGTGACAAACTCACGGCCGAAACGGAAATAAAAACGACCTTCACCGGTAAAGTTGGCGAGGAAGATATAGATGTAACCGTAAAAGAAGGCTTGTTCGCACAGAAAAACGCAGGTGAGACCGAGCTAGATGTAACGAAGTTCCAATTGAAAGGAACAGCAGCCGCATCGGGCAACTACATTTTGGCAACCGAGAAGCCTGTCCTTTCCGCAGAAATAGCGCAAAAAGAAGTTTCGCTCATTTGGAGCACACCTACCACTTTTGCCTACGACGGCAAGGAGAAGGAAGTAACTGCTACCGTCAATCCTGCCTCTATTATTGAAGGTGACGAGGTGAGCGTTAAGACCTACACCGACAACAAATCGGCAGAGAAGGGCGAACACACTGCTACCGCTACCGCACTGAGCAACGACAACTACAAGTTGCCAGACAACGCCAGCAAAGTTTGGGAGATTACCAACGGACTAGAGATAACCGGTCCTACCGATGCCCTCACCTACAACGGTAAGGAGCAGCAACCAGAAGTGACCGTTAAATACAACGACACCAAACTGGTTGAGGGTACCGACTATATTCTCGAATACGCCGACAATATCAACGCTGGTACGGCTAAAGTCAGCGTCATTCCGACTAAGATTTCAACATTCACCCGAAAAGAGATTGAGTTCACCATCAATCCAGCAGTCATCTCTGTTACAGGCGGTACAGCCACAAAGGTATACGACGGTAACGACAAGTTCACCGCAGAAACAGCGACAACCCTTACCATTGCAGGCAAAGTTGACAAAGACGATGTTTCCGTCATCGTTAAAGATGGACATTTTGCACAAAGAAGTGCAGGCGAAACCGAGCTGGAAGTGACCCAATACCAGTTGGCAGGCGAAGATGCCGCATCGGGCAACTATACACTAGCTGCCGCTAAACCGACACTGACCGCAGTGATTGAGCCTAAAGAAGTGGCCCTCATCTGGAGCACCCCTACCACGTTCTTCTTCAATGGAGAAGAGAAGGAAGTGACCGCCACCATAGATGCCACCTCGGTTATTGCTGGTGACAAAGTCATTGTTCTGACCTACACGGGAAACAAATCGGCAGAGAAGGGAGAACACACCGCTACGGCTACCGCTTTGAACAATGACAACTACAAGCTACCTACCGATGCCAGCATAATTTGGGAAATCACCAGCGGACTGGAAATCACAGGACCTGATGAAGTGCTCACCTATAATGGCAAGGAACAGCGTCCGAAAGTGACCGTTAAATACAACGACACCAAACTCGTTGAGAAGACCGACTATATTCTCGAATACTCCGACAACATCAATGCGGGTACGGCTAAAGTCAGCGTCATTCCAACCAAAGACTCTAATTTTAGTCAGAAAGACATAACGTTCACCATCAATCCGGCGGTCATCACCGTTACGGGCGGTACAGCAACAAAGGTATACGATGGTAACACCGACTTCACCACAGAAACCGTTGCCAAACCGGACTTCACCGGAACGATTGGAACCGACGACATAACTGTAACCGTAAAGAGCGGCGTATTTGCGCAAAAAGATGCGGGTGAAACCGAGTTGGAAGTGACCAAATACCAGTTGTCGGGCGAAGATGCCGCATCGGGCAACTACACGCTGGTTGCCGAAAGCACAACGCTTGCGGCTGTGATTGAGCCAAAAGAAGTGGCCCTCACTTGGAGCACCCCAACCACCTTCGCCTTCGACGGGAAAGAAAAGGAAGTGACCGCTACCGTAAAACCATCTTCTATTGTTGAAGGTGACGAGGTCAGCGTTTCGGCCTACACGGGAAACAAGTCGGCAGAGAAGGGCGAGCATACCGCTACAGCTACCGCTTTGAGCAACGATAACTACAAGCTGCCAGACAACGCCAGCAAAGACTGGGAAATTACCAACGGGCTGGAGATAACCGGACCTACCGACGCTCTCACCTATAACGGTAAGGAGCAGAAGCCAGAAGTGACCGTTAAATATAACGACACTAAACTGGTTGAGGGTACCGACTATATTCTCGAATACTCCGACAACATCAATGCGGGTACGGCTAAAGTCAGCGTCATTCCGACCAAGGACTTAACATTCACCCAGAAATCGATCGAGTTCACCATCAATCCGGCAATCATCACTGTTACGGGCGGTACAGCCACAAAGGTATACGACGGCAGTGACAACGTCACCCCTGCAACCGTAGTAACCCCTATATTTACAGGCAAGGTTGGAACCGACGACATAACTGTAACCATAAAGAACGGCGTGTTCGCACAGAAAGAGGCGGGCGAGACCGAGCTAAATGTCACCGAAATGCTGTTAGAAGGCAGCGAAAGCGCCACAGGCAACTACTTCTTAGCTATTACAAAGCCTACATTTAACGCTGTGATAGAACAGAAGGAAGTATCCCTCGTTTGGAGCACACCTACCACCTTCGCTTACGATGGAGAAGAGAAGGAAGTAACCGCTACCATTGACGCTTCTACCATTGCAGAAGGAGACGAAGTCAGCGTTTCGGCCTACACCGAAAACAAGTCGGCTGAAAAGGGCGAATACACCGCTACAGCTACCGCTTTGAGCAACGACAACTACAAGTTGCCGGCCAACGCCAGCATAGTCTGGGAGATTACCAGCGGACTGGAGATAACCGGACCTGCCGAAGTCCTCACCTACAATGGTAAGGAACAGATGCCAGAAGTGACGGTGAAGTTTAACGACATCGAGTTGACGAACAAGACCGACTACACCCTTGCGTACACCGACAACATTAATGCGGGTACCGCCAAGGTCAGCATCATTCCGACCAAAGACTCAACATTCACCCAGAAAACTATTGAGTTCACTATCAATCCAGCAGTCATCACCGTTACGGGCGGTACAGCGGCAAAGGTATACGACGGCAACGCCGACGTCACACCAGAAACCGTCATCAAGCCAACCTATACGGGTGCTGTTGGTGAAGAAGACGTTACAGTAACCGTCAAGGCAGGAACATTTGCACAAAAAGAAGCGGGTTCGACCGAACTGGTTGTGACCGAATACCAGTTGGCCGGCCAAGATGCCGCATCGGGCAACTACATTCTGGCGGAAGAAAAGCCAGTCCTTACCGCTGAAATCAAGCAGAAGGAAGTAGAACTCGTATGGAGCACACCTACCACCTTTGTTTACGACGGCGAAGAGAAGGAAGTGACCGCTACCGTAAAACCATCTTCTATTGTTGAAGGAGACGAGGTCAACGTTTCGGCTTACACGGGCAACAAATCGTCAGAAAAGGGCGAGTACACTGCCACTGTCGACGCATTGAGCAATACGAACTACAAGCTACCAGCCAATGCGTACACAAACTGGGAAATTGTCACCAACAACGTTCCTGCTACCAACTACTCTATCACTATAAAGGTGCCAGCAGAAGGATATGTCTACGACAAACAAGCCAAGGAACCTGCTGTAGAGGTACGAATTGGAGACAAACTGATAGCTAGTTCAGAATATGAACTTCAGTACACAGCCAACACAGGTGCGGGAAAGGCAAAGGTGACTATCTCTGCCAAAGAAGGAGCAAACTACAACTTTGCGAAGAAAGAGGCCACGTTCGACATCGCCAAGGCTGTTATTACTATTACACCTGTAATTGCAGATAAAGAATACGATGGTACCACCAACGCTACAATAGCGTTGAAGACAAGCGGCATCCTCAAAGGAGACGATGCTACCGCTGTTGCTACCGCCACCTACAAGAACAAGAACGCCGGCACGGACAAGCCTGTGAAGATTACCTACAGCATTGAAGGAGCCGACAAAGGCAACTACCAGTTGGCAAAAACCACTACCGACACTGTAGCCAGCATATTGCCAAAGGCAATTGACCTGGTATGGTCTGAAAAGGAGTTCACTTACGATGGCACCCAAAAGTCGGTTACCATTATCGACTTCATTGGCCTTGTCGAGAACGATGAAGTAACAGTTAAGGAATACAGCAACCAGACGAAGACAAACGCCGGCAACTATACGGCAAAAGCTGGAAAACTGAGCAACCAAAACTACACCATTGGAAGCGGTGAAGAATTTGAATGGACGATTTCTGCCAAGAAGGCGGACATCAATATAGCACTCTCTGATGACGAATTTGTCTACAACGGCAAAGAACAAGTTCCGACTATTACGGTAAAGGATGGTAAAACCGTCATTCCGGCAGAGAACTATACCATTACTTACGACGACAACATCAACGCCGGCAAAGTAACCTATACGGTAAAAGCCAATGAGGGCGGCAACTACCAGTTCGACGTCCAAGAAGGCAGTTACGAAATCAAACCGGTAGCCATCACACTAGAGTCGGCAAGCAAGACCTGGCTATACGACGGCATTGCGCACACCATGAGGGTTGTGACCATTACCGAAGGCGAACTGGTTGGCGATGAAGGCTTCGACATCACCGTAACCGGAGTCATCACAGCAATTGGCAAGGTTGACAACGAGTTTACAATCAAACCTAAGAAAGGCACTCTTGCCAGCAACTACGCCATCACCCAGAAGATAGGCGTACTGACCGTGACGCCTAACATGATAGCCCCTATCACCACCGACCCAGAAACAGGTGAAAAGACTATAATAGACCCTGTAACAGGCGAAATAGTGCCGCTTACCGATCCGAACTTAGGTTACGAGATTGTGGTTAATCCGAGCCATGCAGACATCATCTATGGTGGTGTGGCACAAGAGCCGGAAGTAGACCTCTTTATCAACGGCACCAAGATTCCTGAAAACGAGTACACCCTCGTTTACAAGAACAACACGAACGCAGGAACAGCAAAAGTGACTATCGTTAACAAAGACGGAGTCTATACCCTGATGGAGACGACCGTTGAGTTTACAATTCAACCACGCGAACTCAGCATTGAATGGGGTGAGACCGAGCTGACTTACAACGGCAAACGCCAGAAACTGACCTATACGCTGTCTGAGATTGTTAACGGCGACAAGGTAAAGGCCATTGTAAAGGGAGACACCGCTACAAACGCGAACAGCTACAAGGCTATAGTGTCGGGCGTAGACAACAAGAACTACACTTTAAAGGCAGACACTGCCAAGTGGGTGATTTTGAAGGCCGACAGAGAGATGCCAGAACTGACCCCTATAGCAGAAACAGAAGCAGGAACCAAGGATGGCCGGATAGATGGTATGCGTAAGGACATGGAAATCATGAAGGACGGGGAAAAGAAATTCACTCCAGTAACCGATCCAAAAATGAAACTCGAGCCTGGAGACTATTACGTACGGTTAGCAGAAAACGCGAACTACAACGCATCGGAAACCGTGTTGGTAACCGTTCCTTCGGGAGCCACTCCATACGTACTCGAAGCCATTGTTGTATCGGACTTCGGCTACTGTCCTGAAACGGAAGACAAGATTCGTTATGAAGTAGAAGGCGACAGCCACCCTGCCGCATACCGCATCACCTACTCAAAAGAGGCAGAAGCGGCCGGCTTTAAGAGCACCGGTTTTATCGCCATAGAGGAAAACGGCATTCTACCAATAACCATTCCAGACTGCGATGCCAACACCTACAAAGCGAAACTCGAGTTCCGCAGCAAGAACAAAGTCGTATCGAAGGCTTACGACATAGAACTGACAGTCAACCTGTCAGAGCACTATATGGTCGACATCTTCGACGATGTTATTTCTGCTGTGAACACAGAAGAACGCTTCTTGGAATACCAGTGGTACCACAACGATATTCTACTGGAAGGCGAGACCAAGCCTTTCTACAACCAAAACAAGACACTGAACGGTAGTTACTATATGGAAGTGCTGACAGTAGACGACCGCAGACTAAAGACCTGCAAACTCAACTTCGAAACACAAGAAGCGGACAAACTGACTGCATATCCTAACCCTACCCACGATTATACGACTATTGAGTTGAGCAACGACAACGAAGAGGAACACAAGTTGGAAGTATTCAGCTCAGCAGGTGAAAACGTAAAATCGGATGTGTTTACAGGAACAAAGACTGAAGTTAATTTTGTAGATTTGCCTGCAGGCGTCTACATTGTTAAGATAGATGGTCTTGAAGTGAAAGTTCTGAAATACTAAGAATCAAATTCTATTTCGACATGTTTAAGAAAAGTTTTTGGATCACAGTTGTATCGTTGGTGCTGGCGATGACCTCGTCGGCCCAAGTGGTATACAAAAACAATATAGACTTCACCCTCGGCGGTGGTTTACACACCAACCAAGTAACACTGGACGAGGGTGGCAATAGCGCCCCACGCTTCGGCTGGGTATTCAACACCAACTACCGCCACATGTTTGGCAAGCATGTTGGTTGGGGCACTGGTTTGGGAGTAAGTTACTACAAAACGGATTTCAGTTTCGACGACCTACAGATAACAACCAGGCAAACACACCGGCACAACAACCAGGCCTACGAGAGCAAGGCCCTGCTGACTGGTTGGGAAGAATCGCAAAGGCTGCTTAGCCTCGAAGTGCCACTGGCCCTTTACTTTATGGCGCCACTGGGCGAAAAATGGCAATTCATATCTGACCTCGGTGGCAAAATGATGTTACCGGTATGGAACCGCTACCACGTGACCGACGGAGATATGGAAGTAACAGGTTTATTCGACTACACCAACATTGAATACTACGACTTACCGAAGCACGGTTTCACAGACTACCATAACTTCTACGGCAGGTCGGACGTGAAGGCCATAAACTGCGCCGGATTCATAGACTTGGGGCTGTTGTGTAACCTGAAGGACAACCGCTCGCTATACATGGGAATTTACGCATCGTATTCGTTGTTCGACCTTGCGGAAAAGAGCGACAAACCTCTCTACAACGGGACAGAATACACCGGCATAGCCTCGTCGAATTTGGTGGACGGGAACCGGCTGATGGCTGCAGGTATAAAGATTGGTTACTCGCTCGGCTATCCTAAAGTCAGAGACTCGATAAGGTACGACGTTCCACTGGAGGCCGCCTACCCTTACTGCGATTCTGAATTGAAGGCCAACAAGACAATGGTAGAGCTGACAGACGAACAGATAGAAGCCATGCGCAAGGCCAAAATACAGCGTATGCGCGAAGACTCCATCCGTAACGAGCAAGAAAAGGCCCGTCTGGCACAAGAAAAGTATGAGAAAGAAAATGCAGAAATCGATCAAGTCAGATACGCCATCAAATGGCTTAACTCGCACTTGAAGGTGAACTTCTTCTCAGAAAAAGGCTCCGTTGAACCAAATATTGACAACGACGACCAAATGAAAGTGCTGGTCGACTACATAAAGGCACACCCTGAAAAGATAATCAATGTAACCGGCCACTCTTGTAACAAAGGAAAAGAAGACTACAACTGGAAGATGGGCAAGAAACGCGCAGAAGCCGTAAAAGAAGCCCTAATAGTTGCTGGAATTCCTGAAAAGAACATCAGGGTATTCAGTAAGGGATCGAAAGAACCGATAGCTCCTAACGACACCGAGCAGAACAAACGAAAGAACCGACGCGTTGTTTTGAGCATCCACTAAAAAGAAAGGGGAATATGTCAGACGAAACTGACACATTCCCCTTTTCCTTTTCACCGCAACAAACATACTTGCCCGATAAAAAGATATTACTCCAACTATTTTAGTCCGTTTGCTTGTTTTATGCTGATAAATCGTTACATTTGCCCTAACCAAATAGAATACGTAATGGAAAAATCACTAATGACACTTGTAGCGGCGTTGTCGTGTTCGGCAATAACCGCGACCAATTTAAAAGTGGTCAACCTCTCGCAAGAAGAGGCTTCGTTTGAATTGTCAAAGGTACAGTTTATCGATTTCCGCGGAACAGAAGACTTAAAAATTGTGGGAAAAGATGGCAGTACATTGAACACTACCGCCTACGACCAAATCCGTAGGATTGACTTTAAGGGATCGCAATCGAGCACATCGACCTCAGTAGCCGATAACATAAAGGTGTATCCGAATCCGACCCAGGACCTTCTCGTTATTTCGGGAACGGAAAAAGAATGCAGCATACAAGTTATCGATATGCAAGGGAAAAGCGTATACAACGCTAAGGCATCGGGCGAAAGCGTAGAAATACCAGTAACCAACCTGAGCAACGGTACCTACCTGCTGAAAGTAGGGAACAAGGTGGTGAAATTCATCAAAGACTAAACTACCCCCCCTCTACAAGCCTTGCAAACATCAAGGCAGAAAACTAAATTACAACAAGAAAAAATTTATGTGCTATATGAAAAAAGTAATATTACCAATTATCACACTGTTTGCGTGTGCAGCAAACACAATGGCAGAAGAAACCAACAAAATGTATTTGTGGATGACCAATGGTACTGTTGTAGAATATGACATTGCCGAGGTTGACAGCCTTACCTTCCAAAAATACGAGCAACAACAACAAGATGATGTCGATCCGAAGGAAACCATGCAGAAACTGCGTGACGACCTAGTTGAGTTTGCCCCTAGCGTACCGAATAACACCTACGGACAAGTAAAGTCCTATACATACAACTCAAAATCAGCCGGACACGAGAAAAACGTGAGAATAATGTTGCCAAGCAACTACGACAGCAGCAAGAAGTATCCTGTATTGTTCGTACTGCACGGTATTTTTGGAGACGAGAATTCAATGCTCGACGATGGGATGGGTGTAAAGAAGATGATTGCCAATGCCATAGAAGAAAACAAAACCAAAGACATGATTGTCGTCTTCCCACAGATGTATACCAGCCCTACAGGCAACCAGCCAAGCGGTTTCTCATTCGACCAGCAGACCATGAGGTACTACGACTTGTTTGAACGTGACCTACTCGACGACCTCTTGCCATGGGTTAAAGAAAACTTCTCAGTAGAAGAAGGCCGAAAGAACACAGCTATTACAGGCTTCTCGTTGGGCGGCCGCGAAGCTTTGTATATTGGAACACAGAACACAGACGTATTCGGATTTGTAGGTGCAGCGTGTCCTGCACCTGGTATTGTACCAACCCAAGACCAATTTATGGTTCACGAAGGAACGATAAAGAACGAGGCAGATTTCCACCTCAAGGAAGGAAACCCAGAGCCATACATTATTCTCATTTCAGGCGGTACTAACGACGGAACCGTTGGCAACTACCCTGAGCAGTACCACAACATACTGAAGAAGAACAATGTAGACCACGTATGGCACTCTATTACAGGAACTGGCCACGACGGTAGCTCAGTACAACCTCACCTCTACAACTTTATTCGCCACATTTTCAATGTAGAATAAGAGAATAGAATAAACGTCATATAAAAAACAGCTGGCTAAACCGCCAGCTGTTTTTTTATTGTTTCAGTCTCGAATCTTGGGAAGAAAATGTAACTTATCACTTTGAATGGGGTTGCCAATCTGAACCACCGTAAGAACTGTTTAAGCGCAAAGCACAAGTCGGCCACCCAGTCCAAGACACTCTACTGTAGAGTGATAGACATCAGCAGGAAATCGGCGTTTCAAAATAAAAAAGAGTAGAATAGACAAGAAAAAAATTTAGTATTTTTGTCTAGAAAAGATTAAGATTAGAATTATGGCTTTATTCGACGAGATAAAGAAGTTTAAAGACAAGTATTTGTCGGGGGCTAACGCTGAAGAGGAAAACGACGAGCGTAAGGTTGCCGATAAACGCTATTGCGAAGCTATTGCTGATGACAAGTGGTTCGACTATTTAGACAAGTTCAGATTAGATAAAGACGACCTCGAAACGTTCAAGCATGTGCAAAACTTTTATTACGACTACGACTATGAGGGCACTATACGCCTCATTGACGAAGTGTTTGCCCGCTTGGGCGAGAGTGACCTCGGGAAAGTGTTGCTGCCTTACTATGCCGATGCCAACTTGAAGGAAGCCGAATTCAAGACACATAAGCGCAAAGCGTGCGCCGATATTGCCATTAGTTTCTATATGCAGGTGCTGTCTATTATGCCAGATAACAAACTGGCAAAACTAAACATCAGTAATGCCTTCTTGTTGACCGAGCAGCTACTTGTGGCCCGGAACTGGTTGCTGCCCCTTATAAAGACTAATATGGAGGAAAGGGCAAAGAACCTTTACCGCGACAATGTGGACAGAATGAGGACAGTGAAGTTTATGGATGTTCCGTTTACCGACCGCAAAAAGGTGCTGCTAGTGAACGACGAAGACATTCTGGCGGCCTTCTACAACAAACCTATACCGGGCTTCAACTACTGTTTCACCATTTTCGACAAACCACAAGATGTGAAGTTTTTCCCCGAAATGTCGGGCGCTTTTGTGGCGCATCCGAAACAGACGGACCACTATATAGATATGAAGCGGTACGAAATTACCGTCCTAGAAAAGAAGATGGAAGACATGAAGCTGTTCTTTCAGTCGGCAGGCGCTTCTTATTACAAGATTTCGTGCCGCCAGAAGGAGAACTACGACGTATTGGTAAACCTTGGGTTCCGCATAGGTTCCAACTCTACTTTCAACCCTGATGCGGAGAACTCGACCCTAAAACCGAAAGATTTTGAGGAGGTCTGCTATTTCGAGGAACGCCTTTCGCCGAAAACACTGCCTTCGCTTAACCCTAACTTGGTTTGGATAGAGGAATGGCAACCGCTCTGGAATGAAAGGGAAAAGGGACAACTCTCACTTCGCTATACGCTGAAGTTGAACGACAGTGAAAAATTAATGCCGAAGGAGAGAGAGGACATAAAGGCTTACTTCGAATCGAAGGAACAGAAGGTAAACGGCGATATTCTATATTACTATTTCTCTGACAGCGACTGCACTACCAATATGGAACTCGACGTGGTGGCTTATTTCAAGCCGCTGTCTGAATTTGTGGATGCCAGCATCTCGCTGACCGAAAAGGAATACAAGGCGGCTGTGGCCGACTGTTTGAAAGACGATGGCATGATAAGCGAAAAGGAGAGACTCTTTCTTGAAATTCGCCGTAAATCGCTGAACATTAGCGAAGATCGTGCAAAGGAGATAGAAGATATATGCCTTCAAGCGCTGTTCACACCAAACGAGCGCGAATATATGCGCCTCTACAAGGGAATGCTCGAACTCGGCATTGACGAAAAGGCACGTGCCCTACTCAACAAGTGCGTTTCCGATTTCGGAATTAGCGAGTCGCGCCGACAGTTTATCGAGCGATTGGTAAGGTGATAGTTTATGACAAGCGTCCTACAAAACTGTCCATAGTGACAAAAGCGTAAATCGACGCAGGAAAAAAAATGATTAAAAATGCGATAGCCATGTAACGAACCCTGCGCAGTCCTCGAATCTTAAAAAAATATCGAAGCCAACTGTGCAGGTTTCAGAATCGTTTCGTTCTTTATATACATCCTAATTTCAAAAAAAAGCGTGTTTTTATTTAAGAAAAATCAATCGTCCTCCTCTTCGTCATCGCTGTCGTAACCAAAGATAAAGCCAGGAAGGTCTTCGTCGGCAATAGCCGGAGCATCGGGAGCCTCATCATCGGCAATATACTCCATAAGCTGTCGGCGTTCACGTTTGGTAGGTCGTCCTGTTCCCCTGTCACGTTTACCATTAAGGCTGAATTTCGTCATTTCGAGAATTTCGAGTTGCTCAGCAGGAGTGACATTTTCCATAAATTCAGGAACAAGTTTGGCGCCCATACGGTTTTCGGAGAGCGCCAACACCTTGAACGAATAAGTAACCGGCGGTCTTTTCACCATCACCACATCGTTGACACGCACACAGTGCGAAGGTTTCAGGTTAGAGCCGTTTCGGGCAATGCGTCCTTTTTTGCACGCATCGGCCGCCATACTCCTCGTTTTAAAAAGTCTGACCGCCCACAACCACTTGTCGACACGCACCTCTTTCAGTTCTTCTTTCATACAGCAAGCCCACTTTTTTACTTGTTATTGAACTGGGTCATGGTCAGGTCAAGTCCGGCAAGGCAGAAACTCTTGATGAGTTCGCAGACCAGAGCCGCACGTTCAGGGAAGGCAGCCGCCTCCTCGGCAGAGAAATTGCCCAGCACATAATCGACCTGCATACCCTTAGGGAAGTTGCCCCCCACCCCAAATCGCAAACGCGCGTATTTGGCAGTGCCAATCATCGCCTCTATGTTTTTAAGGCCATTGTGTCCACCGGCACCACCACTACCCTTTAGTCTAAGCGTACCGAAAGGAAGCGCAATGTCGTCAACAAGGACTAAGAGATTTTCAACAGGGATTTTTTCAGCCTGTAACCAGTAACGGACAGCATTACCACTGAGATTCATATACGTATTAGGCTTCAACAACACCAGTTCCGCGTTTTTAACCCTGCACTGTGCAGTAGCGCCATAACGGCCCTCGCTAAAAACAATATTGGACGCCTTAGCAAAGGCGTCCAATAATTTAAAACCTGTGTTGTGGCGGGTGTCTTGGTACTCAGCTCCAATATTACCCAAGCCCACAATCAGATATTTCATGCTTTGTAAGCTATAAAATTTTCAGAAATTACTTAGCGTTCTTAGCAGCAGCCATAGCAGCAGCAGCAGCACGAGTAGGCTTAACAGTAAGAACAACGTTCTGAGGGTTGTCGAGCAACTCGAGCTTGTCGAAAGAAAGGTCCTTAACCTGGATTGACTTGTTCAAGCCGAGAGTTTCAACATTAACCTGAAGAGTTTCAGGGATATCGGTATAAACAGCTTTAACCTTCAAGCGACGAACGTTCTGGATCAACTTACCACCGGCCTTAACACCTTCAGCGTGACCAACAGAAACTACAGGCACCTTCATAACAACTGGCTTGTTTTCGCTAACTTCGAGGAAGTCGAGGTGAAGGATTTTATCAGTTACTGGGTGGAACTGAGATTCCTGCAAGATAGCCTTGTAAGCCTTGCCATCGATATTAAGCTCTACAACGAAGATTTCTGGAGTGTAGATCAACTTACGAACATCGTTGTTAGTTACAGAGAAAGTTGAAATTACGTTACCACCACCGTAAAGAATACAAGGGATGTTACCGTTTGCACGAACTGCCTTTGTTGCCTTCTTACCAGTCTCTGGTCTGAGAGTGCCGTTTAATGAGAATGATTTCATTTGTTAATAATTTTTTGTGTTACTCAAAATTAAGTTTTAGTAATGGCTTAATTTCCCATCACACTTTCCGGATTTTCTGAGTCGAACCCGAAAAAGCGGTGCAAAGATACAAATTCCGTGCTAAGTATCCAACAGAAATTTGAAAGAAATACAAACAGTTATACACAAAAGTTAGAAAACGGAGTTTCCGAGCCACCGCCAACACGCATCTGTACCACTAAAAGGAGTAAAGTTAAAGCACTACCCCAGTAGCTGTAACGCCATCAGCCAGCAACCGCATCGAGTCCCTTTTTCAAACGCGCCAAAGCCTCCGTCAGCACCGACTGCGGGCAGGCCAAATTAAGGCGCAGAAAATCGCGCCCCGCTTTTCGTCCATAGAGCTGGCCCGGACTCAATTTAACTCCATACTCTTCTTCCAACAGCCTTGCCACCTCGGAAGACGGAGGGAAGCCGTCGAGGTGCAACCATGCCAAATACGTTCCCTCTAACCGGCATACGCTTACCCTTGGCAGTTGTTCAGCCACAAACGAGCACAGCAACTGGTAATTCTTATAGATGTAGGCATTAACCGCGTCGAGCCAAGGTCCGCCTTCGTTATAGGCAGCCTGCAATGCCTCCACGCCAAAGGCATTGACGTCGCACACCTCGTTGATATTGATGGCCTTGTCAATTTTCCGACGGTAGTCGGCATTGGGTACGCTGATGTTGGCAATCTGCAAACCGGCAATGTTAAAGGCCTTAGACGGTGAAGTACAGACCGCCACATTATCCTGCAGTTCTGCTGGCAAAGTACCATAAGGTGTATAGGAATAACCAGGGCTGACCATCTCGCAGTGGATTTCATCGGCAACGACGAACACCCCGTGTTTGAGGCATAATTCGCCCATACGGCGCAACTCGTCTGCCGACCACACACGTCCGGCCGGGTTGTGAGGGTTGCACAAAAGGAAGACACGCACAGCCGGATCAGAAACCTTGCTTTCAAAATCGGCAAAATCGATGGTATAAGAACCGTCGGCACACACCAGTTCGTTTTCCTCCACACTGCAACCATTGTTACGGATGGAAGAGAAGAAGCAGTTATAGACAGGTGTCTGCACCAGTACCTTGTCGCCCGGACTGGTAACCGCTTTGATGATTGCCGAAATGGCCGGCACCACGCCCGAAGTGTAGATGACCCATTCGCGGCGCATAGTCCAATGGTGGCGGCTAGCAAACCAACCGATAAGGGCATCGTAATAAGCATCGGGCACCTTTACATAGCCGAAAACGCCATGCGCCACCCTATCTTCCAACGCCTTTTTGATGCACGGAGCAGCGGGGAAGTCCATATCGGCCACCCACAAGGGCAGCACACCATCGGCCACACTATCCCACTTGTAGCAGGCCGAGCCACGGCGTTCGGGGGCCGCATCAAAATTGAACAGATCGTCAGACATAAGCACTACCCTCTTGTTTTTACTATACAATTGGCCGGAGCCTTTATATTTTTGTCGATTGTAACAGAACCGATAGCATCGGCCACAATACAGCCAGACGTAGGGTTCTTTATGTTAGTGATGGCACCCTTGATATCGGCCTGCAAGGATGAATACTCGAAGGCACGGTCGCAGTCGGCGCCAAAAGTACAATTTTCAAGAACAAGGTTGTCGGCATAACAGAGCGGTTGTTCACCCGTTATGTGGCAGTTAACCAGTCGCAGGTTCCGAGAATGCCAGCCCAGGTACTCGCCATTGAGTTCCGAGTCGTAGACCGTAACATCTTCCACCTCCCAGAAAGCATCTTTAGTCGTAATTTTCGCATTGCGGACCTCAACATCTTTCACATATTGGAACACATACTTACTGTCGCAAACAAAATTCTCGACACGGATATGGTTACAGAACATAAAAGGGTAAGCGCCCTCGTGCAGAGTCAGATTCTTTGCCCTGATATTGTTGCAACGCCAGAAAAATTCGTTGGCATCGTTCGCCACCACATTCTCCAGCAAAATATCGTCCATCTCACGGAACATTTTTGGGGCATCGATTACCGTATCGGTCATTTTCAGATGGGAAGAATACCACAAAGCCGAACGTGCATCCTTTCGGAAGCGGCAGTTGGCAATAGAGAATCCGTCGACATGCCAAAACGGATAGTGGCCCTCGAAGTCGCAGTTTACGGCATCGATGTCGCTACATTCCTTTATAGCCGACTCTCCCTCACCAATATACACGTCCTCAAGGCGCAAATGGTGGGACTCGAACAAAGGGCGTTCACCGAAGAAACGCTCATTCTTTATAATCTGTTTATCCATAGTTCTGTAAGAATATAATTAAAGAAAGGGGAGAAACGCTGAAATTACGATTCTGGCCTGATGCCGGCCGCCACTTTGTGTGCCGCGCCCATCCAGTTACCGAAGAACATACGCAAAAGAAACAACACGCCCCTTAAACACAATTCTATACACATAGCCAGCCAGAATCCGGAAAGTCCCATCACACCCACCAGCCACACGGCTAGAGGGATTCGTATCACCCAGATGCTGGCCAAATTCAGCGTACAAGGGAAGAACGTATCGCCCGCCCCCACAAACACGCCATAGGCTACAATAGAAGCCGCGAACATTGGCTCGGCAAAAGCCTCGATGCGCAGCGCATCGACCGTCAACTGGCGGACCACCTCGTCGGGCGACATCAGCACCATCAGGTCTGGCACAAACACATACATCACAACCGCCAGAACCGACATAACAACAATGCCAAGGGCAACAGAAAGCCGGGCAAAACTGCCACACAGCTCTTTCCGCTTGGCCCCCAGACTCTGTCCTATCAGTGTAGTGGCAGCGTCGCCAATACCATAACCAGGCATATAGCACAAGCTCTCGATGATGATACCGAACGCATTGGCGGCAATAGCAGCCGGACCCAAAGGAGCTATAACGACGGTAGAAGCCACATGGGCGCTACACATCACAAAATGCTCAATCCCAATCGGCATGCCTATATGTACCGCCCTCTTCACGACCGACGAAGTCGGCCTGAAGTTTCCCTTTTCGTGGTTCAGTCGCATAACTTCCGAACGCGAGCACAGGGCATAGAACATCAGCAGCGCCACCACCACCTCGGCAAGCACTGTACCCAGCGCTGCACCCGTCACCCCCAGACCGGCACCCGGCAGGGTAAACGACTGTCCGAACAATGAAACGGACCTTGACGGAAAGATGAGGAAGAAGTTAAAGACCACGTCGAGCACACACATCAGCACATTGAGGATGCTGGGCACACGCATATCGCCACTGCAACGCAGCATAGCGCTGCACAGCCAGTTGACCTGCAAGACAGGAAGCGCCAGACAGAAAATGAAGAAATAGGTAGCCGCATCTTCCACTATTTCGGCGCTACCACCCAGCCAACCGGGCAAATAGGGACTGATGGCACAACCCACCAGGGCCAGCGCCACACCTACGCCCAGCGTCACAACCAGCGACTGCCGCAGCACAGAGCGGGCCGAAAAATTGTCGGCAGCCCCCACCAGGTGGGCCACCTGCACAGAAAAGCCCGAAGCGACAGCCCCGCACAAACTACCCACCAGCCAGATACAGGATGCGACTAGCCCAATAGCCGCCGATGCATTAGCCCCCATGCTGCCCACCATACAGGCATCGATATAGTCCATCACGATAGTCGAAAGCTGGGCCATAATGGCCGGCAGGCTGAGGTGGAACACCAGCTGCACCTTCTGGGCGCGCGTCAGTTCCAAACCCGTCCGCACACGGTCGAGCAACGTGTCTCCAACACTAGTATTCCGAGCAGTCATACCCCACGCGTTTATTTAATGACCAGAAGAGCGACACCAAGCAAGACTCCCAACAGGTAAACGCCCTTGGTTCGCAAATTTTTCTCGCGCAAGAAGAAAGCCCCATAAAGGAACGAGATGACCGCCCCCGAACGTCGTATGGTGGAAACCACCGAAATCAGCGAATCGGGCTGGCTCAACGCCTTATAATATACAAAATCGGCAATCACCAGAAAGACAGAGATGCCGACAATAGACCAACGCCATTGGAACGGAGTCGTCTTCTTATGCGTAGGCCACCACAGCAACATCAGCACCGCGAACATAAAGACAGCCTGGTAAAGCGTGCTGTAGACCTGCACCGCCATACGGTCGTAATTGCGGAGTAGGTGCTTGTCGTACAACCCACTGCAGGCGCCCAGCAAAGTAGCGGCAATAATGAGCCACACCCACACATTGCTCTTCCAGTAGATGCCCTCGCGGTGGCCCGCAGTAGAGAACAGGAAGAACGAAACCAGTGTGATGGAAATGCCCACCACCTGTAACCACGCCAGCTGCTCACCGAAAATAAGGAGTGCGCCCACAATGGTCCACACGGGCTGCGTGGCACGGATTGGGGCAAAAATAGTAACAGGCAGGTGCTTCAACGCAAAGAAGCCGCATGCCCACGAACTAAGCACAAGAATAGCCTTGAGGAAAATAAACAGATGCGTGTGCGCATCAACATCAGGCACATAGAAGCCACCTGCTACCGCCGCATTGGGACAGAACTCCGACAACAGCAACGCAGGGACAAAGATCAGCGAAGAAATAAATACCGACAGGAACAAGACCGGCAGTACCGCATTCCCGTTCAACGAACGTTTCTTAAAAACGTCGTAAATGCCCAGAAAAAAAGCCGAGCAAAGAGCAAGAAGAACCCACATAGCCCGTTCTTACCAGACAAGTTCTCCCTTACCCTGACGCACAATAACAGGCTCGTCGCCCGTGCAGTCGACCACCGTAGACGGGTTAAGTTCGCCATAGCCGCCATTGATCACAACATCGGCAATATGCCCCATCTTTTCCTCCATCAGTTCCGGATCGGTAAAGTACTCCATCTCATCGGTCGAGTCGTCCTTCACCGAAGTAGAAAGGATAGGGTTTCCCAACCCCTTCACCAGTTGACGGATGATATTGTTGTCGGGGACACGTATGCCTACCGTCTTCTTGTTGCGGAACAACTTCGGCAGGCTGTTGTTGCCGTTGAGGATGAACGTGAAAGGCCCCGGCAAATTCTTCTTCATGAGTTTGAACGTGGCATCGCTCACCTTCGCATACTGGCTGATATTAGAAAGGTCGTAGCAGATGAACGAGAGATTCACCTTGCGCGGATCAATCTTCTTGTACCAGCAAATCTTCTCAACCGCTTTTGCGTTAAAGATATCACACCCCAGACCGTAAACGGTATCGGTCGGGTAAACAATCAGTCCACCCTCACGGAGGAACTGAACCACCCTATCAATCTCCCTCTGTTGAGGGTTTTCCTGATAAATTCTTACTAACATCGCTAAAAAATCTCTCTATGTATATAAAACTAAGGACACAACGTCCTGAAAAAAATCATACCATAAGGTTCAAAAACCTAGTAGTTCGGTCCAGTGTCGCCCTCGGCCTTTTTCTTTATATTCATGGTCAGCCCCTGTATGCGCCACTCCATAACAGAGCGGTAGCGGCTTTCGGTAAAGAACAGATTGAAGAACCAACCGAAGGACATATCAGATTCAACAAGAATAAGCGACTTGCCTTCGGGTTGGGGCATAGCCGTAAGCGAGAAGCAAGCGCTATTCAGAATCTTTATTTTTTTAGTCACCGTCAGTTTAACATTCTTTTTCCCATTAATCCATGCCTCGCGCAGGTTACCCTCCACATCGAAGTACATAAAATCGTCCCCCTTCTTCATAGCGACAGCCAGTTTCAGCAGATACTTTGAAGTTTCGGGGTCGAAAAAGAACCCCTTTTCCGCCATCACGAGGTCATCTTCCACATTGCTGTGGTGCCCCAGGTTTTTAAACAACCATTTGAGGTTTTTAGTCGGCTCACTCTGAATGCCGACATAAATTTCGTGAAGGATGCTGTTGAGTTCCGAGACGGGGACATCGACAATGTAGGCCGATGTGGTATGAAAAGCGCCATCGGAATAAGTAGAAGACGTGCCTAAATTCAGTTTTTGGGCAGAGCAGCCAAAAAAGAGACCAATCAAAGCAAAAACCAAACAATAGACACGTATCATATAGAAAAAGAATTAAAGGAACAGACGTTCCGTTAAAGACTAGAGTTGAGACTTGATGAAATTCCAGCGTTCGGCATCGATAGTGGTACCAACCACCTCGACCACCTTACCAGAAACCAGCGCACCAATACGCCCACATTCTTCAATCGACTTACCATTAGCCAAGCCGAAGAGGAAGCCCGACGCATACAAGTCGCCAGCGCCAGTGGTATCGATACAGTTGCAGCCCGGCAGCGGTTTAACAAACACCTTCTCGCCATTGTGCTTAATGAAAGAGCCTTTTGCGCCCACCTTAACCACAGCATATTCCACCTGCGAAGCCAGCACATCGAGCGCTTGTTCAGGGTCGAGACTGGTATAGGCGTTAGCCTCGTCCTCGTTTGCGAAAACGATATCGGCATATTGAGGGATAACACGCTGCAAGAATTCCAGATTATCGGCCACCACATTGTAAGAGCCCAAGTCGAGCGAAATTTTCACACCGGCAGCATGCGCCAGTTCCATTGCCCTTTCAATCAGTTTGTGGTTCTGCAACAAATAGCCGTCGATATGGCAAATGCCGTAGCCCTCGAGCATTTCAGGCTTTATTTCAGCGGCATCGAACAAGCCCGTAGCGCCCAGGCAGGTAGCCATAGTGCGCTCACCGTCGGGCGAAATAAGAGACAAGCACGTGCCAGTAGGCATATCAGCGTCGTGAATCATCATCGCCTTAACGCCAATGCCCTTCAAGTCGCCTTCGAAGAAGTCGCCAACAGCATCAGTACCCACACGGCCGACAAAACCGGTCTGCAAGCCCAGCTGTTGAATACCCGCAATAGTATTAGGGACCGATCCGCCACGGGCTTTCTTCACATCACGTCCTTCGAGCGACTTTAACAGAGCGGTCTGAGTGTCCTTATCAACCAACTGCATACTGCCCTTCGGAAGTTTTGCAGCAGAGAGAATATCGTCGGAATCAAGTACACACAACATATCGGTAAGCGCATTACCAATACCCAATATTTGCTTAGTCATAACTTATAAAATACCTTTAAAATGTTCGTTTATAATTATTCCACTAAATTAAAGAATATTTTTTTCGTTGATATATTGCAATGTTCGAAAAATTGCTTTAATTTTGCATCGCATTACAAAAATGATGCGCACATTCTTCCTTAGCTCAGTCGGTTAGAGCATCTGACTGTTAATCAG
>DETD01000013.1 GCA_002362105.1 Bacteroidales bacterium UBA3297
AGAGTTCCGCAACATCTATTAAAGACTCTTCAACTTTATCCTCATAAATACCATTTAGCCAATCAGAAGGCCTCATTGCTCGACCGTTCAACACCAGTTCCCTTATTTTGCTAATTCTGAGCGTATCCTCAAAGATATCCGTTTCTAATTCCGATTTTAGAACAGTCGTTTCCGACAAATCGAAAATGACAGACAAATCCTGTCTTGTATACCCACTAGCAATACGCCATCTGGTTGCCAGATAATTTCTGAAAGTGTCAGGATAGCTACTAAGATACAGATACTCGCTAGCACTGACCGACAATTCGCCCAACGAACATCTCACATCCTCCTGCGTATTTTCCGCATCTGTTGTCCTTATAACAAAAAGAATGCTATCCATACTGCCTATATATTCTAATACAAGGGAATCGATAGCAGGACTTGCTATCGACAATGGCTTGTCAACTGTAGACTTCTCAGGAAGTAGGACACCCGCCTTATACGAGACGACGACCTTTTCCAATGGTGATTTCAAGACTTCAGGCTCAGGCAATGTTCCTTTACCTTCAGACAGGAACTTGTTAAGTACGTAATAAGTAGGCTTGTCTCCCATCACCAAACGGTGAACCCCCTCTGAGAGGAGCAAGTCATTTAAAGCGTCATAAGCATCTGCCATTCTCTCAACTATTCTAAAAATAGCCTTTACATGTTCTATATTGACCATCTCATTTTCGAGAACATCCACCCATTCGATGCCACTGTTTTTTTCCACATACCTCTTCAACAACCAATCGGAAACACTTCCATCATAATTCCATTGGTTGAGAAATGTGTTTAACAGGGCTTCTCCGTTTACAACCTGCATAGTGTAATCGTTAGCCCTGGAATCTTCATTCGCAGCCTCTAAATCGATGGTTAAAGGGAACATTTTCCTGAAAGAATAGATGTATTGGTCCAAATCTTCAGCGTCGTCATGCATATAACGCTCGAAATCGACACCCAACACTACGGCAAGAGACATTCCCGATTTAATGCCATCTACCAGTTTCAATGCTTGACGCACTCTCATCGACGACAGATTGACACAGATGTGCGTGTCGTTATCCCTTTTACTGTTTTTCAGATATGCGCTTCGGAGCACAGCCGCTGTAATTGCATGCTGAATTGAAGGTGCTACAACATAATGCCCCATGTCATCACCTGTATTCCTATAAATTTTAGATTTGCCAATTTCGTGCTGCAACTGCATCTGATCAACAATTCTGTCGGTAGCTGGAATTTCCTCTCTAGTGTTTTCCTTAAGGTTAAACACCCATCCGTAGGCACCAACACACGGTAGTTTTTCACGTCCTGAGTATATCTTGTACAATATGGCCGTAAACCAAGCGTCCAACCTATAAGTGAACGTGTCAAAAAAAGAACTCACTTGCAGAACAGCCTGTTCTCTTTCCAGTTTGTACTGCTCTTCCAGTTTTTTCACCAAATCTTCAATAGAGCCTTCCACATATACGTCGTCAATTCCCTGTGCTCCGAAATAATCGAGGTCCGACATTTGGTTTATGTATTGAGCTCCGCTCAGTTTTGGTCTATTTAACGGAATAAACGGCGAGTGCAAATAACTACGTTCAACAAAACTAACAGAATGAGGAGTTTGACCAACCATTTCCAAATAGGACGCCTCCGGATTCTCGTACGATTTAATTGCATCAATATTTTTAACTCTTCTCTTCCTTATTTCCTTCCATTTCACACAAAGGAGAATCAACTGTTCCAACAAACCCTTCAAACGTCTTTCCTCATCTGTTTTAGCATATTTTTCCAGTTCCTCACGAAGTTTGACATAGTTAGTCACAGGCTGTATTCCGTAAGGAAGACTATCGACACACAACGTTGGTAAAGTTCCAAACGGCCTGATATAACTGCTTGCAAAACCACCTACATAGTTAAGCATTTGGCAAACTTCCGGCTTTTCCCTTATTTCTTTAGGCAAGGTTAATACATATTCGTCCCATAAAAAAGCAAATACTTGTTTCGTTTGGTCAGAGATGTTTTCATTGTATTGGACAACTCTTCCCCAACAGTTGTCATAGTCCATTCCTAAAAACTCTGACATTTTATAAGTATCGTACCTTTTATAGTCCTTCTTTCCGTTAGTCTCTAGCTTATAAGCACCATTTACCTCCACTTCGTAACGCCGTCTTTTGATCTCTTCCTCGGTTAACGAAGTTGCCTTTGGGCCGCCTTCTACTATATTAGTTGGGTGTCCCGCCCTTAAAAGTTCCAAGCCTGTTGACGCATAGTTATGCCCTATAAACAGATTTTCGAGGATAGACGGATTTTCATACGAAGACTGGTTAATACCTAAAACGTATATATATCTAAAGGCGCATACATCTTCATCAATAGGAACAGTTATAGCCATACCTGACTTTTCAGCCTGCTCGTAATCAAACATCCACGAAAGACCTCCGTCAACTTTCAAATCGCCCTGTTCCGTAATCTTCACCTCTTCATTGAGATCCTTTTTATTCAAATCGAAAGCTACCTGTAAATCCTTTTTAACAGGATTCCCATACGCATACACCAAATCTTCCTTATTTTCATTATCAATTTCACCAATAAAGTAAAACCTGTCGGGAAGTGTATTGGTAACAGGTAAATCAATATGGTCCTCTTCTCTAACATCCTGTTTGGTAAATATTTCATATTTACTGTCAATCAAGTACATTTTTACCAAATCTTCTAATGATACTCGTTTCGACTCAAATTCATCAAGAAAGGACTTCACATCTTTTATAAAACCAACAAGAAGGGTATAATCAATATCCCATAGTTCCAATTTCCTGCTATTGTGACCATACATTCCCGGGTACTGCTGATAAAAATCAAATACAGACTCTAATTTTCTTTTTAAATACCGGACAGTTTCCACCACCCTATCATAAATATAGTCGACAACAAGTTCACATGACGACAGGTCTGTACTTACTTGGAACAGCAACATACGCAGAGTTTTAATATGCGTGCGCATATCATATTCCAATTTATACTCGCCAGTTTCAGTTATCTTTTTTTTCTCAGAAAGAACAATCTGCGATATGTCCTCGTAAATTTTATTACAATTTTCAAAAACCGAATCAATTTCCCCATATGGTCTTCTATAGAACAAACGACCACCCTTTTTAAAATCGTTGATACCTTTTGGTTTCAAACACCTGCAAATCCATGCGGCCCTGCTTACTGAATATTTTCTGCAAAGCACCTCCCATGCCTCGTATTCCCGCTCTTCGTTGCCACTTGCAATATACCACTGCAACCAGAAAAAACGTCCAGCTTCAACCTCCGAGGGAGACAGTTTTTCCGTATGATAGTCAAACATAACTTCATCAGGAAAAATTCTGACACATAGTTGTTTCTTATTTGATTTATGTCTGAAATGCGTTTCTATTCTTACAGGGAACAACATTACCGGCACATCTTTTGAAAGAGATGCCAATTCCCTCTCGAACAATTCTCTAACTTTACGCTCTTGTGCTTGAAAATTCATCTGTTTCCGTATATGTTTTTTTAACAATTGACATAGGGTGTTTTCCAAAAATTACCGGTTTAACCGCCATAATCCCGTTTTTTACCAAATACCGGCAATCTTCCTTCTCTGTTTTTTTATCAATATGTTTAAAATCAGAGTTTTCTGCGTCTTGCTCAAACATGAGCATATATCCGTAATCTTGTTTTGCAGGATTACCTATCACTTCCGAAGGCTTTATCTTGAAGCCAACCACATAAATATCTTTTTTCAAGAACGCTTGAACTACAGGCTCAACCTTTTCTTCTTTTACAAGTTCCAAATTTCCATCCGTCCCCCTTTGCGTCCTTTGTAGATAAATGCGGGTTTCAGGGTATACCTTCATCAGCTCGCCTTTAATAATAAATTGAAGAAGGTCCGATTTCTCTGACATGTGGTTCTCTCCCAATTTACCTTTCCATTGATGCAGGTTTTCCACATCAAAGTACGTGTTTTTCCGAACAGATTCTGGGTCAACATCGCAATCCCAAAACTTTCTGAAATAGGATCCCCTTTGGTCTGTTGGGTATTCCCTCCATAATAGTTCTTTCCCCATTTCAGTATTCATCCCGCACAAAAAGGCCTCAACAAAAGCCCCATTGTTAGCAAACATACTTATTGAATCGGCAGGTAACTCATCAATACAAGCTAACAAAAACTTATCTGACAATTCTTGCAGATAGTAACATGTCGGCTCAGGGAATTGGGGATGTGCCATTATAGGGTACTTAGTCGACAATAAGCCTTTCAAATAGTCTGCTTGACTATAATTCCCATAATAGGTTGTTATCGCGTTTTCCATTTTTTCCTTTATGGACGCCTTGAGCATATCAGATTGAAGACCATCTATTTCTCCATCAGTATCTACCGCATTTGGCTTTTCCTCGTTTTCAAACGATTTCAGAGAATTAACGACATTTTCAAAATCGAAAAAGCATTTTAATTCGTTATTATAGTTCTTTAATGTTCTACAAAATGTTTTATAGTCCTCGAAACTATCAATAACTTGAACATATTTTTCATTGATAGCCTCAGGATAAATAATAACGTTATCTGGCGTATACAACAGATAATTAACCACCATCTCTTGATACGATTTGTATAAATCCCTTAATTCTTCGGAAGCCTTCTCGTACGCATTCGAAGAATGCAATAAACCACACGCACTATATTTTCCAGTACTAATACGATATAAATTATTCCATTCACTAAACACTTGATAATAATTAGTAACATAAAACTCTGGCATATAGCATGCGTCGGAAATTCTTGCAATAGATTCGTGACGGTCCCCCCTGTAACCGCGGTATACTGTATAATACATCTTAGGATTGTATACACCATTTTCTGTTATCATTCTATGCAACCCATTTATTTTTCGCTCTATGTTATCTTCGAAAATGTAGTTCTTTAAGAATATAACATTGTTAGAGAAATCATTATTCTTCTCACACGCCAAACTATATAACTTCTGAATTGAAAAAACATACATATAGCAATGTCTGTCGCTCTCCGTATATTTCGCGATTCTTATTCGGGTAATCGGTTTATCTTCCCCAAAAATTTTCACATATTCAGAATCTGGAATACCAACGACATCGTTTTCTTGTATAAAGCCGCTATAACTATAATGTATGAAATCAAAGGAACCCTCATTTTCACCTCTATCTATAACAGATTTGATTGTATCTTCTTTATCTACCGTAGAGCCTATACACACATTGTTAATTCCCCCACATAAGACAAACAATTCCATTACCCTGTAAATTTCCAGAGGATCGTTAAATAACTCCCTTGAAAAATGATTCTTCAAAAAAGATAAATATCTATAAAAACGATTACTTCCATAACTCGTATACCGTTTTATATTGCGATAAAACTTGTCATTTTCAATACTAATAAAATCGCCAATTACATTGTCAAAAGAATGAGCGACAACCCTACTAAAAATCTCTTTACAAACGTTATTCAAATTGTCGGTTGTCGGCATTAGTCCGAACATTGGCTCTTTTTGTCTGAATATTTGTTTTTCAGCTATATTCTCCGTTACACTTGTCAAGTCTAACGAATTTGTCAATTTTGAGATATTTTCGGTCAGACAACGGAATGAAGCAGAAGCAAAACTTTGTGGAATTTTTTCCTCCTCCATTATGGAAGATATTGTAGGACTATCTTTTTTCTTTCTAGTCTTCCTCATAGAAGGCAGGTTTACCATCATCCTTGCGAGCACACGTTTTTTGCTCATACCCGGCTGTCTGTTCTCCTTTACACGTTTTGTCTGAAGAAATTTCAGATTTTTTCCTTTAATACTATTGTCAACTTTTGAAGATAGGTTCATATTATGAAGCAGGGAATTCTGTTGTTTGACCAACTCAACCTGCCGCCATGCCCTACTAACAAATTCCTCTTGATTTATTTGCACAACTTTCTTGCCCAAACCAGCTGCAGCCCTATAGCAAACATCAAGATTTACATCTGTAAACCATTGTTTTCCATCAACATCCAAACCAGTAGCCATAATATGTTTAGCCCCATATGCAGGTGGGACTACCCACGGGTCGTCTTTTTCGCTTTCATTAGTTCCCTCAATTGAGTCTATATTTTCACCAAACACCGGATTCTTGGAAATCAAATCACGCAGTCTTTCATAAAGTAAAGACTCTTCTTTTTTTTCTTTATCGGGGAATGGCTCATCAATATGAAATACGCTCTTTGTCGCCACTGGCATTTTAACAATGCTTCTTGGTCGCACGTCCTTATCTGTATACAATTGATCAAAATCGAGTCCTTCCCCCATCCTTGAAACATCGATTTGCAAACTATCATTTAGAGAACTTGCCGCACTTAATTTTCTCACAAGAGACTCGAAACTACCTCCTCCAGCAGTGAACTTCCAATGGAAATAACACGGGAAAACAAACGGATTGACATGCTCAGAGACCTGACTTGCATACGACTTTTCCCATGCCGACTTTTGGGCCTTCACGTTCTCGATTTCCTCGTCAGGACGACCAATACCACGAAGACGCCCCACTTCAAATGAAGGTATAAGTAATGCAACATATTCTTTATTTTCTGCCATCCTTTTTTCTGGCATTATGTCGGTAAAAGCCACCAAACGGCAAAATTCGGCTTTATCTTTAGAGAAACCTTGGGCATGAGCCGCACAATCTATTCTCGAAGGATCAGGAAAAATTTCAGCATACTCTCTTTCCGATATACTAAACGAAACAACGAAAGTACCTCCTGCCGCCTTTGTTATATTGCATTTGTCTACTTCACATACAATAAGGGCTAGCCATGGACGAAGTCGGCCGGCACATACGGAAGCCGGTGTATAACGCCACAAGAAATCTGGTTCTGTGAATTCGATATAGGGTAAGTATTCATTAGCAAAGCCTGAAAAACCATCTTCCGGTCTTACTAATTTAATGGCTTTTTCGTTTATTTTCAAAACATCACCAGGACCAGTCAAAGATATAGACTTCGTTTCAGACAAGATCTTGTTTGCGTTTTCCAAATTCTGTGCATTAACACTTGAAGCCTTTATATTAGTGGTTAGATTTATTTTAGGTCTTAACAAAACATCACCACACCCCTCCCCTAAAGTGTCTACTTCTGATATTTTGTTACTAATTCCCTTCCTAACCCATGGGAAATAATATGCGTATTCCAATTCCATTTTACTATTTCTGTTTTGCAAGATTATCTGTAATAGCACTAATCATCTGTTCATCAAGTTCCTTTATCAGACACTTGAAACCAGACCTTGATCTTCTGTAAGAGGATCTACTCCTACACCGCTTACTATTATCATTGTTACTTACTACTGTTTCTGTTTTATCGTCATTCAGATAAGACTGCACTTCTTTCCAAGCCTCCGAATCTATATCTATATCATCCATAATAAGTCTTTTCTCATCTGGAACTTCTTTTACATCATCGCCATTCTTTAGGCCAAATCCTGCATTCAGACTAAAACCACTGTTCTTAGATACAAACGAGGCCTCTTTAAGTTTTTGGTCATTGTCTAATTTATGGATTAAACCAGGGGCAAACGAAGATTGTTCCATCTTGTACGTACACCCTTCCTGCCCACCATAACTGATATTAACAGAATCAGAGGAAGACAAAGGTTGGTCACCGACAAATATTGAATCTATTTCAAAATTGTCATAATCACCAATTTGTTTTTCTCCATAGCACTCCATTTTTTCATCCAGAGGTAATACATCCTGTGAAAACCGGATTGTATCTGATGGCTGTATAACTAAATCACCTGCCGATTTAGAAGCAAGCAACACCAAGTTTTCATCTTTATCGGAAGATATAGCCTTCCAATTTCTATTGTCGTCAAACTCTTTACTAAATAATGGAAGCAGATCCTGTTTCTCACGGTTGATACTCTCTTGCTTCTTACCCCAACTTACATTGAAGTGAGCCTTAATTTTGAATATAATACGGAACGATGCCTCTCCTTTTGCCCTCCACTGCGCCGGGCCACTAAGTTCAAACGCAAGGTCGACAGACATAAGTTTAACACTTCCAACTTTTACAGCTACACCAGCTTTCACGCCAACCTTGAACATAAACGGCTTAAACTGGAACAAAGCATTGAAGACCAAGTACCCTGTTATTTTACATACAGCAAGATTAATCTGCATATTTAATTCAGCACCAAACTGAACGGTATTGGAAGTTACCGCAAAATATGCCTCTAACTTCATCTTGACGATACTATAGTCCAAACTGAGCTGCATACGACGCAGATCAGGCAAGTTGAAACCTTCCTCTGGTTTATATTCAGGATGGAAACCACCAACAGAAAGTATAAACCCTTTTGTACTTCCTGCCCAATATATACGAATTGCCATATCGCCCTGTAAATCGATACCAACAATTTTGGAATCATATATTGAAGCATCAAAAAACAATCCCTTCGAAAGGTCGATTCCTCCAATAAAATTGACATTAATACAAATCAGGTTTTCCATTTTTTCTGCAACCCTGATCTGTATGTCACCTGCCACAACAGCTTTAAAAGGAAGAACCTGTATAAACAAACCTGCATTAATCTTAATTATCTCATTCCATTCGATTTTTGCCAGGAAGCCAAAAAAGCATGTGTCTTTAGACTCCGGATAGAATGCAGATATGTTTGCAAGAACCTTGTCAAGATTTTGCTCCAGATTCTTCACAAAAAGTATAGATGATAAAGAACCATCATATACGGCCGCCCTCAATTTATCAATATCCAAACTTCTGTTTATGCCTAACGAACCGCCTAATCCTGTCAGTGTAAAACCCATTCCCATAGGTAACCCAGGTTTCCATTCCACATTCAGCGCTCCCATAAACGAGAAAGGGGAGGTTGTAAACAAGAAAAAGGCACTGACTCCGAATTTTTCCATTACCTCGAGCGAGCCAGCACCAAAGAACCAACCCTCATCTTTGTTCCATTCTACAGCACCAGCCCCCTTTACGCACTGCGTGTCGATAGCAATGGCCAACCCAGATGGATATTTGAAATTAGGAGACAAATCAAAGTCACCTAACTTACCCTTTTCATCCAATATATTACAAGAACAGCCCATGCCCAAATCAGAAAAAGATATGGAAAAGCCGCTGATTGTTGCAGAGAAAGAAGTGCTGACCCTGGCAATTAAATCACCATCTCTGCCACCGATCTCAACACTTATGTTGCTGAATTTTATACCATTGTATTCTATTTCAGAAAATAATGGTATACTAACAAAAAAACTTCCTCCTATGTTGAATCCACCACTAAGGCTGTACCCAACAGCAAGTTCCTCGAGCGTAATTTCTATATTTTTCTTTAGAATCGTATTGAAGAACTCGTTGAGTTCTTTGAGTTTAAGTGTCAGGCAAAGAACCTTTATTGCACCCGACACCCCGAAATCGAACCCTGGCACAATCACACCACCAACATTCCTGTTATAACCCAAATATAAGTTAAGCGGATAATTCTCAATTTTTAAAGAGGCTACCTTAGTATCAAAAACTTCAAGAGTATGTCCATTTTTCCGCTGGAAGGTAATTTCAGCATTTAACGAGACCGAGTCTCTGTCAGAAAAAGCTTCAACGCTAATATCATAGATTTTATCATTTGTATAAAAGAAGAAACCTGTTTTTCCATCGAAACCTCCATTAACTCCCTCGTTTGCTCCTACACCAGCGCATGCTATCAATTCGTGGTTTTCTCCCAACTGGAAATTTCCATTAGCCACAATTTTCACAATAGGGATTAAGTATAAACCATTCTTATCCACACCATTTATTTTCCGTTTGTTGACACAAGCAACAAGTTGGAACATGAACTCAAAATTATCGTTTTTATAATTACAGAGTTCAACCGCTAACATTTTGTTTTTAGTATCAAGCGAATATTTAGGCAGAGAAATATCAAAGTCAGGAATATTGATTATACCCTTCAAACTATTCTTTACACTATCAGGTATAAGTCTTAATAATTCAACGATGAATTTTAAGCCATCGCACCAACTACTAATGTTGTGTGAATCCGAAACAACCTTTAACAATTTATAAACCTTATCAATACTATCTTGAGTAAAAAGAGATACGATATCATCAGATACCGTAATAGGTTCTTCATCGCTAAAACAATCATCAGAAATTTGCTGAATAATCTGTTTCTTTAGATTTCCAACAGCTACATTGATTGTTTGACAATAAGGCTTAGCTACTATATCAAAACATGCGCTCTCACATTCTTCCCATGCGCTTCCCACTATAGTACCAACAAGTTTGTCAACTTGCTCATTATCTATCTTCTTTGATAATGAATTCAACACTTTTTTTATAATTACCTCAAGAGATTCCCTAATATCATTCTTATAATAATAGAATTGGAAAGGAACTACATGTGCAAACTTTTCTGAAATATTTAAAAAGTATTCATCAAAATCAAAATAAGAAAAATTTGCTATTTTGTTATCTATTATACATTTTCTTTCCGTATCAGTTATGCCATCCTCATTATAATTATGGAAATCACGCATATCAAATACCAATCTCTCATACAATTCCTCAAAGACAACATAAAAATAATCCTTCCAACAGCCCGTTACAAATAGAGAAATTTGCTCACTCTGCTCCTTCAATCCTTTCGTTATAGAAGGTATCAATCCCTGTATACTTTGTTCAAGAATGCTTTTTATAGAATTTTCATCTTCCTCGAACTCATCATAAAGAGTGTTAACAATACTCTTCTGAAACACAGGAATTACAGTTTCACAAATAATACGATCTATTGCATCTTGTTTTTTTGAGAAGAAACTTACAAACATGATATCATTTTCATCTCTATATATTCCTTCTTCATTGAAATTTATTTTGCTAAATGCGTCTATAACATTTTCTTCTAATATTGTAAAAAGGTTTTCTTCTCCCTTGCGATACTTTGAAAACTCATTTTTTGCAATACCTTTAAACTTATCACCAATGGCGTTCTGCGTAGAAAGTAGTTCAATAATAAAAGCCCCAAATTTCTCTAACGTCTCCTTATTAGCCTCATTTCTATACTTATCTACCAAGCAACTTTTTATTTTAAACGCAATTGAAAACAACAGCCGCTTAGGAGAATAAAAATCCAGGTTATCGTCATTAAATGCACGGACAACAGCTGTTAGCTTTCCGATAATATACTCAACATCTTCTATGCTGGAAATACAGAAAACTGTTTTCAAATAACCTAACGGATCGGTGAATATTTTTGTAAAAAGATTCCATTTAAAAGACAAAACCTCGATAGGTTGCAGGTTCAATGCCTCTGCAGATTTCGGAATAAACTTTTGTAAAGTTATTTTTTTTATTTCTATTAATCCAAGAAAATCTAAAATGGCATAAATCTGTTTAAAAACCTTAGCGACTTTGCTAAACCCATTTACTGAATCCTCTGCTATTTTGTTGAAACGCGATTGAGCATTATCTAATCTTGCTTGTAGAATGACCGGTATCGTAAAATCTGGGAATATATTATTGTTTAGTGCACACTCCCTTGCAGATTCCAAATATTTCTCAATAGCAGTATTAGCTTTATCAATCTCACCTTGATAATACAAAAGGTCATCGTAAGCCTCAGCATCCTTGAATATAGAATTTATATTTGTTTTAAACTCCTCACTAACAGAAGATATCAAATTATGAACATCATCATAGAATACTTCCTTCGCATTTTTCAATAAAAGAATAAGTATATAGTCCAAAATTCGCTTTCCAAACTGCTCTGTGAAATACGTATTCTTTAGGAATTGTCCAAAACCATCCGCATCGTTAGCAATTTTATTCCATTCAAAAGAAGAAATTTTTTTGACTAAGGATATTACATCCTTTACCAAATCTATTAATTTAAACAATCTGTCGAGACTATCAGATGGAATTGAATTATAAGTAGATTTAAGGCCATCAAATACCCCTTCAATAGAACCAGACTGTTTTGAGAGCTGCGACCAATCAATATTCTTTCCATCATCGACCAGTGCTACAACCGTCTCCTCTAAATCTTTAGCAGTAATAACCAATGACTTGAACAAGTCATACAACTCACTTGTTTTTGCTGATGAAATGTCATATCCTAATTTGTTGATTATCTTATCAATAAACAATTTTATTTCATCAATTTTTTCTATGGTATTTCCATCAAATTTTTGTTTATACTCATCCCAAGTCATTCCATCGCTGACGATGTATTTTAAGATGTCTTGCACCATGACATCTTTTACCCGTGCCAATACCTTTCCAATACCAGCTATAAAACTCTCTAAATTTTTAAGCGATACATCTTGTCCCATTTTCGATGTGCCTTTTATATCAAATTTGTATATGACGACATTATTAAGGCTATCAATCAAAACAAACCTCTCACTGATAGCACTTTCATAACGACAATCGTTGTATTTTTTCTATATGTAACGTTGAATCCCAACAGACGGACAGGAACCATGTTCCCCAACAGACATTACTTATAGTTCTTATTTTCAATTCACTACATTACAACTGGAAGCAAACGATTTTCCAGATTATAAACTGTAGCAGATAGCATTCGTAAGGATTTTTCTATCCTCCTTTTTCAAAGATAATAAATACATTTTATCTCCACAATATTATTTATATATTAATTATTAATGTATTTTTAATAGAATGTTATTCAATTAGTTACATGCTTATCAATTGCGCTATAAATAAAAAAGGCAGCACTTTGCCAGTACTGCCTTGTTCTTCTCAATTTTCCACATCTTGCTGCTCAGATACCAAAAACGGTCCTGCCATATATAAACAGCAACAATGCGACAATAAATACAACAACTTGTTTCATGGTATTCTTACTTTTTCTTTAACGTATGCAAACTCTGTGCCACAAATAAAAGACGCTCCCACCCTCCACGGGCAAAAGCGTCTACTTTTTCACTATATTATGAAAACTTACTACACTATCGTTTTTATTTCACATGCAAATTTAGTTAACAAAAATATAAATACCACATTGAAGAGCACTTTTTTTTACTTTTTCTCCCTTTTTTTATTCGAATTGGGAACTAGAGATTAAAATCATGTCCAATTTTTCCTGCTGTCAAATACCAGTATTCGAAGATAGGCTGCTCTTCTTCGGTGTGCTTTCTATATTAGTATGTTGCGCGTGACATAACGGTAACCGCGTCTGGGTAGCGACAACATCCACACTATTATCCGTCTGAGCCATATGCAACCGCACCACAGTCGCACGTAACAGCGGTACTGTCGGCTTGTTACTGGCACTGTTTTTCCTTTCCGGACAACGGCAGACAATACTCCCACTATATGTTGGTCGGTTATACCCCGCTCCAGAGTCCAACGGTTGTCGCCCAGCATTACGTAGCCATTGTCTGAAACTTCTACTATGCGGTGCAGCACATACTGGCCGTTATCGCGGCGGTAAAGGGGAACATCGTATTTTTTTAGCCGGCCCGTGGGCTTAGGTACTATCACCATCTTGTCGCGTCCCTGTTTTAAAAGCGGCATCATGCTGTCGCCCACATTTCCGCAAATCAGCACACCATGGGTAGCTAGCACTTTCTCGAAAGAATCTTGCTGATTGTTGTCCGTCATTTGCTCATGGTTTTGTAGGCCAGTTCGGCGGCCGATGGTTCCGTGTTACAGCCCATTTTATAGAGGCCGACTGCTGTAGACAGTTGGTTTACCAATTTCAGCATCCGTGCTACCTGTTGGGGTGTCCGTGGACAGAAGGTTTGGCCGACCAGCGTCTCGCATGCTGTGGCCGGGGTTATCGGCTCAATGCAGTTCTCTCTGGCACGCGTCAGCCAGCAGATGGCTTTTAGGGGTACAGCTGTATTGGTGCTCAAGTGATGCTTGCCGTCCCAGGGTGTACCATAGACAATAGCGCGTCCGTCAGACGTGAGCTTTATGAGGGGTTTGTCGTCGTTCACCATCACAGCCCTTTCTCCCAGCAGGTTTCGCCAGAGTGCAGTGTGTGTCGACTTGCCAGTTCCACTTTTGGCAGTAAACAAATAGGCCCAACCATCGACCGCTACCGCCGAGCCGTGGAAGAGCAGCACGTCTTCGGCCAGCAGTGCGGTGGCCAATTGGCGGTAAACCGCCAGCGACTCGAGGTAATCGGCGGAGAAACGGCATGGAGGCTTGCCGTCGTTCTTGCGCATTTTTTCCGACAGTTCTGCCTCTGCCCTGATGTCGGACTCTGTCACTACTATTCGGATGGACGGATTGCTGCTGGTTGTGTAGTCGGCACACATTTTCTGCACCGACTCATATAACGAGACGACCTCGATGTTGGTGTCTGCAATCCGGAATCTTCCGCTAAACATATTCTTCGATTAGCAGATTTTGGCTTCTTAATTGGTCAAGTAACGTTTCAACTGACTGGCGGACATCGTTTTCTGTGGCGTTGAATTCCCGCAACAAGATTTCAACAATGGCGTCCTCATTCAGCCCCTGCTGAAGAAGTTCTAGAATACGCTTTGCCGTGCCGTTCATCTTAATCATGTCTTTGTAGTTTTCGGCATCTTCGCCAACGGCCACCGCCATATAGGACCCCGCTACTTCTTGGATAAGGAATTTGT
Organism: Bacteroidales bacterium UBA3297; assembly: GCA_002362105.1. Taxonomy (GTDB): domain Bacteria; phylum Bacteroidota; class Bacteroidia; order Bacteroidales; family Paludibacteraceae; genus Physcocola. Next base: position 14,662 of record DETD01000013.1, read on the forward strand.
ATTTTAATCTCATAATTTATGGGTTTAGTTGGTATAATAATTCTATTAGCGTTCATCAGCCACCCTATCTGCTCTGCCAGTACCGCGCTAAATGGTTATATGTTCTTTCAGTTGCGGTCTGGTTCTATACGGGGGCTTCATTACATTAAAAAGCCAAATTTCAGCACAAATATACACTTTTTCGCCCTTATATACGTAAAATAATTGACAGATGAAAAAGGGGCTTTATCAAGAAACAAATGTATTAGCCTACTGAAGGGGGGTAATTCTCATAGTTTAATTTGCCTGAGGCAGGGATTTATCTGCCGTTGGGAAACAGGTGTGGGTAGATGAATGCCAAAAAATTGGAGTCTCTTATATACAGCGTCTTGTTTTCTCTAACGTACTTATGGACCAAGGGTCTGATATTTATAGGTATAAACAAATTTATAAAAAAGTCCGCATAAAAGGAAATCCGTATGTTGTAACACCAAGTGTGTAGCAACATACGGATTAACGACCCCTATTTTTAGGGGGGGTATACAGCCAGTATTAATTTTTCTCGAAAATGGCAGTGAGTTTAATAGTTCCGTCTACTTTTATTGTACGGCTCTTTTGGGTATTTTCGTCGCTCCATTTAATAAATTTGTAACCAATGTATGGACTTGCCGTTATTTTCGCATCAGACATATAATCGTATTTGCCCGCCCCCGTTACATATCCGCCTTTAGAAGTATTGGTGCTTAGGCTAACCTGGTATTGTATCTTCTTAAACGTGGCGAAGAAGTGTAATCCCTCACGGTCTACCTTTATTTCCCTTTCGGCCGTGGTAACGCCATCGTCCCACTTCACAAACTCGTAGCCTTCGTTAGGGATGGCCTTTACGGTTACCATCGAGTCAACTGTGTAGTAGCCACGTCCAACCACATTTCCTCCATCATATGCTTCCAAATCGAGCAGGTACCTCTGTTTGGTTTCCCTTGCAAGCAGGCCGTTTACTAGCCTTCTTAACTCTTCAGTTTCTTCCTTAAGGCCTTTTACCACTTCGCCAATCGAGTCCTTATAGCTGTCGAACTCGGCTTTTGTAATGTATTGTGCGTCGTTCTCGAACGCACTGACCTTGGTAGGCATATCGGCAATTTCGCTGTAATTGTAAACTGGTTTGGTGTCGGTTTGTGCCCATTCTGGCAGTTGTTCCTTGTCTAGCTTGTTGTTCCAGTTATAGATGTCGTCGGTGGTAATAGTGCTTGAAGGAAGATTTTCCACACTAGCGCCAATGCTATTTATCTGTTCGCTAACAGTCTCTTTATAAGCTTCCAGTTTGCTGTTTTCGGCAGCGACCACAGAATCGACATACGTTCTGATGCGCACTTTGGCAACCGCTTTCAGCGAGTCTTCGTAGTACTTCTCCATCTGCAGCATCATATAGTACATCATGTTGTTGTTGTAGTTCAGATCTTTTTGGTTGATGTACCCCTCGTCGTTCTCGAAAAAGCTGATGTTGGTAGGAATTTGGTTCAACATATCGTTCCAATACTCAATGTCGCCTTCCGTAATGTAGGCGGCAGCCGAACGGTCGAATTTGTTCCAGCGTGCGGTATCGTTTTCGCTAATGCCGGCGGCAACCGACTGTTTAAACGCGGGTTCGCTCTCTTCCGACAGTTTGTTGTTCCAATTTTCTATGTCGTCTGATGTAATGGTGCTGGCAGCCGAACGGTCGAACTTGTTCCAGCGTACAGTGTCGGCAATGGTCACAGCCGATGCGACCGACTGTGTGAAGACAGGGTCGCTCTCTTCGCTAACACCTGTGTTGCCGGCGAAATCAGCGGCCAGTTTTTCCGCTAATTGGCGGGCTTTGTTCCAGCGTGCGGTATCGGTGGCCGTAATACCGGCGGCAATCGATTTTGTGAAAGCAGGGTCTGCCTCTTCCGCCAATTTTGCGTTCCAGTTGGCTATATCGTCGGCCGTAATGTTGTTTACTGGCAAATCTAATGTTTTCAGCACTTTGTTCCAGCGTGCGGTATCGGCGGTCGTAATGCCGGCGGCAACCGATTGGGCGAACTCTGGGTCGGCTTCGGTATAGCTGCCGAGTTTCCCGTTCCAGTTGTTAATGTCGGTTTCGGTTATTTGGCTGATGGCAACCGATGTGCCGAGTTTGTTCCAGCGCGCAGTATCGGCGGCCGAAATGCCGGCGGCAACCGATTGTGCAAATGCTGGGTCGCTCTCTTCCGTCAGTTTCCCGTTCCAGTTGGCAATGTCGTCGTGTGTGATGCCTTTGGCCGGCAGTTGCTCTAGTTTGTTCCAGCGTGCGGTATCGGTAGTGGTGATGCCTGACGCTACCGACGAGCGGAAGAAAGGGTCGGTTTCACTATAGCTGTCCAATTTATTGTTCCAAAGCTCAATCTGGTCTTTGGTTATCGTATTCGAAACGCTGTTCTGCAACTTGTTCCAGCGTGCGGTATCGCCAGCTGTGATGCCGGCGGCCACCGATTTTCCGAATTCTGGGTCAGTTTCAGTGTAGTTGTCGGGCTTGCTGTTCCAGTTGGCAATATCGTCGTTGGTAATGCTGTTAGCCGGCAGTTGTTCCAGTTTCGCTAGTCTGTCGGTGTTGTTCCAGCGTGCGGTATCTTTGGCAGTGATGCCAGCGGCTACCGATTTATTGAACTCAGGGTCTGTTTCTGAGAAGCTTTCAGGTTTACTGTTCCAGTTGTTTATATCTTTCTGGGTGATGGTCGACGCAACCGACTTGGCAAACTCAGGGTCTGACTCGCTGTAGGCGTTCAACTTGCTGTTCCACTTTTCGATGTCGGCGTTTGTAATCGTGCTGGCTGGCATGTTGGCTGCCTTGTTCCAACTGATGGTGTCGGACTTGCTGATACCGGCGGCCACAGATTTTTGGAACAATGGGTCTGATTCCGAATTGCTATCCTGTTTCTTGTTCCAATTGTCAATGTCTTTTTGGGTGATTGTCGCTGCTACCGATGCCGAGAATTTCGGATCGGTCTCTTTGAAGCTAGAAAGTTTCTTGTTCCAGCGCGCAGTATCTTTTTTCGTGATGCCGGCGGCAACCGACTGTTTGAAGGCTGGGTCTTTCTCTTCAACATCGCCAATTTCTGGCGCTCCAACTATTTCCGAATAGTTATATACTGGTTTCTCTGGTGTCTGGGTCCATTTTGGGGTTGCATCTGGAGAGATGCGTTCCGCATAAATGGCATAAGGAACACTCAGCAACTGCGATGTCGATGCCAGTGTGTAGTTAGTGCCTCCGTCTGGGTCCATCTCGCATTTAATGAAGTATGGCCCCTCTTCCCAATTGATTTTAGAAATGTCGTCTTTGCTGACTGCCTCCTCGTCGCCGATGGCGAAAGTTAGTAGGCCGTCTGGGTTGGTTATGGCACGGCGTGTCTCGCTATATACAGCAGAGCCTTTCTCGCTACCCTTAAGAATGCTGATGCGTACACCAACTGCTTTTGAGCGGACTAACTTGTGGACGTTGTTTCGAACAACAGCCTGGTAGGTTATTGTTTGTGGTGCACTGGCACTCGCCATCAGGCTGAGGCACAACGCTATGGGTAGTATAACCTTCTTCATATGCGCAGTTTATCGTCTTTTAATGATTTTAAAAACCACCGATTCATCTTTTGTGCAGTACACACGTAGCATGTACACACCGTTGGTCTGGCTTAGCAAGTCCAGTTTCTCGTATCCGTCGCTGAACTCGCCTTCCGTACAGAATTTGCCCATCGCGTCGGTCAGTACATAACGGTACTTGGCAAAGTCGTCGTTCAGGTATACTGAGATATAATCGGGGGTTGGATTCGGAGTGATAGTAATTTGCACGTTGTCGCACATTTTGTTATAGTCGTAAGCTTCGTCGTCGGCTGGTTGCTGCATACCCGCAATCATCTCCTCCTCGTCGGCATTGGCACCGAGGTAGAGGGCCTGACCTACTGAGTAGGAAAAACTTCCGGTTTTCCCGCTTGCGTCGCCTCCGGCTACCACCGTATTCTGTTGCGCGTGGACAGCCATAGAAAAAAGGCATAGAAGAAAAATTTGTATCAGTCGACTCATGAGAAAAACATTGGTCTGTATTAATAATTCAAACTATCGGTTGTTTCCTAACTCGTTATACCACTTTTATATACGTGTGTTTATCGTTCTATGCTTAATAGACTGATTGTGAGTGGTATAAAAAACAACAACTTACATAAATCTAGCGTAGACTCTTTTTATATACACTACTTTTATGTAAGTTTTTTTAATGTAAGCTGTTACGGAACTAGTGACGAAACAAGTTACAACTATGTACAAAAGTATTAATAATACTCAAATTAACAAAGCCTATAACTAAGGAATATGAAAAAGCGCGTTGGGCAGGTGTTTATAAAAAAAGTCGCAGTAGAGGTGCAGAAGAAGATATAGTAAAATAATAAGAGGCAAACAACTTGTGTCGTTTGCCTCTTACAGCTGTATATTAGTTTTTCATTATAGCTTCATAGAAGTAAGTTTACCGTCTTCTACAAAGTATACGTGATAGTTGTTGAAGTCTATTTCGAACACCACGTCACGGTTCTTGCTGAATTCAACGGTCTTGATTTCTTTACCAGTATTCTTGTTAACGATGGCTAATGAAACCTGTTCGCTACCGTTAACTTTCTTGCTTGTCATGAAGATGGCAAAGTCGTCGTTGCTGCGTGCAGCTTTTTTCTGCTTGGCATTCTCCTTCATTTCACGGCGCATCTTGGCCATTTCCATGCTTGCACGTCCGTTAGCTTCAGCCTGTTCTGCAGAGCAGAATACGCCTGTAGTCTGATCGCCACAAGTAATGGTTGTACTACCAATGCCGGTTGCAATAGCGCCTGCCATCATGCCGGCTCTTGCCCAGCCGCCAGTCTTCAACTGAGGATATACTTTTTGAGACAGCACCTTGCCATCCTTAGCAACCATGATGTATTCCTTCATACCGTATATGAAGTAACCATTTTCGCTTACTTTGAAGCCTTCGAGGTCGTTTGGAGAGTCAAGTTTTGCTTCAACTGCAGCCGGTTTCTTAGCGTCTTCGTCTGGAGTCAACACGTAGATTTTCTTTCCGCTGATGACGAGTGCTTTCCCGTTTGCGTCATCGAATGCGACACGGTCGCCTTTGGCAAGGCTCATAGACCATTTCTTCTTGTTGGTGTTCTTGTCGTAAACGACAAACTTGGTGCTGGTGAAGATTGCGAAAGTACTGTTGTAATCCTTTCTAATTTGAGCTGAAATGTTGTTGTCAACGTCTTCCAACTCAACAGGCTTCTTCCATACTGGTTTGCCGTCTTCTGGATTGATGAGGTTCATCTTGTTACCATAATAAACCAAGAGTCCGTCTTTGGTGTTTTCAACGCTTTTGAAGAAAGGCATAGAGTATGGTTTCTTCCATACAGGTTTGGTGCTTGCCAAGTCGTAAACGTCGATGTTGGTCATAGTGGCAACCACAATCTGACGGTCGTTCAACTCAATCAAATCGGTGAAACTGCCTTCCAGTTTCATAGGTTCAGACCAACGTTTGTTACCGTTGTCTGCAAACAGGCAGTTCAGTTTTTTGCCAAGGGGAGCACCGCTTATGGCCAGGGCGCCGACGCGTTCAACTACATAGATGAATTTACCTGTTTTGTCGATGATGAACTTACCTGGGTTACATTCGTTCTTCCATTTTATGTTGCCGTTATCTTTATTCAAAAGGTAAAGGAACTTGCCGTTAGCATAGAGAATGTTGCCATTCTTGTCTACTCCGGGAACGAAACGGGTTGGAGAAGTTAATGCGTTGGCGTCGCCTGTCTGAGAGGCAACCAAACCTTTCATCATAGATTTACCTTTGGTAATTTCACCCAATTGGGTTTTCCAAAGAACTTTGTCGCTTTCCAGGTCTACAGCGTAAACTGTTTCCTTTGACTCCATCTCTACTTTGAAGAGGATGGCGTTCAGTGAAGGAATGATGTCATCTTGCAAAAGTTTGCAAGGTGTTTTTTCTGAACCTACGATAACCTGACCGTTAACAACGTCAACGATAATGCCAGATACAAATGCAAATTGTGTTCCGGGAATTTCACGGTAATCTTCTTGAATGAAACCTTTAACTTCGTCAGTCTTGCTGCCAGTAAGAGCGTTGGCCTTGCTAATTTTTTTTAAGGTCTCGTTCTTTGCAGACTTGTTGATGCTCCAAGCCACTTTGTGGTTCTCGTTGTCCATACCGACCCAACTGTTTCCCGTTTCAAGAATGGGGGTCTGAGTAAAGTCGTGGAAAAAGATAGAAGTAGGTTTTCCGGTTACAGGAGCGGTCCATTCAACTTCTTGTGCGTGCATGTTTGCTAGTGATGATAGCAAAGCAGATGCTAATAAAATTTTTTTCATGAAATTTGATCTTGTATCTTAATTTTAATAGAAATCCATAATTATTCAAAGGTAACTTCAACATATTCACTTTTTGAATCAAAACAGGTGTAGAAGTCACAAAGAAATAGATGTTGCAAATTTAATCTAATCTTGTTAAGTTCGCCAAATTATCCTTTTAAAATTTGTTATACAAAAAGGAGATATCTCCAGGGTGTGGAGTCTATCTCCTTTCAACTGACTTATAGAATTTTTACCTTGTTAGCGTGATGTGTCCGGTCATCTGCATATCAATACTTTCTATGTCTATAATATACCAGTAGTCTGATGTCGGACAGTCGGCATCGAGGTAGGTTCCATTCCACGCGTTGTTTTCGTTGTCGTAACCTTTTGTCTCGAATAGAAGTTTGCCCCAGCGGTTGTAGATGCGGATTGTAGCTTCTGGGAACTGATCGATGTTTTCTATAATCCATAATATTTCTGTTCTTTTTCGGATATAAAAAACGCTCCCTTCTCATAGGGAGCGTTTGTGCCAGTTTTATTTTACCTTAATTATAATAGGTATAGCTATTATTTGACAACCACAGCGCGGACCGATTGTCCGTTGTAGCGGCTGTTGCCAAAAGAGCTGATGTTGCCCGATACAAAGCTAAAGTCGAGCGCGCTGTCGCTACTCGACGAGTCGAGGCTCGACGACCAGTATTCGCCGAAGTCGCCAACGCTGTAGAGGTGGCCCTCTCCTTTGTAGCCCGCGGCTGGCAGGAATATAACCTGCCCTGTGGCTATTGAGGTGCCTAGGCGTCCGCTAACGCCAGTGCCAGCGTAGTTGTCGGTCCAGACCCATACACACCCTTTCAGCAGTTCTTGCTGTTCCTTATAGGTGGGCATGCGCCAGCGCGGACCCCAGTTGACTGTGGCGGCATCGTCTTCAGGCAATAGTGTGGTACGCCCGTCCGATGTTCCGAAAAAGTCGTCGGTACAGTATTTTGTCAGATTGGCGGGGCCGCCTTCCGATAGTTTGTAACGGTCCCAGTTGCAGGAGTCTTTTTGTGCAGTTTCGCCCCATGCAAAATAGCCGCCGAACTCTTCCGGGCGTTCTGCACCCACGTTGCAGGTGGCCCAGAGGGTGCCACTGGCAAGCCCAAGGTCTACATACGCGTGTCCTCCGATGCTGTCGGAAGAGTGGGTTTGAGCAAAAGATTGGATTGACGGGAATAGCAAAACCAACCAAAATAGTTTTTTTCTCATATTAACTACAAAATTGAAGACAAACAAAATACGTGCGGATTCGTGCGTGTGGTTACCTCAGCCGACCGCTACGGAAATTTCGATATCGATATGCAAAATTAGTTAAAAAGAAAAATATAACCAAAACAAGTGAGCGAAAAAATCAAAGGGTTGAAGATTTTTCATCCCCAACCCCATATATTTTTTATAAAGACTGTAGTTTTTTGCTTATTTGACTCTTGTGGTAAAACCCGTAAGTGTATCAGTTATAATAACAGAAGCTGTTTCAAGTTCACCTGCTTCATAATCAGCTACTACCATAGCCTGATCTTTAGTTGGAGCTTTGCTAACATAGCTGTTTCCACTGGTTGTCGTGCGAGTAATAATGTATCTCATAGTAATTGTAATTAGGGTTTAAAAACCATTTGAGTTAAGCTTACCAATAGTCCGGTGGTAAATGATCATTCAAGTAAATAATTACAGATAGGACTATAAAGAATTGCTTCTATATCCGTTTGTAGAGTTTAAGAAAACGTCAAGTCGTTATTTACATTACAAATATAACACTTTTATTTTGGAAAACAACACTATTTTCTTCCTTTTTTACCATTTTCGAACAAAAAAGTGCCTAAAAGGTGAAAAAACATCCTGTTTTAAAGTTCGTTTGGCTCCTCGTCACCAAACGGGCAGTGGAAAACGTCTGCCGAGCCTGTTTTTTGGTAGTAGTTTCCCGTTTTTATATAGGTGTCGCCTGTTGTGGTGTCTATGCGCATATTCCCGCTTTTTACAAAGTGGTGGAAGTTCCCGTTCGAGTCGAAACCTTCTATGTAGTTTTCGGTTGAGCAGGTTTCGTTAAAGAATACCGTTTCTCCGGTCGACAGGTTGTTGTATATTTTGTACATGGCGAATTTATGTTTGGTAGGTGAAGCAGCTGTCGCCACTGGAATCTTTTCCAGCAGGAGACCCTAGTGCAATATAGCGCAAAAAAACAAAAAAAACAGGCGTAGACGTGTGTGTTTTTACATAGGCACAAAAAAAAAATTAGGACGGCTCTCACGAGCTGCCCTAATAACACTTGCCTTATTTAACCAATTAAATCAAAAATGGGAAAAATCCCATCTTTTCATAAAAACACGTTTGCATAGAGCGGGAATCACTAGCCTCACGGTCAAAAATCCCCATGCAATTATTTATGAAGAAAAACTATCTATTCAAAAATGATACAAATATCGTACCATTGTCGCGTTGAGAACTGACTTTTTTACGTAAAAAATCATTTTTTTTTCGTAAATACAATTCTCCTTTCTTAAAAAGGGATGAACGCTTTATGAAACATACGAACCGCTACCTTAGTAAATGTTATTATAGCCGAGCATACAGAACATCATTCTATTCTATACAGAAAATAGTTTTTTCACCTCATGCAGATCATTACTGTCGTTAGTGTATCACCAGTTTCCATCTCAGTCTACAATATGACAGTCGGTACATTCGTTTCACAAACCAAAGGTAACAACTTTTTACGAATAGCAATGTATTTTTACCGAAAAATGATGCAGTTGTTCTAAATTCGGACACTTTAGGCGAAAGAAAGCCCCTCTGCAGGCTCTATCTTGTTGCAGAGGGGCTTTTAGCTGTTGTATTTAAAGAAAAGTTCTGTCTAATAATTTACTTTCTCAACCTCGGGTTCCGACATCTTTTCTGTAATTGGCAACACCATATATTCATATTCGTGGCCAACGTAAACCGACTTGTCAAAGTAACTGGTGTCGTTTCCTTTCACAGTTTTTACTATTTTGTAGTCACCTCCGTCTTCCTTACGGAAGATTCGTACAAATTTTATCTGGCATCCACAACGGCTCCATTCTACAAAAATACCACCCTCTTTATGGTCTTTTACCAAACGGAGATTCTTTAAGCAGTGTTGACGAAGAATTTTAGTTTGGTACGGCACCATTTCTGCTACAGCCACATTTCCACTCTCGTCGTATATATTGAATTTATACGTTACCTTTTCGCCTACGAAAGCAACAGTATCCGCAAAAAAACGAGATGTGGTTTTACCCGTCCATTGCTCAGCCAAAGTCCAAGTGGTATCTGGTAAAATTTTTCTATACAAGTCTACTTTAGCCACATCAATACTTGGACTATCGAACCAGGAGAACTGAAGACTATTGTCTTCGTTTTGTTTAATTTCATCAAAGACAATCAAGGCTGGAGGGATGGTATCTGGCTTCATTAACTTGATGAACGGAGACAAACCACTGTGAGCATAGTTACCGCCAACAGCCTGTACCTTATAATAAATATCATTCGTCAACGAGCCTAAGAACAACTTTGTAGTATACTTTGTTTCTTTCAATATAGTATCAGTACAACAAAGGAATTCAAATGTGCTATCGTTAGAAACAAAAACACGGTATCCCCTAATGTCATCCTCTGGGTTCTGATTCCACGTCAAAGTACAAATACCAGCAGAATCAATAACACCCTTCAAGCCTGTAGGTATTGAAGGAGGCATCGTATCAGCAGGATATTTAAACACAATGTTACTATAACCCACCTGCCCCTCATCGCCATAAGCGGCTATACGGTAATAGTTGGTTTTAAACGGCCTTTTATCAACAAACGAGAAAGTTTTCGGTGACAGACGTTTAGAGATGGCCTCAAAAGAATCAACACCAGTCACATGAAGATGTCTGGCACGTTGCACTTCAAAAGCTCTAATTTCTTGCTTGTCCGGATTATCAACCGTCCATGTGATTTCAGCCTCAACTTTATTATTAAACCTAATGGTATTCACCATCGGACGAACCGTGTATCGGTCTACACATTTCTCAGTAACCACATTGCTTGGTTTACCAGTAAAGCCGAAACCACTTAAACCTACTATACGGTAATAGTATTTTTTTCCACACTCAGGCAAATCACTTCTATAAAAGATAGAGTCCTTGTCTACATCAGACATAGTAATATGAATAATAGGTCGTTCGTTCACCTTCTTAAAATGAATCCCGTCTTCACTACGTTCCAAATCGTATCCCGAATATGCCTCATCCATTTCAGGAGTCAAGAACCAACTGAATCTGACCGACTTATCGTTTCTAAGAGACTTCAGTTGTGAAACAGCAGGTAGTTCAGTTTTTTTATTGGTAGTAATTTTGGCAATTTCACAGCTCAACTTCAGCTTTTCGTTTTTAGGCCGCACTCTATATTCGTACACCTGCTGTGTCTGCACTTTATCGTCCAAATAGTTCAAAGCAGCATACTTTGCAATATCCACACTAAATTCGGTGGAAAGCAAAAACATCGCATAGTACAAAGACTTTGCCTGTGGATTGGCAGTCATTTGGCGGTATTCCTCTTTAAATGCGTCTAATGAATCTGGCATTTCCTGTTTAATTCGCTCCATTGTAAGATCCTTATAAAGAATCATACTAAGGAGAGCCGCCTCCTTCGTCTTCTTTTCAAGATTAAAGATATCGCCAAAAGAGCCTTTTATTATAGGACTTAAAGTGGTCCAACCTTCCACAGAACCTGGTTGGCGTCTTTCTACCACAAAACCTTCTTCCACGCACTTTTGGTAAGTTTCTATATCTTTGGGATACCAACGTAAGAGCGTATTATAACCTGTATAATAGGCCTTTAAAACAATGTCGAACTTTTGCTGACTAAGACCGGCGAAAGCGTTGCACAAAAGGACAACAAATACAATTAGTTTATTAATATTTCGCATTTCTCTATTTTATACAAAATTAATGACAGGTAACTTCTTCTTTTGGCCCCATATGAACGTGCAAATCAGCATAAGTGTCAATTATATGACCAACCTTTAAATTGAAACTTGCAATTGCGTCTCCTTGTAAAGGAGAAGGTGCAGCACCTTTCAGTCCAAAGAATGCATTAGCCTCAATAACAGGAATTTTAGTAAAGTACAAATTCACGCCCAGATCTACACCGAAGTCTCCATAAATACTTCCTTTGGCCCTCCACTTGGAATTTCCTTTACTAGGACGTGGACAATCGGTTAACAGCAAATCACAGCCACCTTCGATATAGAACCCGGCAAATACTAATGGAAATTTATCAAAAGAAAGATCCGCACGTGTGTTAACGGCAAATGCCACACCATGTGCTTTTTTATCGGTTGCCACCTCGTCGGCTGAATAAGATACACTCTTAAACTTATTAGCCGCGTCAGGAGACAAAGGTTTCAAATTAGGGCTTGGCAATTCTCCTGTCATAAAGTAGGTTTTACCTTCAGCAATACCACCCAGGAACCTCAAATAAGCAGGATAGGTGTCGGAACCAATACGGAAATACCATTTTTCAGGAGAGATTCGCATATTTACGCTGGCATAACCTTCCATCAATTCGCCAAAATCCGCTTTTACAGCAGAGTTCAAATTGAAGAACTTTTCAGAAGGAATATAATCGATTTTAGCCCAACCATGTATTGTACCACTACTAGGGGCAATTTTTCCAAGAATATCATTGTTATTTTCATCTTTAGGATCAGTTGGCTTTAAGAAGTCATCTCTCAGTGCAGAACATACTTTTGACTCATTGGCCAATTTTGCCATATATTTTTCAACTTTCTCCAATTTGCTTGCCGCGTCAGTTACAAATTTAGGTGTTGGCGAAATCATAGAGAAATCACCACCAATGGTAATTTGTTCAACAGCAAAATCGCCGGCAAATTTGATATTCAGCTCCGCATTCAAATTTGCTAAATTTTCGCCTCCAAAAATCAAGCCAACACCAGCAATTATACCCAGTTTTATATTCGGATCAGGAACATAATCTTTCACGTCAGCAAACACAAAAGGAGTATTTGGATCGTCTGGCGCATATTCTTCTGGCCATTGGTCTACTGGAATTCTTTTAACATTATTATTCATATGATAATAAGCACCACCAGTCAGACTCTTCAAATAAAGGCCTGAGAATACTGGAATACCGCTATTAGGAAAACTACAGCCCGCTTTAGTAAACCAATACTTAACCTTTTCATTATTTTTGGTAACACTACCAAAGCAGGCCTGCACATTGGCTGTTACGTCAACTGGCTTAATAGTAAGGTCTACCTTACCTTTAAATCCTTTGCCGAAGACTTCGTCATCTTTATACAAATCAATCTCACCCTTCAACTTTATAGCACCTATGTCTGCATCAAGACCAATGTGATTTACATCAATACCACCGAAGTGCCAATTTTCCGCAATTCCGCTGTTTTTCACCGTTCCATAGAAGGTTTTGAACAAGCCGCCAAAATCAGGAGCGATATTACCGCTGCCGTTAGGAATAACCTGTATTTTAGCATCCATAATCAAACCTCCGCAGGCTTCTTCATCAACTTTAAACTTTTGATTTATAGTTGGTTTTCCATTCCTCCACCCGAGTTCGTTCAAAGTCAGTGTCATGCCTAAGAACTTAGTTTCTAGCTTACCCTTCAAAGCAAGTCGGTCAAGAGATACCTTTTTCCCGACATTTTGGAAGGTGAGGCCTTCGAATGCAATACCCTCGAATTTACAATCATAACCCAAAAGGGAACCACCAGCCTCACCTTTGGAAGTAGCAGCAGAAGCCAAATCGAGCGAGCCATTAAGAACGATTTTGAAACGCAAGCGTCCAACAGAGTCTTCCGTAGCAGCATCACCAGAGGTATTAGTTGAGATGGTTGAGGTTTCTACATCTCTATAATAATTTGTGATATAAACACCCGTACCAGGGTTAAGCGTTACAGTAGCCTTGTCGGTAAATGGAACTTGGAAGGTTTGTCCTGCTTCGCCAGTTGTGGCCTTACCTGCAAATCCATATTTCTTATTGCCAGTTTTCTCGTCGGTATGTAATGATACACGAATAGAATAATTGAATTTCAATACGTCATTTGAATTGTTTTCTCTGTTTAACAATTCTTGCTCAGTATTAGCATGCGTCAATGCATCTTTACTTGAGACCTTTTTTAAGAAAGGAATATCAATGTCGCCATCCATTTCTCCCTTCATAAATTCGTTTTGGTAGAACTCGACAGCAACATTATCTAGTGAGATTCTAGCACCTGCATTACCTAAATTTTTGTTAACCAGGTGCTCACCTTTAGCCTTTCCTGTAAAACCATAGTCATCGATAAACATATCGTAGACAGTAGCTTCGGGAATTTCATCAGAGTCATTCAATTTAAAATCTTCAGGGAAATAGCAAGTCAGTTTCCTAAGCGCAAACCCAGTCCAAGTCTCAGCTGAAAGTCCCTGTGGCATATATCCTGATGGGAGTTCAAAATCAGGCGCATTTTTCACAGTACTCAAATCAATGACAGCATCTGAAACCTCAAACACAAAGTTTTTTGCGTCTTTTACTTTGAAAGGAGAAGAAAAACACAATTTTGAAACAAAACCACCTTTGGCGTCAAGAGAGAAAACCGCACGGACATGCTTATCCTCTTTTTCAGTCCAGGCCTCATATTCAGGATTTGTATTCTTTTGTTCTATTATATTACCATGTTGATCTTTTTTTTCTGGCATTTTATCCTGAACCTTGCCTTTTTTCATGGCCACCAAGTAGTCGAGGAAGTCTACATAGCCTTGTAAGTGTACAGCCTGCACACCATTACAGTTAAACTCGACATAGTTACTTCCATCTTTGCTTTCATCGGGTAATTTACAATTCCCCAACTCTTTTTTTACAGTTGACGGATCTTTTACAAAAACCAAATTAGCTTTATCTTTAAGAAGAGGAATTGTGTAATTTCTATCTAGATATATACGAGTTCTTTGTTCGGGGTCACCCTTTTTGAAGAAGACATCGCCCTTAAAGCAAATGGCATTCGATTCCCCACCCTGTTCAGGTAAGAATGGCAAGGTCACTTTAATAACAGCTTCGGCTTTGGTCATGTTATCGCCGAGATTTTCACCTCTCACCATTTTCATATTGTCGAGTGCCGCATAGAAATAAATCTGACCGAATTCACCTTCGAAACCAACTGGCATATTAAAGCCAACACCAAAATCCTTGATATTATTCAAATCACCAAGAATTTCTTCTGCACTCTTGTCCTTTAAGTCGTTGACATCAACGGCAGAGAGAGAGAAGCAACTTGCAAGAAAAAAATATATTAATAAGAGTGTTCGTTTCATAAGTAAATTTATTCAAATGTCTTTATAATACTTGGAAATGTTCTTCCGCATATGTTGAAATAATCTTCATTTTCATCAATACTGAGAAAATAGGACACTTTATCATACATAGAAGTATATTTAGAATAATGGTTATACATCAACCTCATATAAAATTCAGATAACGAATAGTCAAATCCGCTTAGTTCGTAGGCTGTAGAATAATCCTCCGAGCTATTAAACGCATCCTTTAATTTTTCATTGGTTGTAATGCGAAAATAATTAACAGCATTTTTTCTGCTTTGAATGCCTATATTAGGAAAATCCTTCTTAAATTGTTTTTCATCAAGAAAATCATATGAGCAATTTTTTTCATCTAAGTATCTTGCTACACTTCTAAGAACGGTTTTGAGTTGATCTTTGAGCTGGTCTTCATGCGTAAAAGCGAAATCTACCATTAACTTATTTGTAACACTTGACTCAATATCAGCCGTTGAAACATCTACAAGTTTCTTTAGTTGACTAAAATTCAAATTACCTTTATAAGAAGTAGGTTGATAGAGATCTATCTTGTTCCAGATATCTTTCAAATTTAGTTGTTCCAAATACTTCTTACTATTAAGTATATTTGAAGGTGATTCTAGAGAACCAAACCATTCTGTGGAAACAGCAACAAAGAAAGCCCAGCATTTTTCTCCACTGAATACTGTCGGTATTGATTCTAACTGCCCATTCATCACAATCTGTTCATCAATAATTGTATAATCAGGAAGTTCTTTTACTTTTTTTGTTTTGCTTTCTATTATTACATACCATTCTTCGTCAATTGAGTAAATTGTATTGTCAGGTATTTCAACTGATACTACCGAACAATTTTTTACCTCTGCTTTAAATTTTTCATTTCCTTTAGATGTTGAAAAAGATACGTAACCACCTGCATATGAAGCATCAGACGGGAGATTGAGACGTTTTATATCCAAAGACACATTGCAAGGTGTAGGTGCTTGATTGTTAGAATTGGGAGAATTATTTTGATTATTAATTTCTGTTTCTGATTGGTTTTGATTATCAGCAGTATTGTTATCGCTATTTTTTCCCAATCCAGAACACCAACGTTTTTTTATGCCGTCTGAATTACCAGTAAGGAGAGCGTCCATTATAGCACTAAAAGGACTATCGATATTTTCTGCCATTTTATCTATCGCCTTAGAAGTTGTTTCCGAAATTGTATGTTTAGTTATATCATAGGGATAGGCAACAATCTGCCCTTCTTTAGTACTATTTAATGCTATTTCAATTCTTCTTTGTATTCTCTTAAACTGTCTGTACATATTATTACGGACGAGTTCTCTTTTTTTATCTGAAAGTTTTTTGTATCTAGATTTCAACCCCTTAGATAACAATTCTCCACCAACAGCCATCGCAAGATCTATACCAGTGCCGCACAAACATTCCTGCCATGTAGTATTTTCTTTTGTTATGCAGTCAATAGATTTAAATAAGATATCAAGACCTTCTACAATTCTCTCCCAATTTTTACCAGCATTAAATTCATCTTTACAATCATCAAAAACCTGTTTCCCGAGGTCTTTTGCTCCTGTCCAAAAACCTCCTAATGGCCCCTCTTCTAGTTCATCTTGCTGTTTTTCCTCTTCTGTTCTATCATCAAAAGCTTTTTCAAGCAACTTCGAAATAGTGAATTTTAAACCGCCTTTAACCGCACACTTACCTAATTTGGCCAACCATTCAGAATCATCAGAATCATCCAAAAAAGACAAATGAATGAGTTGTCCATTTTCTATACCTACCCACTGGTAATACTTAGTCAGATAACGTTCTGCAACATTTGCATCTGACTTCGGATAATCCATAATGTTTTCTGGCAAGTCGCCTTCGCTAACCCCATTATAATCAAAAACGTGCTGAATATCATATAGACCATGGCATAATTCGTGAGCGATTATGTTAGAATTAAGCGATATATTGTTTTCCTCTCCTACAACAATATATCCAACAGTTTTATTTAACGGCATATAACCTTCTAACCCTTCTTTTTGAGCTGTTGGAATTAGGAATAAACATGCGTCATAGTCTGAGAAATCATCAACGAACTGACTATAATTCTGACGTATATATTTCATCTCGTCAGTTTCATTAGAAAAATGCTTATCAGTTGCATTGGTATTAAGTCCATCCTTTAAAAAGGATTGAAGATAAAAATCGTTTTCACCATCGAAAGTTTTTCCTTTGGTAAACTCAAACTTCTTGCCTAAAGGCTCAAACATCTTATTGACCTCATTTTGCATTTGCTCTATGTTCAACGTCATTTCATTAAGCACAGGAGCAAGCAAAATCTTCTTAGTTTGGTGCGACATACTGTAGATATTCACCACGCCCACCGTTTTTTCGTCGCCAGGACACTGACCACCTACTTTTTCAGCCTTTTTACGGGCATAAATCTTCAACGAGGTGTTCTTTTTACCTCCATAGATTTTAAGTTTCACCTTGTTCCCGTAGGTCTCTTTGTCGAGTTTTACTGCATTACCATCGGCAGCATAGCAATAGAAGTCAACATCTTCAAGTTTTAATGTAGATTCCGACTGTCTCTTATCGCCAATTTCAGCAGTAATCCATCTCACCTCACCCTCAACCATAGAAATCCACGCAATAGGGTAAGTAGAATACTGCCACTCGTAACTCTTCTTCACCAACTCGGCAGTAAATGGAGACGGAGATTTGTCAATATATGGGTCGTACTTTTCGCCATTCAATCCTTTCTCAACATCGAAAACAATCACACCGTCTTCGTTATCCAAACCACTTGATGGCAAATCACAGGTTTCATCAGCTTTCAATACCTTACCAACTTTCTCAGGGTTTCCCTCTGAATCTACGGCATAAAGTTCTCCATTATATATAATAGTTTGGTTCTTATAGTTCTTAGCTTCGTCTAAATTATTAACTTCTGTACCTAAATTTTCTTGCTGCTTTGCCTTGTCCGCACCCTGTTTTTTACCGGCAAAATCATTCAGATTTATCACCAGGTTATCAACATCGTTATGCACAACCCTTACCTCTCCTTTACACAAGTAACGGTCAGAATTGATATAGATGTTATCGAACTTTACATTCAAGCCCAGTTTATTTTTTAACAGAGTGCAAGAGACTATACCACTACCAGAGAACGAATTATCGGACCCTTTATTTGTAATTTCGGTTACAGTAATAATCTCATTGCTGTTTGTTCCATAGAAATAGTCTTTAACGTCCAGAGTTTCCAGCAAGTTCTCGCACACAATTGGGTCCAAATTAGCCTCACAGTTATCCGAGCCCATCTTTATCTCTGCCAATTTGAACTTATACTCGTTACTTTTTGGGGAGAGTATTTCCGGTTCATTCTCCTTATTACAATTGGTTGCGCCAATCACATAACAAACGTATTCCCTGCCCGGCTCCAGATTTTTCAGTACAGTAGAAAGAGAACTTATTCCATCTATTACCGCTTTTTCTGCTGACGCATCCGTCAGATCACTTCGGTAATAATAGACATAGTATTTGCAAAAGTCGCCATTTTCAGCTTTCCAAAAAGCTTCGGCATTCTTCTCATCCTCATTAACATCCACTTTCTCAAGGACGACTTTCAGTTTATCGTCGGTCTTTTTCACTTTGGTGTTATCGAAAATCTCTTCCTTAGCAGGACATTCTCCATAAGTAAAACAATTCTTATTACTAACACCATTGTTCTTAAAAGCATAGTAATCATCTTTTTTTCCTGTTATATTGTCTCCCTTGGCAATAACATACCAACAGTACTCTTTCCCTTTCTGAAAATTAGCAGAAAGAGGTACATAACGGAAAGTATTGTTATTAACTTTATCACTAAAGACGGGCATCATCATCTTGTTTTCTGCAGTTATCTCAGAAAACATGTTAGCTGCAAGGTTAGTACTATTACTTTTCTCGGTCAGCACAAACTCATATACTTTGTTCGATGGTCCGTAGGCAATCGGATCCATCCACTGGAACTGTACACCATTATCATACAAACCTATAGCCTTATTGACTCCACATGCTCCATCTTCTGGGTAAACAGCAACCGGAGGTTCCGCTTGGTTTAAATAGCAGAACATACTAAAAGGTTCACTTAGGGGAACATTCCTCTTGTAAAAATCAAATGCCTGAAAAACAAATTCGTATGAACCTTCTGGCAAACAATAGCCGTTATTCGCATAATTGCCTTTTGAACGGACACCCCTATTTTCGGCTTCAGGTGTAAACAAAAGGCTTACATAATCTCTTAAATCGTTAATAACATTAGCGTTAGACAATTCAATTGGATAAGGAGTAACACTCTCTAATACAACAGTATTACCAGTCTTGACCTTTACCGATAAACTAAAGCGCAAACTATTATCGTATTTGCTGATATCCCTCAATATAGCTTTTACTTGCACACGGTTTGCTCCAGAATTAAAATAATCGCCCAAACAGTTGGTATAAGGCGGCAACATAACCGCATTAATTTGGATAGGATAGATCGCAGTTTGGGCCTGTATATGACCCGTGGTTAAAAGCAATACGGCTGTAATAATGAGTTTAACGAAGGTTTTCATATAAGATGTCTGTCAATAAAGTTCAAATTAATTAAAAATTTACGGCGTAACTCAGGGTTGCCAAGAATTCGAAATCGTTGCGTGTCTTACTGTTGCTTTCAAGCCAGTTGGTCAGTCCCATGTTTCCGTTTATGGAATGGTTGCCGAATTTCTGGTTTATTTGCTTTAACGAATAGGTGAAACCAGCATTGCTGTTGAGCAGCGAACTATAACGCTTGCCGTTTAAGTCGTTTACATTGTATGCTATGCTTGCCGTAACGTTTAGCTGTCCGTTTTTGTTGTGCCAGCCGCCGTTCAGTCCGGGTCCCCAATAGAGGTTCTCCATCATCGAGGCATCGGCATAGTTCATGCTGACAAACGAGCCCCAGTTGATGCGACGTTTCACAAAGTTTTGTGTGAAGTTGAGCGACGAACTCCATATATGCTGTTTGGCGAAAGACTCGTTGCCTTTCTCTTGGTTGCCGAACTGGTAGCTGGCTGTGCCGGCTATATTCTGCGTCCTGATGCTGTCGCCCCAGTTGTAGCCCACCATACCCGTCAGATTCTGGTTGACCTGGTAAAAATTGAGGGTATCGAGTTGGTCAACGTAATAAGGGTAAGCCTGCTTCTTGTATTTCGTGTAATTGGAAAAGTTGGAATACGAGAGCGAAGTGGTCCAATGTTTACCGTCGCTGTAAGTACCGTTCACCGAGCCGACAATTCTACGGTTATCGTTCGCTTTAAGGTCGTTGAGGTTGTTGAACTCAAAACCAAGTTTACCGTTCAAATTCACTTTGCCTTTAAACAGTTTTAAGTATGGCGCAATGGTATAGTCTTCTTTGTCGTCGGTAAAATAGTAGCCGCCCAATGTCTGGTAGTAAGGGGCTATACGTTCATAACAGAACGAGAGTCCCCATACAGGGCCCGCATATCCCACAGAAGCATTCAGCGCATCCACAAAACGGTCGTTGCCCTTCCGGCCAAACAACTTGTTGGCGAAAGTAGAACCTTCGGCAGGTGCACCCTCTGCAGTTCGAATATCGGTGTTGTAGAGCGAGAAAGCATACTCGGCCTGCACGAAGAAATATTTGAACAACGCCTGACGAATATATGCGCTGATTGCCGTATTCTCTTTGGGATGCAGGTCAGCCTCGGCAGGCACATCGTATTTCAACGAGTTCACGTCGTCCTCGGCATGAAAGAAAGTAGCATTAACCGATGTTGAAGCGCCTGTCCACCCCACCTTAGCGGCATACCCCATCCGCTTGTACGACACATCGTCGATATTCTTTTCAAGCGGATCGTACTCAATCGCCTTCAAGAAACGTCCGTACATAGCCCCCACGTACCAATTTTTTGGAGTCAGTTCCACACCCACACCCCGGAAGTCGTGACCAGCCAATGTGTAGGGTGAGAAGGTCATACTGGTGCTACCCAAATAGAGTTTTACCCATTTATACTGGGGTGCTATCTGGAATCGGTTAAACGGCTGGGTATATTCCTTACTGGTATTGCTTAGTGCAAAACTAAATGGAAGGTCAATACCGATGTAGTTGAGGTTGAGAGTTCCACAAAGCGTGTACACATAAGGGTCACGCTTGATCAGGCTGTCGCTACCTTGATAAAAAGTGTTGTTGAAGCTGAGTCCGCCACTCGCCGTCAAACCTTTTTTGAAGTCAATAGCGTCAGGTGTAATTTCCACCGCCTTCAGCTGTACTTGAATCAGTAACAAGAAAGACGCTAATACAATATATGCTTTTTTCATTTCCAATCCTTGTTACTTCACCAAAATTTTAACTGCTGCTGTATTCGTTTCTGTTGTCACTTTCACAATGCTTGTTTCTGTAAGACCGCTGATTTCAAATTCATAAATGTAATCAGTATTGCCATCATCTTTCGCAATAGTGTCGTGTTTAGAATAAGAAGAAATCTTCTTATTTTGTAACTTCCTGCCATCGAGAGAGAACACCGAATACTCGAAATCATTATCTTCATTACTCAAAGTTACCTTCAAAGTACATTTACCATTTTTTGCAACCGGATTAGGGAAAGCATCGACAGTAATAATATCCTTATAATGAGCATCAGGGAATGGTTCGTCTCCCTTTAAGTTAAGAACTAATGGATTATGTTCGGTTACAATATCGCAACCGCCTACATATGCCACTACCCTAACCATAAAGTTGAGATGGTAATCAGTCTTATTCCCAATCAAATCCTTCAAATTAACTTCTTTACCAGCCGGAGTTTGAAATTTCACAAAAGTCATACGACGTTGAGCGTCTTCAGAAACCAACTGGTCGAAATAGGTATGGATTGGTTCTAATTGTTTACTTTCATCTGTGAGATATTCATTGTATTTTTCCAGAGCAAGAGGAGGTATACCCCAAGAAGTGGTATAGGTACCAAAAGGAGTTTTCTTTACGCCACAATTTCCACCTCCATCATAAGAGCATTCCTTAACGCCATAAGTATATAACTCCTTCGGTTGCATAATGCCCTCGAATTTTCCTTCACCTTCAGCATCCATCACAATAATAACTTTCATACTATCGTAAATAGCTTCTTCGTGAACCATACTGTAATCCGTTGGGTCGACAACAACCAAAACATCACCATAATTATGCCATGTGCTGATAAACTGTTCTTGCACAACTTTATCCCAAGCCCAAATTTCTGAGAGAGTTGTAGGTTCAACGCTCTTCATTTCACATTCGTTGGCATCTTTTACCCACATATAATGATCGGCTCCTCTACCTGCTGGTATGTGGTCCCCTGTGTGATATTCATTCACGTAATACTCTTCATAGGCATCAGGGGTCTGCAACTCCACACCCTCATACGTCTTTGGTTTCTTACCTGTAGAAGGAATAAATACAGCTGCGAAATCAGAGGCAGTAGCCTCGTTCATTCTGTACTCATAAGGAGGAACACCGCCAGTAGTAGATTTTGCGAATATCCTACCTGAACCATCAGGACATATCACAGAAGCACCGGCTTCCAGTTTCAATTTAGTTGGTTGGTAAACATCAAATTCAATTGAGGTTACACACTCTTGTTCATCCGTAACCGTAAGAATGTGCTTTTTATTCTTTTGTTCATCTTCCCAGTTGACAGTACCAAGCAAATTGTCTACACGGAAAGCATAGTTAACCAAGCTATACTCATGCTTTAATTCAGAGATCTTTTTAGAAATTTCAGTGAATGGAGCATTCTTGCCTAAAGTAGCCACAGCTTCTTTATAAAGTGCCTCGCCATCGTAATACTTCCTCAGATCTTCGAACAGCGATTTATCGCTTAGAAGTTTATTTACTGATATGTTTTTCTTATCAGTAATATAATCGTAGCTTTCACCGCCAAACTCGTCTTTTATCGGTATTGCCGTTGTGGTAATCATCTGCAATTGAGGATGTGTTTTCGCCAAATCCTCACCATCAAGTTTTATGCTTGTGTATCTGTCATTACCACCAAACAAACTGAAAGTAAGGGCACCAGTATTGTCTCCATTACATTTAACAGGATCTGTACCAGCCTCAGCCAATGAAGTAGGAAGGCCAGATGACTTATATACATATTCATCAAAAGCAGTACAGCCATCTTCCATGGTCACCAACACTCCAATTGTACCAGAAGGTATGCCAGAAAGGCCGAAGCCTGTCTTGGAAATCCATGAGTTCCCCACCTTATCCTTGTAGTTAATAGTCGATGCAGCTGCATTTCGTTTTTCAAGGCAATTTTCGAAATGGTCGCAGTCTTTATACAAGCTTTCATCACATTTATGGACATGAACCGACTTGCCCTCATTCACTTGCAATCCGCCGTTTTTATCGTCAACAGAACAGTAAGGATAATATACACAATGAGTTCTGTGACCGATATACAAGGTGTACGACTTAGCATCATTTGAAGGATACAAAATTTCTAGTTTGTTGTCGCTAGCTGGATCACAGACATCAACATGCGGAACTGCGTTAAGTACGTGCTTAGCCTTAACATCTATCACATGCTTCCATTTGGCGATACATCCCATAGTATCCATAACAGAAACCTCGTAATGGCCAGGTTTCAGCATCTTAGAAGTATAATCAATATGCTGTTTCCCATTCTGAATATACTTTTCAGTTTTCGAATCGGCAACATAATCAATGCTAGCCATACCTGAACCCGAAACATCATAATCGTCTTTTACTTCCTCATCCAGATTTACCACATTGTAATAATATGGGTAATAACCACCTGTGCAAGTAAACTTTATGCGGCGGTCTTCCGCATTACATTCTGGGTCAGCCCCCATCGGATATTTTGCTTCAGTAACACGTAAAGCGTCTTCCGGACCCTTTACCTCAATAGAATCCTTATACTGACAACCATAGATGTCGTTGACAGTCACATAATACATATCAGCTGGCAGCATATTGAAACCAATCCAGTCTGAAACGGCATATTCGTAACCACCATCCTTATAGAATTTACTAAGCGGATTCCGCATGTTAGTTCCACGCTTTTTAATACTATCTTGCATTAACTTGTAAAGTTCGTCCTGTGGCATGCTCTTCGCTTCAAGAGAGACACTTTCCACATCATAAAATACATATGACAGGAAATTCTTTCTATTTTGGAATACAGTTTTCTGTTCTACTGGATTTTTAAAGATGACCTCACCAAAGTTCTGACCTTCAGTTCTTTCTACCTTACTTTGTTTAAATTCATCCATGAACTGATATTTGATGGTAACATCTTTACTACTACGTGTTGGCACAAGGTTTATTACACCATAGTTTTCGCTGAAGCACAACACATCTTGTTTCGCTAAATTCAAGTTTACATAAGGTCGTTGTACCTCAACTGTTGCATGGACGTCGTCGCCCTGACATTTTTTTGTTGCATCTTCATAGAAGATATGGTACTTACCATCAGGCAAGCCATTATCCTCGTCTGTCAAAACATAGTCGGTACCCTCAACCTTTTTGTGACCCATGTTGCCCGAGCCAGGAGTGAAGCCATAGAGACGGTAGGTGTTTTCCGCCTTTAACTCTTCGGTCGTGAAATCCCAGTCTTCGTCGCTACTTCCTACTGGAATATATTTAATCAGAATACGCTTGTTCATAGGCACACCACCCTCATAATGGAAGTCAACGTAAGCTTTGTCGTAGCCGCACTTCAAGTCGGTGTTACTGCTTGCCAAAACTTTAAGCGAAGGCTCTTTAAGCGGTTCTATTTCAAACTCTTTAGAAACAGATGCATTACAAGTCATCCATGTTATCTTATACAAACCAGCGTCTAGATGGTCAGAACTCCAATAAGCGGAATCGCCACTAACGGGATAAGCGTCTGTATTTGTAGCCTCTAACTTATAATATCCCTCTTTTTTATCAAACTTAGTCAACATCCAAGTACAGTTACCTTCGCTCCAACCATGCACTTTGATAGCAGGATTGCCATTCATCTTAGAATAACAGGTACTTTGGATGACCGTATCCCAAAGGAGTTCGAACGGATGTGGAATAGCTTTGATAGAGATGTCTTGAATTTTGCGTGGTTCCAAACCGGCATCGCACTTTCCGACAGCCTGAACCAGGTACAACTCATAGTTACCTGGGGCTAGGTCTTTGAACTTGAACTGGAGTTCCTCGCCATGCTTGTTTTCTGTATCCACTATAACATCCGGATTGTCCACATTTTTCAGTCTTAACTTCATGTCGTATGTGGTCTTAGGGCCAGAATAATTCACCCGAAGTTCGGCATTGTCTATACCGTAACAGCGTTGGTGAATCAGTGTGTCAATTGTCACTTTTGCTTCTGCCAATGCGCTCTCGTCTAACGGCATGGACTCCAAGTCGGCATATACACTGCATTGCTCGTCTACCTTGGCAATCAAGCCCTTTAAGGTGACGTTAGTAGGCAGTTCAAAAGTGCAAATTCCATATTGAGCCAACCCGTCTTGCAAAGGAAGGTATTCTTTACCAGACTCGTCAATAGCAATATAGTTCAACCCAAGGGTAGTGCCATTGTCAATTGAAGCGTAAACCAGAGATTGCTTTATATCACCACATATCACATCCCTGTTCTTAGCCTTCATCGTATGGCTCGGCTTGATGGTCAGACCATTGTCGTATACCGCCTTACAATCGGTTTTGTCGGTGACAGTCACTACATAGGTGCCATCGGTCAGCAGTTGGCTGTTGAACGACTTTTTCTCGGTAGCCTCTGTAGTTTGAACAGTAGCCCCACCCTTGGTAATGGTGTAGATGTAAGGTGCCGTACCGCCTGTGGCAGTCACCTTGAAGATGCGTTCCTCCACATCGCACTTGGCAGCCTCGGCATCGAAGTCGACATCAACGGTCAGCATACCGTTCTGCGCCGAGAAGGCGGTGAAGTTGTTTTCTTTCGACTCTTCACGCCCGCAAAGGTCGGTTGTAACAAGCGTGTAAACGCCCGCACCTTGTCCCTTTAACTCGAAGTAGGCCTTGCCGTCTTTGACCTCTGGCTTGAAATCTTCTATACCAATCTTTCCATCTTTCAGAACAGCGGCGCTGTCTTCAACATCCCACGGCCACGCCACAAACGTGAGACCTCCGTCGGTTCGTCCTTCACACGAGATGGCTTTGCTATTAACCGTGTCT
This sequence comes from Bacteroidales bacterium UBA3297, assembly GCA_002362105.1. Lineage (GTDB taxonomy): Bacteria > Bacteroidota > Bacteroidia > Bacteroidales > Paludibacteraceae > Physcocola. Next base: position 40,564 of record DETD01000013.1, read on the forward strand.
ATGGTAATCGGTGCCAAATCTCTATGACCAATAATAGCCGTATCACTGTGTATTGTGCCACAGGCGTCCCACATAGTGAACACGTTTTCACCTTCAGGAAGCGTCATAAGGTCAAATGCGGTAACACCATTAGGCAGTTTGTCGCCACAATGACTTTGTGGTTTTAGTTCCGCATCGGTTTGACCAGCACGTTTGAGTGTCCATTTATATACATCAGGGGTCCAACCCACCATTTCCAGGTGCATACGTCCCTTACCTATGTTTTCGCACGGATTGTCTTCAACTCTTTTCTTATCTTTTAAGAACAGAGGTTTGTCAAGAGCCTTAATCACCACCAAGTCCTTCGCAACTGAAATCGCCTTATCGCTAGTTTCGCAACCGCTGACGTTATAGCCTAGTCTCACATCATACGAACCAGGGGCAAGACCCGAGATGTCGACACTACTATCTTCAAGGTCGGTGGTAACAGCTTTCACCGGTTTACCGTCTGCACCAATAGCCACAAATTTCAACGATGCGCCAGAAGTGTTTCCACTGAACGAAACTGTAATCTCACCATTATCCACACCATAACACTTCTGGTGTTTCTCTTCCACTTTATTAACACTGATGCTGGTCAAAGGTGCCGCATATTTTGGTGACACAGTAGAACTGGTCTGGCACATATTGGCATCGGTCACCACCAAAGTGTAGGTTTCGTCCGCCTTCAAATGGCTAACTTCTGCCTTTTTGCCCACCTCATTGCCTTCAGCGTCTGTCCAGCTGTATGTAAATCCTGGTGTGCCGCCAACGACGTTCGCTTTAGCCGTCGCACCCACCTCATCGCAGTAGACAGGCTCAGCCTTAGGACTGGCAACCAATGCAGGAGGAGCAGTGATTACAACCTCCTCTTTAAATCCATCCTTACAGCCTTCCAGTTTGCTCTTGGAAGAAACCGTATAAGTACCCGCAGGAAGGTTTTCTTTCACATACTTGTCCGCCCCGTCCGTAGTCATTTCCTCGTCATTGACATAATAGCTGAAAATGGAGCCCCCTGTAGTATGGAACGCTATTTTTCCGTAACTATCCGTGCTACACTTTAAGTCCAATACCTGGTCGTCGGCATACGCAAAGGCAGGACCAACCATTTTTTCGTGGATGAACTCAAATTTTACAGTATCCTCGCAATTGTCAATCACCTCCACTTTGAAATCACCTCCATCTATTCTCGGAATCACCAAGTGGGCCGTGTGTTCCGCCATCTTTTCTGCATTCTCGTAGTAGAACCATCCCGGTGCTGGACTGGTGTATGGCTTCTTCTCGCACTGAACCGTACCCCACTGTGGGCTACCATTTCGGTAAACAGTAATCTTACCTCCATCAACCCAGTTCAAGACGTCAATTTCAGCACTACCATTCATTGGCTTGCTACAAGTGGCCACATTTATTACCAAAGACTTTTTGTCAATTGCCAACTCTCCGACAGGCGAGATTGTTTTCTCACCCAATGCAATTGCGGCAGGGGTTTCTTGTTCACACCACTCATTGTCGTGGTCCAAGAATACGGAATAGACACCTGGAGCCAAGTCAGTCACCACAATATTTCCATTTTCGCTAGCAGAAACCGCCACGTGTGCCACCCCGTCGGCACCAATAACCAACAGTTTCAGTGGTGTCTCAGAAGTGTTACCACTATAGTAAACTCTGATTTCTCCGTTATCCACGCCAAAGCAAGTTTGGTCTTTACTTCCAAATTTGGTAACGCTAATGTCGGTCAGCGGATCCATTTGGTATGCTCCAACATTGAATGTCGCACTGTCTTTACACAGTTTGCTGTCGGTCACCAGCAGTTTGTAGTCTTCGCCCACCGACAGATGTTCCACCTTGTCGCCTGTACCTAACAAATTGCCCTCGGCATCGGTCCAGCGGTAGGTGTAGTCAGGAGTTCCGCCACCAACCGAAGCATAGGCGGTTGTGCCTTCAGCCACACAGACTACCGGTGCTGGCGACAACTTATGTATTTCAATATGTGTAGGTTCTGTAATCTCAATAGTTTCAGTAGCGGCATCCTTGCAGCCTTCTACCGTACTGTTGATGCTGAAAGTATATTGGCCGGCAGACAAGTCTGTTATTACATATTTACCTGCCTCATCAGGCTTTACTGTTATGAAATCGCCATTTTCGGCCTTATAGGCGGCAGAGAAAAGTGAAGCAGATTCGCTAGCGACTGTGAAAACCAGTCGGCCGTTGGCCGACGAGTTACAATCTAGTTCCAAATGGCTGTCTTCCTCAACCAAAGTGATTGATGGTTTTTCGAACTTTTGAAGTTGAATGTCGTCTAAAGTAGCTTTGTATTCACACTCGTCTTCCACCTGCACCATAATGGTACCTGACGCTTTCGGAAATCTTAAGTGGACTATATTCGCGGCTTTGTGTTCCTCATCAACATAATACAGCACACCAGGCGCATTACTGGTATATTCTCCAAGCTCTGCGTAAAAAGTTCCCCATTGCGGGCTGCCATTACGATAGACAGTGACCTTACTGCTACCATTTACCCAGTTATGGATGTCAACATCCACAGTTCCGTTAGACGGATAGGCACAAGTTGGCTGTGTAGTAACCAACGAGGCGGCATCTATCGACAGTTGGCCCGACAAACCTTTAATAGTCACTTTGCCTAACTGCACGGCAGCCGAAGTAGCCGAGGTTTCACAACCCTCTAAATTATGGTCTAGTACCAGGTCATACGTACCAGGAGCCAGATCGGTGATGGTCAGTTTCGCCTTTTCGGCCGACCCGGTCACGACAGACTGGGTGCCGTTGGCTGATGTTGCTACCAGTTTCAACGGTGTTAAAGTGCTGTTTTCACTATATCTGACCGTAATCTCACCATTATCTACACCGAAACAAGTTTGGTCTTCGTAGTCTACATTATCAATACTGATGTTTGCCAGCGACTGCATGCTCACAGGTTTAACCGTGAATGTAGCCTCAGCTTTGCAATCCAGACCGTTTTCAACCACAAGCTTGTAGTTGCCATTATCGAGTTTTCCGCTGGTATAAGAAGACTCGTCGACATTCTGCTTACTGTCTAGCTCCTCTTCTTCGCCCTCCTTATAGAGGGTGAATGTGTAAGGTTCAGACGTTATGCCGCTGACAGTTGCCAAAATCTTATGGTAGTCATCGTTACATGGCTCATCAGATGCAGCTTCTAACATAACGCCAAACTTAGATTCCTTGCCGAGTTCGTCGAGGTCAACTACAACTGTCGGATAGGTCGTTCCACAGAGGTCTGTTACATCAACATTATATTTGCCGCCTGGTAAATAATAGGTGAAGAATGAAATATAAGTACCCTTCGTGGTTTTGGAAACTTCCAACTCCTCGCCTGTTTCGGCATTGGTTATCGAACACTTGTCTCCGGTATTCCAATTCGTTACATTAATATCGAAATAAGCGTCAGACTTGCCTTCACAACTAACACCACCGCTGTTGTCTACAACCTTCATGGTTTTCTTGAGGGATTCCAGCACTGTAAAACTTTTAGAAAAAGGATTACCACATTGGTCCACCAAGCTAAAGACATAGTCACCTGCAGTAAGGCCTTTAAAGACAAATTCACCTTCTTCTGTAGTTGGAACAGTAGCGTCTACTTTTGAGGTAATATCCTCGTCATCCTTTGTTAGCTCCCAAGTATAAATGTTCTTATCGTAATTAACGACATTGAACTTTTGAGTAGCCGTCTTATCTTTACAACGAATGACCGGTATGTCGTTCATGTTTGTTATAACAGGCTCTTTAACTGCAGCTATCTCTGCAAATTTGAGGAAATCGGTTCTTTGGCCGACATCACATAAGCCCATCTGATATGAAAAATATGCGCTATATTTACCTGGTGCCACACCTTCGAATGTAACTGGCTGGTCTAAAAGTATTATGCCTTCCTTTTTTTGGACTTTCTCTTTGGTTACAGCATCTACTAAAACACAGAAATAGGTAAAATCGCCGTAAATATCATTTTCAAATTCTGCTTTAGGATAGATAGTGAAACTACCATTATCTACCCCATAACATGTCTGGTCTTTCTTTTCGTAAGGCTTATCTATCCTGATTTTATACAATTCGTCGATGAAAGACTGGCTTAGCGGCTCAACTACTATAGGCGAAAAGGCCACACAGCCATCCTCGAACGTCGACATACCAGATTTATAAATGCCGAGTAAATCGACATACCGCTTGCCAACAGGCGAAATGTTTACAAAGGTATCTGGAACCTCACTGAGTTTGTCAACAAACAAAGACAAGTTATCCAACGGTTCACCTTGTGTTTTTATTTTAATATGCGAACTATTTTTACTATCGCATGAACGCTCATAAGAAGCTAACGTCATATGGTGTTTTGCGGTAAAATTGGCATGAACATCATCTCCGTATTCGCATCCAGAGGCATCGCTCACATACACGACATAATAATCTGGGGCAAGAAGTCTGGATGTATAGCTGAAATAACCATCAGCGTCTAAATTCACGGTTGGCGTCTCTCTAATTATAAGTTTATTGTTTGAGTTATAAATAGAGAATGTATAAGGAGCTGTACCTCCTTTCACCGTCATTCGAATCTTATGGTCGTCGAGCTTGCATGCAGGTTCGTTGGGGTCATTATCATTTTCGCGACCGGCGCCAGCTGTGATATAGGTGAGTTGGAACGCATCCTTCGGTTTGATCATTATAAATTTGTTCTTTTCCGCAGGAGTTTCGTCTATAGCTGGATTAAAGTTTCTATACCGTATAGTAACCGCATCACAAGCGGCAGCGACAAAAACGCCAGCTTTTTTCACGTATAGTTCAAAAGAATACGTACCAGTTTTCAGTCCTGTAATTTGGAAAGTTCCAGAACCAGCAGACTGGTCTTGCAAAGCACCTTCAATCTTTTTCCCGTTTTCATCTGTCAACACCATCTTGAATTGATAACTTGAGGTGTTATAGGACTTATCCGTCCAAGAAACTTCAATATATCCTTCCTTGCCAATACATTTTGAGCCGTACACATCTACGAAAACAGACTTGAGCGAGAGATTTTCCTTTTCCAGTTCAACCGCACCAGGGCAAGTATTTGTTAGACGGTTTACGTTATTAGCATCTTTCACCACATCGTCCAACCTTTTAAATCGTATCGATATGTCATCAGCTAATTTGTCTTTCAATAACGAAATTGTTGGTACAAAACCGCCTTCTTTAACTGTCAGATTTGGAGTAAAGACACCAGTTTCCTCATCATAAGTGCCATCAAGTAAGGTTGATAATTCTTTATTAGAAACACTATAATTATTCTTTATCGGATTTGAAGATATAATGTTATTCGAAAAGACACTATTCTCTGCATCCACCAAAGTTCTGTCTTCTTTAAAATAGAAGATAGAACCAATTGCATTAATGTAATTACTAGATAGAATCTCTTTGGTTGAGTTGTCCGTAGAATTATTTATTACTGTATTATTTTCAAACAACACATTGCCAGATAGTCCTATGCAGCGTTTACTTGTAGTACTAAATACAGTACTATTTTTCATCAGAATATCAGCATCTATTCCACCTGCATGTAGCGTCCCATTTCCTACAAAAGTGCATCCTTCTATTTCTGAACGTTTAAGTCCTGTTACACTTAGTATATCACCCGTAGATAGCGACCTATCAACAAACGAATTTCTCATATAAAACTCTTCTGCGTATACATCCAAGTATTTCGTAGAAGGACTTGTCATATAACAGCTGTCCAATTCAATCTTTTTAACAGGAAATTGATCCAGACCGTCAGACATATTAATATCAGAATTTTCAAAATATAATTTTGAAAATTTTATTTCTGATGGAACATAATGTTTTATCCCAAATCCCCCTTTTATTATAGTCTTATTTTTTCTTGCATCTGACTTAGCTCCTGTTGTAGCTTTATCTGGATATCCTCCTATTATATTTACACTCTTTTCTAATATCTCCTTATTACTATATTCACCTGCTGCATAATGAAAAGTCGTTCCATCTTGGCATTTCTTCAACGCACTTCTAACGTCAGCTGGCCCCATAGCATTCTCCCAGTTTGAACCATTTCCTTCTCCATTTTCCTTTACGTAAATATTCAATGGTAAATCACCACAATATAGTTCGCTTAATTCACTTGTGTACAAACCCTCGTAAGTAGCAGTCGCACTCACGTAAAAAGAGATTTCTACATATGCCGCATCAACTATAGCCTCAAATTTGCCATCTGCATCTGCTTCTACTGATGCTAATTTTCTACGAGCTGTTTGTTTTTCTACACGATAGTAAATATCAACAATAGCATTTGAGCCAGCATATCCAGAAATAACATATTTCCCGTCTTTGAGAATCGCAGAAAGCAATTCTGGTTTTTTTATTGTTTCGGCATTATATATTGCTTTTTCAATTTGATTTCCGCCCCTATTATGAGTAAAAGTGTTATTGTCATAAAAACCTTGCTGAGAGCTTTCATTATAAATACAGTATTCGCCATTAATAAACTCATTGTCATAAATTTTAGAATTCTGTAATGCTCCACTTACTACTTTCAAAGGAGTAACGACAAATTCAAGATCACCGACATCAGTATAATGGTTATATTCATAAGGATAATCAAACGTATTACCTGATATAACACCACATTTTTCCCTTACAACTATCGAACCACCATATATGTCATTTCTTTTGTACGTGTCTTTAGAAAATTTAGAATTAGTCACACTTCCCAACTGATCTACACAAATATCATTCTCCGTATTATTTTTAAATATACAAGAATTAATATTATCAACCGAATAAACTGCGATTGCGCCTTGCCAGTAAGATCCTTCAGTATTTTGAAAGGTACACTTTTCCACGTCTCCCAAGGTTGCAACACCTCCATATATTTGAGAGTTATCAAAGTCTGATTCTTCTATTGATTTTATAGAACAGTTGAAAAACACAGTATTAAAGAAAGTACATCCAGATATAGTCCCGTACTCAGAAAATTGGGTAGAAGTAGCTGAAAACAAGCAATTTTCAACACTGTGAATTTTTGTTAAAAAACCATCGTTCTTATAAACATCAATTCCTACTTGTCCCCCTTCGAATGTATCAGTTTTGAGGCTTGCAACTTCAAAGTTACCATATACAAACTTCTGATAGTTTGTATATCTACAACTATCAATACGGCCTACTTTTATACTATTGTCGAGGTCTTCGGCTCTCAGCCCTATTCCAATAAACTTACATTTTACGAATTCTTCTATTGTACATTTGTGTATATGAAATTCTCCTATAACGTTACTTTCTTCGTTTTTAAAGAATTTCATACTTCTAATTTTAATTTTCTTGATATTTTCAAAATATAGGGAACCGTTTTTATAGATTGGATTATCGGTTTTCTTAAAATGAAAATTTAAAGTTTCAGAGCCTGAACCTAAAATTATCAATTCATCCAAATCTTTAAAGGTTTGTCCGTATTCCAAATCAATAGTCTTATCCCCGCTCGGTATCTCAAACTTTATCGTCCACGACCCACCTTCCGCATTAACGGTGTTAATGGCATCCTGGAACGAGTCAGGTCCCGAACTATTAGTGTTTTTAACGATGTATTCCTGCATTTCTGCAGCATAAGCTGAAATAGAAACAAACAAGGCAATAAATAAAGCAGATAATCTACTTAAGTGTTTGAATGTAAACATAAATAACGGATGTGGGTTTTCCACAAATTATTATCAAGTTAAACTTAAAAGATTTTGCAAAACTAGTAAACCAATCTTCTCTTATATGTTAAAGTAAGGCTATCTATTTTTACAAAACACATAACTACAACACAAAGTTATAATAAAAAAAATCGTTATACAAATGCTAATTATTAACAATTTGCACTTTTTTAGTATGTTACTACTCAACCTCTGTGCGTCTTTTATTTAATTGGGAACCATTTTCCAAAAACAGTTTTCCCCCCCTTCCTCAATCTAAAAGTCTGGTTTCCGTTTGTCTTCTTTCCCCATTTTTCTATACATTTGCCCACTTCCATTAACAAATTCGAGCTATGTTGTTCCTTAAATACTTGTTTACTTTCAGTCTGTTGCTGGGGACGTTCAACGTTTCTGCCTCTCTGCTGATGCGCACCAGTTTCGAGAATGTGCCCGAGGGTACGCCGTTCACTAGAGACTTGTGGACAGACGATGGTTTCCTGCCGGCGTCGTGGGACGAGGGGTTGGCCAGTCGTACCCGCACTTCTGCCGAACACGCGGCGGCCGGATTGCAGTCGCTAAGGGTGATGTACCCCAAAAATGAGTTCGGTACTGCCCACACGGGTTGTCAGGTGCCGCTCCTTTTCGAATCGCGCAACGAGGCCTATATGAGTTACTTCCTTATGTTTTCCGATAATTTCAGCTGGGGTACTTCTTCCTATGGGGGTAAACTGCCGGGTCTGTCGGGGGGCGACAACTGTTCGGGCGGGGCTATGTGCGACGGTACGAACGGCTGGTCGGCCCGCTTTATGTGGAGGGCGGGTGGAAAAATCATGCTTTACCTCTACGATATGGTGAAGACTGATACCTATGGTGAGAACCACCAGCTTTATTTCCCCGACGGTTCGCCTGTGGTGGCTGTTCCCGGCAAATGGATGCACATTGCCGAACGCGTGAAGGCGAATAGCACCCCCGACAGCAAAGATGGCGAAGTGCAGGTGTGGGTGAACGGTCAGGAGGTGCTCTTCCTAAAGGGACGCCAGTTCACGAACAATGGCGAACAGGTCGACAAACTCTATATTTCTACGTTCCACGGTGGCGACGATGAAACCTGGTGCCCTACCGATACTTGTTTTACTTTCTTCGACGACCTCTGCATCGGTACCGAGTACGATGATGTCCGCTTTCCCGATTGCCGCAAGCCCGACCTCGGTAGCGACTGCACACTGTGTAATGCTTCGGGCTCCGTTTCGCTGTCTGCCGCTAATTTGTCAGACAACTACCATCTGAGCTGGTTCCGCAATGGTGAAATGGTTGGCGGGGGTGCTACGCTGGTGGCTGATGTGCCGGGTTGCTACATGGTGGTGGCCGATAGCGGCCGTTGCTCGCTGACCGACACTGTTTATGTGAGCAACAGTTTGGAACCGCATCTGGGAACTGGCAGACACCTTTGCGAAACATCGTTCCTTTTGCTCGACTGTGGCCTCAGGGCCGACGACGGTCTTGCTTTCTCTTGGCAGAGGGATGGCGCAAGGCTGGTTGGTGAAGATGTGCCCGCTCTCTTAACCAAAGAGGCTGGCAAGTATACAGTTACGGTCTCTTCCGATAAATGCGCTTCGGGGGTGGACAGTGTTGTGGTAACGTCGGGATTACTACAGGTGCCCGATGCCGATGTTACTGTGGGCGTACCGGTAGTGCTGCAGGTGGAACAGCCGGGCAACTACGTTTGGACCGACCTGGCGGGAAACACGCTGGCTACTGGTTCTTCTTTTACCTTTACGCCGTCGGCTGGCGACGATTACCTCTTTATTAGCGATGCCGATGGTTTCGACGGCTTCGTTGGGAAAAGACGCCTGACCGAGAACGCCTGGACACGCAGTAATTTCAGTACCGAATACATGTACTTCACGGTGAAGCGCGATGTGGTTATCGACTCAATCTCCATTTATCCGGTCAAACCGCTCGATGCTACAATCAGCATTGTTGATGAGGCGACCCATGAGGTCGTTTTCAGTCAAACTTACAGCAATCTGGCCGGCGGATGCGAACAACGTTTGCCATTGGGCGTGTCGCTGGGGGCGGGCAGCTACCACATCGATGCCGACGGCACCACTGCCCCACTCTACCATTCGCACACCGATGCCGACATTCAGTTCCCTTACACCGTTGACGGACTTATTGAACTGACGGGTTGTAACTTAGATTGGATTAACAACAAGGGGTGGTACCTCTTTTTCTATAACTGGCACGTTAGCGCGGGTAACCACTGCGCGCCTACCCCTATTCGGTTGCGCCATGCTAAAACAGGTGTTGGAAATGTGGCTGCCGGGCCAAATACGGTATGGGCTGCCCCTTCAGACGGTTTGTTGGTAGTGGACGGTTTGGAGGGTGCTTCCCTTCTCACGTTGTACGATGCACAGGGACGCAAGGTGGCGTCGAAAAAGACAAGTGCTTCAAGTGCGGCTTTTTATACCTCTTATTTTCCTAAAGGGGTCTATATGCTTGTAGTGCAGTCGGGGGCTGACACTGTTTACCGCCAAAAAGTTATAGTTAGGTAGAGCCAGTTTCACCTATATAGAACAGCCGTGCCCTAAAGCAGCCGTTTCTTGCGGTGTGGCTTGTTGTTTTCGTGCCTATTTCTCAATCAGGAACAGGTATTCCTTATATTTGTCTTGGTTGGTAATCCATTCGTTCGTCCAGCACATATTTGCCATCACGTTCTTTTTATAGTCCACCTCAATGGCTTTCAGCAGTTTGCCGTTGCTGTTCAGAATATCGTTCAGTTCGCTTTTGGTTGCGCGTCCGCCGCTACCGTACGACAGTAGCAGGTAGTGGGCGTTGGTCTCTTTCACAAGCCGTTCAATGGCCTCCATTGCCATAAATCTTCCCGACTCGCTTTTGTGGTATTCCTCAAATACGGAGGCCGACACCGTGTCGCGGCTGTCTTCGCGGCGGTTGGCCTTGCCGAACAGGGTTGGCCGGTCGTTCAGTATGACGGTTTTCCAAATGTGGTAGTACGAGGCGTAACGGACACGGCTGGGGGGCATCTTCTCGTTGTTTGAGCCGTAGGGCGGGTCAAGGTAGGCCAAGTCGTGGTAGTCCTTTATGGCGTCGAATACGTCCCCCCTTAGGACTCGGTTTTGTGTGGTGATATTGAATTTCTGCGGAACACGCAGTTTCATGGTGGCATAAGAGCGGGGCGACCAGCCTTTCAGGTAGGCGCAGTAGTGCCCCAGGGTGTTGTCTACCGAGTCGAGCGCATAGATAAGGCTCGTCAGCAGCACACATTTGTCAGGAAAGTCCAGACCGTAGCTGTCAATCTTTTCGCGGATGGCGTCCAGCTTCATAGTATTGTGCAGTTGGAAGGGACGTTTGCCGCCTTCGCCCTCTCCGCCATAATGTTCCGAGAACCAGCCCTTGTAGCCGGGCAGCGCGTTCAACTCGTCAATCAGTTCCTTATAGAAAGTGGCAGGGCGGTTGGCCACAAGAAAGCAGTTCGCAAACACCTCTGTCCATTCCGACACGTCGTTTGCCGTAGTGTCGTAACCCATTTGGGCGAATGCCTGGGCGACGCGCGTGGTGCCGCTAAAGGCATCGAGCACCGATTGGACCGGTAGTGTCGATACGGCGTCGAGTATATAGGGAAGCATCTTTTTCTTGCTACCCGTGTATTTGATGCCTTCCGTTATTGGTGTCATTCCCTTCATAGGGACAAATTTAGCGCATTTTTTGCAATAATGCGGCCCAATAACAGGCGGTCGCCGTTAAAATAGTTGTTATGTCCCTAGTTTTAAGGTCGCACTTTACGCTCGCTCTGGTATGAACGGCAGAAGCTTAGACTTTTTTCCTCAGGTTGCGTGGCGAGGTGCCCATGTGGGTGCGCACAAAGCGCCCAAATAGCGAAACGGTGTCGAAACCGGTCAGAAGGGCAATTTCTTTGATGGAGACATTAGGGTTGTCGAGTAGGAAGCGGATGTCGTGAATCACACGGTCTTGTATCCACGCAATGGCACTTTTCCCGCTCTCTTGCCGGCAGACGTTGGCCAGGTATTTGGGAGTTACACACAGCTGGTTGGCGTAATACTCTACCGGGTGGTATTTGACAGGGGTGTTGTTCAGCAGGTCGAGGTAGTTTTTAAAGATAGTGCTGCTCTGCTTGGTGCGCTCGTTCATACGGCGTTTAAGCAGTTCGGAAGCGTTCAAAACCATTCGTCCGCACAACTCCAAAACCAATGCATAGACAATCGATTGCAGAATACAGCTGTCGTACGAGTTCACCTGCTCGCTCTTGATTTTTGCCCTCATCAGGTCGTAGTACTTAATCCAAAGGTCCTCGCTTTCCTCGTTAAGGGTCAGCAGGTTCACTTTGTCGACGTAAAGGCACTTGTTCCACAGGCTGATGTTATTTTTCAGTGCGCTGTGTATAATGTTGGAACTGAGTGAAATGGCATGGCAAAAGCAGTCTTCGCTCAGCACATAGTTGTTCAAGTCGGCCTTCGGCGGACATATTAAAATCTGGCGTTCAATCAGGGAGTAGGGCTCATCGTTCACGTTTAGGCTGATTGTACCCATTGCGCAGTATAGAACCACATTTGTATCAGCTACAATGGTGTTCAGTGGAATTTCGGCTGCGGCCATCTTCCGAATATCGTTAAAGATAAGAATTTCATCGTCAAAATAGGTACAAATTGCTTTCGCATTTTCCAATAGTTGTGCTTCTCTCTTTTCCATTAATAGGTTTTTTCTCAAAAATAATATGAATTTTAACAACAACAGATATATTTGCTTGAAAAAAAAGCGATTCTTAAAATTTCAAAACTAACATTTCTATTGTGTGCTGTTACCAGTTCAGCCGGTTCTACAATTACAGAATCGTTGTGTTGCGATTGTTACAACCGATTGAATAGTAATAATATAAAAGGAATCCTATCCAGATTCCTTTTATATTAAGTGGAGAATATCGGGCTCGAACCGATGACCTCTTGCATGCCATGCAAGCGCTCTAGCCAGCTGAGCTAATCCCCCAATTTTTCAGCTAAATTAGTAATTTCATTATTTTCAGACAACTATATTGTGAAATTTTTTAATCTGCTATTCTTTTTTATTAGTTGATTCGGGGCCGATAATAGCGATTAATTTCGTCGCATCGTGACGAAAGAATTTCGTTCCTGTAGTCTGGCCGTTTATAGCTAGCAAACTGCCTTTTCCATAACAAGCAGGGTCATAAAGCCGAGCAAGAGGGCATAGGTGGCCTGCTTCTGGTAGCCGTGGGCATGGGTTTCAGGTATCATTTCGTCAGATGTGACGTAAAGCATGGCTCCACCGGCAAATCCAAGCATTACGGGCAGCATGGTGTCTGATGCCGACCCTAAACCATAGCCAATCCAAACCCCAGTAATTTCCAGTAGGCCTATCGCAAACGAAATACACACTGTTCTTAGTTTCGAGACGCCGGCCAGCAATAAGGGGGCAATTATAACCATTGCCTCGGGTACATTTTGCAGGGCTATGCCTACCGATACCGACCAGTCTGTGGGAGACCCGCAGCTGTTGCTCATGCTAACGCCTGCCGCCATGCCTTCAGGCAGTTTGTGCAAGGCAATGGCCATCACAAACAGCAGCACATGGTTCAGGGTCTTGTTGTTGAGGTGCTCTTCCTGTTCGAGGCCCGTAATATGGTGGAGGTGCGGAGTTATCAGGTCAAGCACGTTAAGGAAAGCCGCTCCTGCCATAACGCCAAGAACCACCAACCACCACGCGGCGGTGGCGTTGAAGGCCGGTACAATCAGCCCGAGTATCGATGCGGCTAGCATTATTCCCGCACAATAGCCTAATACCGTATCGTTCCACTTGTGTGGTAACTCTTTTATGAAAAATCCGAGTATAGCGCCTACCAAGATTGTTACACACAGGCCTAATGCGCTAATCCAAACTGGTGTCATTTCGTTCAATTTTGTTATTTGATTCTCTTTTTCTAGGTAAATATACTCAATTCATAGTTTACGTCGTTTCTTCAAATAGCCGAAAATCGCTTATAATTGTCTTTTTTTAAAGGTACGCTGTTTCCCATTTTCATAGTGATAAATGAAAAAAGGCACAGACGTTAGGGTGCGTCTATGCCTTATGTTATTATTTTTTGTGCGATTTCAGGTCACACGCGGCTTGCTCGTAGTCTACCAGTTCGGTCACAGTCGGGTGTTCGCCACAGATTGGACAGTTGCTGTTCTTGTGCGATTTCACCTTTCTGAAATCCATAGTCTTGGCGTTGAAGGTGAGCAGTTTGTCGGTCAGCAGCTCGCCAACTCCGGTCAGGTATTTTAGGGTTTCGGCAGCCTGAATGGTTCCCAACATACCGGCAATGGCGCCTAAAACCCCCGCTTGCGAGCAGGTAGGTACCAGACCTGCTGGAGGTGGCTCCTTAAACAGGCAGCGGTAGCAGGCGTGTCCCGGAACGTGGGTCATAGTCTGCCCTTCGAAGCGGAGTATGCCACCGTGTGAGAAGGGTTTGCCAGCCATTACGCAGGCATCGTTTATCAAGAATTTCACCGGAAAGTTGTCGGTCCCGTCTACCACGAAGTCATAGTCCTTAATAATGTCCAGTGCGTTGTCGGCACGTAAGAAGTCGTGGTAGGTAACCACTTTCACATTTGGGTTAATGGCCAGCATCTTCTCTTTTGCCGATTCTACTTTGGGTTTGTCGATGTCGGCGGTAAAGTGGATAACTTGGCGCTGCAGGTTCGAGATGTCGACCACGTCGCCGTCAATAATGCCGATGGTTCCAACACCTGCGGCGGCAAGGTACAAGGCTACGGGAGCGCCCAATCCGCCGGCGCCTACCACCAGCACTTTGCCGTTCTTTATCTTTTCCTGACCTTCCACACCCACGTCTTGCAGTAAGATGTGCCGGCTGTATCGGTTAAGTTCTTCCTCTGTAAAATCAAACATAAGCTCCTCCTCCCATAAAGTATAAGAAATCGATGCTGTCGCCATCGTTCAGTTGGGTGCTGTCGAAGTCGGCGTGGTCTACAAACTCTTCGTTTACCTGTACCGATACCATTTCTGGCTGGGCTACTTTGTTCAATTTAATAAGTTCTGCTATTGAAATAGGGGCATTTACCTCCTGTTTCTCTCCATTTACTGTAATTTGTGCCATTTTTATAGTCCTTTTTTTGTTTACTGAATACTGGTGTGTATCTGTTTTTACGTTTGCAAAATTCCTAATATTTAGAGCCCTTAGCAATCCCTTTTTTGTGTCATTATACATACCATATTTAGGGTATGCCAGTGCTACCAAATTACCGAAAGAATGGGATTACACAGGCCGTTGTGCCTAAGTAACTTTGCATCCACGAAAAAAATCACACTATTGGTGTAAGTGTACGCCGAGGCTTATAATACATTTAAGGGAGGATAGAGGAAATGGCAGAAAAGAAGACGACTGTGCTGCATGTTCCGTTCGACAGGCCCGATGCCTATCATGCGCTGAATATGCCCGTATACCATTCGGTTGCTTTTGAATTCGATAGCGCGGAAGAGATGGAGTTGGCTTTTACCGGACGCAGTGCCGGACATGCCTATTCGCGTATTACCAATCCGACTGTGCAGTATTTCGAGAAACGTGTGCAGGCCCTGACGCGTGCGTTAAGCGTTACGGCAATGAACACGGGCATGTCGGCCATTAGTTGTGCTCTCATTACGGTTGCACAGGCGGGTTCGAACATTGTAACGTCGAATCACCTGTTTGGTAACACCATGTCGTTGTTGAAGGAGGTGCTAAGTCCGTTTGGTATAGAAATCCGCACGTGCGATCTGACCGACCTGGAAGCCGTTCGCCGGCATATCGATGCCGATACTTGCGCCATCTTCTTAGAGGTTATTACCAATCCGCAACTGGAAGTGGCCGACCTGAAAGAGTTGGCCGCCATTGGTAAAGAGGCTGGTGTGCCCCTTATTGCCGACAGCACCGTAGTTCCGTTTACCCACTTTTCTGCTAAAAGTTTAGGGGTGAATATCGAGGTATTGTCCAGCACCAAGTATCTGGCTGGTGGTGGTACCAGTCTGGGTGGCCTGGTTATCGATTATGGAACATTTAACTGGAAACAGTCGAAAAAACTTGGCGGACTTGCCCAGCAGTATAAGGCGTTTGCTTTCACGAAAAAGTTGCGTGGTGACGTCTATGCCAACCTTGGTTGTTACATGACCCCGCATGTCGCTTATATGCAGACGCTTGGACTGGAAACGCTGAATTTGCGCTACAAGGCCCAGGCTGAGAACACGCTCGCTTTGGCGGTCAGGTTGCAGCAAACAGCGGGTATTGTCTCTGTCAACTATCCGGCACTACCCGACCATCCGTTCCACGAGGTGGCACAACGCCAGTTTGGTGACCTGACGGGGGCTGTTCTGACGTTCAGTCTGGAAAGCCGCGAGGCCTGCTTCGCCTTTCTTAACAAATTGAAACTCATACGGCGGGCAACCAACTTGTTCGAGAACAAGACGTTGGCAATACACCCGGCAAGCACCATTTTCGGCAATTTCAAGCCCGAACAGCTCGAGGAGATGAATGTCGATAACAGGGTCATCAGGCTTTCCGTCGGATTGGAGGAGGTTGAAGATATTTATCAGGATATATTCCAAGCTTTAGAGTAGAAAAGGAGGTATTTATGGAGAATACACCAACATTCGTTATTGCAGATAATCAGGACCTGACCCGTAAGGGGCTCATGTTTTACGTGAAGGAGCTGTACGAGTCGTCGAAACTGATTGAAACATCGAACAAGCAGTCGCTGTTTGAGTGGATTGGCCATTGCGAGAACTGTGTGGCGGTCATCGATTATTCGATGTTCAATATCCAAGATGTGAACGAAATGCGCATCTTGTTACAACGTTTTCCAGAAACCTATTGGCTGTTGCTCTCCAACGAGTATAATGTTGAGTTTGTACGCCAGCTTTGCAATTTCAACACGGTTGGATTCCTGAAAAAAACGTGTGGAAGCGACGAGGTCCGTTATGCGTTGAGGTGTGCAGTGGGCCGCCGCCTCTTCCTCTGTCACGAAATATCGTTGGAACTGTTAAGCCCGTCCGACCCCAAAGTGCCCGAAAGTACATTGACGGCTACCGAGACCGAAATTCTCAAGCTTATAGCACAGGGCAAAAGTGTGAAAGAAATTGCGGCCATCCGCTTCTCAAGCTACCACACTATTGTTGCGCATAAGAAGAACATCTTCCGTAAATTGGGGGTGTCGACCGTTTTCGAGGCGACGAAGTACGCCATCAAGGCGGGGCTTACCGATATTGCCGACTATTGTATTTAGAGCAAATATATTGTTCAGCGTTTCTAAATTTTGTTTTTTGTACTAAAGAGGTGTACCCTGACGGGTACAACCTCTTTTTTGTTTCAATATAACTGCACCAACTACCATACAATACCATTTTTATGTTATTCCCAGGTACTCTTTTTTGGTTACTAAAATGACGAGTTTAAGGGATTTTCCAGCCCGTATTTAAGGCCTAATTTTGCAGTGTCGAAAGGGAAACCAAGACGACGATGAAAAACAAATAGATTATTAATTAAACATAGGAGGACAATACTATGAGCGAGACAAAGAAATTACATTTTGAGACACTTCAGCTTCATGTAGGTCAGGAACAGGCCGACCCAACAACCGATTCACGTGCGGTGCCTATCTACCAGACTACTTCGTATGTGTTCCACAACTTCCAGCATGCGGCCGACCGTTTTGCGTTGAGAGATGCCGGTAATGTATACGGACGTCTCACGAACTCTACCCAGGGTGTGCTCGAAGAGCGTGTTGCAGCGCTCGAGGGCGGTGTGGCCGGTTTGGCTGTGGCCAGTGGCGCGGCTGCCATCACTTACGCCATTGAGAACATTACGAAGAGCGGCGACCACGTTGTGGCTTCGAAAACTATCTACGGCGGAACTTACAACCTGCTTTCTCACACCCTTCCTACCTATGGTATTTCTACCACTTTCGTCGATGCGCACAAGCTAGACGAGATTGAGGCTGCCATTAAGGAGAACACCAAGTTGGTGTTCATTGAAACACTGGGTAATCCGAATTCCGACGTGCTCGACATCAAGGCCATTGCCGACATTGCACACAAGCACGGCATTCCATTGTTGATTGACAACACATTCGGAACTCCATACCTGATCCGACCAATCGAATACGGCGCAGACGTAGTTATCCACTCTGCCACCAAGTTCATCGGCGGTCACGGTACCAGCCTCGGCGGCATCATTGTCGATTCAGGTAAGTTCGACTGGAAGAAGAGCGGCAAGTTCCCTCAACTGACTACTCCTGACCCAAGCTACCATGGTGTCGTGTTCACCGAAGCGTTGGGCGCAGCCGCCTACATCGGCCGAATTAGAACCATTTTGCTCCGCGATACAGGTGCGGCCATCAGTCCGTTCAACGCCTTCATCTTGCTCCAGGGCTTGGAAACGCTCTCACTCCGTGTCGAGCGCCACACCTACAACACACACAAGGTTATCGACTACCTGTTGAAGAATCCTAAGGTGACAAGGGTCAACCACCCTTCTGTTGAGAGCCATCCAGACCACCAGCTTTACAAGAAGCTGTTCCCTAACGGAGGCGGTTCCATCTTCACGTTCGATATCAAGGGCGGACAGAAAGAGGCAGAAATCTTCATCAACAAGTTGAAAATCTTCTCACTTCTTGCCAATGTGGCCGACGTGAAGTCGCTCGTCATCCATCCTGCCACAACCACCCACTCGCAGCTCAGCGCTGAGGAGTTGGCCAGCACAGGCATCTACGAGAGCACCATCCGTCTGAGCATTGGTACCGAGCATGTCGACGATATAATCGACGACTTGCAGCAGGCGTTCGACGCTATTTAAAAAAGTATAGTCCCTATTTCGTTATTCACTTTATAATTTATTAAACAGAAATGTCAAGCAGTTATAGGATCGCCGTTGCCAGCAAAAAAGGTGAAAAAGTTGATGTTCACTTTGGTTTGGCCGACCATTTTCATGTATTTGAGTTCAACACCGAGGGTGAGTGCAAATATTTAGGCCAACGCCAGACAACGGCAGCCTGCTTGGCTTCTTGTTGTAGTGGGGGAAACGAAGAAAAAGCTTTCTGTTCTGTAGTGGGCAAGTTGGCAGATATTCAGGCTATTTTCGTGTCGAAAATTGGTGAAGGTGCAGCCGACTACATTGAGGGGCGCGGCAAGCATGTGTATGAGACGTCCGCTCCTATTGAACCACTCATCCATAACATTATTAAAACGAAATTATACGAGGCGGATAAATGGCAACCACATACGAACAATTAAGCAAACAGCACCCCTGCTTTGCGAAAGGGGGAATAGGGCAAACGGGCAGGATTCACCTCCCGACGAGTCCGACTTGCAATATAGAGTGCAGTTTCTGTGACAGAAAGATAAACAAATATGAGAAAAGGCCTGGGGTTTCGGCCACGGTTATAAGTCCGGAAGAAACGATCGAGGTTATTGGCAGGTCGTTGGAATTGTGTCCCGATTTGACGGTTGCGGGCATTGCGGGGCCAGGCGATACGCTGGCATCCGATTTTGCGCTCGATTCGTTCAAACTCATTAAGAAGCACTATCCGAAATTATTCAAATGTATGAGTACGAACGGATTGTTACTTCCAGAGAGGGCCGAGGAAATCATTTCGGTGGGTATTGACTCCCTCACGGTTACAGTCAATGCGGTTGACCCGAAAATTGAGGCGAAACTGAACCGCGGTATCCTTTACCACGGTGTCCATTACAAGGGTGAAGAGGCAGCCGAAATTCTGATAGCGAACCAGCTGAAAGGTATCAAGCTGATTGCCGATGCTGGCATCACTGTCAAGGTAAACACTGTCTTGGTTCCGAGAATTAACGGAGCGCATATTGGCGAAATAGCTAAAACAGTGAAAGAGGCAGGCGCCAAAATCTACAACATCATTCCGCTAATTCCGCAACACGATCTGAAAGAGGAACCGGCTCCTGGGTGTTTAGACTTGTTCAAGGCGCGCGCGCAGGCTGAAAAGTACATCGACGTCTTCCGACACTGCCAGCGTTGTAGGGCAGATGCGATAGGTGTTCCTGGGCAAAAAGATATTTCGGAACAAGTATACCAACGCAAAATTCAAGTTGAGGAAACTTTCTCGCACGGATAATTTCTAATAAAGCAAAAAATGGTAAAGAAGATAAACTTAGACATGTCTACGGTTGAAAACCGTGAGATGAGATTGGGCACCATAATCGGCTGGGACGGTAAAGCGTCGCAGCTTATAGAGGAGTCAGACTACGAAGGCCGAAGCGAGAAGAAGCTAGGCCACGGTTGTGGTGGTGGTAAAGGCAACAGTTGCCGGCTTTGTGAGTTGAAGTCACCACTTAACCAGCAAACAATGTGTGCCAACGCTATTGTTGAGTGTCAGATTGGTAACATTGAAGACTGTATCCTCATCCAGCACGCCCCAATTGGCTGCTCGGCCGACAATCCTTGGTTCAACCTCGCCTTCCACATGGGACTTGTAAGAAGGCATAAAAAGCTGCAGAACCTAAAGATTATGAGCACCAACCTTACTGAAAAGGATATGGTGTTCGGTGCAAGCGACAAACTCAGAAGAACCATCAGAGAGGCGAAGGAACGCTTTAATCCGAAAGCCATTTTCGTCAGCATGGCATGTTCTACCGCCATTATTGGTGAAGACATCGACAGTATTGCCGAAGAGATGGAAGCTGAAATTGGCATTACGGTTGTACCGCTGCACTGCGAAGGGTTCAGAAGCAAGCACTGGAGCACAGGTTTCGATATCTCTCAGCACGGTGTTGCCCGACAAATTGTGAAACGCAATCCTGAAAACATACAGAAGGACCTGATAAACATTGTTGCCCTTTGGGGTACCGACTACTTTACCGATTTGTTGAAGCCGCTTGGACTGAGGGTAAACTACATGATCGACTGTTCTAACTACAAGGAACTCCATCAGGCTAGCGAGGCAGTCGCAACCACTACCTTCTGCCACACTTTGGGCTCTTATTTGGCAACCAGCCTTGAACAGCACTTTGGCGTGCCGCAAATCGATGCTCCACAGCCCTATGGTTTGGCGGGTACCGATGCCTGGTTAAGGGCTATTGCCAAGGTGGTCGGTAAAGAGAAGGAAGTTGAAGACTACATTGAAAGCGAGCACAAGCGCATCGCTCCGAAAATCGCCGAATTGCGTGAGTTCTACAAAGGTGTTAAGGGCTTCATTATGACGGGTTCGGCCTACGCGCACGGCTTGCTGTCGGTGCTTAAAGAACTGGGCATCGAGGTCGATGGTAGCATTGTTTTCCACCACGACCCTGTTTACGACGGCGCTGGTAAGCACCAAGACTCACTGAAAGAGTTTGTGAACAACTACGGCGACATTAAGCACTACTCCGTATCGAAAACACAAGCGTTCCAACTGACGCAGATTTTCAAACGTGTTAAAACCGATTTCGTCGTCATCAGACACCAGGGTCTGGCTCCTGAAGCCGCAAAATTGGGCATTCCGGCCCTTGCAATGGGCGACGAGCACATCCCTGTCGGCTACGACGGTATTATCAGAACCGGCGAGATGCTGAAAGGTATTCTTGCCCGCAAGAAGTTCAACCAGGTACTGAGCCGGCACGTAAACCTTGTTTACTCTGATTGGTGGCTCAAACAAGAAGATCCGTTCTTGCTCGCTAAGAATCCGGAGATTTTGGATACGGTTATAAAATAAGTCTAAAACTAAAACGATTACAATGTCAAATACTATAGATCCTCATAAGTTAAAACTGGTCAAGCGGCCTAAAAACGGTTCTATTACCAATCCATACTACGGATGTACGGTTGGTGCCGCCTACTCGGTATTAGGCATCAAAGGCGGAGTCTCTATCGCAAACTGCGGACCTGGTTGTATGTACAAGCAGTTCTTTATGATGAGTTTCGATAATGGTTTCCAAGGCGCGTACGGTGCTGGTGCGGGTAATATGCCAAGCGCCAATGTACAAGAGAACGATGTCGTGTTCGGCGGTCTGAAAACGCTCGACAACCTTATCAAATCGTCTTTGGCTGTCCTGAAGGGTGACCTTTATGTGGTCCTCACAGGTTGTTCTGGCGAGTTGATTGGTGACGATGTGCCAAGTGTTGTGAAAAAGTACCGCGACAAGGGTTACCCTATTGTTTGTGCCGATACGGGTGGTTTTAAGGGTACGAACCTGACGGGTCACGAAATTGTAGTTAAGTCTATTATCGACCAGTATGTTGGCGATTACGATGGCGAGAAAACGCCTGGTTTGGTTAACCTCTGGTTCGAAACCCCATACTACGACCAGAACTGGCGTGGCGACTATGAGGAACTCGTAAGAATTCTGAGGGGTGCCGGTTTGAAGGTCAACATCTTGTTCGGTCCTGAAAACGAAGGTGTGAAGGCTTGGAAGAAGATTCCAAAAGCACAGTTTAACCTGGTGGTGTCTTCGTGGGTCGGACTCGAGACGGCTGAACACCTCAAAGAGAAATACAACCAGCCATACTTGCACATCCCGGTTATTCCTATCGGTGAGGAGGCTACCAGCGAATTTATTCGCAAGGTGGTCGACTATGCGGGAATAGACAAGAAGAAGTCAGAGAAATTCATTAAAAAAGAGGCCGAGCTCTACTATTACTACATCGAGCATTTTGCCGAGTTCTTCTCAGAATACTGGTTTGGTCTTCCTTCTGAATATGCCGTTGTGGCCAACAGCAACTACGCTATTGCCTACACGAAGTTCCTGGCCGACCAGATTGGCCTTATCCCTAAGAAGACCATCATTACCGACAATCCGCCTGAACGCTACAGAAACGCTATTAGCGAAGAATACAAGCACCTGAGCGACGGTGTTTCTATAGAACCCGACTTTGTAGAAGACGGTTATACCGTACAGCAGATTCTAGAGAAGGAGGTCACCTTCGGTCATGGCGTTCCGCTTATCATTGGCACTACCTGGGAAATTGACTATGCCCGTGAACATGGAGCCTTGTTGCTTGAGTCGAGCTCGCCTACAACAGAGTCGCTTGTGGTAAACAAGTCGTATATCGGATACAAGGGTGCACTTTCATTCATCGAACACATATACTCTGCCACCGTTGGCGGAAAATAAAAACAAAAAATCACATTACACAGAATTATGGCAAAGGAATTAAGACAAATAGCTATTTACGGTAAAGGTGGTATTGGTAAATCGACCACTACCCAGAATTTGACTGCGGGCTTGGCCGAAGCTGGTAAAAACGTTATGGTTGTGGGCTGTGACCCTAAGGCCGACTCTACCCGACTCCTTCTCGGCGGTTTGGCTCAGCGTACCGTTCTCGATACCCTGCGTGAAGAGGGTGAGGATCTGGAACTCGACAAGATCTTGAAGGTGGGCTTCAAGGGTACCCGTTGTGTTGAGTCTGGTGGTCCTGAACCTGGTGTGGGTTGTGCCGGACGTGGTATTATCACCTCTATCGGTTACCTCGAGCGTTTGGGCGCATATACCGAAGATTTGGACTATGTGTTCTACGATGTGTTGGGTGACGTAGTCTGCGGTGGTTTCGCAATGCCGATTCGCGAAGGTAAGGCGAAGGAAATCTACATTGTGGCCAGTGGTGAAATGATGGCGCTTTATGCTGCAAACAACATTTCGAAAGGTATTGCACGATATGCCAAACAAGGTGGTGTGCGTTTGGGCGGTATCATCTGTAACAGCCGTAACTGTGACCGTGAGTTAGACTTGTTGAAGGCGTTTTCTGCCGAGCTTGGCACACAGTTGATACATTTCGTTCCCCGCGACAACATCGTTCAAAGAGCCGAAATCCGCAAGAAAACCGTTATCGAATTCGACCCCGAATCGGAACAGGCTGAGGTTTACCGCCAGCTGGCCGATGCCATCGAACACAATACCCAGTTCGTTATTCCAAAACCAATGAGCCAAGAGCGATTGGAAGAGATATTGGTTGAATATGGCCTGTTTGACTAAACGGCCGTTTCCGTTTGATTTGTTTAGTTTCTGAAGATAGTCCAACTATTCGGTTGTTTGACGACAGGGTGTTGGACACGGAATTAAAGGTCTGATCGGGGGTATGTGTAATAGCATACCCCTTTTTATAAATTTAAAGATTATGGCTAAGTATAAGAATATAAATACGGCCGTCATTCATGGCGGTACATCGTTCGACGAATATACGGGTGCGGTAAATGTTCCTATTTACCTTTCGTCTACGTTTAAGCAAGATGGTTTGGGCAACCGCCGTCGCGGTTACGAGTACGCACGAAGCGGTAATCCGACGCGTGAAGCCCTTGAGTCGCAAATTGCCGAGTTAGACCACGGTGCTGCCGGTTTTGCCTTCGCTTCTGGTCTGGCGGCCATTTCCACGGTCCTCAACCTGTTCGACAGTGGTGACCGTATTCTTATTTCGAGCAATGTTTATGGTGGAACCTACCGCTTGCTCGACAAGGTTTGGAAAAACTATGGTTTAAACTACTCTTTTGTCAATACGAGCGATTCCCAGCTCTTCGAAACTCAGATACAGCCCGATGCTAAAGCGGTGCTGATTGAAAGTCCGGCCAATCCGCTGTTAAGCATAACCGACATAAGGGAGGTGGCAAAAATAGCCCACAAACACGGTCTTACGGTTATTGTCGACAACACTTTTATGACCCCTTACTTACAGCGTCCGCTTGACCTTGGGGCCGATATTGTCGTTTACTCTGCTACCAAATACCTTGGCGGACATAGCGACTCGGTGGCGGGCTTGGTGGTGGTCAGCACCCAGGAACAGAAAGAGAAGATTGCGTTCTTGCAGAACTCGATAGGTGCGGTCTTGCCTCCGTTCGACTCTTACCTGATTAGCCGTGGCATTAAGACGTTGGGGGTAAGGCTGGACCGACACGTGCAAAACGCCGAAAAAATAGCTGCTTTCCTGCAGCAGCACCCTGCGGTTAGAAATATCTATTACCCCGGACTAAAAACCGACCCGGGTTACGAAATCAACAGCAGGCAGGCACGCAATGGCGGTGCTATGATTTCGTTTGAGTTAGACGAAGAGAAATACGACTACAAGAAGTTCTTTTCTGAATTGCAACTCATTATTCTTGCCGAAAGTCTGGGCGGGGTTGAGTCGCTAGTCTGTCACCCTTCATCGATGACACACGCTTCCATTCCAGCCGATATCCGGAAGGAAATCGGTATTACCGATGGGCTTATCAGGCTTTCGGTCGGTATTGAGGAGGCGGAAGATTTAATTGATGACTTAAAAAACGCTATAGAAAAAAGCAAGATAGACTAACCTTTTAAAACAGACGATTATGCATTACTATAACTCGATGAAGGAGCTGATTGGAAACACTCCTCTTGTGAAATTGTCAAACTTGGATATTCCAAGCCATGTGAACCTATTTGCAAAACTCGAATTATGGAATCCGTCGGGGAGTGTTAAAGACAGAACTGCGGCTTATATGATTGTAGATGCCGAACGGAGGGGGATACTGAAAAAAGGCAGTACCATTATTGAGGGCACCGCCGGTAACACTGGCCTGGGTATCGCCTTCGCGGCTATGAACCGTGGCTATAAAGTAGTTTTTGTGGTCCCCGATAAGTTCTCGGTTGAAAAACAAACCCTTATGGCTGCCCTTGGGGCTGAAATTATCAATACCCCACGTTCCGAAGGTATGCTGGGTGCCACGAAAAAGGCTAATGAGTTGAAGAACACGATTCCGAATGCTGTGTCGCTCGAACAATTCAACAATATGAGTAACCCGCTGGCGCATTACGAAACCACCGGTCCTGAAATTTATCTAGACCTCGACAGTAAGGTCGACTATCTGGTTGCCGGCGCTGGCAGTGGGGGTACCTATTCTGGGGTTGTGAAGTATTTGAAGGAAAGAAATCCTAGTCTTGTTGGCGTTTTGGCCGATCCGGTCGGCTCTACGATGGGGGGTGGCGAACATGCCGACTATAATATTGAAGGTATTGGTAACGACTTCATCGCAAATACTATGGATATGAGGCTGGTTGACAAGGTGATCAAGATAAACGATGACGAGGCGTTCGAGGCTTCGCGCCTTATCGCCAGAAAAGAAGGCATTATTGCCGGTACTTCGTCGGGAGCGGCCATTGCTGCGGCCATTAAACTGGCAAAGGAAATAGACAAGCCGGCCAATGTGGTTGCCATTCTGCCTGACCGGGGCGACCGTTACTTCTCGGCTAACCTCTTTCCGAAAGTCGGAAAGGTTGAGAGGCTCGAAGACAGAAGGCTTGAACAGGTTGAACACATCCAGACCCTATATACTGGTACAGGCTTTAAAAGAAATGTATAATTAATTGTTTGTTATGAAGGAAAAAATTGTTTTCAAATCAGCAGTCTCTCCCACACTGCTTATACCGCTTTTTGTGAGGGCACAAGAAAGTAAAAGGAGCGATGCCATCTTGTACGATGAGATGGCTGAAAAACTACTGGATGCAATCGATTACGATTTTTCCAATTTAACACAAAATTACGAAAGTGCCCTTTGCTGTGTAGTTCGTGCCCGTTATTTCGACGACTGTCTGGTCGACTACTGTAGCAAACATTCGAATGTGGTGATTGTGAATGTAGGGTGCGGGCTCGACACCCGCTTCCAGCGCATCGGTCATAAAGCTAAGGCCACTTACTACGATTTCGATTTGCCCGACGTTATCGCCTTGAGGAAGAAGCTGATACCCGAATCGGAGCATAATATCTTCTTGTCGGGGTCGGTACTCGACAGCGACTGGCTGAAATTCCTCTACACCAAGCACAAGAACGACAATATTGTTTTTGTTTTTGAAGGTGTGCTGATGTATTTCGACAAAAAGGACGTCATACACGTTTTCAACAACATTTCTAGTCACTTCAACAAGGGTGAACTGTATTTCGAGATGTTCGGAAACCGTGTACAGGCGTCGGGAATCGACGCGCTCGAAGGCTTCAATGTATCGTTTAAGTGCTATGTGAGCGAGAGTGGCGACATTGCCAATTGGAACAACTCTCTACAGTTGGTCGAGCAAAAGGCACATACCGATATCAGGCCAGAGCGATGGGGCTTTAAAGGGGTGCTTTCTTCCCTCTCTCCGAAGATGGCTACGCAGGAAGGCTCGCTTTTCCGCTATAGAATAACTAAGACAGACCATTTATGAGTATAAAGCAAAATGACAGATATCCATACGACATCGTTGCTGTCCGCGACGATTTCCCAATTCTCCAATCTGAAGTTTATGGCAACAGGTTGGTCTACTTCGACAACGGGGCTACCACCCAGAAACCAAGAAGTGTAGTCGAGAAAATTGAGCGTAACTACTACAACACCAATGCCAATGTGCACAGGGGCGTACATTTCCTCAGCCAGCAGGCTACCGACGAGCACGAGGCGGCCCGAGAGGTGGTGCGCGGTTTCATCAACGCGCGCTTTGCGCACGAGGTGGTCTTCACCCGGGGCACTACCGAAAGCATAAACCTTGTGGCCAGCAGTTTCGGGAAGGCCTTTCTAGAGCCTGGTGACGAGGTGATTGTCAGTCAGATGGAACACCATAGCAACATTGTTCCTTGGCAGTTGCTGCCGGGGGTGAAGCTGAAAGTTCTTCCGTTCGCGGAAGACGGTACCCTACAAGTCGGACAGTTGGAAGGCCTGATCAGTAGCCGCACTAAAATTATTTCGGTTACCCATATATCGAATACGCTCGGAACCGTTAATCCAATTAAAGAGATTGCACAAATAGCGCACCGCCACAACATTCCCGTCTTGGTCGACGGCGCCCAGGGCATACCGCATGAAAAGGTGGACGTACAGGAACTGGACGTCGATTTTTATGCCTTTTCCGGTCATAAGGTTTACGGCCCTACCGGTATAGGCGTGCTGTATGGGAAGGAAGAGTGGCTGAACAAGCTGCCACCCTACCAGGGAGGTGGCGATATGATAGACCATGTTACCTTCGAGAAAACTACCTTCGCACCACTCCCCTTTAAATTTGAGGCGGGAACCCCCGACTATATCGGCTCTACTGCGTTGTCCGAGGCTTTAAGGTATGTGCAGCAGATAGGGTTAGACAAGATAGCGGCTCACGAGCGTGGACTTGTGGCCTATGCCTATGCCGAGCTGAGGAAAATTGACGGTATCAGGTTCTATGGCGAGGCGGTCGGGAAAAGCAGTGTGATTTCTTTTAACATCGACGGAATACACCCCTACGATGTCGGCACCGTCCTCGACAAACTTGGTATTGCCGTCAGAACCGGACACCATTGTGCCCAACCGGTAATGCAGACTTTTGGTGTGGAGGGTATGGTGCGCGTTTCTTTTGCCTTATATAACACGTACGATGAAGTCGACAGACTGGTAGAAGGGTTACACAGGGTTGTAGGTATATTTAAAAGACAGACAAACAGAAAAAAAGCATCGGCTTAGCCCCTTATTTCTATAACTACGCAACCGATTTTCTTATAGATAAAAAAAACTTGTTTGTGATTGACGACAGAAGGACCCTACCACATTTGTGGTAGGGTGAATGACATTATAATGCGATTGATTCCAAACGTAACTGAATTTAATTTTGTGTGCAAATAAAGAGGTATTATTTATGGCAAATATAGCGAACAGTATAACAGACCTAATTGGAAATACACCATTGCTCGAGTTGGAAAAACTTGAGAAGAATTTGAATCTGAAAGCCAGGGTTGTTGTTAAAATCGAGTCTTTCAATCCCGGCAGAAGTGTGAAAGACAGGGTTGGTTTTGCTTTGATTGAAGATGCAGAACGACGTGGATTGTTGAATAAAGACACCACCATTATTGAACCAACTAGCGGTAACACCGGTATAGGCTTGGCTATTGCTGCTGCTGTGAAGGGGTACAGGTTAATTCTTACTATGCCTGACAGTATGACCATTGAGCGTAGGCTCATGCTTAGAGCGCTTGGGGCGCAGTTGTCGCTAACCCCTGCACATGAGGGTATGAGCGGTGCCATAAATAAAGCTGAAGAACTGGCTAAAGTCATAGGTAATACCTTTATTCCGCAGCAATTTAAGAACTATGCCAACAAGGGCATACACCAGGTGTCTACCGCACATGAGATATGGAAGGACACCGAGGGTAAAATCGACATTCTGGTTGCCGGTGTGGGAACAGGAGGTACTATAACAGGTGTTGGCCAGGAACTGAAAAAGAAAAAGAAGTTGCAGGTGGTGGCCGTAGAACCATATAGCTCGGCTGTTTTGTCGGGTGAGTCTGCTGGCCCTCACCAAATTCAGGGTATTGGTGCGGGATTTATTCCGAAAATTTTAGATCTCTCGGTTATCGACGAGGTGTTTAAGGTGAAGAACGAACAAGCTATCGAGGCAACCCGGAAGTTGGCTAAAGAAGAGGGAGTGCTTGCCGGCATTTCGAGTGGTGCTGCTGTTTATGCAGCCGCCCAGTTGGCTAAAAGACCTGAAAACGAAGGCAAACTGATTGTTGCCATCTTGCCAGATACTGGCGAGCGTTACTTGTCGAGCGATATTTTTAAATAAACCAAAAAATCCGTTTTTATGCCAGAAACAATTTCAAATAAACAAAAAAAACTGTCGCTGATTGCCTTTAGTGGCGATTTCGACAAGCTGACAGCTGTTTTTACCCTTGCTACGGGTGCTGCCGCTGTTGGTTATGAGGTAAACATCTTCTTCACTTTCTGGGGACTCGATGCCATTAAACAGAAAAAAGGCCGCAGTTTCATCGGTGGCAATTGGCTGACCAAGCTATTCGGATTTATGATGGGAGGAATTTCCGTTAGTCCGAACAGCCGCTTCAATTTTCTGGGTATCGGGCCTAAAATCTTCCGGTACCTTATGAAGAAGAACAATGTGGCTACACTCGAAGAACTTGTCGATGCAGCGGTTGCCCTTAACGTCAATATATACGCCTGCGAAATGGCCATGCACATTTTGGGCCTGCAAAAAGGTGACTTTATTCATGAGGTGAAAGATGTGTTGGGCGTTTCTACGTTCCTCGACATTAGCGATGGCGGACAGACTTTATTCATTTAATAAAATACATTAGCGCATATGAGCCATATACTTGACATTACTAAAGAACACTGCCCTATGACGTTCGTAAAGACGAAGTTAGAGTTGGCAAAACTGAAGGAGGGAGAAATCCTCGAGGTGTTGCTCACCGAAGGCGAGCCGCTGAATAACGTTCCGAAAAGTGCAACCGAACAAGGTTTCGAAGTTCTTTCTATTGAGCATGTAGAGGGTTCTACACATAAGGTAACAATTAAGAAATAAATAACAAAAAAGTAATAATTATGTCAGAAAACATTTTAGACAACGCACAACGTAGTGTCACTACTTCATCGGCTAGAAATTTAGCGAACACCACCAAGACCGCTCCCCAGATGGGAGCCATATCTCCACGCCTTCTGCTTAAACTTTTGCCTTGGGTACAGGTCGACAGCGGTACTTTCCGTGTCAACAGCACTAAGGTTGAGTTGAAGAGGGGCGGCCGTATTGCCATCGAATACTTCAACGGTGTGCCTAGTTTCAAGGCTGAGAGTTTGAAACAGATTCCGTTGTTCTCTCATTTCGACGAGGATACCGTCATCCGTTTGGCCCGCCTGTTCGAGACTGTAGAAGTCGACATCAACTCTGAGCTTATTACAGAGGCTAACGACGAACAGAAGTTCTTTATTGTAGCCGACGGTCAGGCCGAGGTTAGTCACAAGGGCCCTCACGGCGAAGACCTCCGTATTTCGCTGTTGGGTGTGGGCGAGTATTTCGGTGAGGCAGACTTGTTAAGCGACAACCTTGCATCTGTTACTGTCCGTGCCGTTACCCCTTCTGTCTTCTTGGTTTTGAAGAGCAGCGAACTGGGTAACATCGTTAAAGATATTCCTGATTTCCGTAGCCAGTTCCAGCAGGCTGTCGACAAGCACTTGCGTCTGAAGGCTACCCTTAACGAACACGGCGAACGCCACATCGACCTCGTTAGCGGTCACGAAGAAGACAACATCATTCCTGAAACCTATATCGACTACGAGGAAAAGCCAAAGGAATACTCTTTGAACACCCTTCAGACTGTTGTACGTGTCCACACCCGTGTGAGCGACCTTTACAACAATCCGTTCAACCAGCTGGAAGAGCAGCTCCGCCTCAGTATCGAGAGTATTAAGGAGCGCCAGGAATGGGAACTCATCAACAACAAGCACTTCGGTCTGTTGGCAAGCGTGAACCCAGCCTACCGCATTACTACACGTTACGGTTCGCCTACTCCTGACGACCTCGACGAACTTTTGTCTCTCGTTTGGAAGGAACCTTCTTTCTTTATCGCTAATCCGCGTGCCATTGCAGCATTCGAGCGTGAGTGTACTTGGCGTGGTGTTCCGCCTGTTACAACCGAGCTGTACGGACAGAAAATCATCCTTTGGCGTGGTGTGCCAATCATTCCAAGCGACAAGGTGGAAGTTAAGGGCCAGTACCTGACCAACAGCGGTGTTGGTACAACAAGTTTCATTTTGGTGCGTGCGGGCGAGAAGAACCAGGGTGTTGTTGGTTTGCACCAGACCGGCATTCCAGGTGAAATTTCACCATCTCTCTCTGCGCGTCTTATGGGTCTTGACCACTTTGGTGTGGCTTCGTACCTCTTGACCAAGTATTTCAGCCTTGCTCCTCTTACCGACGACGCGATTGCAGTTCTCGACAACGTTGAGGTCGGATTTTATCACGACTATCAGCACCGTAACAAAGTTGAAAAATAAGCATTGAACGATGATCAATTCCGATTTAGATAATCTTAATTTAAGCGCGAATCTGGGAGATGTAGGCTACCTTCGGCAGGCGGTCGGCAAATTCTGTCCGGAAGAACTCCGGCAGGAAGTGTCGCAGGTTATCCCCGACGAGATAGACCAAATCAACTTAGACGACATCAAGGAGGGCTTCTTGAGACTGCTGAACGGCGACAACGGGTTCCCTAACGGCGGTGTTCCGGTTCTTGCCGAAGACCCTCAGTTGTTCGCTAGTTCGAAACTTCCTTACACCCGCGACTTTTCGCACCTTTCGCCTGGCATTGACTCCGATTGGGTCAACGCCGACGGGTTCGGTGTTGGAAGTCCCGAAAAAGAGAGTCTGAGCTCCCTCAGCTATACCGATAACGACACGCTTAACGTGGAAACCATTAGGAAAGATTTCCCGATTTTGAAGCGCAAGGTGAACGGTAAAGACCTGATTTGGTTCGACAATGGTGCCACTACGCAAAAGCCGAAAGTGGTTATCGATGCCATAACCGACTATTATACCAATTATAACAGCAACATCCATAGAGGTGCCCATACGCTGGCGGCCGAAGCTACCGATGCGTATGAAGATGCCCGCCAGACTATTGCCAACTTCATCAATGCGCAGAGTCCTGAAGAAATTATCTTCGTACGTGGTACCACCGAGGGTATTAACCTGGTGGCACAAACCTACGGCAGAAAATTCTTGAACCCTGGCGACGAGGTAATTGTGTCGGCCCTCGATCACCATGCCAACATTGTGCCTTGGCAACAGGTTTGTAAGGAGCGTGGAGCGGTTTTGAAAGCTATCCCTACCAGTCAAGACGGCGACCTCTTGCTCGGTGAGTTTGAGCGGCTGATTGGTCCGAACACCAAGTTTGTTTCTGTGGGCCACGTTAACAACACTTTCGGAACCATTAACGATGTGAAGCAGATTATTGAAATTGCCCACCGTTATAATGTTCCTGTGCTGATTGATGGTGCGCAGAGCATTGCACACAGCCCTGTGAATGTGCAGGCGCTCGATGCCGACTTCTTCGTGTTCTCGGGTCATAAGATCTATGGTCCGAACGGTATTGGTGCCGTTTATGGTAAGAAACGCTGGCTAGAGTTGCTTCCACCATGGCAGGGAGGTGGTAACATGATTAAAGATGTTACGATTGAAAACACCCAGTTTAATGCGCCTCCTGCTCGTTTCGAGGCGGGTACGCCGAATGTGGCCGATGCCATCGGCTTGGGTGCCGCGCTCAAATATGTTCAGCGCATTGGCATTAGTGCTATTGAGAGGTATGAGCACCAGCTCACTGAATATGCACGTACACAACTCCAGCAGATTCCGGGTGTTACAGTGCTTGCGAATCCGAGAAACAGGGTCAGTGTCGTATCGTTTGTAATCGACAATATAGGGGTGCCAGAAACCGGACAGCTCCTCGATAAAGAGGGCATTGCTGTACGTGCCGGACACCACTGCGCGCAGCCAGCGCTCCGTTCTTTAGGTTACGAAATGAGTGTCA
Organism: Bacteroidales bacterium UBA3297; assembly: GCA_002362105.1. Lineage (GTDB taxonomy): Bacteria > Bacteroidota > Bacteroidia > Bacteroidales > Paludibacteraceae > Physcocola. Next base: position 73,555 of record DETD01000013.1, read on the forward strand.
GACCAACTTTCTCTTTCTATAACACAAGAGAAGAAATCGACAAACTAGTGGTAGCTGTAAAGAAGATTATTGCCAATAACAGATAGAAATTTCCATACACTGTAATTTTTGAGTATACCTGAAGCCTTGAACATAACTTTGGGTATACTCTTTTTATTAGTTTCATTTTTTTAATGAGTAAGCATAATACAATTAACCCCCAATTGATTTCTGCAATTGAGTCGCTGTCCGATATTGGAAACTCTCGGAATGCGTACAAAAACAGTGGTGGTAATCTTCCGTTCCCGTCGAGGGATATGCTTGTTACTATTCTGAACCTGACTCGCGAGGTTTTGTTTCCCGGTTATTTCGGTATACCGTATGTCGACAATAATACGTTGAAGTTCCACATAGGCGTAAAGGTTGAGAGGCTTCATTCCTATTTGAGCGAGCAAGTGCTGGCAGGACTTAGCTTTTCGGAAACGGCTGTCGTTCCCCATGCCGAAATCAGGGATAAGGCTTGCGAAATTGCCTCGAGTTTTATCTGCCAGTTGCCCGATATCCGTAGGAAACTGATGACCGACGTTGAGGCAGCCTACAACGGTGACCCTGCAGCAAAGGGCTATGGTGAGATTATACTGTGCTACCCTACTATTAAGGCTGTTTCCAACTACCGTATTGCAAACGCGTTGCTTAAGTTGGGAGTTCCCCTCATTCCGCGTATGATTACAGAATTGGCACATTCCGAAACGGGTATCGATATTCATCCGGGTGCGACTATTGGGGAGTACTTTGCCATTGACCATGGCACGGGTGTGGTTATTGGCGAAACAACCATCATTGGCAACCACGTTAAACTGTACCAGGGAGTGACCCTCGGTGCCAAGAATTTCCCTCTCGACGAAAATGGTAATCCTATAAAAGACCTGCCACGCCACCCTATTGTTGAGGACAATGTGGTTATTTACTGTAATGCAACAGTTCTTGGCCGTATTACCATAGGCGAAGGGGCTATAATTGGCGGTAACGTCTGGGTAACTACCGATATTGCCAAAGGTGTGAAGGTTTACCGTTGAATCCACCACCATCACAGGGCTTTCTGTCGATGAAATTTAACCTCTCTGAAGTTTAATTAAAAGTTGGTATTACCATCATTTCAGAAACTGTATTTCAGTTTCAGGAAAATCTCAGAGTTGTTGTCGTAGACCATGAACGAGCCGCGATCGGCATGGAAATAGTCATAGCCGAGGGTGGCGTGGAGCTGGTCGTTGATGGCGTAGTCGGCGCTGAGGCGGTTGTAGATGCCGCAGTTGGAGACGTCGATGTAAACGAAGTTCTGCAGGGCAAGGGTGTTGCGCAGTAAGTCTTTGGAGACGCGGAAGGTGGAGAGACTGGAATTCCTATGATCTCCACTTGTCACGTATTTATGGGCGTACTGGGCAGAGAGCGCCCAGTCGTTGCCTACATACCAGTCGACGCCGTAGAGGGCATTTGTGGATGCGGCACGTCCAAAGGTCTGCAGTTCGTCGAGATACTCAGCTACCTCGCCACGAAGCACAAAGCGTCCGAGTGGCAACGAGCAGTCGGCACCTAGCATGGTCATTCGCCGATACTGGCCCATGCCGGCACACACAACCGGCATCTTATCAAAGAAACAGCTGACAGGGATGGCGACGGCCTCGAAATTCCATTTCTCGCGAGAGTAACGCAGACGGAGACCTTCCACGGGGATGCGGATATCATCATAGCCCTGTGCCAAGAACTTGGTATAGTCCAACGGCGAGATAATATCCGTAAGACGAAGTCCATCAGCCATTCCCCAGGCGATGATTTGTCGTCCTGCCCGTAGATCCCAGTGCTCATCGGAATAGTAGGCATAGGCCTCACGTAGTTGGAAACCCGTACGGTCTTTCAAGATAGCGTTATACACCAGATTAGCCGAAACAAAAGCGCCCGCATGACCTTTCTCCAGCGTCAACTCGCCTCGTACTCGCGTTCTCGATGACATCCAGTCGTTGGGCTGTTCGGTGCGCACGGCATGATAGGTATCAACGAAACCCTTGACACTGACGCGAAGGGAATCCTCGTCCTGCGCCGAGGCAGGACGAGGAACTATACACATCAGAAGTGCGAAGAGAGAGAAAATTTTCAAGTTTCGCCACCGTGAAGAGTGACTTATCCACCTTGACGTCGTATTGCGAGTTCTTGACCACGATTGTTGTACTGTACCCCGTCTGCACGTTCTTCATCTCCATTTTCTGAATGGTCCAGAAGCCCTGCACCTGCTTCACGTCGCTGATGGTGAGCACGCGGTGCAACTTGTTCAGCTTGTCGTAGTACTCCACGTGGGCGGCGATGAGACAGTCCTGACGAATCCACGTCACCTTGCGACTGTAGATCTCATGCTTGTCAACGGGTACCGATTCCACCACCCAGCACTTGTGACCGTCCTTCACTTCCTCTCGCAACAGTTTGTGAGTGTCTTCATCCACATGGCGCGAACCCATATCGTCGTAGGTAAAGTCGGTTCCCATGAAGTAGTCGGTCTTCGACGATGTACCGCTGATGCGGCGCGTCTTCTTCATGGCAGGCAGATAGAGCCACTTGGCATCCTCTTTGCCAATCTGGTCATAGTCCCAAGTGAGGAATCCCGTACCTTTTAAATCGCCGGGATAGGTGAAGAACATCATCTTCTTGGTGTCCTTGCCCTCATCCATCGTCCATGAGGTGACTTTGCGTTGGCGCGTGGTGCCGTTCTTTTTTGCGGAGCGTCAACTCCATCTCGCCGTAGCGCGTATCGCCATCGGGACGATCTTTTACTTTCTGAATAATATCGCGACAAGATAAATTCTGCGAACTCACGGCTGCTGCGCCCATCAGGCAAGCAGCCAACATCAATAATACTTTTTTCATTGCTATTTCAATTTTTCAATCCTTCAATTCTTACCAAATACTTTGCATTTATTCACGAGAATCGGTGTCACGAGTAGGTCGGCAGCAAGTGCCGAGAGGATGCCGATGATGGCCATCAGGCCGAAGTTGAGAAACATGGTGCACGCCGATGTGCAGAAACTGGCGAAGACCGCCGAGGTGATAATCGACGTGATGACGATGGCAACACCTACGATGCGGAACGTACGGCGTATGGCCGTCTGATAGTCGCGCGTGCGGTCGTATTCTAGTTTCGAGTGGATGGTGTCATCTACCGCCATACCCAGCATCATAGGTAGCAGTGTGGCCGTCATCATGTCGAGCGGAATGCCCATCCATCCCATATAACCACCCGCGAAGACGGCAGGCATCATATTAGGTATCAATCCTATCAAGCCCACGCGGATGCTCTGGAAAGCAATCATCAGGATGATACCTATGATTAATATAGATATCACAAACGAGAGCATCTGACCACGCACCAGATACTGCATCATGGTGACATACTGCGGGATATTGCCTACAGTGGTGATCTTGGCACCAGGAAATAGTTGTTCGGCATCGGCCTGAATACGGGCCATCTCTTGCTCCACCTGTGCCGAATTGAAGTCAGATATTTCGACCATCAAACGCAGACGGCGATAGTCGTAGTCCACCCAATATTCCGACTCCGTGCCACCGGCATTCTCGTAGAGCAGAATCATCTGTGCCACCTCTTCCTCCGTATCGGGAATGCGATAGAAGGTGCTGTCGCCGTCGTTGAGCGTCTGGTTCAGGTCTTTCAGTATGTCGAGAATCGAGATGGTGCGTTTGGTGAGGTCGTAGCCGTTCACCTTCTGTTGCAACTTGTCAAGATGATGCAGGTTCGCTGGCTCCTTGGCCTCATCGTCGTTGGACAGTTCTACAATCAAGCGAGCCCAGTTCGGAGCGACCAACGTCCATCACCTCCTTCACGTAATCGACCTTGGTACCCATGGTGCGCTCGATGTCGAAGGCGGCCTCAATCTTCCATAGGCCGATGCACAGCAGCAGACAGATAACGAGGAAGGAATAGCCAATCTTCTTGGGGTTGCGCAGCACCTTGTCGCAGAGTCGTACCATCGCTTTCGTCCAACGGGTGTCGTTATCCTCGATGAAATAGTCATCAAATAACGTCTCCTTCACCATGCGGTTCATGCCGATTACGGATAAAATAATTACTAATACAAATGCGCCGAGCGTCCACCAGCGGACCCTCAGCAACTGTTCGGCATAGCGTGCGAACAGTTCGTTAATCCTTTCAATCTTCATTTTTCTATTGTTTATGATGGTTCATTAATGCTCGCCAACCTGTATATTCAAATAAGATATAGTCGTTGATGGCTTTCTCAATCTCCTTGGCGCTAAGTTTATGTTTGATGACCTCGGATATGAAACTGTACATCCAAACCGTATGTACATGATAAGTGAATGTAGTATTGACGGTACTGTAATCATGGTACTTCTGCTTGAAGTTATCCATAAACTCCAAGACCTGATTCGTACAAACATCGGTATAGTCGTCGATGAAGTTTTCGAGCGACGAACCTTGCGCCTTGAAAAGAATCAGTTCCAGTTCATCGCGGTAATGGCTGATGAGTTGCATGTACTTCTGCATATGCTCCGTCATCATCTCGTCACTATCGTCATTGGCATAGCACAGGAACTCCTCATGATACCTCACGTCGTGATGTTCTTTCAGCATCTCTTCCATCTTTGTTATCAGCGGAACCACGATATGACGGAAAATCTCGTCCTTACTGTTGAAGTAATTGTAGATGTTGCTCAATCCAATGCCTGCGCCTTTGGCAATATCACGCATAGAAGCCTTGGCGAAGCCCTTACGCAAGAACACCCGCTTGGCAACCGTCACAATCTGCTCGCGCGTATAAATTTTTTTATCTGCATATTCTGCCTCCTTCCAAAAACGAACAATACTCCAATTTGTTCACAAAAAAAGGGGACTTACGCTAACGTAAGTCCCCTTGGTCTTTGCCATAACATTCTGTTGCCTGTTACTTCCTATTATGATTTATTCAAAATCTAATTCTGCAGTAAAGGTACGGCGAAAAAACGGAGTGTACAATACCCAAAAGTTGTGATTTTATAAAGGAAACAGCTGGCGATATCGCCAGCTGTTTCTTTATTCTATCGCAGTGCTAAGGTAGTCGGTGTGGAGGAAGAATATACATTGATTTAGTCATTGTGCTGAGTTCAGGTTATACGTATGCATAAATGTATTGGCGGATATCATCACAGCATCTAGAAGCGTCAACAAGACGACATTCTTCTACATAATACACGTTAAAGACTAAATTTGGGTGTAAATCTTTGTATCCAAACTCATCATTTGGGTCATCCCAAAAATCTGATGCTAACTCTATGCTATTAAAGAATATATTTTTTTGTTCTAATGATTCGTTTCTGAAAATTCTTTGTTTATTTATAACTAGTGCTGTCCGGTAAAAATCGGGAATTGATAAATTCTAATCGTTAATTGCCTATAAATAGGCATTTGTCTTATAGTTCTCAAAATTTAGCCCCTCTTTTAGAGTAAAGAGCTCCAGTTGATGCGAGACGACACTCTCCGGATTCCGAGTTTGAATGATTTTGAGCCACTTCCCTTCAGGCAGATTCAGGAAGTCATATAGGTTGATGTAGGTTTAGTTATCCTGCGGCATTTGTGTTTTCCTCTCTTCGTCTCCTTTACCATTACAAC
>DETD01000011.1 GCA_002362105.1 Bacteroidales bacterium UBA3297
GTCGTAGGTGTAGCTGTGCCGGCTGGTGCCGCCAATGGTCGAAACCGGTTTGGCGGTGTTGTCAATGCCTAAAATGTTGTCGATGTTGTCGTACTTGTAAGTGGCGTTGATGAACTCGCCCGCACCGTTGGTCGCCACCATGCTGGTCAGATGCTGGCGCGCGGGGTCGTAGGTGTAGCGGGTGCTGGTGCCGTTGCCGTAGGTCTTTGTGGCAATGTTGCCGTACACGTCGTAGGTCATGTCGGTGATCAAGTCGTACGTGAAGCCGTCCTTCTCCGAGGTCATGCGGTTCAGCTGTCCAGCCTTGTCGTAGCCGTAGGTCACGGTCTCGCCGTCGGGGTAGACCATTTTGCGGATGCGGTTCCACGAGTCGTACTCGCTTTCAGCGACATAGGTGCGCACGTCGGCCGAGTTCAGCAGGACGGTGCGGATGGTCTTCACCTCCTCGCCCAGTTTGCCGTAGAAGTGCTCGGTGCCGCCGCTGGCGTCCTGCACCAGTACCAGACGTCCCGCACGGTTGTGGGCCTCGCCCGCCTTACCATAGGTGAACTGCACCCGGTTGACAATATGCTGCGGGTACTTTATCTCGCTGACGCGCTCGTAGTCGTAGTCGTACTTGATGTAGCCACCTTTGCTGATTTTAGCCATGTTCGGCGTGGTTTTGGTCACCACGTTGCCCACGGCATCGTAGGTGAAGGTAGTCAGTCCGGCATCGGGGTTGTTGACCGACAGTTTGTTGCCCAGCCCGTCGTAGGTGTACTTTGTCTGTAGGCCGTTCGGGTGGGTTACCGCCAGCAGTTCGCCCAGCGGGTTGAAGTCGTACGTGACCACAATGTCTTCCGGACTTCCCTTGCGGACGGTCTTCACCTTGCGCTCGCGGCCGTCGGTGTATTGTTCGCTCACGTGGTTCTCGGGGTCGGTTATGCGGGTCAGCAGCACGTTCTGGCCGCCGAGGTCGGCAATCTCGTACTCCAACCGGGTCTCGTCACCGTCTGGAGTCACCACTTTCACCTTGCGGTCGAGGAGGTCGTACTCGGTAGCGGTGAAGTAGGTCGATGTCTGTCCCTCCAAGGCAGGCAGGTACTCCTTCACTGTGCGTCCGAAGGCGTCCAGCACGGTCACACCGCTCACCACGTAGCCCAGTTGGCCGTCTACCACGGCGGTCTTCCTCACTTTAACCGGGCGCATCAGGTTGTCGCAGGTGGTAACGGTCTCAATGTCGCCCTCCTGCGTGTGGTTGTAGGTGGTCGCCTTGTCGCCGGCGTAGACCATCTTAATGGTATAGTCGTCGTCATACGGTCCGGTCACGCGGGTCATGCGGCCAAAGTCGTCGTAGTCGTACTTGATCTGGTTGTTGTTGATGTCGGTGGTGAGGGTCTGTGCTCCAAAGCGCAGGTCGTATTCGGTAGCAGCCTTGTAGCCGTAGGCGTTGCTGATCTCGGTCACCAGGCTGTGCGTCACGCCGTCGTAAACGAACTTGTTCCACAGGCGCTGTCCCTGCTCGTTTTTGGGGCGGGTCACCTGTGTAATGTTGCCATACTGGTCGTGTGTAAAGTCGTAGACCGACGGGTTGTTGCCGTTAGACAAGGTTATCTGCGTAATGTCGCCCTTGTCGTTCACGGTGCAGGTGCGCTCGCGGGTGGCGCCTCCGCTCACGCTCACTTTAACCGGAATACGGCGCAGGTAGCCCTTGTCGTTATATGATACTTTTACGTCTACCACATCGCCGGCTGTAGAGGTGTAGGCCACCACGTTACCAATTTCGTCGTAGGTGTAGTCTTCGGTCACCGTCATGGCGTTGCCACCGGTAAACTGTTCTTTTTGTGTCTTCACCAGCGCCAGGAACTCCGAGCCGTTGTTCACCACCGGCTGGTAGGTGTTGGTGTTGGCGCTCAGCAGCGTTCCGTCGGCGCTGAAGGTGGAATCAGCTAACAGCAGGCCCTTCTCCACAAAGCGTTTGTTGCTGTAGGTCAACTCGGTCGAGCGGTAGACGGCATCCTTGTTTTCGGTGTCGAGGTGGCGGACGGTCACTTTGCCGAAGCCCATAAACTCGCGCTCGTAGCGGTCGTACACGCCACCCTCGTAGATGATGGTGTCGCGTGTGCGGGTGGCGCCATTCTCTGGGTTGCCGCCTTGTACTTCTACAGCCGAAAGCACCCACTTGCGGTTGGGCATGTCGTAGCTGTTGCGGGTTTGGCTGTAGGTCAGGGCTATTCTTGCGCCACCGGCCAGAACCACGCTGTCGAGCAGGTTGGTGCGGCCTGTGCGGTTGTAGTAGACCTCTATCTCGTTCTCGTTAGGGCTGAACACCAGGTCAGGCAGGCCGTCGCCGTTCAGGTCGGTAAACGATGAGAGGGTCTTGGCCACACTGCTGTTGGTCGAATAGTTGAAGTAGGGGGTTATCGTGAATTTCAAGATCATGACATAGAACGAGATTGGGACGGCTACATTGACGTGTGCGCCCTCGCCCACCGATTTCGAGCGTCCCGGATGTCTGCCTCCGGCATTCAGACCCGGCAGGAAGCCGGAACCGGTGTTGAACTCCACGGTGAGGTTATCGTCGTAATACAGCCGGTCGGGCAGACCGTCACCGTTCAAGTCGGTCAGTTGCAGGTCGGTGTCGTTGTTGGTGTTGGTGTAGTTGGTACCCGCACCGATGTTGGCGTGACCGCCAAAGTTGACACCGAACGTCAATCCGGCTCCGCCCTGTTTCGACTCAGTAGAACTGATATTGTTCAAGCCCCCGGCCTGTATGAATGGAGTAAAGGCGTATCCGGTATTGTACAGAACCTGTCCGCCTTTGTAAACCATATCGGGCAGGCCGTCGCCGTTGTAGTCAATCCACTCGCGGTCGGAAGTTCCGCTGGTGTTGCAGAAGTTGCCACTGGCGCCGTAAGACACACCTGCCTGTTTGCTCTCCTGATTGGCACGGGTGTCGTTCTGCTTGGTATTAGAGTTATCATCCCCCTGTGAAGGCGGGTCTTGCGAGTGGGCGTCGCTGCCCCCTCCTGTCGATATACCCGCCGACCACGCGTTCGAACTTTGTCCGCTAAGCCCGAAAGCCGAAGCTGTAAACAGTGTGGTGCTTATCATACCGTCCGCCCGGGTAAACTGCGAGCCGAATCCGCTTTCCCCGCCTGAAATCCAGTCTGGGTAGCGGTCGCCGTTCAGATCCATAACGTGCCGCTGGGAATAGGTGCTCGACGAAGAGATGCCTGCACTGGCTCCGAGCGAACCCGAGCCCGCCGATGCACTAGTGTTTTCGGAGTGCGAGAACGTGTGCTGGGTGATATAAGGCGCCATGACGGCGTGTTTTGCCGGAGTGAACGACGGAGCGTCCACCACAATCTCCGGATTACAGATTCGTGTAGGGCAACCGCCTTGGGCGCTGATGCTGGCCTGGTAGGACGTATACCTTTCGCGCTCCACGTCATACAGCATGACCTGCAGGTAGTTCGCCTTTGTGTCGAACGTGTGTCCGCTGGCCACTTTCCCGTTTTCTTCCAATTGCAGGTCGTCGTACTGGTGCAGGCAGGTGTTTATCTTGTCGGTGTCGATGGCCTTTTCAGGCTCGTTGCCGTTCAGAGCGAACTGGCCCCAACCGTTGAACAACAGTCCTAACTGCTGGCTGTCGAACACCGAATAGACCGAGGCGTCGACCTTCCGCACGACCGTGTCTACTTCCGTGTAGACCCACGTGCTGTCTTCCTCGTTGTAGACCGAGTCTATACGGGTGCGGTGGAAGGCGATGTAAGCGGCATCTATTCTAGACAGTTCGGTAGCCGAGTAGGCACTGACATACACCGTTTTGCCGTTTACCGAATCTAACAGACAAAGGCTGTCGGCGGGTATAACACCGCCCCGCACATTCTTGACAAACAGTGATATGTTGTCCGATTCCGGACTGAAGTGGGTGGAGACGGTTAATGAGTCGTTCTTGTAGCGGACGCCGTCTGCCGTGTCGAAAGAGAGGGTTACAGGTTTTTTCAGACGGACAATCTTGTTGTAGAAATTCCGTTTCGGAGCAATGTGCACCGCTTCCGTCAACTCTATCCCCTTCACTTGGCGTTTCTTGTTTACAACCGGAATCCAGCTAATTTCACGATGGTCTATCTGGGTCTGGTGCTCTATTTCGAACGAGTAGCGCACGGTGTCGCCCTGGACTAAGTTTTCAGTAAGCAGGGTTTCCTGCTGGGCGCCGTTGTATTCGTCACCGGCCTTCAGCGTGTCGCTATAGAAAAGCTGGTCTTCGCGGTAGCACTTGAGCACCACGTCCTCGCTCAGCCGTCCTTTGCGGAGGCTGTTGCCAATGGTTACGCTGCACGGCCCATACGCAACGGTAGAAGGCTGGCACGACGGCAGGAAGTCGCGCTCTGCCGAATAACTCGCCAAATCTATATTGTTCTCGTTATCCAGAATTCCACCGCCATAAACAGTGTCGTAGGTGATGACTGGTGACCAGTCGGTCTGGTCGTTGGTGCCGCTATAGACAGACTGTAGGCGGAACATGACAAAGTCACCGGCCGACACGCTGTAGGTGCCGCCAACCTCGTTCGACTCGCCGGCCTTCAACTTCCCTTCTTGCTCCACTTTGTTGCCAATTTGGAGGGCATACGCCACACCGTCGCGGGTGGTGTCGCACACTTTGACCGTAGAGGTTATGCTGATTTTGCCCCCAAACGGCGCGCGCCACAAACGGACCACGTCGAGCAGCGGGTAGGCTTTTTCCAGACTGTCGCGCACTTTCGAGGTGTCGCCCACTACCGAGGCCACCACTTCCACCCCTGTTCCCTGTATGGGGTTGGGGGTATTGCCGCTGTGGTTCTCAAACACAACTAACCCGTTTTTGTCGATATGGCTGAAACGCACGGTGCCTTTGTCGGCCACGTCTATCAGGCCGTCGCCGTTGAAGTCCTGGAAGTAGACCCTTGTACGGCTGTCGTCGTGCGACTGCGAAAAACTGTTCGAGAAACTAAGGCCGTTCTCGCCGACCATTATTCCAGTCTCTTCTCCCGTGGTGTGTCCTTCCGAAACTGTATTGGAAAACGAACTGATACCTACGACCGGCTGCTTGTCAGCAAACGAAAGTTCACCAGTCAGCCCGTACAGGTTTTTCCGGTAGTAGATCTGTCTGAGTGCCGGTATTACGTTGTCCTCGCGGTACACGATGTCGGTCAGGCCGTCGCCGTCCATATCGGTCAGGGTGATGTCGCCGTTGCTCTCGCTGTAGTTGTAAGAATAGGAGCCCCCGGCAAAAGGTACGACCTCTACCGCACCCACGCCGATGTTCAGTCCGCCCTGGGTGGAGAATCCCGTTGAGCTGGTTCCGTTGATGAGCGACGGACTATCCTCAAACTCATCGATAACTTTTTCGAAGAGTCTGCGCACAATGGTCTTGCTCTCTATCTTGTAATGGTCTGCCTGCCCTTCAAACAGCCCGCCGGTGGCGAGGTCGTCGTGGTATTTAAAGCTGTTCCTGTACAATTCGTTGCCTTGGCCGTCGGTTTCGGCTACCGCCGTCAGCAGTGTCTTGCCGAAACGCCCCGTGGCGTACTCGAACTTGTAGCTGCGGAACACCTTGTCATCCAACAGCACATCAATGGAGGTGAGTTGCTGGTTGTCGGCCTGCAGGAAGCCGTTGCGTCCGTTGCTGGTTTTGTCTGTTCTGTTGCCCGTGCGGTTGAACACTAAGGTATAGGCTCCCTTCTCGTTGCCGAAGCCCGTATAGTTGATAGATTTGATATAGGCGGTTCCGTTCTCTGTATCGTACTCGTAGGTCACACAGTTACCGTGGGCGTCGGTGGTCTTGGCCAGACCCCATTTGGCAATATTGCCGTGTGAGTCGGCTTCAACAGCCTTGTAAAAGTCGGTAGTACCGTCAAGGTGCTTTACCTCCCAAGTGTAGTTGGTAGGAGCGTCGCCCTTGCGCACAATTTCGGCAAAATCCGTCTCACGGCGCAGGTAGAACCGCTTGTCGGCCTCTCGGAGCATGTCGACCTTGCGGTAGGCGCGGTCAGTAAACTGTTCGCCGTTGAACAGGTAGCTCTCGGTCTCTAACTGGGTACTATAGAGGGGCACACCCCAGCGGGTGTCGATGCTGATGGCGGGTGTGTTCACACTCCAGCCGTAGCCGCACCAGCCGCTGCCCCCCTCGTTGCTGTAGGTAACGCTGACATTCGGCCCCATGCCCGCACGCCCTTTAGGGAAGTTGAACGGAATTTGCAGGCTGGCCGTACCGTTGTTGTTAGGCTGTGGCGTCTGTACGGCCAGTTTCCCGGCCGAAGGGTCGGCCGCCTTGATGTCGGAAATGGTGGTCGGCGCATATCCTTGCGCATCGGGTGTCTCGGGCACGGTAATGATGCCGTTAATCATATCGGTGAAGTGAGTGGTCAGGGCGCTGGCCAGCTGCTTTGCCTCGTTTATGCTGTCTTTGGGCAGTACAGTCCACTTGCCGTTCTCTTCGTTGTAGTAGTAGGTGCGGATGTCTTTGGCGGTGTACCCTTTCGGAATGCGTACGCTGTCGAACGGGATGACCACTTTGGCGAAACGCTTGAAATGTTCGCCGTGGGGCAGGAATCGGAAGCCGCCTCCGCCGGCGGTCACGTTCGCTAGTCCGGCTGGTACTTGTGGTAGGCTGGCGCTGTCGAGCGGTGTGATAGACAACCGCATGCCCGATTTCATACCCTCGGCTGGCACACATAACCGGGCGCCGCCCAGCGACAATGTGTCGTTGGCTGTACCTGTGAACTGCTTGCTGACAGTATATTGGTTGGTGTTTGCCGAGGCGCGCTTCACGCAGCGGGCAACCTGCCGTTGGCTGGTTGGCGCAACATCGGCGCCAGACATTTCGGCTCTAACACTTTCGGTTACAGCGGTTGGCACGGCTTCACTATGTTTCAAGGCCGTGCCGGTCTCCAATTCCGTGTCGGCATTGGGGGTATTCGGTGTGTGGTTACATGCGGCCAGCAATATGGTTAGGGCCGCCAGACATATTTTCCTCATTTTCTAATAATACTCAGGTTCCTCGTTTCTTTTAGTGTGCAAAGCTGGACCATGAAAATGCCGTTGTAGGGCAGGTTCAGGGACACATCGTGGAATTTGGCGGCCAGGTCGTTGCGCTGGCCTATAAAACGGCCTCCGGCATCGTACAGTTTGACGGTCAGCCCCATTTCCTCAGGCATAAGTATACGGATGCGCACGTTGCCGTCGGTAGTTGGGTTCGGATACACCTCCATATTGGAAAAAATACCGCCAGTCTTGTCCCGTTTCAATTTGCTGCCGTCGGCGGTCACGCCAATCGTGTTTGCTCCCTTTTTTAGGGTCACGTTGCGGAAGTAGCCAGCCTCGTCGGCAGTGTACGGGGTGCCGTTTACATCTAACCGGAAACTCTCGATGGCTGTCTGGTCAAGCAACTCGGCCAGTTGGCTGTTGTCGAGCCGGACGTCCACGCTGATGGTGTCGCAGGTTACGCTGGCTTTCCATTCGCGTTCTAGTGAAACGGTTGCCGTATCGTTGCCAAAACATAGTTTGCCGCCATTGTCGCCCACCAGTACGAAGTCGAGGTTGTCGAGCGGGCGGTTTGAGCGCAGTGTCAGCACAGTTGACTGTAGGGTGTCTTTCTGCAAGGCAGACGAATCGTCGCGCGCTATACCCGATATGTTGTGGCTGTATTCTTCCAGCACCGTACGGTTCCACACCAGGCTGTTATCGGAAGCCAGATAGTTGTTCTGCAGCGTTACATCGTGATGTAGGGCCAAATAGGTTTCCACCTTCAGCCGCTCAACGCTGTTCAGCACTCGGTTGTATACGACCACCTCACCACTGTTGCCCTGCCGGTTAACCGGAACAGGCGTGCCTCCTTTATCGAAGCGCAGTTGCAGGTTCTTTCCTTCAATACGTCCGTTATGGTAGGTGTTGATCTGTTTCTGACGGGTGTCGACACCGCCGAAATTGATGTATTCGCAGTCAGTCAGGTTTGCCTTACGCTTGTTGGTCATTACAATGTCGCGCAGGCTATCGCCCGATATTTTCCAATAGAGCGCCTCACCCGCCGAGTCGGGTTGTTGCACACAGAACACGCTGACACCTTTGCCGCCGGCTATTTTCTGAGAATGTGGACTCCCCCAAGCGCAGTAGCCTTTCACACCTCCGGGCGCTGCCGCCCACAGGTTACCGGCCCCTATGGCCAGTAGTGCTGTTAAAGACGCCAATATGGCTGCATTTTGTGTTTTTTGCATTTATCTAATTTCTTTATATTGTCGAATATGGTGACAGAGAAGCCCACCGTCAGGCTCAGCCAGTTTGTCTGGCACACGCAGTCGGTGTAACCGCTGGTGTTGAACGTCTTGTCGGTCGCGTTCTCTTTCTTAACGTTGAGCATGTCGGTCAGTCCGTGTATAAAGCGCAGTTCGGTGTGGAATCCGCTCTCATGCTCCCAACCCAGAATAACGCCTGCTCCGATTTCGTTGGTTGCGGTTATCTCCTCTTTCAAGTTCTTCGTTACGTCTAACCGTTTGGCACTGGTGCCGCTGTATTTGAAGCGGATGTCCTGCTCGCCCATGTGGAAGCCGTAACGTCCGCCAACTCCCATATACAGCCCTTTGGTCAGATACAGTTTGACGTTCAGACCCGCTCCCAGGTAATGGTTGACAAACATATACTCGGCTTCCACGGGTTTCGGCACAGTGTTGCCGTATTTCAGCCGTTCGCCCTGTGAGTAGTACGAAGCCTCCACCTCGAAACCCGTGCGGTCAATCTGGTATTGGCCGAAAAGGCTCAGTGTCGGCATCACGTAAAAGCCTTTTTCCCAGGTGTAGGTCGGCTTCTTCTCTCCGCTTTCTAACACGCTGGTCAGGCTGCCTATGCGGGAATGGGCTGCACCAACGCGCATGCCCACCGTTAGTTTGCCGGGGTGCTCGTCGGGCCACTTGCAGAAACCGTTATAGGCGTGAAGCGGACCGACAGACAGAACCGAAAGCATGGCGACAGTCAGAATTTCAAACCTCATTTCCTGTCAATGCCAAGCGCATAGCCCACCGTCAGTTGGAAACTGTGCGCGTTGTTGTCCTGCTCCACCCAGTTATAGGAGTTATACTGCGTTTCTACCAGATCGAGCACACTATAGTGGTAAGCGGCCTGTACGCTGAGGTTGTTGGTAAACTCCCAGCCGATTTGGAGGCCGACACCCAGGTCGAACTTCCCCTTCAGTTTGTCTTGCATAATGTTTTGCGTCAGCTCGTTTGTCGGGTAGTCATATTTTTCGAAAACCGCATCCTCTTGGTTCGACTCGTAGGTCACGTTGTCGGGCGACAGACAGAAACCGAAACGCGCACCGGGAGCAATAAAGAGTCCCTGGTACGGATATACCTTTACGTAGCCTCCGGCACCAACGTAGTGGTACTTGAAGTCGGCCGTATAGTTGAGAGTGTTGATATCCTCGTATTCGGTCGAAGTGTGCTGCTGGTAGTAAAGCAACTCGAACTGGCCACCGAACAACTTGTCATTGTCGTGGTAGCTGTAAAACAGCGCCGCCGTTGGCGAACATTTCAAATGGTCGGTGAAGGTGTAGTTGGAGTAATAGTCTTCGCTGACCAGAATGCTGCTCAGCGAATTCATCTTCGTCAGCGCCGCACCTGCCTTTATGCCCAACATATTGGTGGAGGCATATTGCGCACGGACTCCTCCCGTAAACAAACTTAACAACAATCCCAACACTAAGAAGGTTTTCTTTTGCATTTTACTCCTCTCTTTATATTGGCTTACCTTGTAACAGCAGTTGTTTGTAAAAAAAACATCAGTTTTTTCAACTTGTCCATGGCAAGTCTTTAGGTTCACTACTCTATATACGATAACAGAGAAACTGACAAAAAACAAGACGCTCTCACCGCCTTTTGCAGTCTGGTGCCACCTTTTCATAGCTAAAAACAAAGATATAAAATGTTATTTCGCAAACAATACACTTTTAAACAATAGTTATCAACATTTTTTCTTTTTTTTGTGCCGTATAAAAAAATGAGGATGCACCACTAACGGTGCACCCCCATCCACTAATATAAATGAAGACAAGTGCTCAGCCAAATATATATGCGATGCTTTTCCCCCCTTATTCCAGATTGGTATCTAGTGAGTTGGAGGTACTGTTATCGACAGGAGTCTGTAGACAATCGTTCACGGTAACGGGAATAGGAACCTCGTGCACAACGCACCATATATGTGGTGTTTCAACCTTTTGTACAGGTGTTACCTCTACATCGTCATCGTCGTTCGAACAAGAACAAAGACTGCTAGCGGCAAATGATAAAATGCCGCACAATAAAAGAAATCTCATTGCAATTCAAATAAATATACTATATAACTACATAGCAAACCTACCGGCAACCAGTTTAATGGTTACTGGGTCGGTTTGCTTTATAATACGCTATTAAAGCATTCATTAATTGCGGCAACAGCCATCATGCCATACAATACTTTATACTTCATGGCAAAAACATATTAAATATACTATATCGAAAAATAAAACAGGGCATGCCGTTGATTCTAACCTGACGAATGCGGCGCTGGCTTGTTTTAATACCTATTATTAGTAGCTGTAGAAATAGAGAGCTCCTTCGCTTTCTTTGCCGAGGTCAATGGTTTTAAGGTCTTCTGCATCGTTCATTGTTGCAGGGCGGACGTAGAAAACCTTAGGTGTTGCACCTTTCACTTTTGCTGTGATGTCGAATCTGCAAACGCAGTCCGCTCTATCTTCGCTGGTATTAGCATCGTAGGGTTTAACAACGAGCGTGTCTCCCTTTATATCAATATCCATTTTAGGAATTGCGTCACAACCCATTGTAAAGTTGTTGGCAGTAAATAAAATTTCGCCTTTATTCTTATCGAATGTGTACGAGAAAAATGTGGCTATAATTTGTGAATTTTTTAAACTGAAAAGCGGTTGGATAGAATCGTTAGATTCGTCAGATGCATCAAAAGGAGATCCAAGGCAGTCGCTTGCCTCTACAAATTCTGAAGTCAGCTTGTTGGTAACGATGCTTGTAACTTCGTCCTCCTCATCGCTATCGCAAGCATTGAAATTCAGAGCCGTGAGTGCGACAACTCCGCATAATAGTAAAGTTTTTTTCATGATATAAAAATTTAATTGGTGTGTTAGACAAATATCAACTGCAAATATATAAAAAAAGTATATCAATCCTAATAATTTTAAAAAAAATGCTGTAAGACAGATAAAATAAAGGCAGACTGCTTGCGCAACCTGCCTTTAATTGCCATCGTTGGAACGGATGGCCATACAATTTGTGAAAAGTGTTAGTGTAGTTTTTATTAAAAATGTAGTTAGTTGTTATAGACTGTTTACAGTTCAATATGTCTTTACCGGGTAAAGTTTTTAGCGTCCTGTTTGTTCGGTGTAAAAGCCTTCTCGTGAAACCCTTTCAGGAGAAGGCTTTTTTCACTTACTTTTTAATAAACTTAAAAACCTTACCATCTATATTCGCAAAATAAATACCATTCGTCCAGTTGCTGACTTCCAGCTTGTTGGTACCGTGCTGTAATTCACCTGTGTATACCACACGCCCAATAGCGTCGGAAATAACCAGGAAGTCGCCCTCTTTAGCTTCGATGTTCAATTCGCTGTTGTCGGAGAGGTAGATGTCGGCTACCCCATCAGCATACAGTTCGTTTACGTAGGTGTTGCTGCATTCGTCGAGAACAGCCATCTTGGCTTCGTCCTTCCATGCGTCGGTCACTGTTTTACCCCAGTCGCCCGATGCGGTCCATGTTTCGGTATTGTTCCAGTTGTTGATAGAAATGTTGGAATAAGAGGCCAAAACAGGATCTGCCGTCGCGTCCTTTACCACATCGAGGTACTCTACCGGGCTGCCGTTGCCATACCACGACCAAGCCAACCAGCCCACATTCTTCTCTTTGCAGTAAGCGATAATCTTTTCCTCGTCGACGTCTCCGTCGCTGTGGAACCAGCCGAACTCGCCAATACAGAGTGGCAGGTCTTGGTTGATAACGCCGTCGATGTTTGGTATTACCTTGTTTGTGTTGCCGGCACCGCCGTACATGTGGATGGAGAAGATGACGTTGTTGTCGACATCGGCTGCCATAACTTCTTTACCGTAGGTGTGGATGGTGGCAGCGCTCTGGCCGTAGCCGCCGGCGTCGACCATAATGCAGTGACGGAGCCCTGCGTTACGGATAACAGGAATCGCCTTCACATAACCGTCGCGCCAGTTGGTAGCGGCCGACGAGTTGTGCCATTCGTTGGCGATGTTGATGATGACGTATGGCTCGGTACCTTTCAATACAGGAGCCAGATTTGCGAAATAATTGGCAGCACCTACCAGGTCTGCAATTTCGTCGCTTCCCGTCACGTCGTGTACCTCCAGAATGGCTACCATTCCATATTCCTTGCATTTGTTGACAATCTCTTGTACCTCAGAAGCACTGTCGTTGTTGTATTTTACACCGTTGCCCAATACAACACGTACAGCATTCGCACCGTATTTGTGTATAGCTTCCAACTGATTGTAGGCAGAACTCTTAAACCAAGTGTAGGCCAAGTTCACACCGCGCATAACGAACTCGTTGCCGCAGTGGTCGAGCACCTTCGAACCGTCGACTTTAATGCCGTCTACATCCGACACCTTGAATTCGTAAACAGGAGCGTCGTTGTCTTTCTCAATTCTAACATAGTCGACAACCGCCCACGTCCATATAGGGGTCAGTTTCACAATGTTCTCACCGGCAGAGAAATCGTAAGTGCCAACAAGGCATTCGCCCATTTGGTCGGTACTCTTGTCGCTGGTGCTTTCGCCGAGGTTGGCGGTGCCGCCAATGCCGTTCACAGCACAGCTAATCTGCTTGAAGCCGTAAAGCGAGTTGTAGCCTACATATACTTTGTATGAACCTTTAGCAACCAGATTGACTGTGAGGTTAATGTAGTCGTCTTCGTTCATCAGGTTGAGTACACCCTTACCCGATTTTTTCGATACGGTAACCTCGGTTGCCTTATAGTCGTTCGAGCATTCAACTTCGTAGATGCCTTTAGCTTCAGAAGCCGCACACACTTCGTCGAGCTCCATCTCCTCTGCTCCTGCAATGTAGGTTCCCCAGCCGGCCATCTCGTCGAGAGTGATGATGCTTTCGCTACTCATAGCACTCTGCCACAACTCTTTGCTGGTTTGGTCGATGAAACCGCCACCCCACGAGTTGTACCATGGCATCCACCACGACCACATATCGCCATTGGCAACCGCTTCGGTCGGATTCACGATAGGTCCGTTCTCGGTAAGGGCCATTATATGGTCTGAACCCATTTTGCTGACTATGGTGTTCCATGTGGCAATGTTCGAACTGTTGTTGTTCGCCCCGTTGTAGAGGTCAACACCAATCACGTCGACATAGCTGTCGCCTGGATACCAGGCCTCGTCGTAGGCGTAACCCTTGCTCGGATTTTTTTCCAAGTTCCATACCCAAATCAGGTTCTTTACCCCATTTACGTTTACCATACGGTCGTAAACCAGACGGTAGAGCGATACGTAGCTCTCTGCGCCTTTGGTACCCCACCAGAACCAGCCGCCTGCGGCTTCGTGTAGCGGCCGCCATACGGCGGCTACACCCGATTTCTGCAGGTCGAGGAACAGGCCGGAAACAATGTCGATATCGTTAATAAGTGTTTTATACACCTCTGAATTGGTGTCCCATTCGGTAGTACCACTCTTGAAGCCCTTGGTGTAGTCGAACACGGTGTAGTTGGCGTTTGCGCTCTTGTCGTAGAAAGCGCTGTCCTTACCCGGACGCCAATGCCAGCAGAATGCTGGAATACCACCATCTTTATAGAGTTCTTTTGCGAGCGATATGCCGCTGTTGGTGTATTGTTGGTACCAGCCTTCGTCGGAATGCGCGCCAGTGGCGTTCAGCAGGTCAACCCCAACCAAGGCCGGATATTTACCGCCGTCGATGGAATGAAGGTACGACACATCGACTTGGGTCTTATAGCTGGAACCTCCGTTGTCCATGTCACCGCACATTACGCCTGAAACTGTTTTCTTCCCGAAATTGGTATATAAAAAGTCGTAAATCTTCTTAGCACCCTCCGTCGCGTCCTTCGTGACGGGAGTAGTGCTGATTGCCGCATACGACTGTGTAGTCAGTCCGGCGGCCAAAGCCATTAGGTATAAGAATTTCGTGCTCATTGTAGTAAAATTTTTACATGAGCAAAGCTATCAAAGTACGTTTGAATAGAGCAGGAGAATAGTCTCAAAAAAATGTAAAATTGTTTCAACGCACTGATTTTGGCGTATTTCCGAAGAATTCTTTAAAGCGCCGACTGAAATAAGAGGGGTCGTTAAAGCCTACAGCATAGGCTACATCGCTGACCGACATCTGCCCTTCTTCGAGCAGTTTTTTCGACATGTTCAAGCGGTATTCGGTCAGAATTTCGATAGGGGTCTTGTCGGTAATCGATTTAAGGCGTCGGCTGAGTGTTGCCTTGCTCATGCCCAGTTCACGTACAAAATCGGGCAGAGAGTAGAGCGGATTCGCATAGTTGGCTTTCACCAGTCCGATAATCTTGTCCAGCAACGGATTTATGGTATCGTTGGCAGCCTCTTCGTTACCTTCGTAGGTGCTGGTCAGTGCCTTTATCTGTATTTTTTGCTGCCACAGCAGGAAGTTGCAGATTTTAACTAACAATTCGTCGTCGGCAAATGGTTTGGCAATATAGTCGATAGCACCCATCGACAGGCCTTTCAGCCTCACATTGTTCTCTGTTTTCGCAGAAAGGAAGAGCAGCGGGATATTTGATGTGAGTAGATGTGCGCCTAGTTTCTCATACATCTCTATACCGTTCATTTCTGGCATGTCGACGTCGCTTATAATAAGGTCGGGCACGTTTGCCTGTGCCAGGCTAAAGCCCTGTTCGCCGTTGTGTGCCGTCAGTACCTCGACGTAAGGGGAGAGCAGGCTGCCGATGTGGTCTAAAATAAGTTCGTCGTCGTCGACCACCAGAATCGATTTGCCCGTCAGCAGGTCTTTGTTGATGGCCAGTTCCACTGTTTTTTTGTCTTCCTGCACGTCAATTGGTTCGTCGACGCATTTTGGTAGCGCAATTTCTACCGTGGTACCCTCCCCCTCTTTGCTGGTAATGTCAATAGAGCCCTTGTTCTTGCGGATATAGTCAGATACAATTTTGAATCCGTAACCATAACCGGCCTCTTGCTCGGTTCCGGAAGTAGAGGTCACATTACCGCCCGCCAACAACTCGTCGACTTTCTGCTGAGGCATACCAACCCCCTCGTCTACTACCTTTATAATGGTGTTACAATCGTTTTCACCCATAATAACAGACACTTTCCTGCCTTTGGGCGAGAACTTTACAGCATTCGTGACCAAATTGCGGACAATCGTCGAGAACATACGGGTATCGGTCCAGGTCATGAATCCGGTTTTCCCAATTTGGCAGAGTTCAATGTCTTTTTCACCGGCCAAGCCTGTCAGTAACGAAAGAGCCTCTTCCACCAACAGGTTGGCATCTACAGCCGTTGGATGGTAAAGAGAAAGTTCGGTTTCACCATTTGCCCATTGTAGCAGGTCGACCATTTGTTTTTGCAGGTTTTCCGACTCTTTGCTGAGTTTGGTCAAGATGCGTTGTTGGTCGGCGGGTGCGTACACTTGTGTTAATAACCGCTTTAGCGTAGAAACAATGGCAAACATAGGGTTCTTGAGGTCGTGCGCAACCACCGACACCAGTTGGTCTTTTTGTTTGAGTGTGTTGAGCAACGACTGGTTAGAAGCCTCAATTTCCGATTTTTGTTCAGCCAGCCGCAAGTTGGCATCGTTCAAGTCACGGGTTCTTTCGTTAACCATTTGTTGCAGTTCCTGCCGGTATGCGTTCAACCTTCGCATCCTGATACGGTAGAAAGCAAAGAACAGTCCCAATAAGAACAGACCGACTAGCGTGTAGAACCAGCCCGTCTGCCACCAAGGGGGCGACACTGAGACGGGCAGGGTTATTATTTTTGCCGGCTTATCTCCTGAAAAGGCCGCCAATTCAATACGGAAGTTTCCCGATGGCAGGAATCCGACGTCGATACTCCGCTTGTCGCCCAGCTCAATCCAACTGGAGTCTATTTCAGGAATTCGGTATTTAGGAAGAAGAGTGTTCGAGAAAGACAAGTCAACCAGATCAAAATCAAGTGTGAAGCGGTTTTGGCTGTAGGCCAGTTTAAGTTCGTCGAGCTCTTTCAGCGGAACCGGTAGAAGTTTCGAGCCAGTTGGCACCGCTTCGCCGTTAATTCTCAATTGCGAGAAGGCCATATAGTCGGCCTGCATGTTTGTTTGAACTTTGGGTTGTACACAAACGAAGCCGTCTTTGCAACCGAAGAAGATGTTGCCTGTTTCAGCCAGCAGGCAAGCCCTGCCTGTGAAGTAGTCGAGTGAAGGCAGTGCCCTGGCGGGCATGACCGGCCGGTAGGTCTTGTGTTTTATGTCGATGGCGAGAATTCCGTTTGAGCCGCTTGCCCACAGCACACCATTACTGTCGAAAATTACCGACGCATATTCACCGTTCGGCACGTATGACAGCGGTCCAAGATTGGCATCGTTTGGGTCGAACACCAAAAGCCCCTTGTTGGTGGCTGCGTAAAGGTAGTTGGCGGCATCGGCCACACAATGGTTGACGTGCAGAGGATTGCTCAGCAGCGATTTGTCGGCATCGGGCAGAATAGGCTTGAAATGTCCGCCCCTGTTACTCCAGATGGTTCTTGCCGAATACAATCTGATGGAACCGTCGGGCTTTTGGCAAGAGCCTTCCAGCCAGAGGTCGGGATAGTTATTCATAGAAGAATCGGTCAGTACCAGCCGTTCCCACTTGTTGCCTTTCCCGCAGTAGATGCCGTCGCCGGCAACCGAAACATAGAGGGTTCCATCGTCCGTGCGGCATATATTCTTGGTTGTAAAGCGCGGATTTGTTATTCCGTTGTAGTTGAGTGTCGATAGTGCGCCAGTCTTTAGGTTTAAGCGGTTGGTTTTACCGCCCCAGTAGCCAATCAGGAAGTCGCTACCCTCTTTTATTATAGTCAGCACGCAGTTCGACGATAGACCAGCTATGCTGCGTTTAACCTGCAAGTGGTGGTCGAAGAGGTAAAGACCCAGCCCGTCGGTTCCCATCAGTAGGTTGCCGTCGTCGGTAGCGCAGAACGAAGCCCCAACGGCAACGGGGAAACCAACATCTTTCGACTTTACATAGGCATATCCATCCACCGAAGTGGTACGCCATACGCCCGAACTTTGGGTAGGCACCCAGATGTTGCCAGCCTTGTCGACAAACAGGGAAGAGATTTTGTTCAAGGCGTCTTCTGGCGCGTTAAGCGGAACAACCTTGTCGTAGGTGAAGTCCTTACCGTTGAATCTGCATTTCCAGAGCCCGTCGCCCAGCGTACCCATCCACAAATATCCGTTATGGTCTCTAACCACGGCAGTAACGTAGTTGAAGGGCGCATTCACCTTCCTCAACAGTGGAGCGTCGGCCTCGTTAGAGAGTTCGGCCAGCCACATGGGGCCCGCAGTCGAACAGATGAGGATGTGGTTGTCGTCGAGGTTGAACAAATCGTTTACCAGTCCACCCTTGACGATGGTCTGTGGAATAATTCTTCCGTTTTTGTCGAGTATCAGCCAACCGTTGTAGTTGCCAACCCAATAGCGCCCGAATTTGTCGGTACACACGTCAAGAATGTTGTTGTTGTAGTCCGATTCTACCTTTTTGAATTGTCCGTTATGTTTGTCGAACAGATAGATGCCGCACGCGGTAGAAAGCAAACCCCTTCCGTCTTGTTGGACGGAAAAGCCCTTTACGTCGTATCTCGGTTTGTTTACAGGAAGGAAAGAAGAGATATCCTCAAATTGTCCTGAATCATCGTTATACGAGAACAGTACCGAGTTCGAACTGGAGAAAGTCGGTCTGTTGTTCGGAAGTAGAAAACAGTAGGCGATGTCGTTCTTCAGTATTGCGGTATCGGTTGCGGAATTGTAGTTCTTGAAATTTGTGCCGTCGAACCGGCTAATGCCACAGCGGGTGGCTATCCAAATGAATCCGTTTTTGTCTTGGCAGACTGCATTGACCGAGTTGCTGCTTAAACCGTCTTCTACCGTGTAGTGCGCAAAAAGTACCCTTTCGGCACCCACAGAGGAGAGCGAGACTAGCAACAATGCAAAAAATACTATCTTTTTGAATACGGACATCTTTTGAAGTGCATATTATATACAAATATATAAATAACTGATGGAAAATAAGGTGTGTTGAAAAATTAATGTGTATTTGCCAAATAAGCTTTACTAATAATTCTAATACAAATGAACACACAAAACAAGTTATCTATCTTAGAAAAGATCTCCTATGGTGTTGGAGATATGGGATGTAATTTCATCAGGTTTCTAGTTGCCATCTCGTCTGTAATGTTCGGGTTTGGTGCCATCATCACCATTGTTGCAACCATTATATGTAAATTCATTGTTATGAAATACGGCAAGAAGAAGACCTGGATGGGCTGCTTTATATTGTCGTCTGTCGTGTCAGCTATGTTTTTGTTAGTTTCAAAAGAGTCGTTGGCCGCAGTCATTGCGCTTCAGATCCTCTTCACCTTATTTATTGGTCCATCGGCCTATATTATGTGGAGTATGTATGCCGACATTGCCGACAATACTGAAGTGGAAACCGGTCGCCGTGCAACAGGAATGATTTTCTCTTCGGCTACCATGGCACAGAAGTTGGGCAATACGATTGCCGCAATCATCCCTGGGGCATTTCTTTCATGGGTCGGGTTCAAAGCCAACGACATCAATATGAGCGACGATGTACGTAATATGATTCTGATTGTCTTTGCTTTGTTCCCAATTATCAGTGCGGTTTTCGCGCTTGTCTGCCTTTACTGTTACAATATCACAGAGGAGAAAGTCTCAGAAAATTAACGAATTTTGGAGGAAAGAAAAAAGCAGCAGGCTGGCAGTTAAACTCTGTTTAGAACTAGCTTTGCAGGGTTGTCTGCAAGACTTTCAGGAAAATAAAAAATAAGGTTGAATTCTCCAGGAGGGAGGGTTCAACCTTATCGTTTATATGGGGAGTCTGCAAAGGCTGTAGTTAAGCGGCTACTGTTCCAGTTCCCCTACAGCGTGCCTGTATTCGGTTTCGTATATCCTGTATTGTGTTTTCGCCTCAATGTTGTTTGTTTTTGCCTGTTGCCACTGGCTTTGTGCGTCAAGCAAGTCGGTGAGTGTTCCCATCCCGTTTTCGTACCGGAGACGCATAATGCGGAGGTTTTCATCCGCCTGTTTCAATCCCAGTTCGGCTGTTTCTACCATAGCATATCCGTCCATAACATTCAGAATGGCCTGTTGCACCTGTATGCTCATTAGGCGTTCGTTCTGTTCCTTGTCTAATTTGGCGTTCTCCACTTCCAGTTTTGCAATTTTTATTTTCTTACCACCGTCTAACCAGTTAAGGAGAGGGATTTTGGCGGCAGCCACCACCATTCCCACACCACCGCTATAGTTATTGGTCGTTGGAATGTAGTTCCCAGTCTCGTCCTGTTCGTAGCCCTCGGTCTTTATGTTGGTAAAAAAGTTGTAGGCGGCTTGCAACCCTACGGTTGGCAACACGTCGGCACGTTCCATTTTCACCTGCAACTCTTTAGCCGCTATGTTCATTTCCAGAAGTTTCATCTCAGGTCTGTTCTCCAAACTGTTGCTCATATCGGTGGGGGCAGACACGGACACAATGGTGTCGGAAGGAATAATCTGGGTGGAGAGCGAGTCGCCAATGATGGCGCATAAGTTCATACGGCACAGATTAATGCCATTTTTCACTTTCTGCAACTGGTATTCCAATTCACTACGCTTTGCGTTGATGCGGATCAGTTCATATTCAGTTCCCATTTCAGCATCAAGAGATAGCTTCACTATGTTGTAGATGCTGTCTAATTGTGTCTTGTACGCTTCCACCATTTTTTGCTTTTCCCTAACAGCAATATAGGTCCAATAGGTGTTGTCAGCCTCTGCTATCACATCGGCTTTGGTTTGTTGCCGCTGTATTTCGGCAGCCTCCATTCCCAACTTGGCCAATTTGTTACCGTTATAGATTTTACCACCAACATAGATAGGTTGTGTCAGCGAAAAACCAGCGATAGAAGCACCACGCAGTTTCAAGGTCATACCCATTATTTCTTGATCTTGCAGGAAGACAGAGGTGGCACTTAGGTCCACTCGCGGAAAATAGTTGGTGAAAGCGGCTTGCTTCTGTAATTCGGAAACCGCGAGGGAATTCTCAGACTTTTTCACCTTCTCGTTGTGCGCAACGGCCAAGCGCCGGCATTCTGCCAACGACAATGATACGGGTTGTTGCGCGTAAATGGTGAGAGACAGGAAAAGGGATAAAAGGGTTATATAGTGTTTCATTTTTACCTTTTGTTATGGTTTGCGGATGTGGAAGAAAGCAGTGTAGAAAATTGGTAAGAGCACCAGTGTGATGAGTGTACCCACCGTCAAACCGCTCATTATGGTGATGGCCATACTGCTGTACATCGGGTCTGGCAAAAGTGGTATCATACCCAGAATGGTGGTCAGCGATGCCATTATCACCGGCCTAACGCGGCTGACAGTTGCTTCAACCACCGCCTTGTAAGGGTTCACTTTCTCTTCCGTTTGCAGACGGTTGATTTCGTCAATCAGCACAATAGAGTTCTTGATCATCATTCCCATAAGCCCCATGAAACCAATAATGGCCATAAAGGTAAACGGCTGTTTGAACAAGATGAGTGTTGGCACAATGCCACAGAAGACGAACGGGAAGCAAATGAGGATGAGGGCCACTTTCTTCCAGTTGTTGAACAGCAGTAACAACAGGCCTAAGATGAGGAACATGGTGATGGGTACATATTTCAGCATGTTAACCAGAGCGTCGTCGCTGGTTTCGCTTTCTCCCAACCATTTCCTGCTGTAGCCGTCAGGTAGCGGAATGGCGTCTATCTCTTCTTTTACATCTTCTTTCAGTTTGGCGGCAGTAGCCTCGTAGAGGTCACTGTTCGGGTCGCACTCGGCTTCAATGGCCCGCTCGCCATTCACACGGTAAACCAGATTTTCTTCCCAACCCATGTGTATGTTACGGGCAACAGCACTGAGCGGAACAGCCGTAAACATTTTCTCTTTGATTTGGTTCATGTCTACAGCACCCGTCATCAGTGTGGCCGGATTAACGTCTACCGCATGGAGGTTCAAGGTGCTCCACACGGGTATGTCGCCCAGTTCGGTTATGTGCGAGCCGTCGGCATTTCTGACTTGCAGATTGATAAGCACTTGGTTTTCGTGGTCGTTTATAACACCCACGGTCAGTCCATCGGTTGCCGCTTGCAGGGCATTGCCCACATCGCTCCGTTCAATGCCACACCGCAAACCGTCTTGGCGGTTATATTCGGCGATGATGGATTTACCTGTCGGATTCCAGTTGTTTTGCACCGAATACGGGTCCACATACTGGCTTTTCCGCATAATAGCCTCGGCTTTGGTGCTTAACTGTCGTAAAACTTCGGGATCCGGACCAGAGAACTGCACCTCTACCAGGTGGCTGGTACCAATGCTGAAATTGTACTTGCGAAGTCTGATATAGGCATCGGGATAGAGTGAACGCAACTGGTCGCGTATGATTGGGAGCTGTTCTACCAGCGTGTTATAGTCTTTTGTGTCTACAATCAGTTCTCCATAGCAGTCGCCACCGTTGGTCATAGGTCTTACCAGACAATAATGGGCAGGCGCACATCCCATAGAGGCCGCCACCCGTTCAACGTGTTCGTTCTTTCTCAACATCTCGGTCATTTCCAGCAGGTCGTGCTTCACCTTGTCGGGGTCGGTCTGACTTGGCAGGTAGTACTCAACAACAAACTGCTTGTAGTCGAAATCGGGGAAGAACAGGTTCTTGACATGCACCATATTGGCCATGCAGAACACTAACAGGGCGACTGACACGGCAATGGTGGTTTTCTTATATTCAATTAGTTTGTCGATAGCACTGCGCACAAAACGGTGCATGGGCGAGTTCATCACCTTAGAGGTGTTTTGGCGCGCAGAACTGTCGCGTGCAGGTAATAGGGTTTTCGAGAAGACCGGTACCTGTGTTAAAGCCAGTATCCAACTGGCTAACAGGCTCACACTTAAAACAAGGAACAAGTCGCCCGCATATTCACCAGCCGTATCTGGTGACAAGAAAATGCCAATGAAAGTGCTGGCTGCTATGATGGTGGCACCCAACAGCGGCATGGCCGTATTCTGGCCAATACGGTAGAGGTAGGTCTTAGGACCGTATCCCCTGCGACGGTCTATCAGTATGCCGTCCATTATCACAATAGAGTTGTCGACCAACATACCCATTGCAACGATGAAAGCACCCAACGAAATACGCTGGAGGGTTGTTCCCATACACAGCAAGATTGGAAAGGAAAGGGCAATGGTGAGCACCAGTCCCGAACCAATGATAACGCCACTGCGGAATCCCATTGCAAAAATGAGAACGATGATGACGATGAGAACCGATTCCAATAAGTTGAGCATAAATGAGTCTATTGCCTCGTCGACCTTGTCGGGTTGGAAGAAGATTTTGTCGGTAGTCATGCCCACAGGTATCCTTTTCATCACTTCTGCCAGTTTTTTGTCTACCGCCTTGCCCACGTCCGGCACCACTGCATTGCCCTCCATAGTAAGGCAGATGGCGAGGGCTGGCTCTCCGTTTACAAAGAAACCGTTACGCTGTGGTTCTGCATATTCGCGCTCAATAGTGGCAATATCGCCTAAACGCACCTGTTTGCCATCGTGCGTTTGAATAAGCATGTCGCGAATGTCATCTTCATTATCGATGGCGTTGCTAATTCTGAATTGCACTTTGTCGCTTCCGTTTTGGAAGTTGCCAGCAGGGATCACTTTGCCCGCATTCTGCAAGTTCATCATCAACTGCGTTGGGATGAGACCGTTGCGCGCTATTTTTTCTTTCGAAATTCTGATGTTGATAACCTCGCTGCGGTTTCCCACAATGTTGATTCGTTTAACGCCAGGAACGCTCAATAGTTCGCGTTTTATGACTTTGGCGTAATCGTTCAACTCGTTAAAGGTATAACCAGGTCCGGTCAGGCTGTAGAAAATGCCGTAAACATCCATCATGTCGTCTACCACGATGGGGTCGTAGCAGTCTTGTGGAAGTCTGCCCTTGGCGTCGTTAACCTTTCTCCGCAGCAAGTCGAAACTCTGTTCCAGGTCTTTCATCAGCAATGTCCATTCAAATTCAACGGTAATCATTGCCATACCTGGCTTGCATTCGCTCTTAATTTTCCTTACTTTGGGCAGGGTACGCAGTTCCTCCTCCATAAGCTGTGCCACCTTCAGCTCCACTTCGTGTGCGGTGGCACCCATATAAGGAATCACCACCATAGCCTGTTTGCCAGCCACAGCAGGGTCTTCCAGTTTTGGCATCTGTATAAAGGAAAGGACACCGGCGATGATGATGCCCACAATGAGAGACCAGAATAAGACAGGTCTGCCCATCAGGAATTTTGTTATCTTCAAAACCATAATCGCAACGTTCTATCTATTTAAGTCCTCCAACATTCGATGCCGATGGCTGTGAAATGACATCCACTTTTTCGCCCTCAACCAGGTGCTCAACACCCGCTTTCACAATCTGTTCGGTGCCATTAAAACCATTGCCCACTTTAACGTTTCCCTTGGCATCGAATCCCTCAACTTTCACCACTTTCCGGCTGATGGTGGAGTCGGCTTCCACCACCCATACGCAGTCATCGCTACCCGACTTGAAAATAGCGTGCATAGGTAGGGAATAAGTTGATTTCTCTTTCCCATCCTTCATGTTGACGGTGATGCCGATGTTCATGCCGGCAGTCACACCTGTCGGCATTTTCGTAAAAGCGAGTTTTAGCAGGTAGAGCTGGTTACCGTCGGCTTTCGGGGTCATTCCAACAATGCGCATAGGCACCTCTCGGCTACCTTCCAGACTAGTTTTACCGTTAATGCTGCTGATTTTCTCTTTTTGTGTGTATAGTTCAGCTGGAATGCTGACCTCAACCTCCATGTTGCCATTGTCGAGCAGTGAGATAATGGGAGTTCCCGCATCCACCATTTCCGACTTCTCGAAGTTAATCTTTTGCACGTATCCGCTAACCGGAGCGTAAACTTTGCAGTATTCAATGCGGTTCTTCTCGTTTTGCAGTTGAATGGCCAGTCGGTCTAAACCGCTTACGGCTTTTTCGTAATCGTTAACTGATATGCTTTTCCCTTCACGCAATTTTTTCAAGCGCGCCACTTCGTGGTTGAACTGGTCATACTGAATCTGCGCATTGTTTAATGCCAACAGGTAGTCTTTTGTATCGAGCGACGCAATCAGTTGTCCTTGTTTTACAAACGTACCTTCCTTCACATATACTTGTTCAATTTGTCCTGCCGTCTTGAATGCCACATTTATCTCTCTGGATTCTCTGACGGTTCCTGAAAAAGTTTTCACCTTCCCAGAGCCAGTAAGTTGTGGATACGTGGTCATTACGCAGTGTTTGGTGCCTTGCGGGTTGGTGGTTTCACTCTTCTTGCAACCACCCAACATCAATAAGATGAACGATGCGGACAAAAATATTTCCGATTTCATATGCTTTTTTGATCAGTAATTTTTTTCTAATGCAAAAATCCACATTTATCTCCAAATTAGAGACTACCCCTAGAACCTAAAAATGTCCGAAAGGATGGTTTTCTTGTACATAATATACGTATATAATTGGAAAAATTGTTCTATATGGCGTTTTCTAGTTTAGAGGAGAAAAACTATATTTGTAACAAACCAGTACACATGATTTATGAAAAAGCGGAATATAGAGGTCTTCAATTTTTCCAGTATGAGGGGCACCCCCCAGGTTGTTAATTATAAAGACAAACTCATTTTGGGCGACAATGTGGGTAAAAAATTGGACCTCGACACCATTACTCGCAGTTTTAACTTGCTATATCCTACGAAAACGCAATGTACCATAACCCTTCTTTGTCTGAAAGGAAGCATGAAGGTACGCATCAACTTCACAGATTACGACGTGACGGCTTTTAATGAGGTCATTATCATTCCAAATACGCTTTCACAGGTGCTAAGTATGTCGGAGGATGTGGAATTGGTGGTATTGATGTTTTCCGACGCCTCCTTTTTCTCTTTTACGCCAGTCAGTGACCTTGCCAATATGTACAACCACACGCAAAACTGCCCGGTGCTTAGCATACCACCAGACAAATGTGCCTTTTTATTTGAGATTTACACTCTATTGCGTAATGATATAACAAACGCCGACTTCACTCAAAAAGACGAAGTGTTACAGGGTTATCTTCAAGTGTATGTTGCCCACCACCGCCATTTGTTTTCATCTTATGCAAAGAGCGACGAGCACGTTGTCACAGACCGGCGAACACAAATCTACCTGCAATTTATCAGTTTGGTCAACGAACACTACAGCCAGCACCGCGACGTGAAATTTTATGCAACCGAAATGAACATTTCTCCTAAATATCTGTCGCAAGTGGTCTATTCGGTTATTGGCAAGTATTCTTTAGATATTATAAAGGAACGAGTGATTTTTGAGGCGAAAGCTTTACTTAAAAGCCGCAAGTATACGGTTCAGGAGGTGGCGTATATGTTGAATTTTGCCAATCCTTCTTTTTTTGGCAGATATTTTCTTGCCGAGACCAGATGTACCCCTCGGCAGTACATGAAAAAAGATATGGTTTAAATGCGGCAGAATTAATAAAAACAAGGTCGGAACTCTCCTGGTCCCGACCTTGTTGTCTATTTGTGGTTATATCTGTTATTCCTTCAGCCAGTTTCTGTATTTTATCCACACATGCAGCCAAATGCGGGCAATGGAGTCGATGGCGTCGGCAAAAATCATCTTGTTGTAGGTGTCGAAGTTCCTGCCCCATTCCGTGAGGTTGGTAAACTCGGTATAACTCTGGCTTGGAGTGAAACTTTCGGGCACCAGGTAGTACGAGAACAGGTATGAGTATTGCGAAACGCCACTCATATAGTCCCATGTACTGGAGTTGTTAGTGCCCCAACCGTGTACGTACGGACGGGTGTTTACCTCGTTCTCAACATCCTGCAACAGTTGGGTGACCTTAAGCGGCAGCGGATAGCCGTCTGGGTCGTAATAGAAGCGGTTGTTATCGGTGTCAATCTTATACGATTTTTTTATTTGGTCCTCCCATTTCTTCTCAATGCTTCCATGTAGACCTTTCTCGTCGGAGAAAGGACGGTTGTCGCAGTGGAATGGCATATGGCAGTCGGCCACATAATGGCTGAGGATGAAGAAACGCAGGGCTATGTGGTTGTTGGTAGTGGTAATGGGGCAACCCCGTTCTTCTTTCTGCAACATTTTGAAGTTGTCGACAATGCTGTGGGCAATCGACTCGCACCTGTCGGCGCAGTTTCCTTTAACAATGTTATACGGTTGCTGGTAAAGGGGCGACGACTTCTTCATCATAGCGCTGATGGAATGTGTGTTCGGCATGCCACGGAACGAAGAGTAATTGCCGTCGGCCGCAGGCTGGTATTTCACAATGTGGCTGGTACTCATATCCTTGAACACATCGTCCGGATACCATGCGCCCTCTATAACGAAGTCGCGGTAGTCTTTAAACCATTTCCACAAACTTTTTGCATGTAGGCGTACATCGTCGGCAACACCTTTCACAACAGCTGTATCGGTAGTGGTGGCAATAACTTCCAGACGTTTAATAGCCATAAAGGCCAACCATGCGTGCGAGTATTTTTTCATGTCTTATGTTTCACAATTGTCTTAACACAAAAATAAATAAAACCCGTTTAAAATGTGTCTCTTGCCACGTTTTATATTTTGTGCCCCTCCTTTCCGTATCCAGCTGTTTAAAAAAAAGTCACGCCACTTTGTTTTTTTGTGCCCCGCCCTAGTCTTCTACACCTTGTTCATTTCTTTTTTCATACCGTGTGCTAAAAATGTGTACCTTTGAAATTGGGAGATAAGAGCCATGCAGGAAAAACAAAGGACATATATCGCTATTGATTTGAAGTCTTTCTTCGCGTCGGTTGAGTGTGTCGAGCGTGGGCTCGATCCGCTTACTACCAATCTGGTGGTGGCCGATACCAGCCGTACGGAAAAGACGATATGTCTGGCGGTAACTCCGTCACTGAAGTCGTATGGCATACCAGGCCGTGCCCGCCTTTTCGAAGTGGTACAGAAGGTGCGGGAGGTGAATATGGCCCGTAGGCGTAATGTGGCTGGTTATACCTTTACAGGCAAATCGGCTAACGCACAGGAGCTAGCGACGCATCCCGACTGGGAAGTCGATTATATAGCCGCACCGCCACGTATGGCCTACTATATAAAGTACAGTACCCGCATTTACGACATTTATTTAAAATACATAGCCCCCGAAGACATTTTCGTTTACAGTATAGACGAGGTGTTTATCGATGCCACCAATTACCTGAACACTTACGGACTTACGGCTCACGAACTGGCTATGAAGATGATAAAGGATGTGCTTTCGCAAACCGGTATAACAGCTACGGCAGGAATAGGCACCAACCTCTATCTTTGTAAAATTGCCATGGATATTGTGGCCAAGCACATACCCGCCGATGAGGACGGTGTGCGGATAGCTGAACTTGACGAGATGAGCTACCGCCGAAAATTGTGGGACCACCAACCACTGACCAGTTTCTGGCGGTTTGGTAAGGGAACGGCGCGCAAACTGGAGGAATACGGTATTTTTACCATGGGCCAGATTGCTCGTTGCTCGCTTGAACACGAGGATTTCCTCTACCGCCTTTTCGGGGTGAATGCAGAACTGATTATCGACCATGCATGGGGGTGGGAACCTTGTACAATCGACATGGTGAAGCAATATAAACCCGCGACCAACTCTCTGAGTAGCGGACAAGTGTTGCAGTCGGCCTACACCTTCGCCAAAGCGCGGGTGGTAGCCGCAGAAATGGCCGACAGTGTGGCGCTCGACCTGCTCGACAAACATCTGGTAACTGACCAGCTTGTGCTGACTATAGGTTACGATGTGGAAAGCCTTACCAAATCTGAAATCCGCGAAAAATATACCGGAGAGTTGGCTTGTGACTATTATGGGCGCATTGTGCCCAAACCTGCGCACGGAACGGCTAACCTCGACCAACAGACCTCTTCTGCCAAATTGATAAGGGAGGCAGTTGTCAGCCTTTTCGACCGTATTGTCAACCCAGAACTTCTAGTCCGACGGTTAAACCTGTCGACCAACCGTGTGGTTGACGAAAGCAGGGTGAAGGCTGAACGACCTGTTCAGTTGGACCTGTTTACCGACTACGAGGCGCTAAGAAAGAAGAAGGCTGCTGAAAAGGCGGCCCTTGAAAAAGAACGAAAAATGCAGCAGGCTGTGCTCGGCATAAAAAAGAAGTTTGGCAAGAACGCAATTCTGAAGGGGCTGAACTTCAAAGATGGCGCAACGGCCATTGAACGTAACCAGCAAATTGGAGGACATAAAGCATAATAGTGTATGGGCGAGTACGACGATATCATAAACCTTCCGCACCCTGTTTCAAAAAAGCATCCGCAAATGTCTATGCTCAATAGGGCGGCCCAGTTTGCGCCTTTTGCGGCGCTGACCGGACATGGCGCGGCCATTGAGGAAACGGCACGGTTGACCGATAGCCAGATTGAACTGGATGAAAACGGCCGGGCAGAACTGGACCGTAAGATGGAACAGCTCCTTTCGCAAGTGTTTCGCCACCCTACGGTTACTATCACCTATTTCCAACCCGACGCGCACAAGGCTGGTGGAGCCTATTTTTCGATTACGGCAACCGTTAAAAAATGGGACGAATATGAGCAAACGCTGATAATGACCGACGGAACGGAACTGCCTGTGCAAATGATATTGGATATACGCGGGGAAATTTTCGACGAACTTTCTTCCGACTAACTTATTTTGTGCTGATTATGGACGCTGTAACTGTAAAATTGAAGAACCTTTCTGTAGGTTATAAAGAGGGCAAAATCTGCAAAGAGATTGTCAGAGACCTGAATGCAACCCTGCTGCCGGGTGAACTGACGTGCCTGTTGGGGCCGAATGGCGCTGGAAAGTCGACCCTTTTACGCACTCTCTGCAACTTTCTGCCTCCGGTGGCTGGCGTTATTGACATTAACGGTCGCAGTTTGGCCTCTTATTCCAATCAGGAGATGGCCCGGCTGGTAAGTGTGGTACTCACCCATAACGAGCATAACTTCGACCTGACAGCCTACGATGTAGTAGCCATGGGTAGAACTCCGTATACGGGTCTGCTGGGAATTATGAGCGGTGAAGACCGTCGAATTGTGGACGAAAGTGTACGGTTGACAGGTGTTGAGCAACTTCTGAACCGAAAAACCAGCACTCTGTCTGATGGAGAACGTCAAAAAGTGATGGTGGCTAAAGCATTAGCACAACAAACTCCCATATTATATCTGGACGAGCCTACTGCCTTCCTCGACTACCCTGCCAAGGTACAGTTGATACGGATGCTGAAGCAGTTGGCGCACAGTTTGAACAAAGTGATATTTTTGTCGACACACGACTTGGAGCAGGCACTGCAGGTTTCCGATAAAATATGGCTGCTAGACCAACAGAAAGGCTTGACCACAGGTACAACGGACGAACTCTGCCGAAACAACCAGATCGGCGCCTATTTCGACCGGGAAGGACTGAAATTTGACCCTGTGAAAAGGCTATTTGTCATTGGATAGACGTCTGCATCAGACATCTCTTTGACAATTACGCAAAAACACTTATATTTACTTTGCAGAGCAGGTGAATAATTAGCCATTTACCAGTTTTGGCATGTTTTAAAAACGTAAAGACTCAAATAAAATATCGCCTTTTTGGATAAAAGGGGGTAGATACAAAAAATAATGCAATGGTAAAACATCTTTTTCTTTCTATAGCCTTGTCGGTTGGCTTCCAACTTCAGGCCAACATTCCCTATGTAGACAATCTTATGTCGAAAATGACCCTTGAGGAAAAGCTAGGGCAGTTAAATCTGATGCCGGCAGGCGGTATTGTGACGGGCGGCGTTATAGAAAGTAAAACCGCGGAAGATATTAAATCGGGCCGGCTTGGCGGTATTTTCAACATAAAGGGTCGTGCCGAAATAGAGGCACTTCAAAAATTGGCTGTCGAAAAGTCGAGACTGGGTATTCCGTTGCTGGTGGGTATGGACATAATCCACGGCTATGAAACCGTTTTTCCCATACCTTTGGCTCTGAGTTGCACCTGGGACTTACAGGGAATAGAAGAAAGCGCACGAATTGCGGCCGAAGAGGCGTCGTGTGTAGGTATCGGCTGGACGTTCTCGCCTATGGTCGATATCTGTGTCGATGCCCGTTGGGGACGTATTGCCGAAGGCGGTGGCGAAGACCCTTATCTGGGTAGCCTGATAGGTGCTGCTATGGTCAGAGGGTACCAGGGCGACCTTTCTAAACCAACTAACATAATGGCCTGTGTAAAACACTTTGCACTTTACGGTGCTGTGGAGGGCGGCCGTGACTACAATACTGTAGATATGTCGCGTATACGTATGTTCAACCAATACTTCCCTCCGTACGAGGCAGCCGTTAAAGCTGGTGCGGGGTCGGTTATGTCGTCGTTCAACTTGGTAGACGGACAGCACGCTACTGCAAACAAGTGGCTGCAAACCGACTTACTCCGTAACAAGTGGAAGTTCGACGGTTTTGTTGTAACTGACTATGCTTCTATCAACGAAATGCAGGTTCACGGATTCGGCACCGTTGCCGATAACAGCTACAAGGCTTTGAAGGCGGGTACAGACATGGATATGTGTTCGCAAGGGTTTATTAACCACCTTAAGTCGGGGCTGGAAAACGGTCAGGTTTCTATGGCCGATATTGACCAAGCCTGCCACCGTGTGCTTGAGGCAAAATACAAGTTGGGGTTGTTCGACAATCCTTATAAGTTCTTCGATGCCAAACGTGAGAAAAAAGTGATGTATAGCGATGCTAACAGGAAAGTGGCACGAGACTTGGCTGCCGAGTCGTTTGTGTTATTAAAGAACGATAACAACCTGTTGCCGTTGAAAAAACAGGGCACCATTGCGCTGATTGGTCCACTCAGCCAAACACGCGACAACCTAACAGGAACATGGAGTGTGGCACAAGCCACAGACAAATACCAAACGCTGGAAGAAGGGTTCCGTAAGGCTCTGAAAGGCCGTGCCACCCTACTTTGTGCGCAAGGGTGCAACATTACGCGCGACGAAGATACCCAGCTTGGTGCCGAGTTAGGGAAACACATTACCCGTGTCGATGCAAAGAAAGCCAAAGCGGAAGCCTTGAAAATAGCTCAACAGGCCGATGTGGTGGTTTGTGCAATGGGCGAATGTGCCGACTTCTCGGGCGAGAGTTCAAGTCGTGTAGACTTGAATCTGCCTGACGAGCAGATGGAACTGCTACAAGCAATTGCCGAGACTGGTAAGCCAGTGGTGTTGTTGAACTTTGCTGGTCGTCCAACCGTCTTAGACTGGGAAAGCCAACATGTTAACGCAATAATGAATGTGTGGTTTGGAGGTTCAGAAACGCCAGATGCGGTTTGTGATGTACTCTTTGGCGACAAGTGTCCGTCGGGTCGTCTTACTGTGTCAATGCCACGCGCTACAGGTCAACAACCCCTCTACTATAATCATTTGAACACAGGACGTCCCGTTCCATATTCTGCACCTCGTTATCAGAAGTTCGCAAGTAATTATATTGAAGTCAGAAATGGTGCACTTTATCCGTTCGGATACGGACTTACCTATACCCAGTTCGACTA
This sequence comes from Bacteroidales bacterium UBA3297, assembly GCA_002362105.1. GTDB lineage: Bacteria > Bacteroidota > Bacteroidia > Bacteroidales > Paludibacteraceae > Physcocola. The sequence continues at coordinate 31,909 of DETD01000011.1, forward strand.
CAGCAATATGAGGACCACAGTAAAGGACGACTCGGTAACCGTCGCGGTTAAGGTGACGAACACCGGCAAACGCGACGCCTATGAGGTGGTACAACTCTATATACACGATGTTTATGCATCAATTGCACGGCCTGTTTGTGAACTGAAAGGGTTCCAGCGTGTTTTCTTGAAGGCGGGCGAAAGCAAAGATGTTACCCTAAAACTAGGTCGTGATGACTTATCTTATTACGATGGAGAAGGAAATAGAGTCTTCGAACCAGGTGAATTCGATATAATGGTCGGAAAAAACAGCCGCGAGAACTTAGTTGAAAGAGTGATGGTGAGATAACACTATCGTACTACTTTACTACTGTATTATCTGATTTATTTGCTATTTGTAGCATATTTTCTATTAATACTTTTGGTAATATGACAACATAATGCTACCTTTGTGATAGAAAATAGTAATATACGTGGATTTATGATATACTCTATCGTTCAGAACAAGGGTGGCGTTGGCAAATCGACCCTTTGCATCAACTTTGCAGAATGTCTTGCAAAATTTGGCAAGAAAGTGCTGATTGTCGACACCGACGCTCAGGCAAATTCAACCTCGTACTTTGGAATAGAGCAGGGAACGCTTTACGATTCGATGATTGGAGACGATAAGGCCCCACTACAAGTGGTTGCTACGGTTAATCCAAACATTTTTATTGTTCCGGCCGATTTGCGTTTGAGCGATTGTGAGTATAGTCTGTCGCAACGTATTGCCCGCGAACAGATTCTCAGCAACAAGTTGGAGCCGCTGAAGAAGCAGTTCGACTGTATTGTTATCGACACCGCTCCAAATTTGGGTGTACTGACCATCAATGCGATCCTCAGTGCCGATGCGTTGCTTATCCCTATCGTACCAGAACCGTTCAGCATTCAGGGTTTCAATATGATAAACAATATGCTGACCCGTCTGTCTAGCATTAGAAAGACGGATATTCCGTTCCGACTGATTATGACCCGTACAAAGAACACGGCTCTGCACAAGGAAACCATGGATCAGATGAAGAAGGCATACGGCAACCTGGTGTTGGATACGCGCATCAAGGAAAGTATTGGCTATGCCGAACAGTCGCTTGGCCAGGGTGCTAAAAAGAACACCTACGAGTATTTATCACTAACTGACGAAATTTTAAAAGCATTCTAACAATATGGCAAAGAAGTTTCAAAATAACGACCTCATCCACAATCTGGTAAGTTCAACTCCTGCACCTGCGCAAACGCAGACTACACAGGTCGCTGCGACTCCATCGGCGGCAGCTGCCGACGAAAAGATGCGCACCAGCTATATTGTCAGCAAGCAGGCAAACTTCAAAATGAAGTATATTGCCCTCAAACAGAATAAAACCATTAGTGAATTGGTCGACGAGGCATTGAACAACCTTATCTCCGAATGGGAAAAGAAAACAGGTGAGTCTACACCTAGCCTCTAATTTTCGTGTATGAATAAGTTGCAGTTGGCGGCGTGTTCGGTATTAGTGGCCGGCATGTGCAGTTGTCTTTCCGGAAACGGCAGTTCGGATGCAGACAGCCGAAATAACGAAAAGCTAGAAGAGCTGAACAGACAGTTTGAGGCTGGCAACATGACAGCCTCGGAATACAATAAAAAGCGTGCTGAGATTCTAGAGGCGACGGGCAGAGACAACAAAGAGTTTTTCGGCTCGGTTGGCGGTCACCAGTATGTCGACCTTGGCCTGTCGGTTAAATGGGCTACATGTAATCTGGGCGCGGGTAAGGAAGTTGGTTCGGGCGAATTTTATGCCTGGGGTGAAATACAACCTAAAAGCCGCTACAACTGGAAGAATTATGCACTGAGCAAGGGGTCCGACCACATGCTGACTAAGTATTGCTCAGAATCGATTTATGGCGTTGACGATAAAAAATCTCTTTTAGAGGAGAGCGACGATGCTGCTTCGGCTAATTGGGGCAAGAAGTGGCGAATTCCAACTAGTGCCGAGTGTGACGAGTTAAAGAATGGTTGCACGTGGGTATGGACGAACGACTATAATGGTACAGGTGTGGCTGGCAGAAAAGGTACCTCTATTAAGAATGGAGCTGTAATTTTCTTCCCTGCCGCTGGTTTCCGTCTCGACGATAAATTGTCTGGTGCTGGTGAACTAGGTTATTATTGGGCATCGAATCTAGACAAGAACGACAATGGCAGTGCTTGTTTCCTATATCTCGATGGCTCGAGTTTGGTTACTAGTTCTTACTTCCGTATGGGTGGCTTAAACATTCGTCCGGTGGTCGTCAAATAGTAGTAAAAGAATTGTATTATAATAGAGGGATGCGTTTGTAGTTTAACGCATCCCTTTTTTATGGCAGTATTTTACACAGTCTGATATACGTAGGCTGAATACCATGAATTATCAGTTTTCAATAAAATCACACTACCGTATTTAGAGGTTAAGTGAAAAGAAGACAAAAACTTTTGTGCGGAGAAATTATACAGATTTAACACAACCATTCAGAAACTATCTGGAAATATCAAAAAAAGTTCCATCAGCACAATGACCGATGGAACTTGATGGAATTGAGGAATGGTTAATTTATTGGCTAACCACTACCCTGCCGAATCCTTTCGATTTCAATAGGTAAGTGTTGGCAGGATAACCTTTTTTAGAGAGTTGTTCGGCAATTTCTGACACGTTACCAGAATTGATGGTTATATTGCCGATGAACTTACCGCCGATGTCATATACACCAACTTGTTTAGGGAACTGCTGTTGATTGTTTTCTACCATCACAGTACTAGTCTCTGTATCGCCGAGGAAGTGAATCCAGTCGAGGTTGGCATAGGAGCCAGTCAGCAACACTTTAATCACATGTTCACCCTCTTCCATTTCAGAGGTTATTCCCTTTATAACGGTGTAAGTGTCCCAGTCAGGGGTGTTAGGAACTTCCACTTCGCCAGAAATATCTTTGTCGTCTAAGAACAATTGGAATCCTGAGGTGTTTAAGCCACAGGCCACTCTAGCCTCATATTCGTAAGTTTGAGTCTTTTTCACATCAATTGTATACTCAAGCCATTCGCCATCAACGGTGTAGCCAACAGCATAACCTTCATCGTTTTTGACGATATCAACGCGGTCGTTGCGGTATTCCTCGCCCTGATTTTCTATGTCGTTATCGTAATAGGCTCTGTTTTGTCCGCCTTCGTCGTAGTCTTCGAACTCGATTTTGCCTGGAATGGTACGTTTTTCACCTAGATAAGGGGTCTGAGGAACTAGAACAGCATTGCTGGTAAAATACCAGTAGTTATAGTCGAACAGTTCGGTGTTGGCTGCGCCTTTAAATATAAAGAATACATCGTGTTTACCAATGGTGTTGTCAATTTCGCACTCTAATTCATGCCAGTTGCCGTTTGTATTCGTAACGTTCAGAGTACCAATCAGTTCACCGTCCTTTTTATCAAGGCGTATTTCAATTGACGCGTTGTTCTTACCTCTGACTGCCGCGGTAAAGAAGTCTGCACCATAGTCACCGAAGTCAACGCAGCGCACTTTAATGTAGTCGTTGTTGTGTATTTTGGTCATGTAAACGCCAGCATCGTCGCTTTTCCCAGCTTCGAGTCCGTAGCTGAAGGCTTTGGTCTCGGCTTCTACCCGTTTGTATGGGTCAAGGAAGTGGATGGGGTTCACAACGCCTAAGTCGGTCATTTTCATAAGAGGGATGGTTCCGTCTGGGTTGTAGGTGAACTCTTCGACCGAAGTAGAGCGCGTGTAACCACCGCCACCGGGTAGTCGTCCGTTATGGTAGAAGAAGAAACTGCGTCCTTTGAAGTCGATAACCCCTGAATGGTTGGTAAAGGCAGCACCCTGGTTATTATTGCCCATAATCACTCCTTTCCATTCCCACGGACCTGTAGGGTTGTCGCTCCAAGAGTAAGAGATGGACTCAGGCACACCATGCGAGGCATATATCATGTAGTATTTGCCATTGTGTTTGTGAATCCATGGTCCTTCGGTGTATTTCGACGATTCGCCTTGTGGGGCAAATCCGTAACTCATGTTCGTTTCATGAATTTGCCCGTCGAACGAAATCATATCTTCGTTCAGTTTAGCATAGAAGAGTTTTGGGTTACCCCAATAGAGGTAGGCTTGGCCGTCGTCGTCAATCCAGACGGTCGGGTCAATGTATTCCCAACTTGGACCAGCCAGGTGTTTGTCGCCCAACGGATTTTTGAAAGGGCCTTCAGGGCGGTCGGCAACCGCTACATTTATGGCGCGGCCACCTTTTTTCGACTCAACAGTCACGTAATAATAGTACTTGCCGTTTCTGCGTATGCACTGGGCTGCCCAGTCGCCCGCCTCTTTTGCATTAGGGAAATCGTCGTGCGAGAGGATGATGGTGCCACGGTCGGTCCAGTTAACCATATCGGTTGACGAGGAAACACGCCATCCGTTCATGGTGAAGAAGTCGCCACCTTGGTCGTTGCCTGTATAAACGAAAACGGTATCGTCTATTACCACTGGTGCGGGGTCGGGCGAATAATACGTCTGAATAATCGGATTGTCGGACATTGCAACATTTGAAGTAAATGCGCCAATGCAAGTCAACATCCATTTAGTTAGTGCGTTCTTCATATAAAAAACATTCAGTGTTACAAATTGTTGTGTAGAATAAATGAGTATGCGTTACCGCGTCATTTCATGAACGAAGTTACCTTCTATAGCTGTTAAAGAATAGTAAAAATCATTCTATTGATATAAAATTCGATTTAAGTTCCTTCTATAGCTGATTTCTATTGCATTTTTTATCAATACTGAATGTTTTGTGCAAACAACAACTGGCAGTATTTAGAATTCTAACGTAGAAAAAACAGCTTTTCAGCTATGTTGTAAAGCACTATCGAAAATATTGAGTTGCAATTTTTATTGGCTATATTTACACATCATTTCAATATGATATAAAACTAACAACATTGAAAGCCGCAAGCCGTGAGGTTTGTGGCTTTTGTTTTAATACCACTGCCACAGCATATATGTGAACGAATTTTCGGCACAAATTTTGTATTCCTATTAAAAAACAAAGAACAAGTGCTTATCTTTGTTTTATATTAATAGGCAAAAGGCCGATTGGGGATAACGCCTGCTGCTTAATTGTTCACTAGCTCCCCTCTTATAGATTATGAATATACGTTCGTTTATATGTATAGCCGCATTGGCTGTTTTCGTTTTCGGTGCTACCGATGTACAAGCAAAAAAGAAAAGCAAGAAGAGCAAGATTGAAAAGACGCTCGACAGTGGAAAAGACGCTTTGAAAAAGAGTGAAAAGAAGGTGAAAGACTTCAAGGAAGAAGTTAACGAGATAAAGGAAAAAGTTGACGAAGGCAAGGAGACCCTTAACAAGGGCAAGGAAAAAATTGACGACTTGAAGAACGAGGGTTTGAATGTCTTTAAGGAAGGTGCCAACACTACCAAGACAGAAGCCAATAATGCGGCTTCAGAGGTAAAGAATACCGCAAGTGAGGTGAAAAATACCCTTAAATGAGCGGGAAGGGTATTTCGGTTACGTTCAACTCTCCTGTCATACTCTGGTTCGCTATTATTTCAGGAGCGGCCCTGTTGGCTAACTATATGACCGCTGGCCTCACCAACAGGTTGTTGTTTATTACGTATGACTCGTCGTTGTTGAATCCGCTGACTTTTGTACGGATGTTCACCCACGTGCTAGGACATGCCGATATGAACCACTACTTCAACAACATGTTGCTCTTCATATTAGTAGGGCCGATGTTGGAAGAGAAGTATGGTAGCAGACGCATTTTGTTGGTTATTGGCGCTACGGCAATCGTAACAGCCATTATCAACCGGTTTTTCTGCGGTTCAGGACTTTTAGGAGCATCGGGCGTGGTATTTGCTTTCATTATTTTGGCATCTATGACTTCATTTAAGGAGCGTGAAATTCCGCTGACCTTCATCATTGTGCTTGTGCTCTATTTAGGGAAAGAAGTTTTAAACGGTTTGTTTGTCAGCGACAATATATCACAGATGGGTCATCTGATAGGTGGTACTTGCGGGGCGATAGCCGGATTTGTTTTCTCGCCGAAAAACTAAGAGCCTTCCTTCTTAATGAAGATTGCTGGTTGGAGGCTATGGGCGGTTCCGTTGGTAACAAATTATTCATATAATCGGGTATAGGTTGATGGTGTTACCATTTTCCTATATCCGTTTTTTTGCGGAATGCCACGAGCCTAATTTTTACGGATATGAAGTTTTCTAAAGTTCGATTTTGCACAAGCAACCAATTTGAAACTCAACTTGTCTGTCCCCTTGTCGAAAAGCCAAACACGGGATATGTATGAGACAAAAAAAGGGCAAGGAGGGAGTGATTATCTTCAAAATCTGGATTTTCATTTGTAGATGATTATTTGCTGTGTAAATAGCAGAATAGATGTTTATAATCTATGCATAAACCCTTATAATAATTCATGGAAGAACATTTTTATATTTATTACATCGTATTGTATGCGATATTCTTCGCACTCGCTTTTTTCTTGCTAAAACACCTTTTCGGGGAATTCACAATTTATCGTTTGTTCTCGAAAAACGGGAATATGCGCGCACTTATGGCAAAAGACCCAAGGCGCTTCCATATTAGTTTGGTCTACTTGATGGCCTACATGACGCGCTCGGATGGCAATGCGATACGACTCGACAAGTTGGCACTGATAGTCAAGTATATTCGAGAGGTATGTCCGAAGGAATGTCAAGAGGATGCAATGAAAACTCTTAAATTCCTAACAGATAGGAAAAAAGATGGTGAAGATAAAGTAACAGAGTCGATAGTTGATGTTGATGCTTTCATGCGCGGTAGCGACAACTGTATTAAAACGGGAGACAATTCGTCTCGCTATGCACATGACCTTCACGGAGTGCGACTTGCAGAAGAGTTGGCTCTTTATATGACAGAAGAAGACCGGTTGTATGTGATGTATTTGCTTTATCGATTGGCCATCGCTGATGGTAAGATAACGGCGAAAGGAAAGTATTCAGAAGTCAACATGCTGCATAGGCTTTGTGTGAAAGGTTTGAAAATAGAGAAAGAAAAATTGGAAGATTTGTTGTCGGCATTTTCCAAGGGGAATGATTCTGCCTGGTATGAACAGCAATTCTCCGATAAGGACTCTCGTTATCCTTCTTCAGATGCAATCGCCAACATCTTCCGTAAAGATAGTGATTCTATAACATTATTAGACAAACAAGTGTCTCGGAAATCGTTTTTGGGGTCTACTTTGTGTGTTATACTTCTTTCGTCTCTAATCACCTTAATTCTTGCGGTTGGGTTTATTTGTGAAGATTACGATAATATGGCCGATATATATCCTGAAGGGACGTTCTTGATTGTAATTGTATTGTCGATAGCGACGCCTTGTTTAGCCGCTTTGTCAAGGAAAGAGTTGGAATCATTCTTAGTTCCTATTGTAAGGACGAAGATAGAAGATGCATTACAGTTGAAAAGTCTGATAGTGGGTTCGATACTTTCCTTTGTAGTTTTAGCTGTATTTTTTTTCTGCATTTCGTATTTGTTGTTCTTGCAAGCGAATTTATCGTTCTGCAACGAAGAACCTATTGTCGTTACCGTACCTGTAAAGGAGGCTTTTTCCCGCACAGGCGGTACGAAAAGTAGAAATACATATTATTATGTGAGTTTCCCAACGGTATCGCTATCCGACAGAAAGTTTGATATGGACCAAAGGAGACAGGTGTCAACCCCTAATAGCATCTGTTTGAAAACATTGCCAGTGATGTCTGGTATTAAGTTTATAGAAATAAAGAATACAAAAACTAAAGACGAGATTGAAGTTAGTGATTCCGATTATTGTTCAGCTACAGGCAGAAACATCAAGCTGTATTTCAGGATGGGCTATTATGGAATTATCTATCTGGAAAAGTATCAATTGGAATGAGTTTTTGAGGCTTTTTTATACTTTATTGTAGTTCTTGGGATGTGCCGGATGATTTGCTTGATACATACAGATAGGGAAACGGTGCAGAGAGAATCTGATACATTTATGAGGTTTGTCTTAAAGAGTATCGCTTAGATGCTTACGGATTTTGCACGTATTATGTAATTGCTTACATGTTTTTTCCCTATATGTGGAAAAGTAAGAAATAATTGTGTAAATTTGCGTAACCAATTACGTATATAGAGATGGATGATTTCTTTGAAAGTGCTGGTAAGGTTGCGACAGGTAGCAGATTGCGTTTGTTGACGGATATGATTACAAGGGATAACCAACAGATATACAGCCTTTACAATGTAGATATACAGCCCAAATGGTATCCTGTTATTGCTGTGTTGGCCGAAAATGGTTCGTCTACAATAACGGAAATAGCCAAAATAATAGGACAGACCCATCCATCGGTCAGCTATATCGTCAAGGAATTGGGTACACATAAGTTGGTGAAAGAGGCTAATGACGTCACCGACAAAAGGCAGAACCGCGTTATGCTGTCAGACCAAGGCGAAAAGACTTGGAAAAAGATGAAGGTGGTACTCGCCGATGTGGAAATGGCAGTTGACGAATTGAATCGCCAGTCGCAGTTCAACCTTTGGGGAGCGATATCAGAGTGGGAGCAACTCCTTAGAAAACAGTCGTTACTCGACCGGGTGCGCTCTGTGAAAGAAGGTAAAGTAATCATTGTCGATTACGACGATGCGCGTCATCATAACGCATACAGGGCGCTGAATGAACAATGGATAAGCCAACTGTTCGAAATTGAAGATGCCGACCGAGATGTTCTTGAATTCCCGGTGGAAAGAATCATCAACAAAGGTGGTTTTATTCTTATGGCCGAGTATATGGGCGAGGTAGTTGGCACCTTCTCAATAGTGAAGAGTTATAATAAGAATTACGATTATGAACTGGCTAAATTCGCCGTTAATCCTACAGTGCAGGGTAAAGGTATAGGGTCGAAACTGATGGATGCCTGTATTGAACGCGCCCACGCTTTGGGCGGAACACGTCTGTTCTTAGAGACCAACCACAACCTGCAGGCGGCCATACATCTCTACGAGAAATTCGGTTTCAAACGTATACCGCTGAGTCATCCCGGACATATTAGAACCGACATTTTGATGGAACGCATCGGTTAATAGCAACAAAACAAGCTTTCTCAATGTCTTTTATAATAATGGATCTCCCAACTTCGCCTTTGGCGGATATGGGAGATTTTTTTTGCGGATGACTTACTTCGTCGTTTTGGCTACTATATTCTATTTGAACTGTGTGAAATTAGAAGGAAGGTGGATGCAAATATCAGTTTTAGCCAGCAATCAGCTCACGTAAGCCATGATAAAAAAATATCGCAGACAGGCCGAACGTCAAACCTCCTAAAACCAAATGAATTGTAGTTGGTTTTGAATTTATTCGGTTGTCTTCAAATAAGAATACACGAACGAAGAAAATGTATATGAACGAACAAATAATAGCTATAAGGTTGGCAAACCATGGTAAGATCAACAATAAGGACAGGTTATATGAATTGAACGAGGTCATGGTATAAAACGACAGTCCAAACAGATCCAAGTAGAAAAACAAACACCACCAATTAGCCCGTCTTACGGGTTCTTCCCTGAAATTATAGGAGGAAGAGTCGGGAACTCGGTATACAACAAATCGGAAAGCACGCCAATAGGCTTATAAGCTTTTTGTGTATCGCAGAGTATGTTCTGCTCATACCATTCGCTCAAGCGGTTATCTTTACCACAATTAATCAACTCTTCAATATCGGTAGAATTGAAATTAAGCCCTTTCTGACATAGCTCACTCATAGAAGTAAAGTTAGGAGATGAAGCCGCACAAGTAGTTTTGTACAACAGATACATGATATATTTCCGTCCAACTTGGCTTATATGTTGGCTAATCGCCTTAGTCAAACCAATACAGAAATCAAGGTCAAAACGGATATTAAACCGCTCATCTAACGTCCCCACTTTCTTTAAATTGTCCTCATAGACAACAAGTACTCCTTTTTTCTTGGTTTTCTTCAAATCAATAAGTTCGCTTACATTTTTTTTGTCGTATAGGAGCATAGTTGAGTAAAAATAATCGATTTCAGAGGCTTGTTGTTGTTCGGGAAGTATGGTTTTTATATAGCGGTAAATGAACTTTAAGATACCAGCATCGGCTTTGTGGACTTGCGCAATGTGGAACATCAGTGCATGGATATGACGATGGAAACTTATCTGTCCCATTCCAGTTGTAGCTAGTATTTCTTCTTCTTTCTGATAAGTGTCATCGATAATGACTTTCATCTTATGATAGATTTTGACGGCTACAAAAAGAGTAACAACAAAGACCGTTAGGAATATATAAAAATGGGGGTTCATATTGTATGAGGTTTTATAACTACTAAATTATAGGGAATGGGCTATTCAGTTGGTCAGACGACGCTTGTATGTTAGCAAAATACCGATGATATTGTCTATGAGCCATCTAAAAAGAAACTCAATGGAGTTTTTGTTTCTCTCTAATTTACGAAGATACGATGATTTAACTGAATACACACTATCCCATCTATAAGAAGAAAAAAGATGCAGACAACGCATAAGTTTTTCACAAAAAAAGCACCATCCCTTCGGCTGGTGCTTTGCTGTGCTACACAATTTATATAAAAATTATTTCTCTGATTCCCAAAATTATAAATTATCTGATCCCCAATACTCATCTCCATCAAATAAGAGAACATCGATTGCATTATTTCATTCGTTATTTGTATAGAATGAAAATGCCTTGTATTTAAAGATTATAGTAATTTACAGGATTCTGTCCTATTTTAACGATATTGGTTATCAACTTACCAAGATATTCAGAATCAAGTATTTCTTTTCCATCGAATACAATCCTTTTTGACAATCCAGGTTCATTAATCAGTACAAGCATACGAATTCTTTATATTAACGAAAATTATTTTTTCGCTGACATTCGGATTAATATACTCAATCATGATTAATCTATTATAAATCAATCATATATTTATTCAACCGTAACGCTTTTAGCCAGATTACGTGGCTGGTCAACATCCAACCCTTTCGAAACTGCAACGTGGTAGCTTAAAAGTTGTAGAGGTACAACACTCAACAGCGGAGCGAGGAACATTTTGGTAGGTGGTACTTCTATCACGTTTTGCACCATTTCTGCAACCTGTTTGTCCCCTTCGGTAACAATTGCCAGAATACAGCCCTTTCTAGAAATAACTTCCTGCATGTTCGACAAGATTTTCTGATAGAGCTGATGGTGGGTAGCGACAAAAACGACAGGCATTTCACTGTCGACTAGTGCGATCGGACCATGTTTCATTTCAGCGGCAGGATAACCTTCGGCGTGAATGTACGAGATTTCCTTCATTTTCAATGCCCCTTCAAGTGCAACCGGATAGTTATAGCCACGACCCAAATAGAGGAAATTCTGCGCATAGGTATATACAGCGGCAAGGCGCTGTATTTTATCGTTTTGTAGTAAGATCTTGCTGATTTTGTCTGGAATAGTCAGCATCTCAGCCAAAATCTCGTGAAATTCGTCTGGTTCTATAGTACCGCATTCATGGCCTAAGGCCAACGCAAACATCGTCAGCACACATACTTGTCCGGTGAACGCCTTTGTAGAAGCCACTCCAATTTCAGGCCCTACGTGTATGTCGGTTGCAACATTGGAAACGCGGGCAATGGAAGAAGTCATGACGTTGACAAGGCTGTAGACAAAAGCCCCTTTTTCTTTCGCCAGTTCAATGGCGGCAAGTGTGTCTGCGGTTTCACCTGACTGCGATATGGCGATAACCACATCGTCTGGGGTGACCACTGTATCGGCATACCTGAACTCGCTGGCATAAGCCACCTCGGTTGGAATTTTGCAGAAGTGTTCAATCAGTTGCTTGCCAATCAGACCAGCATGCCAGCTTGTTCCGCAACTAACTATAATAAAGCGCTTTGCCTTTAAGAAAACTTCCTTGTGTTCCAGTACGGCATCTATATTAAGCTCAAAGCCGTTGTCAGTTGCATACAGGCGTTCGCTCATGCACTGGCGTAGGACTTCTGGCTGGTCGAAAATCTCCTTAAGCATAAAGTGCGGATATTGTTCTTTAGAGAGCATCGACAGTTCCAGGTCAACCATTTTGGTTTCAGTTGTCACCTTGTTACCGTCGAGGTCGGTAACGTCTAATTCTTCTCCTCTGACACAAACGGCCACTTGTTCGTCTTTCAGATAGACCATCTGGTTAGTGTGCGAGGCAATAGATATAGCATCGCTGCCGATGAAGAACTCGGTATTGTTGCATCCAATCCCGATAACCAGTGGCGACGACTTGCGCGCACAGACCAACAGGTTTGTTTTCTTCACGTCAATTACCGATATAGCATACGAACCAACAATCTGTTTCAGTGCTGTACGAACAGCACACGCAACGTCGCAATTGCAGGTCAGCATGGTGTATTCAATAAGGTTTACCAATACTTCGGTATCAGTATCGCTATGGAAGACATAGCCATTCGCTTCCAAATCGGCCCTAATTGAGGCGTAATTTTCTATAATTCCATTGTGTACAATGGCTAGTCTGCCACTATTTGAGAGGTGGGGATGCGCGTTCCTTTCGTTAGGCAGACCATGAGTCGCCCAACGGGTGTGGGCAATGCCCAAAGTACCACAACAGTTATTTTTAACGGCAATACTTTCCAGTTCTCTAACTTTGCCTTTCGCCTTGTAGAGGTTTAGCGAACCTGATTCGGTGAGCAAAGCACATCCAGAAGAATCATAGCCCCTGTATTCGAGTTTATGTAACCCGTCAATTAAAATCGGATAGGCGTCCTGATTGCCTATATAACCTACTATTCCACACATAAGATTTTGTTTCGTTAGCCCGTTAAATAAGGGGAGTAAAAGTTATGTTTTGCTATAATTTATTTTTTAGAAGTAGATACCAGCTCTTCGTATTGCGAGCAAATCCTCTTCCAAGTGTAGTTTGTTTCAGCATAGTTCCTCAGCGTCTCACCAGTTTCTTTCCTTGGCTGCGTCAGCATGGCCTCCAGTTCAGACGCACTATTGAAGTATTCGGCCTCGTTATTGGTAGAATACCGGTTGTAACAAACACCGAACGCCACAATTGGACGGCCAAAAAACATAGCCTCGACTAGCGACGGATTGGTACCTCCAGCCGAATGGCCGTGTACATAGAATTGGGCGTTGTTACGTAGCGCATACAATTTGCGCAAATCGTAACAGGCGTCTATCAAATGTATGTTGCTAAAGCTTTTATAAGTTTCTTTAATGTTACGAGAGTAAACGTTGTTGTGGAAGTTTCCTACCATAACCAGAGTCTTCCCGGTTTTTGCGAAGGAACTCAAAATCATATCGATGTTGTTTTCCGGTTCAATACGGCAGATAGAGAGTGCATACTCGTTCTTTTTGACACCGAACTCGCCAATAAGTTTCTGCTGTTCCTCATCGTCAATAGCCTGTTTCACATGATCACCACCATAGGCAATAACATGCGCCTTTTTGTTGTAAGTTTCTTGCACATATTCCTGAATACCCTGGTTGTCGGCAATTACCTCGTCGGCATATTTGACTGCCATTTTTTCAGAAGTGCGTAAAAACCATTTGGCCCATTTGTTCCATTTTTCTCGACGATGTTCCATACCATCGATGTTGACTACAATCTTAGCCTTTGTCAGTAGTCTGAGGATAGGAACGAAAATGCAGCCAGAAACGCCTAAAATAAGAATGGTGTGGTAACCGCTAAGACATTTCAGCATTGAAATGATGTCGTAAGGAATGCTTTGCACACCATTGCTGTGGAGGCCTACATACTTCAAGTTGGCTCCTTTATAAGTAGATTGCTTTGTAGGCATATCTATACCGCTACAAAACACCGTATATTCTATGTTTTCGGCATTCTTCATACCGAGAAGGTTTTCAGTGAGTGTCTCAAAACCTCCGTATTGTGCAGGAACGCCCTGCGTTCCTACAATGGCGACTTTAATTTTTTCCATTAACAATTAGATTATATATAGAATCTACCATATGCTGTTCGTTGAAAGCCTTGCTTGCAGTTATTGCAGCATTGGCCATCTGTCTGTATAAGGTTTCATCGCTGAGTAAACCGTCAATTTTACTGGCAATAAGTGCTGTTTCGTGACTGTCGATGGCATAGCCGTTCTCGCCTTCAGTAATGATTTCCTTGCTGGCTCCAATTGGAGGAACAATGCACGGAAGTCCGGCCAATAGGGCTTCGGCCACCGTCATGCCAAAAGTCTCGACGAAGAGGCTGGTGTCTGACAGGTTCATAACAATAGAGGCATTGTTATAGTAGAGGTACATTTTATCGGTTCTTGAATGTACCGTCATATTGTCGGGAACAACTAGTTTGTTTTCCTTTAAAAAGTCGTTCATCTCACTGTCGCTACAGTTTAGTACCAGTGTGAAGTTGTATTGTGGCAGTTTTTTTGCAATTTCGATAAACTCGCCTACGCCTTTGTACATTTTGGCCGAACAAGCCATCAAGACATTCTTTGCGTTGAAAGCCCTTTCTGCATCGGGATGCAGTTCACTCGTAAACTGGTCAGCCACAGCATTGGGCACAACTAGTGTACGTCGTGTCGTTTGTAGGGTGTTCCGTTGGAAGTTAGAGACACAAACAATGTCGGAAGCCAAAAAAGTCATGGCTTTGCACAATGCTTTGTAGACACTACCTTTTACCCAGGCGTTTTCGTGGTAATGGTACACCACCCTTTTTCGCATAATAAAGCCTGCTAACGCCGGACCTACAGGCAACAGAGTGTTTATATAGAACACCGTGTTACTTGAGAACAAGTACCGGAACGCAAAAAAGAATGTGTAGACCTGTGTCCACACGTACCGTAGCAGCGTTATCCACGGCTTCATTGAAAAGTTATAACTATAATAGTGCCGTTTGAGCGCCCCATTGTCGCTAATGGTGTCGAGAACCCCCCCCTTAGAGGAGACTAGGTCTACCCTACACCCTTTCTTTAGCAGACCGTTCAATACGGTTTTTAATATCATTGGGCTTCCGCTGAAATCGTTCAACAGGTGGAAAACCACAATGCGATTTTGTGATATCTTAGACATGGTATTTACAAACCGGCTAGCAGTGCGTTCCAATATAGGAACAAGTCGGTTGATTTACATTTACTTTTTTCTCTTGTTACAAACACCGATAATATGAGTACGATGTACATCATGTATTCCTCTTTATTCATCCATGTGCCTTCTGTGGAACGCATATAGTCTAGAACCTGTTCGGCACTCCAATGCTTCTCGAAGAAAAACTGCTGGCTGAAGAAGTGGTAGCGGTCTAAATTAACAGGACAACTTCTTAAAGCATATTCCCAGTCAAAAACAAACAGATGGTCGTGCTGTTTGAACATGTTCCATGGAGTGAAATCACCATGCATAGCAACCATATTGAGTGTTTTGCCGGCATAATTCTCTAGAATTTTGTTAATGGAGCTTTCTACCTTAGCCTTATCTACACCATCGGGAAGGTCTTCTAGCCGGTTGTTAAGCGCAACTAGCAGGTGGTGATAATCGCTGTCTTCAAACTTACACTCAGTGGTCGTTTTACGGGTCAAATCTAGTAGAAATTGTTCGTGCATAGACGTCCACTCGTGAACGACTTCCGATTGGCTGTTTTTTTCGGTCGACATCACAAAAACTTGTTGGTCGTATCCGTTTACGGTATCGTTATACAGACAGGCTGGTATATGTTTTATACCCACATTGGCCAACCAGTTGAGCAGTTGCTGCTCTTTGTTGAATAGCTCAATAACCGCCTTGTTGTTGCTTGTTTTGCAGTAAGCGAGTATATTGTCGTTTTCTGCTATCTGGATGGTTGACTTTTTATGTGCAGACGGTGTACCCAGAAAGAAAGAGAATGTTAGATCTTTATTTGGGAAGAACTTCTTCAGAAAGTCTGTCAGCCCTTGTTCAACAGGTTCCTCCGTTATAGGGAAAGGAGACCATATGCTTGTAAAAGGGGCAAAAAAGGGCAACAATGCCTTTAATAGTTTACCATTTCTACCACTGGGTTGGTAAAGTTGTAGGGCTACCTTGGCATTTTTTGTGGGAATAATCCAGCTTTTCCCTTCCGCATTATTTATTTTCCAGTATTTATCCATACTTTAAGATAATACTTTTTGCAGTGCGTCGCGTATAGCCAGCCCTTTGTGTTCCCAGTCTAAAGACGAAAGTAGATGAGCGGCGTTATCAGCAACTTGCTGGCGGTTGTTCGCATCGTAGAACCGTTCCATACCAGAAAGTAGGCCATCTATCACTTTATTCCTGTCAGTAATGTCAACAAATTCTGCCACCGATTTGTCAAGCATACGGGTATAGCCTCCTGTCTCGACGCAAACCATCGGTTTACCCATTGCCAGAGAGTCGAACATTACTGTAACGGCCCCCTCTTTCAGGGCGGCATTCACTACCACATCGGACATCTGAAGCAGATTGGTATATTCGTCGTGGGAAACTTGTCCCAACAGTTTAATTTTGTCTTTTGCCGTTTGTTTGGCAATGAGTTCCTGCAGTTTTTGTTTTTCGCTGCCTTTTCCTAAAATGCAAAGTTCAACGTTGTTGTGTTTTTGCGCAAGTTTTTCAAATGCCTCAATGGCAAGGTCAAATCCCCTCCAGGCATCAAGTCGTCCGATAGTGATATACCTTATAACTCCATCAGATTTCAATTGTTGTTTTCCCGTTTTTGACTGTAGGTCGGTGTCAACGGCCACGTCTGTCATTAGAATAGCCCTTTTTCTATCTTTTTCGGGTATAAGGTCGTATGTAGCTTGAGTTTTACAGATGATGAGGTCGGCTTGTGAACAGCGGTCGTGGAACCCTCGGTTCAAAGGCAGCATTTTTACGGTAAACCTTCTCAGCCATTCGATAAAACGCCATTTGGCCGAATAGTTTTGTGTAAATTCCTGAGGTATGGTTTCTAGGCCGCCAATCGGACCCCATATAAATTTTTGTTTCTTTCCGTAAGAACTTACCTTCCATAGTGCATTACCGTAGGTGACATGGTGGAAAACACAGATGTTATTCTCCTTCATGGCTTTTTTGACCAGTTTGTTGGTCATGCACTGCCAGATGTTGTAGTATATTCTAACACCTCGTTGTCCCTTTTTCCACCATTTAGCCCAGTTGGGAAGGTCGTAGTATAGAAAGTTGATGTTGCTAAATTGGGGGTGTTCTTTAATCCAAGGCTCAATGCTTTTTTGATTACTTGACCTGGTAAGAACCCATAAGTCGAAGTACTTGGACATTTCGAGCACCCATCGCCATCCTACACCAATTTCGCTGCCCAGATTTGGTTCGCAAGCATAGGCGGAGACAAATATCTTAGTTTTAGCCATACAATTGTATTTCACATTATCGTCACGTTTCAGCTACACGTGTATTGAAGAAAAGATTTTGAAGTAGAAAAATCTTAATACATTTCAATCTGGTTTCTCAGAGCAAATTTAATTTGCCTGTTGAACTTGTGCCTCCAAATCTTCTACATACATACCGGTCTGTGAGTCCCAGTGACGCTTAATCTGTTTACTGAGTTTTCTTTTATTATACCATAGAATAGCATACATCACCAAAATGCCAGCAGTATCGGCTGTGATGTAGGTTAAGAAACCGTAATCACACAAGAAGTAGTTCATTGTTGAAAGACTTAGGCAAATAGATACAATCCAGATAAGAGACTGTCTTGCTGTTAAACCACAATAAAGGAATTTGTGATGCAAATGGCTTAAATCGGCCTTGAATGGGTTACGACCTTCAATATAGCGGGTTAGCGAGACAACAACGACATCGAGCATAGGAACTATGCATATACCCGTACATATTGGCAACATATATTTGCTAGTAGATATGTCTCCCTTCCAGCTGTGCAGCATGCTGACGGCAATAACATAGCCCATAACCAAACTTCCGGCATCACCCATAAACATTTTTCTACGGCTCGTACCACTAGCGAAGTTGTAGAAAAGGAATACGCAAATTGAGGTGAGAAGCGAAACCCAAACTAGGAAGATGATAAAATTATAGGAAATGTTTAGTAAGTAAACAGCCGGTAACATCATCATTACGCCAATTGAACCCGAAAGTCCGTCGATACCATCAATAAGGTTGATTGAGTTAATCATCCAGATGATAAAGAAGCCCATTAAGCAACATTTAAGCAGGTCGAAAATATCAAAGCCAATAGTAAAACCAGTTTCAGGAGACCCTTCTAAGAGTTTAAATCCGTATATCTTGGCAACCATAGGAATTGATGCCAAAATCTGGAATCCAAACTTAATGTTGCTACCTAACTCTTCAACGTCATCAACTACACCAACAATGAACAAGCAACCCGTTCCGAACAGGAAGGGTAACAGCTCCTTCATGTCTTCAGGTGTATATTCATGAAAAAGCGGAATAATAAGTAAGGTCATAAAGGCAATAACAACAAAGAAAGCCCAACCGCCCACACGCGGTATGGCGCCTTTGTGAAGGCGTCGTCCACCAGGGTTGTCAAGTATCTTCTTTTTGTTGGCTGTTCTAAAGAGAAACTCTTCGAGAACAAATGCAATAATAGCAGATAAAATAATGATAACGTATAACATAAATGAAATGTATTTTCACTTTAACAAATCACAAACAGACAAATAAAGTTTTGCGCTTAAACCTTAGTTGGTCTTCACAAAAATACACATAAAAAAAACATTTTATGATAATCTTTTAAGATTTTGAGCGTGTTGAACCTCAAAAACATGTGACAAAATTTTGTTGACAGCTTCTTCGGGCGACGAATTGTTCAATACTTTTAAGTAACCATTCTTGGTGGCCAAGTAGTCAA
This sequence comes from Bacteroidales bacterium UBA3297, assembly GCA_002362105.1. Lineage (GTDB taxonomy): Bacteria > Bacteroidota > Bacteroidia > Bacteroidales > Paludibacteraceae > Physcocola. Next base: position 50,787 of record DETD01000011.1, read on the forward strand.
TTTTTTTGTTAATTGCTTCAATTGACTCAGAATCAAGTTCACGTTTACGTTCAAGGATTACATTTGTGTCAGCTGTCAAAAGAATATTATAGTTCAAGCGTGGAATAAACAATCTGCCAAAAACATATAGGAATTTTGTAGGCAAATAGATGCTACTTCGTCGGCTATCGCAAATTATGTCAGTATAATAACGGTCAAAAATGACAAATTTGGTAATCCTTGTTAAGGTTTTGACCTTTACAAAATATCCAATGACATAATCTACGCTATAATAAAGCAGTCTGATGAGTGAACTTATGGTACCACTTTTCTTTCCACGGTGTGGATCACTGTAATTTCGGTCTACTTCTTTCTTTACACCAGCGGCATGCGCCACCTCTCCAAGGTTCCCAAATAAAGTAGGACGGAAATGGAAGTAAGAGTGTGCGGTTTTGAAGACGTCGCCCATGCTTTCAATCGTCAGGTCTATGACGGTCGTCTTACCGGCACCGTCAGGCCCGGTAAATCCCATTGAGAAGCCTGTATCTGAACAGATATAATTCCTAACAAACGTATACCAGAAGTTGACTATATTTTTAATAGTTTTGAAAGGATACTTCAGATTGGCCTTTATAACACTTTTAAGTAATCCCCTACCTTTAACGGCATCGCACTCGGCAACAGTTTTTAAGCCGAATATTTGGCCGAGTTTCTCTTCAACCAATGGAGAATGTTCTGCTGCAGCCCTTGTCTCGCTATATTTTTCTGGATATTTGGCTCCGACGGTCCTATTGTAAAGATATTTGTCGAGAAATTGAGCCTCAACGCCTACGAAATAAAGGAAACCGTTAAACGCCTTGTGCTTGAGAAACTCCTCGGCACTCATAAGTTCTAGTCCCCACACCGAGGTGTTGATGAAGAAGTCCCACTGTACCATTTCTACACCGTCTTCGTCACACCGTCCGCAAACATAAGTGTAGAGTCGGTCACTTTTCAAATAGGTAACAACCTTCCATCCACCCTCAACAATTAGGTTGAGAATGTCCTTCTCACATTTCTTCAGACTTTCCGGAGTGATAATGATGTCAATATCACGACTTTTATTTTTATCTGGCAACCCCTCGTAATTACGCAATACAGCATAATTCGCCTTTTCGTTCAAGAGGTTTATAACCGATGTTATATGTTCAACTGTCTTTTTCATTTACTTCTTAAACAGATTGTTTTTTAACTTTTCGAAAATATAGCCAGGTCTAAGTAAAATTGAATAGGCTACGAGCCCTATTCCCTTAATAATATGTTTGTCTTTAATGAGGAATACGCCGTTTCGGAGGGAATCGGCAGACTTCGACTCTTTCTTTATCTTTTTAAGTTCGTTTTCAGGAAGCGAGTTAAAGAATTCAATAAACGACAAGTCCTGTTTCCCATCTCTTCTGCGGAGCAGGTTGCTCTTCGTATATTTCATCTTCAGAATCATATAGAAAGAGTTTGACGACAATCCGTTCGTCTTCCTATAATAGCAGAGCGTTTCAGGGACAACAATAATGGCTTTCCCCTCTTTATACAGGTCGCTCATTCTGGTCCAAAGGTCCAAATCTTCACAAAAGTCCTGCCAGCGTGGTTTCCCGTCTGGGAAACCGTCTATAACATACCCCCCCACTTTAAGCGAGAGTTCACGCCTGTAAATGGCAGTTGGCTGCATAAAGATAAGTTTTTTCCGTGCCGCTTTTTCGATGAAGGCCTCTTTGCTTTTTTCTCCTAAATAGAGACCGCCTCCTATTTTTTTCCCCTCCTTGTCGATGTAGTCCAAGTAGCAACCAACAGCCATCAAATCGTTGTCCGATTCTATCTTGTTATACATTTTCTCAACGGCAGTCGGCAACAGAATGTCGTCGGCGTCGAGAAACATCAGGTAAGGGGTGTTGGCATGCCGTTCGGCATAGTGCCGTGCATGGCAGATGCCACCATTTTCCTGCAATTGGACTAGCTCGTATTGGCAACTGTTTTTTACGAAGAAATCATTCACCAGCTTTACACTATTGTCAGTACTACAATCATCTATAATCAGTATATTGAACGATTGCAGTGTTTGGTTTACAACCGACTGTAAGGTTTCGGTTATGTAAACCTCTGCATTGTACATGCAAATGGCGAGGGTCAGATTATTGTTGTTTTCCATTATAGCTATGCGTTCTCGTTCTGGTTCTTCAACGGAATATCGATGAATGGAGCTATGTTTATCTCGTTCTTGTAGAATTCGTTTATTTTATCAATCCACATCTGGTTGCGGACGTAGTTACCTGAAATCAGCGTCTCATTGTTAAAAATCAAGACAGGAAGGTAATTGTATTTATAGGCTGTAAAATAAAGTGTGGTTCCTTTTAAAAGAGCCATAGCTGTCAGCCAAACATCGTCGGCTGTAAATGCCAAATCTTTTATTTTCTGGACGTCGAACAGATCTTGGTGCATACAGTGTGGTGGATAAAGCACACCACCCACACCAAGTAGTAGTTGGTTTTTGTCTTTAACAGGCGTAACGGCATCGGGCCATTCTGTATATTTGTTTTTTCCAGGAATAATCAGTTTTGTCCAGTTGGCTATTATACAGTCCGGATTGTTTTTGTGCGAGTTCAATAAACTTTCCACAAAATCGGAGCGGTAAAACAGATCGTCGTCAGCAGTAATAATAATATCGTCGGGATATTGTTTAAAGGCGTAAAAGTACTTTGTGTGAGACCTGATTTCATCTTCGCACAACTCAATAGAAAGACCTCTTTCTTGAAGAACAAGCAAACTCTGTGGTAATGAGTTGACGTCGCCAACCTGCGATTTGGTCAGGTAAAGCACAATTTTGTCGGGTTTTACCGATTGGCGTAGCAGCGATTCAATAACCAGATGAAGCGTTTTGAAGCGTTTAGGGAAAGAGGTTACAGACACTATAACCTTCTGACCATCGCGTGTTGTAGTGCTCAATCGGGCCTTGTCTGAATTTTTTGTGAGTTGAAAATATAGAGGAAGAAAGAGATTGGCAAAAAAGGTCGACAAGAAATTTACCGCTGAATAGAACTTAACTGCATTTAAAAACTTGCAGCGTTCGTCGTTCCAATAACGGAGTTTATCGAAAAAGTCTATTGGTGTCATATTTTAACGAATTTAATTTTAGAGATTAAATGTTTTAGTATAGGTGTCAGAATGGCGATAGCTATAACAGAAATAGCTACAAATTGCCATGCTTCGTTTACAACTCCCGTGTTTAGGAAAACAACTTTTAGCGCTATAAGAATTGGCCAGTGGATAACTAGTAGAAGCATTGAATTCTGGCCTACCCATACAAAAAACTTCGAAATTGCAATATCGCCCGGTATGTACTTTGCTACGTTATTGATAACAATAATGGCGCAAAGGCTGAACGGATACCAAAGTATGTAGTTGCCAAATTCGAACAAATCGAATGCCATTCCCACAAAGGAATTGAATGGGATTGCTAAAGTAAGAATTAATAACGATGCTATAAAGATGTGTTTCTTATATTGGAGTTCCTTCAGTGCAAAACCCAATATAAAGTACAGACAGCCACTTACCGTATGCGTCACACTATAAATAGGGAACGGATTATAATAGTGGTTGACTAGAAGCAAGCCAAATAATAGTAACGGTACTACTACCTTATTGCATTTGTATAGGAACTGATTGTAAACTACAAAAATCACAAATAGCGAGAGTAGAAACCAACAAGGCGGGTTACCTACAAAATTTCCTAAATAGGGTAACGATCTTACAGATGCTATATAGTGATACCAATTACTAAGTGGAACACCCGATAAAAAAGAGTCTAAATAGAATATTGGTTCGCCCAATAATGAGAAAAACAGGAAAGGCTTTATTAGACGTTCAGCTTTCTTTTTCGCAAAACTTCGGAAGTCGTCATCTTTTCTGAAAAACATGCCAGACTTAAAAAAGAACCAGGGCATGTAGAAAAAGAGGAAGCATTGTAAATAATTGAATGTCAAAATAAAGGGCCTTGCCATAGTGTGCCCCAATATCATGTGTATTATCAGTATTCCACTGATAAAATCAAGCGAAGTGTCTCTTTTTACGCTAGTAGCCATTTACAGATGATTATTTATTAGCGGGTTTAGCTTTCCCCAATAGTTGTGGACAATACTTCTTGATAGCCTCTACTATAAAATAGGAGACAATCAAGCATATTATAAAATGACAGACCGAGGGCCAACCATACAAAGTTTGGTCTGTAGTGCCGTCAATCTTATTTTGTATGATGGTACTCAATTCTAAAAGTAAAGAGAAATGAATAACCATAAGTCCTAACGAATTTACCCCCCAATACTTCAGATACTGGTTAAGGTATGGTATTTTGACGACCTTAAAGATGAAGAACAATCCTAAAGGGCCCAACAGTGGACATATATATTTGTCTAACAATATGTACGGATTATAGTTAGCTGAAATATATGCAACCAACGATAAAAGTAATCCTGCGAGAAAAATAACGATTGTTGAATTATTGTTCAGAAAATTGCTACACAATTTGAACATACTGTAGCCAAATGCAATGCCAATCCATGCGTCACCCATGCTTGAAAGTGATTGAAATGGTGCGTTGAGCATCCGGCTCATTGTGTCGTTTTTTCCCTCAAAATAATAATGGAAGGCAACATGGTATGCTACAATTGCTATTAGTATGACCACATACACAAACGTGTTATTCTTGTTTTTTGACCAATTCCACAGAATTTCTCCGCCAAACAGAGCCGGCAAGAACCAAAGTGTGCCAATACCACGCAGGGTAACTGTTTTATAGAGTTCGCGTTCAATAATGTAGGTATCGAAATGGCCTAGCGTCCAAAGAATAACATCGAAAATAAGTATAATGGCCGACCAGTAAATGTAAGGCTTTCCTAGCTGAACCCAGCGTTTGCTTACTAGGTCTTTTGTTGGAATATCTTTATTTCTTGCAGCGCCAATCCATCCTACGGCTACGTAGAAAGCGGTAATCATATAACCGCCAATGTAAGCATTCACGCAAGAAGGAATTAAACCGTCTTCAAAGTGTAGCAGTACAATACTGATTATAGATAATCCCTTTACTATATCGATATAGTCGAGACGTTCTGTGACCTTAACCGCAGGTGGTTGTTCTTGAATTTGTAGTTCCATCTATGTAAGTTAGTTTTTTAGAATGTAGTTATAATTCTCCTTTTAAAAATTTTCCGTAATAGGTAACCTTACCATCTACTTCGGTAGGCCAATCAGCACGGAAGCTGAGTTTGAAAATCAGTTCTTTATCAAGCATTTCATTATATGTCTTCTCATCGTAGGGCTGCCCCATAATTTCAGAAAGGCGGTTCCTATATGGGTTGTGTATGTCGATAGCTTCAACATCATTACGGAACGACTCACAATTTCTGAGCATATAGTTAATTACATAGTCAACAAAAACATAGTGTGGCCACAATTTAAAATCGACAGCCACTCTTGTCATAACATCGCTAACCCAGTTGAATATTTTCTGATTCTTGTATCCGCTTCCCATAAACCATGCGTTTATATTCCACTTATACGAAGTCCAGAAACGTACTGACCTGTTAGTTAAATTATTCTTGTAGTTTGCCGCATAAAACGGCATTGATTTTAATTTTTCAATAGGGAGAGGTCTTGGAGCGAAAACTGTTGCATCAGACCATAGTCCACCATGTTTTGCGAGAAGTGTAGTTCTGACAATATCGCTAAAACTTGCCCATGTTTGTTTTCCATCCTTAACTTTCTGTAATAAAGCATCAGGAAGGTCGATATATTGTGAAAGATTATCAAATGTTACTAAAATAACATTGTCGGGATGATTCTGTTTCCAACGTTCATAGCAAATTTTCACTAGCGGAGGCATAGACGATTCACCCTGTCCCCAAAATATCCAAATTTTATAATCAGACACAGGCTCTGACTGATTTGGAAGTTTTACTTCCGCAATTTTTTCCGGGTAGTTCTTTTCGAGGAACTTATCAAGCCATTTTGTTATATGGTCTTGTGCCCACGTAGTTAAGTTTAATGTCAGCGGAGTCCTGACATAAAAATTTAACCACCAAACCAAATTGTAAAAGGCATATTTATAACCATAGCATTTAGCCAAATTAGAAATATCCTTCGAAAGTTTCTTTAAAATTCTTGTAATAGCCATTTTAATGTGTCTCTTTAATTAGGAGGGATTGGTCATTGTCTTTTCATTGGTGGGCTGACCACTAGAATCTATAGTTTCCTCCTGTATATTTTCAGCCTCTAGCCTTTCTTTTTCACGTTTCTCCGCTTCTTCTTTTGCCTTTAATCTTGGATAATTATCGTGAAAGTACTTACAAAAAGCCATGACTATCATCAGTGCCCACACGTAGTGTATGTTTGTTCCGGCTCCACCCGCAAGTCCTGCAAACATAAACAAGCAACCAAGTGATAGGAAACGATAGGCACATACAAAGTCGAAAAGGAGTGCGGTAATATAAAACAATAGTCCGTAGTCGTCAAAAAGAGTACCCGTCTGTTTTAAAAATGTATTATGTCGTACACCCCAGTCAATTCCATGTCCAAACCAGACATCAGGGTCGCTCAAATCTACATTTAAAGAATTAAGGAACGGACTTATTCGGCTAGCGCCAGAACCATCGGCTGCTTCAACGGTCTTCTGGTCCATGGTTGTCATTGCGGAACTAATTGCCGTTGCACGCTCCAATTGCTCGAAATGCAATAATGGTAAAACTACCACATATAAGAATGCGAGTATTGGTATAATGTAAAACCAGTTTGTTTTACGAATGAAATATAACATAAAGAGGATTAGACATATAAATGCGGTACCACTTCCCATTGTTGTCATCATCCATAAGAATATGCAGGTTATAAAGCGGTGTTCCTTACTGAACAAGTCAGCCGGACTAAGAGGTCCTGTTCCCCTCTTGTATTCGTGACACTTTACATAACAATAATAAAAGACCAACATGGCACGGGCAAAGGTACTCGGCTCCATCGAGAGCGAATAACATCCGAAACCACGCCCCAGAATATATGTCATGTTTAAAGGCGGGAACAAACGTATACCTATTATTAAAAGGACTTGTTGGGCGATCAGCACGTAGAAGTACAGTTTCATCATAAACTTACATAAGTTTATGAACTCGTCTATTGTGAAAATATTTTCCACATGAATCATATTGTAAAAACTTATGAAAGTAAATACCAATACGACCGAGAATATAAGTGTACTCATTCGAAGGTATTCCGGATGATAGAATCCGACCATAAACTGAATGACTAAATACACCACGCCAATAACCAAAGCCTTGGTAATACGGAATGTGAAAGGTAACAAGAACATAGCAAGCCCAAACATTGCAAAACGTATTGGACCCATACCTCCACGCCCGTCTATAGGCATATAATAGGTATTAAAAAGCACTATAAATATATAGGTCAGCCACTTTAAAGCGTCTCGCCTGTTAATATTTTCTAGTTTCATATATTGTTACTTTCTTAATTTGTTTTTTAATGACAACATTGCGAAATACAACGTGAGGGAAAGTTTTGCAACCCACTTCCCATAAAAAGGATAACCGCTGTGGTGGTTTATATAGACTAGCCGAGACTGTTTCCAATAATTAAGAAGGGCTGTTTTCTTTCCTTCTTTCGACTTCAGGTGATTGTGGAATACTTGAATGTCGGCACAATAGTACATTTTCTTGTTCTGTCTCCTTATTTGACTTGCGAATATGGGTTCCTCTCCATATAAAAATGTGCGTTCGTCGAAAAATCCGATTGATTGCAAAAAGGTTACTTTAGCTAGGAAACAACAGCCATTCAAGCCGTTACAATAATGACTTTCGCTAGAACTATCCACCCACGATAAGTCGTCCCCGTTTTTATTTTTAGTTAGGAGTTCTTTTACCCACTTGAACGAAGAAGTCCAACTTTCGTTCGTATAGTTGCGTGGATTCTGGTGAAATCCTTCAGGAGAAATAACGTCAGTACCTAAGGCAACTATATCAGTGTCTTCTTCTGACTTTTCAACCATAAGTTTAACAATGTCAGATTTCAAAAGTTGAACATCTGGATTGATAACCATTGCATAGGGGAAACCATGTTCTGCCGCATAACGCAAGCCCACATTGTTACCGGCGTTGTAGCCCCGGTTGACTGTATTTTGAATAAAGGTGCAACCTGTTTCTTTGCAAATACGTTCGGTTTTGTCTCGTTCTGCTTGCGTAGATGCGTTATCTACAACCACAATTTCCAGTTCTACACCTTCCTGCTTCTTAAGATAGCCGATACAGGTTTGGCAGTCTTCCGACGAATTGTAGTTTAAAACAATGGCTGCTACTTTCATACTCATTTTATTTTACAAGCAATAGATAAAGTTTACGACGTATACACTCAGAGATCTGGTGTAAGTGGCATAGCATATTAAACATAAGACGGTTGTTGCAGCTATAACGTAAACTAGCTTTATCGTATGCGGTGATGTGTTGCCCCAGTAAACTGTAACGCACCATCTCTCCTGTTGTCATTTTTCGAACAAACGACTGGCTATCGAAATCGTCAGACTGGGTTAATGGTGTTATATCGATGTTTACTTTCTGAGCGAGAATCTCATCCATGGCAAAAATCGACCATTTTTTTAATGCTTCTTCCTTTTCGGTAATTCCCCACTCTTTTAGTACCTTAATCATATAACTAATTGCATCTTCGTTATGTTTCGATACAACTTTAGCATAATTTACCGCTTTGTCAGGGAAAACCGCTTCAATTTTATTTTCTGTATTCCTACAATAACCTATAGTGGTCGCGTACGGCGAAGCGGAATAATAGTTCTCTATCAGGGTCGTCCCTTCTGTAGACAGTTCCCCGGGCTCTAAGTAATAATAGAATTTGCCGAAATTTTCAGGAATAGCGTCTTTCCGGATGCCATAGTAATAGAATACGGCTTTCTTGCAGCCTTCATTCTCCAATATAGCATTAATCATTTTTCGGCTTGTCCCTAGCCAGCCAATATCTACCAAAGCAGCATTTTCAGAAGTAAGTAAACCTTCTTGCTTGAAGTATTCGACCAACAGTTTGTAGGCAACCTCTGCACGTTCCTTTAACAAAGATTGGTACGCTCCATTCAGCACATTTGCGAGAAACAGTTCTTGTTCGTCGCTATTGTGAATTTTGGTAAAGTTCAACTTTATTCCAAGAGTCTCTAATTCTTCTTCACTTGTTCCCAGTGCTTTTAACAAAGAAGTTACTTTACCACCCTTGATGGAAGAATGGTCCATCGCGGAGAGATAATGTGAAGATAAATCAGTACCTGCCAGATGCATATATGGCAGAAGTAGAGAGCGACGGGAGACGAACAGATAATGTAATTCAGGAACATTTACATCTCCGTCAACCAATGCTTCATATCCTTTCATCAACACGTAACTATCGCGAGACAAGAAATAGATATTATTGATATGTTGCTCTCGTACCCAATCGCGAACTTTAACAATGTAGGGAATGTATGCTGCCGAGACGAAGTCTGCCGCTAATGCGCTGTGTGCATTACTTCCAGTTTTCATGCGGCCAGCCCGCGATAAACCTGCAAACAGAGGGGAATAAGCAACATCTTTCGATTTTCCCAATTTCTCCTCGAATTCAGTAAAAGGACTTTTGTAAAGAACAGCTCCAACCCCTTTTTTCTGAGCCATCTTGAAGTCGCTGTTGAAGTTGTCTCCGTAGTGTTCCCACTTTGCTGGTTTCAACTCATTCCTAACCAAATCATATAATGTCCCCGTATCTTTACGTGCATTATGGTCACACGAAATGTAAACGGAATCCCCCTCTTTATAGCATCCTTCACGTTTAAGTATTCCTGTTAGGAACAATCCATCGAGATACATATCACTAATAAATGCAATATGGAAGCCCTCCTCTCTTTTAGTCTCGATTAGCTTTCCGATCTCAGGGTTGAGAGTAAGGTTATCGTATTCAACTTTTCTCTCCTTATCGTCGCCTTCGTTGTGAGCACCTTCAATCAAGTAGTTGATGGCTTTGGGATTTCCGAAACGTCTTATAAGGGTAGTATCGAATATGTCGAAAGATGCAAGTTTCATTTTAATGAGCTGTATCTCTAGTTATGGAATACAATTTTTATGAGCACCATTTACGTAAAGATTCAAGACACCAGTCTGAAAATCTTTTTGTTAATGCGTCTATTCCCGTTGCTTTAAATACTTTCTCCCTAATTGCGTCAACACATAACGCTAGAATAAGGATGATAATTGTATTACAGAATGTATAATAAAGGTGACATGTTACGTCAACCGAGAAATAAGTTTCACCTACATGTTTAATAAATGCCTTAAAATAGGTTTGTTCCTGAATCAGGTATGCGGCAAACGCATGTGATGCCAAAAAGTTGATTTTAGACGAAGCCTCACCAAACTGTAACGTTCTAAAGAAGCAGAACAACGATACAGCAGACAATAACGTAAGAACTGAGTTATAGCCTCCGTCAAACCATTTAAACTGAGAAAGGGTTAACCAAATTGCCGATACTATGATAAATATAACAAACCACTTGTTCCGTTTTGACAAATCGAGTGGATAATGAAGCCTAATGTATCCTCCTATTAAGAATACACACATAAACCACCATACCATCCAGCCGCTGCACAAATAGAAACCCAATGGGAACAATGCGCAGAACGATCCAGCGACGAATAGAATAACTAGTATCAAACCCTTGTATTGGCGCTTAGTTAACGACTGTGCAAAACGAGACAGGAATGGCGCAAACAACAGCATACATAGATACCTCGACACAAACCAGTAGTTAAAGCGTGTTGGACCTAGCGGATTAAAACTTGCACATAGGTCGTATAGTTTAGGTTTGAGATCACCTTCACCAAACGCCATAAAAATCAGTGTTATGGCAACGGAATAAAAGATGGTTTCAACCAAAATCTTAAAGAAGTGTCCAAATCCCATCTTTGTGCTCGTTATTAAGAAATAACCTGAAATGAGGACAAAGAGGTCAACAGAGAATATACCTACATTTGTAAGTATATTCACAAACCTTTCTGTTGGTGTTACAAGGTCTGATTGGAAAAAGATAGTTTTAACATGAGTAAAAACAATAAAGAACATTGCTGTAATACGCAATATCTCAATATTGGCCAAACGTTTACTTTTCTCTGCCATTTGTGTCAATTAATTTTTTATAGATTTTAAAAGAGTTATTCCAGTTAAATTGTTGGATACTTTCGCTTCCTTTTTGGGCGATGTTTATCCGAAGTTCATCGTTCTCAATCAGGCGGATTATATTTGCTGCCATAGCATCGGCATCACCCACAGGAGAGAGTAAGGCGTTCTCTTCGTTCACCGCCATTTCCTTGTAACCTTCTATATCGGTACAACATACGGCACATCCGCATAACATCGATTCTCCAATAGTTAATCCCCAACCTTCCGAACGACTAGTTGCGATAAATATGGCTGATTCATCATACAAACGACAATGTGTTTCTGCATCAGGACGCTGGTGGTATGTGTACCAATCTGGCAAGTTACTTGGTTTTTCAGGCAGACCAAATAACCTGACATGTAGCTGAGGGAATTTTTGGTGAACAATTTCCAATGCCCTAAATCCTAATTCACAATCTTTTAACTCCATTGTGTGAAAGACCATAGTTACAGCATATTTGTCTTTCTTTTCAATAGGAGTTAAGAGTTTGAACTTTTCGAAGTCAAAACCGTTTGGAATAAATACAGCGTCTTGTCCTTCTTCTTTTAAAATACGCTGAAGCCATCGGGAAATAACAATCTTTGTTGCCGGATAACGATATGTTTCGCGCAACTTTTGATCTGTTACCCCACCCCAATTCTCATATCCCTGTATAAAATAGAACTTGCGGTTCGCCTCAATTTTATATTCGTTTAGATACATGGCTGTATATGGAGCAGTTGCAACATACACATCAGTTTCAGGAACGTGGCGTTGGTTCAGAGAAAAAGCCCAGTGTTCTTTCACACGCTTGTCAAGCGGGAACCAGGTTTTACATGAGTAGCCGTAAAACCAGGTCTGAAGGTAGCGGACAATACCACTTAGTTTGAATCGGAGGGATTTCTTTGAATAAAAGATAGATCCAGCATATACAATATGTACGTCATAGCCAGCATCGGCGAATCGGTTAGCATATTCGCAAACAACTTTCAATCCTCCACTCAGATTTTTCCCGTTCACGGGAAATAGGAATGAGATACTTTTCATGCACCCTGTTTCCAATGGTTATGTATATTTTATTCTTACCTGTTAACGGTGTAGTAAGTACTTGACATCATCAAGCACATCCATCTTCAATATATAGGCGGTACCTATATACGACACAAATCCAACTACAATTCCCACAATAAGTTGAACCAGCATGTTCGGAATTATTAGAGTTATGCCATAAACTAATAACGCCATACCTCCTGCTAGAAGCAGGAATGGATAGTAGTCTTTCATTTGCTTTGCAAAACCAAGATTGAGCAGTTTGTCGGTGTAATAAGTATTAAAGAACAAATTAACCACGTTTACAACAATACTGGCTGCACAAAAATAGATGATGCCGAAAGGAAGAGAGACCAATAGCATAAATAGTTCCCATACTTTCTTAATCATTTCCAACTTGAAGAAGTAGTCGCTTTTACCTTTCACCATGAGCAGGTTACGGTTTAACGTATGAATAGGCAACCACATGGTTGAGAAACATAGAATCTGCAACAAAGGGACGCATTGTTCCCATTTATCCGATAACAGTACCAATACAAACGGACGGGCTAATGCCGCCAACCCCATCATCATTGGGAACAGAACAAAAGCCAGTGCTCTCAACATTCTGCGATAGTTGTATCGGAGCCGTTCGTCATCGTCCTGCATCTTGCTTAACACAGGAAAGGTAAGCCCGTACACAATTCCAAACATACTTTGTGACGGCAATTGTGCATAACCCTCGGCTTTATTATAGATACCTAAGTCTCTTACACTGTAGTATCTACCAATAAAGATAGGTTTAACATTGTCGAAAATAGTTGTAAGGATCTCTGTTAGGAATAGTTTGTTGCCATATCCCCAAAGATATTTGAAGGACTCTCTTGAAACCCAGGCTTTTGGTTTCCAAGGCATACACACCCAGTTAATAGAAAGGGTAATCACAACTCCTAACATTGATGTTATAACCAAAGCCCAAACACCTAAGCCGATGTATGCAAGGTATAACCCTACAAAGGCGCCCAGTAATCGTCCTACAACCGATGCCACAGAGACGGCCTTAAAACTCAAGCTACGGTTAAGTTGGACCACTACCGGCATACCAAAAACCGTAATGATGCAACTTATAGCCGTAAATCTGAGTACGGGTGTCAACTCTGGTTCTTTATAGAAATCCGCGATATACGGGGATGCCGCGTATATAATGATATAGCAGATGCTGCCAATGGTCAGACTATAGACAAAAGCAGTTGTTATATCAGAATCGTTTAAATCGGGTTTCCTGATTAAGGCAGGCGTAAAACCTGAGTCTGTGAAGATTGTCATAACAGTCAAAAACACAGCCGGCAATGCTGCAACACCATAGTCGTGTGGGTCAAGCATACGTGCCATTAAGATGCTAATGACAAAATTGATACCGTATTTGGAAAACATTTCTATTGCTTTCCAATACAGACCAACTTTCGTTTGTTTTTTCAGGTTTGTTTCTGCCATTTATCCAGAAAAAGAAATTACGATTTTTGAGAAGTGTAATAGTGACTGCCGTAACCACGACCTTGTGAGGCACCATTAAGCAACACGCACATTCCCTTGAATCGGTTCTCTTGATAGAAGTGGTCGATTTCGCCTAACATATCTTTGTCTGACTTGCCTACACACAATACAAACACAGAAACGTCAACGAATCCGCAAATCAAATCTACGTCTGCTACAATATCAACAGGAGGGCAGTCGATAAGGACACAGTCGTAATCGTTGCGAGCGCTCTCAATCAATGTCTTCAAGCGTTCTGTATGCAACAACTCTGCAGGGTTAGGAGGCACACTACCAACTGGCAGCAAGTCAACCCCCGGCATAACCTGGTCTTTTAAGATTAAACCCTTATAATCGTCGATACGGTATGACAGATAGTTAGACACACCACGTCTTGCATCGGCCAAGGTTGAAAGCGTACAGCTTCTCATATCCAAGTCAATCATGAGCACTTTTTTGCCAATGAACGACATACTTGCTCCTAAGTTGGCCGTAACGAAACTCTTACCACAATCGGGCTCAAGCGATGTGAACATAACCACTTTCTTCTCTGTTTCACCATGTAGAATGAACTCAAGGTTAGTTCTTACCACACGCATACTTTCGTTGAAGTAATCACGGTTATTGTCTGAGACGTGGATTGAAACAGTTTTATGGCTAGACTTGTGTTTGAACAGCGATTTAAAGAACGGTTTCTTATTGATACCTTCAAGCATAGGCACGTCGCCAAGCTTCGCAACAGCAAGACTCTTCAGATCGCGACGAGAACGAATCTTATTGTCAGCAACCTGACCAACGAAAATAAGCATGAAAGGCAGACCCAAACCAACCATAAAGCCCATCAGCATAATTTGTCTTGTATTAGGGGCAATTGGTGACATTGGACCAGACGACTCTTGCAACATTCGTATGTTAGAGATAGAATGGTTCAACGACATGTCGTTCTTTTCCTTTTCCTGCAACAAGAAGAGGTAAAGTTCCTCAATAACTTTTTGCTGGCGTTCGGTTGAAATAATGTGTTTAGCCTGTTGAGTGGAATTCACAATCTGACCAGCAGTTTTACCAGCTGCACCATGCATGCTCGATAATTGTTTTTGTATAGCAGATGTAGCCTGGTTAATAGATTCCATAATACTCTTACGATAGATTTCGAGCTGCTTATTCAGGTCGTGAACTCGTGGATGTCCCTCACCACCATACGACACAAACTCGTTGCGCTCCATTTGTAACTTGTTGTAGTTCTCAATCTGTTGCGCAATAGCTTGGTTCGAGATACCTATATCAGCAGGAAGCATGCGGTTTTGTCCGATGTTCGCACTCAAATACCGTTTTACCTGGTTCAAAATAGCCAACTGAGTGTTGTATGTTTGAATTTGGTTTTGAATATCGTTGTTATTCTTCACATAGATATCCTGAACCGCACCCACTTGTGGCATGAGGTGACTACCCTTATACGATGCAATATTATTATCAACCTTACCCAGTTCCTTTCCTAACTGATCGACACGTTCTTCCAAGAAACGGGCTGTCTTTTCAGCCATACGTGTCTGGTTTTTCATATTGTTCTCGTCGTATACATTCAACAATGTATTCAGAATATCGTCGGCACGGTAAATAGAATTATCGGTCATCGAGATATCAACAACAGAGCTTTGCTCGCCAGGGTTATCAACAGAAAGACCATACAAGAGCCATTTAGCGACGTCGGCCGATTGGTTACGGCTAACCTTTATAATAGGCACAATTTTGCGTAAATAGTCGTATGTAGGCAGTGCAGTAACACAAATCTGACCACATGGGGTTTTTAAGGTTTGACCTAACTTAGCTTTAATCGAATAATTCTCGCTTGGTGCATTTGAAAAATCGTATAACGTAATATTCTGGTTTTCTCCCAAACTTACTTTAAAGCTAACGCCAGAAGCAGCAACGTCGGAAAATATCACGTGAATAGGCACCTCAGCACCATATAACAGTTTGTCGTAAAATCTTTCTGGGGCCTTGTATCCTAAATCAATACCAAGTTTCTTCTCGTTTGAAGTTAGAAAAGGTATTGAAATAACCGCTGGAGCCCTATACTCCACTTCAAGGCCGAGTTTCTCGACAACCTGCTTCATTAAGGCAGGAGAATGAAGCAACTCCATTTCGTTTCGCAGGCTAACGTTCTGTTGTCTTAAACCCAAATTCTCGATTGCGACTTCAGAAAAACTAGTTTCTACTTCATCACCATTGAGCAACAAAATAGATATACTGCGCATGTAGGTTGGTTCGGTACGTTTTGCGTATACAAAGGCAATTGCCACCGCAACAATAACCGAAAACACAAACCATTTCCATTTTTTTAAACAAGCGGTCCATAAGTCCTTCATGCTTATAAACCCTTGACTTGCAATTTGATTTGTCTGCATATATTAATCTGTTTTTATTCTATTATGTGTTTATCTGCTTAGTTTCATGTTAATTTTAAATAACCTTATCAGCAGTTCCTTATATATTTTGTTGAAGAATCCGCCTTTTTTAAAGACAGTTTTATATAGTTCACTAAATATCTTGTTTTTACCGAATTCCATCAGAGCTAACGGACATTCGCCAATCATATCGTCGTAAATATGAATAAACTCAACAATTTTGAATAACTCGATTCTGTAAAATTTACCTAAATCTATACCGCTTAGCATGTGGTCGCTGTTGATAGCTACACTTTTTATGTATTTCTTGTTAATCGAGTTCATAATGCTATTCTCATTATAACGATAGAAATAGGTGTCTTTTGAAGCTAATGCAATAGCTTTAATTTTACGCGAACAATCTAAATGCCATGA
This sequence comes from Bacteroidales bacterium UBA3297, assembly GCA_002362105.1. Classification (GTDB taxonomy): domain Bacteria; phylum Bacteroidota; class Bacteroidia; order Bacteroidales; family Paludibacteraceae; genus Physcocola. The sequence goes on from DETD01000011.1 coordinate 67,395, forward strand.
GAAATCTTCAAACACAACTCCTTGAATAAACGATATGTTGTTGCTTGTAAGAAACTCTTTTTTTATCAGTGCGTTTGTACAATTGATGTGGTAGTGGTTAAGTGTGAGTTCTCTGCGTATAAAGTCAGCGTCGTCACAATATTCGGGCAAATGGTGTTTTGTCAGACACAAGTGGAAGTCATCGTTTTGCTTTTTGTCTAATGAATATGAAATACCATCGACAAAATCAGCATTCGGATACTTTAATGCCAAATTCCACAAGGTTTCAATACAATCTGGTGTTATATAGTCATCGCTGTCCAAGAAGAAGACATACTTTCCTTCTGCAGCATTTACCGCATTGTTTCTTGCACAACTTAATCCTTTATTCACTTCATGGTGAATAAATTTAATTTTAATATCGCCTTTATAAGCGTTGATAACCGATTCTGCGATTTCAGCACTTCTGTCCTTACCACAATCGTCTACTAAAATACATTCAAGTCCATCGGTCATCGTCTGGTTTAGTACACTTTGAACGCACTCTTCAATGTAAGGTTCAACATTGTAGATAGGAATAATAACACTAACGTTAGCCATATTCGATTGTATATAAAATCTAAGCCTTTCTTATTTACTTTTTCTTTAGATATAAATTAAGTAGAAATTCTCCAAATTTACCGAAATTGAACCCCAACCAGTAGATATAAGCAACTGGAGGTTGAAGCCCATACGATTTTAAATGCTTGTGTGCAAACCCGTAGACTGATTTCGCCTCCACAATCCCTTTTGTTTTAAGGATGGCAATTTTCAGTCGCATAGCCAAACATGAGAAATCCTCTTCATATCGCTCGAAAACGTTATATTTTTTCAAGAATTGATAACAATTTTCAATGTTCGGCATTGCTTTTATCAGAATCTCATTCCCGTTCGCTTTCGAAGTGACAGCGTTTTCATTTAAACGGTTGTAACAATATAAAGACTCTGGCACATAGCTGTTTTTGGCCTGCTTTAAAAGCAATTGTGTTGTAAGAAAAACATCTTCCATCATCCAACTGGCTGGAAATGTAATATCTGCAAGCAAATCGGCACGTATAATTTTATTTACGAACCAGCCCGATATTCTACCCCAGTATAGACTTCTCAACATTTCAGTAGAAGAGGAATTGTACTTGATTTTGAAATCACGTGTTCCCTCTTTTTCTACCATTTCAACATCACACCAAGCTATATCTGAGTTATTCTCTTCTGCGGAACGAACCAGTTTTTCAGTCATTTCAGGTTTAATCCAGTCATCGCTGTCAACAAACTGTATGAATTGACCTTTGGCAACACTAAGTCCAAATTTTCGAGCAAGAGAAGCTCCTTGGTTTTCCCGGTGATAGACGATGACGCGTTCATCCTTATTGTGATAGCTATCACAAATTGCAGGACTACCATCAGTTGAACCATCGTCAATAAGAACCACCTCTATGTTTGTATAGGTTTGTGCAATAACACTATCTAAACATTTTGCCAAATATTTCTCTGTATTATATACTGGTATAATGATAGACACCAACTTGCTACCCATAACGTATATTTCTGTATTAAAAATTTTATCCAGCCTTTTTAAAGCTGAAGACAAATATGCTGACATATTGAAGTTATATTTCCGTTGTCATTCTTTAAAATGCCTATAACGGAAATATAAGGCTCTCCAGCGTGTCAAGTAATAGTATTTTAAAAATTGGGGGAGATTACTGTAATGACTGTTATCTATGTCCACTACATGTAAGTCTTCGAAAGATTTTCCTTCCATTAACCCGATAAATGTCATTTCCTCGTTAAATGCACTAAAATAGATGCGGTACAAATCATCACTCTGCTTTAACATACAAGACCGGTACAATGCTGTTTGGTAGAATGAGCCAATTGCACCCGAATTTGTTAGAACTAACTTGACAAACTCAAAAGTCTTTTTATCAGAACTCTTCCATAGCGTTAGTTCGTCATTAATAAAATCATAAACCAACAACCAATAAAATCCGTCCGCTTTTATTACATCCAAATGCCATGGCTTGCATTCATGACCGTTTAAGGCACAAGGTTGTGCATTTCCCCACTTCTTGGGATTAGAGTTTTCCATATAGAAGACCTTGCTATTGTCTACATACCACATTTCATATATGGAATCAGATCGCAAAATAGCAGGACTTACAAACTCTAATTCTTGTATCGTTCCAAAATTACACAACGTATCACATTCAGACCAATGAACACCATCGGTAGTTTTTTTACGTAGGAGAAAAACATTTCTTTTTTCTTCAATATTTCCGTAGCGTTTATTAATCCGATACCAGCACTCAAGTGTGTCTCCATTTTGCACCAAATGAGGATCGGAATAATAATCTAAGTTTTTAATTCCAATGGAGTCTAAATCGTCCAAAGGATTCTTTATGATTTCAGTCCAATGAATACCATCATTTGAGACGTGTAAAGATGGGCATTCGTTCCTGTCTCTATAGGGCTTTGAGTAGGGATAGAAAGGTGTCTCTGCCATCCAGAACTTGTAATTGTTCCATCCTTTCTCAAAGTATTTTACAGATGGATGGTATGGCGAGTTAGAACCATCAAACGTGGTTATTTTTAGCGGGGCCTGATTAAAGTCGCGTAGCTTTATCCATTCGCGAGATATATCAATAACTAATGCAAGAAGCACACCAATACCTAAAACCTTTAAAATAACAGTAAAGTATTTTTTCATTCGTCTTATTAGTTATGAATGCTTAGCTAACGATCCGTAATAATGGTTGCTTCCACCTTTTAGATGTTTAACACCATTAAGAACCGCACACATGTTTCTAAAACGTTTTTCTGCATAGAGTTCGTTTGCCTCAGTAAGCATGTCTAGGTTGGTTAAACCTGCCTTCATCACATAAATTGTTACATCGGCAAACACATTAATCAAGTCGTCATCGGCTACAATGTCAACAGGAGGGCAGTCAATTATAATACATTCATATTTTGATTTTAATGTATTTATTAATTCTGCTAAACGTGAAGATTGCAGCAATTCTGTAGGATTTGGCGGCAAACTGCCAACAGGTAGCAAGTCAACACCTTCGAAAAAAGCGTCTTTCCGAATAAGTTTATCTAAGTCGTTTTCCGAATAAGACAGATAACTCGAAGCGCCACGATTTGCATCTTTTATTAATGTCGATACAGTGGCTTTTCGCATATCTAAGTCTACAAGGATTACTTTCTTGCCCACAAGAGATATACATGCTGCCAGATTCGATGAAACAAAACTCTTTCCACAATTTGGTACCGATGAAGTCATCATAACGACCATGTTGCCATCTTTGCCTTGATGAATAAATTCAAGGTTAGTACGCAACATTCGCATACTTTCATTAAAGCTGTCTCTACTTTTATTGTCAATATAGATGTGAACCTTCTTATTTCTGATTTCCTTCTTAAACCATGAAAGCTTTTTCTCCATTGAAGGAACATCACCTAACAACGGAACCTGCAGACCCATTAAATCGGTGCGTAGGTAAACTTTGTCGTCAGATATAGTCAAGAAAAAGATAAACACAAATGGGATAATCAAACCACCAAAGAAGCCCATCACCATTATTTGTGTTTTTAGTGGGGCAAGCTGATGTGAAGGACCAAAGGCAGTTTGCATAACCCGGATGGTAGACACATTGTGACTTAACGCTATAGCGTTTCGTTCCTTCTGAAAGTATAGAAAGGCATAAAGTTCCTCTAGCAATCTACGCATACGTCCTTTTGAGATGAGTGTCATTTCATGATGCGCCGAGTTTGCCATATTCGCGTCAATACCCTCTGCTGTAACTTCCAACCCTTCTAGCTGTGTTTCCATCACATTGGTCGTGTGTTCGATAGTAGAAAGGATGGTATTTCTATAGATATTAAGTTGGCGGTCTAAATCAATAACCGCTGGGTTACCGACACCGGTCGATGCTGCAAGATCGTTTCGTTCCGTCTGCAAAGCATTGTAATTACTGATTTGCTTGGTTATTTCATAGTTCTCAATACCAATGTCAGTGGGAATATATTTATTTGTTCCCATATTCTGCAGCATGTTTTGTTGCACATATCTCAGAGCAGCCAATTGGGCGGAATGTCTGTTAATCATACCTGCCTGCTCGTAGCTCTGTTTAAAATAGATGCCCTGGTTACTCTCAACGTCTGATATCAGAAAAGTACCCTTATATGCTGCAATGCTATTATCGATATTATTTAAACGGTTTGTCAAATCTTGAACCCGCGATTGAAGGAAGGTAACTGTTTGCTCTGCTCTCCGGCTATGAATACGCATTGCTTCATCGTCGTATACACGCATTAACGTATTAAGAATGGCTTCAGCCCTGTCTGGCGACTCATCGATTAACGTCATTCGAACCACATCGGTCCACATTCTGGCGTTTTCGACCTCAATATTTTTTATTATATTGATTGAGACATCTTTCGATAAATTTTTATGTATCCACAGTGCAGGAGTGGCATTACACAAATCTTCGTAATTGTGTTTAGCTTCAACAAAAACCTTTCCTAGCGGAGTTGTAATTGTATCACCAATTTGTCCTTTTATGCGAATTGAATCTTGCTGGTGCCCCGAAAACTCAGACAGCATTATTTTACCATCTTTGTACAAATTCAATTTGAAGAACGCACCAGATAATGATTCATCGGCAAAAAAGACGTTAACAGGAACTATATCACCATAAACCATTTGGTTAAAGAACTCACCTGGTTTTCTGTATTCAACATCGAGGTGCAGTTTTTCCACCACCTGCTTCATCATAGCAGGAGAACGGAGTACATCAATTTCATTAACTAGTTTTGCCTTAGATGTCTCAATACCCAACCCCCTGACTTTCAAATCGGAATACTTATACCGGTCACAGTTTGCAGTATTCAACACCATGAGCGACGCAGAACGTACATAGATGGGAATGCTTTTCCTATAGAAAACATAGGCTAACGACATCATTATGATGACCGATATAACAAACCACCACCAATGTTTCAAACAGGCTTTCCACATCTCACTGGCAGTGAGGTAGTCCCGCTTTTCAACTATATGTGTCTGCATAGGTGAAACTAGTATATGAGATTATTTGTTCACTAATACCAATACCGTTGTGATTAGTGTTCCTATTGAAATCCAGAAACTTGGGGTACGCAAATTGTTTGCGTTAACTCTGGTCTGATTTGCTTTATACTGGTTTGGCTGAACGTAAATAACATCGCCAGGACGCAAATAGTAAACTGGAGAAGAATATAAATTTCTAGCTGAACGCAAATCAACAGTATAGCAAACCATTTTGTTGTCTTCCTCTGGTCGCATAACCTTAATTACACGGTCGCCGTTGAGGTCCAAGTCGCCACATTCACTTATTACTTCCGTCAATGTTACCTTGTCCTTTGTAAAAGGCACACGTTGAGGTTCTGATACTTCACCCATAACAGTAATGAACATATCTTTAACTTCTACAGTGACAACAGGGTTACGAAGTAATTTCTGCTCAACCAGCATGTCTTCAATAAGTTTGCTGATTTCTTCTCTGGTTTTTCCTTTAACCTGCACTTTTCCTAATGTAGGCAACTTAATGTTACCCTCGGTGTCTACTGTATAGCATTCACCTTCTTTTGTGCCGCCACCGCCACCGCTTCCCATACCAGCAGTAGCAGAACTCAGGTTAAACGCACTTGCTATAACCGCGTTGTCGCAATAGACCATAACAGACAAGCGGTCGCCCGGACGCATTGTAAGCATTGTAGGCTCAGCCATTTTTACGTATTGGCAATTACCTAGTTCCTGAACGTAAACAACATCCTTAGAGGCATTACAACTAGATAGCAATAAAGCAGTTAGTGCAACTGCTATTATCTGTATTTTTCTTTTCATTTATTTGAAGTAGTTTTAAACAAATAGCAAAATCTAAAAATTAAAATCTAACAGAGAAAAATGAATACCCGATATTGAAATAGCGTTAGTTCCAAGTGAAATTACTACTTTTCTATCCCGACGTATTCTTACTAATCGACCTTCCAAACCTTCATATGGTCCAGCCTTGACTCTAACACGAGGCCGGTCGCAGAATTTCTCAAAACGGTCTTTTAGTATTTCGATTGAGTCCGGATCATTTTTGCTCAACATAATAAACCGTTCCATTTCGTCATTTCCTACTTTCGCAGGTTCCCCCGTCATACAGTCTATATAGGGGATAATGTCGATGCCGAAATCGGTTTTCAATTTGTTAAAAAAAAGACTGCCAGACTCTGATAATTGAATAAAGATGAGGTTCTTAATAGACTCGTACTCTTTGTTCACAATCTCATCTCCTTTGTATTCTTCAACCATCGATACGGCTGTATAATACGGAATATCATGTTTTTGCAGAATTTTGAATAAATATTCGTAATTATTCCTATTCCGATATATTATATACCAATCTGATTCCTTTTTCTTTAGCGTCATAATTTTACATATAACATCCTAATACCACAATGGTGTTTACCACTATGATTCGGTGACTAACTGATTAACAGACAATCACTCTGTTAGGACTTCAACGCTTACCAGCGATTTCTATCTTAACATGTATGGAAAACATATACAAAAAAACAGAAAAGTTTTTGCATATGCTTCTTTTAGTTAAGTCTTATTGCATCTTTTATTGCAAATTAATGCAAATTTAAACCATATTTTCATCTTTTCAAACTGAACATCGTGTAAAACATATGGTATTTTATTTTATGTAGGTGTGTTTATTGTTTATTGACAGAGTCAAGCATATAAATTAACTAAATTTAATAATTATGACATTTAAAGCGTGACAAAATGAAATCAAACAAGGAATATTTCTATATTTTTGCGTCCGCAAATGAAAAATAGGATGGTCTCCGTGAATTTTGTGTTTTTTTCAGAGACCTTAGTTATTAGGAAAAAATTTAATCAGGTTTATTGTTTGACATTGTTATGTTACTCTAGTGCTGAAAGAGTATGAACTAGTAAAGGATGTAAAGGCTGTTTGTGATTTTCTAAAATTTAATGTTTTTGAATTTCGTAATTATTTGATTCTTTATTAGGTGTCGTATTAGTAGACCCAATATGATAACCAAAACGTCTAATTTAAATGAATACTCTTAAATTAGTTTTATGTGTTCTGTCCGCATTATTGCTTACTTCTTGTAACAAAGAGAAGAGTTTCCAGAAGACGGGACTTCCTGTCATTTATATAAAAACCGACAATGGTAAAGATATTCGTTCCAAAAGCGAATATCAGAATGCCAAAATACTTGTCATTTCAGAAGATGGGAAAACTATTTACGCTAATTCCACAAAAATAAAAGGACGTGGCAACTACTCTTGGTTTCTTTCTCCCAAAAAAGGATACCGTCTTAAACTTGACGAAAAAGCAGGATTTTTTGGAATGCACGACGCCAAGAACTGGGTTCTTATCGCTAACTATTCCGACCCGACTAATATTTTCAACACGGTTGCTCTTGAGCTAGGTAACCGGCTTCAAATGGACTTTTGCAACCACACGCAACACGTTGAACTTGTTGTTAATGGTAAACATTTGGGCAATTATCTTCTCACAGAAAAGATTGAAGCTAAAAAAGGACGGGTTGATGTGAATACTAAAAAGGGGGGATTCCTTGCTGAAATTGATACGCATTTAGACAAAAAATTTAGTGGTACAAGCAAGTTCAGCAAACTTCCAGTGATGATTCACGCTCCTCAGAAAGATTCGGCCTTCAACAGAGCTATGTTACTCATTAACAAGATAGACTCTGCTATATCGTGTAAAAATTTTTCCTATAAAGACTATGCCCCTTACATTGATGTGGAGTCTTTAGCAAAATATATGCTTCACTCTGAATTGATCTGTAATTTGGAATGGATGCACCCTAAAAGCATCTACGTGTATAGTTACGACGAGTATGACAAACTTCATTTCGGTATGCCATGGGATTACGATTGGGCTTTTGGTGATGCTAGGTATTTTGACCCAGAACGTTCCTTTACCTATTTTGAAAATCCTGCATTCCAAACTATGGGAAAAGGTGTTAAGCCGTGCTTAGATGACGAAAACATTGGATTTCAATTTTTTAACCGTTTTTTTGAAGATCCTGAGTTCTGTCGGATTTATAAGAAAGTATGGAGAACACATTATAAAGAAATATGTTCTATTGATTCCTACATTGACCAAATGTTTAAAAAGCTGAGTGTATCAAACAAGCTCGACGCTGAACTTTGGCTTCCTATCAACTGTAACCAAGATTCACTCAATTCTAGTTTTCAGAATTATATAAGAAAACGTATTGATGTTATAAATAATAGAATAGAACTTTATTAATACGTCTTCAAGGTTATTGAAAGTCGTTTTCTATTGATCTATATCTATACTAGAAGAATGTGAAAAATCGCAAAAAACGACATTTATGTGCATAAACAGTGCATATTATCGTTTTTTTATGTGGTTTTTATCGAATTTAATGCAGTGTTGTTATTATGTTTTTGTAATTTTGGACATAAGATAATATAAAAAGAAAGTTTATCGTTTGCGCTTAAGACACACACAACATAAGTATATTAAAAAATATCATGGTTTTTAATAGTTTTAACTTTTGGTTAATATATCCTATTTTGTTTATTATTTACTGGGTGATTCCAGCAAAATTGAAAAACGTAGGCAATTGTTACCTGCTTATAATTAGTTATTTGCTGTATATGAACTGGAAGCCTACGTTTGCCATTGTTTTACTCTCAATTTCACTCCTAACCTTTTTAGGTGGTAAATTCATAGAAAAATCATCTGTTCCCAAATGGACGTGTTTTTTGGTCGTAGGAATTGCACTTTTACCTCTATTATGTTTCAAGTACTATAATTTTCTTAACAGTTCGTTCTCAGATCTTTTAACCATGTTGAACCTTAAATTCAACTTACCAGGTCTGAATTATGCAATTCCTGTTGGTATTTCTTTTTTTACCTTTCAGGCGGTAGGATATGTTTTTGACGTCTACCATAAAAGAGTAGCTGCTGAGAAAAACTTTTTAGATTACTTGTTATTTATTAGTTTTTTCCCCCAAGTTACTTCTGGTCCGATAAGCAAAGCGAGTGAACTGTTGCCACAAATAAAAGGAACACGTAGTTTTGATTATAACCAGATAAAAGAGGGATTACAACTCTTATTGTGGGGAATGTTCCTTAAGGTTGCTGTCGCCGATCGTCTGGGTATCTATGTCGATACCGTATATAGCAATTATATTTATTATAGCGGTTCCACGTGCTTTACAGCAAGCGTCTTCTATACGATACAAATATATTGCGATTTTTCTGGCTATTCCCTGATGGCAATCGGTATTTCTAAAACATTGGGGTTCAACTTAGTCGATAATTTCAGACGTCCGTATTTGGCGACATCAATTACCGATTTCTGGAAGCGCTGGCATATTTCTCTAACCCGATGGTTAACTACCCACGTTTATATAAATTTAGGAGGCAACAGGTGTTCGAAGGTTCGGCAATATCTCAATATTATGATTACCTTTCTAATATCGGGATTATGGCACGGTGCGAACTGGACCTTTGTAATATGGGGTGGAATTCACGGATTATTTCAAATAATAGAAAAAATACTAGGCCTAGATCCAAAAGGGAAATATGGAGTTTGTACAACAAGCAACAGGTTTCTAAGTGCTTTCGTAGTTGTTATGAGAATCATGGTGACTTTCACTCTTGTAAGTTTTGCCTGGATATTCTTTAGAATGGATTCTGTTCACAACGCAATGGACTACATCTATAAAATTATTTCCTGTTCAGACGGACAGTCGCAAGGCATACGCTTCCTTCCGATTATGATGACGATGTTTGTCATGTTAATCGGCAGCGATTTGTCGGCAGAGTTCTTAAATGGTCGATTTAACTTCTTTAATAACAAGTATAAGATTGTCCGCTGGGGGGCATATATATTCACTTTTATGCTGATTATCCTCTACGGTGTACTCGATGCCTCACAATTTATTTACGTAAGTTTCTAAACAATGAAAAAATTTATCATTAACCTGTCTATATTTTTTGTCGTTCTAATCGCGGTAGATGTCTGTTTCGGCTTCATTTCAAACTATCTGATTAAACATGCAGCTGGTGGAGAGATTCAAAAAACCGAATATATCTGTAATGGAACATCTGAAGATCTACTGATTATGGGTTCTTCACGGGCAGTACGCCACTACGACCCGAAAATTATAAGTGACTCGCTTGGTGTTTCATGCTATAACTGTGCCTATATTGGTTGTGGATGTATTACCGCCTATGGTCTACTACAGGCGTTGACAAGTCATTATTCACCCAAATATATTCTTTATGAGGTAACCCCTGAATTCGATTATCTGAAAGTAGAAGAGGATTATAGCAAATACTTGGGTCCTTTAAAACTGTATAGCAGTGTAAGGGGGGTCGATTCCATTTTTTCCAGTATAGATCCTATGGAAAAATACAAGATGAATAGCAATATGTACCGGATAAACTCCAAGCTACTACAACTCGTTGCTGAAAATATAACAAAACAAAATTTTATCTCGAACGGCTACCTGCCAGAATGTAGATTAATGGCAACCGAACCCGATGATGAAGTAACCAAACGCTATAACTGTAACGATGATTATAAGGTAAAATGCTTTAATAACATTATACAGTTATGTAAAAGGGATAAGATAAAATTAGTTTTTATTGTTTCACCTTTATACAATGCAGAAAAATCATCTGAATTTGACTATTGTAAGGAATTAGCACACAAATACAACATCCCATTTATCAATCATTTTAACGATTCTACTATAAATAGAAATAAAGACTATTTCTACGATCCGGTACATATGAATGTTATTGGAGCGAATGCCTACACAAAGAATATTATTCCAGAATTACGCGCAGTATTCAACTAAGTTGAGATAGTCATGCCAATAAAAGTATGGTCTACTCATTTGTTAATGCAATTGCCTGATTGCTCGGTGCATTTGTTTTTAAGCCATCTACCCACTCTCTGTGCATGTCTTTGTTAGGGAAGGTGACTAGTAGGACCGAGTCGATTGATATTGTATAGGTCGACTGTATAAATTCGTTGACTTTTTCTTTACCGTATTTCTCCTTTATAAAGTTGAAGAAGGACTCGCCTGCCCAATACTGGTTATTCGAAAAGTTTCCTTTTTCTACAGGAAAGTCTTTCTTTAAGTCGCAATATCTTTCTATAAAATCGACAGAATCTTGCCCTTGCACTTGCGGATTTCTTCCGGCAACATAGTCTGCAATTCCCTCCTTAACCCAGTTCATAGGTACACAATCGTCGCTAAACTGGAAAAGCGAGGCATAGACGTAATGACTCAATTCGTGGGGCAACACTACCACCAGCGAGTTACAAAAATCTGCATTTTTGTCAAATATGTCTTTCAGCAGTACGATTCCCATGGGAAGGTAACCCGACTGTGAAACTTTGTATATGGTCATTCCAAGTGAGCCCTCGGAATCGGTTGGACCTCCGTACAAAATAGAAATAGTTTCACCATATTGTGAACGGGTTGGAGGCAGATAAATAGGCAACTTTCTTCCATTAATATCTTCAGGATAGGTATATTTACCGAACACAGCCTTCATTTGGGGGATGGCTTCGTTAGCCAACCGCAAAGTTAGTTGGGCGTTCTGTTTCCAAACATTGTTTAAGTCGTCTTTGTAGTAAACAATAAAGCGATCGTCTTCAATGTGCGTCCAACCAGCTGTGTCTTGAGCTCCATAGTCGTTTTCGTTGTCCCACTGACTGAGTACTAGTTGTTCCAAAACAAAAAGGGAACCCTGATCACCCGCTTCCGCCATTTTCTTGTTAAATTTTGCGATAGATTCAGGCGACAAGTTTCCGTATGCGATTGGCGGACGGTTTCTAGCAGTCTGGTAGACTGCGCTAATGCCAACTGCTCCCACTATCATCGCCACCACCATCGCTATAAAATGGCCGTATGTCTTATGTTTTCTATTCATTTTTCCGTTTTTTAGAAAATTGGAATAATCAGGTCAAATTGAGCGACGTCTTCGCCATCTACTATCTGCCCAACCTTAAATCCGTCCCCCGTTGTTTCACAGAATAAGTATTCTACACCGTTATGCACTAGTTTTGTGGCATTTACCCTGGCGTTGTCAAGCAAATCTAACAGCTCTTGGTCACATGCGACAGCCAAAGCGGCGTGTTGGTACGTTGTCGATATCAAAAAGAGCGTATCGAAACCACACTCTTTAAATAGTTGAGAAGCTAACATAGTTTTACAGTCACAGTCGCCAACCTTATCGTATAAAGTCTCGTCGGGGAAACGTACATACTGCTTCGGATTACCTATTGCCGACGATTCACTATCGTACTGGTACTTAATATTCGGTTCCTGTACAAAGTCGAGTATGAACTGCAAGGCATCTGCCTTATTCAATTTCTCAGAGGCGATCGTATGCCGGATGTATTCGGCAATTTTTTTCAAATTTGAAAGCGTTTCATCGTGTTTGCGCATATAGGCACACATCAATTCCACGTTTTCCTGATTCGTCAGACCACTGTTGCCCGAGGCATAAGGATTATCTGTTCTGAGTCTGTCAATGTAGTCTTCTTCGAAATGCAGTTTAAACATCCCTTTCAAGCGGGTACCGAACAGCGAATCAAGTTCCCACTGGTACGTCACATCTTTGGTGACAGAAGGCGGTAGCGCATTGTCGATGTTATAGTTGGAAGAATTTTCTTCCTGATTCTCATCGTTATGGAAAAAGTCTATTTTAACATCAAAGTCGCGGATGCTTTTGCCATCTTCAATTTGGCCTATCTTAAATACATCGCACACCACATCGCAGAACAGGAACCTCTTCCCGTTTTTTTCGAGTACCACATCGTCATACATGTCGGTACTGATGTATCTAACCAAATCGGAATAAGGAATTTCCACTGCAACTCCCGCAATCTTGTAGTTTTCGGAATAAAGGAAGAATACGTCACTTCCCATCTCGTAGAAAAGAGCGGCCGCAAGAAAAGCCTTGCAGTTAAAGTCGCCTTCTTTGTCGTACAGTGTCTCGTCGGGGAAACGCATATAGTTTACGGCAAAATCCAGACTTTTGCTGCCATGCACTTCACGGTACTGTATATTGGGTTCTTGCACAAAATCGAGGGCAAACTGTAACCGGTCGATGTTCGCGAGATTCTTTCGGCTGGCCATTTCGTTTATGTAGTAGGCCAAATAGCGCAAATGTTCGCGCGAACGCGGTTTGGTAAGCATATAGTGGAACATTTCTCGCACCACCCTATCGTTCAAATGGTCAATAACTTGAGGGTAGAATGGGTTGTCTTGGCGCAGCAAGTCGATGTATTCCTCCTTGTTGAAATGAAGGGTGACCTGCCCGTGTAACGCAACATTGTTAAACGAGTCGAGCTGCCAATCGTATGTGACGTCTATTTTACCCTTTGGATTCTTTACCACGTCGGTCCCCGACTCATCTTCATTCTCTTCCAAACCAGAATTTATATTCCATGGCAGCGGAACAGACCGTTGTGTTCGATTAATGGTCAGGCCAATGAATATGGCATTTGCCAACGGAAGAAAATCGAAATCGTAATGGGTGAAATTGGTGAATAAATGCAAATAGTCGACAAGAACAGGAAATTCTGTCAACAGGTTTTCCAGGTTGTAGAAAAAGAGGCACAACGAAACTACAGCACTTGCCAGAACGGTAATCATACGGTCTGTAAGGCGTATGCCAATACTCTTGTTCAGAAGGTCGAGTTGGGGTTTTATAGAACTAGACCACTCTGCTTTCTTTATTTTCATTTCCCTTACGGCAGCCCATACTACAAAGTAGAAACTCGACACAACCATCATTCCATAAATATTGCGGCCGAACAAAGGCACACGCATAAACTGGGTGTTGATAAGAAAGAGTATCAGGTAAATAACCGAGTATACGATTGTAGCCAAAAGGGCTGTATCTTTCCACAAGTTCGAAGGGTTGTTATAGTAGTCGGAATAGTTGTTGACAGACCTCTTCTTTTTAAAAAACAAGGCATAACCACAAGCACGCGCTTCGCTTGGGAAGGCGTCTTTGCCACCTATATGGAACCCCCTTCGCACACACTCGGCAACCAACTGTGGCCTTTCTCCACCATTATCTTCCGCATCGGCGTCGTTATTCTTGTTTTCTTCCTTTGCTTTACCCGATTGTGGCTTGCCGCTATACGCGTTTAGCTCACGCTTCCAAAAGCTGTACCAATGCCACTCGCCGTTTATGGTTGGGGTGTTCGGTTGCGAGGGTTGGGCCATATAGCCAACTTTTACATCACGGCCATTTACAATTTCGTGCACATAGCCCTGAACGTCGACATAACCACAAGGCCTATAAAAAGGCGTCTCGGCTTCAAGTTCCAAATCGCTTGCAATAACATGAACAATGGCGCGGTGGTTGTTGTCGACCAAAACCCTACCAATATACGGAGTATCGAAACTAGCCCCCGTTATGCGTACAACTGCCACTTCGTTGCGGTCGCTGAGCCCGTCATCGGTATTATTAGAATAGTCTAAAATACCAATATTGAGAGGAGGTGCGCCATTATTGAATGTTGTGATGGACACCTCTTCACGAAACAGGGCCTTGTATATTCTTCTAAGAACATAGAGAGCAATACAAGCCAGCAAAATGATGAGTAGAACGAAGGTATTCTCGAACATAATCAAACTTCAAAATAAAGGGTTCAATCTAACTGGTTGAGTGTAGAATGCAACAAACAGCTTTCCTGTTTCATCCGATTCAAGAAGAGCGTACGGTCGCTAATTTCAGCGAACTCTTCGTTTCTGAAGAGTTTCAACCAAATAGATGCGGTTCCGTCTTTTCCGCACAGCGCATATAAGAAGACTGACGAATACGGCAGTTCCGTTTGGTTTGAGGTGTTTACTGAGGCCTCGTCGTCTTTCTTTGTCACCTCGTTAACCGACAAATCTAGTTCAGTTTCTGGTAGTATACGGTTGGCGGCAATAGCATCGAAAGAACGCCACTTGGTAAGAAAGAAGAATTTTTTGTAGAGGTTGTCGTGCTTGTCGCACTGGAATATCGTGTTGAACGGTAAGTATTGCAAGGTGAGACCTTTCATTTTCTCGTCGTAACACTTAACGTCGGCATATTCATGACAATTATCGGCTGTCAGTTCTCCGTTTGTAGCGCAGAAATCGATAAAAGGCAGCATTATGCTGTTATTGTCGTATGTTTCCGCATAGTTCAACACTTTCGCGTCAACGGTGTTGAGTTTACGCGGAACCATAAGCCTTTTAATGTTGTCTTTCAGGTCTGTTTTGAACGTATCAAGCGTATTTTGCCATTCTTTTGCATTCTGTTCCCTGATTTCTTTGATGGTTAGGAACTTTACGTGCCCCGTATTCTCATCCTCTCTTCGCTCGTTCTTCTGTAGGTGGACGTTAGCGAACAGCTTGCACATAGAGTCCTTCAGCACCCGAATAATCGAATAATAATCGCTTAGTTGGAGTTTGTTTACAAACTCCGTTTTCTGGCTGACTAGCACTTTCCCACAGTCGACAAAATCGCCAGGGAATAGCCGTTCATCGCCAAAAATGCCATCAACAAGCGGCTGGTTGAAAGTCATTTGCGGAATAGCCGGTTTCCAGTCGACATTATCTTGAGCAAGAGGCTTCACGTCTAAACGGATCTTCTCACACCGCTTGAGGTACTCGTCGCATAACTGAATGGCGTTTGTATAGAAGAATACGGCTTCCGATCTCACTCCATTTACAACCCTCGCATAGGCATCGTGAAGGTAATAGGCCTTTAGACGGTTCATAAAGAACTTCAACCTCGTTTGGTAATACCAGTGGGCCAACAGCTGCCATAGTGCAGGCAATAACGACATTATTAGAGCCCATAAGAACGAGTTCCGTGCAATGTTGCCCAAATTGATGTATCTTGGAGATACAAGTTCAAGCAGAGGAAGTACCAATATAACCAGTATAATGCCAAAAAGGAAGACACGTGCAAAGCGCGACAAAACCGTTGGCTCTTTTTTGATGTGGTTAGTCAGGTCGTTCAGTGCCGACTTTTTCCGTGCCGAACACCGCTCTCCCCTATTGTTCCTGTTTTTCCGTGTATTATCTGTATCCTCTACGTATTCGTCGTGATACTCGCAAAAATGGTCTTGTAACTTGGCAGGAATGTGCTCCATAATGTGTACCCACACATTATTTTCAATCTCATCGTCTATCCTGCTTTCGCGGTATTCGATTTTCTCCTTCAAAAGATTCAGCTGGCGCTCTACCCTGAAAACGGCACCAGTGTCTTGGTTACAATCGGTAATCAGGTCTCTAACTGCGGTTGGCAGTGCAACATCGGCAAACTTGCTGAGTTGTTCTTTGCCCTTTATGCAGACCGTTTCAAGCACTGTACGTGTTTGGTCGGAAACAGCTTTCGTTATTTTCGACATAAGTATAGAAGGAAATCTTTTCAAATATCCTTCATAATAACGCCGTTTCAACGGCTTGTACAGGTAATCTCGAATCGGATGCGGGTCGGGCTCGTCTGGTTCAACATTCTCGAGAGTCAGCTCTTTTGTGTTTTTTGTGAAAAGTTCACACAAAAGTTTGGTCGTGTCGTAGTCCTTTTCGTTGACAAAGTTTGTCTTGTCTTTTTGAGTGCCTAAACCCTCCGTCTTGAAGGCGGCAATCAGCCCATTGGCAACCGACTGCAAATCTTTCGAATCTTGCTGGCTTGGATCGTAGAATATGGAAGCCGGACCTAATGAAAGGTAGAAATGTTCGTTCGAGCTACTACCACTCAGTAGCGGATGAAACTCGTTTGTCGCATAGAACAGGTTGATGATGCATTGTGTTGCATAGTCGACCTGCTGGCTTAAATTAAGACGCGCATATTGTTTTTGTGTCTTGTTCTGCACATCTTGGTAAAACAGCATTTTATCGTATCCGTGCACCGACGAAACTTCATGCTGTACCTCAATCTCGCGCAGGCACCGTAATACCTTTTGACGGTCTTCCCGCTTTCGTGTATTGACAGCCGACGGTATGTACATCATACCCATAATGTTCACACCCTGGTGGATGTGGTTGGGCAGAATACGTCCCTTCTCGAGTTGCACAAGTGATGCGACCGAGGCAAAAGTCATTTGCGACATTTTTTCCTCG
Source organism: Bacteroidales bacterium UBA3297 (assembly GCA_002362105.1). GTDB lineage: Bacteria > Bacteroidota > Bacteroidia > Bacteroidales > Paludibacteraceae > Physcocola. Next base: position 84,616 of record DETD01000011.1, read on the forward strand.
ATGTGTCCAAGAACGCAGATGTTGATGTTGATGTCTGTCTTAATTTTCGAAGCCCGCAACAAACCTATGAATGTCTGACCTTCACGAACAATTTTCTCTTTAAAGTCGTACAACAGGTCGGCCATAGCCTCTTCATTCCCGAAGTCGGCGTCCTTAAAGAGGTCATCGAAATGCGAGTAAAGCCATTGCCCGTTAGGATCTAACAGGTTTTTCGTGACCGTTTCACCGTATACATCACTGTCGGAAAGAGGCTTAACCGGAATGTTGGAGACAGCAAGCAGAGCTCCAGAAACCTGTTTAAGTCGGTCTTGGAGCAACTCGTTGCGTTGTCGGTCACTATTTAAGTCTATAATCCAAAGAGGTAGCATCTTAACGGACAGTTTTTGTGTTTTTGATTAATTAGCCGATGAATTTTTGGTAAGAGTCATAACGGTTCTTGATAATGCTAAACAAGATACCGTAAACTTTACGGTCGTCGCCCTGGCTCTTTGCCTTTTTCTGGTTCAGTTCTTCAAGCAGTTGTTTGCGTTTCTCTTGGAAATTCTTCTTCAGTATTTCCGAGCCGTGTTTCTGTACATCTTTGCCTCCTTCTTTTACAGTAACAGAAGTACGCGTAATAGAGGTAAGGAGGTTTTGCAACGAATCGGCAAAGCGCTTGTTGAAGAAAAGGTTCATATATTCGTCGAAAATTCTAGCGAAAGAGTTTCCACTAATTTCGCAGAAATACTGCCTGTTCTTTTCTGTACGTGTAAGGCATAGCATACTGTCTTTTACCGACAATGCCTCCGGACCAGCCAGCAATATGGTGTCATCTGCCAGCGAAGAATCAATGGAGCTGTCAATCAACATGGTATTGGCGTAGTTCTCCGGTTCATACTGGTCGGTATAGAATAACGGAGCCAAATCTTTCGCAAAAGCATTGAGGAGCAGAACCTTTGCCAATACTCTGTGCTGTTGCAGTTCTTCATCAGGAAGGTCGGCCAGCGTTATCTTGCCCAAATGTTGTGCAAAGTCGCGGTGGAAGTGGTATTTTTCACGGAAAGTAGCCTTGTCGTATACCATCTTTATGGAATCGTAAATGCGGTAGTCGTGAAGGGCGAGTCCGAATTTCGACTTGATAACCAACGCTGTATTTACATTTGAATCTTCCTCAAAACGATGCTTAGGGTTGCCGCTGTCATAGCCCAGCATCTGTCGGGCCAAATCTTTATTGTTAGCAACAAAAACCATGTGCTCCTCTTTCTTCATCACATCAATCCGGTCGCTGTTGTAACTGAAGAAGAGTGCAGGATTCAAGCTGTTGCGAACCTCATCTTTCTGGTCGTTGTTCAGTTCGTTGAAGAACTCAGAAAGGCTGCGGTTAATCCATCGGTCTTGTATTTCAGGAGTTTTCTGGAATTTATCTTCAAAAGCTATTTGTGAGAATTCGAGGAATTGCTCAATCACCTTTTCAGGCGTACGTTCCAAGTCTTTGCTAGCAAAGAAGCGGTTGTCCTTGTCAATCTTCTCAACCTTCTTTCCAAGGGCATTTTTCTGTTCGCGTTTGATGGTAACAACGTATTCATTCTGTAGAATACGTTCGTTCATTTCCTCGTCTTGGGTGAAATAGATGTTATCGTTGATAAATTTCATCAACGAATCGCGTTCGGCATGTGCTTCTGCATCCTCTTTTGCAGGAATTATACAGTTATAGAGTTTGCTGAACCGGTTATTCACCTTCCAGCCGTTGCCGTCGCATATTTCCTTCAACAAAGGCAGGTAAACAGTAGTAACGTCAAGAGAGGCCTTTCCGAAAGTGTCGGCCAGACCTTTATATTCTTTCAGCACATTATTGTTCATGTCTTCAGCCTTGTTCTTGTAGCGGGTCAGGTGGTTTTTGCACTTGGCCAGTTCATCTGTCTTTTCGTCTAAACAGAAATTTTTCAATATGGCCAGAGTCCAATCGGCAAAACCTTTGTCTGCAATGGCCATCTCAAACTTTTCGAGGCTTGCTTTATAGGCAACAATGTCGTCGAGATTAGACCCAATGGTATGCTCCTTTAAAGACACATGGCTAGCATCTTCATACGCTTTTTGCGCTTCTGTTTCAGCATTTTCAACTTCAGCCTTAATGTCTGAGAGATTTTTGTCGATGTTGTCGTATTTGCTCTTTGCTACTTCGCGTATAGCGTCAATTACATTTAGGGCATATATAATACCTTTTTCACGAATCCAGTCTTCAGCCTTCTTCCACAACACATTAACGAGTTCTTCCTTAACCTTGTCCAGATTTTCAGGCTTCAATACAACATCGAAAACATCGTCTTTAATGCGGGCGATTTCAGAAGCCAGAATAGCAAAATCCTTGCCCTCGTCGAGCTTGTCTTTGGTATCGTCAATTACAACAAGGTCGGTAATTTCCTGAACTTTCGAGTCAATACTGTTATAGAAACTACCGTTTTCCATAATAGAGCCAAAGACCTCTTTGTAAAGTCCTTCCTTCTTATTGTCTTCAATAGTAGTCGCCTTCAGATTGTTGTTCAACAACCAGTCACGCAACACATCGCGCTTAAAACGGGTACGCATATAGGCGCGCATCTGTTCCTCTGGTTTGTGTAGCGAAACATAGCCCATAGGCACCAAGAAGTTGTCGTGGTCGCGTTCCATTATATCGTTCATATAGTTGTCGATATCTGAACGGAATGTTTCACCACCTTTTCCCTCATGAATATGGTACAAAAGTTCAGCCGTATTGCGGTACATCTCATGTTGAGTGCCAAGACTTGTTCCCTTGTCGGTCTGCACATCAATCGGAATCAGGTAATAGAACGGACAGTATTTGCGGTTAGGGTCAATCAGGTTATAATCGTTCACCAAGGCCATACGGTGGAAAACGGTATTTTGGCTTGGCTCTTGACTCATACACTTAAAGGCCTCAATTTCAGAGAAAACACCGTATGCGTTCAGGGTGTATTTCTCTTCTGTGCTGTTTTGGTCGATGTATAATTTTGGCATGTACATCGTCAGTATGAGTTGTGGGTCACCATCACCTACAGTCTGGCGGTGCATCATGTTCACATGGTAGAGAACATCGTTAATAATGCCTGAACCAGTACCACCCAACGAACTGCAGATAATCCAGTAATAGATGTTAAAATCTGAACCACCGGTCGTCTTCACGTCGTTCAATGCCGAAATCGCAGCCTGCAATTTCATCTGGAAATCGCTAAGCGCGTGTGCAAAGGCAATTCTCGACTTCATTCTGAAGGCGCCAGCACCAAAAGCTAACGGCTGATCTGGAATTTTTGCCGCAAGTTCAGGCGAACAAGCCTCCAAAATACGTTTGTTGATGAGTGTGTCGGCATCCTGACAAGCCTCGTACCAGATAGCCTGCGGATTTCCCTTACCCAAGTTGACCAAGTCGGTATTTGGTGCAATAAAAGGTACACGTCCGTATTCAAATGAAGTTCTGTTGCGTTTGTTCGCTTCGTCTATATCTCTTGAATCTGTATCTACAAAAATAAAGCGGTAGTTCTCGTTCATCGCGTCAAGACGCGATTTCGTTTGAGGCGTTTCTCCGAATTTTTTCTCGTATACTTTTTCCTTAATTTGAGCCACAGTTTGGCAACCCGAGCCGCCCAAACCAATAAAGATGTGTTTCTTTTTAGCCATAGTATTTATTTTTTTCTTTTTATTCCGAATTTAGATTTTCCTGATAGTGACCTGGTGGTCTTTTTCACCACGTTTGGCACCACAATAAACGGTCAGCATGCTTTTGAACTCTTTGCCGTCTACTCCATTTTTGTAGGCAGGAGTGAACACAAAACCGCTGTCGACCTTGAAAACGATTTTGGGCTTTTTAAAGATGTTGAATATCGAGTAGGTTTCGCGTCGTATCTGAAATGTCCACGCTACACCCTGCACTCTAAACTTGCCCGTTCCGTTTTTACCAATCGCCACCGAGTCGGTAAAGGTTTTCAAACGGTCTTTCACCGTACAATCCTCTGCTATGTTTTTTATAGCGATTTCTCCTCGGAACTTGCCAGTATTTCCACTGTTAATTTTTATTTGGCGGAGCACCATAATAATATACAGTAATAACAATGCTGCAATTAACGCAGCCAGCCAAAAAGGCAGCGGGAAGGTGAAAATCCACTTATCAATCTTTTTCTTTGGGGTTGAGATAGGTTTGTCTATTTCAAGCTTTTTCAGCTCTTCGTCGAAATCGGTAGGCATGTCAACACCCAGCTGGAGGCTGTCGGTCATATGGTGGAAGCCCAAGAAACCAAATCCCGAATGTTCCAATTGCCCAAGCTCCGATTCGAAAGAAAGTTCATTTTTCAAACCAAGTTCGTCTCCGTTAACATCAAAACTGAAGCCAGAAAGGTTCGGGGCAGCAACGACCGATGAGTCGATACGCATCTTTTTGTAGAGACGGGTTGGTTTCCAGTTGATTTTGGTTCTGACATCGCCGTCAATGTTGACTTCTTGTTCAAAATCGATATCAATGGCTTTATTCTCAATTTCGATGATAGCTGCCAGTTTGCTGACCATAATATCACGACGGAGCCCTTCAAACCAGTCGTTAATAGCACTAGAACTGTTGCCAACCGGTACGATTTGCAAGGCCGATTTCCCTGCTGTAGGGAATACTTGGTCACGCAGCTGGTTTAAGCAATAACCAGGCTTGCTATCGTCGTCCCTCAGCTTCAGGGCCACGTTCCGGCTCTCTTTGCCAATGTTGGCCGCTTCAATCACACGGTGTAGCTGGCAGATTTCGTCTTCGTTGAGTTTCCTTTCCTTTCCATCGGCAGCTTCGTGTCGGAAGTCGGTTATAATTACAACCACGTTTTGTTTCACTTCCTGATGTCTTTTTTCGGCTTCTGCAATCGACTTCACCGCTTTTGCTATGTCGGTGTGCATCAGAAAATCGCCAGTCTTCAAATTCTGGTCGGTATAGAGCTTATGTACGCTATTGATTAAAGAGTTCTTACTTGACTGGTTGATTTTTGCAGTAAAGCCAACGTCGTTGCTGCGCGCTTCCGTTGCAAATCGGATGAAAGTAACGAAGTCATTGTCAGGCAACGCCTTGATAAAAGGAACAATAGCCGAGTCAACTTGTGCCTCGTATTTGTGCATAGACAAGCTGACATCGACGGCAAATATGTAATGAACAGGGAAATTTAGCAGTTCATTCTCATACTCGTTAGTTAACTTTGGATAGTTCTGCCGCAAATAGAGCAATGGATCCACTTTGGGGGCAGCACTCGCTGTTGTAAACAGACCGCTAGTCAGAAAACAGCATAGTGTGAGGAACAATCCGAGTATTTTTTTTGTGTTCATTCTGAATCTAATTTTAAAACAGTAGAATCATCCATACAAATATAAGTGTTTTACTTTTTCCTAACAAGATGCAGAAAACCGAATAAAAGGTGTTTTATAAACAATCGTTTATTTTTTTAGATTGAGTGTCTATTCTGCTTCTTCCGATGGTTCAATGTGTATGCTTATCTGGGTTTCTTTCCCATATCGGGTGCGAATACTCTTTTCTACATTTGTAGAAATGTCATGCGCAACAAGAACTGTGATGTCTGGATCTACCACTACGTGTGCATCAATGATGATGTTTGGCCCACTCTTCCTGGTTTTCAGGTTGTGGATACTCTTCACCCCATCGACCTCTAGTGCGAGGCGCATAATGTCGTTTTCCATGTCGGCAGGTAGCGATACTTCTAGTAGTTCGTTTAACGAGGGTCCAATCATCCGTAACGCTACAACAACAATCAGCACACTAATGCAACAACAGGCTATAGGGTCGAGAATAACCCATTTTTCTCCCAGCAGAATAGCTCCGCCAATACCGGCTGCCGACCCGACCGACGATAGCGCATCGGTCCTGTGGTGCCAGGCGTTAGCTATAACGACAGGGCTGGAAACTTCCTTGCCGACTTTTGCGGTGTAATGGTATAACACTTCTTTGGCTAAAATGGAAATAAGGGCCGCCCACAGGGCCATTGTTTCCGGTTGTTTTACAGTATGCCCGTTTAAGCAGGCACGTATATCTTGTGCGCCATTCCAAAAAAGTTCTCCGCCTACAATTAACAATAAAACACCTACACACAATGTTGCAAGCGTCTCGTATTTACCATGACCATAGTCATGGTCATCGTCTCTTCCTTTTGTCGATATGCGGACACAAACTAAAACAATAATGTCGGAAATGAAGTCTGACAGCGAGTGTAACCCGTCGGCCAGCATAGCTCCACTATGACCGACAACACCAGCTATAATTTTCCCTATAGTCAATAATGCGTTCACCGCTGAACCGACTATGGTTACTTGTGAGATTTTTTGTTCCCTTGTCTTCATTTTTTGCTAATTTCCACTTGTAAGGTTCTTTGTCATGTCAAATATAGCAAGTTTGTTCAAACTGGACAAGTGTTACAAAGTATCAGTTTTACGTTCCCCCACTGTTTGCGCCACATATAGGCACAAAAAAGGCCAACACCTGCGTGTCGGCCTTTTCTATATAAAGACTGTAAATTACTTAACACTCACAACCATCTTCGGATGCTTTTCATTAACGACAGAATTAGAATAATAAGTGGTTTTCGAATCAAGCGTGTGTCGGTACACCTGATTATGGCTAGCATTTAACGAAGGTATGCGGTCGGCGTTGCCTTTACCCAGGTTTTGGTACCAAACCAGCGCCTTCTCGCTATCACGGTTTTGTTCGTTTAGCAAGTAACAAACATAGCCGCTTGCAAATGCAATAGCGTCTTCCGAAAAACCATTCTGCGTTTTTCCGTTCATGCAATAGCAATTGTTGAAGGTAGAAGACGACTCGTTGAAGCCGATAGCGTCTACATTGGTACTTCCAAACACTTTGCCAGTTGCAAAACTGTTCAGTACCATGCAGTTGTTCGCACTACCAACAAGACCAGCTACGTTCCAATCGCCATTAACATTTCCGGTAGCATAGCAGTTACTAATTGTTCCTGCCGCATAACCAGCAATACCGCCAGCATAAGAATCGGCACTTACAATTACGGCTGTACTGCTACAGTTTGTAATGTTGGAAATGGTTTCGCCATTTGCTATTACACCGCAAATACCGCCAATATAGCTTTTGCCGTTAAAATAGCTGTCGCGAACGTGAACATTCATAATGTCACTGCCATTTACCAAGCCGAACAACCCGATATACGATTCGTATTCATCGTTGAAATACAATCCGGATATGGTGTGACCCTGTCCGTCGAAGGTTCCCTTAAATGGTTTTGCATCGCCAATAGGGGTCCAGATTCGCTTTTGTACATTAACTACCGAACCATCGGAGGCTAGTACACTATCGTTAACAGTAATGTCATTAATAAGGGAAACGGTTAAATGCTCGCCCGATCCCAAATTAACGGTGTTCGATATCCAATAAAGTTGACCTGCGTTGCCAACCTGGTACACGCCATTAACTTTTTCTGGCTCTTGTAAATCACCACATTTAGTGCAAAATCCGTTATCGTAACGGTGCTGGTTGCCACTACAACCCGAATTCATCGGATCTGTCTGTACTGTTTTACCACTAATTGCCCATAGAGCGCTCGCGCTAGTCAACAAGACTAAGAATAAAAAGAAAATGCGCTTTATATTCTTTAATTTACTCATAAAATATAAATGTCTGATTTTCGTTTAATAATCTGTAGTTTCTCTTTTTTCGTAAATATATACAAATACGTTTGAATAATCAAAGCGTATTACGCTATTATGCGTAATATTTACAGATTTTTTTCGGAAATCGGACTATTTTCAGTCAATTCTAGTCCCTTTTGGCAGTACGATTAACTTTGTTAACGTGTTTAAAATCTACCAATTAAAATTAATTGTCACTCTGTTTTGTCATATTATCAATAACCGGCAGGAGGTGCGGTATTGTATATACTTTCCAGTGTGTAGCTCGGATCGGTGTTATAGTAAGCCTTGCGCAATACATCTACCACGTCCTTACCATTGTTAATATAGTTACCGGTGTTGTGGTTGATGATTCCGAACGCCTCCATGCCCGATTTGGTGGAACCATTGTCCCAGTATAGGGCGCCAAAGCCATGGTCGCGGGCCGACTTTGTAACATATTCCAAATAGTAAAGTCTGAATCGTTCACGGCTTTCGGTATCGCGGTGTACAGCACCATATTCACCGAGGTAAAGAGGTATGTTTTGGTCGATAAATCGTTCTTTCAGGTAATTGAAAGTCCAGTCTATGCTGCCTTCCTCTCCCCACTCTGCAAGGTCTTTACCGGTGTGCCCCCATTCGTTAAACTTGCATGCGGTGGCATAGTCGTATGGGTCGTAACAGTGAACAGCCACTAAAATACGGTTCTCTACCACATCTTTTGGCATCACCAAATAATTCTTGGTGTGTTCGGGGTTGGTACTGTAACCAGGAATACCCAGGTAGCGGTATTTGTTCTCGTAACCTGTTGAGCGAACAACATCGACAAACAACTGGTTCCATTCATTTAAAATGCCGTATTGTTTACCTCCGTCGTTCAAGTTCGCACCATAGCCCCAGTCTCCGTCGTGGATTTCGTTAAATGACTCGAAAATCAGGAAGTCGCCTCTCTCCTTAAAGTGCTCGGCAATCTGTTTCCAGACTGCGGCAATCTTTTTCTCGATTTTTGCTTTGGCATTAGGGTCGGCAGCAGCTTGTTTAATACTCAGCCAATACTGGCTGTCAGCACCGTCGTGGTGAAGGTTGATTATGGCCTTAAGCCCTGCTTTTTCAGCATAGGTCACAATCTCGTCCACACGGTTCATCCAAGCGTCCTCAATTTTGTAGTTGTTATTATCGTCGATGTGTCCCATCCATGTTACGGGGATACGTATCGTTGAAAAACCGTATTCTTTCAGCTTGTCGAAAACTTGTTGGTTGGTTTCCTGGTTACCCCAGCACGTCTCGCACGAAACGCCGTTGTTTTGCGCATCCATCTGGTTACCGAGGTTCCATCCTAGTCCCATACTGTAACTGATGGTTCTCGCATTTGTAGCGTCGAAAGCCGTCTGTTTTTTAAAGCCAATGTGTGAAACGTTTCCATCGTATTGCTTTACGGTTCCGTTCTTCAATGTGATTGTACAGTTGTTGTTATCCTTGTAGAATTGTACATTGCTGATAGAGGAGGTGTTAAACTCTTCAATGTTTCCATCAGAAAGGCTGACCTGCATTTTGTTCTGTGCCGTTGCCGACAAAGCAAGGTTCAACCCTAAAGCGAAAAGTAGATATTTATTCATATGGCGCATTACTTCTTTAAAAATTTAATACTCTGATTGTCGATTTTAAGCAGATAAACTCCTTTCGAGAGTCCCTTCAAATCAATAGTTACCGACTCACCGTCAGCCTTACGGCTTACTAGGGTTTCGCCAAGCGTGTTGCACACGAACAGGTTTTCCCCTCCATTCAGACCACTAATCTGCAACTCGTCTGTTACCACACTGTTCAACTTCAAGAAGTTGGCTACAGTATTCTGAGATGAGGTAGTGGTGAATAAGATTTCAACCTCTTCCATATCGTAGTTAAAGGTCGAACCGTCAGAGTACTCAACTTTGGCCTTGTCGCCGTCGAATTCGAGTTTAGCGGCATCTTTTTCCGCTTTGTTGCCGTTGATTAAGACTTCGTTGCTAGCACCTGCGCATAGCGTAACTGCCATTAACAACAGCGTTGAAAGTGTTTTTTTGTTCATTACTTTTTTATTGAAAAATATTTATACGTAAAAGTAAGTCGCGAACTACACATTCACTATGAAAATATCTTCAAACAGGCCGATAAATTCGTCAATTAGGGTCTTTTTTATTTGTATCTTTGCAGTATAACTTAAACTTCAGTCTGCATGGAACTTCTGAATATACAGGAGGGCATCTCCCAGTTTTATGCGAACCTTTCTGGTGTACTAATGGAATGGGGATATTTGGGCGTGTTTTTGGGTACTCTGCTCGCCTCTAGTTTTCTGCCATTTCCCAGTAGCATTGTTTTTGTTTTTTGCATTACAGAGGCCCATCTCAATCCGTTTGTTACCATTATAAGTGCCACTGCCGGAAACACCTGTGGTTCCCTTATTATTTTTTTAATAGGGCGTCAAGGTAAACTTCGGTGGTTATGCACTTACGCTAGAATCAAACCACAAAAACTGAGGCGCTTTATAAAAAAGTCGCAGAAATGGGGCCCACCCATGGCTTCGTTGTCGTTTATTCCTGGTTTTGGCCAGACTGTAGTTGTGGCCCTTGGCCTGCTGCATTGCGATTTTCTGAAAACCGCAACGTTTATCATGTTGGGCAAACTTATACGCTATGTGCTGTTTGCCCTTGTTACCTTGGGAGTAATAAACTGGTTCAATTGAAGAACCTGTTTTTATAAATCGGCCACGGCACGTATTGGCATTCCGAAAGCGCGGTCGGTCAGCGAGTGGAAGTCTTCGTCTTCATCAATCTCCATAGCATAGGCAGCCGTGTTGTCCGACGTTGCAGTCCAGTACATGCAGTTAGTGGTAGTTTGTTTTATGTTTTTACACCATGCATAGCCCGCAGCCGGTAGGAAGATGGTGTTTCCGTTCTTCTTCGAGGTTCCAAGCGCGCCAGCAATTTGTGTCTCGTTGAAATCGTCTAACCATTCCCATGTACAGTTGTTACGTAATTCCTCCATCTCTTCGTAGGTCGGAGTTCTCCATTCTTTTCCAAAGTTATAGGTAGCGGCATCGTCAACATGCATAAGGTTGGCCGTGTCGTCTACTTTTCCATTCAGCTTATTGTTGCAATACTTAGTTAGGGCGTCCTTTCCCTGGCACAGTTCGTAGCACTTCCACGAATAATCGTCTTTCGGCTTGGTCTCGCCCCATGCGAAGTATTTTCCGTATGCGCTGGTGCTCTTTGCCCCCACATTATAGGTGGCCCACTTAACCGACAAGCCAAGGTCAACGTACGTAACACTGTCGACCATACCTGTAACGGTAACCCCCTGCATAACACTCAATTCTTTGAAGTCAATCGTCGACTCTGCCTTCGCGTTTTCCATGCGGCGCATTGAATCGGGAGAAATGGTCATAGCTGTATCTTTATCGGTGATAAGGAATTGTACCAAATCATCTTCCTCTTCACACGAACATGCGTTCAGACCAAACACTGCGGCACCCGCTAAAAAACTGCCACACACTCCAGAAATAATGAGAAACTTCTTCATATGCCTTTGTTTTTTCTTTAAAGTAAAGATAGGCAAACCGGTTTATACGTAGGTGAAGTTGCAAGGTTGCAACGATGTGGAGCTGGTCTACAATAAAAAAAGCAGGCCCGCTTCACAGTGAACCCACTTCAAACACTTAAACTATATTATGAAAACTCAACAACATGTTGTGTCACAAAAATACAAAAAATCATCTATATCTATATATATGTATGAGTAAAAAAATAGCGCCAATTCTGCAAATAATCGTGTATGTAATATTGAATGATATTTAAATTTGTTGACATTAACAAAAAAAAACGAGTGCTGATTAATACTATTTAATCGACCTCTGTGCATAAACAGCGTTTCTAAATGAAAAGAGTTGCGATCCCAACATACAAAGGGAACGCAATCCAACCTCCCCATTGGTAACATATCAATACAAATTGTTAACTTTGTGTTTAAGTAACAGATAAACGAAAAAAATCATGTGCATACCCGGTACAGCAATGAGCCGCTACATAAATTTCTATACAGACTTCGCCTTCAAGAAGATATTCGGAACGGAGGCGAACAAGGATCTGCTTATCAGTTTTCTGAACTGCCTTCTTGAACTGAAAGACGGGAAGGAGATTACGGACCTGACGTATATGAACAGCGAACAGCTCGGCGAGAGTGCTAGCGAAAGGCGTGCCATCTATGACGTCTATTGCAAGACGGCCGCTGGCGAACGCTTTATAGTAGAGATGCAGAAGGCGGAGCAGGACCATTTTATAGACCGCTCCATCTATTACTCGTCTTTTGCCATCAGGGAACAGTCGCAAAAGGGAGCAGTCGACCGGAAACTGTGGGATTACAGCCTGTCGCCGGTTTATGTTGTCGGTATCCTCAATTTTGAGATGGACGAGATGATGGAGAGGGCGGACAAGGTGATGACAAGGGTGAAACTGAAGGACGACGAGAACCGGGATTTCAGCGACAAACTGAATTTCATTTTTCTGGAAATGCCAAAATTCAGAAAGGTGGAGACTGAGTTGGAAACCCTAATGGACAAATGGCTCTACGTCATCAAGAACCTCTATCAGTTGGAAAGCAAGCCTGCATCCCTGACAGAGGGCATCTTCAGGAAGTTATTTGACGTGGCCGAAATAGCTGCGTTCACAAAGGAGGAACGCTACGACTACGAAGAGAGTTTGAAGAATTTCCGCGATTTATACAATACGATTTCCACTGCAGAAAAGAAAGGACGAGCGGAGGGACGAGCGGAAGGACGAGCAGAGGGAGAAAAAGAAGAAAGACTCCGCAATGCGAAAAATTTCAAACAGCTGGGTGTTGACCTTGAGACTATAGCAAAGGCGACAGGACTATCTGTAGAAGAGATTGTAAAGCTCTGATTCCGCTTTGTGGTAACCCGATGAAAAAGGGAAATACGATGTTAGCCAAATTTTGTTATTGATAGAATTTTTGTATTTCTGTAAAAAATCTCCTTTTTTAATTAGATAGCCTTATGAGAACGATGAAAGAAATTTTTGGTTACCTGTTGGGGGGACTCCTGTTTGTAGGATTGATTCCGTCCTTCATGTGGCTTTTATCGGGGATGCCGGCGTTCTTACCAGAAAATTGGGTGAGACTCGTGGCGAGTGTTCTCCTTGCCATTGTGGGATTGACTGTGAGCGTTTGGTCCATCGTCCATATGCGCCGTAGGGGCAATGGCAATCCAATGGACGCATTTGGCCATGAGGTTGCGCCCCGAACAAGGCATCTGATGACCGACGGACCTTACCGGTTGAGCCGTAATCCAATGCTTACGGGCACGTTTGTTTATCTTATAGGTGTCTGCGTCTGGTTGTGGACATGGCAGGCATTAGCTGTTTATATCCTCTTTGTGGCTATAATGTTAGTCCAGGTGAGTACAGAGGAAGCACGTTTGCGCCGTGATTTTAGTGATGAGTACGAAGCCTATTGCCACCGTACTGGAAGGTTTCTGCCGTTCTGATGTGTCGGAGATATTGAAGACGCCTTACATGGGGGGGTAATCTATTTTAAAATATTATAATCCAACTCGTTGCTGTGTGAGTTTTGAAATATTTTGTAAAATATGTGAATATAGCGGTTGGAATTGAACTAAAAAATTATACTTTTGTATATAGTTCGGACTGTAAATAAGGTGACCTTTATAGTCTGAAGGATATAGTATATAAAAAGTGGTCGCCAGATAATTGCCTAATAAAAAAAGTTTTATTTATGAAAAGAAGTTTTTTGCGGATCGCTGCTGTAACCGCAGCCTCTATTTTGTTTGGTTTATCATTTGTTAGTTGTAACGATGACGACAAAAACGACGATTTTGAAAGCAAGATTTTTACGGTCGAATTGCCAACAGATGGTGACATGCCTGGCTATGGCCCTAGTTATCATTATGAATGGAGGTGGACAAACCGTACAGAGGCAGCGGCTGATTCCATAAGTTTTGATATAGTAGATTCAGGGACGTTGACTACTAATGATAGTGTTAAGATTCCTACTACATTGTATACTCCTTATAAAGAATTATGGACGTTTAGAACCAAAGAAACTGGTGAGAGAGAGTTGAAATTCAATTATATGAAGGTTTCTTATGGCTTAAATCCTGATGGGAAAGATTATGTAAGTGCTAAAGTTTTGAGAGATACTGTAATTAAATTTTGATATACTGACTGATTTAATAATTGTACAGTAAGGAGCGTACTTTACAGTATGCTCCTTTTTTCTTTCGTAAAAAATAAGAGGTGACCTCTATAAATTCACTTTATCGAATTGTTTAGGCTGTAGAGGTCACGTTTTACAGCCCAAACAATTACTATGATGCAAAAGTAAAGTAATTAGTCCAAATTACCCCCCCATTTTTTTATTGTACAACATAAACCACGAGGTACATTTACGCAGTTATCCATTCTGAGTTGTATCTCAGAATCTGCGAGTATCTGCATATGTTATAAACCATGTTTGTAAAGGCGATGTTTGCCTTTGCCCTGACGATGCCAATACACCTAAAGATCAAGCCACGCATTGACTGCTCCATAAAGC
>DETD01000020.1 GCA_002362105.1 Bacteroidales bacterium UBA3297
CCGTAGTCAGCCATAACGACAACCTTACCCTTAACCTTGTCACCAACCTTAAGGTCAGCGTCAAGAGCATCCCAAGGATGAGCAGTAAGCTGCTTCAAGCCGAGAGCGATACGCTTCTTTTCGTCATCGAAGTTAAGGATAACGACATTGAGCTTCTGGTCGAGGTGAACAACCTCTTCTGGATGGGTAACACGGCCCCAAGAAAGGTCAGTGATATGGATGAGACCATCAACACCACCGAGGTCGATGAACACACCGTAAGAAGTGATGTTCTTAACGGTACCTTCAAGGATCTGACCCTTTTCAAGCTGTGAAATAATATCTTTCTTCTGTGCTTCAAGTTCAGCCTCGATAAGAGCCTTATGTGAAACAACAACATTCTTGAATTCCTGATTAATCTTAACGACTTTGAATTCCATTGTCTTACCAACGAATACATCGTAGTCGCGGATAGGCTTAACGTCGATCTGAGAACCTGGCAAGAACGCTTCGATACCGAATGCGTCAACAATCATACCGCCCTTAGTTCTGCACTTGATCAAGCCCTTAAATACTTCGTCCTTTTCAAGAGCTTCGTTAACACGCTGCCAAGACTGAGACAAACGTGCCTTCTTGTGAGAAAGAACCAACTGGCCCTTCTTGTCTTCCTGGCTTTCGATGAAACATTCAACCTGGTCACCGATCTTCAAGTCAGGATTGTAGCGGAACTCGTTAGTAGAGATGATACCGTCGGACTTGTAACCAACGTTAACAACGACTTCGCGCTTGTTCATTGCGATAACAGTACCCATAACCACCTGGCTATCCTTAAGTGCGTTAAGGGTGTTGTCGTACTTTGCTTCAAGAGATTCCTTGCTTTCAGAAGCCTGGACATCACCATTTTCGTAGGTTGACCAATCGAAATCTTCAAGAGGCTTAACCTGTTCAGTTAATTTGCTCATTTTAAATGAATAAAAAATTAAAAATTAGTGGTTTGACATTATGTGTATAAAATCGGGTGCAAAATTACTAAAAATTCGTGATTATCAGCACAAGAGACGAACAATATTTCAATAAAGCGGCCCAGAAACGCGAAAAAAACGCATTTTTCTGTAATTTTATGGAAAAAAGAGAGGTTATGCCAGACAAATTAAAACTCACCATACTTGGAAGAGGCTCCGCAATACCGTCAAAACTTGCGAACCAAAGTTCCCAAATATTAGGAATACACAGCAAGTATATGCTTATTGACTGCGGTGAGGGCACGCAGAACGTAATCAGGCAGCTGGACCTATCTCTTGCCAGACTAAACCACATCTTTATATCGCACCTGCACGGCGACCACATTCTGGGCTTACCCGGACTGCTGTCGACACTGGGCATGCTCGGGAGGAAAGGCACCTTAAATATATATGGGCACGCAAATCTGGAAAAATACATCGAGCAACAGATTTCCTTTTTCGGAGAGGACTTCGGCTTTCCGATAGCCTTCCATGCCATCGACCCCTTCCACCCCGCAGTCATCTACGAAGATAAGGCGATGAAGGTGACCTCGTTTCCGCTGAAACATTCCATACCAAGCAACGGCTTTATTTTTGAGGAAAAGCCCAAACCGCTACACCTGTGCAAGGAAAAAGCGGACAAGTACGGTGTCCCCATCTCGCAATACCTTAACATAAAGAACGGAATGGATTATGTGGACGAGGACGGCAGAGTTATTCCAAATGCCGAGCTCACCCTTCCGGCAGACCCCAGCAAAAAGTACGTTTATTGCAGCGACACGGCCTATAACGAGAAAATGATACCGCTGATAGAGCACGCCGACTGCCTCTTCCACGAGGCGACCTTCTTGAGCCAGCAGAAACTACGGGCCAAAGAGACGCAACACAGCACAGCAGCCCAAGCCGCCGAAATTGCACGAAAAGCGAAAGTAAAACAGCTAATTATAGGGCACATTTCTGCCCGCTACACCGACTTCGAACCCCTGCTAGAGGAAGCAAAGGCCATTTTTGAAAACACAATACTGGCCGAAGAGAAGAAAAGCTACTGGTTCTAGATTTTCGAGGCAAGGTTTTTCGCTTCAACCAAAGCCAGATTACCCTCAATATCGCCTGCCTCTTTCACGCCACGCACCAAAACGGTGCCACAATCGTCTAAATGGAAAAATTCTAGGCAGAGGTGATATTGGCACAGAATAGAATCGAACAAATTAGGCAAAGTAGCCGCGCCGACCGCCAGCAGCGCCATTTTAAAAATAGGGAAACTGTCGCGGAGCGGATTATGCAAACGATCGACCAATGCCTTTAGTTGCGCACTGATGCTGTAGAAATAAACCGGAGTGGCAACCACCAAAACATCGGTTTTCGAGAGCAGCGCGTAAACCTGTTCCATATCGTCGTGCTGAGAGCAGCGATGTTCACTGTTCTTAAAACAGAAATTGCACCCCCTGCACGGCTGTATGCCGAGTTTAGCGACATTGACCACCTCGACACTATGCTGCGGGCCTAGCCCTCCAACAAAGGCCTCGACCAGTTTGGCCGTATTGCCATTCGGTCTGGGGCTGCCCATAAGAACTGTGACCCTACCCATAATTATTTACCGACAATAGTTTGAAGAATAGCGATAGCGTCGTTCACACAAGAGACGCCATTAAAGACAATAGCACGGTTATCGGACCCCTTGAAGGTACACTGTGCCGGATGCGAAACCACATAATCGATAATGTTTCCGAACACCTGCGAATTGAAATAAGGCGAATTTTGAGACTGAATCAGGAAAGCGGTCATACGCTCGTTTTTAAGCACCAGTTTTTCAAAACCCAGCCCAATGGCAAGCCACCTCAGGCGGACCAGGGACATCAGGTTCAGCGCCTGTTCAGGAATAGGGCCGAAACGGTCGACAAGATTATCTTGGAACTTCTGCATCTCGGCTTCATCCTTTACATTGTCTAAGTCGCGATAGAGGTTCATACGTTCAGAAACATTGCTGATATATTCCGCCGGGAACATCAGTTCCATATCGGTTTCCATTTGGCAGTCGGAGACAAAAGTCTCGTTTTCGGCAACCTCGGAATTTTCACTGGCATAAATGTCGGCGAACTCTTCATTTTTCAGTTCATCGACCGCCTCGTTCAGAATTTTATGATAGGTTTCATACCCCAAATCCGCAATAAAGCCACTCTGTTCGGCACCCAACAGGTTGCCAGCGCCACGAATGTCCAAATCTTGCATAGCGATATTGAAGCCGCTGCCAAGATCAGAGAACATTTCAATCGTCTCTAACCGTCGGCGGCTTTCATCAGGAAGAGCCGAAAGCGGAGGCGAAAGCAAATAACAGAAAGCCCTGCGGTTACTACGTCCAACGCGACCGCGCAACTGGTGCAGATCGCTCAAACCGAAGTTCTGGGCATCGTTTATAATAATTGTATTACAGTTCGAGATATCAATACCCGACTCAATAATAGAGGTAGACAAAAGGATGTCGTAGTCGAAATTCAAGAAATCGAGCACCACTTTTTCCAAATCCTCACCCGGCATCTGTCCATGTCCGATAACGACCCTGGCAGAAGGGACGAGCCTGTTTATCATCTCCTTCAGCGGGAGTAGGGAAGCGATTTTGTTGCTAACGAAGAAGACCTGTCCGTTTCGTCCGAGCTCGTATTTAATAGCCTCGCTAATCACTTCCTCGCTAAACACCGACAGTTCAGTCTGCACAGGGTAACGGTTAGGTGGCGGAGTCGTCATAATAGACAAGTCGCGGGCCCCCATCAGAGAGAACTGCAAAGTTCTTGGGATAGGCGTAGCTGTAAGGGTCAGCGTATCGACATTGACCTTCATCTGTCGGATTTTCTCTTTAGTAGAGACACCAAACTTCTGTTCCTCGTCGATAACGAGGAGCCCCAAGTCGTGGAATTTGACAGATTTACCTATAAGTTTATGCGTACCGATAACAATATTGATTTTACCGTCGGCCAAATCTTTCAGCACCTCTCTTGTCGCCTTGGCAGAGCGCGTCCGGCTCAAATAGTCGACCCTGCAGGCCATCCCCTTCAAACGTTCCGAGAAAGTCTGGTAGTGTTGGAACGCCAGCACCGTAGTAGGAACCAGCACAGCAACCTGCTTGTTGTCGGCAACTGCCTTGTAGGCGGCACGGATGGCAATTTCGGTTTTACCGAAGCCCACATCGCCACAAATAAGGCGGTCCATAGGCTCGTCCTTCTCCATATCCTTCTTCACGTCGGCCGTAGCCTTCAGCTGGTCGGGCGTATCTTCGTAAATGAAAGACGACTCCAGTTCCTGCTGTAAGAAGCTATCGGGAGAGAAAGCGAAACCACGTTCCTGTCGGCGACGGGCATAAAGAGCAATCAGGTCACGGGCAATGTCCTTAACCTTCTTTTTAGTACGGTCTTTAAGAGCCTGCCAGGCACCCGTACCCAGTTTGTTGATTCGGGGTTCCTCGCCCTCCTTTCCCCTGTACTTGGAGATTTTGTGCAACGAATGGATACTGATGAAAACGAGGTTGTCGTCTTTATAGACCAGCTTGATAACCTCTTGCTTTTTTCCGCTAATATCCATCGTCATCAGTCCGCCGAACTTACCGATACCGAAATCGATATGGGCCACATAGTCGCCGACCTGCAAAGTCTTCAGCATTTTCAGCGTCATAGCGGCCTTACCCGCCCTAGCCCTTTCGGAAGAAAGGCTGTATTTATGGAAGCGGTCGAAAATCTGGTGGTCGGTGTAGCAGCAAATCCGGAGGTCATTATCAACGAACCCCTGGTGTAGGGTTTTCTGGACCGGAGTAAACGAGATAGCGCGCTGCATATCACCAAATATAGCCTTAAGCCTATCGGTCTGGTGCGTATTAGCGGCCATCACATATATCTTGTACTTGTCGGCCAACATCTGCTGGAAGTTGTCGGCAATCAAGTCAAAATTTTTATTAAATAAAGGTTGTGGAGAGATATGGAACTCTAAGACAGCAGAACCAGTGAACGCATTGTGAAGACCGAACTCCGCAATTTTAAACGTAGCGACCTGTTCTAAAAAACCGTCATAGTTGAAAGCCTTCTCAAAGCCAGCGTTTTCCTCGTCGAGGTTCTTCATGCAACCCGACGCATAATTATAGTCGGAGAAAGCCAGCAAAGTGTCTTTGGAAATAAACTGTAGGAAAGGGACGATGTCGTTCGAGCCCGAATTAACGTCAGAAACGACAGACACTTTCTCCTTCTTCTCTTTCGACAACTGGTTGTCGACCTCGAAAGTACGGATAGAATCGACCTCGTCGCCGAAAAAGTCAATTCGGAACGGGAAATCGGAAGAGAAAGAGAAAACATCGAGGATAGAGCCACGCACCGAGAACTGACCGGGCTGGAACACAAAATCGACCTGTTCGAAACCGAACTTCACCAGTTCCATTTTGACCGCCGACATAGTCACCCTCTGGCCAACGCTTACCGACAGTGTTTTCGTGTGCAGGGCTTCGGTAGAAACCACCTGTTCGAACAACGCCTCGGGGTAAGTCACCACCATAACAGGCGAGCCAGACACATCGAGCGCGTTAAGCGTTTCCGTCCGCATAACCTCGTTTCCCGGGTCTTTTTCACCATATTTAATGCCACGCTTATACGACGAAGGGAAGAAGTAGACATCGAGTCCACCCGTTATTTGTACCAAATCGTTATAGAAATAAGCGGCGTCTTCCTGGTTATCGAGCACAAAAGCGACGCTTCTGTTCAAATCGTGAAAAACAGAGGAAAAAAAGACAGCCCCGTAGGAGCCGGCAAGCCCTTTCAACCAGATATGGTTGTTTTTGTTTGCGCCGAACCACGCCAGGAACTTGTTCAACTGCGGATGTTTCTCCTGCAGAAAGAGTAAATCAGCTATTTCCATACCAAAGCAGAGAACGCGAAGGGCAGCACTACCCTATCTTGCTAATCTTACGAAGTTGTTCCTCGTCAATAATCTTGATTTTTCTACCATCGAGCGAGATAAGGTTCTCGGCCACAAAAGTAGAAAGGGTTCTGATTGCGTTGGAAGTCGTCATGTTAGAAAGGTTAGCCAAGTCTTCACGCGACAAGAAAATACTGATGGTTTCCCCATCAGACTCAACGCCATAGCTGTCTTTCAGGAACAACAGCGATTCGGCCAAGCGGCCACGTATATGTTTTTGAGTGAGGCTGACGGCACGCTTGTCGGCAATGCCCAAGTCAACAGCCAGTGCCTGAATAAAATACCAGGCCAAATCTTTATTTTCAGAGATAAGTCTGCGGATAACCGCCTTCGGAATGGCATAAATAGTAGTGGCCTCGAAAGCGCAAGCGGCGGTGACAAAATCTTCCTCAGCAAACATAGCCCTATAGCCCAGCATTTCGAATGGCTTGACCATACGGACAATCTGGCTACGTCCGCCAACACCTGTCTTATAGATTTTCACCTTTCCCTTAACGACACAATAAACCAATGTCGGAGTATCGCCCTCGCAGTATATAATTTGGTTCTTCTTGTAATTCTGAACGATAATATTCTCCTTCAGATATTTCAACTGATCTTTAGTCAGGATTTTCCAAACGTCAGAAACCTCATCAATACTTTGATACTCGGCTTTAGGGGTCTTTACCATATTTATTCCGATTTTTCTACAAATTTATGAAAAAAAACAGAAAACGCAACGAAATCAACCTATTCAAAAACAATTAGTCGACAAACATACGCTAGTAAAAAAAAAAGCAGTGTATCGGAAAAGGCTTCCAAACACACTGCTTTTCCATAGGGATATATTATCGGCTAGAAAGCCTTATCGAATTTCGAAGCATCGTACAAATCGTTTCTCTCGTCACGGTTCGGATAGTCGATTGTGAAATGGAGGCCACGGCTTTCTTTTCTGTCGATAGCCTGTCGGGTAATAAGATAACCCACATTCACCATATTTCTCAGTTCACAGATGCTGCGGTTGGCCTTAACGCGTTTGAAGAGGGCTTCTGTTTCTTCGTAAATGAGGTCAAGACGGTCCCACGCCCTCTTAAGTCGCAAGTTGCTGCGTACAATGCCCACATAGTTACTCATAATCTGTCCCACCTCTTTAACGTCTTGTGCAATAAGCACTTTCTCTTCGTTAGTGAGCGTACCCTCGTCGTTCCATTCAGGCACAGCCTCGTTGAAAGTGTACTGGTCGATGACAGACAAGCTGTGCTTTGCGGCAGCATCGGCATAAACAACCGCCTCGATGAGCGAGTTACTAGCCAAACGGTTACCGCCGTGCAAGCCTGTGCAAGAGCATTCGCCGACCGCATAAAGGCGCTTGATGCTAGAGCAAGCGTTAGTGTCGACTTTAATACCACCACACATATAGTGGGCGCAAGGCACAACCGGAATGTATTCCTTTGTGATGTCGATACCGATGCTCAGGCACTTTGCATATATATTTGGAAAATGGTGTTTAACCTCTTCCGGATCTTTATGGGTAACATCGAGGCAGACGTGGTCGATACCATGAATCTTCATCTCCTTGTCGATAGCACGAGCAACAATGTCGCGTGGAGCCAGCGAGAGGCGCTCGTCGTACTTCTCCATAAAGGTTTCGCCCGTAGGAAGGCGCAAAATGCCGCCAAAACCGCGCATGGCCTCGGTAATCAGGTAAGCCGGATGCGACTCGTCGGGGTTATAGAGGGCTGTTGGGTGGAACTGTACAAATTCCATATCCTTCACCGTACCTTTGGCACGGTAAACCATGGCGATGCCATCGCCAGTAGCCACATTAGGGTTTGTGGTAGTCGCATAAACCGACCCCGTACCGCCAGTAGCCATCAGGGTCACCTTCGACAGGTAGGTGTCGATTTTACCCGTGTTACAGTCGAGGACGTAGGCGCCATAGCACTCGATGTTCGGTGTGCGTCGTGTGACCTCCATACCCAAATGGTGTTGGGTGATGATTTCCACTGCAAAATGGTTTTCCAGTACAGTTATTTCGGGAGTGTTTCTCACAGCCTCCATCAGACCGCGCTGGATTTCATGTCCGGTGTCGTCGGCATGGTGAAGGATACGGAATTCAGAGTGTCCGCCCTCACGGTGCAAATCGAAAGAGCCGTCTTCCTTTCGGTCGAAATTCACGCCCCAGTTCACCAGTTCCATAATCTGGTCGGGAGCATTCTTCACCACCTGTTCAACAGCAGCCAAGTCGGAGATAAAATCACCGGCGACGATGGTATCGTTAATATGTTTTTCGAACGTATCGACAGCAAAATTGGTGACAGAAGAAACACCACCTTGGGCCTTGTCGGTATTAGCCTCGCCCATTTCAGACTTACAAATAAGGGCTATAGAGCCTTTCTTGGCACGCGCTACCTTCAGCGCATAGCTCATACCAGCTACACCGGAGCCAATTATTAAGAAATCGAATTTCTTTATCATTTTCAGAATATAAGTACCTAAATATAATTTAAGAGATAGGACAAAAGTAGCACATTAAATTAAAAATGGTAACTTTGGAACTGAAAAATGTAAATTCAAGGATACAAAAAATAACATTCATTAAAGGAATACACCTTTTCAACGCCTCTGCAGCATGTGGCCAAGAGACGTAACAAACCAGAAAAATATGAATGACACAGCCATACTGACCACCCTCTGCAACAAACACCTCGGGCAGGGCGAATGGACCCACGAGTTGATAAAGGGCGAAGGTTCGAACCGGAAATACTACAGATTGAGAAACGCGAAAGACGGGAGCACCTGCATTGGCGTTATAGGCGAAGACCAAAAAGAAAACGAAGCCTTCATCTACCTTTCGGGGCAGTTCAAACAGAAGGGGCTTCCCGTTCCACAATTCATTGCAGCGAGCGACGACCACATGGCCTACTTGCAAGAAGACTTGGGTGACACCTCACTCTACAGCGAAATTCAAGACGCCATCAAGACCGGGGTTTTCGGAGAGAAAGAGCTCGGACTACTCAAACAGATTGTCTCGTGGCTGCCAGTGTTACAGTTTGAAGGCAGCGAAGACCTGGACTTCGGCGTATGCTATCCGCAAGCCGAAATGGACAAAAGGGCCATAATGTGGGACTTGAACTACTTCAAGTACTGTTTTCTAAAGCTACAGAAAACCAGTTTCAGCGAGCCACTGCTGGAAGACGACTTCGAGCAACTTACCGCAGACATACTGGGTATACCCTACCACAACTTTATGGTTCGCGACTTCCAGAGCCGAAACGTGATGGTTAAAGACGGACGAACCTACTTCATTGACTACCAGGGAGGCCGCAAAGGCCCCTTCCTGTACGATGTTGCCTCGTTCGTTTGGCAGGCAAAAGCCAATCTGCCCAAAGCCGTAAAAGAGCAGTTGGTAGAGACCTACTACAACGCACTCAAAAAATACGTGAACCTTCCACGCAAGGCCTTCGACGAACTGCTGCAGGAAATGGTCTTGTTCAGGACACTGCAGGTGCTAGGGGCATACGGCTTCAGAGGGCTGATTGAGAAAAAACAGCACTTCATTGAAAGTATACCCTTCGCCATAAAGAACGTGAGAGAGTTGCTCCAGACCACCGTAGCAGACCGCTACCCGCACTTGAAACAAGTGCTTACCAGCTTAAGTGAAAAAGAAGAGTACCAACAAAAAGATATGAAAGAAACAGACACCAGCAAACTGACCGTCAGCGTATACAGTTTCAGCTACAAAAAGGGCATTCCGGCCGACGAGAGTGGAAACGGGGGCGGCTACGTGTTCGACTGCCGCGGCGTACACAACCCCGGCAAATATGACCAATTCAAGCCCCTAACCGGAAGAGACCAGGCCGTGATAGACTTTCTGGAGAAAGACGGCGAGATTCTGACCTTCCTGGAAAGCGTGTATGCGCTTGCCGACGCCCATGTGGCACGATACATAGAACGGGGGTTCAGCAACCTGATGTTCTGCTTCGGATGCACAGGCGGACAGCACCGGTCGGTATATTCGGCCCAGCACACCGCCGAGCACATTGCCAAAAAATTCGGCGTCAAGGTGAACCTAATACACCGGGAACAACATATTGAAGAAAAATTCAACTATTGAAGCGGAACCATGTACATCATAAATACAACATACGCCGTTTCGGCATCGCTCTGCAACGAATGGAAGAAATGGGTGAGCCAGACGCTATTTCCGGCAATGATCAGGACCGGACAGCTGACAGCGCCCCGCATGTTCAAAGTAATGGTCGCCAACGAGAACGGAGACGAGTCGTTCTGCGTCCAGTTCGAGACCGACATTGAAGGCGTAAGGCTTTGGAAAAGCGACTTGGAGGAACAGACCAAGAAACTCATTAGCGACACGTTCGGCTTATCGGTAATCGGGTTCAGCACCATTCTCAAAGAGGTCAAATAAGCGATGGCAAACTTGGCGAAAAAAGAAGCACGCACCATATTGGGCATTGACCCTGGCACAAACTACATGGGCTACGGCGTAATCAGGACCGGAGGCACCAAACCCGAGTTGCTGGCACTGGGCGTACTGGACATGAAAAAAGGGAACGACGGATACGAGAAACTAAAGGAGATATTCCGCTTCACCAACGACCTGATAGCCCAACACCACCCTACCGAATTTGCCATTGAAGCCCAATTCTTCGGGAAAAACGTGCAAAGTATGCTGAAACTGGGACGCGCCCAGGGCATATCTATAATAGCCGCCCTAGAAAACGGGCTAACCGTTGCCGAATATGCCCCGCTGAAAATAAAGCAGGCGATAACAGGCAACGGAATGGCCAGCAAAGAGCAGGTGGCTGCCATGCTGAAGCAATACCTGCACATAAAAAGCGAGGAAATGCCCGACCACCTGGATGCGACAGACGCTGTTGCCGTGGCACTGTGCCACCATTTCGAGACCAACCGCAAACTGCCAGGCACCAAGAATTTTAAAAGTTGGAGCGATTTCGCAAGGCAGAACCAAAGCCGCGTAACCAAAGGACGGACAAGAAAAGAAACAGAAAATTAAGGTTCCGAAACCATAACAAAATCAAAAAAAAGGAAACGGAACCATATTTTCAAGAAAAGGTTTTATATTTGTATAAAACTAACTAACTCAGAAAATTTCAAGAAACTAATGGAAGAGAAGCAAAGTCAGGAACTAGATATGTTTGAACTAATGATAAGATGCAAAGAGTTGGCCTCACGTTGCTACTGCATCGCCTGTTCATTCGTCACCGACATACTACGTTTGACTTATGGCTATAAATTTCTGTTTTTAACCTCGCTGATAGCCGCAGGCGCACTAGCCTATTACAAGACAAGTGGAGACAGAAGAATATACCGGGGAGAAATGGCCTTGAAAATAAACGCCGGTACCTCGTACACAATAGCCGACATGATGAACGAGCTAGACAACTTCGTCTACCTTAACGACTCGAAGGCTCTGGCCGAAGCGCTCAAAATAAGCGAAGAAGAGGCAATGCAGGTTGCCCATGTGAAAAGTTTCTTCTACATCGCCATCAACAGAGATTCGACCCGCGCCATCATCGACTATAACGGACGCTACGATATAGAAGACACCCTCAACATACGGGTGAAAGACAAACTAGTTATATCGGTCGGACTGAAAGACAGAGATATGTTCGAGAAGATGCAGAACACCATCACCTCGTACATCAACCGTAACGAATATCTGAACCTGTTGCATGCCAAACACATTGAGAACCTCAGACAAAGAGAAAATGTGATAAATTGCGACCTAAGCCGGATAGACAGCTTGCAGGACCAGCAGTTCTTTAAGGAGACAAAGCCTGAAATTTACCTGTTCAACAAAACGCAACTGAGAACGGGCCAGCAAGACCTTTTCTACAACGACAAGCAAAACCTGCTAGACAAGAAACAGACGCTTGAGGAGCAACTGGCTGGTAACAATACCATTGTAACCATTATGTCGCCGTTCCACCCAACAGCGGTAAGTTCGGTAAGTTTCTGGAAAAAATTCCTCATTTACGGATTCGTTTTCTATATTTTGTTCCTTATCTGCGCTACTGTGTACAAAAACAGGGCAAAAATACACGAATACCTTAAAGAGAAATAAAGAAGACAAAAGAAAGAAAATACAGCATAACAAATTCAATATCAATACATAGCACAGGCAAGAACTCAAAACTAGACATAATCGTTATTAGAATGATTATAAATTAAGAAAAAAGAGGGTGCCAATACGCTAATGATTTCAGCAAAATCTTATCTTTGCATACGAAAATAACAAATACTAACAACTTAATACAGAAAAATTATGGCATACGTAATCAGTGACAATTGTGTAGCTTGTGGAACTTGCGCAGGCGAATGTCCAGTAGGAGCAATCAGCGAAGGCGATATCTACAAGATCAATCCAGATGAATGTACAGACTGCGGTACTTGCGCAAGTGTATGTCCATCAGAAGCAATCGCTCCTGCAGAATAATAAGGAAATATAATCCAAAGAAAGTCCCACCCCCAAAAGGGTGGGATTTTTTTTGTCTTTTGGGGTGACGTGTTATATGGAGGGAAAAAATCTAAGAAGTGCCGTTTTTATTTGGAAACAGAACAAAGGGGAGAGAAAAGTACACATTCAACGAGAAACTAAAAAAACGAAAAGGGATATAACATACGATATGCCATATCCCCCAAAAATCAATTTTATGTCTTTTATTTCAGAATTTTCTCAATTCTTTGTAGTTTACTCTGGTCATCCTTTGAGATTGAATATGTTTTTGCACCCATAGAGTCAAACCAACCCTCTCTCTTTGAAACTAGATTTTTATATCTATCATAATTAGATTTCTCTAACTGGAGTGATATAACTTCAAAAGGAGCGTTAAACTTGGCTGATACAGGCTCAATTTGACCCTCTGGATCATCCAAACACTTATACATACGTCTATATTTATGTTGCCTCTCTTTCTCCTCGCTTCCCTTATTATTAACATCATAAATATAGCCATCAGTAATAACAATAAAAACATTCCTATAATCAGGCTCCAAATAATTATTGACTTCATTGTCAAAGAAGCCCCACTCGTCACTTCCAAACCAATTCTTGTTTTGTAACGCTTGACTATAAACCTCCCTTAATTTAGGCAAGAAAACAGTTCCACTATCTAATTTCCAAACATATCCTACTTTTTGCATTCCCACCATTGATCTCAAGTCGATTTTCAAATCTGATAGGTCATTCGACAAATTTGGGTTAGGATAAACCACACATTGAAGTTTATTTTTGTTCTTATGGGGCGATTTAGTAGGAAAAATTGTTTTGGCGATAGTCCAAATTATTTCGCAATCATCAGTCTGCCTAAGAAGACGATTAGACATATCTAAATACACCACAACATTTATGGGTTTTGCTTTAACACTTACCGAATCAGCTCCATTAGAACCAATATCAGTTCCACCCTCACAAGACATCATCCCAATAAGGAACAACATCATAATAGGAAATATCACACCTTTCATAAGTTACTTTTTACGTTATTACACTCGTTATTATAAATCGTATTAGAATCGTCAATAATCTGCTTTGAAACACCTAAATTCACAAGGAAATTAGTCCACCCTGCATAAAAGTTAGCCAATTCTTTAAGAATCTTATTTTTATCTATAGAAGAGACACTAGGATTGAGAGCTTCTTTAAGTGTATTTATTACAGCATCTAACTCCGATAATTTTGAATTAATGTCATCAAGTTTATCTTTTTCTTCATCTATTCTTAGATTGTTTTCTTTTATGTTATCTTCTATTTCTTTAATTGAAAATTTATTGCTTTTCAGTTCATTGTAACTATCCATAACAAAGCCGAACAACAACCCCCAGATTATATATCCAACAAAGCCACAACAAATAACCATCCATACATTGATTTTAGAAAGTGCAGTAGCAATCGTGAATAAAGGCGGATTAGGTCCATATATACCTGCAAGGGCCTCACTATTAAATATATTCTGTTCGATTTCAACCGCTAACAAGAAATCGAAAATAAAAGTAATAGCAATCAAGCCCGCCTTTTTCGAAGTAGTATCAATATAATGAAGGACAAAACCTAACGCAAAAATCAAGAAAGTGATCATCAAGACAAATAAACCTGTCATAAACGACTGACCGAAAGCTAATCCCAATGCCTTTGAATTAAAAATGGTGACACTTAACCCGTTTTCCACAGCGCCACTAAAGTCAGCGAAAAAAGCACTGTACGCTGCTGAGCTATAAAAAATGAAGAAATACAGAGTAAAAGGCACAAGAATGCACAATCCCACTATAAGTTTCATTTTAGCCTCTTTATTCTCCATGAATTCACCACTTTTCAGCTTATTGATTTCTGCGCCAAGTTCCTTGTTTTTTACATTTAGTTCATCAATTTGACTTTCGCAACTCAGTTTTTTTGAAAGTTCTTTTTCCTTTTCGCCAGTTTTTTCATTTAAAAGGGACTGTTTTTCTTGGCGGATTTGGTCTTGCAAAACCATATCTTCCTTCTGCTCTTGCACCATCATGTGGGTTACCTTTTGAAGAAGCGGAGTCAAGACATTAATGTCTCCCTGCGACCTCCCCCCCATTCTAAACCCATATTGTTGCCAAGTTTCATTATTAACACGTAAATCTGGATTCTGGAGACTTGGAGACACTGCTTTGTTCATATCCGCAACAGGAGAATCGTCCTTCCCCAATAATTGTTTTAAATTAAAGCCCATAATTTATTAGTTTAGTTCATTCAAAAAATAATTGATATTCTTCCCTTGTTTTACCGATTCGATAAAGAAGTCCGCGATTTTCTCAGAATTTTCTTTAGGATATCCAAACTTCACAACATAGTTCTCAATAAGAGATTTTTCACAATCTTCAATTTTTCCATCAGCCCAAGCAACCAGAGTTAAATAATACAACATTCTGATTTTTTCGACATCCGTCACAGGAGCAGAATCGTATTCAGTTTGGCTAAACAAACATTTCTGCAATTCATCTTGCGTTAAACCGAAGTCCTCAGTTCCTATTCGATATAATACTTCCAACTCCTTAGGAGACACGTCACCATCAACGATGACCATACGATAGATACTTTGGAAAATAAGTTTCTCTTTTGAATTCATAACATTTCTGTTTTTCCCTGTGCAGTTCAAACAGTAACCAAAAAAGAGAAGCGTGGAACTGCTCACTTATCATCTATCAGTGTTGGTCCTAGGAAAACCATGGGGAAATAGACAACAAAGATACAGCCCACGCCAAGGCGTAGGAGGTACCATGCTATCTTGTTTCCCATTGTAAATTTCCTAGGTTTACACTGACAAGATAAGCACAACGCTTCCGTATGTATTAACAGACAAGTCTGTTCATACAAAAATAATAATAGTTTACGACAGATAACTAAAGATTTAAGAAATATTCCTCTAAACGACAGACAAAAACTATACAAGAACTTTCTTACGACATAGACCAATAATTATTTTCTTATATAAATTGAAGGAACTTTTAAAGGGGATTGAGGGTTAAGGAATGAATACGAACGAGATAGACAAACTTAACAGTTTACCTGTGTCAGGAGATTTGACTACTGATGTCCGTTCTATTCTAACGGAAGCCAGACAGATTGTAGTACGCACTACCAATACGGCTATGACTACCGCCTACTGGCTCATAGGCAAGCGCATTGTGGAAGAAGAACAGAAAGGACAAGATAGGGCTGCTTATGGAGAGGAATTGTTGAAGAATCTTTCCAAGGTACTTACTGTCGAATTTGGCAACGGATTCTCGTATACCAATCTTAGAAATATGCGCCAATTTTATCTGACTTATGGCAAGTCGCCAATTTGCTACACACTGTGTAGCAAATTGCCATGGAGTCATAACCGTCTGATAATGAGAGTACAGAATTCTAAAGTCAGAGAATGGTATTTGCGTGAGGCAGCCCGCGAGCAGTGGAGTGTCCGCCAACTTGAACGCAACATCAATTCTTTTTACTACCAAAGGCAGTTAGAGAGTGGCAACACAACCCAAACAGAAGCCAATGTTGGCCACATCGACACCCGTCAGTTTGTAATTTACCTATGGAAGAAGAATTGCGTCTAGAATTGGAAAACAGTGGCAGAATTGAAAATAAAGAGGATTAAGAACGATGAACACAAAGAAACTGAAAGAATTGGTCCTCGACCTTGCCATCCATGGTAAGCTCGTACCACAAGACCCTAACGATGAACCAGCTAGTGTCCTTTTGGAGCGTATCCGTGCCGAGAAAGAACGTCTTGTGAAAGAAGGAAAAATAAAGAAATCTAAGAAGTCTGCTACTTCCGATAAGGGGGCTTATGGGAAGTAAAAAATAGGCCACTGCAAGCGAATAAAACTGACGCCACCCCACTACGAGCCCACAATACATCTAACCCTACAACAATTCTGCCAAAAACAAAGGGGAAAAGTTAGCGGTTTGTGGTTAAATATAGTAAATTTGCGATAATCGGAAGCAATATGGAGCATACTGACTACTTTGCACACCCCACAGCGGCAATTGAGCAATCTGCTAAAATTGGAGCAGGAACAAAAATATGGCACTTCAGCCATATAATGGACCATTGTGTGATAGGAGAAAGGTGTAACATTGGGCAGAACGTGGTTGTCTCACCCAAAGTCAGCATCGGCAATGGCGTAAAGATACAGAACAACGTGAGCTTATACACCGGGCTGATTTGCGAAGACGATGTCTTTATTGGTCCGTCGGCTGTCTTCACCAACGTATTGAACCCCAGAAGCTTTATAGAGCGGAAAGACCAATTCAGGCCTACCCTGCTGAAACACGGCTGCTCGATTGGGGCTAACGCTACCATTGTGTGCGGACACACTATTGGCGAATACGCACTGATTGGCGCGGGCAGCGTTGTGGTGACCGACGTGCCGCCCTATGCCCTGATGGTGGGCAACCCGGCCAAACAGAAAGGTTGGGTCAGCCGGGCCGGATGGACGCTGGATTTTGACAAGAACGGCGAGGCAGTATGCCAAGAAACCGGAGAAAAATACACTTTAAAAGATGGTGTGTTGAAACCTGAAGATTGAACACTCCTACAAAAAAGAAGATATACCATGATTAACTTTGCTGTAATCGGGCTCGGCCACATCGGGAAGCGCCACATGGAGATGATAAAGCGCAACCCCGAGACGCAAGTTGTGGCCATCTGCGACATCAAGCCCAAAGAAGAACTAGAACTAACCGACAGCGACAACATCCCTTTTTTCGATTCGATAGACGCCCTGCTCAACAGCGGGATTGATATAGACGTTGTCAACATCTGCACCCCCAACGGCTACCATGCCCAATATGCGATTAAGGCCCTTGAAACCGGACACCACGTTGTGCTGGAGAAACCCATCGCTTTACGGAAGCGAGATGCGGAACAAGTCGTCTATAAATCGCTAGAGATGTCGAAACACGTGTTCTGCGTCATGCAGAACAGGTATTCACCCCCTTCGGTATGGCTGAAAGAGATTGTCAGCCAAAAGCTGCTGGGAAAAATCTACATGGTTCAACTGAACTGCTACTGGAACAGAGACGACCGCTACTACAAACCCGGCAACTGGCACGGCACGCAAGAATTGGACGGCGGCACCCTGTTTACCCAGTTCAGCCACTTTATCGACATTATGTACTGGCTGTTTGGCGACATCACCAACATAAAGGGTAAATTCGCAGACTTCAGCCATAAGGACTTGACCGACTTTGAAGACAGCGGCTTCGTTTCGTTCGACTTTGTTCAAGGCGGTATGGGCAGTTTGAACTACAGTACCAGCGTTTGGAATAAGAACCTGGAAAGCAGCATCACCATAATTGGTGAGAAAGGCACCATTAAAGTGGCAGGCCAATATATGAACGAGGTTACCTACTGCGACATTGAGGGATACACCATGCCAGAACTGGCGCCAAGCAATCCGCCAAACGACTACGGCCCCTACAAAGGTTCGGCCCAAAACCACCACTATGTGATACAGAATGTGGTAGACACCCTGAAACAAAACGGCCAGATAAGCACAAACGTACTGGAAGGCTTGAAAGTGATAGACATTATAGAACGTATTTACGAGGTGAGGGACAACAGCGGTTGGAAGAAATAACCCCACCACTTATAACAATAAAGGCTGCCTAACCGGCAGCCTTTTCTGTTATTAGTTCGATAAATCCATTTACAATTCAGCCACAAGAGCCGATTTGTCTTGGTTAAAGCTACCCAAGCGCACAGTTGAAATTTTATTCACCAACGACTTATCGTAAGGCCGTTCAACCCGTACATAGTTAGCCGTGAATCCGTGCATGGCCCCGCCCGTCTTCTTTTCTTCCCACAAGACCGGCAGTTCACGCCCCATCTGCGACTCGTAAAAAGCCAACCTTTTTTCTTCAGAGAGCGCATGAAGCACTTCGCTACGCCGCTTCTTCTCTTCCACCGACACATTGCCACCCAACTTCAGGGCAGCCGTATTCGGACGTTCGGAATAAGAAAAGACATGCAGTTGCTGCACATCGAGGGACTTTATAAAATCGACAGCATCTTGGAAGAATTCAGGCGTTTCGCCACGTGTACCCACAATAACGTCAACACCAATAAAGGCATCGGGCATCAAGCGCTTAATCTCGGCCACCCTTTCCGCATAAAGTTCGCGCTTGTAGCGACGCTTCATGATTCCGAGCACCTCGTTAGAACCAGACTGGAGCGGAATATGGAAATGCGGCACAAACCGTTTCGACTGTGCACAGAATGCTATAATCTCGTCGGTAATCAAGTTAGGCTCAATCGACGAGATTCGGTAGCGTTCTATACCCTCAACCTCGTCGAGCGCCTTCACCAAGTCGAAAAACGACTCGTCGGTGCCATGCCCAAAATCGCCGATATTCACCCCGGTAATAACAATTTCCTTAGCGCCTTCCGCAGCAGCCAACTGGGCCTCGTGCACCGTTTCGGCTACAGAGGCAGAACGGCTCTTGCCCCTGGCAATAGGAATGGTGCAATAAGTGCAGAAATAGTCGCAACCGTCTTGCACCTTCAAAAAATAACGGGTTCTGTCGCCCCGGGTACAAGTTGGGAAAAACGACTGGATGCCGGCATGCTTGGTATGCTCGACCAACGTGCCTTTCTGGTTTTCCATATCGGCCAGATGCGGAATGATATCGAACTTGTCTTGCATGCCAAGAACAAGGTCAACCCCCTCAATGCCAGCAATTTCTTCCGGCTTGAGTTGGGCATAACAACCAATAACAATAACATAAGCCCCCGGATTCTGCCGAACCATTTGCTTAATGGCCTGCCTACCCTTGCGGTCGGCCACCTCGGTAACAGAACAGGTGTTAATAACGCACACGTCGGCCACCTCGCCCTTTTTAGCACGTTCGAAACCACTCTCAAAAAGTTGTTTTCCGATATACGAAGTCTCAACAAAATTGAGTTTGCAGCCTAACGTGTGAAAGGCGACCTTTTTGCCTATAAAACTGGAATGCCCAGACATAAAGAACAATTAATTATTAACTACAGAAAAACCACAATCGCCAACCACAGTTTTCAGCGCGTCGGCCGTCAACAGCCGTTCATCGAAATCGACCACAGCCTTACTATCGGCAAAAGAAACCTCAGCAGAGCGGACGCCGTCGCTGTTGGAAAGAGCTTTCTGGAGACGGGCAGCACACTTCTCGCAATGCATACCCTCAATTATCAATTCAACCTTCATGACACAAAAGTAACGAAAAATAAGCGGACGAACTGCCCCACGCGGCAGAATAATGTGCCGCAGTCCCCCATAGAGGAAGCAAGGAATAGGAACAACAGACAAACCGAGTTGGAAAAGACAGCAGAACAACGTAAATTTGCTTAATGAGGTTATAAAGTATAAATTATGAAAATAATTAATTCTATTATTGACTTGATTGGCAACACGCCGATGGTTGAGTTGAAAAAATACGCCCAAAGCCACTCGGTGCCAGCAAGACTGATTGCGAAACTAGAGGAATACAATCCAGCAGGGAGTTCGAAAGACCGCATCGCCCTGCAAATGGTACTGGATGCCGAAGCATCGGGCCAACTTAAGCCAGGAGCTACCATTATTGAGCCAACCAGCGGCAACACAGGAGTGGGTTTGGCCTTCATATCAGCCACCCGCGGCTACAAAGCCATTTTCACCATGCCTGAGACCATGAGTATGGAACGCCGCACCCTACTGCGCGCATACGGAGCAGAAGTAGTGCTGACACCAGCCGACCAAGGCATGCAGGGTTCGATAGACAAAGCGAACGAACTGAACAAGACCATAAAGGGTTCCATCATTTTAGGCCAGTTCGACAACCCGTCGAACCCGAAGGCCCACTACCACACCACCGCCGAAGAGATTTGGCGAGATACCGACGGAGAGGTTGACATAGTGGTGGCCGGTGTGGGAACCGGAGGCACCATCTGTGGCATAGGCAAACGCCTGAAAGAACTGAACCCCAAGGTGCAGATAGTTGCTATAGAGCCCTACTCGTCGCAAGTGATAGCCGGCAAGCCGGCAGGACACCACAAACTGCAGGGCCTTGGCGCGAACTTCGTGCCAAAAACTTTCGACAGGAACTGTGTAGACGAAGTTTTCCCTGTAAAAGACGACGACGCCATCCGTTGTGCCCGCCAACTCGCCCAAGAGGAAGGCCTACTGGTAGGCATATCGAGCGGAGCCGCCCTTTCGGCCGCCTGCGAAATAGCCAAACGACCTGGCAACAACGGTAAGAATATTGTGATTATACTGCCAGACACTGGCGAGCGCTACCTCTCGACCCTACTCTACGCATTCGACGAGTATCCGCTCTAACAAATGGGAACAAAATAAAATAAATGCCGATAATGCAGTTAATTCCGCATTATCGGCATATCTGTTTTTTAGAAATTAAAACCTAAGCTAAAATGATGGTAGATTGACTTAAGACTATAGTTGTCAGACGCGTAGTCAGTTAGACCAGACACGTGGTCAGTTAAATCTGGATTAAATTTATAACCCACGTAAATTCTTTTTATGTTAACGCCGACACCGACATTCAAACCAAATTGGAAACGGTTAACATCGAAGTCATCAAAAAAGTCGTATTTTGTTCCATCCCTATACTCGCAGCAAATTATATTTCCACGAAGGTTGATTCCAGCAAACGGTTCAACAGTAACATCGCCATTCCCTATCTTATACGAAACATTTATCGGGACAGCGACACTCATATAATGATCTCTCATCTCATAGAACACCATATTTCTACCACGAGTGACGTAATCCGCTTCGCCTCCAAACTGAAGGAATAGCGGAATGTGGTCTTTTGTAAGATTTATACCCCTAAGGTAGCCCAAATGCGCACCTCTAGAGTTTTCAGATTCAGAGTGATCAAAGCTCATCAGCGAGAAACCCGCATAAAGACGGTTATAACCACTTGCAAAAGCTTGCGAACAGAGAAGTCCGCCAAGAATCAACATTAATACTTTTTTCATATTATTTTTTATTAGGTGTTTTTCTTCACAAACGAATAGTTAACACAGTAAAATTACTAAAAAACACACATTCACCAACTATATGGACCAAAAATAGAGAAAACAATCCAGACCAGAACGTCTGATATAAAAAAGAGGATACCCCGTGTAGAGTATCCTCTTGGAAAAATCGTTTCAGACACGTTATTTAGCCTTCACGTCACCAGTACGGACACCGATAAACGCCTTGGCAATTTTAGAAGCCAGCGCTTTGTTTTTCACAAGCCAGTCGGCCCTTGCAATCAGACAATCGGTCGACTGAGCGTCCATGTTATAGTTGAGTTCCATTAAAACCCTAAGGTTTTTAGCATTGGCCTTCCCCACCAAGTAGGAAGGGCAATAGGCAATTTGTGCCTCGCCGGAAGAAAGCGCATCGCAAACAGACTTGTCGTCGTTCTTGACAATCATCTTCAAGCGCAAGCCCAGGTCATTCACAACAATCGAATTGTCGGAAGATACAAACCCAGCATTGCCCGAAAGCAAAGGCGAATTACCGAACCCTGCCTTAGCAACGATAACGGCGTCAATCTTTTTAGCCACCGGTTTCGGAGTTGTCTGCGGTTTAGAATTGGAGGTAGCAGGCGTTTGGGCTGGTTGGGTTGTATTCTCATTCTGAGAAGAAGGAGCACTACCACCACCCGTAATATTCTCCATATACTCGGCCGCAATTTTATTGAATCCGGTATAATAGATAACCCCACCAATAGCGGCGAAAATCAAGGCGATGACACAGAAGCGTCCAAAGCCAGTCATTCTACTGAAGAATCCCATATACGAAAACAATAAAGATTAGCACCACTTGTGAGAACCACCACCAGCAGCAGTAGTGCCGCCAGCAGAGGAAGAGTTTCCGGCATTAGACGAGCCAGCGGCAGAGGAAGCGCCTTTAGCGGCCCCATCCTTATCGCTGAACGAGTCGAAAGCGTCAGACTGGCTGTACTTAGCCAAAATACCCTGCACCTTTTCGTCGTTGACAGCAGTTTCGAGGTTGTAATTCTCGAGCACACCGTTCGAATCGTTCAAGAAGCGCTCCATTTCGGCAACACTCATATTCACGGTATTGGCAATATGTTCGATGGCCATTTCCTCTTCCAGGCTCTGCGCGTCGCCGCTCATGATACTCTTAATGCTCTTCAAGGCACTCTTCTGAGCCTCGGCAGACTCGTATGCGTCTTTCGTGCGCTGCAAGTCAAGCGTAGAGCGTTCAATCTTAGCCTTAGCGATGATTTCAAGACGCTCCATCAGTTCCTGGTATTTTTCAGAAGTAGCAATACGCTTCTTCTGGCTGGTGATGATGGCATCGAGCGAAGCGATATCGTTGTTCAAGTTGCCCACACTCATCTGGACACGCAACTCGTCGTTAGGAGAAAGGCCGCCCACATTGAGCTTAGACTTTTGGATTTTGAGTTTGGCAATGTTATCAGCCTGCTGGTTTTCGTACTCCTCAAGCTTATTCTTCATTTTGATAAGGATGGCATGGAGGTTGGTAACATTGTTGTGCACATTCTCCAATTTTTCCTTCATCTTCACGATAGACTGTTCGAGAATGGAGATTGGGTCAATCTTCACAAACAAACCGACAATTTTGCGGTTTAACTGTAACCAAAACAACGACAGCCAACGCCAGAAAGACTTGCTGGTAAACACACCAACAATGGCAGCAATAGCGACCAATTCGGCGATAAGCACCAAAGTGTTAGACGCAGCAGTAATCAGGAAAGGCAAAGCCTTAACAAAAGCATAGCCCAAACCTCCCGCCAGCGCCAAAGCCGTAATTTTGGCAAAAGTGCCACCCGGACGTTTAAACATGTCTTTAATAGACAACTGCGAAGTACTCTGTTCAGTTTTTTCCATAATTATAATCTGTTACAATAAGTTTACTTGATATTCAAATTCGAAATAACCACCTTCTCGTTCTCCAAAGAGTCGATAAAGTGGTCGATAGTATTATTGAAGACCTCCTCATCGTGGGCTATATTCTTAGTCGAATTAGAGATTTGTTCAGTCATGCCGTTGATTTCAGCCTGCAAAGCATCGTATTTTTTCTGCAATTCCTCAATCTGAGCCTTAATGGCAGCACTTTCCTGCTTCAACCTCTCCATTTTCTCCAACTGGTCGCCAATCATCACCTGTTTTTTCTGGTTGAACTGGTAGCGTCCGTTCTGGAGTTCCTCCTTCACATATCCAATATAGGTGTCGACACTTGCCAACAAGGTCGCCTTGCTGAAATTAGGATACTGAGAAGACAACATAAGGAAAGCAGCCTCGTACCTCTTTTCGAGCGGCATACCTGTCGATTCCAGAGAAGCGGCGAAATTCTTCAACTCAAGCATATCTGGGCCCGGCAGGTTTCTGTCGGCCAAAATCTGCCACAACTGCTTCATAGCAGAGTCGCTCACCTCGCCAGAAGGGGAAACTGTAGAATCCTTCAACAGCAGGTCGGGATTAATATGAACATCTTGCTGGCCGCCAGTGTTCGGGGCAGCATTGGTAGAAGCACCTGTGTTTTGAGCAGGGGCTTGTTTCTGTTGAGGCGCATTCTCTTTAGCTTTCTCAACCTTACCCTTACCAGAATCGTCGTCTTTGAAAAATAAATCTCTAAGGCCCATATTTTACATCTTTGCAGGTCAGCCATCGCATTATTAACGGCCCCCGCACATTTATTCAATTAATAATAATGCAAAATAACAAAAAATCCGACATTCAAGGAAATAAAAGAAAAACAAATGGAAAAAATCTTAGATAGAATACGCATAAAAACATACCCCGCGCACCTATTTCTAGGTGTAAAGCACCGTATGCGCAAACGGGAAAGAGTTAAAAGCAGAGCCACAAGAAAAAAGATAAAGGAAATAGCAGTACCTTTGGGCCCGAATTCGATTCCGCAATGAAAGAGCACTTATTCACCAAAGACTATTGTGCGATAGTAACCGCCAATTTTTTACTCTACTTCGGCTTCTGGCTACTGATACCCGTATTGCCCATGTACCTGTCGGAGACCTACGACTGCAGTTTGGGAACGGCCGGCATCATCATCTCGTGCTACACGCTGTCGGCACTCGCTATGCGCCCTTTCAGCGGCTACCTGTTCGACAGTTTTTCCCGAAAGCCCCTCTATATAATAGGTTACACGGTGTTTGTGCTCATCTTCCTGGGGTATTGGGCCGCAGGCGCCATTGTGGTCTTCGCGCTACTCAGAATTGTACACGGAGCAGCATTCGGAACGGTTACCGTAGGCGGCTACACCATAGTAGTCGACATAATGCCCAAAAGCAGGAGGGGGGAAGGCTTAGGCTACTACGGCATGGCAAACAATATGGCCATGGCCATCGGACCAATGACCGGACTCGCCATCCACAACAGCAGAGCCGGCTACGCCACCCTGTTCTTGTGCGGACTCAGCGTCTGCGGGCTGGGGCTGGCTATGGGTTCTATAGTAAAAACGCCAGCCGACACCCCCATCAAGAGACAACCGTTCAAACTGAAGCAGATGCTATTGAAAAACGGAATACCGGCAGGCATAGCGCTACTGCTCCTGTCCATTCCCTACGGAATGACGACCAACTACATCGCGTTGTACGCCAAAAGCATCGGGCTGGAAGTCAACACCGGCATTTTCTTCACCCTGACCGCCACCGGCATGGCCGTTTCACGCATATTGGCGGGTAAACTAGTAGACCGGGGCTACATTACCGAAATTATACAGAACGGATTTTACGGGGTGATAGCCAGCTTTACAGCCATTGCCCTGCTGGAACCCCTTAACGCAAGCAACCCCACGGCCGGCAGACTGTTGTTCTACATTATCCCCATCGTCATGGGCATAAGTTTTGGCGTTATGTTTCCCGCCTACAACAGTGTGTTTGTGAATCTGGCCCCCAAGAGCCAGCGCGGCACAGCCACCTCCACCTACCTGACCTCGTGGGACACCGGTCTGGGGCTGGGTATTGTGCTGGGCGGCAGCATTGCGCAGAAAACCAGTTTCAGCACCGCCTATCTGTTTGGCACCCTTATGGCCATAATAGCCGCCGTGTACTTCAAAATAAAAGTGACCCCCGACTATAAGCGCGACCAACTAACCGAATAATATACAAAAAGCTATCGCTTCGCATAGAGAAAATTAAATTTGTCTTAAAAGACAATAAAATATCGTAAAAAAGTCCTAATTTTGCAAATAATATGTTGTTAAACATATTTTAAGAGCATAAATCCATCAAGAATTTAATAAACTTATGTACAGTATCGACTTCCATCCACGATTCTTTGGCATGTTGAAGAGCTACAAGAAAGACACTATTATGACAGAAGTTATAGCAGGCATAATAGTGGGAATCGTGGCGTTACCATTGGCAATAGCGTTTGCCATCGCGTCAAACCCATCTGGTATGCACGACATTTCACCGGAGAGGGGTATCATCACTGCCATAGTGGCAGGTTTGCTTATTTCGGTGTTCGGTGGTTCAAAAGTCCAGATTGGAGGTCCTACTGGAGCCTTTATTCCCATCATCTGCGGCATCATCGGCGAGTACGGATTCGACGGGCTGTGCATAGCCACCTTTATGGCAGGCGTCTTCCTCATTCTATTGGGCGTATGCAAACTGGGTAGCATCATTAAGTTCATCCCCTACCCCATCGTCATCGGTTTCACCAGCGGTATAGCCGTTACCATCTTCACCACCCAGGTAAAAGAGTTGCTGGGCCTTAACTTTACGGGCAGCGCGAACAACTTTCTGGGTAAATGGAGCGAATACATCCAGAACATCGGCACCATCGACATCTGGTGTACCCTTGTAGGCATTCTGAGTATTGTGATAATCGTCTTCACTCCAAAATTCAGCAAGAAGGTTCCGGGCTCTTTGGTAGCCATCATTGTTATGACGGTAGCGTGCCTCTGCCTGAAAGAGTTTGCCGGTATTGACAACGTAGCCACCATCGGCGACCGTTTCGGAGAAATTAAGGCCGCCCTTCCGGCAACAGCCGACTTCTCGAACGTCGACTTCGAAAAAGTGAAAGGGCTGTTGAAGCCAGCCTTCATCATTGCCATTCTCGGAGCCATAGAAAGTCTTCTTTCGGCAGCCGTAGCCGACGGTGCCATCAGCGACCGCCACAACTCGAACACCGAGCTTATCGGCCAGGGTTTGGCTAATCTGGCAAGTCCGCTTGTAGGCGGCATACCAGCCACTGGCGCCATAGCGAGAACCATGACCAACATCAACAACGGAGGCCGCACCCCACTGGCCGGAATCATCCACGCAGTGGTACTCCTGCTCATCTTCCTGTTCTTGATGCCTTACGCCAAATATATTCCAATGTCATGTTTGGCCGGCGTACTGGTAGTGGTATCGTACAACATGAGCGGTTGGCGTTCGTTCATCGCCCAGACCAAGAATCCGAAGAGCGACGTAGCAGTCCTTTTTGTCACCTTCCTGCTTACCGTCATCTTCGACCTGACCGTAGCCATTGAGGTGGGCATCGTATTGGCTTGTCTGCTGTTTATGCGCCGAATTGCCAGCGCCAGCGAAGTTAAGGTCATTCAAGACGAGATAGACCCTAACGCCGAAAGCGACATGCAGCACATTGCCGACGACGAGCACCTAGTCATTCCAGAAAGTGTGGAAGTTTACGAAATTAACGGTCCATTCTTCTTTGGTGTGGGTAACAAGTTTGAAGAACTGATGGACACCTTCGGCGACCGCCCTAAAGTCCGCATCATAAGAATGAGAAAAGTGCCGTTTGTAGACTCTACCGGCATCCACAACCTTGCCAACCTTTGCGAAATGAGCCAGAAAGAGGGCATCAAAGTGGTGTTGAGCGGTGTAAATCCGAAAGTGCACGCCTCGCTTGAAAAGAGCGGTTTCTACAAGCTGCTCGGACAAGACAACATCTGCGACAACATTAACGCAGCGTTGGCGAAAGCGAACGAGATAATCGCCAACAAATAGGCAAAACTGGAGCCACAACAAGAGATACGAAAAAAGGGTGTATCATAAAGCAACATTTATGATACACCCTTTTTTGTGTCAGTTTATCAGAATTTTTCAATTTGTCCCACAGAAAGTCCTGTGACCGTGGAGATGATGTGGATATCAACACCGCATTCTTTCATTTTTCGGGCGTTTTCATTTTTTTCTTCTAATTTACCCGCTTCTTTCCCTTTCTGCAAACCGATTGTTTCTCCTTCTGCACGACCTTTCTCCAAGCCAATTGCCTCGCCTTCAGCACGGCCTTCTGCACGGCCCTTGTTAAAAGAACCATCCATCAGCGCCTTCTCGGTGGCGGCCATATCTCTATATTTGTCGTAAGTGGCGAGCTGCTCATCGGAATAAGCGCCACGC
Organism: Bacteroidales bacterium UBA3297; assembly: GCA_002362105.1. Taxonomy (GTDB): domain Bacteria; phylum Bacteroidota; class Bacteroidia; order Bacteroidales; family Paludibacteraceae; genus Physcocola. The sequence goes on from DETD01000020.1 coordinate 27,799, forward strand.
TCTACGATGGAGATGGCCTTGCTGATTTCGGGATCGTCGAGCAACTCCTGCGGAACGCTGGCCGTGCTCTCGTTGACCTCGGTCATGAAGCGGAGCCACAGGCGGTGCATCTTTCCCACTGCGGCCGACTGCGGTTTGAACTTGGGCAGTTCCACAAACACCATTTCTATCCCCTCTATCACCCGCTCCGGGTTACCTTGCTCCGCCATCTGGAAGAGGTGGTAGTGCTCGGTGCCGCTGAAGGCGTTGTCGTTCACAATGCTGAGCGAGTAAACCGGCTGCAGGCTGCTGTAGCTGTAGCCCTTGTCCGCCTGCTTGACGTAGGCTTTCGAGGCGTTGAACAGCACACGCTGCTTGAACTCGTCGGTCCAGTACATCTGCATCTCCACAATGAACTGGCGCCCCTGGTCGTCCTTGCACCGCACGTCGACTATGGAGTACTTTTTCAACGGGCTGTCGGGAACCAACTCCGGTGGCAGATATTCGATATCAACCACTTTCGCCCCTTCCTTGAACGGCAACAGCGCGTTCAAGAAGCTGATAATAAGGTCGGGATGTTCTGCGAACACCGCCTTGAAAGTCAGGTCGTATTTCGGATCCAAGTATTTACCCATAGTTCAGTTAGTTTTCACAAAGTTAACCATTATTCGAAATACATCAAAAATAAAAAAACTCACACAATTTAAGAATAATAGCCACGGAACATTTTGGATTTAGTCCTATTGTAACAGAAACATACTTAGTTTTACAACCGTGGAGGATTGCACCTGCAGGTCGTTGGCAAGAAGTCACACGCTTACCGCCACATCGACTTTTTAGGTAGTAGTATTGGGGCAATCACATGTAATTAGCCTTCCACTCTGATATAGAGTCAGTCCTTAACCTCAAAACAAGATATTAAATTTTCATAAGCATCGTTGATTAGCATCATCTTTTTCTGGCATTCCTCCTTATTGTCTTTATTCTTTGGGAGATCTGGATGGTAAGTAAGCGCTAATTTACGGTAAGCAGACCTTACTTGTCCGTATGTGGCATCTGCAGACACCCCCAAAACACTATAATACTTGAGCAGTTCAGAATTAGGAGAGGGCACCTTAATATCGTATTGCGAAGTATTTTGTTTATCCTCACCACAAAGAGGTTTGTACATCGACTTAAAATAAGTCATATAGTTGGACGGGATTCTTAAATCGCACATCAGTTGATAGATGTAAATCCATTCATCCATTTTTATACCATCGTCAGTAATCGCAAGTTCAAAAAGGACGTGAATAAAATCGACCTTAGCAATGTGCGCCAACTGATTTAAAGTTTCCACATACAGACTTCTATCTGCCAAACCATCTTCACTATCAAATTTAAAGTTCAGACGCAGACGTTCTAAAATTGGTTGCCGGTATTCTGCCGCAGACGGATTCAACGCGCAAAGGCCGTTAATAAAATACAACATGCTTTCAGTCGTATTAAAATCGGCGTATTCATTTGGGTTACTAATCGACATATCGTGCTGAAGGTGGTATATATAATTCCAGTCTTCCTTCCTTATGATACCATCGACGATAGCAAGTTCGAAAAGAAGCGAGATAAAATCCATAGTTTCCTCAAATGACATTCTGCGAAGATATGGAAGATAAAAATCCAAGTCTGCGTCCCTTTTTAATCTGTATTTCACATTAAAGGGAAGCCCATGGCGCTCTAAGACCAATTTATGATGTTCTGCAGCAGACGGATTTAACGAACAAAGCGTATTGACGACGTATTGCATACAATACTTTTCCGCCTTTCTTTTTTGAACCCGTGAATAGGTCAATAAGAGCAAGACTGTTATGCAGAGTAAGATGATGAGGAGGAGAATTATCATTATACGAGGTAACTATGTAGTGCAGTAAAGCGGCTTCGACAAGGTTCGCATCGCATTCAAGAGACTAGGATTTTCAACAGCAGGATTGCCAATAGGAAACAATCAGAGTTCCATTAAGTGTTTAAACAATTCCGATTCGGTAAGACTGGAAATACCCCCCTTACGGTCTTTCACGTAAACGCCCGACAGTTCGAAACGGGTGGAAAGCACTCCTTTCTTGTCGAGCTGCATCAGGTAGTCTCCGCCCTGGTAGAGCACATCGGCCGCCTGTTTGAAATACTTGTTGATTCTCGACTTCATCTGCTGGCGGGTCTCTGGAACCGACAAATCGGGCTCTAAACCTACAGAACCTCCCATACACCTATACAGATAGTTAAAACGCCGCTGGTAGCATTCAAGCCGCTTGTTGTAATCGGACAAGTCGTTGGCAGATACAGGAAGACGGAAACACAAGCCATTGCCACACATTTCAACGAGCGTCAGCACATAGAAAGCCTTTTCCTTCGTATGGATAGGGCCGTCTAACTTTCTGCCGACCTCTGGCAACAACACATTTTCGGCCTCCAAATCGATAACGATAGAACTACGCTCGGCATTCTTCAGCAAATAGATGTCGAACATCTGCTTAAAGTAACCGTTGTAGGGGAACTGACCGTCGGCCTGTTCACACCCGGGAAGGAGCACAATGTTCTCTCCATAAAGTTTCTTTAAGCTGTCAATAAGGTCGAGCGACTGTTTGACGATAGACGCCGGCTCGGAAAAATCCATCTTCAAGAAGTTGTGGACCAGTCTGCCATCGATAAAAGAAGTGCCCACAGGTACCAGCAAGGCCGGAACAGTCTCGTAAAGAGACGCCATACCTAGTTTGCCGTAAAGCATTTCCTTGCAGAACCGTGCAGTGGTAATTCCTTTAGCGAAGTCGACCAGTTTGTCAATCTCAGCATCGCTATAGTTGGGAGCAAGGAACCGGCAGACCCCCGCCATTAGAGACGCATCTGTTTTTTGGAAACGCTCGGCCACCTTTGGCAGGTAGACAAAGTTCAGCCCCACCTGTCGGAACTCGGTAGACAGCAGGCGGTAATTGTCGGCAACCGCCTTGTTGGCAGAAGCAGACAGTTTCGCCTCGACATACAACACCTGGTCGGCGGCAACCGAAAGGTTGGGTAGGTTAACAGAAAGAATTTCAGCACCACGGTCCGACAGGGCATACTGCAAGGCCACAAAGAGCAAAGCCTCTTGTTTGGTGCACAGTCCGTCGGCCGACACCATACAGGAGACATCGGCCAGAAGTTCGGCCGACACTTGTTCGCCCCTTAGCGTAGAACAAGCATCGGCAAGCGTCAGCGAATCGACATCACCAATAGACGAAGAAAGACCGTATTTATCCCTTAAACTTGCAAACAGGGCCATCTCTTGTTTATCGATAACACAATCGGCCTTCACCATATCGATGAGGATACGGAGTATAGCAGTACGTTCTTTAGCAGTCATAATAAAAACGAACTATTCGGCAAGAAGTTCCTTACCAGTAATTGAAAAATAGAGATTCTGCAACTGGTGCAGATAAGCGACCGGCTTTCCCACAACATTCTGGCCGACATAAAAATTAAACGAATTGGCCGAATTGGAACGAAGCAGAAATTCACCGAACGAATAAACCCTGTTGGGAGCTATATCGAACTCGACCTTAAACCCCAATTTCAACAAAAGGGATTCAGACAGGAAGATAGGGTTAACCACCGACTTGTCGAGCAGGAAACGCTCGTTTTGCGCCATTGTCAGCAAATCGACGGCCGTCAGAGCAGTTTCCATATCATCGATATAGACGTGGTTTCCCACGCGCAACTCTTTGTAATTCATACTACAGATATTTTTTCCAAATATAACGAATTTGTGCGTGAAAGCGAATCAGGCCTTCAAAAAAGCGAAGAAGACCGCCATAATAAGGCATCCGAACGCCGCCAGATGGTTCCAGTGCAGCGACTCGCCCTTAAACATGAGGCAGGCCATAATGGTGAAGACCGTCAGCGAAATGACCTCCTGTATAATTTTCAGTTGGAACAGGGAGAAAGGCCCGCCATTCTCGCGGAAACCAATGCGGTTGGCAGGCACCTGGGCGCAATACTCAAACAGCGCAATTCCCCAGCTGAAAAGAATAACAGCAATAAGCGGCCAATTAGAAATCTGGTTGTTTTCCTGGAGTTTCAAATGACCATACCAAGCCAACGTCATAAACGTGTTGGAAATAACTAAAAGGATAATAGTTAGAAGTCCGTTTGACATAACATATAAAAATAATGGAAACGTCTGCAAAGATATGAAAACATACAGACACATAGGATTACCAATCGCCAAATTTACGACATTTCCATTTGCGGTCATAAAAAAAGGGTGTGCTGGGAGACAGACACACCCTCGGGGATACCGTTCATAAAACGCATTGCAAAAAGCAGCGCAACATTTCGCACCAGGAACAGCCAACAAAAGCCTCCCACCATTGGTACCGTTCCGCCTACGTTTAAACAGCCCTATAACTTATTTTTGCACTTTGCGTGATGCCTTTTCTCCAATTGTTTGGATAACCTGCACCAACGCAATCAGCAAAAGCACCGTAATAAGCATAACATCGGTCTGATAGCGATAGTAGCCGAAGCGTATGGCAAGGTCGCCGACGCCACCACCACCGACAATACCGGCCATAGCCGAGTAACCTACCAGGGTGACAGCCAAGACAGTGAGTCCGCGTATCATACCGCTGAACGCGCCAGGCAACAAGACGTTTGTGACAATACGGAGCCATGTAGCCCCCATAGCCAACGAAGCCTCAATCACCCCATTGTCGACAGCATGTAAGTTACCCTCGACCAAGCGCGCATAAAAAGCGATAGCCACAATACCCAAAGGAACCGAAGCGGCCTCGGGTCCGATAGAAGTGCCGACCACAAAGCGCGTAAAAGGCAGCAACAAAACCAGCAGGATGACAAAAGGGGTCGACATGACAACATTAATAAAGAAGCCGACAACCAGGTTCACCAGTTTATTCTGGCAAATGCTGCGCTGGGCCGTTATATAAGACAGCACCCCAAGGGGAACGCCCAATAAAACAGCCAATAAAAGTGCAATACCGCACATCTCTAAAGTTTCACCAAACGCCGGCAACAAATTGTCGAACAAATCGGAATAGTTAGTTTCGTTCATTTAGCACCTCCGTTCTATAAGTGTTTTTACTCAAATAATCCAAGCTATTATCCAAATTGTCTTTCGTGCCAATTAGTTGGACAATGAGGATACCAAAAGGCTTATCGTTGATATACTCGATTTTGCCATGCAAGATGTTCACATCAACACCATAATTCCTCACCACATTTGCTACAATAGCGTCTTCCGCCTTCTCGCCATTATAAATAATTTTCACCAGAGGTTTAGCATCATCGAGAGTGAGCCGTTCAGGAACATCGAGGTCGAACGTGTGCGACAAAAGTGTTTTAGTGAAATCGTGCTGGGGTTTAGTAAAGACATCGAACACATCACCAATTTCCACCAGTTCACCCTTATCCATAACCGCCACACGTTGGCAAATTTTCTTAACCACGTCAAATTCGTGGGTGATAAGCACAATAGTAATACCGAATTTGGCATTAATCTCCTTCAGCAACCGCAGAACGTCGTTTGTGGTTTCGGGGTCGAGAGCAGAAGTAGCCTCATCGCAAAGCAAGATTTTCGGATTATTGGCCACCGCACGGGCAATACCTACACGCTGTTTCTGACCACCACTCAACGTATTTGGATAAACATCAGCACGGTCGGCCAAACCAACCAAGTCCAACAACTCGGGCACACGCCGGCTAATTTCTTCCCGACTACGTCCGGCAATCTCCATAGCGAAGGCCACATTTTGAGCCACCGTCTTCGTACTGACAAGGTTGAACTGCTGGAAGATCATGCCAATGGAGTGACGGAACCTGGCAAGGTCACCACCAGAAAGCCCACCGACATCGACACCATTGACAACCGTTTTACCGCCAGTAGGGAGTTGCAACTGGTTAACCGTACGCAAAAGCGTACTCTTGCCAGCCCCACTCGTGCCCACAATACCCAAAATTTCACCATCCTCAATATCGAACGACACATTTTTCACAGCATTGACAAGCTGTCCCTTCTTATTGGAGAACGATACGCTAACATTATCGAATTTAATCATCTCTACATTTTTACATTTTACAAACAGATGCCCGGCAGCATTCAACCGGGCATCAATGAAAAAATATGGAATTTACTTGTTTTGGATTTTCCATTTGTCGACATACCATTGTGGGCGCTGGAACCGGTCGTAATCGTTAGCAGGATTCTCGAAATAATTTTTGAATTCCTCCGATTCGTAAGCAGCCTTCACATCGCTCACAAACTGAGCGTTAGCATCGGCGGTACGTACCACAAACCAGATAAAGAGTTCGTCAGGCAAAGTTTCACCAACAATAGACGAAGACAATTTGCGACCAGAAGAGATAATATAATTACCAGAAATAACCGACAGGTCGCTACCATCTAAAGAACGCGGCAACTGGGCAGCCTCGAGCGGAACGATTTTCAGTTTGTAAGGGTTCTCATCAATATCGTTCTCGGTAGCCGTCTTATCGTCGACAGAAGCCTTAATGGTAAGCAATCCGATGGAACGGAGGAATCTGAGCGCACGAGCAAGGTTGACCGCATCGTTAGGCACAGAAACGAGAGCACCCGGTTTCAGCTGGCTTTTCAACTCGTCGAGCGTTTTCACCTTGTATTTATCGGAATAGAGACCGAGCGCAGCGGTAGGCACCGAGAAAGTCGAAGCCAAATCGACGCCCTTTGTATCGCAGAAATTCTGTCTGTACAGCGTATTCTGGTAAATGTTAGCGTCTATTTCGTTATTGGCAAGGGCAAGGTTAGGGGTCACCCAGTCGGTAAACTCCACCACTTTCACATTGTAGCCCTTCTTTTCGAGCACAGGCTTGACCGTAGCCTTAAACAAGTCGGCATAAGGACCAGGCGAGAAGCCAACCGAGATATCTTTTCTGTCGGTACCAGCATCTTTAGCCGCATTACCACAAGAAGCGAACAAAATTAAAGACGAGATAAAAAGCGAAGCAACCGCAATCAAGTTATTTTTTTTCATAAACCTCAAATGTAATTAAGTTAAACAATTTTATTCTAGAAATTAGATTTATAGTTAGAAGAAGAAAGTAGTAGCGATAAGGCCTCTAACACCCTGAACGTTGTGCGTGTCCTTCACCTTTCCATGGTCAGCATAGTCGACATTGCCGTAAGCCACGTTGTCGTAGTCGATTTCACCCTGTATAGTCCACTGTTTGTGAGAGAACTTCAAAGAAGGTGCAAGTCTGAAAACCTGATCAACATTCTGCCATCTGCCAAAGAAGTCTCCGCCAGCCAAAATATCGTCTGTAAATCCCAAGTTCTTGGTGTAACCTACAAACAAGCTTGGAGCCCACTTTTTCCCATAAGAGATATTCAACCAGTAGGAAGTGACTTTAGAAGGAGCATAAGAACGTTTACCCGTATTAGGGTCAACCGACTTCACAGCATATCCGCCCTGTTGGAAGTAATCGCTCAAGTTCAGTCCGTACAATCCCCCCGTTTTGAGGCCGAGTTTTCCTGACAAATATTGTGCATAATAGCCTAACGCATATGAATTCACCCTTTTATCGGTTTTAGACACCTCGCCAGCGGCATTCGTCACCTTGGTAGCAGGGCGTATGCTCTTGAATTCGCCGAGCAAACCAGCACTAAATGTAGGAGAAGAATAGCGCCACTGCAAATGGAACTCAGGAATAGGGTTCTGACGGATATCGCCGTTAGAAGAAGCCTCGAGCACCGATTTATGTTCGGTCTGATACAGTCCGGCAGCCACTAAACTGACATGCTGAGAGGGTTTAAAGGTAAAACGAACCTGGTCGCCCCTGCTAAACTGACGGAACGGGATGCCGGTATGCAAGCCAGCCACATAAGGGAACGGGATATCGGCAAACGGACTCCATGCCTTACCCAAAAGCAACTCACCCTTCTGCCATGTGAGTTTGGCCCACGCCTGTCGTAACCTGACATTCACACTGTTTCCACCAGAGAAGTCAAACTCGATGTAGGCTTTAGAATCGGCCTTACCCAATTTAGGGCCTTCAAAAGTTGTTGTAAGCCGTGTAGCCTGGGTGGAAATATTTTGTCTGACTACCCCATTCAAATCTTTTCCGTTGCTGTCGTATACCTTGTCTTCCGGGAAGAAACCGAACAGGTCGTCACACGCACCAACAATCTCACGACTGTCGACATAATACTCAGCCCTGAAGAAGCCACCAATTTTCAATTTGATATCATTACCAGCCTTCACAGTAGGAATCAGGCTTTTTGCAGTTTCAGAATAAACATCCTGCGAGCCGGCAGCCTCTTTTGTTAGTACTTGTTCCTTGCCCGATTCAGAAGAAACACCTTGTGTAGGCGCAACCACCCCGGTTGCCACATTTCCATCGCCCAATTCTGCAGAAGTTCCCTGTGCGTTCGCAGCCGATACACTCAGCAAAAGCGACGCTATAATAAAGATACTTTTTCTCATTTTTCAACATTTTTTCTTATTTGACAGATTTAAGAACAAACTTATCATCTCCCCCAAATAGATATAACCCACCAAAAACAACTTCATCTCTATGTACAATTTTTTAATTAACACCTGCAACTCCATTTTTACCCACAAGGTCATAAGCCTCGAATTGGATACTTAACAGGAGTTTTGCTTTTTGAAATCCTTTAATTTTTTCGCAAAGTTACCGTGAAACCCATGTTACACGCAATCGCCTCTTCACGGCATTTTAGAATACCAAACATAAGCCATATTTTCTCACCAATTCGTGTAATAAGATTGGTAGAAACAAATCACCCGCAAACCATCGACCGAAGAAAAGACACGGGCGTGGTTCGATTTCGATCTATTGAAGACAAAGGCACTATTGGATCTGCAAAACGAGCAAAGGCCTACCGTCATAATAAGGAATAACAGAGTATTTGCGCGACTTGTTTTTCTTTGCGAAAGTTTCTAGTAACAGGCAACAGAAAGCCCCGGCTGGGAGAGAATCACCAGCTGGGGCTTTTTTCTTAAAAAAGGCTCAAAACGGGCACAAAAAGAAAAACAGAAAGGAAGAATTTTACTTCTAACTTTCTGTTTTCCAAATGGTAGTGAGCCAACTGGGGCTCGAACCCAGGACCCCATCCTTAAAAGGGATGTGCTCTACCAGCTGAGCTATTAGCTCTACCTTAACACTTGCTTTGTATCTCAAAAGCGATGCAAAATTAGGCAAGTTTCGCCACAAATGCAAGCATTCGCCGCATTATTTTTAAATTATTTTTTACATCAACTATTAATCAACACTTTGCGTATTCACATTTTTCCCCGGATCTTCAGGAGCATCGGTCACAAACGACTCATCGGCATACCCACTTTCCGCTAAAATTTTTGAGAAAGCCTGCCACAACGGGTCATTTTCTGGAACTGGAGCCACCATATGAATGGTTTTATGGGAAACCGGATGCACAAATTCTATGCTGCGAGCATGAAGACTGATACCACCGTCGGGGTTGGAACGCGGATAACCATATTTCAAATCGCCACGGATTGGGCAACCGATATTCGACAACTGACAGCGAATCTGGTGGTGCCGCCCAGTTTCCAGATTAATTTCCAACAAGCAATAATTATCGCTTCGGGCAATAACCTTGTAATGGAGAATAGATTTTTTCGAATTGGGTCTACGTTCCGGATAGGCGAAAGACTTGTTTATTTTCTCGATGCGGACCAGGTAGTCGACCAGCGTTCCCTCCGAATCGGGTGGGCAGTTTTTCACAATAGCCCAATACTTCTTCGTGAGGTTGTGGTCGCGGAAAATATCGTTCATACGCGACAACGCCTTCGAGGTTTTGGCAAAAACCACTACCCCGCTGGTAGGTCTGTCGAGTCGGTGCGTCACGCCAATAAACACATTACCCGGCTTGTTATATTTCTCTTTCAGGTATTCTTGAACCAATTCGGAAAGCGGTTTGTCGCCAGTTTTATCGGCCTGCACGATTTCGGTACAGGTTTTATTGACAATAATAATATGGTTATCTTCGTAAAGGACCTGCATAACTGTATAGAGTTTGATTATCGACGTTGTTTCAACGCCTCGTAAATAACGATACCGGCCGAAACAGCCACATTCAGCGAATCGATGCTCCCATAGGTAGGGATAGAGACGACGGCATCGGCCGAACGCAGCACGTCGTCGGAAACATCGGTACGCTCGTCACCGAAAACCAAAGCCAGTGGGCCGGTTAGGTCGGCGGCGGTATAACTCTTCTTCGCGCCCTTGGCAACCGCGACGACCTTCAGACCGCTGTTTTTAGCAAACCTGATGGCCTCGGTAAGGCTTCTTTCCTTACAGACAGCTATAGAATGCAAAGCGCCAGCCGACGTCTTGATAGCGTCACCGTTTATCATAATGCCGCCCTTGATGGGAACCACCACAGCATCGACACCCGCACACTCGCAAGTGCGCGCTATAGAACCGAAGTTACGCACATCGGTCACCCCGTCGAGCAACACCACAAAAGGGTCGCGCCCGTCTTCGAAACAGGCAGGCACAACACCCGACAGTTTCTGGTATTCGACTTTCGAAATAAAAGCGATAGCCCCCTCGTGGTTCTTACGCGTATAGGAGTCGAGTTTCTGCACCGGCACCCGTTGCACCTGGACCATAGGATGCGACTTCAACGCCTCGAACAAGCGAACCGACAAGTCGGAAGCGAGGTCACGCTTTATGATAACCTTATCAATCTCTTTATTGGCCTCCAACGCCTCAACAATAGCGTGAATGCCAAAAATCATTTCGTTTTCTTTCATATTAAATCAATCAGTATCTGAAAGCATCCGCACAAAAGGGCGGAACCGTTTATTCTATAAAAAATATTATTGTTCGGCCTTAATCTTCTCCAGTTCCTCACTCAGCAGTTCCCACTCGTACATTCGCTGTTCCAGCTGGTGCTGCAGTTTCGGATAGTCGGCCAAGAGTTTCTCGTAATCGGGATTAGAAGGGTCGGCCAGTTTTTCCTCCGCCTCAGCCACCAATTTTTCGAGTCTTTCAACATCGTTTTCAGCCTCCTTCACCTCCTTTTCGGCCTTTTTCACCTTCTTGGCACGTTCTTTCTGCTCTTCGTAAGAAAGACGACCGGCCGACTTGTCGGGTTCGGCAGCCGGCTGGTTGTTCGTGTCCTTATAGGCGTTGGTGTCCAAATCGTGTAACGACTCCAACTTCTTGTCCTCCAAGAACTGGTAAATACCGCCCAAGTGCTCAACAACCGTATGGTGTGTAAACTCGTACGTCTTGTCGACAAGTCCGTCGAGGAAATCACGGTCGTGCGAAACGATGATGGCCGTGCCGTCGAAGGCCTGTATAGCCTTTTTAAGCACTTCCTTGGTAGGTATGTCGAGGTGGTTGGTCGGCTCGTCGAGCACCAGCACGTTCACAGGCTCCAACAGCAGTCTGATCATCGCCAACCGGGTACGCTCACCCCCCGAAAGCACCTTCACCTTCTTGTCGGAAGCCTCACCGCCGAAACGGAACGCCCCGAGTATGTCGCGAATCTTCGTTCTGATTTCACCGACGGCAACCTTGTCGATGGTGTCGAAAACAGTGACGTCCTCGTCGAGCAGCGACGCCTGGTTTTGTGCGAAATAGCCGATTTTAACCAGATGTCCGAGTTTAAGCTGCCCGGTATAGTCTTTCAGTTCGTCGATGATACATTTAACCAAAGTAGACTTACCCTCGCCATTCTTGCCGACAAAAGCCACCTTCTCGCCACGCTTGATGGTAAGGTTGACCTTGTCGAGCACCAGATGGTCGCCATAGCTCTTGCAGACGTCCTTACAAAGGAGCGAGACCTCACCGGAATGCGGAGCAGGCGGGAATTTCAGGTTAATGGTCGACGTGTCTTCGTCGTCAATCTCAATACGCTCAATCTTGTTAAGCGCCTTTATGCGGCTCTGCACCTGCACAGCCTTAGTGGCCTTATAGCGGAAACGCTCAATAAACTCCTCGGTATCGGCAATGGCCTTCTGCTGGTTTTCGAAAGCACGCATCTGCTGTTCCCTACGCTCTTTGCGCAGCTCCATAAACTTGGTGTAAGGCACCTTGTAGTCGTAGATGTGTCCGCACGAAATTTCAATGGTCCGGTTGGTAACACTGTCGAGGAAGGCACGGTCGTGAGAAACCAGCAGCACCGCACATCCGTTCTGTTTCAGGAAGTTCTCCAGCCACTGGATAGACTCAATGTCGAGGTGGTTGGTCGGCTCGTCGAGCAGGAGCATATCGGGTTTGCGCAACAAAATTTTGGCCAGTTCGATACGCATACGCCAACCGCCCGAAAACTCGCTCGTCTGTCGGCTAAAATCGTCACGCTCAAACCCCAAACCCAGAAGGGTCTTTTCAATATCGCCCTGGTAAGAGTTAATGCCGAGTATGTCGAGTTGTTCGTTGGCATGTGTCAGGTCGTCGATTAGCTTGTGGTAGTCGTCACTCTCGTAATCGGTACGAGCAGCCAGTTGCTCCCCCATCTTGTTGATTTTGTCCTGCAACTCGAAAAGGAAATCGAACGCCTCCTTCGCCTCGTCTAAGACGGTTTTACCATCTTGGTGCAGCATCGTTTGCGGCAGGTAACCGATTTTGAAATCTTTGGGAATAGAGACCCCGCCCCCAGAAGGTTGCTGTAGTCCGGCAAAAATCTTCAGCATAGTAGACTTACCGGCCCCATTTTTACCCACCAGGGCGATTTTATCGTGTTCGGAAACCACGAAAGAAACATCTTCAAAAAGGAAAGATCCGCCAAACGAGACGGACAACTGGCTTACAGAAATCATTTAGAAATAATTTGTTTCTGCAAAGTTACACAAAACGGACGATATCACCGAAGCCGTTATCTACATAGTTTTGACCAGAATGCTAGATAAAGATTAGTCAGAGTACTTGCGCTTTCGTACTTGCACATCTAAAAAATAATCTATAATTTCACTCGCATTGTCGGTGAGATTTGTTGGATAATTGTTTATTCCTTTATTGACAGGCGTCTTTAAAGTCCTAAAAAATCTCCCATTTTTAAAACTTTTAATCAATATTTAATGAATCATAGAGAGATTGTTCCAGGTCTCTCAAATTAGTTTTGAATTAAAATTAAACGATTTCTAAGTTCAAACAATCTCTCAATAATGACACCCTTTCGCAAAAAACAACACCTAAAATACTGCATAATTACCCTGTTGGCACTTCTCGTGAACCTGAACGCCATCGGGAAAATGACAAATGACAATTTAAAATCTGGCGACACGTTACACTTTCCATCGATACATGGTTTTGACTTTGGCATAACGGTAAACCGGAAATGCGTAAGTTCGACCAACTTCGACACCTTCCCTTTAATTGCAAACATAAGGGTGCCAGATGGTTACACATATTGTTTTTATGCTGATTTCATAAAAAGGCCATTTGATGTCAATATGGCTGTTGACGGAGGACTCACAAACTGTACAGTTAACGACAACCATGAAACTATTACTATAAAAAACATTGTAAGGAGAAAAGCATGTGGAGATAGGCGGCTAAAAGCTATCAACCCTATAAGTAAAATAAGCCTCACTTATACAGAATCAGACCAATACACCACCCCTGACAGTGCCCACTTTTGGTGGAAAAATGAGAAGACCGGTTCATGGGAAATGAAAGACGCAGTGCCACTTAGAAACGGGACATACACCACAGAAAAAGATACGTTTTGGGGGCTATGGACCATTTACGAGCCCAAGTTAAATAAAGGAGCGAGACTTGTCAAGCATGTGGTAAGCGTGCGTGACTCCAGCGGGAATCCGTTTATAAACACAACCCTCTACCTTACGGATGTTAATAAAGGCAAGGCCTATCAATTCAAGACAAACAAAAACGGGGAAGTCATCTTTTACCATAGCAGCGACAGCCAATTTTGTTACGAAACAGATATCAAATGTTCAAGTACAACAACTAGAGTATTTCCTGACTCCACAACTATTACGTTATGGACAGACGTCAATGCAAAGGAAAAAGAGAAAAGCAAAATCAGCAATACCACTTCTTTAAAGAAGATAGCTACAACCTTCTTTATCATTATTTTTGTATATTGTTTATTTCATTCTGGAACTGATAAGAAATCTCGAGAAATCGCAAAAAGAATCCTAGCTAAAACACTGAGACTCAACCCAGAGCTCACCATTAGAAAACGGGAACTAATGAAGAATTTCACAATAGGAATCAACCCAAACGATGTATATAGTTTAGCGACCTCGAATCTGGAAACAGACAACATCACCATCAGTCCAGAAGAATACCATGCATTTAACAAAAAAATCAAGTTCAAAATCCGGCGCGACTTTGTCCACCTTCTATTCAAACTGGCGGCAGAAGACGACGGTATAAAAAACGACGAATGGGCGCTTATACAGAGCATAATGCCTAAATTGGGCTTAAACAAAAGGCATTGCGACTATATGACAGCCCGTTACAGTTCAATAAGGAGTGAATACGACTACTATTCAAATGCTCACACCCAGCAAGCAGAACAGCAGCACAACAAGTCGGCAGCAGGTTCCGTTTACAGCCGTTACAGCCAGTACTTCGCCCTATTCGGACTTTCGCCAGAAGCGACAAAAGACGAAGTGCAACAGGCCTATCACAAGCTGGCCATGGAATATCACCCCGACCTTCCGAAAAATGCCGACCGGCACATGGAATGCGTCCGGAAGATGGCGGAACTCAACGTTGCCTACACACAACTGATGAAAGCAATGTAAAAATGTATAAGACAAACTATGGGCAAAACGGCAGCGACAAATTTTAACTAGAAACAGATTTACACAGAAAAGCAGCAGCACATAGCCAACAATAGGTAAGGGAAGGGATAATTAGAGAGCGGACAACTGCAGGCAGACGGCATCGGCCGTACCCACGTCACGAACATAGAATTTGGGGAACAAGCCGCACTGCTTATAGCCAGCGGCCTCGAACAGCCTGAGCGAAGCCACATTATCGGCAGCCACCATAGCCATCAGCAACCTCAGGTGCAGGAAATGGAACACATAGTCGGCCAACAAGTCTAACGCCATTTTGGCAATACCCTTTCCCCGCAGGCTTGGCGCCACTAAAACAGCCACCCAGGCGTGCAGGTGTCGCGGCGAGAAATCGTACAAGTCGACCAAACCAACGGGAGTGTCGGCACCGGCAAGGCAGACCACCAGCCTCAGCTGTTTGTCGGCAAAAAGGTCGCCTTGCTGGTTTTCCACGTAATTCCGCAACGAAGCAGCCGAAAAAGGTTGGATGTTGCTGCCCGCATTCCAAACCGAAGCGTCGTTTTCCATTGCGTAGAGAAACGGCACATCGGTCGGTTCAAGGGCTCTCAGCCATATTGCATCATTCTTCAGGAACATCTTCATTCTTTTATGCCTAGTTCAACCTCGTATTGTTTAATGAGACGGGCACACAAAATTAGCGGCATAATGCCAAAAAAGCCAAACGAACAGTCAATAAGTGTCCAAACAAAAGGAATTTGGCGTATAGGGCCGCAAATGAAAGCTAAAGGGAATATAGCGACACACGCGCACATCGCCCAATAAATTATCCATTTGTTCTTCACCGGGTCGCGCAACGGTCCGACGAACAACAGAGCAATCACAATATGCGCAAAAGCCAGCCAGTCGTAACCATAAGCGAGGTAAGGATATTTATCATTGGTCTCGGTCAGGCCCACCTTCACGCCATACAGCCAAGAAATGACGGGCTGAAGCGCCTCGCCCTCCATTTCCACAAGCGAACTGCTGTCGATGCCACAGAATGCGAACAGCGTCTCTAACTCCCATTGTACAGGGAAAGCAGTAATGCCCGCAGCAACAAGCGCAAACATATAGAAAACGATAATCGCCCTTATTTTTTTCAGAGTATCCATAACTTTTTTTTCAAAAATACGAAACAAACGGAAGGTTGCCCATAAAACCGCCTTGAAAAGTTGACAAAAAACAATTTAATGTATAAATTTGCAGATATACGATTTTTTATATTTCTTATACTCAATACACTTCCTATTAGCTTTCGGGGGAAGCCAAAGAAATAGGAAACACTCTTAAATTAGAATTTGATGGAAAAGATTGTCATTTACCAAGTACTACCTAGACTATTCGGCAACCAATGCACGGAAAACATTAAAAACGGGACACTGCTACAAAACGGATGCGGCAAGTTTGCCGACTTTAGCGAAAAAGCGCTTAGCGCCATAAAGAAACTGGGTGCCACACACATCTGGTACACAGGGGTGATAGAGCATGCCACCCAGACCGACTACAGCCGCAACAAAATAAGAAAAGACAATCCGATAGTTGTGAAGGGCCAGGCAGGTTCGCCTTATGCCATTAAAGACTACTACGACATAGACCCCGACCTTGCAACCACCGTAAAAAACAGGATAAAGGAGTTTGAGGCGCTGGTCAAAAGGAGCCACGAAGCCGGATTGAAAGTCATAATGGACTTTGTTCCCAACCATGTGGCACGCCAATACCATAGCGACGCAAAGCCAGCAGGCACGCGCGACCTGGGGGAAGACGACGTAACATCGGTATCGTATAACCGTGACAACAATTTCTATTACCTGCCCGACCAAAAATTTATTCCGTGCGAACCGCTGAAAGACGGCGAAGCGGAATATGTGGAATATCCAGCCAAAGTAACGGGCAACGACTGTTTTTGGAACGCGCCTTCGGTCAACGACTGGTACGAGACCGTAAAACTGAACTACGGCGTAGACTACAACAACAACCGTTGCAAAGACTTCTTCCCGACCCCGAACACCTGGCAGAAAATGCGCGACATACTACTCTACTGGTCAGCCAAGGGAGTGGACGGTTTCCGTTGCGACATGGCCGAAATGGTGCCAGTGGAATTCTGGCAATGGGTCATTCCGCAAGTAAAGAACGAACACCCCGGACTCATTTTCATAGCCGAGACTTACGACCCGAACCAATACGGTATGTACCTTTACGACGGACATTTCGACTACCTGTATGACAAAGTCGGGCTGTACGACACACTGAAAGGGGTCATCAGGGGCGAACAGCCAACCAGCAACATTACCTTCTGCTGGCAAAGCCATCCCGACCTGGAAGACCGCCTGCTCAACTTCCTAGAGAACCACGACGAACAGCGAATAGCATCGGACTTCTTTGCGGGAGACCCTGTGAAAGCCATGCCAGCCATGCTGATCAGCGCAACCCTGACAAAAGGCCCGGTTATGGTGTACTGCGGACAAGAGCTCGGAGAAGCCGGCATGGACGAGGAAGGTTTCAGCGGACGCGACGGACGCACCACCATTTTCGACTATTGGAGCGTTGAGAGCATCAGAAACTGGGTCAACGGTGGGAAAATGGACGGGAAAAAGCTGACCGCCGAACAAAAAGCGCTCCAGAAACGCTACGCCAAGCTGTTGAACATCTGCAACAAAGAGAAAGCCATAGCAGAAGGCGAATTTTTCGATTTGATGTACTGCAACTACGAAAATCCCGATTTCGACTCGACCAAACAATACGTATTCTTACGCAAGAAAGACAAAGACCTGCTGCTTATAGTCAGCAATTTCGAAGATAAAGATGTGAACATAACCGTGAACATTGCCGAACACGCGTTCGACTACCTCGGTATCGGGAAGTGGAAAGAATATGCGGCAAAAGAACTCATCAATGGCGAAACCCGGCCTATGACACTTTCGCCAGACAGTCCGGTTGCCATCAGCATTCCAGCCCACAGCGGTGTCATCTGGAAGATAACAATCAAGTAAGCAAAACACATAACTTTTATAGAAACGCAATACTCAAAAGGTATTGCGTTTTTTCGTTCATAGAGACAATCTCTCTTCAGCATGCCAGGGACATTAATGCTCTGCATCGCAGATGAAGGATTACACCTGTTTCATTTTGTTTCCCCTCCCTTCTCGC
Source organism: Bacteroidales bacterium UBA3297 (assembly GCA_002362105.1). Taxonomy (GTDB): domain Bacteria; phylum Bacteroidota; class Bacteroidia; order Bacteroidales; family Paludibacteraceae; genus Physcocola. The sequence goes on from DETD01000020.1 coordinate 45,729, forward strand.
CTCTTTTGGTGCACATCTGATTATTTCTCGCATCCTATCTTTACCCATATAACCTATTTCTTTGAAGCTCGTTCCCTTACCTCCAATTTAGCGTCTTGGAGTTTTCTTCCCAATTCGTCATCCTTTGCCGATAAGGTAATGTCAGAAGCAAGACCTAATGCTATGAGGACCCGGAAATATTGCCCTAAAGCAACGCCTTCGTCACCCTTCTCTATTCTTACTAGCGTAGATCTGCTTATCCCAGCCCTTTCTGCAATCTGCACAGTAGTGAGGTCTCTTCTCAACCTTGCGTACCTTATTTGCTCGCCTAGCGTTTGCAGAATACGAATCTGAGAGGGTAAAAGTTCTCTTTTCATACAATAATGTTTAATATCTGATACAAGAGATACTATATTTTGTCCAATATAAAAAACATTATCCTCACAAATTATTGCCAGACTGCCCGCGATAGCGTCAGTAGGTTACGGATAGAGGTTTAGGTGGCAATAACGAGTCGAGATACGTGCTCTGCACAAGATTTTAGCCCGTTATCGCTCCCTGAAAGTGTTAAGGTCAGGGCAGTGTCGCCGACAAATGAATTACACGGACAGCGGCATCGGAACGATGTGGCCCTTCGTGTAATGAAATGGGCAAGAGGCTGCCTTATGATTTTTGACAGAGTTTCTGATTGTGTTATGTAGGAATAAACAGAAGATAACGGTTAAGGTGCGAAATCGGACGTCGAAACAACTTTGTTGGTGAGGCTCATGATACTCTTCTTGAAAACCTGTTGATTATTCGTAAGTAAATGATACACAGATGTATTTAGAAGACAAAAACGGCAAAAGGAACAAATTGGGAACAATAATTTCAAAAACCCCAAAATGAAAACATCTGCTTAACATCTGTTAATACGGATATGAACGGAAATTTTCATTTTCTGTCATTTGGTAGTGTGTTTCGGATGGTGAAAAATGAGAGGAAATCAGCCTCCTTGTTGTTTCAACAATCAGGTTCCTCTTGTTGCAATAGTTGGTGAATAATTTGCGAAAAGTAGTCGTTTAGAATGCCATTTTATAATAAATTCAATGAAAATGTAGGTGTTTTTACAAGTTTCATTAGGGAAAAGTCATTTATATCATAGAAATTTATCACTTTTATACCCATAAAGTTAAAGTTTTAAACATGGAAGTTAAAGATTTAAATCGCCTAAAAGTCGTCGTTCTTGCTGAAAAAAAGAGAACTGGGACTTGGCTTGCTCAAGAATTAGGTGTCTCCTATGTAACAGTAAGTAAATGGTGTTCAAATACAACTCAACCGACCCTATCAACACTAGATAGAACTGCAGAGATATTGGATATTGCCCCAAGAGAATTATTAAATGGTAAAAAATAATTGACAACTTGAAAATATGAATTACGAATTTATAATAGGCACCATAATTGGTGTTGCAGGTTTGATATTAACTTGGATCTGTAGTAAGGAACAAATAAAGAGTTACTTCAAACCAAGCATGAAAGATCTTTTGAATCAGCTTACATCAACAAGCCTTTCACCGAGAGGACAAAAAGCGATTCTTCGAAAGATAAACCGCAAACTAAAAATCTATGGAAAGAGTTTGTCTTCAGATTACATTGATACATTCTCTCCAAAGAGCAATACGAAGACAGCCATCTTGCTTGACATGTGCCTTGCAAATATGATAGAACCAACTCCCGATATTTGTAAAGCCTTCTTGGATTATAATTCTCCAGCACTAAGAAATGATTACCTACAAGCGATAAAAACGACTGAAGATAAGACTGAGATAGAAGCTACTCAAAAACAAGAGTCTTCAGAAAACAAACAAGCGAATGCAATGAAACCGAATACGGTTTATGTTTCAGGTATCTTAAAAGAAAAATTCCCTCATGCTGCGGAAGAACTCTTCTCTGTTTTAAGGAAGCATAAGGTAACTGTCAAAGAACTCACTAATACCAAGGATATTTGGTGTCGTGACTATATGCCGGTACAGAACAGCCAGGGAGAGCTTATTCAGTTCAATTATGATCCTTCATACTTGAAAGGCGAAAAGGTTTGGGAAGATTCAAGAAGTGATGTTCATGAAGTGTGTGAAGCCAATGGGATTAAGCCAATTTATACCGACATAAAGATTGATGGCGGTAATGTTGTAATGTTTGGAGACAAAGCTATCCTAACAAATAGAATCTTCAGTGAAAATCCAGAGTATGACAAAGACGCTTTGGTTTCTGAGATTGAGCGTCTTCTTAAAACAAAAGTTCTAATCATACCTGCCTACTCAATCAATGAGGATGTAACAGGACACGCAGACGGAATGGTTAGATTTGTCGATGAATATACGATTCTCGGCAACGACTTAACAGAAGACTATGATTACATCAAGAAGGGAATAAACAAAATGTGTCAAGCAGCAGGTCTAAAGTATATTGACGTCCCTTATTTCATTCCTGAAAAGGATAAGAATCATGAAATGAATGCCATAGGTATCTATGTAAATTATCTGGAAGTCAATAATTTGATAGTACTACCAAGGTTCGGTGTAAAAGGCAATCGAGACGAAGAAACAATAGAAATCTTCAGGAAGATATTCCCTGACCGAATCATTGAAACTGTCGATTACAATGAAGTTGCAGTTGAAGGTGGTCTTTTGAACTGCACGACTTGGACCATTAAAGAATAATTTGTAAACTATATAATTCATGAAGAAAAATGATGCCATACATAGTGCTATTGCTAAATCTGTATAAGGAATTAAAATAAAACAATTATATCATGATTGGAATTCATCTTATCAAGATTGACAACACTATCAGATATGAACCATACTAAACTTCTGCTATCAATTTTACTTGCCTTATCACTTTCAAGTTGTAGGGTGGTAAAACCTATGCCTTCAAATGAAAATGGGTTAATCCAAGTGGGCATGGATAAGCAAGAAGTTATTCGTGAATTGGGCAACCCTGAATCCAAAACGATAGAGAATGGCATCGAGACTCTGGAGTTCAGCACTAATCTTGTCAATGGCTCTGATGAATACACACTTCTTAAAGTCCGTCTAAAAGGCAATAAGGTTATAGCAACTGAACCAATCCCGAAGAGGAAAGAACTGCGTGAGTTAAAGTAGCTATTCATCCTATCAAGATTGACAACTAAATAAGCAGCCCACTGATTGTCAGCAGAAATGCCGATTATCAGTTGGTTTGCTGTTTCCAAATTGTGGCAATTCGGAACTTCATACAATAATACTTTTCTTTATTCGTTTCCTAATTAAAGTCAAAAGAAAAGCAACTCTCATAAAGCATTTATTTCGAATTTATGAAAACAAAAACTAAGATGTAAAGAAGAAAATCATGATTTGATATTAAGCGTGAAAACAATTATGTGTGCACTCCGTTACCGAAAACACCATACACAACATGACAGAGAGTCATCTGAACTTCGGGTGCGTTTTCTTCCGGTTGTCCGCTTCCTGTTGGACTTCCTGCTCCGCGTTGGCGATTAGGCGTGAAGATTCTGGAAGCTGGTCTGCAATGGTTTTGACCACGTTTTCGAGAAATTCCTTGGCTTTTCATGCGGGTATAACTCACGGAACGTCGTATAGTCGAGTTCCTTTTTCAGGTTGAGGGTTGTCTGGATCTTATAATTGATTTCATGGAGTTTCTTCACGTCGTCGTACCAGTCCTTCTCGATGGCTTTTTAACGGACGACTTCGTGCGACAGCAATTTGCTGTTAATGAGAAGGTCTGACAAGGCGTCATCGGCAAACTTGTCGTTGTTGGGCAGGTTTGCAAAGACGGTCTTGTTGGCGTCGTCGAAACGTAGGTCAAGGTTGGGGATGTTCTGCACGACATAGTTGAAGGCATGGGTGCGGAAGTCTTCGTAAAGGTCGGTACGGGCGGTAACGGCTACCGTGTGGTGGTCGGGCAGGTCGCACGGCACATCCTTGTCATGTATGGAGCACTTGCGTTCCACACTGTCATCAAACTTTTGGGCTGACGCTATTATGAACTTCAAATCGTATTTGGAGCCCATCATATCGTTATCACCGCCAAGCATTAGCTTGAAGTCGGGTGAGAGTCTGTCTTTGTTTTGTTTCAGATAATCAAAAATGACATCGACCTGCGAGTCCATCAGGTAGCCCTGGTGGGAGACATAGAGCGTGTTCGGGTCCTGCTTCAGCTGGAAGTGGGCCATACAGTCGAGTTCGGACTCACCGATAAACATATTGTCTATCTTTTCGGGCACCATGAAGCGCAGCGAATAGTGCCTGAAAAGGTGGTTTCTGCATTTTTGTAGGCGTCCTTAAATGTGTAGGGACCATTGCTTTGACAGATAGGTGGCATACTTAAATGTCCCCTGACGCGCGCTCTGAAACTTGGAACTGAAAGATTACACATCAAGTGAAGCCCTGGCAACTGTTTTAAGTCCTGTTCCAATCTTCGACTGTGACTCTAGCCGCCCTATCCAGATTGACTGTCTCCAGATTGACTGTCCTGCTTTGCAAGCACTAAGAAGTGCAACGAATTGTGCCTAAAAGGCAGGACAGGAATAAAATTCAAGAAATCCTTTATTGTCAGATTCATTAGATAACATTTGGCGAAATGATAAATTAAGTGCATCTTTGTATTGAAAACATTGGAAATTTTGCAAAAACTTCCAATATATTGATATAATCATGACAGGAGTAAGCATCAGACAACAGGTCAACAATATGCAGGAGGGAACCATTATGTTTCGCTCCGACTTTCCTATGTATAATGTGGAGAGCGTGGGCAACATGTTGGCCGAACTTGTTAAAGAGAATGTCATAATCAAACTGTCGCATGGAATATACATGAAGCCCAAGCATAGTAGATTTGGAAACATCTACCCTACTATTGACGAGATAGTCGCCAGCATTGCCAATAGGGACAAGTGCCAGATACTGCCATGTGGCGCAACAGCCGAATTAGCCCTAGGATTGAGTACCCAGGTTCCGATGAGTTACACTTACCTTACAAGTGGAAGCGCACGGACAATAGACATCTCCAATAAACAGATTATCTTTAAAAGAGCCGTTCCTAGAAACTTCTCTTATAAGACAAAACTTGTCTCCTTGCTGGTTCAAGCCCTCAAGTCAATCGGTGAAGACAACGTCGATGGAGAGCAGATTCAACAGATACAATCACTATTCAGAGAAGAAAAGCAGAAGGATCTTTTGAAAGAAGACATCAACGCAACTCCAATCTGGATGAGAAGACTCTTGTTACCAATCTATAAAAACGTGATGATATGACAGAAAGAAAGATATGGTTGAATAATCCAGTCAACGACCGTCTTGCGATGCTTCAACAGACCGAGACAGGACACCATAACATCAACATCAACGCAATAGAAAAAGACTGGTGGGTAACCATTTGCCTGAAAGCGCTGTTTATGAGTGATTGCGCAGACTACCTGTTGTTTAAGGGAGGAACATCCCTAAGCAAAGGGTGGTCTCTCATCGAACGATTTTCAGAAGACATAGACCTGGCAATCAGCCATACCTATTTCGGAATCAACAGCACGACCAAAAGCCAACGTGAAAAACTGAGAAAAGCCTCAAGAAAGTATATTCTAGAAGAACTCGCCTTACAATTAGACAGCAACCTACGGCAACTGGGAGTAAGTGGCTATACCATTGAAAAAGTGACCCATATAGAGGGGATCGACGGTGAGCGTAGGGCTATTGACTCAGATAAGGATCCGGCCGTCTTGCTAGTTAATTACAGCAGCATACTACCGACAACAATCGTCTATCTTCCACAAAGGGTTAAGATAGAGATCAGCTGCCTTTCAATGGATGAACCGTCTGAGGAGAGAAACATCAAAAGCCTGATAGCGGAGAGTTTTCCAGAGGAAGACACTATAGACTGCAAAATCCGCACAGTGCTGCCAACACGGACATTCCTTGAAAAGATTTTCCTTCTTGCAGAAGAGCTTCAAAAGGACAAGCCAAGAACAATGAGGATGTCGAGACACCTGTATGACTTGAACGCACTGATGAACAGCCGTTTTGCAGAATCCGCATTGGCCGACAGGGAACTGATAGAGAAAATCATCGAACACAGACGACATTACTATGTCCTTAAATATGTGGACTATGACACCCTATATCCTGGACGAATCGAATTCGTACCGCAAGGAGAAAACCTAAAGAACTGGGAAAACGATTACCAGAATATGAAAGACTATTTCATTTATGGTAATAAACCGGAGTTCTCGACGATTCTTGAAAATCTGAATAAGCTACAAGATAAACTACGAAATCTATAAATATTGAGATTTACAGAATTTCCTGACATGATTTCAAAGAACAAAATTTGCTAAGGTGACCACCTCTTTGAAACTTCGCGAAAAAAGGGTGTGGTGGCAGTTAAAGCATTTGAAGGCTGCCCAGGTGCCTTAGCAAGTGTTTATAGTCTTATACCGGTCTTTGACTTACGCTGTGGAGATACCGGGAGAAAGGGCAGGAATGATGACGATAGGAAGTCTCTCCTACCCTTTCAAGTATGGCATGGAAAGTCTGTTTACCAAGGTTTCTGACTCTTGCCCTGCTTGGTTTCGGCTGCGTCCTGCTGGAGCCTTGATGAATCCCTTGTCGTGTTTGCTCTCCTGCTTGACGTCTTGCGACACCTTCTTCGATACAGACTGTTCTGGGGCTTCGCCAGCCTTCTCCTGTGCCTTCTGTGTGCGTGCCTGCACCTCTTTCTGCATGTTCTCGGCTGCGACCTTGAAGACTTCGAACTGGTTAGGGAGGTCTTTCTGCGCCTATAAGGGGAATTGGCGTCCATGTGGATGGCTTTTCCACAAACGAAGCACAAGTTCACGAAAAGGGACAACATTATATTAAATTCATATTTTCAAAACACAGAAACATTCTAAATTTTTAGAATAGTTCAATATTTCGTAATTTTGCAAAAAATTATAAACAAGAACAATCCACGTAGACTATGGGTTTCATAGAAGAAATAAAGCGAAGACGCACCTTTGCAGTAGTCAGTCACCCCGATGCGGGTAAAACCACACTTACCGAGAAATTGTTGTTGTTCGGAGGCGCCATCCACATTGCCGGAGCCGTAAAGAGCAACAAGATAAAGAAGACCGCCACCAGCGACTGGATGGAAATAGAAAAGCAACGTGGAATTTCGGTTGCGACCTCGGTTATGGCATTCGACTACAACGGCTACAAGATTAACATTCTTGATACCCCAGGTCACCAAGACTTCCAGGAAGACACCTTCCGAACACTTACGGCTGTAGACAGTGTAATTATTGTAATTGACTGCGCCAAGGGTGTAGAGGCACAGACCCGAAAACTGATGGAAGTGTGCCGTATGCGTAAGACCCCGGTGATTGTGTTCATCAACAAGATGGACCGTAACGGTAACAACGCGTTCGACTTGTGCGACGAAGTAGAGAAAGAACTCCAGATAAAAGTACGTCCGTTGTCGTGGCCAATCAACCAAGGCGAGAAATTCAAGGGCGTATACAACATCTACAAAAAGCAATTGAACCTGTTCACGCCAAGCAAGCAGACCATTTCGGAATGCGTTGAGTTCGACGATGTGAACAATCCGGAGTTGGAGAACTACATCGGAGAGGAAGACGCCGAGCAACTTCGGACAGACATTGAGCTAATAGAGGGCGTATATCCGGAATTTGACGTCAACACCTATTTGTCGGGCGATGTAGCGCCTGTATTCTTCGGTTCAGCGTTGAACAACTTCGGTATCAAAGAGTTGCTAGACTGTTTCTGCGAAATAGCGCCATGTCCGCAGCCAACCCAGACCGTTGAGCGGGAAATCAAACCAGAAGAGAACGGATTTTCGGGCTTTGTCTTTAAAATCCACGCCAATATGGACCCCAACCACCGCAGCTGTATCGCCTTTGTGAAAGTCTGCTCGGGTAAGTTCGAGCGAAACGTGAACTACAAGCACGTCCGCCAGGGCAAGATGATGAAGTTCAGCAGCCCAACGGCCTTTATGGCCCAGAAGAAGGAGACGGTCGACGAGGCCTATCCGGGCGATATTGTAGGTCTGCCCGACAGCAACAGCACCTTCAAAATTGGCGACACCCTGAGCAGCGGCGAAGACATCCACTTCAAGGGAATACCTAGCTTCTCGCCAGAAATGTTCAAATACATCGAGAACGCCGACCCAATGAAGGCAAAACAACTGACCAAGGGTATTGAGCAGTTGATGGACGAAGGTGTGGCACAGCTCTTCACCAACCAGTTCAACGGCCGCCGCATTGTGGGTACAGTAGGCCAACTGCAGTTCGAGGTCATCCAATACCGCCTAGAGCACGAATATAACGCCCAGTGCCGCTGGGAGCCCATCAGCCTGTATAAAGCCTGCTGGATAGAAAGCGACGACAAAGCCCAGCTAGCGGACTTTAAGAAACGCAAATTCCAATACATGGCAACCGATAAAGACGGCCGCGACGTGTTCCTTGCCGACTCGGGCTACATTCTACAAATGGCACAAAGCGACTTCCCACATATAAAGTTCCACTTCTCAAGCGAATTCTAAATGAGAAAAAGTATTCTTACCCCATTTCTGGCAGCAACTCTTCTACTAACGGGGTGCTCGTCGGACAAGAACGATGCACTAGCACTCCTCGAGAGTGACGACGTAGAGTCGGTCTACTGCAGCGACACCATAAGTGCGTCGGGATTGGCCGGAAACACGGTCAGAAGTGCAGGAAGCAATACGGCCAACGAGCCAGCCGCTAACACCGCAAAGAAGATTGTAAAGACTGGCGACCTTACCATTAAGGGTGAAGATATACTGGCTATAAAGAAGGGAATTGACAGCCTTACCAAGAAGATGAACGGCGTCTACTCGAGGGAAGACTACAGAAAATGGTCGTGGGGCACCGAGTATAATCTGACCATACGTATACCCAGCCAGAACTTCGACCTGTTTATGAACGCTGTAGACGGGACGGGGTATACGCTGACCCAGAAGATTATTGAATCGACCGACCATACCAGCGCCTATCTGGACGCCGAATCGCGGAAAAAGACAAAAGACGCTATTGCCGAGCGCTACCGCGCACTGCTCAAACAATGCCACAGCATTGACGACATACTCCGGGTTCAGAGCCGTTTAGACAAAATTCAGGAAGATGCGGAAGCAGAAGCCAAGAGAATGCTTTCGATAGACGACGCTGTTGCGTACAGCACCATAAAGGTCTGCATTGAAACAAACGAAAAAAGAACTTCGTCGGAGGACGACGACTCTATTGCCGACTCGTTCAAAGCCGGATGGCAACTGGCTAAAAACACCGTCTACCTGCTGATAAAGCTATGGCCGTTCTGGATTGTAGCCGGCGTTGTCTTCTACTTTATCCGCAAAAGAAGGAAAGTCCAAAAGGCAGACAAATAAAACAAACAACCTTTAGGCAAACGAGGCGCAAACGAATGTGCTTGCGCCTCTAACAGCCTAACAGGCCGCATAAACTATGAAATGACTGTCCCCCCAGCCAAATTCCGGGGGAAAAATCACACGCTAAAGAAGGTGGTAAACACTTGTGTCGCATACCACTGGTCGAGCACACCACCCGTTTCGCGGGAAGCGTGCATACCCAACATAGGGTTACCCACATCAACACCACGAATATCGAGTTGGCGGGTTAAGATATTGCCCAGGGTGGAACCACCTGCCATATCGCTTCTGTTGGCAAAGAACTGGCAAGGAACACCAGCCTGCCGGCATAAGGAGATAAAGACAGAGGCGCCATCGGCATCGGTCATATATTTCTGACTCGCATTATACTTCACTACAGGACCACCATTTAAAACCGGATGCAGCACTGGGTCGTGCTTACCCACGGCGTTGGGATGGAGCGCGTGCGCCTGGTCGGCCGAGATCATAAACGAACGATAGACCATCCGTTGGAAGTCTTCGGTCGATAAAGCGAGCTTGTCGCATATCCGTTCAAGAATGTGTCGGAGCGTTGGAGCGGCCGCCCCCTGCTTAGTGCCAGAACCGACCTCCTCGTTATCGAAAACGCACAACATGTTGTTCTTCCCTGCATCGGCCGCATTCAGCAACGCCTGCAAGCCAGCGTAAGCCATAGCCAGGTCGTCGAGTTTAGGCGAGAGCAACAGATTATTGTCCAAGCCCAACACACAGCCTTTCTGCACATCGTAGAGGAACAGGTCGCAATCGACAATATCGTCGGCAGCCACCCCCAGTTTAGCTGCAACAGCCCGCAAAAGGGCGCCCTCTTTCACAAAAGTCTGGTCGACGGTAGCCACAAACAGCGGCATATCGGTTTGCGGGTTCAACTCCACACCCGCATTCACCTGCCGGTTCATATGGATAGCCAGACTAGGTATAACACCAACAGGACGTTCCAAATCGACCAAAACCTGTTTGGGGTTAAGCGGATCATCGGTCTTCAACACCACCCTACCGGCAACGGAAAGCGGACGGTCGAGCCACGACATCAGGATGGCACCGCCATACACCTCCGTGTTCAAGCGGAGCAAACCAGCCGCCAGCATTTCGGGGTTTGGCTTAATGCGGAAGGTCGGAGAATCGGAGTGTGCGGTAATGAAGCGGAAACCTGTTTCCGGCAACTCTTCACCGCCCAAAGTAAAGGCGAACAGCGCGGAACCGTTTTGACGGACGAAATACTTTCCCGGCGTTCTGAGCGTCCAGACATCGGTCAGCACCAACTCTTGGAAACCCGCCCCTAACAACGCTTGCACCATATTTTCAACCACATGGAAACAAGAGGGGCTTTTATGTATAAAGTCGAGCAACTGCTCGGAATGCGCAATAAACTGGTCCATATTGAAATTATTTAAAACCGGTTACGAAGGTAGCGCTAAAAATCCGTATATTTACAAAAACGAGTCATTTAATACTATGCTTTACACACTTAAAACAAAAGCAGTGTTGCCCCTGTTGCTAACCATGGTAGCGACAACAGCCTGCAACCCTACACCAACAACCCCAGAAAAAATGGAAGTAAAAGAAGTAAAAACCTTTAAGGCCCAGGTAGGCGAAGGCCCTATTTGGGACTACAAGTACAACAGACTGCTTTGGATAGACACACAGGGAAGCGTATACATTTACGAGACCGGCTTTATGAAGAAGCAGAAAGAAGGCGGGAAGGGCGAGACGGAAGTGCCCTACACAGTTGAAAGGGAAATAAAAGTCGGCAAAATGGTCGGCACCGTGGTTCCCTACACCAAAGACACCGTTATTGTAGGCCTGCAAGACGGCATCTACAAACTAGACCTTAAAACCGAACGCCTCACCTTTATGGCCGCGCCAGAAGGCGGCATAGAAGGCAACAAATACAACGACGGCAAGTGCGACGCCAGCGGACGCCTTTGGATTGGCACCATGGACAACAACTGCGCGCCAAAGAAGGCGAACTTCTTCGTTTACGACGGAACAGACAGCCGCAAAGTGCTAGACAGCGTCACCATCTCGAACGGAGTGGCCTGGTCGCCCGACGGCACCAAAATGTACTACCAAGACACCCCAACCCGGTGCGTCAGCCAGTTTGACTTCGACGAGGAGAAGGGTGAGATAAGCAACCGCAAAGAGGTGATACAGCTACCCGAGGAACTGGGCACACCCGACGGGAACACCATCGATGAAGAAGGTATGCTGTGGGTTGCCAACTGGGGCGCGGCCTGCGTCACCCGCTGGAATCCGAATACCGGCGAATTGTTGCAAAAGATAAGCGTTCCGGCCCTCAACGTTACCGCCGTCGCATTCGGCGGTGAGAATCTGGACGAACTCTACATCACGACCGCCGCCCTCTGGATGCCCGAAGGCGAAGAGAAGAACTACCCCAACGCCGGCAAACTGTTTGTCGTAAAGCCCGGCGTAAAAGGCAGAAAGTGCAACTACTTTAAAAACGGCAAGTAAAGCCTAAAAGAAATAGGGGGCACCAGCACCCTAGCCCCAAGGAGGATGTACCGCAGAATACGGTACATCCTCTTTTTTTGTGTGGCAGAGCCCCCGAGAAGCACCAAAAATAAGGATTTCACCGCCAAAAATCATCAAATATTGGTATTTCCGCCAGAAATAGTTGTCGGTAACTTTGCCTTACAAAAAAATGAAGAGATGACCCAACAAAAATCGCTACTATCCTGGATTTACACATTTGCAGGAAAAAAGAAAAAACTGTATCTACTAAGTGTCATTTTCGCAATAATAAGTGTAGCCTTCGCAATAGCCCCCTACTTTGTTATAGCCGACATTGTCAACCACCTGTTAGCAGGCACACGTGAATGGGACTTTTATTTGGAGAGGTGCGCCCTCACCGCCCTCTTCTGGCTGGGAAACTCTCTCTTCCACATGATTTCGACAGCCATAAGCCACATGGCCACTTTCAGTCTGCTGGCAAGCATCAGGAAAACGCTCTGCGACAAGCTGGCCCGGCTACCCCTCGGCACAGTGCTGAACATGCCGTCGGGCGCCCTCAAGAACATACTGGTAGAACGGATAGACAGCATGGAAACGACCCTGGCGCACATAGTGCCAGAATACACCTCGAACCTGCTGCTACCGCTCGTACTGTTCGGCTATCTGTTCAGCATAGACTGGCGGTTGGGATTGGCCTCACTGGCCACGCTGCCCATAGCCATGGTGTGCCTGGTGTTTGTTATGAAAGACGCACAAGAACGGTTTGCCTACGCCATTGAGAAAACAAAAGTGCTGAACGACACCGCCGTAGAATACATCAACGGCATAGAAGTCATAAAGGCGTTCGGGAAATCGAAATCGTCGTACGACAAGTTCGTTATAGCCGCAGAAGAAGGTTCGGCCTGTTACGTAGAGTGGATGCGCGACTGTATATGGCCGTTCACCATAGCCATCGTATTTGCCACATCGACCCTCTTGCCCGTACTTCCGTTGGGCGGCTACTTTTTCTGGAACGGCACACTGTCCGCCACCGACTTCATTACGATAATAATCCTCTCGATGAGCCTCATCCAGCCCATACTGACCGTCTATTCCTACCACGACGACATTGCCAAGGCAACCGTCATATTCGAAGAGGTTGGAAGCGTGTTGGAAAAGAAAGAGCTGAACCGTCCGGCCCAGTCGCTAACAACGCCAGAAGACTACTCTATCAGGCTCAGCGACGTACACTTCAGCTACCAGACCGACGGAGCAGAAACCCCAGCCAAAGAAGTACTCCACGGCATCAGCATGTACCTGCCCCAAGGCTCGTTCACGGCATTCGTGGGACCGAGCGGTAGCGGCAAATCGACCATAGCCCGCCTGATAGCCTCGCTGTGGGACGTCAACACCGGCAAGATAGAGATAGGCGGTGTAGACCTCAGAGACCTGTCGCTGACAGACTACAACAACACTGTGGCCTTCGTGAACCAAGACAACTTCCTGTTCGACCTAAGCATCCGCGAAAACATCAGGCTGGCCAAACCAGAAGCCACCGACGATGAGGTAACAGAAATAGCAAAAAAAGCAGGCTGCTACGACTTCATAATGGGCCTAGAGAACGGATTTGACACCATAGTCGGTGGAAGCGGGACACACCTGAGCGGCGGCGAACGGCAACGCATAGCCATAGCGAGAGCCATGATGAAGGACGCCCCCATCGTCATACTGGACGAAGCAACATCGTACACCGACCCCGAAAGCGAAGCCACAATACAGGAAAGTGTGGCACAACTTGTAAAAGGGAAAACACTCATCGTCATAGCCCACCGGCTGTCGACCATAAAAGACGCCGACAAAATATACGTCATACAGGACGGCACCATCGAGTCGTCGGGAACCCACGAGGAACTATTAGCCGAAGAAGGGCTTTACTGGAATATGTGGAATGCGCACATCAGCGCAAAAGATACAGATAAGGAGGAATTGTAAATGTTCGATACACTAAGACGCTTTTTCTTGTTTTGCGACAAAGAGAACCGCAAGAAATTCTACTACGCCATAATTCTGGGCGTTGTAAACTCGTTTTTCATCGTCCTGAAAATTGTAGCCGTATCGGTAATGCTGCAGAGCGTGATAGAGGCCACCACACAAGGAACTGCCTTTGACACAGCCGCCATAGTGCAATCGGTTCTCATCATGCTGGCAAGCATAGCGGGCGGCATCGTCACCAAGAAGTACGTAACCATGTGGCAGACCGAAGGCGGCTACCGCACCAGCGCCCGCAAACGCATCGAGATAGCCGAACACCTCCGCTACCTGCCCATGGGATACTTCAACACGAACAGCCTGGGCGAAATAACCACCGTTACCACCAATACCATGGAACTGCTGGGCGACATAGCAACCCGGGCGGTAATGATGGTGCTGCAAGGCCTGCTCGACTCGCTGCTCATCATCGTAATGATAGTCTTCTTCAACTGGAAGGTGGCATTGACCGCCTTGGCGGGCTTCGTACTGTTCCAACTCGTAAACGTACTGATGCGACTTTCGGTCCGTGGCATATCGGACAGGAAACACGAGGTAGACACCGCCCAAGTATCGGACGTGCTGGAATTTATACAGGGAATAGCGGAAGTAAAGGCCTACAACCTGACGGGAAGCCGGAGCAAAGAGTTGAACCAAGTGATTGACGAATGCCGGAAGGTGAACGCGGAAATGGAACTCCGCTGTATACCTATATCGGCAATACAGTCGCTCATAGCCAAACTGACAGGCGTAGGCATAATGACAATGTCTATCGGCCTGTACCTCAGCGGAGAGATGACGGTAGCACACTGCTCCATAATGCTCATCTGCTCGTTTATGCTGTTCACATCGCTTGAAGCAGGCGGCAACTACTCGGCCCTGTTGCGGACAATAGACCTGGCTGTGGGAAAGGCGAACAAGATTCTAGCACTGCCCACAATGGATATAGAAGGCAAAGAGATAGTACCAAAAGACTTGACTATAGCCGCCCACGACATTGCCTTCGCATATGCGAAAAAGAGAGTGATAGACGGCGTGTCGCTGTCGGTGCCACCCAAGGCGACAGTGGCCTTTGTGGGGCCGTCGGGAAGCGGGAAAACAACGCTCTGCCACCTGCTGGCGCGCTTCTGGGACGTTGACCAGGGGAAAGTCACACTGGGAGGCGTTGATGTAAAGGAATACAGCATGGACGCATTGATGAAGAATTTCAGTTTCGTGTTCCAGAACGTGTACCTCTTCCACGACACCATTGCCAACAACATCCGTTTCGGCAATCCAGACGCACCGATGGAGGCTGTGATAGAGGCCGCAAAAAAAGCCTGCTGCCACGAGTTCATCGCCCAACTGCCCAACGGGTACGACACCGTAATCGGAGAAAATGGTGCCTCACTGTCGGGAGGGGAAAAACAGCGCATTTCTATAGCCCGCGCAATACTGAAAGACTCCCCTATCATAATACTCGACGAGGCAACCGCCAATGTCGACCCGGAAAACGAGCGCGAGTTGATGAACGCTGTCTCGGCTCTCACTAAAGAGAAAACGGTGATGATGATAGCCCACAGACTGAAAACCGTGCGGGAAGCCGACCAAATATATGTGGTAGACAACGGAAAAATAGTCGACGCCGGCACCCACAAGGAACTGATGGGACACGAAGGCATCTACTCCAGATTTATTGCCAGCCGGAAGAAAGCCGTAAGTTGGAAACTGTAAAACTAAAAACATAGGAACATGGAAATTTCATTAAAGCTGGGCGACGTAGAGACCACAGCGCTCATACCCGTAGCAATAAAAGCCAGCGAGTCGCTTCGCAAAAATGCCAGAGTCTACGACGACGTTGCCGTTAAAATGGTACAATCGCTTGCCATCGACACCAAAGCCTACGACAAGTTTATGTCGCACGAGGGTGTGATTGCCCGCACCGTAATGCTAGACCGCATGGTTCAGACATTTGTAAAAGAGCATCCAGATGCCGTCGTTGTCAATATGGCAGCCGGATTCGACAACCGCTTCAAACGTGTAGATAACGGACGCATAACCTGGTTCGACCTCGACCTGCCCGACACGATTATTCTGCGCAAAAAGGTGTTTGAGGAGCGCGACAGAGTAACGATGATAGCCGGCGACGTGCTCAACGACGACTGGTGCGCCACCGTAAGAAAAGCAGTGGAGGCAAAGAACTCGGAAATGCTGTTCCTGGCGGAAGGACTGCTGATGTACCTCACGCTGGAAGAAATTGGCACAATGCTGCACATACTGAAAAAGAACTTCCCAAACGGCACCCTGTTTGCGGAACAGAACAGCCCACTTCTAGTTAAAAACCAGAAGTACCACGACACCGTTAAGAACACCAAAGCCGTCTTTAGGAGCGGCACGAAAAAAGCCAGTGAACTCTGCGCCTTGTGCGAAGGTATAAAGTGTGTGGAAGAGCACAGTTTCAACGAAGAGATGAAGAAACACTCCATCCGGGGCAAACTGTTCGCCTTCCTCTTCCCATCGCTCAACGACCGCTGGGCCACCTTTGTGTGGTAAATGGAGAAAAGAAGGAACAACCCAGCCACGGAGGAATGGTGTTACCACTTCTCTGTGGCTGGGAAATGCCTATTTACAGGCAATTAACGATTAGAATTTATCAATTCCCGATTTTTATCGGACAGCAATAGTTACAAATATAAAGTTTTTTTTACAGATGTATTTCATTTTTATCACCTTTTACCCAACTTCAACTGCTTAACTTTAAGTTGATCTGCATTCATTTCACTGCCAGATTCTTTCGAAGACAAAACATTATCAGGGAACTCGGAATTTACCAATTCAGTAGTTTCCGATTTAGCGAACGGGTTATGGAAAACTGCTCTATAAGGCGAATAATTGACCTTAAAAAGTTCCTCGTTTACTGCGTCCAAATCAATCAAATCCATAACCTGTAAGAGATATTTCCACTCCCTATCTCCTATAACTTTATCTGCCACCGACAACTCGAACAAACTTTCAACAATCGTTTTTTTCTTCTTTTTGTCCAACTTTCCAATTAGTTCGGTAGCATTTTTCAAGTCACCTTCGTTTAAAGTTTTATTTCTGTCCCTAACATAATCATCTCCAAATTCCCCTTTAATAGCAGCCAACTCATTCTCGGAAGGTTGTTGATCTGTCAATAGCCAAAAAAGAATGAATTTTGCATTTTTTTCATCAAATTTTTCATCAAATTTTTCACAAAGCGAACCAATCATCCTGTCAAATAGTTTTCCTTCTATATTAGGTATATAGTGAGCGAACTTGAGAGCTGAGAAACAAAATGAAGGAAGAAAAGTTATAAGTAAGATGAGAAACATTAAGAAACCAGAAAGTCCCAATAAACTTTTAATAATATAGATTAACCCCAACAATAATGACAAAGCCACCCCAATATAAATAACGTATGCCACTATAGGGAACAATAAGCAAACAAGTCCATAAAATAGCGTTTTCCAATTCACACAAGATAGGATGCTCTTAATCATAATAATCTTCCTTATTGTTTTACTGACAAACTATCAATTCTATACTCTCCAAAGGCACCACAGAAAGAAAAGACAGGCTTAAATTGCACAAATTCTACACCATCCATGCCTTCACCCTCGACCAATGTTACTCTAGAATATAATACCGGATAGGCATTTCTATCAGTATATACAGGAACCTTACTGTTCGCTATTGAATCGGAAATAACCCACGACTCCATACGAACAAAACGGGGGTCAAGATCAACTCCAGTCTCGTAATAGTTTCTATTGACGGTTGTATAATAATCGACAGGAAGGAACTTACAGTTCCCTTTTTCATTTACAAACTTCACAACCGCCTGCGTGTTGTAATAGTTCAATACATGTTGTGGAACTATTGCTACCGCCATATTCCAGACAAAGCAACACCCAACGAAAACAATTCTAAACAAGGGACTGCGTTCGGTAGCAAAAACAGGTAGCGCCAACAAAAACAAAGCCGGCAGCATAACCATAAACTCTGCGTTGCCATCGCTTAGGAAGGCAAAAAGGAGCTGCAAAAGAAACGCCGCAGCCATCGTCCACTCAAACAGTTGTTCCCGTTTAAATACAGGTTTGAAGAAACGCCACGAACGGAAGACGCTAACTGCCAGCACTAATGCCAACACAGCCGCCAATACGACGAAAAGGACAATCCCCGTAAAGTACATCAAATTGCCATGCATCTGCACGAACGTGCGGAAAAAACTAATAGGAGTCAGCAACAGATTCACAGCCGTTATAGACAGGTGGCCTTCGCCTGAATAATAGTAGCTGGCCAAATAGCGCCAAAGGCTGCCTAATGAGCAAGGAAGCCCTTCGTGAAACACAACGACCGCCATATAGGTTGCTGGTACAAGAAGTGCGAACAGTGCAAAAATAAGGGCCGAGCGCTTATTGTAGACGAAAAGTCCGACGAACAGTGCTCCCATCCAGAACAAATAAAGCTGGTGAAAGAGCACCGACACAACCGCAGCGACAGACATACCCACCAACGGGAACTGTCGGCCGGTTGTTATATGCCTACAATAGCCATAGCTGGCAAGTAATGAAAAAAACAGGGGTATGATATAGGCCTCGGCCTCTACCGAGAAGCGCATATAGCCAAAAGAACAGCCTAGGAACAGGGTTCCCAACAGGGGGGACAAGCGTTGTTGGCGCAACCCCAGCAGTTTGTAGAGGACCCACAAACCCGCACCGGCAAAAAGGGAATTAACAAGAGCCATAAAGCGCAACGCGTCTACTTCGGCAAACGCGCTTACCCAACGGTATAAGACATGGTTAAAATACGTGTACAGGAGGTGGTGGGGCTGGAATAAATTATTCCCGTAACGGGCATCGGCCGCATAGCAGAGCGCATCGGCACTGCAGTTTTCAGATGGAAGCAGACAATAAGACAGTGTCAACAAGATAATGGCCAATCCTGCAACAATAGGTGTATTAAAAATCCTCGGGTTCATAGGTCAAAAGTAAGCAATAAAAAAGGTCCCGCCAAACGGCAGGACCTTTATATATGTTGAAAACCGGGAAATTAACGGTATTTCTTCTGAGCAGCCATACGGTCGCGAAGCTGTTGTTTGTAGGCAGCCCAATCGGTAATGTTGTGGGTAGCCACACCACTTTCCATAGCAGCCTTAGCCACAGCAGGAGCAACAGTTTCGAGCAAACGTGGGTCGAAAGCAACAGGGATGATGTAGTTGCGACCGAACTTCATATCAGGATTGTTGTACAACTGTTTGATTGATTCTGGAACAGGCTCCTTAGCCAAAGCAGCCAAAGCACGAACAGCACCCAGTTTCATCTCCTCGTTGATAGCGGTAGCGTGAGTGTCGAGCGCACCACGGAAGATGTAAGGGAAGCCAAGCACGTTGTTAACCTGGTTAGGATAGTCGGAACGGCCAGTTGCCATGATGATATCTTCACGAGCGGCAGTAGCGTCTTCGTAAGTGATTTCTGGGTTAGGGTTAGCCAAAGCGAACACGATAGGGTTCTTAGCCATTGAGCGAACCATATCTTGAGAAAGTACGCCACCCTTAGAAAGACCCAAGAACACGTCGCAACCGTTAACAGCCTCAGCCAAAGTCTTGCAATCGGTACGAGAAGTAGCGAAGAAGCGCTTCTGTTCGTTGAGATCGGTACGTTCCTGGCTGATAACGCCACGGCTGTCGAGCATAACAACATTCTCCTTCTTAGCACCCAAAGCGAGGTACAACTTGGTACAGCTGATAGCAGCAGCACCGGCACCGTTAACAACAATCTTAACGTCTTCAATCTTCTTGCCAACAACCTCAAGCGCATTGATGAGACCAGCGGCAGAGATGATAGCAGTACCGTGCTGGTCGTCGTGCATCAAAGGAATGTCGCACTCGCGTTTCAAACGCTCTTCAATAGCGAAACACTCAGGAGCCTTGATGTCTTCGAGGTTGATACCACCAAAAGTAGGAGCGATAGCCTTAACAGTTTCGCAGAACTTGTCAACATCAGTAGCGTCAACTTCAATATCGAACACGTCAATATCAGCGAAAATCTTGAACAAAAGGCCCTTACCCTCCATAACAGGCTTACCAGCAATAGCACCGATGTTACCTAGACCAAGCACAGCAGTACCGTTTGAGATAACCGCAACGAGGTTACCCTTTGCAGTGTAGTTGTAAGCCTTGCTTGCATCGTCTGCAATTTCAAGACATGGAGCAGCTACACCTGGAGAATAAGCCAATGAAAGGTCCTGCTGGGTTTCAGTTGATTTGGTAGGGATAACCTGGATTTTACCAGGACGGCCCTGTGCGTGGTATTCACACGCCTTCTGGTTGAGTTCGTTCTTATCGCTCATAGTGAATAATTATATATTTGTTCTTATCTTTTGCATTCGGATTGCAAAATTAATACAAAAAAGTGGTATAAGGGGCAATTCTGTTTATAAATTAACAGCCAAAAACGATTTTTTGGTAGATTATAGTATAAAGATACGTCAAAAAGTAAAAAAATATCAGTTTAACGGCTCCAAGCGTTTACCACTTCGCCAATATAGACATTGTGAATAGATGTATCTTTCTGGTATACCCCGACAGCCACCTCGCCGAAGCCCGAAGGTTGGAATGGCGCCTGATAGAGTTTTTTACACTCCAGCACAATATCGGCGTCGGTAAAGAACGGATTACCCAACTGGGTAAACTCCATCTTCAAGCCAGTTGCCTTCACCTTGTCACCATCGCGTCCCGAATGTGTACCCATATAGCGCATAGCGTCGGAGAACTGAGCCGAGAAACCCGACACGGTAAAATAGTCGTTTTGCGCCATAAAGGCGTCGGTATGCCGACTCTTACGGACAAAGACGGTAACAACAGGGCGGTCCATACCCCACAAAGTACCCAACTGTCCCCATCCGATTGTCATAGCATTCATGCTGTCCTTCTTTCCGGCGGCCAGCAACAGGCCGTCACCATCGAAGAAAGTGAATGGGTTCTTTTTCCACTCAGAGCGGACATCGAACGGTTTGAGTTCGGTAGAAATCTGTTCAGCAGCGGGAGCTGCAGGAGACGAGCATGAAGTTAGCGACGATGCCGCCAAAACAACAGCGGTGGTAAAGCAAAAAAATAACTGTTTCATACTGGTATAATGATTTTATTGGTGCAAAAATAATAAAACAAAAGCAATGAGAAGCCGTGAGCATCAATTCGATAGAAAAAATACGAACAAAAAAGCAAAGAAATGTTTGGCAGGAATAAAAAAAGAGCCTAATTTTGCGCTCGGTAAGCCCCACTTCGGCATGCTCCTTGTGAACCTCGTCAGAGCTTGACCGCAGCAGCGATAAGCAGGTTGTAGCGGCGTGAAGTGGCAAGTTTACCACCTGCCTCTTTAGCTCAGTTGGCCAGAGCACGTGATTTGTAATCTCGGGGTCGTTGGTTCGAATCCGACAAGAGGCTCAAAAAAGTACAGAAGTGCATCAAAATCTTTTTGGTGCACTTTTTTTATATCAACCACTTCAGATTCCTTGCTTATGGCAGACCAGATAAAATATAGCAAAGTAAACAATAATGAAGTTTTAGTTTCCGGATACCTTAACGGCATAAGTCCAAACCTTACCATACCAGAACAAATCAAACATTCTGGAAAAGTCTTCCAGGTTACTGAAATCGGAGAAAGCGCATTTAGCGGTTGCAGCATCCTGCAATCGGTTTTCTTGGAACAGATAAAGAATGTCCGTACAAAAGCATTCGCTGGATGCGAGAATCTGAAACTGGTACAATTTACCGAGCATCTTACTTCGCTAGGTGAGCACTCGTTCGCCTGGTGCGGTCTTGAACGCATCATCTTTCCCACACAACTCACCCACATCGGCCAATACGCATTTGTAGGATGCAACAGGTTGAGACAAATCATCTGCACCCCCGCCACCCCTCCAAAAATTTCAGACAAGAGTTTCGACCAAGACACGTTGGAAAAGGGCGCCATATATGTACAACCCGAGGCTATCGACCTCTACAAGAACGACGAGAACTGGAGTAAATTCAAAAACATACACTCTATTAGCGAGTTGAAGAAACTCCCCAACCTGGACGACGAGGATGAAGAGGACGAAGAAGAGCAGGACAAAGACCTGATTTTCACAGAAAACGTCATTTTCCGAATCAGCGAAAACGACGAGAACCAAGTCTGCGTAGAACAATGCAACCCCGACCTGACAGGAACCCTGCACCTGCCAGAAACAGTGGGACACGAGGGCAAAATATACCTGGTTACAGAAATTGAAAAAGGCGCGCTCGAAAACTGCGAGAAGCTGCAACAGATACACATACCGGCCAACATCAGCTATATACCGTTCGGCACGTTCGCGCATTGCGACGCGCTACAGCACATACGGGTCGACGCCGGCAGCCAAAGTTTCTGCGACAAAGACGGCGTCTTATTCGACAAGTACGGCAACATTCTACTCTGCTACCCCAAGGGAAGGAAAGAGAAAAGCTACCAAGTGCCACCAACCACAGTAGGACTGGCACCTGCCTGTTTTATCGACTGCACGACACTGGAAAGCGTCTACCTATTCGACAACATCCGCCTTATCGGCATTCAGGCTTTCTACAACTGCACCTCGCTGAGAACAATCAGCCTGCCCATCTCGCTAAACGAGTTGTCGGGAGGCGCCTTCTACAAATGCGACCAACTGGAAAGCGTCTATGTTCAGGGAAGCGCACCCGCCGAGACGAACGACCCATTCGACGACGACACGCTAAAACGTGCGACCCTGTACGTCAGCCGCGACAGCCTGCAAAAATACAAAGCAGCAGATTTGTGGAGCAAATTCGGCAAAATCAAAATGCTGGACGACATCAGCATCGACAACGGCGCCATGACCTTCCGCCCAAACGGAAGCCACACAGCCACCCTTATCAACGTCGACAAAAAACTGTCGGGAGCGCTCTCAATACCCAGCACCATAACACACAAAGGGGAAACCTACACTGTTGACCGGATAGGCCGTAACAGCATAGAAGACTGCCTGCAGCTGACATCCATCCAGTTGCCGGAAACGATAGCCAGCATCGGCTACCGCTCGGTATGCGTCTGCTCGAAAATCAAAAGTTTGGTCCTGCCCCCAAATCTCCGCTTTATAGAAAACGAGGCCTTCTGCTTCAACGTGAACTTGACCACCATATTCCTGCCGGAAAAGCTTGAAGCGATAGGCGATAACGTGTTCAACGGAGACCTGAAGCTACAAGAGATAAAGGTAGATGCGAACAACCAACACTACACCAGCCAAGACGGCGTTCTCTACGACCGCAGAGGTGCGCTAGTAGCCTACCCGGCGGCCAAAAAGGACGAGTGCTACCTACTGCCAGACAGTGTTGACGCAATGAACAATACAACATTTGCCGACGCTGGCAATCTGACCCGTTTCGAAGTGTCGGCCAACAACCAATACTACTCTACCATCGATGGCGTTTTGGTCACAAAAGACCATTCTATACTGATTGCGTACCCAAGAGGGAGAAAAGACCGTGCATACACCGTCGACCGCAGCATAAAACAAATTAGCCAGAGGGCTTTTTCAAAATGTAAAATTTCGCATTTAGACCTTTCGGCAGGCCTGCAGACCTTTGAGGAAGGCGCCTTCTTCGACTGCCAGGACCTTGTTCAGGTCGACCTTCCAGAAGGTCTGACCGAGATCAGCGAGCGCTGTTTCCTCTGGTGCGAGAAACTGAAAAAAATTGAGTTCCCCGAAAGCATCGAAAAAATAGGGTCAGCCGCATTTATGAACTGCAGGTCGTTGGAACATTTAAAACTGCCAAAGAGACTGACCCGAATCGAAAAGGGCACCTTCTCGGACTGTGTGTCGCTGAACTTCATTGAGTTACCAGAAGAACTGGAATCGATAGGCGACCATGCCTTCGCCAACTGTCCGCAACTGACCGGCATCAGCATACCTGCCAGTGTGAACTCGATAGGAGAAGGCGCGTTTACCAACTCCTTTACTGAACTGGGCATGCTGACGTGTATGCTGAACAACGGCGGGAACATATCGATTGTGATGAATGGTGAAACACCGCCAGCCATCGCTGAAAACACATTCGACCAATACTGCTACAACAGGGTTAACCTGATTGTCCCTGAAAACGCCATAAATAACTACCGGAACACCGACGGCTGGACACGGTTCAAAAACATTATGACGGCAAACGGCCAAAAAGGTACGAAAAAGGGAACTGACGTATTTGAAGACAAAGACTTCACCTATAAAATAATAGGAACAAACCAGGTAGAACTTACAAAATATAAACACAACAGAACAGAAACGGTAACTGTTGCTCCCCAAACATCGTACAAAGGAACAACCTATACCATTACAAGAATAGGCGAAAGTGCATTTGAAGAAACGGACATCAGCGGAATAACGATAGAGGCTCCCGTGGAAGTAATTGAGAAATATGCGTTTGCGAACTGCAATTTTCTCCAGCACATCAAACTGCCCAAAACGCTACGCGAAATTGGGATAGGCGCGTTTGGAGGCTGCGCAACGCTGAAACAGGTCAACCTTCCGCAAAACCTGAAGGAACTGGGTATTGAGGCGTTCGCAGAGTGCCGCAGTCTGGCAAACATAGGCATACCCGACAGTTTAGACAAAATCAACTACCACACCTTCTACAACTGCCAAGCGCTCACCGCCATTTCGCTGCCAAGCACCATAGAGACCCTAGAAGAAGGTGCGTTTGGGAAATGCCATAATTTGGAAAACGTTTTCTTGAGCAATGGTTTGAAAGAAATCGGAGAGAAGGTGTTCGAGTACTGCGAGAGCCTGACCGACCTAATGCTGCCAGACAGTGTGGAGATGATAAACGACGGAGCCTTCCGCTACTGTAGCAACCTCACACAAGTCGACCTACCCGCCCAGCTAAACTATATGGGCAACGCAGTGTTCAAAAAATGCAGAAATTTGAGTAAACTGTATCTAAGTTCCGAGTGCGAGCGCTATGCGGTAGTTGACAACGTACTGTACACAAAAGACCAGAGCGAACTCCTCTACCACCCGTCGGCATACGTCCGCAACAATGGTTATGTAACCAGCGATTCGGTAAAGGGCATCAGCGACTACGCCTTCGAAGGCTGCCATATAACGGAAATAACCATATCGGGCAAAACAACCGCTATTGGCGACTACTGTTTTCTGAACAGCAAGATTGAGTCGATACAACTGCCGGCCAAACTGAAGAGTTTGGGCGCAAACGCCTTTTCTGGCTGCAAAGCACTGAAAGCGGTAACGCTACCAGAAAAAGTCACGCATTTGAGGGAGGGACTTTTCCGCAACTGCTCAAAATTGGAACAGATACAACTGACCGGAAAACTGAAAGCCATCGACAGCCTGGCCTTTAAAGGTTGCAGTGATCTGAAAGCAATTGAAATAAAGGGCGAGAACTGCTCCATTGCCGAAAAAGCCTTTGAAGATTGCAAAGCGCTAGAAAGTGTTAAACTGTACGGCATAAAAGAAGCCGGAAGTCCGGCCTTCTACAACTGCAATAACATAAAGGACCTATTCATATCGACGGACTCGGAAATTGACGTCAAGAAAGCCTTCAAATAAATAAAATGAACATTATTCATTATAGAATAACAGCACTAATAATTGTAATGCTACTCGCATTGGGTTGCAGCTTCCAAAGTACAACCAACGATATACCTGCGCAGTCGGAAGACTTTTGTGTGGAAGTTAAAGGTGCTGTCTCTAATCTAGTTTTCGATGGAAGGGATAGTGTACCCCGCTTAACATACGAACAACTCACGAAAGAGTTTCAAATAGAAATAGAAGATAGCATCTTTTCCGATTGGTACTACCTGGGATATTGTTATATAATAGGATATAACCATGAAGCAGGTATGGGAGAGGTGACATTTGAAGACTGTCCCTTGTATATATTTAAGCGAACGGATGATAAGTGGCTTTTGAAAGAAGAAAAAGTATTCTATCGAAATGCAGAGTTATTAGAAGGTAGCAAAAATTTAGTGAAAGTGGAAATATTCAAGGCGCACGACAATATTGATGATGGAATTGTTGGGTTTTATCAGTTGACCGATGGCAATATAAAGCCATTGCATGAATACTCAATTTATTGCCACAACAATAAAGAGTCTATTGATTCCGATACGATTGCCTGCTTCTATAGCATAGTGAATATTAGAATGAAACCAAAATTTTCCTATCAACTTATCAAAAATTGGGTACTCTATTCCGAAATTAAAGACTCTGATGATTGGGACTGGAACTTACCAACATTTATGAATATGAAGAATTACTGTCACCAAGATACGATTCTTGTTGAGTTTAACGGACAGCTTTAATATTATGTGTATTTTCAGTCAGGATACTCCTATCCGGCAATTGCAAAAACATAACAACACTTTTAAAAGACACTAACACAAGTAATTTACACCATTTAGTATCTTCATTCATTCTTTAGTATCACCACGCTATTAACGGACGTCTTGTCAATTTTCAGGAGCGAACATACAATCGACAAGTACTCGTCTCCCATTAAAATCCTTAACTCGTCAAAACCATCCTCTGTAAGGGTTAGAGTCTCAGTATATGCTTCACCAAACTTTGGGTATACTTCAAATTCTACATTTACCATATCTACTCAAATTAATTCCGAAAATCAGTCAATACATTCTACTAATTACAGCGTTCATCATCTCCACAAAAACTGTCAGGATGTCCAAATAAAACATGGTTATAAAAAGACAATTTACACCAATACCTTGAACTTTTTTTCGTTTCCATTGTTACTATCATCCTTCTAGTACCAAAGAAAAATCAGAACCTAGCGAAAAAACGCACAAATATAGCACAAAAGTTCTTTGGTAAGACAACCCATACGCAAAAAAATAGCGATGGCTTTTACACCATCGCTATCCATTCTATGTATGTAAGTACCGAATTAATACTTAATCATCTTAACAGTCTTCACACCGTTTGAAACGAAGTATACGCCAGTTGAAAGGTCTGATACAGAAATCTGGGCAGCGTCAGCCTCTGCAACAAAAGTCTTAACAACGGTACCAGCCGCAGTAGTAACAGTGACAATGTCACCTTCGTTCAAACCGCTTACAGTAACGAAGTTCTTTGCAGGATTTGGCTCTACAGCAAGCGAAGCAGCACCCGATTCAATAACCTCATCTTCGGCCGGATCTTCGTAATACATCGTCCAAGAATCGAACTGCAAATCACCACTGAAAGTGAAGAACAAATCTTTAGATGTAGGGATATCGGAAGACAACTTACACTTGAATTCCTCGAAAGAAGAGTTAGCCTCCACATTCAAATAACCAATTACAGGACCATTGGCAGAACCTGTAGAGATTCTGATAGCGCCACCACAAGGAGCAGAAACGCGGGCCTTAAATCGGTTAACATCTTGAGCTTTAACGCCACAGACGCCAATCCAAGCGCCATCTTTACCGCTAACAGCCATATTTGTAGACTTGCCCACATAGTTGACAGACACGCCGTTCTGCCAAGCAAAGCACTCGGCCTGAATGTACTTCGTAGCATCGACATAAGTCACCTGGTCAACCCCCTTGGTAGTACCAGCCGACACACCCATAATTTTACCAGCCGACTCGTCAACATTGGCATAATCGACATGCGAGCTACGGTAACCACCACTTACACCAATCTGGTTTTGAATCCACTGACTGTGGTAGCAGATGTACCACTTGTCCTTAAACTTAAAGAAGCTGTGGTGGTTGTTACCATTATCGCCAAGCCATTTGGAAGGGTTGTCGAAGACCTTACGGTCGAATTTGAAATCGGACATCGGCTTATTAGAAATCATAGTAGCAATAACGGCATTGTTGATACCGATATTGTTACCACCAGTATTCCAGTTCGTACAATATGAATACACATAGTTATTACCAATCTTGTTGATACCCGCATCCTCGAACAGATAAGGCGGATTCAAAGTAGTAGGAGTACCGTCGATGCTGATAAAGTCCTTACCAAGTTTTGCGATACGTGCCGTACCAGGATCAGCATCCTTGCCTTTAGGTACACCACCACCGAAATAAAGATAGCCAGTACCATCGTCGTCGATAAGCACAGCAGGGTCAAACAACCATTCCACATTACCACAATTTGGAGTTTGACGGGTAATCAGTCCCTGTCCATTCTTCACATCTTCCCAAGGGCCATAAGGGGTGTCGGAAGCCACCACATAAATACCATTACCATTGTTAGCGAAATAGAGGAAGAAGCGTTCCTTTCCATTTATTTTCGCATGGCAGGCAGTAGGTGCCCAAGAGTTAACGGCTTTAGAGATACCGCCATTACCGGCCACCTTCATAGGCCCGTGGTCGGTCCAGTTAACGAGGTCGGCAGAAGCAAGGCATACAATTTCAGTAATGTTACCATAACCGTTCGACTTAATTTTACCCGCATTATCGTATTCGTAGATATCGTGCGTCATGTAGATGTAGACCGAGTCGCCATAAACCATAGCGCATGGGTCAGCCCCATAACGCTGAGTCATAATCGGATTGTGGTTAGTAGCAGGTTTAACCTTAGGATTAACGTTACTCAAAGCGATACCAGAGAAGATAGAAGCCAGTTCGACCTCGTCACGCGAGCCAACCACGCAACCGCTTTCATCGTAAGGGTCGCTACCGTTAGACTCATACTTCTCGAAAGTCATATAGTCCATATCGAACCAGCTGTTAGTAACCTTCAGCTGAAGCGTGTGCTGACCAGCAGAAATTTCGCTTGTACGGAAGGTGATGGTCGAGAACTCAGAGAAGCTGCCAGTGTTAGGAGCAGAAATATCGCCAGTGATAGCCTTTCCGTCAATCAAGAGTTGGAAAGAGGCGGTAGCATTATCGGTTGCCGCAGAAACAGAAACCTTATATTTAGAAGTCTCCTTCACATCAACCGTATAGTTCAACCACTCGCCGGTCTGGTTGTAACCAATAACAAAACCGGTTGCGCCTTTGTAGATGTCAACACCATCAGTACGGAAAGCCTCACCACGGTTTTCAGTATCCTCATCACTATAAGCGACACCCTGTCCGCCGAAATCGTACTCTTCAGCCTCGATAGAGCCAGGAATAACAGCAGGAGAGCCATTATAAGGACCATCCTCAGGATTATTCTGATTATTAGGATTGTCTTGATTGTTAGGATTATCATTATTAGAGGTTCCACAATCCAACGAGAAGCGACGAAGGAACTGCCAGATTTCGCGAACAGAATGATAAGTGTCGTTTGAAGGCCAGTGTCCCTTACCATAAATCTTGTTCAGGCAAACCTCAACGCCACATTTACCGTTCTTCCACAAATAACGGGTAGCCGCACCACTGACAACAGACTCAACAGGAGTGTCGTCACAACCATTAGCCGCAGCCCAAGCCTTGGCCTGCGCATAAGCACCCTGCTGTTCCTGATACATTCCGTTGAAATCACCTTTCCAAGGTTCGTAGTGTACCACATCGTCAGCATCGCCGTTAGTATGGATAATAGGAATTGGACGCGAAGGCTTAGCCGTCAAGTCACCGATAGGATAACCCGAAACCGGAGCACAAGCGGCAATTTGGTCTGCCATGTTGTTAGCCACAGCATAAGTAAGCATACCGCCCATTGAGAAACCTGACATATAGACACGTTTCAAGTCGATTTTGTATTTAGAACTCATCTCCTTGATGATGGCCTTAATGAAGGCAATATCGGAGCCATTGCCGCTCAAATCCCAAGTCGACCCGTTGGACTGAGGGTAAACGACAAGGAATTTAGCCGTATCGGCAACCTGGTCCCAACGAGACTGTTTCTTCTGATAAGCGATGTCCTGTCCCATACCGTGGGCAGAGATAACCATCGGTCTGTTCTCACCCATACCACTTGGTGCATACACATCAATCGTACGGCTCTTACCGTTCACATTGATGGTGCTTTGAACACCCGGCAGATTTTGAGCAGCAGCAGTTACAGAAAGCATTGCTCCGATTGCGGACACAAATGCTATTTTGTGAAATGTACTCATAATACTATAGTTAGTTTATTTTTTATACTTGAAAGACTTACCATTTGCAGAATAAAGGATGTAGACCCCCTTATCGGCAAACTTTGCATCGAAATCGTTTTTAGAGCTGATGACCACACTGCCGAGCACCTTACCGTTTGCGTCGCAAACCTTGTAATTGCCAGCAGGGAAATCGGCAAGAACCACACTTGCACCGGTTTGGTTAGAGCCTATGGCCTTAATCCAGTCGATGTTAACCCATGAAGACTCGATATTAACGAGCATTTCGTGAATACCGGCCGAAAGTTTAACCACCTTATCGGAAGTCAACTCCTTGTAAGAAGTCCAGTCGCCAGTATCTTCCGAATTAAATACAACTTTGGTAGACTCGTCGTCATCGAACATGATAGAGAAAGAAGAAGCGCCCCCCTCGTCCGACACATTCGCCGACAGAATATATTCGTCGTCTTTTTCTACCTCAACGGCGTATTTCAGCCACTCACCGGCCTCACAATAGCCAACCGCGTAACCACCGTCGCACACATACACGTCTACATTAGCATCTGGCCTGTATGTAGCGTCTCCCTTATTTTCCTCAACGAGGTCGTTATAAGAAGTACCAGCCGCACCCTCGTTGAAATTCTCGGCCTCAATTATACCAGGAATCTTAGAAGGGACACCACCAAATGGACCCGGTTTCTTCACCACTTCGATAGTGATAGGAGCGGCCTCGCCCGACTCACCATTCTCGTCGTAAGCAATAGCGTTAATCGTGTGCTTACCAACAGTAGCGTCAGCACCATAATAGAAAGCGAAAGGAGCTACCCATTTGTCCTTAATCTGGTCGTCGCCTTCGAAGAACTTGATATTTTTAATTTCAGCCTCACTCTTATAAGTAGGGGTAATCAGCACGCTGTCGCCCTCTTCAATAACATATTTTTCAGCAGCAATGTCCAAACGAACCTTACCACTACCTTCACCCACATATGTCACACAACTCTTAGCAGGGAGTGTAACAGAGAAAGAAGTGCCCTTATTAATCGCATCGAGCTGCTTCATGTTTCTTGTCTGGTCAGTAATCCAAACATTCCACTGTTGCACCTTTGTACCAGGAACCGAGATATTGATGGTCTTAGCTTCGGTACTCATGTTAACGGCAACAATCACAACATCGTCACCGTTCTTATATGCCGACGTGTACACATTATAAGTAGGGTTAATCGTACAGTCGACACGATAATAACCAGGTCGGATGAATCTGGCGAACTGACCGAAAAGCCAACCGCGCTTCGTAATCTGTCCATCCTTAGCATTGTCGTTGTTAGTGTCGCCATTATTAATCAGCGAGTAGTTTCTCTTCAAGTACCACCATACATAGGCGCTCATATTAGAGAGGGTCAATCCACGATGGATAGAATAAGCGACTTCCAAAGCCTCGGGCCAAACATTCGCACGGCATGGCGAACCATTCGTAGCGTTAGACGAAGTGTAGTACTCGGTCATCCATAACTCCTTGTCAGGGTCATTGGCAATCTTTTGGTCGCCAAGGGTGTATTTAAAGAAGTTATCGCCAGTAGAAGCACTACTTGCATAGAAATGTGTACCAAGAATGTCGATATTCTTAAGCGCACTAGCATCGTTCAGCACCTTGTTGTAGAGATCCTTGCTATAGGCAAAACTTTCTGCAGTAATCACCTTTGTGCCGTTCACACGAAGTTTAGCAGCGTAGTTTTTAGTGTATTCGTACACTTGGTCGGTGCTCCACCACGTCCAATCGTGTCCATAATCGGGCTCATTAGCAAAACTCATAGCATAAAGACTGACCCCATTTTGATACATGTAGTTATTGAACTCAATCAAATGGTCGGTATACTTCGAGAAAGCACTCGTGTTAATCTGTTTCTCGTTAGCACGATACTGACAAGAAGGATTGTTACAAAAAGCGGTCGTCTTCGTACACATATCAGCAGAAGGCGTATTCCAAGGAGTTGCGAAGATTTTCACCCCCATATCCTGTACCTTCTTACAAGTCGAAATTTCACGACTCCAGTTACTTTTATTTTCAGCAACCCAAATACGCATTACTGAAAGTCCAAGTTTGTTATCACCAACACCAAACAATTTATCAATATCGTTATCGGTAAGGTCATAACCCGTCCAACAGGGATGGTTAATACCACCAAATCCCTGGATTTTCTGTTTAACGCTTGACAGGTTCACCGTACAATCTTGGGCAACAACAGAAGATGCCCCCGTCAAAGCAAATAAAGCAATAGTTAGTGTATAAAATCTATTCATGGTATAAACCTTTTTTAAACAATACGCAATCTTAGCGAATTTATAGACAATAGAATTGTAAAATTCAAGCAAACGACAAGACCATTGTATCAATCTACTATTTTAGCATGATACATCATTACTTATGTTACAAATCTTTGGATTTTTTCATCAAATCTTTGAAGATTGCTTTCAAAATAGAGGCTTATCCACCTAACTATGAAACAATACAAAAAAAACTACAACAGCAAACAAAATAAGGCAATTGGGTATTATTCAATACCGTTAAACAGCATATCTGTGAAAAAAGAGCGTTTTTTTTCTAACTAATGACCGCCTCACGGCCGTTAAAAGCCACTATAAGTGGGGGATGCTCTGAAAATAGGACCATAATTGCAGTCAAGAAAAAAACTGATGCATCTTTTTTTTCGATACACCCGTTTTTTTTCTTAGTATTTAAGGAATTAAACCATCAACACTCACGTTATCTCTTACAATGGCATCAAGTGCATAAGAATTATAAGCCATATACAAACCAAGAGCCTCAGCTACAAATAGGTCTCTATTCTGACAATCAACCACCAGCCACCCAGCGATTCGATAAACCTCCTTTTCTTTTTCTATTTTCGCCCATATACTGTAATGAGGGTAATTAATTTGCGACCACGAGGAACAAATAAGAATCAATACATTTTGTAAGTCGTCTTCAACACACGGAACTCGGTACGACGGTTAATCTGGTTAGCAATCTCCTGTTGTTCGGCATTCATCTGGTCAAGAGACCCATCGTCAAGGACCTGACCATCGTGTAAGAACGAGTACTGTTTAGCCAATTTGGCATCGACCACCACAGGCGTAGTTTTACCATATCCCTTGGCCGTGAGTCGTTCAGCCTCAATACCTTTCTTTATAAGGTAGTTGACGACCGATTCGGCACGTTCGCCCGACAAGCGCAAATTACCCTCGGCAGAGCCCACACGGTCGGTATGCGCACCAATCTCAATGGTAATATTCGGATTGTCGTTCAACAGTTTCACCAGTTTGTCGAGACTCTTATCAGACTCTTTCGTGAGGGTAGCCTTACCGAACTCAAAGAAAATGTTGTCGAGTCCGACTGGTTTAGAAACAGAAGCCAGCGAAAGGTTGATGTTAAAGGTGTGACTATCGTCTAGGCTGTCGGTTCTAACGGCATCTTTCTGGTTCAAATAGCCACGGCAGTTACCCAGCATAACGTATTTAACATTTTTGTTAAGCGGATAAGAGAATGTACCATCCTTCTTGGCATGTATTTTCAAGTTTGTACCATCGTTTCCCACAATGCGGATGATGGCATCGGGCAAAGGCTCACCAGAAGTGCTGGTCACCTTACCCGCGATATTGAAGACGACAGGTGGCAAAACAAACGAATAAATCCGGTCGTACGCCTTCCGGTCATCGCGGTTAGAGGTAAACATTCCACTTTCAGCCCCCTCAACGAAACTGATACCAAAATCGTCCATATTGGAATTGATCGGATACATCATGTTACGCACATCCTTCCACTGTCCATCAGCACTCAAGGTCGCACAGAAGATGTCGAGACCTCCAAACCCAGGAAGTCCGTTAGATGAGAAATAGAGCAAAGTGTCGTGACGAAGGAAAGGGAACATCTCGTCGCCAGCGGTATTAATTTTTGAGCCCGCATTTTGTGGAGCGCCCCATTTTTCGCCGTTCTTAACACTGAACCAGATATCCTTACCACCAAAGCCACCCTTCATATCAGAGACAAAGTAAAGGATGCGGCCGTCGGAAGACACCGTAGGGTGTGCAAACGAGATAGAACTGTCTTTCGACAACTCAATCTTAACCGGCTTACCCCATTTGCCTCCGTTACGCTTCGAGGTGTAAATTTCAGCGCCGTGGGTTTCGCCCTTTACATATCGGCAACGGGTAAAGAACATCGTCTTACCATCGGCCGAAAAAGAAGGAGAACCTTCATCGTCGACCGTATTGATTTCACCTTCAACAGCCTCGATATTGTCCCAAACTCCAGCTGAATTTTGGCGCGACATATAGATATTGTGGGTAGGAATACCCGTAATTTTACTGTTTTTTCTTTTCTCCCCCTTTTCAAGACGGGTAGAGGCAAAATAGACCGTAGTGCTGTCGCCAGCAGGGAAAGAAGGCGACGATTCGGTACGCTTCGACACAAAAGCATCCACTTTCTTAACCTTATAGCGGGTAGGGTTCTTCAACCATTCAATAGCCTGCACCGACGACTCCTTACCAGCCAGAGCCACCTCGCTCTTCGGATGTGCCGCCAAATAGACCTCGTAATTCTTTATCGCCTCTTGCGGTTTTTTATTCTTTCTGAGCACTTCGGCGTATAGCAAATAGGCAGTAGTATCGGAATACTTGTAACGAGTAGCGTTTTTCAAGGCCATCTCTGCCTTGTTGTTCTCGTTTACCAACGAATAACACTCGCCCATACGGTAAGCCACATACGCCTTTTTCTGGCGTTCCTTCGTGGCACTCACCCTAGAGTAAGCGCTTTTATAAATGCTGGCAGCCTTATAGTATTCGCCTATTTCATACTTCTTGTCGGCCCTTTTAATTGTTTGATTGACAGAACAACCAGAAAGAAGCGCTCCCAGAAGCAACAGAGGAATAAATCGATTTCTTATCATTTTTATCACTTAAACTATATATATTGTAACGAGACAAACAGTTTCAAATTGCAAACCAGCTTCATTTCTTGTTAAAAATGTTTTTAACCGGTTTCCAATAGCGGTTCAGCCACTCACTGTAAGTATCGAAATCTTCTCTATAAATGAGGCCCACGCCCTGCGTAGTACCATTAGCATTCTGACGGAAATAACTGTTATCGGAACGGTTGAAAGCCTTCAACCGGAACTTGCCCGACGGGTTCAACTTGTACTCGATATCGAAGTCGATAATACCGCTGTTACCCGCCTGTTCGTCAAGGGTTGGAACCGTATTCTCGCGGTAACCGAAATTACCATTCACCAAGAGACGGTCGTTCAAGAACTGGGTAGACAAAGCCACCTCAAACTCCTGCCCCGTAGCCGTAGATTCAGAACCCGGATTGTAGTTGACACCCACATTCACATCGTTGTTAATGCGCGAGAGCAGACTACCAATTTCGGAAGACAGCGTCGAGAAACCGACAGACGACAACTCGCTGTTGCCAGAAGCGCCCGACTGCCCGGCACTCTTATCCATGGTATAGAAATGTCCCAAAGCCAACAACGAAGCCACATTTCGGTTCAATGTTTCCTCGGTATTGACCACACTGGCCAGTTTGCGCCTTACCTCTTCATCGCAATTCGGCAATTCAAGACCAAACTTGATGATAGGCCGCTGGATGGTACCCGTCAGATAAAGCAGACAATCGACATTCGCATTGGTGATTTTCGAATAAGAAGGGTCGTCTGCCAGAATGTTGCTCAACGAGGCATTCAGAGAATACTTGGCACGCACATTCATACCAGCCGTATACGGGCTACCGGTAAAGTGCAGTTGGCTGCCCGGCAAAATGCTGAATTTACGGGAAATGACGCTCTGCACAGTAAACAGGTAGTCGCCCTTGGTCACCTCGTAGGTACCCAACATACCAAACTCACCCGTCTGAGAGTCGTAAGTCATGTGTATAGCACCGTTACCACGGGTACGTATGATATCGCCCGCACGCGGGTCCATAATCAGTTGGATTTGTGCCGCAGGCGTACAGTTGAGCTGCATATCGAGCCGAATGCGCGACTTTAAATTTTTCTCAGCCTGAATCTTTCTAATTCGATCTATACGGTTACGCCTCCGCTCTTGTGCAGTCTGTCTTTCCTCGTCGTTCACGAAAGTAATGAAGTCAGAGTTCTCCACATCGGCAGTTCCTCCAATAGGGATAGTAACCACGGTATTCTCTCGGGTAACCAGCTCCTTCATATCGAAATTAACCGAGCCCGGCACCCCATAAATATGGATTTCGCCATCACCAAAAGCCTTACCATAGAAGGTCTCGTTATCGGCTTCAGTAGTGTTCAGCGCCAGCAAATTCTCGCAAGCGACGTTCACATTAAACTTCATATTCTGGAAGCCCCTGTGCCGCACCTGGGCGTTAACCACCGCCTTCCCAGATAAGGCATCGCGCGCCTTTCCATTCCGCATTTCAAAAGAGTTGTGCTTCATGTACACCACCTCTCTATCAATAAAGTATTCGGTGTTCAAGAATTCAATACCAAAATGCACATTAGACGCAACAGGGTTACCCTCCAGACCAATATCGCCAAAATGTCCGAAAGCACGAACCCAGCCCGAAGCATAGCCAGTAAAGTCGGCCATAACACCACCCACATAGGTGCGAATGAAACGGAGGTCAATATCGTGCAAATCGCCCTCTATACTCATTGAATCGCGATTAAAGAAGATGCTGCCAATGATAGGCGACTTGGCACCAGAAACATGCGACGTGAGGTCGGCATCAAAGAAAATTTCCTTGTCGCGTGTGTCAAACTCACCAGCCACCTGCAACTTGGAAGCCAACTGGTACGAGTTCATAAAGGCAGAATCGACCACCAGATGGGTGTACATGTAAGGTTTGTTGAACAAACGTTTTACATAGACATCGCCATTGGTTATACCATTAAAGGTAATACGGTCGTTGTTGATCATATTACTGATGTAACCCAAACGGATATCGTGCAGATAGACGCCAATACTGTCGTTCATCTCGCGCGTGCTCACACCATTAATACGGAGTTCCTGATCGCCGTGTTCTACCAAGAAGTTGTCTACCTGAAGCATACCCGGACGCAGGCTGACCAGACTCTTATGCACATTCCACACAGAATCTTTCAGAATAAACTCGGTAGGCAGTACATGGAAATCGGCAGAAAGCCCCTCCTTGGTCAGCGAATTCAAGACCGTAAGGATATTCAACTCACCACTATAGGTTTCATCGACCGAATTACTGAAATTCAACCTCGACGAAATAGAGTCTGACTTGGCAACCGCATTAACCGAAAAATAGTACGGATTGCGGCGGCGCCTATACGGCATCATCGTACCACGGGCCACCAGTTTGGCTTCGGTAGCCGGATTTTCACAAAGGAGCAGCACATCTTGCAACGTACTTTTACCCATCTTCAGCATTGGAGCCTCGAGGCGAACGCGGAACTTGCCCTCCACATCGTTAAAGAATCCTTTCAGCGACCCCTCAGAGACCATAGCCACCGGCAACTTGAACACGTCGGTCAGCACCTCGGTGTTGTTAATCTTGAAATCGAAAGTAAAATTGTTGCCGCTCTGCTTGTCGACAGCCGACGAGATAACCGCAGGAACATACTTACGGAGAATCTTTTTAGTATTGGCCACCAAGCCAGCCAGCTGGTACTGGCCAGAAATGTTACCGTTTAAGAAGTCGGAATATAACGTTGCAGTTTTCCTGCCATTATTTGCCGGTGTAACATTCAAACTAACATTGTTCACCATCAGGTCCTTACCAGTAGGCCGCTGATAGAGGAAGTTGTCGAGAGAAAAAGAGCCCTCGAGTTCGTCGAACGTCTTGCCCTGGAAGTCGGCCACAATGTCGAACGACATACACGAATTGTCTTTGTTTTTAGACAAATTGAGTGGCGCCAGGCAGATACGTTTGGCATTGGCCGTAAAATGGAACTCAGGCTTTTTCTTAGAGAGGTGGACATTACCAGAAAGATTGAACTGCGCGTTCGGGTCGTTGATTTGAAGTTCGCCGGTGAATCCTTTCGGGCCAAAATCGCCATTCAACGAGATGTCGCGATAGGTATAGCCACGGTAATCGAGCGAATCGATAATTCCCTCGGCATTCACAGAGAACTTGTGAACCGCATTTGGGTCACGCTTCAGGTTGACAACAATTCCCAACGTAGTGTTTCCCAATCCGGTAGTCGGTAAAATCTCTGCCAGATGGAAGTTTTCGGTATCAAGTTCACCATCGATGGAGTATTTTGAGAAATCGAGATTCGGATTATCGATATCCACATTCAAGACGATGGAGCCCGCCCCCGAGCCAATAGAGCCGTCGGCACTGATAGCGGCCAGAGAGCCCTCGATGCCGCCGACATACGACACAAAGCCCATCTTTTCGAATGCAGGAGGCAGATAAACGTCACGCTTGATAAACGCCGAGCCAAAATGACGGACATGGTCGGCATCGACAATCACCTGCCGGAAGTTCGCACGCACATAGGCATCCTTCAACTTAGGCAATCCCGACAAATCGACATCGCCATCAATAACCAGTCCGTTTCCGTTCTTTACCAGCAGGTTGCGCACCTTCAGGTTATCAATAGAGCCATTGACGCTACCACACAGCGAAATATCGTCGTCTAACTGGTGGAAGGCTGGAACAAAAGCACGAAGGTCGTATAAATTGACATTAGAAGGTTCCAGTTCAAGGTTTAAGACATAATCGTGGAAAAAATTCTTCGACTTCAAGTCGTTGTAAGTCAGCTCCGCATTCTTAAACACGACCTTACTATCGGGCATAGCGGTCGAGAAATGGAGCAGGCGCACCCCTTTACGGTTTCCGACAATAGTCGTCGACAAGTCGGAAAGATTGACTCCTGAAGCCTCTACAAACGAGAGTTTGTGCAGTTTGACGTTAATAGAATCGCCCGACAGTTCACGAACATAAATATGTCCGTTTATGCTGTCAACATCGAGGTATTTCGGATTAAACTTCTGTGGAGTCGCATTGATTGAATCTTTATGGAAAGAGACAAAGCAGTCTTTGAATCCCACCGATTCGATGTCAGCCATCCAGCTAGACTTTTCAGTATCGTCTTTTTTCTTGAAGGCATCGATTACAAACTGGAAATTGAAAACGCCGGCAGAGTCCTGTCGGACGTAACCCCGCATCTGTGTCAACTGCACCGTGCGCAAAGAGACCTTGTGCTGCAAAAGCGGCAGAATATTAACGGTCACCTTCGCCCTTTTTACAAAAAGGAGGGTGTCGCAGGCCTGGTCCTCAATATATAAATCGTTAATTACAAATGTATTAGGGAAGCCCCAATCGATAACTCCCGAAGTTACCTTCGAGTTGATTTTCTTAGACAACCCCCCTGTGACTTCAGACAATATCTCCTTCTGCGTGCTAACATTCTGTAGCAGCAGATAAGCCCCTAGTAGCAAAAGACAAATTGCGACCAAGAGGAAAGTCAGAATATGTAGTATTTTTTTTATAACTTTGCCTTAATTTTACAAAGCAAAAATACAAAATATCTTGCTATAAGAGAGTATTTCCCTTATATAAAGTTAAAATAATAAGAGGAGTAAAATGTCTGTAAAGATATTAGCAATAGAATCGTCGTGCGACGACACCTCGGCGGCGGTTCTGAGCGACAGCAAGTTGTTGTCGAATGTAATAGCGAGCCAAAAAGTTCACGAGTCGTATGGAGGCGTTGTGCCAGAGTTGGCATCGCGAGCCCACCAGCAAAACATCATACCAGTAGTGCACGAGGCACTGAAACAGGCAGGTGTGAGCAAAGACGAGATAGACGCGGTAGCCTACACACGCGGTCCCGGCTTAATGGGGTCGCTAATGGTTGGGACATCGTTTGCAAAAGGTTTCGCCATTTCACGCAACATTCCCCTTATAGATGTAAACCACCTGCAAGGCCACATTATGGCCCACTTTATTGAAAGAGAGGGTGAAGAGGCACACATACCGCCATTCCCATTCCTCTGCCTTCTAGTCAGTGGTGGTAACAGCCAGATTGTGAAAGTCAACTCCTACAAAGACATGGAAATTATGGGTCAGACCATTGACGACGCTGCCGGCGAAGCCTTCGACAAGTGCGCGAAAGTGATGGGACTACCCTACCCTGGCGGCCCTGTAATAGACAAACTGGCCAAAGAGGGTAACGCAAAAGCATTCAAGTTCCACAAACCACAGATTGAGGGCTACAACTATAGTTTCAGCGGACTGAAAACCAGCTTCCTATACACCCTTCGCGACCATGTGAAGGAAGACCCCGACTTTATTAAGAACAACTTGAACGACCTGTGCGCATCGCTACAGGCAACCGTCATCGAGATACTGATGGACAAACTGCGCAAAGCCGTAAAAACGACTGGAATCAACCACGTAGCGGTGGCTGGAGGCGTTTCCGCCAACTCTGCACTGCGAGGCGCATTTGAAGACCACTCGAAACGATTTGGCTGGAACATCTACATTCCGAAATTCAGCTACACCACCGATAATGCGGCAATGATTGGCATTGTTGGTTACCACAAATTCTTGGACAAGGACTTTAGCGACATCAGCCTACCTCCATACTCAAGAGTGATTCTCTAAAACTTATACTATTATGGACAAAAAATATCTGAAACTAATTATAGCACTTAGTCTTGCGGTAGCTGGCAGTTCCTGCTCAAGCAGCGACCAACCTCAACAACCAGACCAAGACACAGCCGCAGTTGCACCAGAAGACCAACCTGCCGAAGAAGTTGATGCCCCTTTCAGCTATAAGAAAGACACCATTGAGCGCAAGTTTAAGACCATAACAGTCACAATGAACGTTGACTTCGCAAAAGACGGCAACGAAAAACTGGTGAAAAACATTAACGAATACATCAATAAGGAATTAGGAAACCACTATAAGAAAGAGATAACAGACACGAAAGAAGTTCTGGCTTTCTATGCCAACTACCAACTCGATAAAATGAGA
This sequence comes from Bacteroidales bacterium UBA3297, assembly GCA_002362105.1. Taxonomy (GTDB): domain Bacteria; phylum Bacteroidota; class Bacteroidia; order Bacteroidales; family Paludibacteraceae; genus Physcocola. The sequence goes on from DETD01000020.1 coordinate 86,654, forward strand.
GAGGTGTGGGAAGAAGGTGCAAACTTCACCTACGACATCCGCGTACTCTTCAGCCACGAGACTGAAAACTACGTCTCTTACACCAGCAGCTTCTTCGAATACACCGGCGGAGCACACGGTATAGCAGGAAACGATGGTGCGACCTTCAGGAAAAGCGACGGCCAACAACTTACCTGGGACATGTTTAACACACAGGGAAACGAGTTCAAGCAAATCTTGAAAGAAGGCATTAAAGGCTATTTTGAAGATGCCATCGGCCATAAAATCAAGAGTGACGAGGACTTCAAAAGCTACCTGCTGGATATTAAAGACGTGAACAACCTGCCATTACCTTCGGCAAAACCCTACATCAACAAAAAGGGATTGGTTATACATTACGGACAATATGAAATTGCGCCATACGCCAGCGGGCAACCAGAATTTGTGATGCCACTGGCTAACGCAAGGAAGATACTTAAAGAACCAGGCTTCCTGTTCTAAAAGCAAGGTAAAAACGCTAAAAGAAGACATACCAGACGGCATGTCTTCTTTTTTGTTTCTATTTAGGAAACAAACTCTTAGCACGACATAATAGTAATTTATAGGGATAGGCACTGCCCCAAATACCAACTTTTGATGATTGACATGAAAACAGCATCAATCTAATTTTGCACTCGAAAAACGAAAAAAGACGTATGAAAAAACAATTACTATTAATCGGCACAATGGCAGTGATGCTAGTGTCGTGCAACACACAACCCGCAGTAAACGAGACTTGTTACAATCCTACAGAGGTAGTATCGAAAGCAGATTCGCTGATTGACGACACTATTTGGGTTTCAGGAACTGCCAAGCACGTATGTTGTTGTAGCAAGAAGAAACTGATGCTCGGAGATGAAACAGACTCGACAGCCGCTCCTCTGAGAGTGTTGGCAGGTGGCGAGATTGACACTTTCTCGAAATCGCTGGTTGGCGAGCACGTAAAGATTCAAGGCATACTCCGTCTCAACAAAATCACGAAGGAGAGTTTAGAAAGCCAGTTGGCCACCCTCGACTCCATAATTGCAGCAACTCCAAAAGTTGAGGTTAAAGAAGAGAAAGGAAAGAACGAGGGTGAAAAGAAAGGATGCAATGGAGGCGGTACTGAAAAAAAGAGACAGGGCATTGCAGAGAAAATACAATGGTTAACCGATAACAACAAAGAATTTATCGCAGACTATTACCTAGAAGCAGTCAAATTTTCAGATTGTTGTAAGCAAAAGACAGAGACTGCTGAAACTGCAGAAAAGAAAAGTTGCTGCTCAGAAAAATAAAGAGCATTATCACACACGGCAAAAGCGCCGCATTGTTTGAATTTACCACCGTCTTTCTTTTTTCCCTAAATTCCTAGAAAGACAAGTTTCCCATATCAAATTGTTTTCATCCGGGCTTCCTTGCTGGAAGCCTGGTGGGGATTTTTATACTTAATTAAAATTAAAAACAGTAATAGAAATGAAAAAGAACTACTTCAGAACCGCCTCCATCATTGGGTTGGCTTCACTCTGCCTCTCGTTCAACTCGTGTGATGACGAGAACAACAACGACGAGACGGCCCTCATCAAGTCTTATCTGAACGTCAGCGCCGACGTAGAAGGCTCTGTCAGCGCATCAGACATTGCAGGAGCAACTGTCACCTTCACCAATACCCGTTCGAAGGACGTGTATACCTTCAAACTGCCTGCTAACCTGAACGATGGAGAGGGGTCTGTTCTGGTGCAGGTGCCAGTAGGTATATACGACATCAGTATGGAGAAGACAGTCGATGGCAAGACTATTTTCATCAGAAAACAGAATGTGACGGTTAAGTCTGAAAACCAACAGATCGACGCTAAGATTATTGCCACTGTCGCCAACTCTTCCGACTACCAGTTCATCTTCTCGGAGGTGTTTTTCAACGGTGAGCGAAACGCCGGTCGTATGATGCACCCCGACCAGTATATGGTCCTTTACAATCCGGCCGATAAGGTCCTCTATGCCGATGGCTTGGCTGTAGGTTGCACTATGCAGAATTCCAATGGAGAGAAGAAGAGTTGGTTCGACCAGTACTATGGCCAGGGGAATGTGCCTGTACACGGCATCATTGTTATTCCGGGTTCTGGTTACGAACACCCGGTAAAACCTCACGACAAAATCGTTATCGCTTTCACTGCAATCAACCATCACGAGACAGAGGGCAAGTATGCCGATGTGAACGAAAAGGGAGACACGACGTGGGTTAGCTTTAAGTATGAGAATGCGGTTGATCTTTCGGGAGCCGATTTCGAAATTTACGATCCGCAACTTTACACCAGCGACGTCGACAATCCAGAGGTTCCGAACGTGCGGGAAATTTATCCGGCAGAAAGCGACCTTGGCGGTTTTGGCGGCTTCTACCAGCATCCGCGCGGCTTCAACTGCCCGTTCATCTTCAAACTCGAGAATGGCGAACAGAGCACGCTCGACGCCTTTTTCAAGGAGCATTCTTCTGTGGCAAACGTAAAGGATGAAGATGGCAATAACGTTGAGATACAGATGTTGAGTGTACCTGAAAAAATGATTCTCGACGGCATTACTACCGGACATATACCAAGTGGTATTGTGACCAATCCGCTACCATTGACTGTCGACCGTGGCGAACAGCTTGTAAAAGGTTGCCACAGCGGTCTGTTGGTTAGAAGAAAAGGTTCCGATGCGAAAGGTTATGCCGATACGAACGACTCGTCGGCCGATTGTGAGATTGTTGAGGAGCACCACGCTTTCCCAAGAGGTTGGAGACACTAATTTCTAAATTAAACAACAATTAGCACTTTTTAATGTATCTATGAGAGTCCGGGACTGGAGAACCTCTTGTTCCGGACTTCTTATGCTTATAAGAAAATGACAATGCAAAAATATATTGCAATCAGCGTTGTTCTAACAGTGGGTCTGTTCCTAACCATTCCTTTTGAACTTTTCGCACAAACGAAAAGGCTTTACAACATTTCGGGCGTGGTTTTGTCGTCAGGCACACCGATTCCCTATGCTGATGTCTACATTGAAGACCTGCGTACAAACGTGCTGGCCGATGAAGATGGCAAATTTATCCTTACCCGCATTCCGCAAGGCAAGCACAAGGTCCAAACCAGTTCAATGGGCTACAACGACGCTGAAAAGTGGGTCACAGTGTCAGATAAAGACGTTAATGTGAAAATATACATGTCACCACTGGTTTACGAGATTGACCAGATTCAGGTTATGGCGAAGAGGGACGTACGCAACAAACTGGAGATTAAGGAAACTGCTATAGAGTATGTGCAGCCCGTCTCGCTTGCCGACGTTATGGTCTTATTGCCAGGAAACGTCTATCAGAACAACGCAATGACAAAATTTTCGCTGAACACTAACCGTCAGGTTGGTAGCGACCAAAACACCTCGTTAGGCATAGGTGTGACAACAGACGGTGTTCCACAAACTTCCGACGGTAACAGAACACAGATGATAGGTCTGACAGCGAACAGTTACAGGTGGAGCAAAGACAGCGATAACGACAACAACAGAGGCGATGATCTGACAAAGGGAAGAAGCAGCATCAATTCTGGAACAGATATGCGCTACATCTCTACCGACCACATACAGAGTGTGGAATACACCAAAGGAATCAGTTCGCCACGTTACGGCAACCTGTCGAGCGGGCACGTTAAAATCAACTCTAAATATGGAGTTTCTCCCCTAAGGATAAGGACGAAAATCGATTTGAAGAACAAACTGGTCTATGCCGGCAAAGGATTCTCGCTGGGTCCGAAAGTTGGAACGCTGTATGTAGGCGCAGACTACCTGAACGCTATTGACGATGTCAGGGAGGAGATGGACAAGTTCCAACGCCTAACCGGGCAAGCCTATTATAACAACAAGTTCAGGATTGGCGGTTATACGCTTGACTTCGACGCCAAAGTGGCCCAAACCATTTCGGTAAACAAAATGAAGAAGGACGAACTCACTTACGAATATAACGAGACTTACAAGGCTGATTACAGTAAGACGGACTTCATGGCAAAAATGAAACTTAACCTCGGGAAAAAATGGATTGACAACATTGAGTGGACCAACTCGCTTGACCGGACAGAAGACAGGGTAGACAGACACTACTGCGTCATCACAGCCAATCCACGCAGCATGCCCAAAGCAAACGAGGAGGGAGAACACGAGGGCTACTACCTGCCAACCATGTATTACAGCGACTTTTACGTTGAGAACACACCAGTCAACTATTACAGCCAACTCAACCTCGACAGCCGTTTCACATTTGGGAAAAGATGGATTCTGAATGTGGAATACGGAGCAGACTTTCATTCCACAAAAAACTGGGGCGACGGTGCTGTTATTGAAGACCCCGAACGCCCTCCGTTTCCAAATGACAATTCGTACATGCGTCCACGCAAAAACTGGGAGATACCGGCCATAGAGGTGGGGGGGGCCTACCTGCACGGCATATTATGCTTTAAAGCCACCGAGAACCAGACAGCGAAAATAGACGCCGGTGGACGCCTAACAGAGATGTTCAACCTTCCATCTGACTACGCCCTCTGCAACAAGCTGCTGACCGAGCCCCGCATCAACGCCAATTATGCGTTCGGGAAAAAGCTGAGCAGCAACATCAGGTTTGGTTACGGAGAGGAGAACAAACTGCCAACAATGGACTACCTCTATCCCGAAAAAACATACAAGGATTTTTGGATGCTCAACGCCTACACCAACAATCTGGCAAACAGGCATCTCATCACCTATACAAAGATTTACGATGCCACCAACACCGAACTGCGGGAAAACAAAAACCATAAAATAGAGTTCGGTTACGATGCCAGCATAAAAGGCTTCGAACTGTCTGTCACCCTCTTCCGCGAATTTTCGAATACAGGTTTCGAGTATTTTGTCATGTACGACCCGGTAACCTATCCGCTTTTCAATACACTTAAAGAAGATGCCGACATCAGCAACCGCCGGCCAGAAAAAACAGACTACGTGGAACAGTCGTTCAGCAAATTTGTTCATTACAGCAAGGTAATGAACAGCAAGAAAACCACTAAAGACGGTTTGGAATACAGACTGATTTTCCCGAAAATCAAGCCCCTGCAGACAAACATAGAGATTAACGGTGCATACTACGAAACCACCTACGGCAGTTCACAACCAGACTACTTCTACCCCAACAGCAAAGTGGGAGACAATATGTACCCCTACGTAGGTGTTTACGACTTGGATGCGCACACGACCGAGAAACGCTTCAACTCCAATTTCTGGTTCAACACGCACATACCGCGTTTCAGACTCATCTTTACCAACTTCTTCCAACTGGTTTGGATGCAGACAAAGCAGTATTCCGACAACTTCGACGGCATTTATAAAAAGACGCCATTTGCCTACATTGACACACAAAACAAGACGCATATCGTCACGCCGGAGGTTTTGGAAAAAATAAAAGGAAACGAGGACATCAGCTGGTACCAACTGAAAAGGCAGACTACGGCCTCTGCATATGCGAAAGACGAGCAACCAGTCTACCTTTTGTGGAACATCAAGTCGACCAAAGAGCTGAACGACTGGATAAAGCTGTCGTTCTTTGTCAACGGCATATTGGATGTACACCCAAAATACATAAGCAAAAAAGACAACTACACCCAAAGGAAGTGGAGCCAGCCATTCTTTGGTATGGAACTGATTTTGAACATTGGAAACAACAAGAAAGGAGATAAAAAATGAAATACGTTTTAACCGCACTACTTATTTTTGAATGTTGCGGTGTCATGTGCAGTTTTTCCCAGAACCACGGATTAACACACTGTCCCGACTACAGTTTATCTTCCTCTGAGAGCCGAGCCAACAGTTTCAATACCGACATTTCGGCCAATAGGGAACTCAGGCTAAGCAAACACCCGGTCTTCCATGCAATAGACAACGACCTGAGAAGACGCGACTCTGCCGACACCGATACCACCGCCACACACGCGCAACCTTTGCACAGTTACCAAAACATTGTACTGACTGGCTATTCGGCGGGCAAGGCAGAAGGCGACTTCCTACCCTACGAGGGTAACGGCAGTTACGACTGGCGACTTTACGGACATGGAAGCCATAACTACGGGAAGGCGGGAACACTAAGCGGAACCGTGGCGTATGCGCGAGGCAAACACCGCAACATTGGCTGGAGCACCACAAGGTTTCCCGATCTTTACTGGCCGTTTATATTGACCGACACCACTGGAGGAAACAGCCAGTTCGAGACCTACGACATTGAGGGACAATACGGCGTGAATTTAGGCAGTATATGGTTGGGAGCCTCCGCAAAGTTCAAGGGCGAGCAAGCCCACCGAATGACAGACCCCCGGTTGCTGAACAACACTACATTCCTGCAGTTCGGACTCGATTTGGGCTACGTCACCCCAAAAGGACAGCAACTGATGTTGGGTGGCGGATACCTAAGGAACAAACAATATGAACACGACCGCTATTGGAGACCTGGCGAGCAACAGCGCTTCTTCGTCGTGCACGGATTCGGCCTCTACGACAACAAAGAGAGCGGTGTGTTTATGGGGACATCAAGAATGCACTATTTAAACGGTTTCCTCACCGACTTTTCATACACATCTCCGGTCCAGAAGAAGGTATGCGTCACGGCGAACATCGGCTACCAAAGAAACAAGCTGACAGTGGAAGAGAACGAGTATTACGACCTCTATGCCAGCACGACATCTGTCTTTACACCGCAACTGCATTTCATGTGGCAGTGCGGGAAAACCATCAGCATCCATCTGCTCTCCAAGCACGAACTAATGAAACGGTTGGGCTACGAGCGTGTATTCGAAAGGTATATGACCAACATCGCAAAATCGACCTACGACTATAGGCAGATTGCAGAATACCAAAACTACAAGCTGACCACCCAGCAGGGTGCGAACGCACTGAGAGCGGAATTTGCATTGGGCAGACACAGCACATTCGGATTGCAAGGAGGCGCCAACTACCTGCACAGGAATGAACAAAACACCTTCTACCATTTCGAAATAGACAATCTCAACGTCATGCCTTATGGACGCGCCGACTATAAACTTACCAAGAAGAAGTTTGAGTTTTCCACATCGGTACAGTCGGGGATTCAATCGGTCAGGAACCATACTTACGATGTGGACATAACAGCCAGCAGCATCAGCCACCTCGACTTCCAAACCTGCTTCGCGCCGTATGCCTACTATGCCGCAGAGTACACGCAAACAGTTGCAGAAATCTCTTACACCTATTTCTTAAAGAAGTGTGGCATTGGGGCGAAAGTAAAGTATATGAACATTACAGGAGAAAGGTTGAAAGACGTCGGGTTCAACAAACCCATCGGCTACTATGCCGCCTGCCCAATGATACAGACCATGCCCGACAAGCACAACGAACAGTGGTTCAATGTCTCCACATTCGTCATCTTCTAATTTATACACCATCAATATGCTGTATTTTCTTAATTTTGTGCAATTATTCAAAAAGTTGCAGTTAACGAAAGTTCAATATGAGCACTAAAAACACCATTTTCCTCTTAAGCATACTTTGTGCGGCCAACGTTTTCGCGCAGACCGACTCTACAAACGTAAACAACCTGGAGGCTGTGGAAGTCAAAGGCGGTAAATTTGAATTCCGCAAAAAGCTCTCGGTTGAAAACAAGGAAACCATTGGTTCAACCGACCTGCTGCGTGCCGCATGCTGCAATTTAGGCGAAAGTTTTACCAACAATCCGTCGGTCGACGTTAACTACAGCGATGCGACCACCGGAGCACGTCAAATAAAACTGCTTGGACTAAGCGGGACATACGTGCAGATGCTCACCGAGAACTTTCCCAACCTGAGGGGGGCGGCAATACCCTATTCGCTCAACTACATTCCTGGAACTTGGATGCAGAGCATACAGGTTTCGAAAGGAGCGTCGTCTGTAAAAAACGGTCCGGAGAGCATTACCGGACAAATTAATGTGGAAGTGCTAAAACCACATCTGATAGACGGCGTACAGGGCAATATACACATCAACTCAAATTTAAAAACCGAGGCCAATGCCGCAGGGGCCATCCGCCTGACTAACAAAGTAAGCACCGCCCTATTGCTGCATGCCGAAAATGCCAGCATGGCCCACGACGGGAACAACGACGGCTTTTTAGATATGCCCAAGGTTAAACAACTGAGCCTGGCCAACCGTTGGGGCTATCGCTACAAGCACGTGTTAAGCCAGTTTATGGTAAAAATGCTACACGAAGAGAGGGACGGCGGACAAGACAAGCACCAGCCAACCTCTGACCGATACGGCATTATGGTGAATACTGACCGCTACGAGGGACAATGGAAAAATGCCTATATGTTTCTTGACGAGCACAACACCAGCATAGCACTGATTTTAGCAGGACAATTGCACGATGCCGACAACAATATCGGGAAATCGGTCTACGACGTGAATAACAACACTGGTTACGCACAACTACTGTTTGAAACCGACCTAACGCCGATGCACAACTTGGCAGCCGGCATCAGCTATAATTACGACTACTACAAAGAAGACGTGGAGCTGGCGAATCCTGCCACCAACAATAGTAACGGACGCCACCGGCTAACCGAGGCGACAGTTGGCGCATACGCACAATACACGCTAAAACTGGGCGACAGGCTTACAGCAATGGCGGGCCTACGTGAAGACTACAACGAGGCCTACGGTGCGTTCTTCACCCCACGCGTCCACCTGAAATACAGTCCCTGCAAGCTACTGTCGTTGCGCGCCTCATCAGGCAAGGGCTACCGCACCCCTCACGCCCTTGCCGAGAACTCGCCCTTGTTAGCAACAGGAAGAGCGATATACATAACGCCAAACCTCAACCAAGAAGAGGCCTGGAACCATGGAATATCGGCTGCGTTCAGCATACCGGTTGCAGAAAAAACACTGCTGTTAAACGCCGAATACTACTACACCGACTTCCTGCAACAACTTGTCATCAACCGAGAACAAGACAGCCTGTTAGTCTTTGAGAACCTTGACGGGCGCAGCTACTCGCACACCATTCAGGTTGATGCCACCTACCCACTGGCAAAAGGGCTTGAAGTGACCACAGCCTACCGCTGGCAGACAGCGAAATCGACGTACGACGGACAATTGAAAGAACGCCCACTCACCTCTAAATACAAAGGTTTGCTGACGCTTTCCTACAAAACTCCGCTTGAAAAATGGCAGTTCGATGTTACAGGACAGCTCATCGGTCCATCGCGGCTCTACAAGGCTGTTGACAACAACGACAAAACCCCAACCTACGGGTTGCTGAATATGCAAATAACACGAGAGTTCCGTCTGTTCAGCATCTACATAGGAGGCGAGAACCTGACAAATTACAAACAAAAGAATCCAATTATGGGTGCAGACACCCCTTGGGGTACGAATTTTGATGCTACCCAGATATGGGCCCCAACCGACGGTATAATGGGCTATATAGGATTAAGATTCAAGTTTAACAAATACTGATTATAGATATGAAAAGATTTTTAATGACATCGCTCGCAACACTGTTTACAACAGTTTGCCTACATGCAGGGGAACTGGCCACTCTGGTAGTGACCACCACTCCACAAATGCACTGCCAAAAGTGCGAAAACAAAATCAAGAGCAACATCCGCTTTGTCAAGGGGGTGAAAGATATTCAGACCAGCGTTGAAAAACAGCTGGTATCTATCTCATACGACGCCAATAAAAGCACAGTAGCAGACTTCGAGAAGGCCTTCCAGAAAATTGGCTATAAGATAACGGTCCTCGACAATACAGCAAACCAGAAAGAAGAGCAGCAGAAATAAGCCAACCCTACCACAGGGTTACAGCAACAGTTAGGGCGCACTATAGGTGCGCCTTTTCTTTTTAACGAGACAGCAAACAGGAACCCACAGACACAAAAATAAAAAGGAACCATTTCCCAACGGTCCCTTTCTTAAACTTAAACTAACTACATTATTTTTTCCAGTCTATTCAACTGGACTACCTATTAATTATATGAATGATCTGTATGTTCTATGAAAAAATGAATAAATTTATTCACAAAAATAACACTTTTTTTGGAACAAGCAAAACTTACCCTCATTTAAAATTGCGGATGCAAAGAAAAAACTTCCGCATTTAACACCCGCCTACTAATCATCGTTAAGAGCACCAATAGCCTCGGCCTTCACTAACCATGCAACAGCAAACGCCTCTAGCATAACGAACTCGTTAATCCATGTAATCGGGAACCAGTCGGGAATATAGCTTTTAAAGAAAATGATTTCAACAGCCTGTAACACACAGAAAAGGAAGATGACACCACCACAAATACGGTACACCATATTGCGTTTCTTCTTCTTCTCGGTGTCCGATTCACCCAAAGTAAACAAGAAGAAGATGTTGAAGGCAAAAGCCACAAACAAGACTGAGGCAAAAACAGAGTGAAGAACGTGGCTGGTATCAACAGGCAGCTGGAATAAGCCGACATGACTTGGCACACCTGGCGTACGGCAAGGGAATACGATAATACCCAAGGCTCCTAACGACTGAATAGCAGAAAGCAGACGGTCGCGCCAATCGTATCCGTGATAGCACGCGAAAAACACAGCCGTACAAAACAACAATCCTATCATACATATATTAGAAGATGCATAATAGGTGGCGCTGATGCTCTTATACCACCCTGGCAGATTGGTCTCCATTCCGAAAAAACCGAACACTATACATGCAGGCGCAAGCAAAGCACAAAGCAGTCCCAACATACGGCGTTGGAACAGCATAGTTTTTGATTCTACTCCCATTGACTATAATTTATTAGTTGTATTTTATTACAAATTTAAACAAACAGAACGACAAAACAACCAGTTTGTACAAGATAGAACCCAGATAAACAAAAAGTGACGGGAGTTTTCACAACTACCGTCACCCACATAACCTTAACTATGAAAAATCTATCTGTTTGTTTGCACTACAAAATTAGTTAACATTATCAACATATACAAGCATAATAGTACATCATGTTTTCTAATAAATTGTCCAAAATCGGAAATTTTTATAAATCAGCGTTTTATTCTTTCTCGGATAGACAAAAAAACAAGTGTAAATACACCTACTATCATAACTATTATAACGAATGACATAAAGGCTATTTGGGTATACGCACGATCCTTATTATCTTTTAGTACAATCTTTTTCAAGTACGACCATAGGGCTGTCTTCAACTAGAAAAAAAGTTCTTTTATAATGAATAGCATTAAAATAAAGAAAATCACCACAATCATTACAAAAGCAAACGTTTCAAAATACAGTCCATATTTATTCCATTTAGTAATACTACTTTCCAGCACAACCCAAGAAGAATTCTCTGTCGTTAAAACCCTAACCGAATCGCCCTCTTCACTTGAAAAAGGCAGATCCCAACCTTTTGCACCGAACAAGTCCTTCTGTTTTCCATTCACTTTTATTTTAGAAGACCTAATGTAGTTATGTTCAACTACTACACCAGTAGCAACTGAACCATTATTCATCACATCGACTGCATGTACTCTATTTAACGCTAAATAGATGAAAATTAATAATGGAATGGAATACAGAACTGTGAGAAAGACATGCTCGAAGAAAGAAAATATGGACTTCGATCGGGATGCAGTTTGCTCTTTCTCTACATTATTTTGATGTGTATCGCCATTGACTCCACACTCAAAAGCAATCGTTTTAGGCAGCTCTTTTCCATCCTTTTGTTGTGCATCACCACTCTGCTGTTCTACAACCTTTTCCTTCTTCTGCCTCACGCCCTTTCGCCGAGGTATAACATGCTGCTGCGTCCGCCTATTCTCTTTACTGTTTGATATATATCTTCCCATAAGCAATTGAATTAAGTACGAAACAAAATTATACTAAAAGGCGACCTAGAAAAAGAGCACAAAAGCGCAAGAAGTGAGCATATCTGAACAAAAAAAAGAAGTCTGGCAATAAAAATTACCAGACTTCACTATAACGTATAAACCAAATTACTTTTTCAGTTGGCCGAGCACGGCACGCATAAACTCATCGCCCGTAAGCAGGCCGTATGCCCCAGCCTTGCAAGCCTCCTCGTCGTAGACTTGTACCGCGTCAGGTTCCTGTCCCGGATAATAAATCAAGAACGGGATAGGCCGTGCCACATGTGTTTTCAACCAACACGGAGTCGGATGGTCGGGCAGAACAGCGATAGTGACAGGTTCGTCCCACTTGGAAACCTCCTCAAAAATAGGTTTAACAGCCCTGTTCTCAAGGTATTCAACCGTTTTGAGCTTCAAATCGACGTTGCCTTCGTGTCCGGCCTCGTCGCTCGCCTCAATGTGAAGGTAGACAAAATCGTTATGTTTGAGAGCCTCAATAGCGGCTTGTGCCTTACCCTCGTAATTGGTATCGAAAAGGCCTGTAGCCCCTTCCACCTCAACAGGTTTGAGTCCGGCCAGCACACCAATGCCCTTGATAAGGTCGACAGCAGTGATAACCACGCCAGAGTTCACGCCAAACATTTCTTTGAGCGTCTTCATGGAAGGCTTGTATCCGGCCGACCACGGCCAAATACTGTTAGCGGGGTCTTTCCCCTCGGCCTTACGCTTCAGGTTAACCGGATGGTTTTCGAGCACCTTCTGCGAACGGAGAATGAGGTCGTTCAGCAGTTGGGCAGTCTCCTCGGCCTCTGGCTTGTCTGCCTTGACCATCACATCACGGAAAGGAGTGCCAGGAACATCGTGCGGAGGTGTGCAGCTGACAAACTTGTTGCCATTTTTCACCTTCAGAATGTGTCGGTACTGAATACCCCTATGGAAGCTGACCACATCGTCGCCCAGCTCCTTATTGAGAGCGTCGAGCAACTCGTAGGCCTCTTCAGAAGAGATATGACCGGCAGAATGGTTCTTTATCTTGCCGTCGGCAATGCAGATAAGGTTACAGCGCATCACCATCTCTCCATCGTAGATAGGGACACCGGCACCCGCGCATTCAAGCGAGCCACGCCCCTCGAACACCTTACGCACATCGTAGCCCAAAACCTGGAGGTTGGCAATTTCGCTACCCGGATGGAAACCATCGGGCACAGTCTCGAGCATGCCACAACGACCGTTCTTAGCCAAATAGTCGATTACAGGCTTATTGGCAGCCTGCAAAATTGTTTTGTTTCCCAGCGCTGGAATAGGGTCATCGGCCATTCCGTCGCCAAGAATGATAATGTATTTCATAATAACAAACCTTTATATTAGCCGTTCAAGAACAGCCACAAGATTTTGTATTGTCATTAATGCGAATAAACAGGGAGTGTAAGCACACCCCCACTGCCCTAAAGGCGTTTATCTGATGTTGGCGATGCTGATGACGTCGGCAAACACACCGGCAGCAGTAACACCCGCACCAGCACCGTAACCCTTAATCATCATAGGGTCCTGCTTGTAGCGCGCAGTGGTGATGAGGATAACGTTGTTCGAGCCCTCGAGATCGTAGAACGGACTGCGCTGGTCAACAGCACGCAGGCCGACATTGGTCTTACCGTCTTCAAGCGTAGCAACGAAACGCCACTTCTTGTTTTCCTTCTCCAACTCCAAGCGTTTGAGTTCGAACTCGGCATCGAAACCTTCGACCTTCTTCCAGAAATCGTCGAGCGAGCCGTCGAAGAACTCGGTAGGGATGAAGAGGTTCTTCTCCACGTCGTCTTGCTCAACCTGATAGCCTGACTCACGCGCCAAAATAACAAGTTTGCGGATAACGTCCTTACCACTAAGGTCGATACGAGGGTCTGGTTCAGCGAAGCGCGCCTCCATAGCCATACGGATAGCCTTGCTAAGAGGGACATCCTTGCTGATGGTGTTGAAAATAAAGTTCAACGTACCCGAGAGCACAGCCTCAAGTTTGAGGATGCGGTCGCCCGAGTAGATGAGGTCGTTAATGGTGTTGATGATAGGAAGTCCTGCACCAACATTCGTCTCGAACAAGTATTTAACACCCTTCTTGCGGGCGATATTCTTCAGTTCAGCGTAGTTCTTATATTCAGAAGAAGCGGCGATCTTGTTGGCAGCAACCACATTGATGTTGTGCGACAAGAGGTCGCGGTAGATGCTGGCAATGCCTGCGCTGGCTGTACAATCGACGAAAACGCAGTTGTACATGTTCAGGTCGATAAGCGCATTCTTCAGAGCCTCTGGAGTAGAAGGCTTACCTTCGGTCTGCAACAAGTCGCGGTACTTGGTGAGGTCCACCCCGTTGCGGTCGAGGATGTAGCTGTTGACATCGGCAATACCAATGACACGCACCTTCAGACGGTTCTGGTTCATCAGCAGGTCGGCCTGGGTGTGGAACTGTTCGAGCAGGCTGCCGCCAATATTACCCGTACCCACAACAAAGAGGTTCAGTTCCTGATAGTCTTGCAAGAAGAACGACTCGTGTATGGCATTGAGCGCCTTGCGGAGATTCGCCTGCGAAACCACCAGCGAGATGTTGGTTTCGGAAGAGCCCTGTGCCAAAGCCACAATGTTCACATTGTTTCTGCCAAGCGCATTGCAGAGTTTACCAGCGGTGCCGGTAGTCTGCTTCATGTTGTCGCCCACAATGGCGATAATGGCCATACCCCTTTCGGCATTGATGCCAGAAAGTGCGCCCTGCGCCAACTCTTTGGCGAACTCCTCGCGGAGCAGAAGCACCGACTTCTCAGCGTCGTCAGCCTTCACACCAATAGATATGGAGCTGCCCGAAGAAGCCTGAGAAACAAACAATGTGCGAATGCCACGGGTAGAAAGCGTAGAGAAGATGCGTCCGTTAGCATCGGCGATGCCCAGCATACCCATGCCCTGAATGGCGATAAGTGCGGTATCGCTGATGGAAGAAATGCCTTTGATGGTGCGTTCGTCGTCACCCTTGTTGTTAGAGATGACAGAGCCAGCAGCCTCAGGATCGTTGATGTTGCGGATAACGATAGGCACATTCTCGGAAGAAGCCGGATAAATGGTTGGAGGGAAGATGACCTTCGCGCCAAAATTACACAACTCCATCGCCTCGGAATAGCTGAGGTGGCTGATTGGATAAGCGTTAGAGATAACCTCAGGGTCGGCAGTCATAAAGCCCCTTGAAGAGCACCATATATCAATTTCACGTGCACGAAGAGCAGCGCCAATAAGGGCGGCAGTGTAGTCAGAGCCACCGCGTCCGAGCGTAGTCACTTCGCCAGAATCGACCGCCGAAGCAATGAATCCAGGAACCACTGTGCGCTGGTTAGCGACAGAAAAGGCGGTCTGGATAGCCTTGAAAGTGGCAGGCACATCAACAATAGAAGAGGTGCCACCGGCAGTCTTTATAAGGTTGCGCGAATCGAGCAAAGCGGCATCGACAAAACGGCTGATGAACAAAGCCGAAATACGCTCGCCATAGCTGAGAATCGCATTAAAAGTCTTTTGCGTAAGTTCGCGGATAAGGCAAACACCCTTCAGGATATTCTCCAATTCGCTGTGAAGAGCGTTCACATCGGCAAGGACAGCCTCTTGCATAGAGGTTGGGATAATGCCTTCTACAATGTGCTTGTGTTCAGCAACAATATCCTTAAACTGGTCGATGTAAGAAAGTGAGCCTTGCGCTGCAAGTGTGCTTGTTGTTATAAGCTTATCGGTTATGCCCTCGGCGGCAGAAACAACGATAACTACGGGTTCGTTAGCCCCTTCAACAACCTTCTTGACTTGCTGCAAGTTTTTTATGGAGCCTACGGATGCTCCATTAAATTTAATTACCTTCATACGGGATGTATATCTAAAATTTTATTACTATTCATAACGACGGGTCCACATTACACAATGCGCCCTTATGCAAAGATACAAAACAATTAGCAAATGGCAACGGCAGAAGGCACAAAAAGGGGCAACAAAAAAAGCCGGGTTGGAAGACCCGGCCCAAGTTTGAAACCTATGTTTTACTTTTTCCCAGCTGTTTCGCGGCTGAGGTTCAGATAGCGGTTATACTCCGCATTGTTATTCATCAACTCTAGCGCCTTCACGAAAGTAGGGTCCTTCCGGCTCCACAGCTTGAAGAATTCGTTAGTTCCCCACAGGTTGCGCGCCAAATTCGCCTTCAAATAGAACAGCAGTCCCTCTTTCGAATCGTTGAAATCTTTTTCCTTAAACTCACAACCGGCAGCCACACCCGCGTCGGCCACTTCCTTCAAGTCGGCCTCAGAGAACTGGAAATCGCTGTCGAAGCCCTTGAAGTTTCCTATTTTCACGTATTTGGAATCAAGTTCGGCACGGTGTTTTTCCGAATACTCTGCCACATACTTGTTCAGCACGCCCAGATTGATGAGCTTGCGCTGGTAAACGGTCATACGTGTTGTGTCGAGCGGAACAAAAACGTCGGGCATAATGCCGCCACCGCCATAAACCGCCCTGTGCAACCGCTTGGTATAGTATTTAAGCGAATCGGGGAAGTGTATTTTATCTTCACTAGTCAGTTCGCCACGGTTGTAGCGTTCGAGGATGTCCTTCTGGTAATGGTCCTTATTATCGAGGTACGGGCGCTGGATGCAACGGCCCGAAGGCGTATAATACCGGGCAATTGTCAGGCGCAGTTGCGACATATCGGGCATAATGTTGAACGGCTGTTGAACCAATCCCTTACCAAAGGTGCGTCGGCCTACAATCAGGCCACGGTCCCAGTCTTGAATAGCACCAGAGACGATTTCGGAAGCGGAAGCAGAGTTCTCGTCCACCAAAACAATCAGCTTTCCCTTCGTGAACAAGCCACCTTTGGTCGTCTTATAGTCAGACGGCTTGGTGTGAAGGCCTTTCGTGTAGACAATTTGCTGTCCTTCCGTACCCAGGAACTGGTCAACCATATCGCGGGCCTGCACAAGATAACCGCCACCATTTCCCTGCAAGTCGATAATGAAGTCCTTAGCGCCACGTTCCTTCAGCACCTTCATTGAATCGGAGAACTGTTCAAAAGTAGTAGCCGAGAAATTACTGATACGGATGTAACCGACAGAAGGGGTTGCCATAAAGGCAGCCTCGACACTATAAAGAGGGATTTTGTCGCGAATGATGTTGAACGTGAGCGGTTCCTTCAGTCCATGGCGCACAACGGTAATCTTCACTTCCGTGCCCTTAGGTCCACGAAGCCTTTTCTGGATGTCGGAAGTCGCCATACCCACAATAGAGGTGTCGTTAGCCGCAATAATACGGTCAGCCGGCATCACCCCCACCCTTTCAGAAGGTCCGCCACTGATGGTCTGTATAACGAAAAGCGTATCTTTCAGCATTTGGAACTGCACGCCAATACCCGAAAAATTGCCATTAAGGGTCTCCATCGACTTCTCCACCTCCTTGGCAGGGATATAGGTAGAATGCGGGTCGAGTTTCTCAAGCATTCCGCGGATAGCATCATCAACCACCTTGCTTTCATCAACATTCTCCACATAATACATATTCACCAGGCTGAGGGTGTAGAACAAACGCTGCAAATTAGGCGAAAAAGTGGAACCAGACTGGCTTGAGGTAGCCGCAGACTGCACAGGCCGACTGTCGTAAGCCAATTTCCGGACATCGTCAGACATATTGAAACTAAGGGTTTGCTCAGGCAATAACGCTTGGGCAGAAACGTTGAAACAAGCCGTCAATCCGGCCAATGCAGAAAGAAGTCTCTTCATTATTCGAAATTTTATATACAAACTTACGGAAAAAAGAGGAAAAAACGAGAATGGATTGAATAAATCTGCCGAACCTGCGCCAGCAAGGCCCTAACAGAAGCCGCCACACCCTGCCAGCCTTTAGTAGAAAACACGAAAAAGACCTAATTTATCATCATATTTGGTGATTGTACGGTTTAGGTGAAGACTATTTCTTTGCAATGTATAACAAAATGAATAGACATGAAAAGAAACAGTAAGATTTTAGCCTTATGGTTACTCACCATAGGCGGATTTGCGAGCCACTCTATCGCCGACCTCCTACCCTTGTTCTGGGGGAAAGACCTCCGCATCGCTACCGATGGCAACGCAGACCAGGGAATGATTGTGATGATGATGACCCTATCATTCCTGTTACCCGCGTGCGGCATACTCTGCACGTTATCGGAGAAGAAGATCGCAAAAGTCACCAACGCCCTACTAGCCGCAATTATTGCGCTATTCAACGTGGCACACGCATGTATGGAGTTGCCGTCGGACAACGCAGGCCAATATGTAGTGCTGCCCATGATGATAGTTATCGGGCTATTGCTAGCATGGCATTCTGCGAAGGACGTCAAGAAACAATAGAAAAGCCCACTGTAACCAGTGGGCTTCTAAATCGTTCCTTAAGCGGAGAGAGAGGGATTCGAACCCCCGGTACCTCTCGGTACGGCAGTTTTCAAGACTGCTGTAATCGACCACTCTACCATCTCTCCAAAGAAGTGACCCAGCAGGGGATCGAACCCTGGACCCACAGATTAAGAGTCTGTTGCTCTACCAGCTGAGCTACTGAGTCGTTCAAGCGGTATGTTTTCCGTTTGACGATGCAAAATTAGGTCTTTTTCTGTAACCTGCAAAACATACGGGGAAATATTTTCAATATTTTTTTCATCAAATTGAAATACAACCAAGTAAAAACCCTTACAGATTTACTATAAACAAACCATAGGCCAATTAAAATTCCATATTACGGGAGAAGTGTTGCAACAAAGAGGCGAAACCAAACATAATATAACGACATTATGGCTATCTTTGTACAAACCGGTAAAACAACAAGTCAGACACAATGAATGAAGGGAAAAAAATTAGCAATGCGGAATGGCTGTGCGCCTTTATGATAGACCTACTCCCCATATCCCTATTAAATGTTTTTCTAAACGTGATTTTAATAACGTTTCTGACATTTGAAATCGGAACTATCCAAGAAGCCAGCAGAACGATTTCAATAACCACTGCGCTACTAGTATTTCCTTATCTGTTATTAAAAGACGCATTTGGCGGCGGACTTGGGAATAAGATTGTAGGCATAACTGTTAGTAAAAACGGAGAAAAGCCTAGCTTTTTCATCAGCATACTGCGCAATTTCCTACTAGCAATATGCTTTGTTTTACCACCTTTCCTCTCAAGCTGGACAAACAACAATTTTCTTATTATCAACACTTTATTCTTTTTCATTGCTGTAGAACTTGTATGCGTCCGACTTACCAACAAGACCATAGGCGACGCCATTTGTAGAACGGAATTAGACCGACCCGAGAACTATGTTCCCAACAAGATCAATAACCGGACCCTCTGCATAACGACCATCATCATTATTTTTACTTTTACAAAAAATTTTTTTACTCCAAATTTTCATCTCTCTCCAACCTCCACAAGCCTATCACAGCTGATACTCAGTCAGAACTTCATCGTACCTACACTAGTAGTCAGTTTAATCTACTCGTACCTCTTATACAAACTAATAAAGCCAGTTGCATTCAGATGGGCAGCCATTTTGATTTTACTTCTGCTTAAGCTAGCAGTTTTTGCGCTTTACTTTTACAATAAACAACTATAAAATGGAACAAGATAAAATAGCGAACAAGATAAACCGACTATTGGCAGCGTACATCGATATTGTTATATTTGCAAACCTCATAAAACTCACTGATTTACTCGTCGGTTTCATACAAAAAGAGACAGCACATACAATGATGTCAGAAATCACCGCAATTCTCTCTATCATCTTTTATTTGGTTATATTTCTGCTATACCTGCTTAAAGACTCCATATCCGACTGCGGTAGTTTAGGAAAACAGTTGTTGGGCTTGAAGATTGAGTCAACAAACGGCACCGAAAATCCGACAATTTTCAAACGAAATGTGTTGGGGGGCTTGGTTCTAATTGCTTATTCTATTTCCAGCTTTACACCACATCCGCAAGACGGCGCACTGATTCTACTTGCATTTATAATTTTCAACGCCATATTCATCTGTTGCAACGCGAACCAAAAATTAGGCGACATAATAGCGCATTTGCGGGTAGTGGAAGACCAAGAGAACAAAATATGGGCAAGCACCAACAAAACAGAGAAACAGCAATATACCACACTAGTAGCCGGTTTAATACTGTTAATCATTTTGTCTTATGTCAAAACAGTAACGTACTTTTTAACGTTTCGGATGCAATCGCCATTTAGCATTCTGGTACTTATAAGCCATACGTTTATTTCTTTCTGCATCACCTACAAACTCATAAAAAAATTTATAGACAACCGTCTACTAACAATAATGTTGACGGCCGCTGCCATTTTAAGCTCGCTAGCAATGATGGCAAACGACCTCATCCCTTATCTTTTACGAATTAGAACTTTCTTTTAAACTCCATAATGGATTTAGACGATAACTCTTCAAATATAGCGGTACTAAAACAGGCCGCAGCAGAAGGGGACAGCGACGCACAGCTAGACCTTGCCGCCTGTTACGCCGACGGTGACGGAGTTCCACAGGACGCTGTTTTAGCCGCCCACTGGTTTTCAGAATCTGCCCACCAGAGGAACCCAGAAGCGCAGTTTGCCCTAGGTTGTTGCTATATGACGGGCGAGGGTGTTGAACCCAACCCCGCAAAAGCCGTTGAGTGGTTCCGCAAATCGGCCGAGCAAGGCGACAGCGACGCACAATACAACTTGGCACGCTGCTACGACATTGGCGACGGCATAGCACAAGACCAAAAGGAAGCCGTGAAATGGTACAGAGCCGCCGCCGAACAAGGCGACACCGACGCCCTTAACGACCTCGGATGGTGCTACATAAATGGAGAAGGCGTTGAAAAGGACTACGACGAGGCTTTCCGGTTAATCAGCCTCGCTTATGCTGGAAATCCGGACGAGCCCGACCTCCAGCACAGCATGGGCTACTGCCTCTTCTACGGAATTGGCACAACTCACGACCCGGAACGCGGCATGCGGCTGTTTGAAGCAAGCGCTGAGGGCGGCTGCGAAGACGCAGAAACAGAAATAAGGGAAAACAAAAAGATATGAGACATAAAATTAAAAACATATTGGTAGGATTAGCCGTTGCAATGGCAGGGCAACTGGCTAACGCACAGTACCAACCCGACAAGTACTGCCCCGGCTACTTGAGTCGGACCATTGAACAACCCGACGATTACGAAGGGCGCGTTGTCTGCACTGTGGTGAAAAAGCCGAACATGGAAGGCGTGAAACGCGCCATTGTATACGTGCACGGCTATAACGACTATTTTTTCCAAACGGCATTAGGCGACAGCGCCAACGCCCACGGCTATAATTTTTACGCCGTAGACTTGCGCAAATACGGCCGTTCGATACTCCCCCACCAAGATGCCTTCTTCTGCAAAAAAATAAGTGAATACTTCGCCGACATCGACACCACCATTGCCATAGCCCGCGCAGAGGGAAACGAGCAGATTGTGCTGATGGGGCACTCGACCGGAGGTATGACTACCCCCTACTACCTGAAAGAAAGAGGCGGGAAGGCACACGTAGACGCTCTGGTGCTGAACAGTCCGTTCCTAGACTGGAACATGAGCTGGTTTCTTGAAAACATGCTGGTTCCCTGCGTGAGTTTCACTGGCATTTTCGCCAAAAGGCTAAAAATACAAGGCGAAGAGGAAGTGCCACGCTCGTACGCACAAAGTCTGTTGAAAAAATACCATGGCGAGTGGGAATACGACACCCAGTTGAAAATGGAGAAAGGACACGCCAAACGCGCAGGCTGGGTTCGTGCCATCAACCGAGGCCAGAAACACGCAAGGAGAGGGAAAGATATTACCTGCCCTGTTCTTGTGATGAGCAGCGACACCACCATTACAGAAGGTGACGGACACTGGGACGAAGTCTACCACCGCGCCGACGTAGTGCTTGATGTCAACGACATCAAGAAATACAGCACCCGGTTGGGCAACAAGGTCACCTACGTGAGAATACCCGGAGGCAAACACGACCTTATCTTGTCGCAAAAGGACGCACGCGACAGAACCTACCAAACAGTGTTCAAGTTTCTGGAGATGCAGTTGAAGTAAAAGCTTCATGCTAAAGAACAAAACAACCTTCTATAAAAACTTTCTAGCAATGAGTACAACAAACGATTTGATAAATATTGGTAGAGGAACCTATTTAATTACCGAAACAATCAAATATACCCCCACTATAACAAATGGGGAAAAGATAAACCTCGCCAATTACGTGGTGAGCATGCTCAGCGACAAGGAAATAAGAATAACCACAAGCCAAGGCACCACAGAGAAGCCCCAAAACCTTTCAGACATTCGTTCTGCAAAGGATGTTTTTTTGCTGGTTGTGTCAATTTTCTGTAACGGAGAAAAGTACTATCAATTTGTTGATGCTGGCATCGGGACCCTCGAAGAAGAGACAGACTTCGACAGTAATTACATAAAGACCAATCTGAAAACGAGTATAACCTATCGTCCGAAAGCATCTTACGAATGTCACCATATATCGACCACCTACACAAAATATTCTAAAGAAAAAATAGAAAGCATCGCTGTAAATAAATTCTACCTGAAAAAAGAGGCCATCACCTCCATTAATTTTCACCCTGCTGACGTGTTTAGCGGGAAAGTGGAAGAATGGCTGAAACTATATCCCAACAACGCAGACAAAGATACAATCAGGCAATTTATGGAATTGGGGGTTATAGACACCGAACGTCCTCTGACCAGCGAACTAAAAATAAAGGTGCCTAACGACATCCAATTCACGATGGAAGACAGGACACCATTGCCAGAAGAACGACCCAGCATAGAGTTAGGCCTTGGTCCCAGACCTGGCTATGTATGGGAAAGTAATATGTGTGAAGACGGGGAAAAAACAGACTACGATTTTGTCATCTACGACCAGTATCAGGGGTGGTATAGACATTACCGTATAATAAAAGGAGCCCAAACACCTGTAAAGTATCTGTACAAGGGCGACTTTCAGTTTGAAGTGATTGTAGAATGTGACAATCTGGTTGTTTATGGATTGAGAGAGAATGACAAGAGCCTCGTCAACAAGGGTCAGTATAAAAACAAATACAAAATTACCGAGCGTATACCCCTGACGTTAATCGAAAAACTGACAACACTTCATAAGAAAAATATACACACCATAGAAAAGGACAGCAAGCTATGTAACGAAGTCGTTAGCACCATTCTTCCTGATTGCAAAAAAGAAGTGATCAGTCTGATTCGAGAAAGTATCGATAACGAATAATATCACCTACGTTCAGTCGTCGAAATCGACATGCGAATTCAAATACTGACCCTTGCCTTTGGTTAGCGAGCCGTATTGTACTGCATTTTTAGGGCAATGGTGGAAACAGGCGCCACATTGAATACAACGGTTGCGCCACTGCGGTTTACCATCGTTAAGGCGGATATTGTTAACCGCGCACACCTTAGCACACAAGCCGCAACTTATGCAGTTCTTGTCGGCATAAAAATGGGTGCGTCCGCACTGCACATGTGCAAACAGCGGATAAATAACCTTCGTTTTAATCCAGGCCAAAGAACCCGGTGTATATTTGCCCGCCGTATCGGAATCTCCGTTTTGAATAGCAGTAGCCAGCGCCTTCACCCTATCAACAGCCGCCACCATTTTCGCATGCTGTAGTTTTTCGGGATCGATATCGAAGAAAGGGAACAAGACATAGTCGTTAGGCATCTGCACAGAGAAGCAGGCATCGAGTTTCAGCCCTTTCTTGTCCAACAATTTGGCCATTTCCTTATCAGTAAGTCCGCAATCGTCGCCACAGGTGCACACCGCATAAACAGAGCGCGGCTTCCCTTCGAACGTGAATTTCTTGATGAAGTTGACCACCGTAGCGGGCACGTTCCACGAATGAACGGGGAAGACAAAGATAAGGCGTTCGTTTTCCTCAAACTCATAATCGCAGGCGTTGAAGCCGTCTTTGGCAATCACATTAATAGAAAAGAGCGACTCTTCGAGCAGATGTTCAAGTTTTTCCGCCACCCACTGGGAGTTGCCCGTCGAAGTATAATAGAAAATCATATTGGCTTCAATTTAGATTGGAAAAAGAAACAGCCGTCGAACTTTTTATCGAGCCCCAAAGGCGGCTCCCCACGGAAAAGGCCGAAAACGGAAGCACCAGAGCCCGTCATAGCAGCATAGGCCGCGCCAGCCTTGTAAAGTTCCGCCTTCACACTGGCAATTTCGGGGTGCAGAGGGAAAATCGTCTGTTCAAAATCGTTGAATATACAGTCGCGCCACTCTTCAACCGGACGTGAAACCAAGTCACGCACAGGCGTTGCAGTCGGTTTGACCGGAATGCCACTGAAAGCCTCTTTGGTAGAGACGAAAACATTTGGTTTAACAATAACGATTGTGAAACCGTCTAACGCCACCTCAACCGGCTCCATAATTTCACCAATGCTCGTAGCATAGACAGGCTTGTTGACCGTAAAGAAAGCGCAGTCGGCCCCCAATTTTGCGGCATAGGCCACCAGTTGTTCTTGCGAGAGGTTCAAATTGAACATCTGGTTCAGCAAGAGCAGCATAAAAGCGCCATCGGAAGAGCCACCGCCCAAACCTGCACCCATAGGCAGTTTCTTGAGCAGCGATACACTAACCGTAGGAATATCGAAGTCCTTTTTCAGCAAACACAGGGCTTTTATGACCAAGTTGGAGGCAGGATCGCCAGCCACGTGCTCTCCATATTGGGAAAAAGAATAGCCACAAGCATCGGCAGAAGCCCCTAGCGAATAATCGGGCACTACCACTTCGAGCGCCTCGGTCATCGGAACGGGATAAAAGACCGTTTCGAGGTTGTGGTAGCCATCGGGACGCTTTCCAACAATGTTCAGACCGATATTGATTTTGACATTCGGGAAAACAATCATCTATTAATAACCATAAGTTTGATACAAAGATAAGAAAAAAGTGATGAATGCAAAATGAAAGACAATAACCTTATAAGTCGTGAAAAAGAACTACATTTGCAGAACATAAGACAAAGAACTAACATACATTATGAAAAAAACCATAATTGACGTTTTTGAAAATTCAGTCAACAAATATCCAAACAACACCTTCTTGATGGAAAAGAAAGGGAATGTTTGGGAAAACACAACCTACAGTCAAATAAAAGAACAAGTCTACCAGCTAGGTGCAGGCTTCCAAGCATTAGGAGTAAAGAAAGGCGACAACATGGCCCTACTCAGCGAAGGCCGGAACCTATGGGTAGTGAGCGAACTGGCAATGTTCTATGCCGGAGCAGTAAACGTGCCATTAAGCATAAAGCTAGAAGAGAGCAACGACCTTTTATTCCGCCTGCAACACGGCGATGCAAAATTCATCGTCACTAGCGGACAGCAACTGAAAAAGATAAGACTAATTGCCGACAAGCTAGAATTGCTGCAAAAAGTGATTGTGCTTGACGAGCAGAGCGAATACCGGCCCAACGAAATGTACGTGGGCGACGTTATAAAGCTAGGTGCAAACTTCTTGGAAATGAACGGAGAGGAGAAATTCCTAGAAGTAGCCAAAAGCATCAACAACGACGACCTGGCCACCATTACCTACACCAGCGGCACCACAGCCGACCCTAAAGGCGTGTGCCTGACCCACCGCAACTACACCGCCAACGTAGAGCAATGCCTCTCGCGCGTACCGGAAATAGACCACACCTGGCGCACCCTGATTATACTGCCACTCGACCACTGCTTTGCCCATGTGGTAGGATTTTACGTAATGATGATGACAGGCGCATCGGCAGCCACCGTACAGACAGGCCGAACCCCGATGGAGACCCTAAAGAACATACCCCTTAACATAAAGGAGATTCGTCCGCACTTCATCCTCAGCGTTCCCGCCTTGGCAAAAAGTTTCAAGAAAAGCATCGAGCAGGGAATCAGCAAGCAAGGCAAACTGGCAGAACGCTTGTTCTCAACAGGTCAGAAAATACGTCAGAGCTACTATGGCGAAAGCAACCTCGACCGGAAAGGGCTACGCATCTTACTAAAACCACTGGTCGCCCTATTCGACAAAATCCTCTTCAACAAAGTGCGCGAGAACTTTGGCGGCGAGCTCCGCTTCTTCATTGGAGGCGGCGCACTGCTAGACAAAGACCTACAGAAATTCTACATCGGCATCGGACTGCCAATGTTCCAAGGCTACGGACTGAGCGAAGCCACACCGGTAATCAGCACCAACACCCCCGACTATTTCCGTTTCGGATCATCGGGCAAACTGGTGGAACCTATTACCGTGAAAATATGCGACAGCGACGGCAACGAACTGCCGACCGGGCAACTTGGCGAGATAGTGGTAAAAGGTGAAAACGTGATGGCCGGCTACTGGAAGAACGAGGCCGCGACAGCAGATACAGTGAAAGATGGCTGGCTCTACACAGGCGACCTCGGCTATATGAGCGAAGAGGGGCTGCTCTACGTGAAAGGCCGCTTCAAGAGTCTGCTGATTTCCAGCGACGGTGAAAAATACAGTCCGGAAGGCATAGAGGAAGCACTGGTACAACTGTGCAGCGCCATAGACCAGGTAATGCTGTACAACAACCAAAGTCCGACCACCAGCGCCCTGGTTGTGCCCAACAAGACCGAGTTAAAGAAGATGGGCTACGACCTGAGTACCGACGAAGGATGCCGCAACGCGCTAAACGCCATCAGCAACGAGATAGCGCAATTCAAGAGAGGCGGAGAATATGCCGACATGTTTCCTGACCGCTGGCTTCCGAGCAGCATAGCCGTGCTTAAAGAGCCGTTCAGCGAACAGAACCACATGATAAACAGCACCATGAAAATGGTGAGGGGCGCAATAGAAAAGGCCTATGCCGACAGAATTGCCTTTGTGTACACAACAGAAGGCAAAAAAATAGACAACGAGCAGAACATACAAGCCCTGAAGGAATAAGGGGTGGGAAACAAATTGAGAAAGAAATTTGGCAAGAAACTAAGAACAAAAGTGCAAAGCCATTAAATTTGCACTTGAATTTGAACGAAACTGAAGAAAAAGGAAATGAAAATAAAAAAAATGCTGGTGGCAGCCATTGTTCTAGGAGCCACCCTGACCTCGTGCCAAAAGCACGTAGAAAGAGCCAACCTGAGAAGTGCGAAAGACACACTTAGCTACGCGTTGGGCTACACTAAAGGTGTAAGTATTGCCAACAGCATAAAGAACGAAATTCCAGATGGCGACTCAACCGTCAACAAGAGTATTATGATTGCAGGCTTCATTAATGGAATGAACGGCGACAAAATCAACTCACAACTGACCGAAGAGCAGGCCCGCCAGATTATTCAAGACTACTTCAAGGATTTGGAGACCAAGCGTATTTTGGCAGAAAACGACGCATTCCAGAAGAAGAAGGATAGCAACAACAAGCTAATGGAAGAGTTTGCCAAAGAAGAAGGCATGAAGGCGTTGCCAAAGCCCGACAAATACGATGGTCCGGCAGTACTCGTTAAAGAGTTGAGCGCCGGCAAGGGAGACACCATAGGCTTGGCAGACTACGTATATATGTCGATCACCCAAAAACTAGTAGACGGACAGATTACCTACCAAACACCAGAAGGCGACTACAGCATGCTGCCAGTAGAGGGCTTGGTAAAAGGCCTGCAACAGGGCATCCGTTCGCTTAAGCCAGGAGCCGTAGCAAACATCATTGTTCCGTCGGAACTGGGTTACGGACGCCAAGGCAAAAACGGAATTCCAGCCAACAGCATCCTCATTTTTGAAGTTGCCATCCAGAAGGTTTTCCACAACCAAAAGGAAGCCAGAGCTTTCTGGAAGCAGGAACGCGAAAAACGCGGACAGATTAAAGCAGCCGAGACAAACGAACAAAAGCAGGCTGTCGCAGCAAAACCGGCAACACCAGCGAACTAATATCTGTAAAAAGAAAAGACGGGACTCTCCAACAAAAAAGGAGGGTCCCGTTTCTTTTTCTACCAACACGACAACTCCTATTATAGAAACAGCACACGCGCAAGCCGACAGGGAACCGAAAGGCCGCGCCCAGCGGGAAGGAAGGCGAACAGAACAGTCGGGAGATCTCGGCGCACAAAAAAGTAGTTAAAAACAAACATTTATAGCAAGTAAGTATTAAAAAGCACACATTTATAGCCAATAATTGAAGGAAAAGGCTTAACTTTGGAAGGTTGTACGCGATACACCAAAGAATTTTCACAAAAGAAATAGGGTTATGAAAAAGCACATACTCACACTGTTGACCGTTATGTTTTGGCTGAATGGTATGGCAGCCACAAAAATCAGAACCAGCCAAGACTCTATCAGTTATGCCTTAGGTTATGTAGTAGGCGGACAACAGCTAAGCAAATCGATGATAGAACGCTACGGTTGCAGTAAAGAGACCTTCTTGAAAGCCGTTCAAGACGCACTGAACAACGATTCGACTACAATGACTCAGGTGATGGCAAACGACTATATGCACAAAGCTGAGATGAAATATCTGACCAAGTCGAACATGAAAAAAGACGCGGCCTACAGAGAAGCAAAAGGAAGAAACAACGAGTACCTTTCAAGCATAAAGCGCAACAGCCAGTACAAAGAGCTGCCTAATTCGTGGGACTCTACTGCATGTGGCGTTTTAAGGAAGATACTGAAACAGGGCTCTGGTGAAAAACCAACCATCAGTTCCGCCGTAAAGTTCAACTACAGCTATAAACTGGTGAACGGAACATTAATCTCGCAATCGAAAAACGGAGAACCTATAGAAGGTCTTGTCAGAAACCTACTTCCAGGCTTACAAGACGCCTTGGTGGAAATGCCAGTTGGTTCAAGATGGGAAATTGTTATACCTTCTGAACTCGCATTCGACAAAGACGAACAGACTTTTGAAGACGGTCACACAATGGTTCCGGCCAACTCAATCCTAATCTTCGACGTCGAACTGTTGAATACAGGCACTCCTGAAGACATCGACTATTACGGGAACTAAAAAAAGGTAGGGACAATAACACGTCTCAAACACCCAAATAAAGATTTAAGAAAGGCTACCGATAAAAAAACGGTAGCCTTTCCTATTTCAGGAATCCACTAAATTCGACCTCCTATATGGGGCGGAGTAAAAACAAAAATCCGAAAGATTTGACACAGATTCCGCACACACGTTGTAAAAATGAAAGCACCCTAAAATTACCATTATGTCATTTTCGAAGCAAAAAACAGGGCATTTTCCTTACCAAAATAGCAAAATTCACAAAAATAAAGAGCGATATACTCATTCGATATACAAAAATTACTATATTTGCTTACAGATTGTAAGCGCTTCGGTAGAAAAAGGAATAAACAATCACGAAAAAGCGTTTACACAACAGACAAACACATTAAAACCAAACTGGTAAAAAATGGAAAAAATTGATGAATTGGACAGAAAAATTCTGGACATTATCACAAAAAATGCGAGAATACCATTTAAAGACGTAGCAACAGACTGTGACGTGTCTCGTGCCGCCATTCACCAACGTGTACAGCGCATGATCGACATGGGGGTTATTGTCGGTTCTGGGTACGATGTCAATCCGAAAGCGCTAGGTTACCAGACCTGCACCTACATCGGTATCACATTGGAAAAGGGTTCCCTCTACTCACAGGTCGTACCAGAATTGGAAAAGATTAGCGAAGTAGTTGAATGCCACTTCACAACTGGCCCATACACCATGATGGTAAAACTATATGCCCGCGACAATGAGCACCTGATGCAACTGCTGAACGGAAAAATACAGAGCATTAAGGGTGTGCTTTCAACAGAAACACTTATTGCACTTGAGCAGAGCATCAAGCGTGAGATTCCTATCTATGTCGGTGATAAAGGTGTTGTGGAAGAAGACACAGAAGAGCAAAAGAAAAAGAAAAAATAATTGGAACAGCCGGCAAGCCGGCCCAACAAAAAACAAAGAGGGCATACCGAAAATAAGGGTACGCCCTCTTTTACTTTTATAGGCCCTTAAAGAGGCTTCATTGTATTTGAAGTGGAGAGGGAACGCGTCAAACCGGTTCAGATTGTGATGTGCGATTCGAATACTTCTGAATGAGATACACACAACCTGCCACAGCCACAGCACTAATCAGAGCGACAAGCACACTATCGCTACCCCACTGGCCAATAAAACAGTCGCCAATTTCGGAATCGAAAAAGTAAAAGTAGCATGTGACAATTACTGCGTTATTAAAAAAATGGACAATGATAGGAAGCCATAAACTGCCGCTACGCGCCAACAAATAACCCAAGAAACAGCCCAACAAAAAACGCGGCAGAACGCCCGACAAATCGTCGTGGGCCAAACTGAAAACCAAAGCAGAAATACATATTGCCCTAACTGCTCCAACCTGCTTCGACAAGCAGTTCTGCAAAAAGCCACGGAAGAACATTTCCTCCGTCACTGCTGGAATTACAGCCACTACAAGTAACCGTATGAAGAGGAAGGAGCTGTCGCCTTCCGTAAGCATGGCGATATTTTTAGCCACCCTTTCGGCATCTTCGGGCCACACCATCTTATTGAGGCTGCTCAACCCGTTTATCAGAGGAATGGCAAGCAGGGAAACCGAAACGCCTAAAACAACCAGCAAAAGAGAGGGCCTCTTATTTTGTGAAAGGTAGCCAAAGGTTGTTTCACCATGATTGTGGTACAGAAAGGCGAAAACCAACGCCGGGACAAGGAATACAAAAAACGCCATCAGCGTCTGTAAGATGTATTTATAATATGGAGAGTCCGAAATCGGAGCAAGCACCCTACCAAAGCAGGCGAAGAGGAAAATCATGCTAATGACAAAAAGGAAGAAGAAGGTCATCTTTGTCATTATATTTTTTTCAGAGAGTAAACGCGGATAATTGTACATAAGAATAAAAGTTAGAAATCGTCGTCCGAGCCATCGTAAGCGATACCAGCCACAATTTTCTCAACGACCGGCAACATCTTTTGAAACTCGAACCCACGTCCAGCGCCAAAACGGAGCAGTTTAGCCTTAGCGTCAAACCGGTTCTTGTAAGAAATGGAACGGAACTTGGCCGACAAGACTTGAAAGATTGAGTCGTCGTAATCGGCAGTACCGAACACCTCTTCAAGTGTAGAGTTAATGATATCGGCAGGGATAGCCTTGCCGCGTAGCGCAAAAGCGACCTTGTTCCTACCCCAGCGGGCAAAAATCATCTTATCGTTGGCAAATGCACGGGCATAACGCGCCTCGTCGATGTACTTTTCTTTAAGTAAATAGGAAACGATGGCATTAGAATCGGCCTCAGACACCTCCCACGCAACCAATTTTTTGCGCACCTCGGCCAAACAATGTTCAGCCATTGAGCAGTAGGCCGTTAACTTAAGGAGAGCCTGTTCTTTCGTGATTTGCTTCTTCATAAGGCAAAATTACACAAAAACAGATAAAGGAAAAAACTAACGGGTAGCACGGACCATACGGTCCTTACCAAAGAAATCGGCTCGGAGGCAGACCTCGGTAAATCCCATATTTTGGAGCAAGCTGACTGTATCAGCACCAAAGCGCTCGTTAATTTCATAATAAAGATGTCCGCCCACCCGCAAATGAGCCAAAGCCACCTCGGCAATACGTCTGTAGAAGAGAAGCGGATCGTCGTCAGGCACAAAAAGAGCCAACGAAGGCTCGAAGTCCAACACATTTTTGTGCATAGCCGATCGTTCGGCATTACAGATATAGGGCGGATTAGAGACCACAACATCGAAAATACCATCGGGCTGCTGGATCAAAACATCTAATTTCGAGAAAGCCACCTCCACTCCATTCGCCGCCGCATTCTGGGCAGCCACGGCAAGAGCCACATCAGAGACATCGACAGCCGTCAACCGGGCAGCAGGCAAGGCATGGGCAAGCGAAACCGCAATACAACCGCTTCCCGTCCCGACATCGAGAATAGCCGGAGAAGCCGACAAGTAGTCCGCTTTCACCCAGTCGACCAGTTCGGCGGTTTCAGGACGCGGAATAAGCACCCCAGGCCGCACCTTGAACGACAGGCCACAAAAAGCCGCCTCGCCCTCGATGTACTGGACAGGCTCGCCCTGGACCAGACGTTCGAGGAAGGAATCGACAGAAGCCTGCTGTTCGGCAGAAAGAGACAACGGAGAGTGAACAAGCAAAAAGGTAAAGTCACAACCAAGGACACGCATAAGGCAGATACGCGCCAATTCCTTAGCCTCGGTAGGACCATACAGCGCCGCAAGGCGTTCAATAAAAACCTTCTCAGTGTTCCTCATTTCCCGAATCCTCAACTTCATTCTCGTTCAAGACATCCTCTAGGCGTTGGGGGGAGTCAGAAAAAGGGCTCCGCATGCTTTCCTTCAAGAAATAGTGCTTATA
Source organism: Bacteroidales bacterium UBA3297 (assembly GCA_002362105.1). Taxonomy (GTDB): domain Bacteria; phylum Bacteroidota; class Bacteroidia; order Bacteroidales; family Paludibacteraceae; genus Physcocola. The sequence continues at coordinate 118,970 of DETD01000020.1, forward strand.
GTAAGACATAAGGATGGTAGTAGCCGGAAGGGCGATAATCATACCGATAACACCCAAGACATAGCCCCAAATAGACAAAGAAAGCAGAACCACAGCAGGGTTCATACCCATGGTCTTCCCCATAAACTTCGGAATAAGGTATAAGTCTTGCACAATTTGCACAACCACAAAAACGCCCAAAAGCGAAAGCAGGGCCGTATTGACAGAGCCGCCCGTTTCGGAAGCCTGAATCAGCATAAGCACCGCAGCAGGAGGCAAACCCAAATACTGCAAATATGGCACCATGTTAAGGGCTCCCAGCGTAACCCCCATAACAATGCCCATAGGCATATCGATAATGTAAAAACCTACAGCGAACATAAAGGCATCGATGCAGGCAATGAGCGCCTGACGGCGGAAGTAGAGGTTCATGCCCTGGCGCAAGTCGCGCAACAGAGAAATACATACCCCTTTATAATGATGCGGCAGCAATTTGATAAACTCAAGCGCAATAGCATCCTGGTCGCGTAAAATGAAGAACAGGTATATGAGAACGAAAATGAAGCCGAAGACCCACAGTAAAGCATTGGCAGAAGCAGAAAGCAACGACCATGCATGCGGGAACATATTCGTAACCATTTCGAAGATGCCACTGAGCGTAAGTTTCTGCGAAATTTCATTATTATCGGTCAGTTTAGACAGATAATCGGCCCACTCGGCCGGAATAATACTAGAATTGAACTCGCCATTGTGCACCAGCAGTTCTTTCAGCTTGACAAACTCAGTGATGAAAGTCGGCACCATGAAGCATATAAAACAAGCCACGGCCGTGAGTATGGAGACCATCACCAATAAGATAGAAACCGTGCGCGATTTAAGATAGCGTTGCAGGAAGTCGACAATAGGCTGAAAGAGGTATGCGAACAGCCAGGCCACAAAGAAAGGAAGCAAAACGGACTTGAGGTACTTGAGCAAAAGGAACAAGCACACACAAACGAGCACCCTTATAACAAGGTGTACAACGCTATTGAAAGTATATTGGCGAGAAAAATGTCTACTCATCTAGAAAAAAAAGACAGTTAAATAATGTAAAGTAATTTTTTTTCTTATTTTTGTCTTCGGATGCAAATTTAAAACTTTTGTGTCGGAACATTCAAAAATGGCATAAAATTTGTTGCATAAAGTTCAGAAGATTCAAATTGCGCAATGCTTGAAAATAATAAAGAACAACTGATAAGTTCAATACTTGACGAACTGAAGGAACTGGAGATGTTGACCCAAGGCATGCAAGACCCACGCATGCTACAAGAGTTAGCAATAAAAAAAGCCCAGAACCTTTTGGCCCACTACAACCAGTTGAAGGAGTCAGACAACGACGCTTCTGCCGTTGTAGAGTCGAAGGCCGAGAAAGTTGTACCAGAGAACAAGCCAACAACAGCAACTGTTGCCGTAGAGACTCCGGTAGCAAAAGAGACTGAAGCAGTAAAGACTGCGCCAATCAGCCAGCCAAAGGTCGAGCAACCTAAAGTTGAGGAGAAAAAGCCACAGCCAACCGTTGAACAACCTGCGCAAAAAGTTGAGACTCCAAACGAGGGCAAATGGCAGCAAGCAGTTAAAGAAGGGGTGAAAAACGACCGCTTCAAAACAGTTGCCACCTCAGCGCCAACTACCAGTATTGGCAGTTCACAAGTCAAGCGCGTAGACAGCATCTTCGTAAAAAGTTTGAAGAGCGCGTTGAAGTTGAATGACAGAATCCGCTACAGCCGCGAATTATTTGGCGGCAGCGTGGAACTGTTGAACAGCACAATAGACGAACTTGACCAGAAAAACAACTTAGGAGAGGCTCTCGCCTACATCAACGCCCAATTTGACTGGGACAAGGAGAACGAGGCCGTTATGGAATTCCTTTCATTACTTGAAAGAAGATTTTAAGAAATGGGCAAACTATATATAGTACCAACACCGGTCGGCAATTTGGAAGATATGACCTTCCGCGCCATAAAAGTGTTGAAGGAAGTAGATCTGATATTAGCGGAAGACACACGTACAAGCAGTGTTTTATTAAAGCACTACGACATACAGAAGCCGCTTAGTTCGCACCACAAATTCAACGAACACCAGACCGCCGCTTCGGTAGCCCAACAGATAAAGGCAGGCAAAACAATAGCCCTGATATCGGATGCCGGCACCCCGGCCATATCTGACCCAGGCTATCTGCTTACGAAAGCCTGCGTAGAGGCAGGAGTTGCTGTAGAGTGCTTACCCGGAGCAACCGCATTCGTGCCCGCCCTGGTAGACAGCGGTCTGCCCAACAACAAATTCTGCTTCGAGGGCTTCCTTCCCCAGAAAAAAGGAAGGCAGACCCGCATAAAGGAACTGGCAGAAGAGGAGCGCACAACCATTATCTACGAATCACCATTCAGAGTGGTAAAAACGCTCCAACAGTTTATAGAAGTTATGGGCGAAGACCGACAAATATCGGTAACACGCGAAATTTCGAAAATACACGAAGAAACCGTACGTGGCACTTTAGCCGAGGTAAAAAAACACTTCGAAGAAGTGGAACCCAAAGGCGAATTTGTAATGGTTTTGGGTGGTAAAGAACCCGAAGAGAAAAAGAAGAAAAAGTACCAGGACGGAGAAAGCGAATAACTCACAAATTGAATCAATTAACAAAAAACAATAAAATTAAACATCCAAATGAAAAAGAAGTTTTTATTGGTAGCAGCCATCGCATCAGTGATTGGTTTTGCATCATGTAACGGCGATCAGATTGAAGCTCAACAGAGACAGATTGACTCTTTGACTAACGTAAACGACATGCTTCAGAAGCAGAATCAGAGCGATTTGGAGACCCTCGACCAGGTATTCCAGAACTTCGCAGAAATCAAGAAGGCACAGCTCGGTCTTAGCGAAGAAGCTAACTCTACTGAAGGTGTAACAGAAGACCAGAAGCAGAAGATTCAGGAGAACTTCAAGCTTATCAACGACAAGTTCGCTGAGAACGCTCAGAAGCTCGACTCTTTGCAGAACGTATTGAACAGCACAAAGGGTAAGATCAGCGCTTTGAGAGGCACTATCGCAAAGTTGCAGAAGATGCAGGCTCAGAGCCAGCAGGAAATCGCTACTTTGAAGAAGCAGCTTGAAGACAAGGATATCGAAATTGCAGACTTGAAGTCAGCACACGCATCACAGGTTGCACAGATGACTGCCAAAGCAGAAGCAGACAGCGCAGCTAACGCAGCTAAGATCGCTGCTCAGGACAAGGCTATGCACACTGTAAGCTACCTCATCGACACCGAGAAGAATTTGAAGGCAAAGGGCATCAAGGGTGCAGCTGGCCGTTTGAAGAAGGGTGAAGTTAAGGAAAGCATGTGCACCAAGGTTGACTACCGTGAATTCGAAGGTAACGACGGTATCACCTTCAAGAAGGAGCCTACCCTCTTCTCTTACCACACTCCAGGTTCTTACACCATCAAGAAGAATGCTGACAAGACTTGGACCTTCACCATCACTAACCAGTCTTCTTTCTGGAACACCAAGGTTATGATCTTGGCTGGTGAAAGAATTAAGTAAGCCGTAAAAAAGTCTTACAAAAAACATGATAGCCCTGCGTTTTCCGCAGGGCTTTTTTTTACCAGTGCCCCCCAAAAAAGGGAAAAACAACAGCAGTTTTCCGCCTTAACAGCCAACAAAAGTTTCAGCCACAGCCATGCTGAATAGAAACATCCGACACACTATAATTTAGCTTTATAGCATTATTTTTGAAAAAGAGTACCACCGAAAAGTATTGTTCTCGATATTGTATTTATTTGTTTAGATAGAAAATTTAACTTAATTTTGCGAAAATTTTAGAGTTACGCACACAATTTCGACATTTTACTCTGCATATGAACATATACATCCGAACCCCAAAGTTGAAAATTCAAAACTGTATAAGCACGTTACTGAAGGTTCAACTGTTGTGCTTACTAACCATGTTGTTGCCATCGTGCAAAACGCCACAAAACATAACCTATTTTCAGGATTCCTATAACAATCAGACAATTATAGACTCATCGAATGGAACAATAACCGTAAAACCAGGAGATAAGATAACCATAGTTGTATCGTCGAAGGATCCGCGTTTGTCGGAAATGTTCAACCTGCCAATTGCTGGTTACAGAGTCGGACAAGCGAATTTGCCGGGTGTAACAAACAGTACACAACAGATAAGTTGTTACTCTATTGACAGTGAAGGAAATATAGACTTTCCTGTTTTAGGGAAAATTGTCGTAGCAGGAAAAAAGCGTTCTGAAATCGCAGACTACATCAAACAGGAACTGATTAAAAATGAATACATCAGTGACCCTGTCGTAACCGTCGAATTCTCAAACCTTTACGTATCAGTAATGGGTGAGGTAAACCGCCCCGGACGTTTTTTCATAGAAAACGACAGAATCACCCTTCTTGACGCGCTTAGCATGGCAGGCGATTTAACCATTTACGGCCAACGTGAAAACGTAACGGTAATCCGTGAGAAAGATGGCCAAAAAATATTCTATAAAGTAGACTTGACAAAAGCCAAAAAAGTCTACAACTCACCAGCCTATTATCTTCAGCAAAAAGACGTTATCTACGTAACCCCTAATAACACGCGCGCCCGTCAGAGCACAGTTAACGGAAACAACGTTCGAAGCACAACATTCTGGATGTCTTTAGCATCACTAGTTACTAGCGTTGCAGTATTGATTTATAAGTAATAACACATATAAAGTTTATGGAGACTCAAACTGAAAAGGACCTAAGTTTGAAAAAATTTGATAATGGAGGACTACAACTAAAAGAGTTCATAGCTATATGTATAAGTAAATGGAAATGGATTGCCACATTTACTGTCGTATGCCTGTGTTTAGGAGTTATCTACTTGATTTCCAAGCAACCATTATATACACGTCAAGCCCAGATATTAATCAAGGAAAACAGCAATGGCAAAGGCAGTTTTGTAAACGATTTGGCAACTGTGTCTGATTTGGGCATGTTCAACCACGGAATAAACGTCAATAACGAATTAACCTGCATTCAAAGTCCCGCATTGATTGCCGATGTAATCAAGCGTTTGAATTTGGATGTTGAATACCGTGTGAAAGGAAGGTTCGGCAAGAACAACATCTATGGTTCCGTTTTACCCGTCCAAGTTCAGTTTAAAGAATTGGACGACAACGAAACGTGTTCGTTCAAGCTTTCGATAAAAGACATATCGACCTACTATATCTCTGAACTGACTATTGGGGAAAAGGAATATCCAGGGGTATTGGAAGGCAAATTCTACACCAGCATCAAGTTTCCTAAAAACATAATCGTCAGAATTACAAGGAATCCGGACTATATTATACCAACAGAAGATACAGAAGAAGCGACAAAGGAATACACCGAATTCTACATCGACAAACCCGCCTTCATAACAACGGTAGAATCGTATACCGACAGGTTGAAGACCAACCTTGTCAACAAACAGACGACGATATTCAATCTGAGTTTTGACGACGTTTCGGCAGAACGCGCCGAGGTATTCCTTAACAAACTGATTGATGTTTATAACGAGAATTGGATAAAAGAAAAGAATGCCATAGCGACAAACACCAGTCAGTTCATCAACGAGCGTTTGAAACTTACCGAACAAGACTTGGGTTCGGTAGACAACAGCATAAGCGCTTATAAGAGTAAGAACCTGACCCCAGACTTGACTGAGGTGGCAAGACTACATTTGGACAAAGCCAGCGTTGCAAACGACAAAGTGGCCGAATACAGTACCCAGTTAAACATGGCTCTTTACATACGCAATTGCGTTGCAAAGAATAAGAAGAGGACACTATTGCCATCGGTCGATGCGCTGAAAAACAGCATGATAGCAAACAGCATAGACCAATATAACACGACTTTAATCCAACGTAACAGTCTGGCAGAGAACAGTAGTGCGAAAAACCCATTGGTAGTTGACTTAGACAACCAGCTCAACTCCATGGAGAAGAGCATTATTGAAAGCATCAACAACCAAATCAATGCTTTGAAGCAGCAGATTTCTGTATTAAAGAACACAGAAGCCAAAAGTACGGCGAAAGTGGCAAACAGCCCTACGCTTGCAAAACATCTGTTGTCGGTAGAACGCCAGCAGAAAGTGAAAGAAACGCTGTACCTGTATCTGCTTCAGAAACGTGAAGAGAATGAATTGGCGCGCGCCTACAGTGTGTACAACTCAAGAGTGATTACCCCACCAACTGGAGGTCTGAAACCAACATCGCCAATCAAGAGGAATATTATTTTAGTATGCCTTATAATAGGTATACTGCTACCAATCGGTATCATTTACCTGATTGAATTACTGAACACCCAGATTCGAGGGAAAAAGGACCTGGAATTGCTGAGTATTCCATTAATTGGACAAATACCACTCTTAAAGCACAAAAAGAAAGAGATAGTGGTAGAAGCAGACAACCGCAACAGCATTAACGAAGCATTCCGCATTGTCCGCACAAATATTGAAAGCAAAATAGGAAGCAAAGAAGGATGCAAAGTACTTGCCGTAACTAGTGCCAACCTAGGCAGCGGTAAGACATTTACAAGCCTTAATACCGCAAAATCGCTGTCACTTTTAGGCTACAAGGTGGCAATAGTCGACATGGATTTAAGAAGAGCGACCCTAAGCAAGCTGTTCAGCCAAGCCAAACAAGGCTTAAGCTCTTACTTGAATGGAAAGGCTTCGAATGTGAAAGGCATGCTGGAACCTATAGACAACAACCCAGACCTACAGCTTCTGCCTGTAGGAGAACTACCCAACAACCCGAACGAGTTGTTGAGGGTTCCTAAGTTAAACCAGCTGCTGGGCGAACTTAAGGAAAGCTACGACTACATCATCCTCAACTGTCCGCCAGTAGAGATGATAGCAGACACCAGCATAATTGCCCCTCTAGCCGACTTAACAGTGTTCGTAGTACGGGTACGTATGTTCGACAAGAAAATGCTTCCAACGATTCAAGATTTTTACGACACCAATAAATATGGTTCCATGGTGCTTCTATTAAATGCGACAATGCAGCATTTAAGGAGACGGAATCAATACGTCTACGGTTAATCATTTAGCACTTTAAGAGTTTCTAGTAAAAAATCAAATAGTAAAACCAAGCGGAATAACAAGCCAAATGGAACAAGATTACTATAGCATATTCATTTACATAGCACTATGGGTACTCGCATTTCTGGTATTGTCCAAGTTCTGTAGTTTTTGGTCAACAACCAAAGTTATAGTCTCGACCTATACTTTTTTTGCAGTGCTGGCCTATATGTTGATGGATAATCCATTCTTCCAACCCAATTACCAAGGGTTAACCATTGCGCCGTTTGTCTACTTATTCCTGTTTATAATAGTGTCGATTACCCCCATAATAAAGTACGACACCACAAAACCGCAGACATTAATAAGCCCGTCACTGGGATCGATCAAATACTTCTTATTAATATATATATTGGTAAGCATCATTGTATTGCCACAAAGTTTCACCAATATACAGGAAGGTTTGACCCGTTTGATGAGCGACAGTACGGCAGGAGCGGAAATGTATGCGGAAACGCACGAGCACGAGGCAGTATACCACTCCCCTATTTTCGGCGCATTTTCAGCATTTCATAACTGCTTTTTCGAAACATTCGTATTTCTGACCTTTTTGATGTATTGTTCCTCACAGATATCAAAATGGTACTTCATTGTGTTATCGACCATCATTCTTTTCGAACTGCTGGCACCAATAGCCTCAGGTTTGAGAACGATGACCATTATGAAAGTGTTCACAATGTTGGCAGCAGTGACCTTTTTCTATCCATTTTGGAAAAAGAACATAAAACACTTCTTCCAGAAAATATGTTTCGTTGTGCTAGGCATTACAATGATTCCATTCCTGGCCCTGACCATAAGCCGTTTCGGAGAACGAGACGCAGGAACATCGGGAGAAATAATAAGGTATGCAGGCGAAGCACCCCTGAACTTCAACATCTACTGCTACGGGACAGAACTTACCCGAGATGGCGACAGGACCTGCAACATGTTTAAACGATGGTTAGGATACAGCAACGTGCCAGAAGATGTGAACGAAACAAGAATAGTACATTCGGCAATGGAAATTGGAGACGATGTATTTTCAACCCACGTGGGCGACTTTGTACTTGATTTCGGACTAGTCACCCCATTTGTAGCCCTAATAGTACTGACACTGATCTTCCTCTTCGCAACACATACCAACAAAACAAAAGTATACAGCCACCAAGTGTTCTTACTGTATCTTATCACTTGTGTGACCCTGCAAGGGTCGATGTATTTATTCTATTATTCGTTTAAGGAAAACTACACGATAGTAAGTTTTCTAATAGCATACATATTCCTAATAATTGTTGAAAACACGTCCAAACCAATTTGTTTCAATCGCCAATAACTTCAAAAAAGAATGTCATCAAGCATAAAGAAAAACTTCTTCTACAGTTCATTACTAACCACGGCCAATTATATTTTCCCTTTATTGACATTCCCTTACGTAACACGCGTACTAGGAGTGACAAATTTAGGCGTATGCGGTTACGTAGACAGCATTGTGAATTACTTTATCCTCTTCGCAATGTTGGGCGTTAATATTGTAGGAATCCGTGCGGTAGCAGAGAAAAGAAACTCAAGACAAGAACTGACAGAGATATTCTCTTCGTTACTGTCGTTCAACCTGATTACAACCCTCCTTATGATGGTGGCCCTGATAGCGGCAACCCTGTTGCTACCCAAACTGGCACCGTATCGGGAATACCTGTTCATAGGCGTATTCAAGATAATTAGTACCACCCTGTTAGCAGAATGGTTTTACAAAGGACTAGAAGACTTCAAGTACATCACCATCCGCACAATGGTGGTGAAAATGGTATATGTGATAGGGATATTCGTATTTGTAAGGACAAAAGACGACACCATCACCTATTACCTGCTAACGATGCTGATGATAGCCGTAAATTCAGTGTTCAACATCGTCCACACCAAAAACTACGCAGACTTCTCATTAGCAAAAGTGCGTATTGCACCCTACTGGAAACCAATGCTTATTTATGGGTTCTACTTCTTCATTACGTCGATGTACACCTCCTTCAACATCACCTACTTGGGTTGGACCTGCTCAGATGAAGAAGTCGGATACTACACAACCGCAACAAAGCTATTCTTTATCATCATAGCCTTATTCACCGCATTCACAGGGGTAATGATGCCAAGAATGACCAACTTGCTGGCAGAAGGGAAGTTTTCAGAATTTAAGATGTACCTATCAAAGTCGCAAGGCCTTCTGTTCACTTTCGCAGTTCCCATAATACTGCTAATCACCATCTATGCGCCACAAATAGTGTTGATACTGGCAGGAGAAGGCTATGAAGGTGCCATATTACCCACAATAATTATAACCCCATTGATTATTGTCATCGGGTTAGAACAGATACTAGTATTGCAGACCCTGAATCCGTTGAAAAAAGACAAAGAGATCATCATCAATTCAACAATAGGAGCTCTGGTTGGGTTGGGGCTAAACATACTGTTAGTAAAGGAACTAAAAAGCACGGGTTCAGCCATTGCATGGCTAGCTTCAGAAATAGTCATCCTGATAAGTTCGCAGTATTGGGTTACAAAATACTATTCAATGAAATTTCCATTCAAGAAATTACTGAATAATATACTTTACAACATACCACTAGTAACCCTCCTACTTCTGATGGACAATGTTCTTGAATTAAATGCCTGGATAATGATGCTGATAACGGGCACATTAACACTTTTATATACACTAGCGCTACAACTTTATCTGAAAAATGAATTTGTAGTAGCTATTTGCAAAAAAATCGGTCGGAAAAATGGATAAAGTCTCAATTGCGATAGCCACTTATAACGGAGCAAAGGCTTTGCGAGAACAATTAGACAGCCTTTACAACCAAACAGTACAGCCAGACGAGATTTTCGTCTCGGACGACTGTTCAAACGACGGTACAGTGGAGATTCTTGAGGAATACCACCGTACAAAAGGGCTTAAATATACGGTCAACGAACATAATTTAGGATTCAACAAAAACTTCGAGAACGCATTGAAGAACACGACAGGCGAATTCATTATGATTTGCGACCAAGATGACATCTGGATGCCCGAAAAAGTGGAAGTGCTGCTAAAAGCCATAAAAAAGCACGACTGTACAAAACCCGTGCTGGTCACCTCCACCACAAAAGACTATATGGACGGGAAGGTCATCAGAGACAATACAAGACCCAGAATGTCGTGGCTACAAATGCTATACGGCAACAACACCCAAGGGTGCTGCACAATACTAAACCGTGTTCTGCTTAACAAAGCACTGCCGATAGACGTTCCCAAAGGGTCGTTGTATGACGGATATTTAGGCATGATAGCAGGAATGACCGGAGAATGGGAAAACATAGGAACACCATTAATGTATTACCGACACCATGCAAACAACGTTATAGCAAACAACGACAAACGAACAGATCAGTACCCAAACATATTTGCGGCAGACCGCTTTTTGCTTATGGATGCCATAGAGGCCAAATACGGCAAAGACTTCATACCGGAACGACGTAAAGTGTTTGAAAAGGTTAAGAAATTAGGACTAAAAAAGAGCAAACTATCGAGAATAACCGCAACCATAGGACTTGTTGAAGTTCCATTTATCACACGCATGAAGTGCATTGTAAAAATTTGCCTTCAGTAAAAGACTTAAAGAATATGAGAATACTACAAATTATGCCCGAATTCGGACTGGCCGGAGCAGAACGTATGGCAGAGAACCTAACACTCAGCCAAATAAAAGCCGGGCACACAGTGAAAGTTGTAAGTTTCTACGACTATCATTCTGCAATTACTGACAATTTGGAGAGCAAAGGGGTTGAAATCATATACCTTAATAAAAAAGGAGGTGTTGACCTGTCAGTTATAGGAAGGTTAAAGAATGTGATAGAATCATATTCACCAGACGTTATACACACACACCGCTATATACTGTTTTATACCTTATTGGCACGCAAACGGACCTCTGTCAAAGCACCAATAGTGCATACCGTACATAACGAGGCAAAGAAAGAGTTGAATTTCGCATATAGGAAAATCAACAACCTGCTGTTCCTAATTTCAAAATGCTACCCAGTAGCACTGACAAAAGAAATAAAGGAAACCATTATTGACGAATATGTGGGGATAAAAGACCTTCCTATAATCATGAACGGTGTGAATACCGACAATGTCCAGCCAATTAAAACCGATTATAAGGTACCCCAGGAGACATTCAACATCCTTCATGTAGGAAGATTTGCAGAAGCCAAAAACCACGAGACGATAATCGACGCATTTGCAGAATTCCACCAACGTCACCAGAAAGCGACGTTGACCTTTTTTGGCGAAGGTGTGAAGTTTGAGAGCGTCAAGGAAAAAGTAAAACGCGACAAGCTAACAGACTGCATTTTCTTTAAAGGAGTTGATGGGAAAGTAACAAGCCATTTTCATGAATATGACGTATTCATCTTACCGTCGCTGTTCGAAGGTATGCCGATAACCATAATAGAAGCCATGGCCGCAGGCATGCCGATAATAGCCTCAAACGTGGGCGGCATACCCGACATTATAACAAACGGGAAGAACGGAATACTGATAAAGCCAGAAAAAGAAGAGATAGTTGAGGCGTTGAACAAACTAGCTTGCAATGAAGAGTTGAGAAAGCGGCTCGGAGAAGCCGCACTAGAGAGTTCGAAACTATACACGTCTGACCAAATGGCAAAGGAATACGTAAATTACTACCAAACATTAATTAAATAATACACGTTATGGCAATATCACTCTATAGAATTAGGAAGTGGACCAAAATGATTATGGGGAGAAGCAATCTGCATGTATGCCAAGACGAAGGCAAATGCTATTCAGTAGAGGCCATTAAAGGTTATTACAACAATTTGACGGAAAAAGTCACCCTTTATGGAGTTGCCCACGGAACTATACCACTCTACCCCAATGAAAAAGGAGAGATGGTAGAGTTCGCAATAGGTATATTCCAATACGGGCTGGCCTGCTACGACTTGTATTTAATGAAACACGATGAAACGTTTCTGCAAGACGCCCAATGCTGTGGCGAATGGGCGTTAAGTCACCAGCACCCGGACGGTAGCTGGGATTGCTTCGGAGAAGGCGTATATTCTTCTATGGCGCAGGGAGAAGCCATCTCCTTATTAACAAGACTATACACATCGACACAAGACGAAAAGTATTTGGCCCCCATCAGGAAAGCTAAAGACTTTTTGCTGAAGCCTATAGAAGAAGGTGGCGTTGCAAAACAAAGTGGTGAAGACCTGATGTTACTAGAATATGTAGACAAGCCACTCGTTTTGAACGGATGGATATTCTCGTTGTGGGGTTTGCTTGACTATTGCAAGCTATTTCCTGAAGATGCGGAAAGCAAACAACAATACGAGCAATCGCTTACCGCAATGGTCAAGAAACTACCAGAATATGACAACGGTTACTGGAGCCTATACAATAATGAAGGCATGATGGCATCGCCCTTCTACCACCATTTGCACATTAACCAACTCCGCGCAATGTACGCACTGACGCATAGGGAAGAATTTAAAAATTTTGCCGAAAAGTGGGAAAAGTACGGCGAATCGTGGTGGAACAGAAAGAAGGCGTTCATTTTGAAGGCAATACAGAAAATAATGGATTAAAATGTTCAAGGTATCAGTAATAGGCTATCATGCGAAACGAAAGCCATTGCATGATGGGCAGACCGTTAAGACACAACAACTGACAAAAGCACTACAAGACTGCTACGGCAGCGAACGTGTCAACGAAGTAGATATGCAAGGCTGTGTAAAGCACCCGTTCACCTTCCTTTGGTCCTATTTCAAAGCATGTAGAAATAGCGAGAACGTCATCATCCTTCCCGCATACGGAGCGCTAAAGGTATTTCCATTCCTGTGTGTGTTATTCCGGAAAAAAGGGACAAGACTATTTTACGACGTCATTGGAGGCTGGCTCGGCAATTTCATCAAGAAACGTTCACTCTTACGAAACGTGTTGAAGCGCTTTGACGGAATTTGGGTAGAAACGACGTGTATGAAAAACGATTTAAACACACAAGGTTTTGAAAACATAACAATCGTTCCAAACTTTAAAGAGCTATCAATTCTTGACCCCAAAGACTTGCACGAGTCAACAACACCAATCCATTTGTGTGTTTTTTCGCGAATCATCGAAATCAAAGGAATTGAAGACGGCATTAGAGCCATTCGGGAAGTAAACACCAAGAAACAGGAAGTTGTCTATACCCTCGACATGTATGGACCTATAGACAAGAGTTACACAGAGCGTTTCAATGCCTTGAAAGAGACACTCCCCGACTATATTAAATATTGCGGGTGTGTAGAGGCAGACAAAAGTACAGAAACGCTAAAGAAGTATGACGCACTTTTGTTTCCCACGAGATATGAAGGCGAGGGGCATCCAGGAACCATTATAGACGCCTACTCAGCAGGGTTACCAGTTATTTCAGCAAAATGGCACAGCTATTCCGATTTTGTTGAAGAAGGGATAACAGGGCTGGGATATGAGCAATACAATAGTGATAAACTGATTGAATTATTAGAACAAATAGCCGAAACACCAAATGTGCTAAACAAAATGCGCAAAGACTGTTTAAAGAAAGCGACACAGTATTCGGCAAAAACAGTTATTCGGACAATAGAAAAAATATTAAATGGAAAGAGAACCACTGATATCAATTATTACTCCCAATTATAATTGTGCCTCGTTTATAGCAGAAACAATAGAAAGTGTTTTGGCACAAACTTATAAGAATTGGGAAATGCTAATTCAAGATGATTGTTCTTCAGACGGATCACTGGAAATAGCATTGAGTTACGCAGAAAAGGACCCAAGAATCAAAGTAGAGTCTAATACGAAAAATGCTGGGGCAGCCATCTCCAGAAATAACGCCATACGACGTTCACAAGGAGAGTATTTGTCGTTTCTAGACAGCGATGACTTATGGGTTCCGACCAAATTAGAGAAACAAATAAAGTTTATGCAAACCAACAATTGCGATTTCTGTTACGCAGGTTATGAGCATATCAATAAAAACGGAGACAGTATGCTGATACAGGCCAAAGCCATTAAGCACCTGACCTACAGAAGACTACTGTTGCATTGCTGGACAGGTTGTCTAACAGTCATCTACAAGCAAGACCTGTCGAACAAGATATACGGACCCGTTTTAAAGAACTGTAACGACCATGGACTGTTTTTGAAAGTTATGCCCCACATAAAGAACGCCATGGGCATAAGCGAGTGTTTGGGAATGTACAGAATTAGAGAAGGAGGTATTTCTCGGAAAAAAACAGGAAAACTAAAATCGTTCTTCCAATTGTTTCACGACATAGAAGGACTAAATTACATAACAGCGACCTTCTGTTTAATGACCCAAATACTCATTAAACGATTCTATAAATACAAAGAGATAACAGCAAACGAAAGCTGCACAAACAATATTTAAAGTTTATTCTTATTTTAATATCTAAAAAAAAATGACATCTCATTTATTCATATGCATTTGTTGTACATTTTTTGCCTGTTTATTTGCAGTTAGATTCAACCCGACCCTAGTCTTACTAGCCTATAAAAAAGGGATTCTAGACAGTCCGGGGACCCGAAAACTACAAACGAAACCCGTACCCGTTATTGGCGGTATAAGCGTATATCTGGCCGCGATATCAAGTGTCGCAGTTATTAACATATTCCAACCAACAGACGATTTGTATATGGCAGTAGCTGCAATTTCACTGATATTCTTTATCGGGTTATTAGACGACCTGACAGACATAAGTCCGTATAGGAAATTCTTCTATCAGACTCTTATAATACTAGTTTTGTTCGCTTCAGACTCATATAGAATAGACACTTTAAACGGGGTATTTGAAATTCATGAGCTACCAATGTCGGTAAGTCTGCTATTAAGCCTGCTGACAGGAGTTGGCCTGATGAATGCCCTGAACATGATAGACGGTGTTGACGGTTTAAGCAGCGGTATTGGCATTTGTACCTGCGGATTCTGCGGAGGTTACTTCTTGATTCATGAAGATATAATATATGCCGCACTGGCATTCACATTTTTAGGCTCACTAATTCCATTCTTCTTTTGTAACGTATTTTCCAATAAGTACAAAATGTTTATTGGCGACAGCGGATCATTGGTAATGGGTATGTTGGCCTATATATTCAGCTGCCGTATCCTTCACGAAAAAGACGCACTTATTGGCAGTAAAAATGTAAGTTTGATGGTGGCTATATTCGCCGTCCCTATTTTCGACACCTTGCGTGTGATGACAATGAGAATACTAGCCGGAGGCTCACCATTCAAAGCAGACAAGACTCATCTGCACCACATTTTTGTATCGCTTAAACTACCACATATGCTGATTACGATGGTCATTTTGTTTATGGTAGTTATCATAGAGGCATTTTGGTTCTTATTGTTCAATTTCAATCTAGACGTAACAATCCATACCTTAATCGTAGTTGCTTTTTGCGCGACACTGGTTTGGGGTGTTTATCTATACCTGAACAATACAAAGAACCACCACCCCGACCGTTTTATGGCTTATACCAATTGGATACTAAAACTAAGGAAGAATCCGGACAAACTGGTTTCAAAAATTGGCCGATTCATCGATGACCTTAAATTAGTAGAACACGGATGGCTGAAAATCCCTACAAGGAAAAAGAGAGGGCATAAGGCCAATTCATAATTACTATAAAAGGAAACACAAAACAGCAAAAAGGATCTGTTTCGTAATATCGGTTGCTTTTTGTTAGATTGGCATACTATTATATATTGTGCTAGCACTTAGTTTTTTATAATCATATTTTTCTTCAAAATGTATATTCCGCGACTTACAATAAAAATTCTCAGGAAGATTGGCGCAAACAGGTTTTTATTTAAATGCCTGGCACCATTTGCAAAAGCACGCACAGAAATAAATGAAGACATTGTTGCAACAGCACAAGACAGACTTGCCACTCTTAGACCGGTTCCTTCAGGTACCTCTATGTGTGAGAACAACATTGCAGACAATCCGAAATATAATCTTCAAGTTATAATTCCAGCCTATAACGTAGAAAAATATATAGAAGATTGCGTGGAATCTGTATTGAACCAGGAAACAAAGTACAACTACATCGTATATATAGTTAATGATGGCTCGACCGATACTACCAGACAGATTCTTAAGAAGTATGAAAACGACAGCCGTGTAATTCTAATCGACCAGAAGAATAAAGGACTGTCGGGAGCTAGAAATACAGCACTGAAAAACATAAATGCAGATTATGTAGCATTTGTCGATTCTGACGACATACTTGACGAAGGGGCAATTGAAGCGCTTTTAAGCAAGGCGTACGAACTAGACGCCGATGTTGTTCAGGGCAATTTCAGAAGGTTTAAGACCGATGTGAAAAATTATACAACAGGTTCAAATCTTTCAGAGTCCTCGGAAACAAGGCCGAACGACTTGATGGGCTTCGCGTGGGGAAAAATCTACAGGAACCGCCTATTTTCTCATTTACAGTTTCCCGAGGGATATTGGTACGAAGATACCATGTGTAATTTCCTTATCCTCCCCCAGTGCGGCAAAACTGCGACCATCAGCAAAAATGTGTATTATTACCGGAAAGCAAACAAGTTCAGTATTACGCACCAGACAAGGTCAAATCCAAAATGTATAGATTCTTACTATATAACCCAACTTGTACTCAAAGAGCAGGAACAACTGGGTATTAGGGAAAATGACCTTACAGACAAAATACTGAATCAGATTAGATACAATACGGAAAGGGCCGTAAGATGCCTCTCTAAAACAGAATTGAAGTATTTGTTTGTATTGCATTGTAAACTTTTCGAGGCCTATAAAACCGAAGCATCCAAAAACAGAGATTACGCCATAATACAGGAAGCCCTAGAAACACGTCGGTTCGCATTGCTTATGTTGTTTGTTATACTATGCTGAAACTTCTGGATGATCTTTTGGGGGAGTTTTCCCCCACCAGAGTTCGGCGAAACAGAAGACACAGAAGAAATACGCTTATTTGAGAGGTATAAATACAGTCTTCGCAGAGAGTGAATTTATAAATAGGAAGTAGAAACACTAGTACAAATCTAACAGCCGGCCAACATACAACCTTCATATTTGGATTATTCTATCTAAGGCCCAAAAACAAGAATGTAGTTGGGAAAATAACAGCAAAATTGAACAATAAAAAAAGCGCAGGAGCAACGAAGTTTTTAGGCAAAAACGCGCAAAAACCTAGGAAAAAATCGGACAAAAATTTCGCAACCGTTAGCAAATTAATAAAAATCAAGTAATTGCAAAAACAGACAAACAGTTGTCACAAAAATCCAAAATTCTTTGATAGAAAAATGCAATTGTAGGAGCCGCATAAGCACTACTTTTGTTGTGTCAACGAGAAAGTAATGTTTGAATTGAAAATGTAGTTTATTTGTATATAAAAAGAATTGTAGTTTAATTTCGTGTTTATTTAAAGTAATTAGTTTGAATTCTTAGTTTATTAGGTTCAAGAAAAAAGCGATGTGTGAACATCGCTTTTTTTGTTCACCTACAAAACAAACCACTAAATTAAAAAAATAATTATTTTTGCAAAAACAGAACAAATATTATTATATTTGCAAAGTAAATTTATTAACCAATTAAGGAACAAGCATCATCCACAAAAACAATAACTGAATAAGACATATGCTAAAAAATCTAATTTTTGACTGGGGCGGTGTAATAAGCGTCAGCCAACACAAAGAGGCAGTAAGACGATTTGCGGAATTAGGTTTGCCCAATGCGGAAAGCTATTTTGAAGAAGGAAAGAACTGGGGCGGCATATTCGGAGAAGTAGAAAGCGGTGCTATCAGCATCGAGCATTTTCTCAAAAAAATCAGCCAATTGTGTGGAAAGCCCATCTCCTTTGAGGAAGTAGCATACGCATGGTGGGGATTTTTCGACCATTTGACCCCATGCATACTCCAACAGCTTGAAGCTTGGAAGCAACAAGGCTACCGCCTCTATATACTAACGAACAACAATCCGTTTATGATGAGTTATATAAACGGAGACCAATTTTCGCCAGAAGGACGTGCATTCCGCACCTACTTCGACAAAATTTATGTCAGTTGCGAAATAGGATTGGCCAAGCCAGACAAAGCCATCTATGAGTATGTGCTGAAAGACGGTAAAATGAAAGCCGACGAAACCATTTTTGTTGACGACAGAGAACTAAACACAGAAGGGGCAAAAGCAGCAGGAATAGCCACCTACCTGGTCGAAAATGCAGAAGACTGGGTAGCAGACTTCGCCGCAAAGCATATAAAGTATTAATATATAAGTAATTTTAACCAGTTTTATTCTTAAATCGAACACTTTTAACAAAAAAGTAAAATTGGGAATATACCCGAAAAAAATTATATTTGTAAAAAGGTAGAGATAAGAGTTTCTAACACTTAAAGGATAACAGATATGAGATTACTGAAAACGATACTACTCTGTTTACTAATACTACCACTTGATGGTTTCGCCAAAAAGGATGGCCTTGCGCACCTGAGCGGAAAAATCGAGGGGTACAAGTACGGTAGCAGCATCATAATTGTGGATCCGCAGGGGAATCTTCCAGATGACACATTAAAAATGTCGGCAGACGGAAGTTTCAAGACCGCATTTGCAGTAAAGTATCCTACCGAACTGATTTTCACAATAGAGCAACCTCAGGTTCAATTTAAGTTTTATGCTACCCAAAACAGCCATGCGCAAATGAGCATCAGCCTTCGCAAGGGCAATGGAGAGGAATATGCAGCCAACATCGACTATCTGGGAGACAACAAAGAAGTGTTCTCATTTATACAGAGTCACGACTACAACAACCTGATAGGCGAAAAATACAGCGATGAAAAGATAAAAAAGATGTCGTTTGCAGAATTTCAGCAAGAACTCCGCAAAGACATCAACCAAATGAAGGCTGACCTTACCCCCCTCAAAGACAAAATGTTCAAGGCCGCAAAAGCAGCTGAATGGGAAAAGAAATACACCTATGAACTGATGCGGTATTCGGAAGTAGAGACAACCGAAGACAAAGATTACAGCGAATGGTGGGCTAACCAAGACATTAATAACGACCAAAATTTGGCAAGCAACTGCGTCGCACGCAAATACAAATTGCAGAAGAACTCAGGACAGAACGACTTCGACGTTGCCTTTATTAAAGATTTGCCACGTTATTTTGCCAACAAAGAAATTTACTTCAACTGTGCAAACGAGCACATTGTGAATGTACTGGCAAGCGCACCCGTAAACGTTGACGAGATATACAACACCTACAAGAAACTGTATGCGGGTCACGAAAACGACATACCAGACTATGTGAAGGCAAGCTACGAGGAAGCAAAACGCCATGTGGCAGGCAAACAGGCGCCAGATTTCGAGATGACCGACGAAACAGGGAAGAAGGTCAAGCTATCGGATTTACGCGGCAAGTTGCTGTATATTGACGTATGGGCAACTTGGTGCGCCCCTTGCAGAGCCGAAATTCCAAATATGAAAACATTGTCAGCGCACTACAAAGACGACCCAAGCGTCTTGCTCGTTTCAATCTCGATAGACCAAGATGAAGACCGCTGGAAGAAATCGATATCGGGAACTGAAAAAGAAAGCAACTGGAACCATTATCACGTAGAAGGCGTATTAGAATCGGAATTCTGCAAGCGCTACAGTATAGCGGGCATTCCACGCTTCCTGATAATTGACCGTAACGGAAAGATAGTTTCACTAGACGCACCACGTCCGGGTGAACCATCAACAATAGAGCTAATTGACAAAAATTGACACCTTTCAATAAAACACGAAAGAACGACTCAAAGAATAGGAGTATAAAAGAGTAAATCAGTATTAAATAGGGGGATTTATTAATCCCCCTATTTTTATGATACAACACATAAAATTGTGTAAATTTGCGCAAATTTAAGAAAAGTATATCCTTATATGGCAAAAGAACTAACACCACGCGCCGAGAACTACTCGCAGTGGTATAACGACTTGGTAGTAAAGGCTGACCTAGCAGAGCAGTCAGCAGTCAGAGGCTGTATGGTAATCAAACCATATGGTTATTCAATTTGGGAGAAGATGCAGCATGAGCTTGACCGCCGCTTCAAAGAAACCGGTCACGTAAACGCCTACTTCCCGTTGCTGATTCCGAAATCGTTCTTGAGCCGTGAAGCAAAGCACGTAGAAGGTTTCGCAAAAGAATGTGCAGTAGTAACCCACTACCGCCTGAAGGTAAACGACGAGGGAAACGCCGTAGTTGTAGACCCTGAAGCAAAACTGGAAGAAGAACTTATTGTGCGTCCAACATCAGAGACCATTATCTGGAACACCTATAAGAACTGGATCAAGAGCTGGAGAGACCTACCAATTCTATGTAACCAGTGGGCCAATGTAATGCGTTGGGAAATGAGAACCCGTCCGTTCCTCCGCACCGCAGAATTCTTGTGGCAGGAAGGGCACACCGCACACGAAACCTACGAAGAGGCAGAGGCAGAAGCACAGCGTATGCTGAACGTTTATGCCGATTTTGCCGAAAACGTAATGGCAGTGCCAGTTGTAAAGGGTGTTAAGAGTGAAACCGAGCGTTTTGCAGGTGCAGTAGACACCTACACCATTGAAGCACTTATGCAGGATGGCAAAGCATTGCAGAGCGGTACTTCACACTTCTTGGGTCAGAACTTTGCGAAGGCATTCGGCGCCCAGTTCCAGAACCGCAACGGAGAACTCGAATATGTTTGGGCAACCTCATGGGGTGTATCAACCCGCCTGATTGGCGCGCTCATCATGGCACATAGCGACGACAACGGTTTGGTATTGCCTCCAAACTTGGCTCCAATCCAGGTTGTTATCGTTCCAATCTTCAAGGGCGAAGAGCAGTTGAAGCAGATTTCAGAAAAGTTGGCTCCAGTTATTGCAGAGTTGAAGCAGTTGGGCATCAGCGTTAAGTACGATGACGCAGACACCAAGAAGCCAGGATGGAAGTTCGCTGAATATGAATTAAAGGGTGTACCTGTTCGTTTGGCAATGGGCGCACGCGATATGGAGAACGGTACCATTGAAGTTGCACGCCGCGACACCCTCACCAAGGAGACAAAGAGTCTGGATGGCATTGCAACATACATTAAGGACTTGTTGGCAGACATCCAGAAGAACATCTTCCAGAAGGCTCTCGACTACCGCAAGCAGAACATCAAGACCGTTGACACTTACGAAGAGTTCAAGAAGGAAATTGAAAAGGGCGGATTTATACTTGCACACTGGGACGGCACCGCAGAAACAGAAGCCAAGATTAAGGAAGAAACAAAGGCAACCATCCGCTGCATTCCTTTCGACAGCTATGTTGACGGAGACAAGGAGCCAGGTAAGTGTATGGTAACCGGCAAACCTTCAAAATGCCGTGTTCTTTTCGCAAGAGCATACTAATTGACCACTACCCTATAACAGAAAAGCGAGGCACAAAGTGCTTCGCTTTTTTTATAGAACAATTAATTTAGAAACCAGCCTCTTTACAAAAGACGACCGTTTTCTGAGTAAACGGATGCACAAAAACAAGTTCTGCAGCATGCAGGAAAAGACGAGAAGCAGGCTTGCCATATAAATCGTCACCCACAATAGGCGTATTCAGGCCAGAAGAATGAGCAGCGTGGACACGCAGCTGGTGGGTACGGCCAGTTTGAGGAAAGAAAGAAACACGTGTATACCCCTCTTCATAACCAACAATCTCATAGAAAGTGACAGCCTCCTTACCATAGTCGTAACTCACCATTTGGTGTGGACGGTTGGTAACATCGGGGCACAAAGGCAGCGATATGCGGCCTACAGGGTGGGGTTGGTCGTTGAACTCATGGATTAACGGTTGCACAGGATATGGGATTCGTCCGTTCAGCAAAGCCGTGTAACGCTTGTGAACTTGGCGTGTTTCAAACAAGTTCTGCAATTTTTTGAACGCATCGAGCGACTTGGCAATAACCAATAGTCCCGATGTGTCCATATCAAGGCGATGCACCACCATTAACTCCACTGAGGACAAATCGGTACGCTGGCGGCGTAAATGCTCGACCAGCGAATCGGCGTTAATCTTACCAGGCACCGAGAGCATACCACTCGGTTTGTTGACCACAATATACCAATCGTCTTCAAAAACCACCTCTACACGATTTTGTGCTACAGCACGGGCCAACACCGGACTATCTTCAACAGAAAGCCCCTGCAACATAAAGCGTAATATAGGTTCACACTTACTTTTGCAGGCCGGATAGTATTCGCCATGCCGACGGACCTCTTGTTTCGGTGAATTACCCCACCAAAATTCGGCCATACAGAGTGGCGTATAACCGTTCACATAAGCATATTGCAGCAATTTGGGAGCGCAACACTCACCCGCCCCCGCTGGAGGAAGCGGCTGCGTAGACGACTCGAAAATTTGGAGCAAGTCGGCCTTCTCCCCCCTAGCATTGAGGAAAACAAACTTTGTAAAAAGCCAGTTCTGCAACTGGAAAGACATCTCCTCCCGCTGTTTTTTGAGTTGGTTAATCTGGTCGTCGAACAGAGCTACCGCCGACTTAGCCTCGCCGATTTTCGCACTCCACCTCAATTTTAGCCGTTTAAGTTCCGCCTTTTGGAACTGGCTTTGACGGATAAGTTCGACTTCTTGTTCGGTAGAAAGGCCGCCAGCTTTGCGTAACGCATCACGCTGTCGCTTATCGTCCGCCATCTGCAACTTAAATGCACCAATTTCAGCCTCGGCACAAGAAGCTAGATTATCAAGCCGCCCCAATGCCAAACGTCTGTCATCAGCATTCTCAATATCGACAATACGTTTATTGACCGCCGAGATTTCGGCCTCGTGTTTTTTGAAATAGCCATCGGGCTGCAAATAGTCGAAAACAGGCGGAACAAAAAAAGGGAGACTGGCAACCCCGGCAATCTGGCCAGAAAAAGCGGTCAAAAAGCCCAAATTTCCCTTTGGTGACCTAACCACCAGCACGCCGAACATCTTCCCCTGCTGCAATTCATAGCGCCACTGGGTCTGCAACGCCACATAGGCCTGCACCTGACCAGCCGCCACCACACACAACTGATGCGGAGTGTAGGCAAAAGGGTACGTGAAGCGTAAAGGTAAACCAACCTTGACTGAAGGTTCAAAGGGATGAAAACACATAGTTCAATTTTTTCGCAAATTTAAAAAATTACAGGAAGACTTCGTGAAATAAACAGAAACAGCCAAATTATTCATATAAAATAAACTTCGCAGACAGAAAAAATGCGGTTGGTGATATATTACAAGCCCGATGATTGAATTTTTACATTTAAATGAAGTAAAAAGAAAAATACCAAATGTTCTAGAACTCGTAAATTGCACATCGGAAAAACGAAACGGGGAAACACATCCCCCCCAAAGGCCAAACTGAAAAAAGTGATTATATAAAGGAATACGCAGACACTGACTACAATTTATTTGCCCCCCCGCTAAGCACATTGTACTTAACGGGGGATTTTTTATAAAGCCAGCAAAAAAATAAAAGGGCAATGAAATGTTGGCCGTCTTTTAGCAAAAAGAGCTTTTTAAAGCGCATCGTTACATTTTTTTGCATATATTTGAGAATCCAACAATAAACTATATGATAATCGATAAAGTTGAAAACTTCGGAAGATATGTAAATCTTCACCCCGATTTCAGAAAGATATCGCTTATACTCGCAAGCGAAGACCTCGCCAGCAAACCAGCCGGCCGACTGACATATGAAGGAGAAAACTTCTACATCAATATAGA
Source organism: Bacteroidales bacterium UBA3297 (assembly GCA_002362105.1). Taxonomy (GTDB): domain Bacteria; phylum Bacteroidota; class Bacteroidia; order Bacteroidales; family Paludibacteraceae; genus Physcocola. The sequence continues at coordinate 142,918 of DETD01000020.1, forward strand.
CGAAGTTGATTTACGTCCGTACGAAACCGCCTACCCGGAAGTTCACGACGAATACATCGACATACAACTACCGCTAACCCGCGCAGAAGAGATGGGCTGGATGCCACGCAGCGAATGCAAGAGCGTACGAGAAGTGCGTGAGGGAAAAGACATAGCCTTCTACAACGAACTGCCGGCAAACAAATTCAGAGTTGAACCAGGCCAGTTTGTCATCTTCTTTCCCGAAGATGCACATTCTCCAATTATAGGAGAAGGACGAACCAAGAAAGCCATCGTCAAGGTTCACATCTAAAAACAGATTAAACGCAAAAACACAATAAACGACAATAAAAATAACAAATATGGACAAACTGAAACTAATCAAGAAAGATCCTTATCTGAAACCATTTGAGGACCAACTCTACGAGCGATATATGTACGCCCAACGTAAAGAGCAGGAACTGACCAGAGGCTCGCAAACTCTGGCAGACTTTGCCACTGGCTACCTATACTTCGGTTTGCACAAAGAGGCCAAAAAGTGGGTCTTCCGCGAATGGGCACCCAACGCCACCTCGATAGGCCTGATAGGAGACTTCAACGATTGGAAAGAGAACGATAAATTCCAACTTAAAAAGAAGGATAACGGAGTGTGGGAACTGTCCGTACCAGAAAAAGCCATGAAACACGGCGACCTCTACAAAATGATGGTACACTGGGAAGGAGGTTGCGGAGAACGCATACCGGCATGGGCACAACGCGTAACGCAAGACGAGCAGACCAAAGTATTCAGCGCACAAGTGTGGTCTCCCGAAAAGCCTTACAAGTTCAAAGTAAACAAGTTCAAGCCAAACACCTCTCCACTACTCATCTATGAAACCCACATAGGCATGGCCGGAGAAGAGGAATGCGTACACACCTATAAAGAATTTACGCAGAAAATGCTGCCGCGCATCAGTGCCGACGGTTACAACTGCATACAGATAATGGCCATTCAAGAGCACCCCTACTACGGGTCGTTCGGTTACCATGTGTCTAGCTTTTTCGCCGCATCGAGCCGATTCGGAACACCAGAAGAACTGAAAGAACTGATAGACACGGCCCACCAAATGGGAATGGCAGTAATTATGGACATTGTGCACTCGCACGCAGTAAAAAACCAAGTAGAAGGCCTTGGACTGCTTGACGGCACACCCTACCAATACTTTCACGATGGTTGGAGAAGAGAACACAACCAGTGGGACTCGCTCTGTTTCAACTATGGTAAAAACGAAGTCATGCACTTCTTGTTGTCGAACTGCAAGTATTGGCTCGACGAATACCATTTCGACGGTTTCCGTTTCGACGGAGTAACCTCGATGATGTTCCTCGACCACGGATTAGGAAGCGACTATGGAGGTTACGACTGCTACTTTAACGGGAACCAAGACGGAGATGCCATCTGCTACCTAACACTAGCCAACAGAGTGATACACCAAACCAATCCGTACGCCATCACAATAGCAGAAGACGTTAGCGGGATGCCCGGTTTGGCAGGTAAGTACGAAGATGGAGGCATAGGCTTCGACTACCGTCTGGCCATGGGCACACCTGACTTCTGGATAAAACTGATAAAAGAACAAACCGACGAACAGTGGAAGCCAGGTTCGATACTGTGGATGCTAACCAACCACCGCGCAGAAGAAAAAACAATCAACTACGCAGAAAGCCACGACCAAGCACTAGTTGGAGACAAGACCATCATCTTCCGACTAGCAGATGCCGACATGTACTGGCACATGAGCAAACTGATGCCAAGCTCATATATGGTAGACCGTGCAATTGCACTGCATAAAATGATCAGGCTGATTACCATCAGTTCCATAAACGGAGGTTATCTGAACTTTATGGGTAACGAATTCGGACATCCGGAATGGATAGACTTCCCAAGAGAAGGGAACGGATGGTCGTACAAATATGCCCGCCGCCAATGGAGTCTGGTAGACAACAAAGATTTGAAATACTGCTGGCTAGGCGACTGGGACAAAGACATGATAACCCTAGTGAAAAGCATGCACCGCTTCAACGAACTGCCCATATCGGTTCTGTGGGAGAAAGCCGACGACCAAGTCATTGCCTACCAACGCGGCGACCTGATTTTCGTCTTCAACTTCCATCCGAACAAGTCGTATACCGACTACGGTATGCTGGTAGAGCCAGGTGAATACAAGGTAGTTTTAAACAGCGACAACAGCAAATATGGAGGTTTTAACCTGATAGACGAAGGAATAAGCCATTTCACCCTCGACAACCAAGAGAGCAACGTACCAGGGAAAAAGTGGTTACAAGTATACCTGCCATCGCGCTGCTGCTTCGTTTTGAAAAAAGTAAAATAACCCCTAAAAAGTTGAGAATCAAAAAGCCCTATTGTAATAATAGGGCTTTTTTGTATATTTGCAGAAAGAAAAATGAAAAACCAATTTCATGTTAAAACAACTTACCATAATAACAATAGTTGCTATCTGCCATTCAAATGCGAGTTCACAATGCACTAAAGGAAACTGCGAAAATGGAAACGGCACATACAACTATGGAGGAGGCACAATCTATACAGGCCAATTTGTAGACGGTTCACCCAATGGGAAAGGAACCATAAAGTTTAAAGACGGGCAAACCTACACAGGCGACTTCGTCAATGGTTTGAAAGAAGGAACCGGGACCCTAAAACTGGCATCAGGAGCAAAATACACAGGCCAGTTCAAAGCCGACAAGAAGAACGGAGAAGGCACTATGACCTACCCGAACGGAGATGTGTATAAAGGCAGCTATAAAGACGGGAAGGAAAATGGGAAAGGCACCATGAAGTACAAAAATGGAGACGTATATGTCGGCAACTTCAAAAACGGTTTGCCAAACGGACAAGGCACACTTACTTTTGCGAACGGGACAAAACAGACAGGCAATTTTGTAGACGGGGTATACTTCAACAAAGTAAACAACAAAAGTAATACACCTAAAAAGCAAAATGCACCTGTAAGGAAAAAACCAACGAAGTAAAAGTCAACTCCTTATTCAACACACCTAGTTGGCACACAAAAACACAACACACACCTGCCAACTTACAAAGTAAAAAACACACAAAGCGTAACAGCATTTAACCACTTATCTAACATAACAATGCCATGAAACTGACAAGACAAATATCTGTAATAATAGGTTTGTTTTTCTTCATCACGACCCACGCCCAAATGACAATAAACAACGAAGAGGGTAAGAATGTAGAAAAACTACTGCTTGACGAATTCATTGGTTCGGGAGTCGAAATTTCAAATGCCAAATTCAACGGTTCAGAGACAATACCAGTTGGATACGGCAAACAAATTGCCACTTATAAAAACAGCAGCGAATGTGGCATGCTCGACATTCAGAGAGGTCTAATACTTAGCACAGACAATCTGGGGAATATTATATCAGAAAACCTTCCATTCCGATTTGGCAACATAGAAATGACCCCAGAAGAAATAAATGAATTTGTAAATGGTTTTTTAAAAGAACAATACAAAAAAATCATAGAAGAGTATCCGAAATTCAATCAATACTATACAAGCTACATTAATAACAAGAAAAAGTTTAATGACCAATACAGTACCCAATATAATTTTTCAGAGGATGATTATAACACATTAATGGAGCTGATATATGAGAATCCATATTTCCAATCCGCACTATCATATTACAACAAATCGTCAGTTTATAGCAACGAATACATCGACTATTTCCCAACCTACGCGATATTTGATGTGATAAAGACATGGGACCCTTCCTATTATATAATGACATTAGAAAACATTGAAGAAACAAAAAATTCATACCAACTTTACCCTTTTTCAGACAACTATTATAAATACTATATAAACACTGATCCTGTAGCGTACGACAAGAGCAAAGAGGCGAAATACGAAGAAGTCGCAAAGCTATTGTCCTATAGAAACACACACAACAGATTAAAGGATAAAGAACTGGAAGATATAACAGGAGGGGATGTAAATTCGCCTGGTATTCTAGAGTTCGACTTTACGACCACAGACGACTCCATCGCCTTTAACTACGTATTTGCATCGCAAGAATATCCAGATTTCGTAAACACACAATTTAACGATGCCTTTGCCTTTATCATCACCGACTTAACGACCGGAGATAAAGAGAACATAGCAAAAGTGCCCTTCACCAACACATTTGTATCCATTAACAACATCAACCAAAACAAAAACAGCGATTACTTTATCCCGAACTACCAGAAAACAGACAAAACAAAACCAATATACAAAGACTGTAATATGCTCAAAGTGGGAGGTTTCACCACCACTCTAACTGCAAAATGCAAAGTAGTTCCGTGCAGAAAATACCATTTAAAAATGGCGGTAGGCAACGTGTCGGACTTCAGCCTTCAATCATTAGTATTCCTAGAAGCAGGCAGTTTTAAATCGAACGGTATATCAAGCAAGACAAAATATTCAAGGCCAAACGCCCATGGCATTGCAAACGGATGCTCGAATGGAGAGATAGTAATCAACGTAAAAGACAGCGACAGTCCGACAAAGGTAAAAATTGAACATCTCGGTTCAGCAAAGAACGGTATCGACTACAAAGAGTTACCTGAAGAAATAGTCATTCCCGCCCACAAGGACTCTGTTGTTCTAGAGCTGATTCCACTACACGATATAGAAGAAGACAGTTTGGAGATTGTGATGGCGATAGCCACTGAGAACTCATGCTCATCGGTGCAAGGAGACACCATACGCACCTACATCTACAAAGCCGGTGAAATATCGATAACCCCCAACAAAGCAGAATGCTGCGCTACAGAGCTCAGTGTTGAGCACACAGGTACGATAAGGAGCATAAAATGGGAACCAGCAGACCTGTTGGAAAAGAACGACGACTTTACCGTATACCCATTAAATTGTCCGCAGACCCCACAAGTTTTCACCATCACAGCAAAAAACATATTTGGATGCCAAATTGTTGAGGAATCACTAACACTAATTCCTTGCGATAAGAGCATAGAGATGACCGTTGAATTTGTCACAGAAAACAAGAGTTCTGAGTTGATAACAGAATGTAACGACGGAAAGGTTATATTCAACATCACCCGTGGCAAGGATGCGACAGAACCGGCAGAAATAAAGTTGATTTATCCGTCGGACATGAATATAGACGGCCTACCAACAGAATTGACCATTCCGGTAGAAAGTTCCATCTTCGAACTACCAGTAAAGGCATTGGAGGCAGATGCTGCCTACCAGAATACTTTCAATGTGGTGGCCGAATGCAAAAACTGCGTTACCGAACCTATCACGTTTGAGGTAACCACCACACAACCCGAGAAACTGGAATTGGAACAAAACAACGTTTTCAAAGGCTGTGAAGTAAAAGGCATGAGCCTCAACGTGCCATTAGTCTCAGGTAAACTTGGGACAGCGACATGGGAGCCTGCCGATAAACTTACTGACATTGACCAGTTAAACGCTGTTCAAAACGAAGACTTTGAAACAGAAACCTCTTACACCGTAACCGTAACAGACGACAGAGGTTGCCAAACGGCCACCGCAAAGGTAGACGTCGTAAAAGACGAGTGTCTGGAAATGACCGCAGAACTCATTACAGAGGGCAACGACAACGAACTAATTGCCGACTGTAAGGAAGGCAAAATTGTCTTCAACATCGGCAGAAACAGAAGCGGGAACAAAGAGGCCATAATAAAATTGGACTTCGACAACAATGCCAATCTGGGCGGGCTTCCAAAAGAGTTAACGATTCCGGCAGGAGCATCTACATTCGAAGTGCCAGTAAAGGCATTAAAGGGAGATCTGCCATACCATATCACATTCAACGTAGTGGCAGAGTGCGAGAACTGCACATCAGAACCCGTTTCTTTCGAAGTTACAACCACCCAACTCGAAAAGTTGGAACTAGAACAAAACAACACATTCAAAGGTTGCGAAGTTGTGGGCATGAATCTGAACGTACCACTTATCTCGGGAAAACTCGGAGAGGTGAAATGGGAACCTGCAGGAGGCCTAACCGAGATAGACCAACTTAATGCAACACAAGCAGAAGACGTTGAAGCAGAAAAAACTTATACCATTACCGCAACAGACGAAAGAGGTTGCCAAACCGCAAATGCCGAAGTGGTAGTTGTTAAGGATGAGTGCCTGACAATGTCCGCAGAACTCATTACAGAAGGCAACGACAACGAACTAATTGCTGACTGTAAAGGAGGAAAAATTGTCTTCAACATCGGCAGAAACAGAAGCGGAGACAAAGAGGCAAAGATAAAATTGGACTTCGACGACAATGCCAGTCTGGACGGACTTCCAAAAGAACTGGTTATTCCAGCAGGTGCATCTACATTTGAAGTGCCAGTAAAGGCATTAAAGGGCGGAAATCCATACAACAACACATTCAACGTGGTGGCTGAATGCGAAAACTGCATCTCGAAACCAGTTTCCTTTGAAATAACCACCACCCAACTCGAGAAGTTGGAACTGGGACAAGACAACATCTTCAAAGACTGCGAAGTGAAAGGCATGAGCCTGAATGTTCCGCTCATTTCGGGCAAATTAGGAACTGTGACTTGGGAACCCGCAGAAAATTTGGCTGGAATTGACCAACTGAATGCCACACTGGCTGGCGACATTGAAACGGAAAAGAAATATACCGTAACCGCTACAGACGAAAGAGGCTGCCAAACCGCTACAGCCAAAGTAGACGTCATTAAGGAAGAGTGCCTGGAAATGACTGCCGAACTCGTTACCGAGGACAACGGCAACGAACTAATTGCAGACTGCAAAGAGGGAAAAGTTGTATTTAACATCAGCAGGAACAGAATTGGAAACAAAGAGGCAAAGATAAAATTGAGTTTCGGCGAAGACGACAACTTGGAAGGTCTGCCTCAACAACTGACTATACCTGCCAATAAAAAGACCCTTGAAATGCCAGTAAAGGCTAAAAAGGGAGAAAACGCGTACCAGAAGACCTTCAACGTAGTGGCAACGTGCGAGAACTGCATATCGGCCCCTGTAACTTTCGAGGTGACTACCACACAACTAGAGAAACTAGAACTGGAGCACAACAACACCTTCAATGACTGCGAGGTGAAAGGCATGAACCTGAACGTACCACTGGTTTCAGGAAAGCTCGGCAACGTTACGTGGAAACCTTCTGAAAGTCTGGCCAACATCGACCAATTGAACGCAACCCAAGCGGAAGATATTGAAGACAGAAAGGTATACACCGTGACTGCTTCAGACGATAGAGGTTGCCAGACCGCTACAGCCAAAGTAAACGTCATTAAGGAAGAGTGCTTGGAGATGACTGCAGACTTTATTGTTGAAGACAACAGCAACGAACTGATTGCCAACTGTAAGGATGGAAAAATCGTATTTAACATCAGCAGGAACAAGAACGGCAAGAAAGATGCGAAAATAAAGTTGAGTTTCGACAGCGGTTCCACACTGAGCGGACTGTCGGAAGAACTGACCATACCAGCCGCAAAAACAACATACGAGGTACCCGTAAAGGCGAAAAAAGGAGACTCTGCCTACCAGAAGACCTTCAACGTGGTGGCAACGTGTGAAAACTGTATATCAGATCCTATCACTTTCGAAGTGACTACCATCCAACTCGAGAAGTTGGAACTGGAACACAACAACACCTTCAAAGACTGTGAGGTGAAAGGCATGAGCCTGAACGTACCGCTTATTTCTGGCAAACTAGGGAGCGTCAGCTGGGAGCCATCTGAACACCTGACCGACATTGACCAGTTAACCGCCACCCAGGCAGATGATATTGAGTCGGAGACAAGATATACAGTAACAGCCACAGACGACAGAGGTTGCCAGACGGCCACCACAAAAGTCAACGTCATAAAAGAAGAGTGTCTCGGGATGACAGCAGAACTCGTTACCGAGAACAACGACAACGAGCTGATAACCGACTGTAGGAAAGGAAAAGTGGTCTTCAACATCAGCCGGAACAGGGCAGGAAAGAAAGAGGCCATAATCAAATTGAACTACGACAGCAGCGCCACTATAAGCGGACTGCCAAAAGAAGTGGTAATACCAGCAGGGAACGCAACTTTCGAGATACCAGTAAAGGCACTAAAAGGAGACACTGCTTACCAAAACACCTTCAGTGTGGTGGCCGAATGCGAAAACTGTGTAACAGACCCAATAACTTTCGAAGTAACCACAACACAACTAGAACCGCTTAAGTTGTCGAAAGACACAATTTATAAAGAATGTAAAGTAAGCGGGCTTGGAATAGAAGTAGAATTGGAGTCTGGCACATTGGGAGACGTAAAATGGGAACCAACCGACAATCTGCTAATTACCGACCGACTAAGCACAACCATATCGGATGATTTTAACTCAAGCATAAAATATACCGTGAAGGCAACCGACCCTACAGGCTGTCAAACCGCAACAAGCACAGTAACAATTCTAAAAAAATTGTGCATCGATTTGACAATTCCTTCATTTTTCACTCCAAATAACGACGGAAATAACGATATTTGGACCGTATATGGATTGGAAGAGACCGTAAACAGCAACGTAAAGATATTTGACCGTTGGGGCAAACTGATTTTCGAATTCAATCCAAACACTGAAGGATGGGATGGCACGTATAACGGGAGAAACTGTCCAAGCACCGACTATTGGTATGCAATAGACTGTGACGAGATAGACAAAGTATATACGGGGCATTTCACACTGTTAAGGTAGCAATAGAGACACAAGATTACGCCGATGAAGCTAAAAATAATGACCGCAACAATTTTGTTTGCGGTCTTCACTTGTAATGCAGGAGTAAAAATAAACAACCTTATAGGACAAGGAGTAGAAAAACTACTGCTTGACAAATTCGTAGGCTCTGGAGTTGAAATTTCTAACGCAAAATTCAACGGAGAGGCGATTATTCCTTATGGAGAAGGCACACAATTTGCCACATTCAAAAACATCAGTGAATGTGGCATGCTCAACATTCAGGAAGGGCTGATGCTATGCACTGACAATTCGGCAAATATAGTGTCTAAAAACACAGACTTTCTTTTAGACAACTCAATATCGGCAAAGGAAATCAACGAATTTGTAAACGGTTACTATAAAGATAAAATAAGGGAATTTCTTATTAAACATGGGAAATATATACAGTATTATATTGAATATGGTTGTCCCGATTTTTATTACTACGACGCGGAATTCTTCCCATTAACAGAGGAGGAATATGATTTTTTACACGAGTTACAACAAGAAACTTTTTTTCAAGAAGCTGTTAAAAACTACTATTTTTGGGAAAACGCACCTAAATATACCATAGAAAACGAGAAAAACGTATCGATATACGCCATATACAAAGAATTAAATACGTGGAACAAAAAATACTACGAGGCAACGGAGGCAGAGATTGAGGAAACAAAAAAACTGATAAAACAAAGCGATGACTTTCAGTACAGTTTCGACTATCTCTATATGAACATCGATCCTATCAAATATGACAAGACGAAGGAAGATCTATACATGAGAATGTTTGAAATGCTCACATACTCAAACACTCAGAATGAGAAAAGCGACGAAGACCTAGAGAAACTTACAAATGCCAACATAAAATCACCTTCTATTCTTGAATTCGACTTCACCACAATAGACGATTCCATAGCCTTCAACTACGTATTCGCATCACAAGAATACCCTATGTTCGTGAACTCTCAGTTTAACGATGCATTCGCGTTTATCATCACAGACCTTACAACCGGAAAGAAAGAAAACATAGCAAAAATACCAGGAAGCAACACCTACGTTTCCATCAACAACGTTAACAAAGAAAAGAACAGCGAATACTTCGTTGCCAACTACGAATCATACGACCCAGAATTTTCGTGGAACCTAGATTTTACACCTATCTACAAAGACTGTAACCTGGAAAAAGTTGGAGGCTTCACTACGACCCTGACAGCCAAAACGAAGGTAGTACCGTGCAGAAAGTACCACCTTAAGCTAGCCATAGGCAATGCAGTAGACGACGATTATCAATCTATTGTATTTTTAGAGGCGGGCAGTTTCAAATCGAACGGTCTGTCAAGCAAAATCAGATATACAAACAGCCGTGCCAGCGGCATAGCGAAAGACTGTTCAAACGGAGAAATTGTAATCCACATCAAAGACAGTGACACGCCGACAAAAATAAATCTAAAGTGTATTGGAGAAGCAAAAAACGGTATTGACTATAAGAAAATACCAGAAGAAATTGTTATCCCGGCCCATCAAGATACCGCTGTTATAGAACTGGAACCTATACGTGCTATTGACAAAGACAGTATGGAAGTACAGATTGCAATAACCATAGATAATTCTTGTTCAAACACACAAGAAGATACGGTACGCACCTATATCTACAAAGTTGTTCCTATAACGATAAAGCCCAACATCCCCGAATGTTGCGCTTCTGTGCTAAGCGTAGAGCCGCAAGGCCCCATCAAGACCATAACATGGGAACCAGCCGACCAGTTGGAAAAGAACGAGGGCACTACGGTCACTCCGTTACAATGTCCCGACATAGCAGAAACATTCACTATTACAGCAGAAGACAAAACCGGATGCCAACAGGCCCAAGAAACACTAGTACTGAAACCATGCGCTAACGAAATAGAAATGAGCGCAGAATTAGTAACAGAAAACGGTAGTTCGGAACTGATAACCGGATGTAACACCGGAAAGATTGTCTTCCACATCAACCAAAGCATAGCGGGGAAAGACGATGTTAAAATTGGCATTAACATCCCATCAGGTTACAATATAGAAGGACTGACTAAAGAACTGACTATACCTGCTAGCGACACCACCTTCGAAATACCTGTTACAGCAAAAATAGAAGATACACCCTACCACAATACCTTCAACGTAGAGGCAACATGTGAAGAGTGCATTACAGAACCTGTATCTATAGAGATAACCACCACACAACTAGAGCCCCTCAGACTGGAACAGGAAAACACCTACAAAGTGTGCGAACCTGGAGGTTTGGAGGTAGAAGTAAAACTAATTACAGGAACATTAGGAGAGGTAATATGGGAGCCAACCGACCTCCTGTTGAGCACCGACAGCCTTAGAGCAACGCTCACCGAAGATCTAGATTCAAGCGTAGTACTCACCGTAAAAGCAACCGATCAAACAGGCTGCCTCACAGACGTCAGCACAATAAACATCGTAAAAAAAGTATGTATAGACCTGACCATTCCTCCATTCTTCACCCCTGACAAAAACGGAATAAACGAAATTTGGAAAGTGTACGGTTTGGAAAAATCAGAAAAGAGCAAAGTAAGAATTTACGACCGTTGGGGAAAGCTGTTGGTTGAGTTCAATCCAAATACAGAGGGATGGGACGGAACCTACAACGGGCATCCGTGCCCGAGCAGCGACTACTGGTACGTGATAGACTGCGAAGAACTAGACAAAATATATACAGGTCACTTCACCCTGATAAGAAAGTAAGGAAACGCGCTATCACTCCATACATTTTTGTTAATCTGCCGTTTTTTTCGTCATTTTCATAAAAGTGACGAAAAAAAACAGATATTTGCCTTATAAATAGGAATCCTGTAACGAACCTAATAGCCAAACAGGAGCTGGTACATACCAGACACACACATAAAAAACAACGTATATGAAGACAACCAATTATCTCGTTCTGACTGTAGCATTAAATGTATCTTTTCCAGCCTATTCGAATGTAAACATTGAGAATTTGTGCGGGCAAGATGTAAACACACTGCTTCAAGAACAATTCAATGCGCCTGGAATGGAAATTTCAAACGCCACGTTCAATGGGAAAGCAAGCATACCTTATGGAGAAGGCACACAAATTGCCTTGTTCAACAATAGCGGTTGCGACAAACTAAAGATAAAGAAAGGATTGATGCTAAGCACCAATCATTGTGCAGAGATAGCCCATGACAACCCCAAATTCGTGTTAGGAGACCTCGAAATAACAAAAGAAGACCTATACGAATATGCGAACCTATATGCGCCACAACGCATAATGGCGGCAAGTAAAGCGTATAAGCCGTTTTTCACATACTACAATGACTACTGTTTTCATAAGAAACAAAATTACAAGAAATACAACACTTCCATAAAAGAACAATACGAGCAAATGATGGAACTTATGGAAGACCCTGCCTTTTTTGATGCATATAAAGGGATTGCAAATTACGACACAACTGATCTCGTATGGGAAAATCACAAAAATTACTATGATGAATGCCTGCACCTGTTTCCGATTTATGCCGTTTACAGTCTAATAAAAAGTTATGATCCAGCATACTACAATGCAACAAGCAAAGAGTTACAGGAGTTGAGAACTATTATAGAAAATCACTCCCAAAATTGGATATTTCAAGAACTATTTTGCAAATACTTGCATGATGTTGCACAAACGAAAACATACAACAAAGAAAAAGAACAGATGTTCGCAGAACTATATGAAAAAATCGGTTATAGAAACGTAAGAAACAGACAGATTGAGAGGCCAAACAAAGGGAAAAACGATCTCTTAAACGCACCCGCTATTCTAGAATTTGACTTTTCGACCATTGACGACACTGTTGCATTCAACTATGTATTCGCATCAGCAAACTTTCCGTATGACGTATGGGAAGAAATCTTCTATTGCATCGTCACAGACCTGACAACAGGAGAAGAAAAGAGTATTGCAACAATTCCAGGAACAGACCTCTTAATATCAAACAAAAACATAAACGACAAAACCAACAAAGAATACTTTATTTCAAATTACCAAGAAGACTCGTATAATTTAATAAGTCCATACAACTTGAAATTAAGAGGATTCACAACAAGCCTTTCAGCCAAGACAGAAGTAGTGCCATGTAGAAAATACCATTTAAAAATGGTAATAGGGAAAAAACATGAATTGTTAAATACAATATATAATTGGCTTTTTTACAACTATGATTCGGAGTCTGCGGTCTTTATAGAAGGTTGCACAACAAAAAAAGGAGGAATTTCAACTAAGACCAGCTATTCTAAGCGCAAAGCCCGCGGTATAGCGAAAGAATGCTCTGAAGGTAAGATTGTTGTCAAGCTAAGAGACAGTGACACTCCTACAACATTAACAATAAAACACATAGGAGAAGCGAAAAGCGGCATTGACTACAAGGTAACACCAGAAGAGATAACATTACCCGCACACCAAGATTCCACCATTTTGGAATTGATTCCTTTACGCGATATAGAGGAAGACAGTTTGCAAATAATGGTGACTATTGTAGCGAGAAACACCTGCACAGATACCAAAGAGGACACTGTTGTTTCACACATCTACAATGCGGGACCAATTTCAATAACCCCAAATAAAGTTGCAAACTGCGCGACAGAATTGAGTGTTGAACACACTGGCCCGATAAGAAAAATAAAGTGGGAGCCTGCCAGTCTGCTACAAAACAGCAAAGACTTCACGGTTTACCCAATAGACTTTTTTGACAAAGAACAAACATTCATCATCACAGCTGAAAACATATTCGGATGCAAAAAAGTAAAAGATTCCATCAAACTAAAGCCATGTTTGAACGAGATAGGAATGACCGTAAAATTAGAAACAGATAACGGCAGTTCAGAATTGGTAGAAGGCTGCAACACGGGTAAACTGGTTTTCAATGTACAGAGAAGTTTCGAAGGGAAAGACAATGTAACAATTAAATTAGACTTTCCAGCAGATAAAAAACTGGAAGGGCTACCAAGAGAAGTAATCATACCAGCAAACGAAACAACAGTTGAAATACCTGTGACCGCAAAAAAAGAGGGGACACCCTACTACAACACCTTCAATGTGGTGGCGACCTGCGAAAACTGCGTAACAGGACCTGTTGCCATTGAAATAAAGGCCACACAACCCGCACCTCTTCTACTCAAGGGAAACAACTCCTTTAGAAAAATTGAAGGCAAAGATCTGAACATAAATGTTCCGCTGCTGTCGGGGGCAATCGGCGAAGTTGTATGGTTACCAACCGACTTGTTGGAAAACATAAACGACCTGACAGCAACAATCTCAGAAGATTTTGACTCAACAATGGTGTACACCGTAATAGCAACAGATACAACGGGCTGTCAATCGGCATCGGCAACGGTCAAGGTAAAAATGTCAAAGGAATTAGACCTTACAATTCCAACCTTCTTCACTCCGAACGATGACGGCATAAACAATATATGGAAGGTGAACGGACTAGAAAACACCCAAAAGAGCAGAGTGAGAGTCTATGACCGTTGGGGCAGACAAGTGGCAGAGTTCAATCCAAACACAGAAGGCTGGGACGGAACATACAAGGGCCACCAGTGTCCGAGCACAGACTACTGGTACATTGTAGACTGCGAAGAAAAGGACAATGTCTATTCCGGGCACTTCACCCTGATAAGGAAGTAAAGAAAGCCGCAAGGCCATAGTTTAACAAAAACGCAACTTCATTCCACAATGAAATGGATGAAAGTGCGTTTTTGTTTTAGACAAAAGGCTTATATTTGCAGTAGAATAAATCTTTCGAAATATGTTCAAACTTATCAAATGGGTCTTCTACATTGCCCTTATCTATTTTATAGGATGCTTAGTTGTGGGTCTGTTTTCCGATGACGAAACCACAGAAGAGTCAGAACCACAGGAAACCACTGCAGTTGAAGGGGTAAAAGACAAAGAAACAGCCCTCAGCATCGACGAACAAGTGAAAAACCTTGAAGGTGGAGTAAACAGTTCCAAGAAAAAGTCTGAAAGCGCCACCAATTCAAATTGGGGAACAGGCAAAGTAATGGAAATCAGCCAAAAGCAATTTGGCTCACTCGTTGCCAACTATAACACATCGAAAAACAGATATATCGGTAACGGCCCAGCAGTCGTAGATATCTATGCCACCTGGTGCGGTCCGTGCAAGATGTTGTCGCCAATAATGGATAAAATGGCAAAGAAATATAAGGGGAAAGTACAGTTCTACAAAATGGACCTAGAAAAGGCCAACAGTGTACACAGCGCCTACGGCATCCGATCTATCCCTACCCTAATGTTCTGCAAAGGGACAAGCATAAAGATCATTTCGGGGGCACCCGATGAGGCAGACTTGGACGCCCTTATAGCAGAAATGCTGTAGAATATGCATAGTTTCGGAATTAATGATTATTTTTGCGTAAGAATATAACAACATATAAAAAGGAAATGAAAGACTTAAGTTATGCACTTGGCATGATGGTTGCCAACGACTTCAAAAAAGGCGTATTCAAAAGTATAGACGTAAACGAGTTTGCGACAGCCATGAAGAGTGTTTTCAACAACGAGAACACCCGTATAAGTGCAGATGAAGCCAACCAGATAATCAACACCTTCTACCGCAAGGCACAGTTAGAAGCGGCTGACCTCAATAAAAAGGCAGGAGATGCCTACCTTGCAGAGAACAAGAAACGCGAAGGAGTTATTGTAACCGCAAGCGGGTTGCAATACGAGATTCTACAAGCCGGAACAGGAGCAAAGCCAATGGCAACCGACACCGTCCGCTGCCACTACGAGGGCCGTTTGTTGAGCGGAGAAGTGTTCGACAGTTCATACGCCCGTAAAGCGCCAGCAGATTTTCCTGTAAACGGTGTTATTCCAGGATGGGTAGAAGCATTACAACTGATGCCAGTAGGTTCGAAGTGGAGACTCCACATTCCTTCGGAACTCGCCTACGGCCAACAGCAGGTAAGCGAACAGATTCAACCTAACTCTACCCTGATTTTCGACGTAGAGTTGCTTGAGATATTGGCAAAATAAGAAACAAACGGAACTCTTTTGTAAGAACAAAAGACCTGTCCAAATAATAAGCAAATGAAAAAACTAACAATTGCAGTTGCCAGCCTTTTAGCCCTACCATGCATACATGCATCGGGAAAAGGCCCTTTGAAGACATCGAAAGACAGTGCAAGCTATGCACTGGGAGTAAATGTCGGTCTCAGTTTGAAGCAACAACTGAGCACTCTGCCAGGCGGTTCAGTGGACATGGATATTTTCACGGAGGCGCTGAACAGCAGTATAAAGACAAACGACACCTCAAAACTTGCAATTACTCCAAGTAAAACCCCTGCTATCATCAACATGTATATGCAGCGCGCACAAGAGGAGCAAAATGCAAAAGACAAGGCGGCAAACGACATCTGGCTGGCGAACAATGCGAAGAAAGCAGGCGTGAAAACCACTGCAAGCGGATTGCAATACCAAGTATTGAAAGAGGGAACCGGTGCCACCCCTGGAGCTGCCGATAAAGTAAAAGCCCTCTACAAAGGTACACTGACCAACGGCACCCAGTTTGATGGAACAACAGACCAACCTATAGAGTTTGAACTGAACCGTGTGATAAGGGGATGGACCGAAGGATTACAGCTTATGAAAGTAGGAGCAAAGTACCGCTTCTTCATTCCACCTGAACTGGGTTACGGACAGCACGCAATGCCAAATATCCCTGCCAACTCAATCCTTATTTTCGATGTTGAACTGGTAGATGTAGGCAAGGCGTCGGCGGCCCCAAGACAACAACAACCGCCACAAAGCAAATACAGTTTCAAACCATACCAGAAGTAAGTACAACAGACACTAAGCGTCGACATGTACAGTGCGACAAAAAAAACATAAAAACAAAATAAACAAAATGAAATTTACAAAAGTTGCAGCATTAGCATTCGGTTGCGCTGCATTGATGACTACCGCATGTAACGGTGACATTAAGAGTGCCGCAAAAAGCGGAAAAGTGGCCACTGCACAAGACACATTCAACTATGCCCTCGGCTTTAACTATGGCAAGGGCCTACTTGACCAGATGAGCCAGATGCCACTTGGCGACAAAGAAGCCATCATGAAGAAAGAAGCCATTATAAAAGGTTTTGCAGAAGCCCTCTATGGCGACAGCACTATGAGTGAAGACGCAATGAGAATATCGGCAGACAACTTCTTCCGCACCCAGATGGACAAGCAGAAGGAAACCGTAGCAACCGCTTTCAAAGAAACTGCAAAGAAATATGAAGCTGAAGGCTACAAAGACCTTGGCAAGCCAACAGATGAAAGAATGCAGGACTACGATGGCCCTACTGTATGGATGAAGGTTATTGAAGAAGGAAACGGCGATAACATCAAGATGAGCGACTTCGCATATATGGACTACGAAGGCAAGCTTGCTGCAAACGATACCGTATTCGACACAACTAAGGATAAAGAGCCTGCGCTTCTTTCTCCTATGCGCGTTATTCCTGGTTTTGCACAGGCACTCTGCCAGTTGAAGAAAGGTTCAAAGGCATCGTTCCTTATTCCGTCTGAATTGGGTTATGGTCCTCGCGACAATGGTCCTATCCCTGCAAACTCTGCCCTTGTATTCACTGTAGAAATCAAGGATATCTTCAAGAGTGACGACGAGGCTAGAAAGTTTATGGAGAAGCTTCACCCAGAAATGGCAAAGCCACAGACTCCAGCTGCAAAATAACAGATAGAGAACTGAAATAAGCAAAATAAATCCCCAACCGCCTAAAACGGTTGGGGATTTTTTTGATTTAGGGAATATTTGCTAAATTTGTTTCATACACCCATAATCTGCAAAGGACAACAATACAAGCCAACACAAAAAGAAAATGGCAGAATCATTCAAGCAACAGATATTTGTGGCAGCATGCCCAAGTTTTTTCCCTACAACCGGTTTCGAGATGGCCAAGCAGTTGGCGAAAGCCTACCGCAAAGATATATGCTTCCTCGGCATCTGCTTCGGGAAAAAGGCCCTCGATACCCAAGTCTACGAAACAACATTCGGCTCATGGGTAAGCCAATACAGCCAAGAGTGTCCTGAAGTTGGACTTACCTACAAGGTAATGTCACCAACCGATGACTTTACCGAAACCATAGAGGCAACAGAAGCATCGATGCTGATTTTCCAATTGAACGACCAAATACGTCCTTTCAACAAAGTACAAAACCTACTAGACATCAGCCGGAATTTGAGAATACCCTACTTCTTCGTACGAGAAGGCCAAAAAATAGCCTTCGACCGCATACTTGTGCCAGTAGGATTCTTAATGGAGGAGCGTGAGAAAGGGCCTTTTAGCAGCAGTTTCGGTCGCTTCTTCGATTCTGAAATACTGCTGATGCCAGCCAAAGACTATGGGAGCAAAGCCCGACAAAACACCGACGCAATAAAAACAGTCATTGAAAAATCGGACATAAAGAACCAAGAAATCAGCGCTACTAAAGACAGTTTCAAAGTAGAGTTAGAAGCCGCACAATTGGCACCAAGCATAGGCGTCAACCTTCTGATGATATCGGCCTCGCGAGACTATGGTCTAGACGACATCATATTCGGTCCGAAAGAGCGAAAAGTCATTAACCAATGCGCAGTGCCTGTCATGGTAATCAACCCACGAGGTGACCTGTACGCCCTCTGCGGTTAAAGAAAAGGACATTACAAACAAGAACAACATGAACAAACTATATTCGGTGGCACTCATGTGCCTTATCGGGATAAACGCATCAAAGGCAGTGACCACCGATGCCGTCACCCTGGTATCGGCGAAAGTTCCTTCGTCGAAGACATCTCTTAGCCGCACCGAGGCTGAAACCTTTGCCGACACACTGAGAAACATCAGCAAACAAGCCTATTTGGCACAATACGGACAGGCCTGGGACGACCATCTGATATTGAAAGACAGTTTGAGGATGCCATTCAGCAGCCGCACCATCGGAGAACGTCCGGCCGACGGCTACCCCATCTTTATTTCGCTGCACGACATTGCCGGCACTACAGCCTCTGTCAACGACGAACAATACCAAAAGCAGCAACACCGTTACGACCAGACTTTACCAGCCAGTTGCATCTATATAACCCCGCGTGCTCCACAAAACGCCAACGACATCTGGCAAAAGCCCGCATTAGACAGTATGCTACATACCCTGGTGAACCTCGCCGTTCTGAACCAAGGTGGCAATCCGAACCGCGTGTACCTGCTGGGGAACATGGCAGGAGGCGACGGTGTATGGCACATAGCCACAAGACAACCTGACCACTGGGCAGCTATTGCCACAACAGGCGGACATTTGGAGCACTTAAATATAGAAAACCTGAGGAACGCCCCTGTAATGGTGTTAACCGTAGAGGACGGAGGAAACGACACCGCCCGCATTGAAACAGCCAAGCTCTGCAGAGAAATGGACAAACTGCAAGAAAACGACACTGAAGGCTACAAGCACCAATGCAGTTCGACAGGAAACAACGGAAAGCAGTTGGAAGTGGGCGAAGGGAAAGCACTTGACTGGTTACAGCAATTCACCCGTAACACAATTCCCCAAAAAGTGGTTTGGCAACAAGGCGAAACCGTAACGGGCAGCCACTATTGGCTGTCGGTGCCTGCAACTGTCACCCCGCAACCAGGCGACAAAGTAACCGCAGAGATAGACGAAAACATCATCCGCGTATCGAAATGTAACTACCCCGAACTGAACATCTGGCTGAACGACAAGATGGTTGACCTCGACAGCCCGGTAACCGTCATTTTCGACGGCAAACCCGTCTACAAAGGCAAGTTGCCAAGGAAAAACAGCGTGATAGAGGAAAGCGTGTTTAACCGAAACGACTTCGGCTTCTATTATTGCTCAAAAATAACCCTACTTATTGAAGTAGTAAAATAAACAGAAAAAAGCAGAGACACCTATGCTAAGCAACCTTATATCGAAAGCACTAAACCTGCCAGAGCGCCAAGTGAGCGCAACCCTCAAACTGCTTGGAGAAGGAGCAACAGTACCCTTCATCGCACGTTACAGGAAGGAAATGACAGGCTCGCTCGACGAAGTTCAGATACAGGCTGTACAGGAACAAAACGAGAAATACGTTGAACTGCAGAAACGCAAAGAAACCATTATATCGACAATTGAGGGTCAAGGACAACTCACACCAGAACTGAAACAGAAAATTTCAGACTGCTGGGAGAGCAGCGCCCTTGAAGACCTCTACCTACCCTACAAGCCAAAGAAACGCACTCGCGCAGAAGTGGCCCGCCAAAAAGGATTGGAGCCTCTGGCCAAACGGCTGATGATGCAAATTGCCACCGACCATGCCGACACACTGGCAGCGCGCTATGTGAAAGAGGGCGTAGCCAACACAGACGAAGCCCTTAAAGGCGCCCAAGACATTATCGCAGAATGGGTTTCGGAAAGCGAAGGCGCCCGCAACAGAATGCGCAGAACCATGGAACGCACAGCGGTAATCAGCAGCAAGGTGGTAAAAGGCAAAGAGGAAGAGGCAGAAAAATACAGCGATTACTTCAATTTCAGCGAGCCGCTGCGCCGCTGCACCTCACACCGGTTGCTGGCAATGCGCCGTGGAGAAGCGGAAGGATGGTTGCGGATAGACATCAGTCCGGAAGATGACGAAGACAGTCTGGAACGCATATCGCAACTTTTCGTAAAAGGAAGGGGCGGTACAGCCGGGCTGGTTGCCGATGCTGTAGCCGACAGCTACAAGCGTCTGCTGAAACCTGCCATACAGACAGAATTTTCGGCCAGCAGCAAAGAGAAAGCCGACGAAGAGGCCATCAGAGTATTTGCCGAAAATCTTCGCCAACTACTTCTTGCCGCTCCACTAGGTCAAAAACGTGTATTGGCCCTAGACCCCGGATTCAGGACAGGTTGCAAAGTAGTCTGCCTTGACGCACAAGGCGAGCTGAAGCACCACGACGTCATCTACCCGCATGCCCCCCACAACAAAACCACAGAAGCCGCAGCCTGCATAGAGCATTTGGTTAAGAAACACCAAATAGAGGCCATTTCTATTGGTAACGGTACGGCGAGCCGTGAAACTGAGCAGTTTGTGCGTGGTTTGAAATTCGACCATCCCGTGCAAGTGTACACCGTCAGCGAAGACGGCGCATCGGTCTACTCGGCTTCGGCAGTAGCCCGGGAAGAGTTTCCGGAAGAAGATGTAACCGTAAGGGGAGCCGTATCGATAGGCCGCCGGCTGATAGATCCACTAGCCGAATTGGTAAAGATAGACCCTAAAGCGATAGGCGTAGGCCAATACCAGCACGACGTAGACCAAAGCAAACTGAAAAAAGCACTCGACAACACCGTTGTATCGTGCGTAAACCAGGTGGGTGTGAACGTGAACACCGCCAGCAAGCACCTGCTGACCTACATTTCTGGTTTAGGGCCACAACTTGCACAAAACATCGTGAACTACCGCACCGAAAACGGACCGTTCAGCAGCCGTGCACAACTGAAGAAAGTGCCACGCCTAGGCGACAAGGCATTCGAGCAGTGTGCGGGCTTCTTGCGCATACCCGACGCAAAAAATCCGCTCGACAATTCGGCCGTTCACCCCGAATCGTACAATGTGGTGCAACAGATGGCCAAAGACCTGGGCGCCACAGTGCCCGACCTTATTGGCCAAAAAGAATTGCGCCAGAAAGTAGACTTGAACAAGTACACCACCGCCACCATTGGTCTGCCCACACTGAAAGACATTATGAACGAACTGGAAAAGCCAGGCCGCGACCCACGCGAACAACTGACCGAATTCAGCTTCGACCCTAATGTGCATACTGTAGACGACCTGAGGGAAGGAATGGTGCTGCCAGGAATTGTGACCAACATCACCAACTTTGGCGCGTTTGTAGACATAGGCGTGCACCAAGACGGATTGGTACACATATCGCAGATGGCCGACCGATACATTAGCACGCCAACCGATGTGGTCAGCCTGCACCAGCATGTGGAAGTAAAGGTTGTGGAAATAGACCACAAACGAAACAGGATAGGACTTTCGATGAGGAAGTGACAAAAAAAGCGTCTCCAAACGGAGGCGCTTTATTGTTTCAACAAGTTGTAGGCCCAGTTAATTTCCTTGAACTTTTCGGTCAACTCCAGTTTGAGGAACTCCTCCTGAACCGCGTCGGGATGGTATTTCTTAGCAAGCGACCTATAGGCTTTCAGAATCTCGTTTTTTGAAGCAGATGAAGGAAGACCTAAAACCGCATAGGCATAGTCGAGCCTCGACGTTTTTCGCTCAGTCTTCGTCTTCTGTTGCTGGTCATTCGTCTTCGAATTCTGCGAGCCACGCTTTGACTTTTGTTTATTCCGCTCAGAGTCCTTCTGTTTTAAACCAGCCCCAGACTGATTCACGAGTTTATACTTACGGATAAAATAGGATACATCAGCAGCATCCAAATTGAAGGAACTCATAAACCGAACAAGTATCTCGGCCAGAGAACCGTCAATAGAGTTGACAAAAGCCCTATTCCTATTACCAACCACAGCGATAGAAAACAACATTTCCATAAACGCGAACCGTTCCTGGACGTTTGTGCTGGAACAGAATAGGTGAAAATAATTGTCGGGCAGATCTTCTTCATTCCACAAATAGGAGAAGAACAGTTCTCGCACTTTATCTCCCACTTTTGCATATTGGAACTTTGAACGAATATAAGAAATTACCCGAACCCGTTCAGCATCAGTTATAAGACCATCGGCTTTTACTACAGCCGCAAGACAATAGGCATAAAAAGCCAATAAAAAATCATGACTTTCTTCATGACTTTCTTCATGACTTTCTTCATGACTTTCAAAAGAGAAAAAATTGCGGATTTTATCAAAAAGCCGCTTTAGAAAATGAGAAGCAGAAGCCCCTGTAGCATCTTTCGACATCTGAAAAATATATCTAAGTTAAAGTACGCACATAAACAAGTTTCCCCGACAACGACAGTCAGTACCTAGAAGGAGAACTCCTGTCTTAGCAAGTTGTAAGCCCAGTTGATTTCCTTGAACTTTTCAGTCAACTCAAGTTTGAGGAAATCTTCCTGGACAGTGTCGGGATGGTATTTCAAAGCAAGCGACCTATAGGCTTTCCGGATCTCGTCTGGTGTAGCAGACGAGGAAAGTCCTAAAACAGCATAGGCATACTCCAGCTTTTTCTGTCTACGTTCAACACGCGACTCCTGTTGCTGTTGTTCTTGTTGTTGCTGGTTATTATACTGGGAACCTTGTTGGTACTGTTTCGACTTCCGACCTGAATTTGCCCGCTGGTCCTTGTTTTTGTATTCCGTATACCGTTTATCCGATTCCTTAGATTTCTTCTGTTTAGGCTCTCTGATATGGAACTTATTGCAAAGGTACTGTATATCGCTCTCCTGCAGTTCGAAGAGTTTCATCAGTTTCAACACCACACCCGACCCGTTATTGTTGCTGCCATTTTCATTATTTTCCAGATTGAGCAAAGTGAATGAGAGCAGCGTTTCAATAAAGGCGTAACGCTCGTGATAGGATGTAATGAGAATAAACTCTTTTGGAATAGATAGCGAAGGCGTACTACGTCCGTTCACCAGCCTGTTGAAATAGGCGATAGCGACAGACGGGTTGCTGAAGTTGGCAGTCATATACTCGCCCACCCTTCTCCGTTCCTCATTAGAAACGTTGCCATCGGCTTTCACGACAGCTGCAAAGCAATAGGCATAAGTTTTATATTTTTCATCGTCTGAATTTTTCTCATTCTCAGTCTGTTTTTCCTTATCTGACTCCTTCTCCTCACCATCGTCAAGCGTACTGAGTTTGTATTTGTTGCTTAAATACACGATATCCCTTTCCTCCAACTTGAAGAGAGACATCAGTTCAGAGAGGACACGGGCCAAATTGCCAGTAATACCCTTCGTCGGATAGTTGTCATTCGTCATTGCAAGAGAAAACAACATTTCGGCAAACGCATACCGTTCGTGGATAGAGGTAGAAGTTAGAAAATCGTAGTGTACTTTTGGAACTATAGGTTTTCTTCTATCCAAAAAATTATTAAACGCCGGCATCAAAGTATTGATAAAAACATCGTTAGTAAACTTGGAGGTTAGAAAATCTTCCACTTTCCTGCGCTCTTCCATAGTAACAACCCCATCGGCTTTCACAACACAGGCAAGGCAATAAATATAAGTGAGATGTGTCTTAGTTAAAGCACCTCTACGCCTGTCATTTTCAGTTTTTTCATTACTTTTATCCTGATTTTCAGAACCACTGGTCCTTTCACTATTTTCAGATTCTCTGTCTTTACGAGTTCTATAATTACGAAGCAGAGTGTAGCAGTGGTTCTTCTTCAGTCCCCAAAATAGCATCAGCTTTGACAAGTAATTGTTCATACTAATGCTAATGCCGCTATTAGAAAAACCTTCACAAGTTTTAGCAAGGGCAACCAACGCTTCTGCAAACTTATACCTCTCATCATAAGAAGTTAAATTTGCGAATTTTGAAATTTCAACCGTAGTCAGGACAAGACTCGAATTCAAATATTTTTTAAACTTTTTAAGCACATATTGGGCTTCTCGATCGAATCGTCTGTAAATATAGGCACTCGCCTCTTCTACGCCTTGTTCAAGAACCAACTTGTTGTACTTCACCACATCGGCAAGACAATGCGCATAAATTTCCAATAAGAATGCACGATCATGTTCTTGGAATGCACGATTATCTTCTTGGTTATCCCGTTTCTCGGAAGAGAATAAATCGCGAACTTTATAAAAAAGCCGTTTTAGAAAGTGAAAAGCAGTTGCATCTTTCGACATCTGAATAATCTATTTAAGCTAAAGCAAACACATAATTATGTCCACAACGACAAAGGAATGGAGAAAGAGAAAACGCCCCTTTAGAGAGAGAATTCCTGTTTAAGTCTGTTGTAGGCCCAATTAATTTCCTTGAACTTCTCGGTCAACTCCAGTTTGAGGAACTCCTCCTGAACAGTGTCGGGATGGTACCTCCGAGCCAACTCCTTGTAAGCCTTCCTTATGTCATCGGCCGATGCAGAGGAAGAAAGCCCCATAACCACAAAGGCATGTTCCAGTCCCTTCCGTTTCCGTTCTTCGGCCGCCTGTTCCTGCTGTTGCCGGCTCGATTCTGACTGTCGTTCAGTATTTTGCGAGTTGTATTGGTAGTCGTTCTGTTTATTTTTTTGAGACTGGTAATTAGTATACTTTTGTTTATCGTTTCCTTTCGTCTCCCTCCTGTTTTTTCTAGAGTTACCAAAATTATTCTTTTTATTGAGATACTGCATATCGGACTCCTTAATTTCAAGGAGTTTCATCAGTTTTTGGATCATTTTAACCACCCTATCGTCGATGCCCTTCTCGTTGTTGCCCTGGTTCGTCAAAGCAATAGAGAACAGCATCTCGGCAAAGGCAAAGCGTTCGGAATAGGTAGTGCCAAAAACGAACTCCTTAGAAATAACCGGAGTAGCTATTCTACGTCCATTCACAAGCCTGTGAAATTGGGCAATAGCATCGGAACGGTCGGGGAAGCGAGTAGACAGATAGTTACCAACCCTTCTCCGTTCCTCATTAGAAACTATACCGTCGGCCTGAACAACCGCAGCTAGACAATAAGCGTAGGTTTGTATTCTCAGTTCATTGCTGCATTCCTTCTTTATCTTAAACTTTTCGTACTTGAAAAGTAAAAAACTGCGGACCTTATCGAAAGTATCCACAAAAAAACGGTAAAAAGGTAAACCAGAAAAATCTATCATCGGGAACAAGTTAATAACATTACAAATGTACAAAAAAACAACCAAGAACCAGCTTACGCCCACTTACCAGAGGCAAGCATTTTTTTAAGGGGTAAAAGCCCATGCAGATCAAGAATCGGCCATAAATAAATGTTGATTGTTAGTAACTAAGGGTCAATAAACAGCTGTTGATAGAAGATTTTGCGTATCTTTGCACTTTGAAATAAATTAGGGAGGCCCAGCCTCCGTAACAAAGAAACAAAAAAGACGCTCGCACAGAGCCGCACACAAAAGACAAACAAAAAAGAGATGAATAATTATCCGTCGAGAACCTTTTGGCTGACGTTGTTGGTAATAGTCGCACTTCTGGTACAATACAAGTTGCCGACCCCAACCCTTGAGACAGGGTTAATAAAGAAATGGTTAGGCATGAAGTACGACCCCGACGAATACCTTGCTATGCGCAAAGTAGACCTATTGAGCGACCTGCGTATAGAGAAAGAGGATTTGGAGGATGATGACACAGACCTCGAGATGTTGGCCCAGTTGAAGAACAACAATCCGAAGGAAATACAGGTTGTGGTAGTTGAAGACAGCACCATTGCCTCTATCGACAGTGCTGCCAGTGCCGTCTACGACAGTCTAAGACCGAAACCTATCCACATTGTATTTAACGATACCGTCCACTCACAAGAGGGAACAATAGAGATTGTAGATTACGACGACGGTACAGGCATGGGAATAGAGCGTTTTTACGCCGCACTCGACCATGTCAAAGAGCGTCCGGTCAGAATCGGATTCTTTGGCGACTCGTTTATAGAAGGCGACATCATGACCGGCTGGCTGAGAAGTATGATGCAGAGCGAATGGGGCGGCAAGGGAGTCGGCTATATAGAAATAGCCCCCGAAACTGCCGGTTTCCGAACCACCGTCCTACACCGCCACAGCGGATGGGCGATGCACCAATGGCTGAACAAGCGCACCTTCCAGAAAAACAAACAGAGCATCAGCTGCCACTACTTCACCGCAAAGGGGAAAGCCTGGGTGGAAGGCCGTTGCTCGAAATTCAAGGGAGCACAAGACTTCGACAAGACGAGTTTCTACTTCAAGGCCCGCCAGTCGGACAAGATAAAGCTGGTCGCAAACGACTCGGCCATCCACTTCGACTGCCAAAAAGCAGACACAATACAGACACTAACCTACCAGAGCCAAACTCCGCTGACCAAAGCAAGATGGGAGCTTGAGACACAAGATACCACCTCTATCTTCTACGGAATGGCAATGGATGGAAACACAGGCATCATACTCGACAACATCAGCATGCGCGGCCAAAGCGGCACCCAGTTGGGAGGTGTTCCTATCGACCACCTGAAAAGCATGCATAAAGTCCGCAAATACGACCTTATCGTATTGCAGTTCGGACTTAACGTTGCAAGCCCGAACTGTACAAAATTCACCAAATACCAGCAAGACATGGAGCAGGTAGTACGCCACCTGCACGAAGCCTATCCGGAAGCCGGCTTCCTGATTATAAGCGTAGGCGACCGCCGCTACAAACACGATGGCCGCATGGTAACCATGCCAGGCGTCAAGCACCTGTGCCTTTACCAACAGAGTCTGGCCGCACAGACCAAGACCTCGTACTGGAATATGCTGGACGCAATGCTGCAAATGGGAGGTATCGACAGTATGGCCAACGCCAAACCATCGCTAGCCAACATGGACTACACCCACATTAACTTCAGAGGTGGCAAGCAGGTTGCAACCAAACTGTTTGAAGCCATAAAGGCGGGAAAGGACCATTACGACCGCAAACAAGCCTACATTCAGGGATTAAAAAAGGAGTAAAATGAAGCTACACAACATAATACTGACTATTCTGTTTACCCTTAGCACCCCTTTATCGTGCCAAGGGCAGACCGACACGACGACACCGCCCCCTACTACGGCCGTTACAGCCGACAGCATGGCTCCGGTAGAGTTAAAGCCGCTTGACCACACTGTTGAGGTGGGCAACTCGAAACCAGCCGCGTTCAAAAACACAAAGGCTAACAAAATAACCAGAAGTTACAAGCTCGACGCGTTCTTCGACACCCTGACAGCGCTGAAGCGCCCGTGCCGCATTGTGCATATTGGCGATTCTCACGTAAGGGGCCACAGCTACACCCCAGAAACCAGAAAAGTGCTGGAAAACGCCTGGGGCAGCCAAGCCACAAAGCCACAAAACATAGACTACCACACGACGGCCATAGCCACCGAAACAGGACTTCCAGGTCTTGTGTACCACGCTATGGGTAAAAATGGCGCCACCTGCGCCCATTTCTCGACCGACGACTATATTAGCAAAGTAAAAGAGCTAAAACCCGACCTCATCATCATCTCATTCGGAACAAACGAGTGCCATGTGAAGAATTACGACACCACCGCACACAAGCAAGAGCTGGGCAAACTGGTCCGCCGTCTGACCGAAGCATGCGGCAACGCGACCATAATGCTGACCACACCCGGTGGGGCCTACTTCAGCTACAAGAGTTCGTACGAGAAGATGGTTAAACAGAAAAACGGCAAGTCGGTCACAAAAAAGATGTACAAATACACCTACAAGCAAAACCAGCACACCCCTACCTGCGTAAAGGTGATAACGGACTATGCAAAAAGAAAAGATTTTGCATTGTGGGATATGTATGCCATTTGTGGCGGCAAAACCAATTCAACCACGAACTGGTACGACAACAAGCTGATGAAAGCCGACCATGTGCACTACACCCACAACGGCTATAAAGTTCAAGGCGACCTGCTGGCCGAAGCCATACTTAACGCATACAACGACTATATTAAGCGCAGACAAGATGGCACAACAACCCCGGCAACAGCACCGGCTTCTGTAGACAACAAGCAGAAACCTGCCGCTAAAAAACCGGCACCAGCTAAACCACGCGCAAAGGCGAAAGCGCCGGCAAAACCAGCACCAACCCCTAAAGCAGACACAAACGGGGTAAAACCTGAGGTTAAAAAGCCAGCGCCAAAGCCCGCTCCGAAACTGGCAGCCAAACCTGCACCACAGAAGAAAGCCACGCCAAAGCCGGCCAACACCGGCAATGCCGCACCAGCCAAGCCCGTGAGCGCAAGCCCCGCCAAACCTGCGGCACCAAAGCCTGCTTCCCCTAAGGCAACCGCGCCAAAACCGGCCACTCCAAAACCAGCACCAAAGCCCGCTACTCCAAAGCAGCCAGCAAGCACAAGCGCAAAACAGCCAGCCGCAGAAGCAACACCAACAACGAATACAACAAACACAACCCAGAAGAACTAAAAATATATGGAACCCTCATTTTTAAACATTGTGCTAGGCGACCTTGACTGGAGCAAAATAGGAAGCCTATTTTGCTATAACGAGAAAGAGCCGCTGCTGTTCTGCAGCAGCCTGTTCCTATTCCTTTTCTTAGGCTTCAGCCTTATCTACTGCCTGCTGAACAAGAAGACGACCCTGCGGTTGCTGTTTGTAACCACCTTCAGCTACTACTTCTACTACAAGAGCAGTGGCCTGTACTTTATTCTGCTGGCGGTGGTAACCCTGAGTGACTACCTCATCGGTCAAAAAATCTACCGTACAATAAACGAGTCGAAACGTAAATGGCTGGTAGCCCTGAGCGTGTTCATCAATCTGGGCCTGTTGTGCTATTTCAAGTACACCAACTTCCTATACAGCATACTGTGTCCGCTCTGGGACGGCACATTCACACCGCTCGACATACTGCTTCCGGTCGGAATCTCATTCTTCACCTTCCAGAGCATGAGCTACACCATCGACATCTACCGAAACAACCTGGAACCAGTAAAGGGTCTGCTCGATTATGCGTTCTATGTTTCGTTCTTCCCACAACTGGTAGCGGGTCCTATTGTACGTGCCAGCGACTTCATACCGCAAATCAGGAAACCGCTTTATGTCGACAAGGCGATGTTCGGCAAAGCCCTCTTCCTAATACTTGCAGGTTTAATAAAGAAGACCATTATATCAGACTACATCAGCGTAAACTATGTAGACCGAATATTCGACAATCCGAGCCTCTATTCCGGAGTTGAGGATCTGATGGGCGTATATGGCTACACCCTACAGATATATTGCGACTTTTCGGGCTACAGCGACATGGCAATAGGTTTGGCCCTTTTGTTGGGATTCCACTTTCCGAAGAACTTCGACAATCCGTATAAGAGCCAATCCATCACCGAGTTTTGGCGCCGTTGGCACATTTCATTGTCGAGTTGGTTGAAAGACTACCTCTACATTTCGCTGGGCGGAAACCGCAAAGGGAAAATACGGACATACATCAACCTAATGCTTACAATGCTGTTAGGAGGCTTGTGGCACGGAGCGAACTGGAACTTCATACTCTGGGGCGGCATGCACGGTTTTGCCCTTGTAATCCACAAGATATGGATGAAAATCAGACACAAGCAAAAAGGCCAGACGAATAAGGGCATTGTGCGTATATGGAGCACGATTGTGACCTTCCATTTTGTAGCCTTCTGCTGGATATTCTTCCGCGCGAGCAGCATGGAAAGCGCCATCAGCCTGCTCCACCAGATTGTCTTTGACTTCCGGGGGCAAGTGCTTCCGCAAGTTATTAGCGGCTACTGTGGCGTGTTTGTATTGTTTGGAATGGGCTACCTGAGCCACTTCCTGCCCGACAGTTGGATGGAAAAGGGAGAACGTGTGATGGGCAAGACCCCATTAGTTTTGCAAGCGCTTATATTCGTGCTTGTAATTTGGTGTATGATACAGGTAAAAGGCAGCGATGTAGTACCATTCATCTACTTCCAATTCTAAAGAGGATATAAAAAGATAGTTTATGCGGATATACCTAATACTCAATCTTTTTATATCGACACTAATTTGCGGCATTCTTTTCTTTTATGATGAAAGTGCGAGGTGGATACTGTATCTCTCATTAGTCCTCTCCGTTTTCTTCAATCTGAAGATAATTGCCAACATACGGATATACTGGAATTCGAGGAAATACTTCGTAAAATCGGTATTAGGTTCCCTAATCGTTGTGATTGAAGACTTGATATTTCTACCATTTCTTATAGGCACCTTTACATGAATGGGAAATTGATTTGCCTATGCCCATTTTCAAGTTTATAACGTCTTTTTCGAACCAACAGTTGAGCCAAAACCATAAAAGTTACATTATGTTCGAGTATTGTTTCCATAGCCGTATATGCTTTTAAAGTTTGTGGAAAGTTATCCAAATTCGGAATTTTAACATATAAGAAATCATGGGAGATTAAAACAAAAAGCGGCAATGTACAACTGCATTGCGGAATCTGCCACGGCTTTAAGTTCTATTTGTTGTGTTACTTTTTTATAAATTTATTGCTTTCTTCTTCTAAATCGCACTCAAAAAATTCGCACCAGCTATCGTCCTTTTTTTCGTCTCCCTTTTCGTCGATTTTATACCAAACTTTTTCTACATATTCATAAATGAATATTTCCCCCTTTATATCGTAAATATCCCTATAGTATTTTACTTTCTCTACATCGGATTCCAGATCCCTAGTAATTTCTATAATTACAACCGCATCTCCAGTCCTGTCATTTTTCACACAAACATCTGAGATTTTGCTTGTTTTCTGCTCAATCAGTGCTTCTTCTGTGTATACTGTGTAATAATTCCAGTATTTCTTTTTTTTGTTACACAATAAAAGCAATATAGCAGCAAAAATAACCTCCATTTGATTATGTAATGACGCTGCAGTCGGGGAGCTTATCTCGCTATCAAAATTCATAAGCGTAAATTTATATGTTATTTACTTGTTTTCAAATATACTAAAATATGGATAAATTTTTAATAACCGGCCGGTCTACCCCCTTGTATTCGTCTTCTAGAACGGGGCGGATAAGCATACAAAATACACTTCTTAGCAATTACATAGTACATCATGCAGTTTTTCATAAAATTGCATACTCTATCGTGCAATTTATGGCATAATTTGCATACCCTATCGTGCAAAATTGTAAATTTGTAGAAAAATTCACGATATGAACAATCTCATTGAAACATATAAAATACTGATTGACAGAGTAAGCATTGATTTTGTACGCTATTTGCATGACAAAATCAACTGGGATAATAGGTTGATTGCCATTTTAGGAGCACGAGGTGTTGGAAAAACGACATTAGTCCTTCAACATATCAAAATGTATAATGAAGTAGAGAAATCTCTTTATGTTACAGCCGATGATTTTTATTTCACTACTCATAGATTATTTGATCTGGCAAAAGAGTTTTACCAAAATGGAGGAACGAAATTATATATTGATGAAATCCATAAATATAATGGTTGGTCTGTTGAGATAAAAAATATATACGACCTTTTGCCTGACCTCCAAATTGTTTACACTGGATCATCAATTCTTGATTTGGAACAAGGAGGGGCAGACTTAAGCAGAAGAAAAGTGGAGTATCATTTAAAAGGCCTCTCATTCCGAGAGTATCTTAATCTTAGTTTACATCTGAATCTTCCTTCTTATTCGCTAGAAGAGATTGTTGAGGGAAAAGTAAAGTTCCCATATAGAGAATACCGGCCACTGGTATATTTCAAGGAATATTTGAAAGGAGGCTTTTATCCATTCTTCCTGGAATCGGACGATTATACCATTCGACTTAAAAGTGTATTAAAACAAGTGGTAGAATTTGATGTGCCGACATTTGCCAAAATGAATATCAGTTCCAGTGCAAAACTAAAGAAACTGCTTTATGTAATCGCACAAAGTGTGCCATTCAAACCGAATTTTTCTGTACTAGAAAGAGAGTTGGGCATATCAAGAAATGCGTTGCCAGACTATTTTATGTATTTGGAAAAAGCACAGTTAATCACAATGGTAAGAGAAAAAGCAAGTGGCATTAAGATATTAGAGAAAATAGATAAAATCTATTTGAATAATCCCAACCTATCCTATGCCCTTACTGATGGGGATCCAAATATCGGCACAATACGAGAAAATATTTTTATCCAGTTTCTCCAGGAATTATATCCAATTTTTTCATCTTCGACACAAGCAGATTTTGAAGTAAATGGATATACATTTGAAGTAGGAGGGAAAAACAAGACATCTCATCAAATCAAAAATATAGAGAACGCCTATATCGCCAAGGATGATATAGAATACGCAAACATGAGAGAAATTCCACTTTGGATGTTCGGTTTCATTTATTGAATACTAAGGAGAAAGGCGGGAAACTTCCATTGTGAGCATCTCCCACTGGCACCCCGTTTTCAAATCATCCGCTTATCGAACTGACAATCAACATTAAATATATTTACGAGATGCCTTTTTTCGAATTATCTCTTAATTGTTAGATCTATTATATCTTTCAACATATTCAATCGCTTCAGAGATATTCAACTCATATGACTTATGCAGAAAATACATAGTAAAATTCGCCAATTTCTTACTAGGAATTATACCTTTATCATCAAGGAAATCTCTAATTGATTCAAATATATAAAAACAACCAACACCTAAATCGTACTTGTCAGCATAGTATATGGAATAAAATATCATTTTTGATTCATTGAAAAAAATGTATAGGGATCTTCAGAACTGATATTTCCGCAATTTTTTTTAAGTTCTTCAAGCAAATCATTTTTATAGACATACCCATTACCCTCGTACAAAACAGACTTCAATTTACTGTTTTTCACGAAATTCATTCGATATTGGCAATACTTATAAGGATGTTCGAAAACTGACTTATACATAAAATCCTTGTAATACACATTATTACAAAGATTTTCACAAGCGTTTAAAAACTCATAACATAGATTCTTCGAGAAGGAACCCATTACAAGAGAATTACTCTTATAAAACTTATCTATAGATTCATTCATCATGTTAAACGCAATAGAATCATTATGTTGTAACGCCATCACCAACGAATACATAAAAAACTCCGACTCATAAAAACACTTTACATCCGCATCCGTTATTGTTTCTATTCCGTTATACGCATTCTTATCAGATTGATACAGGAAACGGTCAATGGCTGTTGTATCAATAAATTGTTTACGGTGTGCACAAATATAATTAGAGCCAGCGACCGGCACATTATCGGATGAATTAACAAACTGTTTATGGTGCGAACAAATATATATAGTGTCTTCACTATAGCAAAAGTCAATTCTGAAAAGGCATACACACATAAAAAACAACATCCTTTTTATGCTATTCTCCATCCTTACACTCATATTTATTCATTAGGAGTGGTTTCCCCATCAATTTTTCTATAGTAACGAACTATTCAAAGAATTCAAAATTATAAGTTTTATAAGTTAGACGACCAGAACACATGTCTGCAATAACCATTTCTTTGATATTGTCATCACAATCATATTCATAAAAAATATAGCATGTATTTCCAATGTCTTCTTTATCCTTTTTTCCCTGAAGAGACGTAATACAGCCCGACACGAACGGATTTACATCTTCTTTATGCATAATCACGTTCATATTTGACAATAAGTACTCTTTTTCTGGACATGGTATACATGTATGATTTTCTATCACATTTCCGTTCATATCATATTTAAAACTACATAATAGCGTTGTATCATG
Source organism: Bacteroidales bacterium UBA3297 (assembly GCA_002362105.1). Lineage (GTDB taxonomy): Bacteria > Bacteroidota > Bacteroidia > Bacteroidales > Paludibacteraceae > Physcocola. The sequence goes on from DETD01000020.1 coordinate 177,075, forward strand.
ATATGAGACCGATAAAATTTGGATTAGTCTACCATTGGCATCATAAATATTTTTGCACGATTCATCTTTTGAGTGTAAATACTCTAGTCGGTTATCGGAATTGTAAGTGTATTCGGTAGTAAAAGATTTGCCCTTTATGAACTGTTTTTTCCCGTCAAAGATAGGATAGTATGTGTCTTGGATTATATTTCCTCTTCTATCTGTTTTAAACGTTGTTAAACCCATTATAGTCCATTCGTTACCTTTTCTTTTATACATTTTTTTTTCTAGCGGATACTTATTCTCCGTATAAGAAAATAAATACCTTGTAGAGTCACAGAAGGAGGAACCTTTCATCTTTTTAATTATGTCTACTCTGCTCAATAGTTCATCTGTATATTTATATTCTGTAGTTGTAACCAATGTATCATGTTTAGTATATAATTCAGGAATACATTTATTAATGTGTTTCTCACACATACCTGAACTATTGAATGTATAAATATCGAAACAATTACTCATAACGTTAGAGTCAAGTGCTTCTTCTTTAATAACGACTTGCTTGACTTTCCCTTTGAGATTTAATTTAGTCCAATTTAATTCTGCAACTAACGGTTGTCCATTCGCTTGGCCCTGACTACCAAAAACAAATAGGACTATTATTAAAATTATAGCTTGTTTCCACATTGTCACTTATAAATCTACTTGTTGTCTAAATCAAGTTGTTTGTACATCCAATAAGACTAATGAGCAGTGGTGGCATATATCAAGTCTTTACAAATCACCTTCTCAGTAAGGTAAAATGTCCAGAGAATTGTTTATCTAATTCAGGAACATCCACAACATACCAATAGTCGGTTGTCGGCATCGGATTTCCATTATACTCGCCATTCCACCCCTCGGTGGCATCTGTTGTCTCAAACAGCAGTTTGCCGTAGCGGTTGTATACCGACAGCGTGGTATTCGTATACCTTTCCAAGTTACCCACCTTCCAGTTCTCGTCGCCCTGGTAGAAATAGAGCGGGAAGTCGAGATTGAATGCAGGAACCTGGAGTTGGTAGGCCGACGCGCAACCGTAGTCGTTCATCACCTTTATATTGTAGGTCTTACCGTAAATCGCGTTATTCAACACGTCTGATACGGTTTTGCCTTCGGCGTTGCCGTAGTCGAACATAACAGGTTCTACGGCATTATCCACTATCATGCGGTAAGAACGGTCACCCATATCCTCGTGTTCTGCTATGCGCGGTATCTCCACCACCTTCACATCCAAATTCCGCTCCTCACGGCACACACCCTTGTAGGCTACAACGGTGTACGAGTTCGAAGCCTCGGGCGTCAGGCTGATTTTAGCTTCGGTGCCCAGCACCTCGTCCGTACCGCTCACCGTCCATACCACACTGTCGGACGGCAGCGCGGTAGTTGCCGACAGAAGCGCCACGTCGCCCTCGCAGATGGCAAAATCGTCCGCCACCTTCAGCCCGGCAGGCTCGTCGACACGCACCTCCAGTTCAGTTGGAATCTCGACACAGCCGAGTTCCGAACGGGCAGAGACGCGGTAAGTGGTGCTCACCTCTGGCAGGCCCTCGATGGTAGCGGTAGCGCTGCCCATTGGCTGGTACTTGTCAGAACCGGTTGGTTTGGACTCCCATACAAGTCCGTCGGCATAGGCATAGTCCGACGACAGTTCAATGCTGTTGCCCCGGCAAACCACACTGTCGGAAACCGACAAGTCCAAAGTCTGCTTTTTCTCGACAGCCACCTGCAGTTCCGCCTCGGCAACCGGACAGACACGGCCACCCGCAGCAACCGTTATAGTCGTGTTGTCGACGAAGTTGACCGTTATGCCTGGAAGGGACAGCGGAGCGTGTTTGTTGCCAAGTGTATCTGTCACCACCACGTCGTTGACCGTCCACTGGTAGATAGAGCAGTCGCCTGCCAC